>NZ_DASZWC010000005.1:0-87605 GCF_035546795.1 Amycolatopsis sp.
TTCCTTGCAGCCGACGCGGCCGAGTTCCATCCGGCTGATCTTGGATTCCGAAGCGCGGATCTCCCAGGCGGCCTGTGCCCGGGAAATGCCCGCGACCTCGCGGAAGCGCCGCAACTGCGTCCCCAGGATCATCCGCCGCGCCATCGGACGGTGCGGGCCACCGGGATCGGCGGACATGCTCATTCCTCCTCGGCCACACGTCGGACCGACAAGCATGACCGCGGCAGTGCGCGGTGTTTCCGGTGAACGCGCCGGGGCGCACCGGGCAGCAGCGAGGCGCCCGGCCGCGCGCGGCCGGGCGCCTCATGCCGGGCCCTTTACCGGCCCGGGGTGAGCACGGTGTCGATGACGAAGACGGTGGCGTTCTTGGTCGGGATGTTGCCGCAGAGCACCTTGGCGCCGTTGACCGTCATGGCGTCGCCGGTGCCCTCGATCTTCACCGGGCCACCGTCGGTGTTCAGTGTCTGCACGCTGCCCGCGGCCTGCAGGCCCTTGGCGTCGTAGCGCTGGGGCAGCACGTGGTACTGCAGGATCGGCGCGAGCTGGCCCGGGTTCTGGGCCAGCTCGGTGAACTTCGCGTCGCCGAGCTTGTCGAACGCGGCGTCGGCGGGCGCGAACACGGTGATCGCCTGCTGGCTGTTGAGCGTGTCGACCAGGTTGGTCGCCTTCACCGCCGCGACGAGCTTGGTCAGCAACGGGTTCGTGCTCGCGGCCGAAGCGACGGGCTCGGGGCCCATCGAGTCCAGCGAACCGGGCGAGTTGCCCTGCGGCAGCTGGCTGCACGCGGGGCCGAACACGTCGGCGTTCGTGGTGACCCCGTTGCTCATCGCCGCGCTGGACATCGGCGCGCTCGACGGGGCCAGCGGCGAGGAGCCCGCGGCGTTCGAACTGTCACTGGTGCCGCTGCCGCAGGCCGCCACGGACAGCGCGGCCGCGGCGGACAAAGCAATCCCGGCCAGGCGGACGGTCTTCACAACAATCACTCCACTTCGGATTTACGGTTTCGTTGTTCTCAAAGGGAATTCGCGCTGCCCGTGCCCGCGGATTGGTGTGCGGGCGGACTATTTCGCGGTGAACGTGACGGTGTGCCAGCCGGTCGCGCCGTCGGGCACGGTGCCGGCGCGATCCTGCGTCTGGGTGTATCCACTCCGGTCGGTCGCACGGGCGGAGATCTGGTGCGGGCCGGGCGGCACGTTCAGCTCCGCCCACCACATCCGCCAGGTGTCCAGGCTGACCTGGTGGGACAGGTTCGCGTCCTGCCAGGCGCCGTTGTCCACCCGCACCTCGACCTTGGCGATCCCGGTGTGCTGCGCCCACGCGATCCCCGCCGCCCGCACCGTCCCGGCCGCGACGGTGGCGAAGCCCTTCGGGGTGTCGATCCGGGACTCGGTCTTGATCGGCCCGAGCCGGCCCCAGCCGCGTTTGAGCCAGTAGGCCTGCCGCGCCGCCCAGGTGGTGACCTCCAGATCGGTGACCCACTTCGTGGCCGACACGTAACCGTAAAGACCGGGAATCACCAGGCGGGCTGGAAAACCGTGGTCCAGCGGCAACGGTTCGCCGTTCATGCCCAGTGCGAGCATCGCGCCGCGGCCGCGGTCCAGCGCCGCCGGCACCGGACTGCCCGAGGTCCAACCGTCCACACTGGACGAATAGAGCTGCTCGGCACCGGACCGCACACCGGCTTCTTCGAGCAGGTCGGCGAGATCGACGCCGATGAAGTTCGCCGTCGAGACGTACGGCCCGCCGACCTCATTGGACACACACGTCATCGTGATCGTGCGCTCCACCAAAGGCCGGTTCCGGACGTCGGAGTAGCTGTACCGCTGTTCGTGGTCGACCATGCCGTGGATGCGCAGGCTCCAGTCCTCGGTGCGCACCTGCGGTACCGTCAACGCGGTGTCCACCCGGTAGAACTCCGGGTTGGGCGTGAGGAACGCCGGAGCGCCCAGCTTGGCGAAATCCGCGTCGGCCGGGATGGCGGGCGCCGTCCTGGCGGGCACGAGGCGGCCGACGGCGGCACGTGAAGCCGTGGCGTCGCGCGCGGAGCCGATCAGCCGGCCGCCGACGCCCGCGAGCGCGGAACCGGCGAGCACGCCGAGCCCAGCGACCAAAAAGGACCGTCGTGACTGCGTTTTCGGGATCGTGGCGGCGTGGTGGGCCAGCCGGAACACCAGCACCCCGGTCACCAGGCTGGCCAGCGGCGCGAGCAAGGCGAGCGCGTCGAGATCGGGGCGCTCGTACACCGCGAACAACCCGACGACACCGAAGAACGCGATCACGATCGTGCCCGGCCACGGCGAACGGCGCGAAAGGAGACCGGCCGCGGCGGCGGCGGCCACGAGTGCCAGCGCCATTCCGGAAAGCAGCACGAGTTTGTCGTTCGTGCCGAACGTGCGCACGGCGAAGTCCTTGAGCGGCAACGGAGTCAGGTCGATCGCGCCGTTGCCGACCGCCAGGTACGGCGAGGCGTTGACGCTGATGAACCCCGCGACCAGATGCCCGGCCGCGAGCGCTGCCAGCAACGCGAGTACGCCGCACAACGCCGCGGGAACACGCCTCACGGTTTGGGTCATGCCTGGCATTCGGAGCCGGGGCGCGCAGGTATTGGTGCGGGTTTCAGTGTCCGGACAGCGTGCGGATGGCCAGCCCCGCCGAAGCGCCCATCGCCAGGGTGGCCCCGGCCTGGCCGACGCCGGGACCGCCGCCGGACGACTCGCCCGTCGTCGTCCACACCGTGACGAGCAGCAGCCAGCGCACGATCAGGTACACGAACAGCAGCAGGCCGACGATCGCGCCCAGCACGGTCACGGCGGGGGAGTGGCCGAGCAGCAGCACGTACAGTCCACCCGCCTGTTGCAGGGCGCCGAGCCCGGCCGCGGCGACGGCGGCGGCCCGCAGCCCGGCGGCGAGCGGACGGCGCCGGCGCGGCAGCTTGGCCAGGCACCAGGCGATCACCAGCCAGTTCGTGATCAGGCCGAGCAGCAGCGAACCGGCGACGAGCACGAGATGCGCGCTGAACGTGCCGGACAGGCCGGTGCGGGCGAGCACCCATCCGCCCGCGATGCCGGTCAGCGCGGCGAGCCCGAACGACACGGCCAGCGCCACGCCGATGCCCAGCAACGTCGCCACGTCCGCCGAAACCGTGCGCAGCAAGGGTTTCGGCTCACGTGGTTCGCCGAGCATGGCCGTCACCGCGTCGCGGAGGTTCGAGATCCAGCTCCAGCCGGAGTAGAGCGACACCACCAGCGCGACGACGCCGAGCCTGCCGCGTTCCTCGATCACCGTGCGCAGGATGCCGCCGATCTGGTCGCTCACCAGCGCCGGCAGGGCCTGCGCGAGCAGCCTGTCCAGTTCGGCGAGCAGCAGCCCGTCGCCGGCGAGCACGAACCCGGCGACCGCGACCACGATCATCAGCAGCGGCACCAGGGACAGCAGCGTGAAGAACGTGACCGCCGCCGCGTAGTGGTCGCCGTCGCGCTCCCGGTACCGCGCCAGCGTGACCGCCGCGCGGCCGAACCACGCCCACCGCCCGGCCAGCGCGCCGGCGCGGCGCATCCGCCTCCCCATCATGGACTGTCCAGCCTCAGCGGACCCGGGGCGGACGGCGCCGGCGGCGGTGGCGGGCGCGCAGGGCGGCGAGCACCCAGGGCAGCCCACGACGGCGGGTGACGAAAACGATCGGTGCGTCGGGGCGCTCGCGGGCGGCCTGGAACCGGCGTACGCCCGCGGCGAAAACTTCCGGATCGCCGCCTACGTCGGGATGGTGCGTGCGCACGAAACGGCGGTACGCCGCCTTGTCGCTTTCGAACCGATCCACGAGGCCAGGCTACTTGCCGTTCGTCACGCATCCAATGGCAGCCCGGCGCGGGCGGGGCACGGCTCAGACCTCGCCGGGGTGATCCAGCGCGCGCAGGTCCGGCGGCACCAGCGTGGTGCTCTCCATCAGCTCGCGCACCAGGTTGTGGTTCAGCATGTTGCCCACCGGCTCGCCCACTTCGTCCCTGGTCAGGCCCGTCACACCGTCGTGCGAAAGCCGGGTGCGCACCGCCGCGACCAGATGCTCCACCTTCTTCGGCCCCCAGTTCGCGTCCGGCTGCAGGTCCGCCAGATGATCGGCCGCCTGGCGCCACGACAGCGGCTGCGGGTACGCCTCGTGCAGCAGATACCGCTGGCCGAGCACGATCAGCACGAGCCGCTCGGCCGGCGACAGCTTCCACGTCTTCGGCGGCTGTGTCTCCTCCTCGTGGCGGGACAGTGGCCGAGACCCCTCCGAGCTCGTGACGAACAGCTCCAGCAGATGCTCGCGCCCCTGCGAACCGCCCACGAACAGCGGCGTGTACCCGTCGGCGAGCGGCACCGGCTCGTCGTCGGTGAACAGCAGCCGCGAACCGGGCAGCCGCACCGGAAGCCTGCCGGTGCTGCTGACCCACCAGCGCTGCGCACGCCGCGTCAGCAGGCCGTGGCTGCGGCTCACCCGCCGGTCGTTCTCCCCGACGCACACGTGCACCTCGGGTTTGTTGCGGCCGAACAGGATCATCCGCCCCTCGCGCGGCCCGGCCGTGATACCGCCGCCGATCGCCAGCGCGTGGATCGTGCCGGGCGCCGAATCACCCACGCCGAAGGCGAGGCTGTCGTGCCCGGCGGCCAGCCGCTGCCCGCCCGCCACTCGCAGCGTGTTCCGCATGTCGACCTCCCGAAGACACGGTTCCAGCTCCCAGGCCAGCTTGCCACCGCAGGCCCGGGACCCCTCCCGGGCTGGTCAGGGCAGTTTCGCCACCGCCGGCGCGGTCAGGCTGGTCGCCAGGTCGCACTGCTGTTCGCGTGGCTGCGGCCCGGTGATCACCACCTGCAGCAGCTCCACGACCGCCGAGCCGGTGACCGAGGTGAACTGCCGGTGTTCCACCTCGACCATGCACGTGTCCACGTCGTACTCGTCGGGCTCGACGAACGCGTGGTGCCCGCCGATCATCACCGGCCTGCCGTCTTCGGCGTTCAGCGGCCGGTTCCGGTCGAAGCCGACGATGAGCGTGGACGAACTCGTCGTGCTGTTCCACCGGCACTTCCAGCCGCCGAACCCTTCCTCCGGGTGCAATGCGTCCACACCGGGGAAGGCGTTGAGCGCGTTGGCGTCCAGCAGCGAGCAGGCGTCCACATCGATCAGTGACGTGGCCGCCGCTGGCGTGGTGCGGCGCGGTACCGGGCCGCGGTTCAGCACCGCCAGCGCGCTGCCGGTCGCGGTTTCGGCCATGGCGCACAGATCCGCCTGACCGTCCCCGTTCTGCTGGGTGCTCACCCGCACCAGATCCGTGCCGGGCAGGATCAGGGTGCGGTCGCATTCGTCGCCGTCGGCGGCTTCGCGCAGCACACCGATCCGGCCGGCCGTCTGCACCGGGCCGGCCGGCGCCTGGCCCCGGTCCAGCTGCACTTTCACGTCGACTTCGCTGTCGTCGGCGCCGGCCACGATCACGTCGCAGCGGTCGAAGTTGCCGTAATCCGGGTCCCGGTGCGCGTCGCCGTACTTCGTCAGCGCGGCGGAATCCGTGAGAGCGCAAGGATCCGCGCTCCGCGCGTCGCCGATCAGCGATACCGGTTGCGGAGCTGGTGGCGCGGGCGCGGCGGTTCCGTCGTCACCGCCGGTGGTGAGCCACACCGACGCCGCCGCCACGATCACGATCGCCGCGGCGGCCACCGCGATGAGCCCCTTCCGGCTTTTCCGGCGCGCCGGCGCGGGAGTGCCCGCGATCCGGTGCAGCATCCGCCCGGCGTCCGCCGCCGACGGCCGCCGCGCGGGGGCGACGGCCATCAGCGCGGACAGCGCCGGGGTCAGCTCGTTTTCGGTGGGTTCGGCGATTTCGCCGTCGGCGGCCCGGCGCAACAGCACCAGCGGATTCGCCGCCCTGCCGAACGGCGAGACGCCTTCCACCGCGGCGAACAGCGTCGCGCCGAGGGAGAACACGTCGGAGGCCGGGGTGGGTTCGCCGCCCGAGGCGACCTCCGGCGCGACATAACCCGGCGTGCCCGCGAGCAGCCCGGTGTCGGTGGCCGTCACATCCCCGTGCACCACCCGGGAAATCCCGAAATCGCCCAGTTTCGCCCGGTTGTCCGCGGTGACGAGGACGTTGCTGGGCTTGATGTCGCGGTGCACCACGCCCGCCTCGTGCACGGCCGCGAGCGCGTCGGCCAGCTGCGCGCCGAGATCCGCCGCGCGCCGCGGCTCGACCTTGCCCAGCTCGCCGAGGCCGGGTGCGTCCACGTACTCCATGACCAGCCAGCACTCGCCGTCGTCGACGAGCACGTCGAAGATCGTGACCACGTGCGGATGGTTGATCCTGGCCAGGATCCGCGCCTCGCGGCGCAGCAGCCGGAGCCGCTCCGCGCCGGGGCCGCGGCCGGAGGGCAGCGCGTGCTTGAGCGCCACCACCCGGTCCAGTTCCTGGTCGGTCGCCCGCCAGACGGTGCCGTTGCCGCCGGACCCGATCTCCGCGTCGAGCCGGTACCGGCCCGCCACCCAATGCCCCGCCTGCACGATGCCTCCGCATAGCCGATCCGTGCGCCGCCGGTCAGCCTAGGGCAGGTGCCTCGCGCAGCGTCAGGCTTCCAGTAAACCGAGGTCGGCGAACATGGTGTGACACCAGTCCAGCGCGGTGTCCAGATCGCTCCACTGTGGATCGCCCGGGCGCAGGTAGGGGAAGACGTACGGGTCCGTCACCTCGGGCGGAAGGTCCGTGGGTTCGCAGGTGAACGGCGGGCGGCCGTACTTCGTTTCGCGCAGTGTCAGGGAAAGTTCCTCGTCGCAGGCGTCCCAGACGGAGAACCACAACCGGCGGCACATCGCCGGGTGGGCGACCGCGAAGATCAGCCTGCCCACGTCGAAGGGCTCGCCGGAGGAGATCACCCTGGCCACCGCCGAGTAGCGCCGGTCGAAGTCGGGGCCGGTCATACCCGTGTCCCCGGACCAGATTTCGACGCTGTGCCCGGCATCGATGATCGCGCTGCACAGGGTGGCCAGCGCCAGCCCGCGGTTGCGGATCTCGTCATGCGGCGTCTCGAACGAATAGCCGGCCGGGATCAGGAACGACACCACCCGGCCGCGGGTCGAGGTCCGGCGCGGCACGGCGTCGACCATGCATTCGGGCACCCCCGCGAGATAGGCGCCGACGTCGACCTCGCTGCCCGTGACATCCCAGGTCGGTTCCAAGGTGGTCACCGACCGCAGGCCGGCCCGTTCCCGCAGATCACCGACGCTCACCCGGGCCTCCCGCAGCGCCAGCGGCCAGCCGTCGACGGCGAGGCGCATGGCCTCGTCCCAGGTGGCGCCCGCCCACTCCGCGGACGCGCCCCGGCCGCTGCCGCCGGGCACCGTTTCCGGGCGCTGGGCGGCGCGCAGGAATTCGTGCCACGACATCATCGGGGGCAGCACGTACTCGGTCATGCGCCGATGCCGAGCGCGCTCAGGTGCGTCTCGGACAGACCGCGGATCACCCGCCACCGCAACACCTGATCCGGGGTCGCGCCCGCTTCCAGCAGTTTCGCGCCGTCGATGCTGGAACGGGGCGAGAACATCACCGGCAGGTTCTTCTCCTCGGCCGTCGCGCGCAGCTGCCAGACCTTTTCCAGCAGTTCCTGCGCCTCCTTGCGCCGCGACGGCGCGTGCGCGAGCGCGATGCGTTTCTCCAGCTCGGGGTCGATCGGCACGTCGATGACGATGAACCTGTCGAGGGTGGCCGCGTCCAGTGCCTGGCGCCCGACGAACGTGCGGTCGCCGCCGCTGCCGTAGGTGTTGCCGGTCGCGACCAGCCGGAAGTCGGGATGCGCGTCGACCATGCCGTCGGCGAACGCGCAGGTGCCCAGCGCCAGCGCCTGGTTCAGCTCGGCGAGCAGGCCGGGGTGGCCGTTGTCCAGTTCGTCGAGGAGCATCACGCCACCGTCCTGGAACGCGCGGCGGAACGGGGTGTCGTGGTAGTGGCCGTGCGCGTCGTAGTAGCCGAACACCTTGCTCATCGGGGTGGTCGGGCCGACCGAAAGCGCCTGGAACGGCAGCGCGAGCGCTTCGGCGACCTGCTTGGCCAGCATGGATTTCCCGGTGCCCGCCGGGCCGACGAGCAGTACGTGGCAGCGGGCGTGCAACGCGATCAGCACCTCCGGCAGCACCCGGTGCGAGTCGCCCCGCAGCTCCACCTCGCGCCGGTCCGGCAGCACCACGTTGACCACCGGCGGCGCGAACCCGGCGACGGCTTTTTCCGCTGCGTCACGGGCTTTCTCGAGCACCTCGGGCTCGGCGGCCGCGATCGCGTCGGCCACCGCGCGCTCGGCGACCGAGTACACCTCGGTCGCGCCCGGGAGCTTCGCGGCGTGGCCCGCGACAGCCTCGCTGGCCGATTTGTCGAGCATGGCGCGCGTGCGCTCGTCGATCTCCGTCGTCTGCGCCGCGACCTGCCTGCTCACCGCCGACGCGACCATCTGCCCCGCGATCTTGCGCACGTTGCCGCGGCGCAGCGCCATCCGCGCCGCTTCCTGTGCGATTGTCTCGATCTCTGTCCTCGTGCTCGCCCGCAAGGGTGCCTCCGTCAGACGCGGTTACCTGGTGCGGCGAGTTCTAGCGGTACCGGCCAGGGAGGGGTCCCGGAATGCTCAGCCGTGCGTGGTGAAGACGGCGGAGACCTCCACCGCGGCCCCGGCGGGCAGCGAGGTCACGCCGATCGCGGCCCGCGCCGGGGCGGGACCGCCGAGCGCGGCACGCAGTGTTTCGGTGGCCCCGTCGGCGATCGCGCTGTGTCCCGTGAAGTCCGCGGCCGTTCGCAGGTACACCGTGAGACTTACCGCGCTGTCAAGGGAAAACCCTGCCGCGACGGCGGCTTCGTGGGCCGCGGTGACCGCCCGCGAAGCCGCGAGCCCGGCCAGCTCCCGGGCTCGCGCCGCGCCCACTTCCTCGACGCGGCCAGGGTCGAGCACGCCACCGTGTGCACGCGGGGTCATCCCGGCGGTGAACACGAGCCCGCCCGCTACCCGCGCGGTGGCGTAGTCCCCGGCAGCGACGACCTCACTCACAGCTGTGGCCCGATTTCGCATACCGTGAGGACTTCGTGCCCGGTCGCGGTGAGCAGTACCGTCGCCGACAGGCCGACCCCGGCCACGCCGCCGATGCGCAGGGTGGGCACGACGTGCACGATCATCCCGGTCTCGAACCGCTTCTCCTCGTTCTCCCCGAGCGAGAGCAGGTGTCCCTCGCCCCAGTCCGGCGCGAAGGCGATGCCCACCGAGTACCCGCTGCGTTTGCGATAAGTGTGCGCGAGGCCGGCGTCGGCGATCGCGGCCTTGCACGCGGCGTGCGCGGCGGCGGGTGAACCACCCGGCCGCACCTCGGCCAGCGCGGCGGCACGGGCCTCCGCGCACGCCTGCGCCATCGCCGCCGCGTCACCACGCAGTTCGCCCGTCCACACGGTGTGCATCAAGGGCGCGTTGTAGCGGCCGCGCGTCGCCGACATCTCCAGCAGCACGGCCTCGTCTCGCTGGATGACCCGGTCCGACCAGCTCGCGTGGATCGTGCCGGCACGTGGCCCGGACGCCACGAACGGCTCCATCCCGAAGTACTCCGAACCCGACTCGACAAGCGCGCCGAAGGTCGCCGCCGCCACGGCGCGCTCACTCGCACCAGGGACGGCGGCGCGTGCGGCGGCCGCCATCCCCGCGTTCGTACTCGCCGCCGCCAGCCGGATCCGCTCGACCTCCGCCGGCGACTTGATCAGTCGCGCCGCGGCGAGCGCACCGTCGATATGCGTCGTCTCCGCGCCGGCCTCCGCCAGCAGCGATCGCAGGCGCAGGAACGACTCCGGCGGAAGGAACCACGACTTCGCCTCGATCCCGACCGCCCGCGCGCCCGGTGCCAGCTCCGCCAGCAACGCCACGGTCGCCGCGATCGGGTCCGCACTGTCCGGGAACCCGTTGATGCGCTTGAAATACGTGGTCGCCAGCGCGTTCTCGGTCTCGGTCTGCCGCATCAGCAGCGCGGCTTCGCCGTCGGCGGTGACCACGAGACACTGGTAGGTGTAGTAGCCCGGGGTCGCGTGCCCGGACAGATAGCACACGTTCTCCGGCGTGTGCACCACGACGGCGTCCAGTCCTTCGGCCCGCAACGTCTCGCGCAAGGTGGCGAGGCGCCGGTCGTACTCGGACTCAGGAAATACGGGCGACATGATCGACTCCTGCAGACAGGTCGGTGAGATAGGTCAGGTGTTCGCGGGTGCGGGCGACTTCGGCGGCGGATACCTCCACAATGGACACATCCTCACCGCGGCCCGCGGTGATCAGCCGCTGCCCGGAGGGGCTCCAGGCGCCGCTTTCGCCGAAGTACCGTTCGCCGGCGATTTCGCCGACAGCGTTGACGACGAGGGTGTAGATGGTGTTCTCGAGCGCGCGGGCCGGGTGGTACACGCGGTAACGGTGTTCGGTGGGGCCGGTCGCGAAAGCGGAACAGAACAGCACCGCGTGTGCTCCCGCCCTGGCGTAGGCCCGCGCCGGTTCGGGGAAACCGGCGTCATAACACACGCCCAGCCCCAGCGAAACTCCGGCGACGTCGAGCATGAGCAGGCCGCTGCCCGGTTCGAAGACCTGCTTTTCGGTGCCCCACAAGTGGTTCTTGTCGTACTGGCCGCGTACAGTGCCGTCCGGGCCGAGCACCACCACCGCGTTGCGTGGCTTTCCCTCGGCGGCGACGGACGCACCGAGCAGCACCCAGGTTCCGGTCTCGGCCGCCGCTTCGGCCAGCGGGCCGAGCGCCGCCGGCGTCAGCGACCACGCCGGGTCCGCCGCGATGGCGTCCAGGTCGTATCCGCACGCGAAGAGCTCCGGGAACGCGAGCACGTCAGTGTTGACGTCGCGCACCAGCCCGGCCGCGCGGTTCAGGTTGGCGCGCAGGTCGCCGGGGCGGCCGGCCAGCTGCCCGAGCGCGATCCTCAAGCCGCCGCCCCGATCAGCATCGCCCGGTACAGGCCCACCGACTCCACCAGTTCGTCGAGCACCACGTGCTCGTCGACCGCGTGCATCACCTCCAGCCTGCCGGGGCCGCACACCAGCGCGGGTACCCCGGCCGCCCGGAAATGCGTCATGTCGCAGTTCACCGTCAGCCCGCCGAGCGTGTCGTTCGCCCCGTGCGCGGCCAGCGCGTGGCGGCACGCCACGACGAACGGATGCTCCGCCGGTGTCTCCGACGGGCCGCCCGTACTCGGTGCACAGTCCACAATGGATGCCTTGCCGAGTCCGCTCTCGTTGTATGCGGCGAGGATCTCATCGATGGCGGCGAGCACCGACTCCGCCGGTTCGTCCGGCAGCAGGCGCCGGTCGAGCGTGATGCGGCAGCGTTCCGGCACCGCGTTCGGCGCCTCCCCGCCTTCGATGAGCACCGGTGTGCAGGTGGCCGCGCCGAGCAGCGGATGTACCCGCCCGGCGAGCGCCGCGCTGTAGTCCTCCAGCCGCCTCAGCACGACGGCGGCCGCGTTGACGGCGTTGACCCCGAACTGCGGCGTCGCGGCGTGCGCGGCCACGCCGACGACCTCGATGACCGGCCGGACCGAACCCTTGTGCGCGGTGAGCAGGCGCATCCCGGTCGGCTCGCCGACGATCACCGCGTCGGGCAGCCTGCCCGCCGAGGCGAGCGCGGGCACCAGGCGCCGCGCGCCCATCGAGTCACCCTCTTCCTGTGACACGGCCGAAAACACGATCTCGCCGGAGAACCCGCCGGGATCGCGGGCGAGCCCGGCGGCGGCGCAGGCCATCGCGGCGAGCGGGCCCTTGGCGTCGGCCGAACCCCGGCCGTAGAGCCGTCCGTCGCGAATGGACGGTTCGAACGGCGGGCTGGTCCACCCCGCACCCGCCGGCACGACGTCGAGGTGCGAGTTCAGCATGATCGACGGGCCGTCGCCGAACCGGCGGCGCGCGGTCAGGTTCACCCGTCCCGGCGCGAGTGTTTCGGTCTCGGTCTCGAATCCGGCCGCGGCAAGGTGGTCCGCGAGCAGTGCCGCGGTACTGGCCTCCTCGCCGGTCGGGGTGGTCGAATCGCAGCCGACCATGGCGGTGAGCAGGCCGACGACTTCGGGTTGGGTCATGAATCGATCCTCATCGGGGTGGTGGTGTCCAGTTCGGGGCGAAGGCCGAGGCCGGGCCCGGCCGGCAGCGGCACGGCGCCGTCACGCAGTTCGAGCCCGGGGGTCACGTCGCGTTCGACGTTGGCGCAGCCCCACAGTTCGGCCACCGGCACGCCGAGCCCGGCGGCCAGCTGCGCGGTGGTGACGCAGCCCAGCCTGCCGCAGTCCATCTGGCCGAGGCCGACGTCGAGACCGTGCCGCCGGGCCGTTTCGATCGCGGCCGCGAGCACGTCCACCGTGCCGGCCTTCTCCAGTTTGAGGTGCACGCCGTCGGCGGCGCCCAGTTCGGCCACCGCACGCACGGATTCCGCGTCGCGCACGGATTCGTCGGCCCACACCGGGATCGGGGATCCGGCTCGTACTACCGCCATCGATGCGAGGTCCGTGACGGGCTGCTCGAACCACGCGACGTCCAGGTCCGCGAGCCAGCGTGCCGCGGCGAGTGCCGTCCCGGTGTCCCAGCCGCCGTTGGCGTCCACCGCGAGCACGGCAGACGGCCCGGCGACCTCGCGCACCCGGGTCACCCTGGCGCGGTCCACCGCGGGATCGCCGCCGATCCGGATCTTGATCCGGCCGAACCCGTCCCGGACCGCGGCGTCGGCGAGGTGCGCGGCCTGGGTCTCCGTGCCGAAGGCGATCGCCGCGTGTGTCGGCAGCGAAGACGGCGCCGGACTGTCGGAAAGCGTTGCCCACAAAGGGATTCCCTGCGCACGGGCGGCAGCGTCCCGGCTCGCGATGTCCACCAGCATGGCCGCCGGCGGGCACCTGCGGGCGAGCCGCGCGGTGTCCTGCCAGCCGGGCGTGCGCAGCGCGGCGACGATCGTGTCCGTCGAACAGCCGGTCGCGTAGGCGCCGTTCCCGCGGGTCTCGGCCCAGCCGACGTGCCCGTCCGCCAGCCGGACCCGCAGGAAGACCTCGGTCAGCTCGCCGGTGTCGGTGCCGGCGTGCCGGAGCTTCCGGCGCAGGGGCAGCCCCGTGACCCGGAAGCCGGCTTCGGCGATCTTCACGCCAGCGAACCGATTACGTCGATGATCCGGTCGAGCGCCGCGTCCCAGGCCGCCTCGTCCTGGGCGAAGCAGAGCCGGAGGTGACCCGCGCCGGCACCGCCGAACTGGTAGCCGGGGTTCACCACGACGCCCGCCTTTTCCTTGAGCGCCAAGGCGATCGCCTGGTCGCTCGCGCCGGTAAGCACCTCCGGGAAGACGTAGGCCGTGCCGTAGCTGGCATTGACCCGCAGCACGGAGGAGGCGTTGATCTTCTTGACCGTCACGTCCCGCAGCGCCTGGTACTCCACCAGCCGCCGCTCCAGGAACTCGCCGTCCTCGGCGATCCAGTGCGAGAGCAGGTGCTGCGCGTACGCGGGGGCCCGCAACGCGGTCACCGACTGCACGTCCTCCATCGCGTCCACCAGCGCCTTCGGCCCGGCGGCGACCCCGAGCCGGTAGCCGGAAAGGGATTCCGTCTTCGACGGGCCGAGCAGGGTCACCGTGCGCTCGGCCATCCCGTCCAGCGCCGCGAGGTGGTGGAAGCGCTCGCCTTCGTACACCAGCCGGCAGTACAGCTCGTCGGCGATCACGGTGAAATCGTGCCGCTGGGCCGCGGCGGCGATCGCGGCGATGGTGTCCTCACCGTAGATCGCGCCGGTGGGGTTGTTCGGATGCGAGAACACCATCAGCCGGGGCTTCTCCGCGGCGGCCCGCTCCAGTTCGGCCAGGTCGAGTGCGGGCCGGGCACCGCGGCCGGTTTCGCTTTCGCCGGGCCAGATCATCGGGATCCGCCGGACGCGGGCGCCGAAGTACCGCAGCATCCGTTCGGTGGACAGGTAGTCGGGATCGGGCAGCAGCACCAGATCGCCGGGGGAGAGGATGGCCGCGAGCGCGACGAACAGCGCGCCCTGCGTGCCCGGGGTCAGGATCACGTCGGCCTGCCCGGTCGCGGGCACGCCGAGCACGGTGGACACGTTGTGCGCCACGGCTTCCCGCACCGGACGGTCACCGCGGTACGGGGTGTAGGTCATCCCGGCGCCGGACGCCGCCTCGGTGAACGCGGGCAGGGCCCAGCCGGGCGCCGGGAACCGGTGCGTGTCGGCGTAGGTCGCGTCGAGCAGCGGGCCGCGCCCCGGCGCGTTCTCCAGCTCGCGTTCGGCGTCCCGCAGGGACATGCCGAGCGTGCCGGACAACTCCGGCATGGACAGGCGGGTGATGGCCTCGGGCAGGTGGGGCACGATCGCTTGCTCCTCGTTCCTTCTCGGTGTTTCAAAGGGTTTCGGTCAGGGTGGCCGGCTGGCCGTCCAGGGATCCGATGAGCGGGCCGAGCCCGCCGAGTACATGGGCCTTGGTGCGTGCGGCGGACTCTTCGGCTTCGCCCGCACGCAACGCGGCGAGGATTCCGGCGTGCTCTTGGAGCGACGCGTGCGCGCGGCCGGAATCGGCCAGGTACAACGCGATGTAGCGGTCGCTCTTGGCCCGGAGGTGATCGAGCGCCGCCATCGTCGCCGGCATCCCGGCAAGGCCGTAGATGGTGTCGTGGAACCGGCGGTCCAGCGCGCGCAGCTCGCTCAGGTCGCCGGCCGCCGCGGCGGCGCGCTGCCGGTCGAGCAGATCGGCCAGTAGATCGTCGCAGCCTTCGCGGCGTGCGCCGGGTGCCTGCGCGGCGGCCGCGCCCAACATGCTTTCCAGTGCGGCACGGCCGTTGTAGATGTCGCGGGCGTCGGCCGCGGAAACGTCGGTGACCGTCCACTTCTGGTGCGGCCGGTCCACCACCAGGTTTTCGCTCGCCAGCCGGGACAGCGCGTCGCGCAGCGGCCCGCGGCTGATGCCGAGTTCGGTGGCCAGGCCTTCCTGGCTGAGCTGCTCGCCGGGGGTGAGCTTGCCGGTCAGGATGCGTTCGCGTAGCTGCTGGTATGCCCAGTCCTGTTTGCGCAGGCTCAGCGGGATGACGGGAGGCGTGTTCGGCATCCGGTCACTCTCCCAGTACCTGCGCCAGGAACTGGCGTGTCCGCTCGTGTCGCGGATGGTCGAGCGTCGCCGCGGCCGGACCGTCCTCCACGATCCGGCCCTCGGCCATGAACACCACCCGGTCGGCACTGCGCCGCGCGAAGTCCATCTCGTGCGTGACCACCAGGATCGTCATCCCGTCCTCGGTCAGGTCCCGCATCACGGCCAGTACCTCGCGGGTGAACTCCGGGTCCAGCGCCGAAGTCGGCTCGTCGAAGAGCATCAGCTCCGGCCGCATCGCCAGCGCACGGGCGATCGCCACCCGCTGCTGTTGCCCGCCGGAGAGCTCGAACGGGTAGTGGTCACGATGCTCGGGCAGCCCGACCCGGTCCAGGAGCGCGACGGCTTCGGCGCGCGCCTGCTCCTTCGCGGTGCCACGCGCCCGCACCGGGGCCAGCGCGACGTTCTGCACCGCGGTCAGATGCGGGAACAGGTTGAACTGCTGGAAAACCATGCCGATCCGGCCGCCGAAGGACCGCGGCCTGCCGCCGGCCTCGGACAGCGGCCTGCCCTGGAAACCGATGCTGCCGGTCTGGATCGGTTCGAGACCGGCGAGGCAGCGCAGCATCGTCGACTTGCCGGCGCCGGAGGGGCCCAGCACGGCCACGGTCTGCCCGGCGGGCACCGCGAGGTCCACATCGGACACCACGGGCCTGCCGTGGTAGCTGCGGCCGAGGCCGCGGGCCTCCAGCACGATCGGGGTTTCGGGCGGGGCGAGCTTGAGGTCGTTCATCCGCTGCCTCTCCTCAGGCCGCCGCGGGGGCGGGTCGCTTCGTGCGCCGGGCGGCGGCGCGCCGGGTCACGTCGAACCGGCGTTCGGCCCACCGCAGGACGAGGGTGAACACCGTGGTCAGCACCAGGTAGTGGAGGGCGGCGGCACACAGCGCCGACACGTAGTCGAAGTCGGCCGCCGCCTGCCGCTGCGCGGTGAGCATCAGGTCGCCGACGCTGACCACCGACGCGAGCGCGGAGGTTTTCAGCATGCCGATGAACTGGTTGCCGGTCGGTGGCAGGATCAGTCGCAGCGCCTGGGGCAGCACCACCCAGCGCAGGATCTTCAGCTCCGACAGGCCGAGCATGTGTGCCGCGGTGCGCTGCCCGTTGTCCACGCCGAGCAGCCCGCCGCGCACGATCTCGGCCATGTAGGCGATCTCGTTGAGGGTCAGCGCGATCACCGCACAGGTGAACGGGGTGAAGTTCAAGCCCCACAACGGAAGCACGTTGAACACGAAGATCAGCTGGAGCAGTACCGGGGTGCCGCGGAACAGCCACACGTAGCCGTCCACCAGCCAGCGCACCGGGGCCGGGCCGCTTTTGAGCAGGGCGAGCACTACGCCACCGGCGACGCCCAGCAGCATCGAAAGCACGGTCAGCTCGAAGGTGAGCAGGGTGGCGGAGAGGAAGGAGCTGGAGAAGGTCCGGTCGAGGATGCCCACCGTCAGCCTCCCGTCGGCGCGGTCGAGGACGGCGTGGTCTTGAACAGGCTGGAATCCGCCGGGATCTGGTACTTGGCGAGCAGCTTGTCGTAGTCGCCGGAGCGGACGAACCGGTCGAGCGCGTTCTGGATCGCCGTGGCGGTGCCGGTGTCACCCTTGCGCACGGCGATGCCGATCTTGGTCTCGTTCTTGAAGGTGGCCGCGACGGTGAAGGTGTTCCCGGTCTTGGCGAGCGTGGTCGCCGCCCCCGGGGTGGAGGTGTCGAACGCGTCGGCCCGGCCGGAGCGCACGGCGAGCATGGCGTCCTGGTTGGTGGGCAGGCTCATCACGGTCATCGTCGGCAGGCCCAGCTGCCGCAGCTGGTCGTTGTACTCGTTCATGTAGGTCTCGCCGATCGCACCGCGTGTCACCGCGATCGTCTTGCCTGCGAGATCCTGGGGGATCTGCGCGATGTGCTTCGGGTTGCCGTTCGGCGTCAGGAGCGATTCGCCGATCACCAGGTACGGCACGAAGTCGACCTTGGCGGCCCGGGCGTCGTTGATGTACATGGCGGAGTTGATGATGTCGACGCGTTTACCGGCCAGCGCCGGGATGAGCCCGTCGAAATCCATGTCGGTGGGTTTGGTGCCCAGTCCCATCGAGCCGGCGAGCGCGGTGATCATGTCGATGTCGAAGCCCTCGAGGTCACCGCCCGCCGACTTCGACTCGAACGGCGGGAAGGTCGCCGCGGTGCCGTAGCTGAGGGTGCCGGAGGCGATGAGGTTTTTCGGTGGCGCGACGACAGCGGGTGACGAGGAGGTGGCTCCCGAACTGCCGCAGGCGGACGTCGTGACCGCGAGCAAGGCCGCCGCGGCGACCGCGAAAAAACGCGTCTTACCAGATCCCACACGAGCTCCCTATGCTGTCTTACGAGGTAAATCGAATCTGTAAACAGTTGACAGAAGTCTGCGTTGCGATCGATTCGAGCCCGTTGCCGAGCTGTTAACAGCGGATTGCGGTCGCTCCGATCAGGTGACGATCCGATGACCTGTCACGTTCGGTAACTATCAGGCCGGGGGCTGTTCCGGGTGCAGGGAGCGCCTGATCTCGGCCAGCTTGTCCTTGGCCACTCTCGCCCGCTCCGCCATCTGCTCGTCCAGCGAAGCGGTTTCGGCGGCTTCGGCGGGCAGTTCCCCGGCCCCGGCGGCGGTGGCGATCCGGTTCTCGATGCGGTCGCGCACGTAGTCGAAGCTCGGCACCCCGGCCTCGGTGTACTCCGGCTCTTCGGTCATGGCCTTGCTCCTTCGACGCTGATGCACTCCAGTGTGCCAAAGGCGGGCCTGGCTACAGTTTTACGACGACCTTGGCCCTCGCGTGCTCGGTTTCCAGATAGTGGATGGCTTCCGGGACTTCCTCGAGCGGATAGGTCCGGTCGATCACCGGCACGAGCGCGCCGGATCCGGCCAGCTCGCGCAGCTCGGCCAGGTGCTCGCTGCTGGGCCGCGTGGACAGGATGACGACGCGCTGTTCGACGAACCGGCCGAGCACCTGCGCTTTGAGCATCAGGCCCATCGGCCCGATCACGCTGCCGCCCTTCGACACTCCGCCGCCGGACAGCACCACCGTGCCCGCCGGGGTGAGCGCCCGTCGAAGCGCGGTCAGCGAATGATTGCCGACCAGGTCGAACAGCACGTCGTAACGCTCGGGTTCGCGGGTGAAATCGCGTTCGGTGTAATCGATGACGTGGTCCGCGCCGAGCGAGCGTGTCTGATCCAGGTTGCGGGTGCGGCACACCCCGGTCACCTCGGCGCCGAAGTGCTTGGCCAGCTGCACGGCGAAAGTGCCGACGCCACCGGAAGCCCCGTTGATCAGCACCCGCTGCCCGGGCCGCACTCGTGCCGCGTCCCGCAGACCGGCCAGCGCCGTCGTCCCCGCCAGCGGTATCGCCGCCGCCTGCGCGAAACTCAGGTCCATCGGTTTACGCTCCATCAGCGCCGCCGGCGCGCACACGTATTCGGCGAACGCCCCGTCCGCGCCACCCAGATCCCCGAACACCTCGTCGCCGACACGGAACCTGGTGACCTCCGCGCCGACAGCCACCACCTCGCCCGCGAAATCCCGCCCCCGGATCCTGGCTTTCGGCCCGGTGCGGCCGAAATACGCCGGGCTCAGCAGCCTCGCCACCAACGGGTCGCCGCGCATGATGTGCCAGTCGGCCGCGTTGACCGCCGCCGCGCGCACCGCGACGAGCACCTCGTGCGGGCCTGGTTCCGGCCGTGGCACCTCGGCCGCGTGCAACACTTCGGGCGCGCCATAGGTTTCCTGCACGATCGCCTTCATGCGGATCTCCCCGGTCTCGGCAAAGACGGAACTCGCGACGCGGCGTATCCGATGAGGGTAGTGACTCCGGACCGAACCGGGTATCGGGGAGAAACCCTAGGGGAGAACCAAGATCCGGCAACACAATCGGAACTCACCACGTCGGGAACCGTCACCCGGCATCACAACCGGCGACGACCACCCCGCCCACACCCCGCGCTCTGCGCGCGGCTGTTGCTGTCGCAACGCAACCGTTGCCACGCAAGGAAAACGGCGCAAGTCCAAAGATGAAGAGAACTTTTCGCCGGATGGGCAGGCTCAAGGATGGCCAGGGGAATGCAGTCACGCGCCGGTTTTCGAGGTGGGCGAGTTGGTGTCATCCCCTTGCTCCGCAAGGAAAACTCACCTCTCAGTCAGCGCCGCCGTGAGCTGGTCGTGTGTCTCCTGGTCGAAGGCGACCAAGAAGATCTTCGCCACTTCCGTGGGCGTCTCGCGCAGGGTGCGCACGGCGATGCGGGCCGCCTTGTCGGCGGGGAAGCCGTAGACGCCGGTGGCGATCGCGGGGAAGGCGATGGTCTCCGCGCCGAACTCGTCCGCCGTCTGGATCGCGTTGCGGTAGCACGAGGCCAGCACCTCGGCCTCGCCGTTCCGCCCGCCCTCCCAGACCGGCCCCACGGTGTGGATGATGTGCCGCACCGGCGGATCGAGATCGAACCCCGGCGTGGCGATGGCTTCGCCCGGCGGGCAGGGCGCGAGTGCGGCACCGGCCTTGGCCAGTCTGGGGCCCGCCGCCCGGTGTATCGCGCCGTCCACCCCGCCTCCGCCGAGCAGGGACTCGTTCGCGGCATTGACCAGCGCGTCCACGTCGAGCCGGGTGATGTCACCCAGAATCACCTCGATCGCCACCATGGGGTGAATCCTGCACCAACTGGGCCGCCGGGGCCAGACCGGTCACGACGACTTTGTCGAGTGCGCTGTGCCACGTGACATCTCGCGAAGTGACGCATGTCACTTCGTTGAAGTCAGGCTTTGCGGGCCACAGCCGCGTAGATGAGCGACTGCGCGGGGTCGGCCAGGCTGGTGCGCAGCTCCGGGGCGATCGCCGGATCGGGACGCCAGTCCGGCACCCACGTGATACCCGGCTCGACGAGCTCGAACTCGCCGGCGAACTCGGCGAATTCGGCCTGGCTGCGCCAGATCAGCGGATTCTGCGTGGTCGCGTAGTGCCGGGTGTAGGCGTCGAGGCTGTCCTGCTGGTCCGGCGTGACCTTGTCGAGCGTGCCGTGCGAGAGCACGAGCGCCGAACCGGGCGCGAGCCGCTCGCGGTACTCGGCCAGCGCCGGCTGCGGCCGGTCCGTGTCGGGGATGAAGTGCAGCACCGCGACGGCGAGCAGGGCCGTCGGCCGCGCCGGGTCGAGGATGCCGGTGTCGAGCACCTGCTGCCACAGGTGGTCGGGGTCGCGCAGGTCGGCCTGCACCATCGCGTGCCGGTCCGGGTCGCCGTTCTGTTCCAGCTGCACCCGCCCGTGCGCGATGGCGACCGGCTCGTTGTCCACATATACGACCTTCGACCGGGGGTTGAGCCCGTTCGCGACTTCGTGCACGTTGCCCACTGTCGGGATACCCGAACCGATGTCGACGAACTGCTCGATGCCCTCGGCGAGGCAGTAGTGCACCGCCCGGCGCAGGAAGGCGCGGTTCGCGCGGGCCATGTCGCGGACCCAGGGCAGCAGCTCGATGGCCTTTTCGCCCGCCGCACGGTCGACCGCCCAGTTCGTTTCGCCGCCGAGGAAGAAGTCGTACATCCGGGCGGCGCTGGGCCGCTCCAGGTCGACGTCCCGGGGCGCGCGCAGGGGCGGGATCGGTTCGGTCAACACAACCTCCCACCTGCCGGGAATTCGTGTCAACAATACCGCCGGGCCGGGCCCACCCGCCGCCCGGGCGAGGCCGTCCGCAATGGACGGACGGAAATACCGCGGCGCGCGGATAGGTTTGTGCCACGGTAAGGGTCTTCGAGGAAGGAACTGCCGTATGGGCGAATTCGCCGCGCTGGACAACCCGTCGTGGAGCTCGCTGACCGGCCCGCACGCCGCCTTCGCGCAGCGGCACGGCCAGGTGCTGCGCTATCCGGCGGACGTGAGCCCGTTCCTCGGCCTGCCGCCGGAACCCGGCCCGCAGGCCTGGGCCGACCTCGCCGATCTGGCGGGGCCCGGGGCCGTGGTCACTGTGACGGATCCCGCCGGTGTGCCCGGCGACTGGACCGTGGTCTCGAGGCTCCCCGGTGTCCAGCTGGTAGACGACGGGGTGGCGGGCGCCGAAGACCCGGAAGCCGTGGTGCTGACCGAGTCCGATGTGCCGGACATGCTCGCGCTGGTGGAGCGCACCCGCCCCGGGCCGTTCCTGCCGCGCACCATCGAGATGGGCACCTACCTCGGAATCCGCCGCGAGGGCAGGCTCGTCGCGATGGCGGGCGAGCGGATGCACCCGCCTGGCTGGACGGAGATCAGCGCGGTGTGCACCGCCGCCGAATGCCGCGGCCAGGGCCTGGGCACCCGGCTGGTACTCGCCGTCGTGGCCGGGATACGGGCGCGCGGCGAGCGGCCGTTCCTGCACGCCGCCGCGTCGAACACCGGCGCGATCCGGCTGTACGAATCGCTCGGGTTCCGGCTCCGCGCCCAGCCGGACTTCGTTTCGCTCCGTGCGCCCGCCGTCGAGGTCTCGGCGGTCTAGGCGCGGACGGCGGGCTCAGCCAACGGCGGCAAGGGTGGGGTAGTCGGTGTAGCCGGTCTCGCCGCCGACGTACATCAGGTACCTGTCGCGCACGGCATTGAGCGGGGCGCCGGTGCGCAGCCGTTCCACCAGATCCGGGTTGGCCAGAAAGGGGCGGCCGAACGCGATCAGGTCGGCGCCCGCGGCGAGGAGTTTTCCGGCCGCCTGCTTTCCGCCGTCGGCCGGGAGCGCGTCGCCGTGCAGGAGCGGGTTGGCGATCAGGGGGCCCGTCCAGTCCCGCCGGATCGCGGTGAACACGGGATCGCCCGCTTCGGCGCGCACCACGTGCAGATAGGCCAATCCCTTGCCGGACAACGCTTTCAGGAGTACCGGGTAGAGCTCCGCGGTGTCGCCCTCGTCGATGTCGTTCACACGCCCGCCGGGGTAGATCCGCACCCCGGTCCGCTCCGGGCCGATCGCGGCGGCCACCGCCTCGGTCACTTCGACGGTGAACCGGATCCGGTTCGCGATCGAGCCGCCGTAGGCGTCGGTGCGGCGGTTGGTGTTCCGCGCGAGGAACTGGTGCAGCAGATATCCGTTGGCGGAGTGCACTTCCACGCCGGCGAACCCCGCTTCGACCGCGTTGCGCGCGGCGGCGGCGAAGTCGGCGGTGGTCGCCTGGATCTCCCCGGCCGTCATCTCCTTCGGAGTCACGGCCTGCTGGTGCCCGGAGGGGGTGAAAATGGTGTCCGGTAAGGGAATCGCTGACGGGGCGACCGGCGTCAGCCCACTGTTGTCCGGGTGGCCGACCCGCCCGCCGTGCTGGAGCTGCAGGAACATCCGGCCGCCGGCGGCGTGCACGGCGTCGGTCACCCGGCGCCAGCCCGCGACGTGCGCGTCGTTGTGGATGGCGGTGATGTTGGGGTAGGTCTGGCCGACGGCGTTCGGCGTCGCGGCCTCGGCGATGATCAGGCCCGCCGACGCGCGCTGGGCGTAGTAGGTGGCCATCAACGGCAGCGGCACCCCGTCCCCGGCCGCGCGGTTGCGGGTCATCGGGGCCATCACGAGGCGGTTGGGAAGTTCCAGCTCGCCGAGCCGGGCCGGCTGGAAGAGATCGGTGCTCGTCATGCCGACACGATAAGAGCTAACATCGATGTCAGGTTCAAGTCCGGAAGCGGGGTGGATCGTGCGGATCGGTGAACTGGCCGAGCGGACCGGGGTGAGTGAGCGTTCCCTGCGCTACTACGAGCAGCAGGGCATGCTCGTTGCGCAGCGTACCGAGGGCGGGCAGCGGCGGTATCCGGAAGCCGCGGTGGACCGGGTGATCCGGATCCAGGAGCTGTTCGCGGCCGGGCTCCGTAGCGCCAAGATCGTGCAGTTGCTGCCCTGTATGCGTGACGCGGACGGCGGCCCGGCCGAGATCGCCGACGAGAAGCTGGTGGCCGATCTCACCGCGGAACGCAACCGGATCGACGGGATGGTCGCCGACCTGCTGCGCTCGCGCGAGGTGCTGGACGAGGTGATCAAGGCCGCCGCGGACTGATCGGTCCACTGTGGACAGACGGGCGTCACGATCCGCGCCTGGATCAGGCGATCCCGCCGTTGGCGAACAACACCTGCCCGTTCACCCAGCGGCCCGGACCGGCGAGAAGAGCCACCGTTTCGGCGATGTCCTCGGGCGCGCCGAGGCGTTCGAGCGGGGGCTGGGCGGCGAGGTGGTCGATGACCGCCTGATCCTTGCCGTCCAGGAACAGCGGGGTGGCCGTCGGGCCGGGCGCCACCGTGTTGACCGTGACGTCGCGTCCGCGCATTTCCCGCGCCAGCACCATGGTCATCGCCTCGACCGCGCCCTTGCTCGCGGCGTATCCGGCGTATTCCGGGAAGGCGAGGCGGGTGACCGAGGTGGAGAAGTTCACGATCGCGCCGCCGTCGCGGATCCGGCGGGCGGCCTGCTGCGCCACCACGAACGTGCCGCGGATGTTGACGCGGTGCATCCGGTCGAGATCGTCGAGGGAGAACTCGGCGACCCGGCCCAGCACCATCACGCCCGCGGTGTTGACCACGACGTCGATCCCGCCGAAGGCCACCTCGACCGCTTCGAACGCGCTTGCCATCTCGGCTTCCTCGGCGACGTCGCCGCCGACGGCGATGGCCTGCCCGCCTGCCTTTCCGATGGCGGCGACGGTCTCGTCCGCCCTGCCCTTGTTGCCCGCGTAGTGCACGCCGACAGCCATCCCGTCTGCGGCGAGGCGTTCGGCGACGGCGCGGCCGATCCCGCCCGAACCACCGGTGACCAGTGCGACCCTGTTGTCCGGCATTGTCTCTGCTCCTTCTTGTGGACGCTACGTCCAGATAACCATATTTGTGAACCGCCCGTCCATATGTAAGGCTGCGGGCATGGCGAAACGTGGCCGGGGACGCAGGCCCGCGGCGGAGGTACGGGCGGACATCCTCGCCGCGGCGGGTGCGTTGCTGCTGGAGGAGGGCATGGGCGCGTTCACCATCGAAAGGGTGGCTCTCGAATCGGGCGCCAGCAAGACGACCATCTACAAATGGTGGTCCTCCAAGGGCGCGCTGGCTTTCGACGGTTACTTCCACGCCGTGGAGTCGACGCTGGCCTTCCCCGATACCGGCGACATCGAACGCGATCTGACCACCCAGCTGCGCGCGTTCGCCCGGTTGCTCACCCGGACGCGTGCCGGACGGGTGATCGCGGAGCTGATCGGCCAGGCGCAGACCGACGCCGACCTCTCCGCCGCGTTGCTGGAGAGCTACTCCGGGCCCCGCCGGCGCCTCGCGGTGGAGGCGATGGAACGCGCCGCCGAACGCGGGGAACTGGCCGCGGAAGTGGATTTCGAGGTGGTGGTGGACCAGCTCTGGGGCGCCTGCTACCACCGGCTGCTGCTGCCGAACCTGCCGATCACCGAGAAGTTCGCCAGCGAACTGGCGCGCAACGTGCTGCGCGGTATCCGGGCTCAGCCGCGCAGGTAGCGGTCAACCAGCGTGGTAGGACCACTGCGCTGCAGGTGTGACGACGGGCAGGCCGGCACGGGCTAGGCTCCGGCGGTGTTCGGTGGAGAATCACGCGCGCGGGGACTCTGGCGGGCGCACCCGTTCGTCGCCGATGCTTCGCTGGCGGTGCTGCTGTTCGGCGCCACATGCGTGCTCGGGGTCGTGTACCACCTGGCGGGCGCCCGCCCGTTCGACGCGCCGGCGTTCGTGCTCACCGGGTTGATCAGCCTTCCGCTCGCGTTCCGGCGCACGGTGCCGTTCCTGATGCTGGCCCTCAGTTCGCTCGCCTACTGCGGTTACCTGTTCCTCGGGCACGCGCCCGATCTCGCGTTCTGGTGCCCGGCGCCGGCGCTCTACACCGTGGCCGCGCTCCGGTCCCTGCCGGTGACGCTGACCGGCGCGGTGCTGTGCGCGGCGGTGCTGTTCCAGAGCGGGATGGTTTCCCCGGAGGGCACCCTCGGCATCGCACTGGCGCAGGCCGTCGTGATCCCGGTCGTGGTGCTGATCCTGGGCCGGGTGGCGTGGCGGCTGGACGAACGGAACCGCCAACTGGCCGAAACCACCGAGGAGCTGCGCCGCGAGCAACAGCTCAGCGCCGAGCGCGCGGTCACCGAGGAACGCCTGCACATCGCGCGGGAACTGCACGACGTGGTCGCGCATCACCTGTCGGTGATCTCGATGCAGGCCGGCCTCGCGGGGTTCGTGTTCGATTCGGACCGGGCCACCGCCCGGACGGCGGTGGCCACCATCGGCCACCAGCAGGGAAACACTGGAGGAGCTCCGGCGGCTGCTGAACCTGTTGCGCGACAACGACTCCGTCACCGACGACGAACCGCTGCCCGCGCCCGGGCTCGGCGAGCTGGGGCCGCTGGTCAAACGCGTCCGCTCGATGGGCGTGGACGTGACGATGAAGGTCTCCGGTGACGTGGCGACGCTGCCTTCGGGGCAGCAGCTCGCGGTGTATCGGGTGGTGCAGGAGGCGCTGACCAACGTCTTCAAGCACGCCGGGGCGTGCCGCGCGGAGGTGACAGTGGTCCGGCGCCACGGCGAACTGCGCGTGATGATCGCGAACGACGCGCCCGCCGCTCCACGCGCCGAGGCGGACAAGGGCGGGCACGGGCTCGGCGGGATGCGGGAACGGGCGCGGCTCTACGGTGGGACACTCACCGCGGGCGTCCGGCCCGACGGCGGGTTCACCGTCGAACTGCTGATGCCGGCGCCATGACCGCAGCTGGGGGAACCAGATCAGCCGCTGTTCCGCAGCGGGCTCGTCGCGCTGCTCGACGCCGCCGACGGGCTGACCGTGGTGGGGCAGGCCGCCGACGGGAGCAGGCCGTCGCGCTGGCGGCCGAGACCGGCCCGGACGTGGTCGTGATGGACATCCGGATGCCCGTGGTCAGCGGGATCGCCGCCACCCGGCGGATCCTCGCCGAGGCTGTCGGGCAGCCGCCGCGGATCCTCGTGCTGACCACGTTCGACCTCGACGACTACGTCTACGACGCGCTGCGCGCCGGCGCGTCCGCGTTCCTGCTCAAGGAGTCCGAGCCCGCCCGGCTGCTGGCCGCGATCCACACCGTCGCGGTGGGGGACAAGCTGTTCTCGCCCACCGTCACCCAGCGGCTCATCGAAACCTATCTGCACCACCACGACCGCCCCGGTGCCCCCGCCGGCCTGGACGTGCTGACCAGCCGGGAACGCGAGGTGCTGCGGCTGGTCGGCACCGGCAGCACCAACCTCGAGATCGCGCGGCGGCTGTCCATCAGCGAAGGCACGGTCAAGACTCACCTCAACCGGACCATGGCGAAGCTCGATCTGGCCAGTCGCGCGCAGGCGGTGGTGCTGGCTTACGAGACCGGGCTGGTGAGCCCTTCGCGGCCCCGCTGAGCCGGTTCCGGATCGTCGGGTCCTTCCGCCCCTGCGGGCGCGGGAAACCGGTCGAAATCCTCGGGGGTGAACTGCATGGTGCCCAGCCTGGGAATTCAGGCGGTGGCGGTCGACCGACGTACGGTGGATTTCGCGGTAAACCTGGGCGGTAGCGGCCGGCGGTCCGGTTAGGACAGTGGGCTGATCTCGATCTCCGCCAGGACACCGTAGTGGTCGCTCACCGGCGGATCGGTGAGCACGACCTCGCAGCGGCGGACGCGCGCGGCCACTTCGGGGTGGTTGTGCCGCGAACCGACGAGCACGTAGTCGATCCGCCGGGCGTGCGGCGACTGGCCGATCAGCTCGTCGCTCACCGGCGCGGCGAACGGGTTCGCGCTCGTCCAGGTGTGCCCGGGCCCGCCGTCGCCCGCGACCGCCCACGAGTCGTGGTAGTGCACGCTCGTACCGTCCACCACGGCGCGGCCGGCGAGGTAGCGCATGCTGTCGGAATCCGGTGTGGCGTCGAAATCCCCGGCGATGACGCTCGGCACCCGGCCGCGCAGTTTGGCGTCGAAATCGGCGATCGTGTGCGCCTGCGCGACGCGGGCGGCCTCGGAATCCAGCCGCCACGTGGGTTTCACCGCCACGAACAGCAGATCACCACCGACGGGCAACGGGATCGTGGCCGCGATGGCGCATTCCGCCGAAACGGCTTCGGGTAGCTCGATCGCTTCCACGGCGGACGGTGCCCACCTGGATGCCAGCGCGGTACCCGCGGAACTCGCCGCCTCCGTGGGCGTCAGCAGGTCTGTCTGGTGCACACTGGACAGTCCGGTTTCGGCCAGCACGTCGGACAGCTGAGCGCGGCCGACTTCCTGCAGGGACGCCAGATCCGGGCGCAGCGCGGCTATCGCGCCGGGCAGCAGCTGCTGCCGCCGGAGCGGACCCTCGGTGTTCCACAGGTTGAGGGTGAGCACGCGCAGCGTGAGGCTGGAGGTCACGGCACACAAGGTACCCGCGTTTCAACAGATGAAACATGGCGTGTCGGGAATCGTTACGGAACGGACCCGAGAAGTTCACCGCATGGACTAGTGCGCAAGGGGTTCGGCCGACCTATCGTCATGCGTGAACCTTCGACTGAACTCTGTTGCATCCGGTCCCATGCCGTCAGCGCGAAGGACACCATCATGGACACAACCGAGCCCGCGGCTCATGCGCTCGAAGCCAAAACGATGCGACGGGCGGTCGCCGGCGCGGCCGTCGGCAACACCATCGAATGGTTCGATTACGGCATCTACAGTTATCTCACCACGAGTATCGGGCTGAACTTCTTCCCCGACGCGGACGGCACCGCCCGGCTGCTGCTGGTCTTCGCCGGGATAGCGATTCCCTTTGTGCTACGGCCTTTCGGCGGGCTCGTCCTCGGCCCGCTCGGGGACAAGTACGGCAGGCGCCGGATTCTGGCGTTCACGATCATCATCATGTCCGCCGCGAGCTTCGTCGTCGGCCTGATTCCCAGCTACAGCACCATCGGCATCGCGGCGCCGATTCTCCTGCTGGTGGCCCGCCTCGTGCAGGGCTTCTCCACCGGCGGCGAATACGGGGGCGCGGCCACGTTCATCGCCGAGCACGCGCCGACCAGGCGGCGTGGTTTCTTCGGCGCCTTCCTCGAATTCGGCTCCACCACCGGTGCGATGCTCGGTGCCGCGCTCGCCACTTTGATGCAGGTGACCCTTTCCCCGGCGTCGCTGAACTCGTGGGGCTGGCGCATCCCGTTCCTGATCGCCGGTGTGCTCGGCATCGTCGGGCTGTACCTGCGGAACAGGATCGAGGAGTCGCCCGCGTTCCGCGAGGCCGAGAACCGCGGTGAGACGGCGGCCGCGCCGGTGAAGGAGGTCTTCACCAATGTGTGGCCGCAGGTGCTGAAGCTGATGGGCTTCGCGATCCTGATCAACGTGGCCACCTATACGGTGCTGGCCTACATGCCCACGTACCTGACCCAGGTGCTCAAGATCGGGGATCTGGAGTCACTCGGCATCCTGCTGCTGATCATGTTCTGCATGCTGCTGCTGATCGTGCCGACCGGCGCGCTGTCCGACCGGATCGGCCGTAAACCGCTGTTGTTGTTCTCCACCATCGGTTTCCTCGTGCTGAGCTACCCGTCGATCGCCCTGCTGCAGACCGCGACGGTCGGCGGGATCGTGGCCGGGGTGGCGATCCTGGCGGTGCTGCTGGTGCCGATCCTCGCCACGATCGGCTCGGTGCTGCCCGCGATGTTCCCGACCCGCAACCGTTACGGCGGCTTCGCGATCGGCTATTCGGTGTCCACCGCGGCGTTCGGTGGCACCGCGCCGCTGGTGATCACGGCGCTGATCGACGCCACCGGCAGCAACTCGATCCCGGCGTTCTATCTGATGGGCGCGGCGGTGATCGCGCTGGTGCCGGTGATCCTGATCCCGGAGACCGCGCGGGTGTCGATCAGCCACCCGACGGAGATCCCCGGCACGGACGGCAGGCCGCGCCGCGACGTCCCGCTGACCGAGGAGCCCGCGGTCAGCTGATCGGACCGGTGGTAATCGCCTCCCGGGAAAAGAGCATTTCCCGCCGGTAACTTGAATCCGGTGGATCATTCCGGAAATCGCCCGGTGGCCGGCCGTCCGGGCCGGTCACCGGGCCGTTCCGTGCCGTGTGGTCCTGAGATGGCGGTGCGCGCGGAAACCAGGAGCCGGTTCTACGCCTCGGTGACGGTGTTGTCGGCGGCCAATTTCCTGGTCGTGTTCGACGGGCTCGTCGTGACCGTCGCTTTGCCCCGTATCCAGGCGGAATTCGCCCTCCCCGGTGTGGACGCGCAATGGGCGCTGACGGCGTTCGCGCTCGCGCTGGGCGGAACGCTGGTGGTGGCCGGGCGTTCGGGTGACCGGTTCGGCCGCCGGCGCCTGCTGAGGATCGGTTTGCTCGTGCTGGCCGGGGGATCTCTGCTGTCGGGCTGCGCCCCGGTGTGGCCGGTGTTGCTGGCGGCGCGGGTGGTGCAGGGGGCGGGCGCCGGGCTGGCGGTGCCGAACGCGTTCGCCATCATCAGCGCCACGGCGGCTGCCCCGCTGCGGAACCGCCTGTTCGCCGCGGTCGCGTGCGGGGGCGGGATCGGCGTCGTCGGCGGGGCGCTGGCCGGGGGAGTGATCACGCAGAACCTCGGCTGGCGCTGGGTTTTCCTGCTCCCCATCCCGTTCGCCTTGGCGGTCGTGCTCGTGGCGCCGCAGGTGCTGCCGGACGAACGGGGGTTGCGGCGGGGCCGGATCGACGTGCTGTCCGGGGTGCTGCTGACGGCCGGGATCGCGCTGTCCATCGTGGCCATGACCGAGCTGGGGCACGGGCGGGCAGGCGGGGTCTGGCTGCCGCTGTCGGTGGCGATGGCCGTGCTGGTGGTGTTCGTGGCGCGTGAGCGCCGGGCGGCGGAGCCGTTGCTGGACCGCGCTCTGGTACGGCGCGTTTCGTTACGGGTCGCCATGATCGGCATGCTCGGGCAGGAGTTCGCCTACCAGGGCACGGTTTTCGTCGGGCTGCTGCTGTGCCAGCAGGTGCTCGGTTTCCCGCCGGGGGCGGCCGGGCTGGTGTTCGCGATCGAGGGCGTCGCCGTGTTCGCCGGGTCCCGGTTCGCCCCGGTTCTGTTGCGACGGTGGCCGTGGCCGGGCGTGGTCGCCGGGGCGCAGACCTGTTGCGCTGCCGGGCTTTTCGTGCTGGCGCTGGTGCCGGTCGGCGCGGGTTACGTCTTCGCGTTCCTGCCCGGGGTGGTGCTGGTGGGCGCGGCGAGTGCCGTTTCGTCGGTGTCCTGCAACGCCGCCGCGGGATCGGGTGCCGCCCTGTCCGCCAAGGGCGGGAGTTACGGGTTGTACGAGACGTCCAAGTACCTGTCGGGCACGCTCGCCGTCGCGAGTTTCGCCACGGTGGCAGCGCTCGGTGCGCAGTCCTGGTCCGTCGCGGGCGGGTATCGCCTGGCTTTCGCACTGGCCGCCGTCGTCGCGGGCCTCGCGGGCGTGCGTGCGGGCACCCGGGCACGGAGGTGATGGATGTCGGTGGAGAAGAAGTATCCGAGTTTGTACGATCGGCACAGCGAGCTGTTCCGCCACAACATGGAACTGTTGGGGCAGCAGGACATCGTGATCGCCAGCACCGGCGGAGCCGGGCAGTCCTATCTGGGCAACCTGCTGCAGGAACTCGGGTTGAACCAGGTGGATCCATATACCGAATCCCTGGACCCCCGCGGCCACGCCGTGCCCGTGCATTCGAGCTGGCGTCGCCGTCTCGCCGCCACGCAGCGACGCGACGACGGTGGCCGACCGCGGCGGATGTGGCCGCGTTTCGTCAAGTCGGAGGAGTCCCCTGAAGTCACGTTGCGCCGTCGAGTGCGGGGAATCTGCCTGCTGGTACGAGATCCGCGGGACGCGTTGTACTCGCGCTACCGGTTCCGCCGGGATTTCGCGCAGGACCCGTGGGCGTTGGGCAAGGGTTCCTTCGGTGCCTGGCTGGAAAGCGCTTACCCGGGGGGAGATCTTCCGGTGCGGGAGTGGATCCGGTTCTATCGGGGTTGGCTGGATGCGGGCGCCCGCTACGATCGGGTGCTGGTCGCCAGGTTCGAGGAGCTCAAGACCTCCCCCGGCGCGTTGCGCGCTTTCCTTCGTTTCGCCGGCGTCCAGGTGCCGGAACCGGAACTGCGGCGGGCATGGGAGCGCAGCCGGTTCGAGGTCATGCGCGCACACGAGGATACCGAAAGCGGCGGCCGGGAAGGCGCGCGAATCCTGCGCAGCGGCACGGTCGGGGAGTGGCGGGAGTGGCTCACCCCGAAGCTGTGGAAGTCTTTCTCGGGTGCCGATTTGGCCGCTGTGGCAAGGGAACTGGGTTACCGCATCGATTACGAATAGGCAGGATGGTGGAGCGTTGATTTGTCCTTTGTGGACAGAGCCGCCATCCGCGCCACCGCAGCCGGTTCTGGATCTTCCAGTGGAGCGAGACCCCTGCCTCAGGGTGCGAAACGTACGATGACCGAACTGCCCTTCGGGCTCTGCGTTCCGGGTTGCGGATTCTGCTGGTCGATCCGCAGCCCGGGGCCCGTCGGCGAGGCCGGGTCGACCTCCAGCTTCAGCGAGGTCTTGCCCAGCGCGGCGGCGGCCTCGGTCTCGTTCAGCCCCGCCAGATCCGGCACCGGCTCGACACCGACGGTGGCGCTGAGCAGATCCTGCCTCGCCTGGTCGGAGGATTTCGCCGAGAAGTAGTACGCGATCGCCGAACCGACGCTCGCGGTGAGCCCGCCGATCAGCGCGCTGCGCAGGCTCGGGTCGTTCACCGCGAACGTGAAGGCGGTGAACATGACCAGCCCGAACACGAGACTGATGGCGATCCAGCTGCGTACCACGCTGCCGCTGTCGGCCTGCGAGCCCGTCGCGCGGGCGAGGATCACGATAAGCCCGGCCACGAGCAGCACGACCGCCACGACGAGTACGACCAGCAGGGTCTGGCCCCAGGACAGCGTCATCGCGTCTCCGATCCTCGCGGTCAGCCAGGAACTCGCGTGACACCTGCCCGGCGTTACACCGGGGCCGGCCTTTCCGAAGGAATCGCGCAGGAGCGTTATCTTCGTAACCACAAGGGTCCCCAGACTCCGGAATCGTCGACCAATTGAGGGCGTGTTTCGACCCGATGAGAACCGGCGCGGCGGCCGATCATGCCGGCTGCTTCCACGCGGCGATGTACTACGGCTCCGAAGCGGAGCTGGCGGAGGCGCTCGTCCCCTTCCTGCTGGACGGCGTCGCCACGGGTGAGCCCACCTTGGTCTCGGCGAGGGAGGGTGTCTCGTCCGTGCTGCGGGCCGCGCTGCCGGCGGACTCGGGGGTCGGGTTCCTGCCCGGCGAGGAGTACTACGCGCGCCCCGCGGTCACGATCCGCGCCTACCGCAAGCTTCTCGCGGAGTACGTGGCCGAGGGCTTCGAGCAGGTCAGGGTCGTCGGCGAGGTGCCGGCCGAGGCCGCAACCTGGGATTGGTGGGCCCGCTACGAGGCCGTCATCAACGAGGCCTACGACGAGTTCCCGGTGTGGGGCGTGTGCACATACGACACCCGGAGCACGCCGTCGTGGATCCTCGACGACGTGGCGCGCACGCACCCCCGCTTCGCGGAGCGGGACGGTGCGCACCGTGCGAGCCCGAGCTACGCGCCCGCAGCGCTGTTGGGGGAGCGCCGCGTCCCCGCGGCGGACCCGCTGCAAGCCGGGCCGCCGGTGTTCGAGCTGCGCGACCCCAACGTGGCCTTCGTCCGGCAGGCACTGGCCGCGCACCACGGCGGCGTGCTGTCAGCGGCGGCGTTCGGTGACTTCCAGGTAGCGGTGGACGAGGTGACCACCAACGCGATCGAGCACGGGCTGCCGCCGGTCACGGTGCGGCTGTGGCGCGGCGAAACGCGACTGGTCGTCACCGTGACCGACGGCGGCGCCGGGCCCACCGATCCCGCGGCCGGGCTGCTGCCCGCCGCGAAGGCCCGCTGGGCGGCCTCGGCCTCTGGATGGCCTACCAGCTGTGCGACCACGTCACCTTCGGCCCCGGTGAGGACGGCGGGTGCACCGTCCGGCTCACCGCCGGCCAGTAGGCCGGGCGGGCGGCCGCCGCGATTTCGCTTGTGCGCCAGGCGGTTTCGGAGGGTTACACCGGGTTCAACGTTACGCATCCAGGTAAACGGGACGTGCGTGCCACTCCGGACTCAGCGTGATGATCATCACCCTTGCGGGGGACTTCTGCCCGGGTGGTAGTCCAGTCCGTGGGATCACCCTCCGAATTGGTCACGGGCTTGATCACCGCGGCGCACCGGGCGAAAACGATCCGCCGGGCACCGCCCGGAAAAGCGCGCCATATACACCGTTCCGCACGGCATTCCGCTGACGTGGGACTTCGGCCGTTCCGGGTGCCGGGAAAATATCCCGGCGAATGTTCAAAGCATTCACGAACCGTCCACATTAGTCCGCGCGCCCATCCTTTCCGGTTTTCGCGCGGCGTTCCGCGCCGGTGCGCGCCCAAGGTGGGGCCGCGATTCGGCCCGCCGGGGCGATAGGACATCATGTCGCGGTCGGGCACCGGACCGGGGCGCGCAAACGCCACCGGATCGGCCGCTTGACACAGGTGCTTAAGTACACCGCGGTGGCCGCTGGAAGCGTTTTCCCCGATCACGTGGAGCGTCGTGAAGAAACAAGAGAAGGCTGGCGAAGGCCACCACAAGTCGATCCGGAAACGGCTGACCGGGACGGTGCTGGTCCCCAGTATCACCCTGATCGTGATGTGGGTGGTGCTCTCCGCGTACTTCGTGATCAACGGGGTCTACGTCCGCACGGTGGCCTCCAGCGTGCAGGATGTCTCGATCCCCGCCGTCACCGCGCTCGGTGCCGTGCAACAGGAACGGCAGCTGAGCCTGATCTACCTCGACCGGCCCGGCGTCGGCCTGGGCGACCTGCAGGAGCAGCAGCAGACGATCGACCGCTCGCTGACGAGCCTGCGCGCCGCGATGACTCCGGTCAAGGACATGGTGCCGGACGAGATCGCGCAGCGGATGACCGATCTGGAGTCGAGCCTGGACCAGCTTCCCGTGGTGCGCACGCAGATCGCGCTGCGCACGGTGAGCAAGAGCCAGGTCAACGACTTCTACAACAAGCTCATCGACACCGCGGCCGGACTGTTCGACGCGCAGGCGCGCACGGTGCCGGACGTGACCGCCACCCAGGGCGCGATCGGCGCGACCGAGATCTTCCGCGCCTCGGACTCGATGTCCCGCGCCGCTTCGCTGGCCACCAGCGCCTTCGCCGCCGGCTCCCTGTCGGTGGCCGATCATCTGCAGTTCTCCCAGCTGGTCGGCTCCTACCGCGCCGCGCTGACGAAGCTCGCGCCGTTCATGGTGCCCGAGGTCGGAAAGCGCTATCAGGACCTCACCTCCAGTGACGCCTGGCAACGCCTGTCGGCGGACGAGGACGCGATCATCACGCACGGCCCCGGCACTTTCCGCACCGGCTCCGGCGGGTTCACCGTCACCGAGACCGACTGGCGGTCGCTGACCGACCAGGTCGCCGGCCAGCTCGTCGGGCTGACCGTCGACCAGGCCGACCGGGTGTCCAGCCAGGCGCTCACCGACGGGAACGCGAACCTGCGCAACGCGATTATCGGCAGTGCGGTAGCGCTGCTCGCCGCGGTCGCTTCGATCTACGTCGCCGTCCGCGTCTCGCGCACGCTCGTCGACCGGACCCTGCTGACCCGCCTGGAAAGGCTGCGCAACGACTCGCTCGAACTCGCCCGCACCCGGCTGCCCGGCATCGTCGGCAGGCTCAAGGAGGGCCAGCCGGTCGACGTCAGCGCCGAACTACCGAGACTGGACCACGGCCAGGACGAGATCGGGCAGGTGGCCGAGGCGTTCAACATGGCCCAGCTGACCGCCGTGTCCGCGGCAGCCAGCGAGGCGAAGGCCCGCAGCGGTGTGAACAACGTGTTCCTCGGGATCGCGCACCGAAACCAGGGCCTGGTGCACCGGCAGCTGCAGATCCTGGACCGGATGGAGAGCCAGGAGGAGAACCCGGCGCAGCTCAAGGGACTCTTCCAGCTCGACCACCTCGCCACCCGGGCGCGGCGCACCACCGAGAACCTGATCATCCTCGGTGGCAAGCAGCCGGGCCGCCGCTGGCGCAAACCGGTGTGGCTGATGGACGTGCTGCGCGCCGCGGTGTCGGAGACCGAGCACTTCTCCCGCGTCGAGGTGGAGAACGTGCCGCAGGTCGCGGTCATCGGTTCCGCGGTGGCCGACACCATCCACCTGATCGCCGAGCTGGTCGACAACGCCACCACGTTCTCCCCGCCCGGCTCCCAGGTGCACATGACCAGCACGCTGGTCGCGCGCGGGGTCGTGGTGGACGTGGCCGACCAGGGGCTCGGCATGAAGGACGAGACCCGCGAATGGGCCAACCGGATGATGTCCGAGCCGCCCGAGTTCGACGCGATGGCGCTCAAGGCCGACGCGAGCCTCGGCCTGTTCGTGGTCGCGCGGCTGGCCGCCCGCCTCGGCGTGCGGGTCATGTTCGACTCGTCGCGCTACGGCGGCACCCGCGCCACCATCCTGATCCCGACCGAGCTGGTCTCCACCGACGGCCAGGTCGCCGACAACGCCGACTCCGAGTTCCGCGGGCAGCCGGCTCAGGTCGAGGAACCCGAGCCCGTCGCCGTCGGCGCGGGGCGGCACCGAGAGGTCGAGTCCGCCGGCCGGGTCCCGGTACCGTCCCCGGTCAGGAGGACGACGATGACCAGCGAACCCGAACCGGAGCAGCCCGCGCCGGGACAGCTTCCGCGCCGCGTGCCCGGCCCCGTCACGAGCGCGCAGCCCGAACCGGTGGCCGCGGCCGAACCGAAGCCGAAGCGCGTCGACCGCGCCCCGCTGCCGCAGCGCGAACCACAGCAGAACCTCGTCGATCAGCTCCGGGAGGACCCGGAGGCCGAGCCGGCCGACTACAGCGAGTTCGAGGGCCGGACGCTGAGCACGATCTCCAAGTTCCACAAGGGAACCCAGCGAGGACGGGCGGCCGAAGAGCCGGCAGAGCACCGGGCAACCACTGAGTGAGAGGGAAGTCGGACTCATCGATGAACGAGAACCAAGGTTCCATGGCAGACCTGAACTGGCTGCTCGATGACATGGTCGACCGGGTCGTGGGCGCCCAGCACGCCGTCGTGCTCTCCGCGGACGGGTTGCTGATGGGCAAGTCCGCCGGACTGTCCAAGGACGACTCGGACCAGCTGTCGGCGATCTCCTCCAGCCTGCAGAGCCTCGCGAAGGGGGCGAGCAGGCACTTCGCCCGTGGCCCGGTGCTGCAGACCCTCATCGAGATGGCGGGCGGCTACCTGTTCGTCTCGGCCGCCGGGCAGGGCGCCTGCCTGGCGATCCTGGCCGAGGAGAACGTCGACGTCGAGATGATCGCCTACGAGATGAACCGGCTCGTCAAACGGGTCGGCGACTACATGACCTCGGCTCCGCGCGACACCGCGAGGTTCGCCGCGGAGCGCAATTGATGCCGGACGAGGGCTGGTACGACGAAGCGGCCGGGCCACTGGTCCGGCCCTACGCCATCACCCGCGGCCGGATCCCGGTCGGCGACGCCACGCTCGACGTGGCCACTCAGGTGATGGCGATCGCGCCCGGCCAGGATCCCCTCGGTCTCGCCCCGGAACACCTGACCATTCTCGAACTGTGCCAGCGCCCGCTGTCGGTCGCCGAGATCGCCGCCTACGTCAAGGTTCCCCTTGCCGTGGTGAAGGTTCTCTGTGGTGACCTCATCGAGCGCGGCGACGTGATCGTCCGTTCCCCGCAGCCGGCACAGGCTCCGGATCGCGCATTACTCCAGGCGGTGCTCAATGGTCTCACCAAGCTCTGACGGCTCACCGGGGCCGGTGGTACCCACCCCGGTCAAGATCGTCGTCGCGGGCGGCTTCGGCGCCGGGAAAACCACCATGGTCGCCTCGGTCAGCGAAATCGTCCCGTTGTCCACCGAGGAGGTGATGACGCAGGCCAGCGACGGCATCGACGATCTCACCGGGGTGGAACGCAAGACCACCACCACGGTCGCGCTGGACTTCGGCCGCATCACCATCTCCCCGCACACCGTGCTGTACCTGTTCGGCACCCCGGGCCAGGACCGGTTCTGGTTCATGTGGGACGAGCTCGCCCGTGGCGCCATCGGCACCGTGGTGCTGGTGGACACGCGGCGGCTGGACACCAGCTTCGCGGCGATCGACTTCTTCGAGCGGCGCAAGATCCCGTTCATCGTGGCGGTGAACCGCTTCGACGACGCGGACGAGTACGACGAGGACGAGATCCGGCGGGCGCTGGCGATCGCGCCGGGAGTGCCGGTGATGTTTTTCGACGCGCGCGAACGGGAATCGAGCAAGCTCGCGCTGATCCGGCTGGTCCGCTACGCGATGGACCGGCTGCCGGCGGCCGAGCCCGCATTGCCCTGAACGCGAACGGGGCCACCTCGCACGAGGTGGCCCCCGTTCGGTCAGGCCTTGCGCATCTTCAGGTTGAAGTGCCGCAGGATCGGTGGCGCGTCCACCACGCGGTACTCCGGCACCGACTCGGGGTTCTTCGCGATGGTGCCCAGCACGTCGGCCACGTACTCCAGGTGCGCCTGGGTGTACGTGCGTCGCGGGATCGCCACCCGCACCAGTTCGAACGGCGCCGGGGTGCGCAGGTTGTGCTGCTCGTCGAACTCGCCGAGGTACAGCGAACCCAGCTCCACGCACCGGATCCCGCCCGCGAGGTAGAGCTCACAGGCCAGCGCGTGCCCGGGGAAACCACTCGACGGGATGTGCGGCAGCAGCCGGCCCGCGTTGAGGTAGAGGGCGTGGATGCCGGGCGGCTGCACGATGTCCACCCCGGCTTCGTTGACCAGCCGCGCCAGGTGCGCGGCCTCCGCCGTGCGTGAGCGCAGGTAATGCGGGTTGAGGACCTCCTCCAGGCCCTGCGCGACCCGCTCCAGATCGTGCGCGGCGAGCCCGCCGTAGGTGCGGAACCCTTCGGTGGCGATGAGATTGACCTCGCAGCGCTGGGCCACTTCGGCGTCGGAGATGCCGATCATCGCGCCCATCGGGGAGATCGCGTCCTTCTTCAGGCTGGCGACGCAGCCGTCGGCGAGCGCGAACGCCTCCTGTGCCACGGCCCTCGGCGTGTGCCCGGCGTACTCGGCTTCCCGCTGGGTGACCAGCCAGGCGTTCTCCGCGAACCGGGCGGCGTCGAGGAAGAAGGGCACCTGAAAGCGCTTGCACAGCTCACGCACGGCCTTCAGGTTCGCCATCGACACCGGCTGCCCGCCCCCACCGTTGTTGGTGATGGTGATGAGCACCTGGCCGACGCGCTCCCCGTCCGGTCCGGCCAGGATCTCCTCCAGCCTGGCGAGATCGATGTTGCCCTTGAACGGATCGAGGCTGTCCAGGTCGGCCGCCTCGGGGCAGGGCAGGTCCAGCGCCTGCGCGCCGAGCAGCTCGACATTCGCGCGGGTGGTGTCGAAATGCGTGTTGGACAAGGAGATCCGGCCCGGCGCCAGCACCGCGGAGAACAGGATCCGTTCCGCCGCGCGGCCCTGGTGCACGGGGAAGATGTGCGGGAACCCGGTCAGCTCGTCCAGGGCGTGCCGGAAGCGGTAGTAGGAGTCGGAACCGGCGTAGGAGCGGTCGGCGGCCGCGGCCGCCGCCTCCTGGGCCGCCGACACCGCCCCGGTGCCGGAGTCGGTGAGCAGGTCGATGGTGACCATGCCGGCCGGCACGTCGAACATGTTGTACCCGGCCCGGGAAAGCGCTTCCTCCCGCTCGGGCCTGGTGGTGATGGGGATCTCCTTGACGACCTGAACCCGGTACGGTGGAAACGATTTCATGCTGCCCCTCTCGGCTTCTGGGTCTCTGTGCTGCCCGCCACCGCGGCGCCCCGCGGCCTGGTGACTCCGTAGGCCTCCGAAGAAAGATAGACCGTCGTGCCGGTGCCGAATCCGCCGAGCCGCAGCGAGACGTGCGCGATCAGGCCCACGCCCTCGTGTAGTGGCCGGGAGGAAACCGCCCGCAGCGCTTTGTCCAGTTCGGGTTGCTCGAATTCGCTCTGTGCAAGGAAATCCAGTACCCGCGCGCGGGCGGCTTCGTCGTCCGGCACGTAGTCGCGGATCGGCAGGTACAGGCTGTAGTTGCCGGGCACCGCGGAGGTGGCCTCGACGAACGAGTAGCTGGAGATCAGCGGGCGGCCGGTGAACGGGCCCTCCATCCCGCCCAGCAGGTGGCAGAAACGCCTGACCTGCAAGGAATCGACATCCGCGACCGCGGCGGCGGCGTGCTCGACGTCGGCCGGTCTCGCCGAGTCGTGCGAGACGTACAGCTTGACCCTCGAAAGAGGACTGTCGTCGAGATCGAGCGCGAAGAAGGAAAAGCGATCCCGCTCGCCCCGCCGCAGCGCGTACTCGCTGATACTCTCGTAGGCGTCGGCCAAACCCAGTCGTGCCAAGCCTTTCCGCACCAGGTCACGGTCCCGGCCGGGGCCGCGGACGGCGGGGTTGAGGTACACCTTGAGTTTCGGCGCCGCGTCCGGCCGCAGGATCAGTGAGTACCACAGCGAGAACAGGCCGACAGGGTCCGCGGGCAGGAAGAGGTCGGCCACGGCCTCCAGCCGGTCCAGCGGGGAGCCCAGACTCCGCGCGAGGTTCCGGAAGACCCCGAGACCGGCCTGCGCGTTCGCGGCGAGGCCGGGGTTCTCCGCGCAGGTCTCGCCGAGGATCCGGACCGCCTGCCCGCCCGCGGCGTCGAAGGCGAGCGAGAACTCCAGCGGAGTGCCGTCGTCGGCGACGTCGGACAGGTATCTCGGCGTGTCGGACAACCGTTGCGTGGCAGCGGATCCGAGCAGCTGCGCGAGCAGATCGTCCGACGCGTCGCGCGGGGGAGCGAATCCTGCGACGCCGCAGAGATCTCTCAGCTGTTTTCGGGCATGGTCATACAGGGTCACGTCGGCGACGTTCACTCTGGCTCCGGCGGTCCTGCGAACAACCGGGTTCGCACTGGGAAGAGAACTGTTGGCAGACCGTCAGACAACGTAACCCGGCCGAACGGGTCAAGCTATCCGCTGACTGAGTGATCAGGTATAACAGCGCTCCGTGACCGCCCCGACTTTGGGTTGCGCCACAACGCTTTGTGGCACATCCGAACGCGGTATGCCGCCACCGTGAAAGACCTGGGAAAACGCTTTCCCGAATGGATCTTCGCGCGGTCGATCACAAAATCCTTGTGGCGCGGCGATTCCGCTGCTATGTCCGGTCAACCCCGGACAGGGCGGCGAGTGCGCCCAGTAATGCCCGGTGGCATATGTCACGTACGTCGTCGCGGCTGATCGCGTCGTTTTCCAGCCAGCTCAAGCACATTTCGCGGACGAAGACAAGCCAGGACCGCATCGTGGCCGAGCCCGTTTCGCGCCGCCCGCCGCTCAGGCCGGAGGCGTCGAGCAGGTCCGCGCGCAGGGTCGTGAGTTCGTCGTTGATGATCGCCTGGATCACCGGGTCGCCGGCGAGCGTGCGGTTCGCGGCGAGCACGGTCAGCCGGTTCGCCGCGAAGTAGTCGAGATGGGCGTCGAGCCCGGTGCGCACCAGCTCGTCGAGCGAGCGCGCCGGCGTGGCCTCGGTCTGCGCGACGAGCCGCTCCGCCGCGCGCTGGTAGATCGCGGCGAAAAGATCGCGCTTGGCGGGGAAGTAGCGGTAGACGAGCGCGCGCGAGACCCCGGCCCGTTCGGCGATCTCCTCCATCAGGACAGCGTCGTAGGGCTTGGCCGCGAAGAACTCCGCTCCGATGTCGAGCAGTTCGTCGCGCCGTTCCTCGGGCTTCAGGCGTCGCCTCGTCACCGGAGGATCCTAGTTGACGTCTGTCTGGCAGGGCGCTTACTCTACAGGTGTCTACTAAGGGGGTGGGGTGTGCCGGACCGGGTCGCCGTGACCGAAGAGCTGCGTGCCGCCTGCACGCTGCCGCGGCTGGACTGGGGATCCGCTTTCACGGCACCGATTTCCGTGCCGCGCCCGCCACAGGAGTGGGCGCGGGCCGTGTTCGAGGGCGCTCCGGCCGCGCTCCGGCGAATTCTGCCGTTGGCGTGGCGCTTCGGGCTGGGTGTCCATCTTGGACCGTTCCCGGCAGCGGATTACGTGCTGGGCAACGAGATCGTCCGGGCGAAGAAGAACTCGGTCACACTGGAAATGCGTTCGCGGTTCCTGATCGCGCAGAATGTGGCGCTGGCGGACGATTTTTCGCTGCGGTGGGCGACCTTCGTGTACTTCCGCGGCCGCGCCGGCCGCCTGGTGTGGGCGGCGGCGGCGCCGGTGCATCAGCGGACGCTGCCGTTCCTGCTCCGGCACGCGGTGAGTTGACCTGTTCGGCGTATTGCCATGACGGGGGCCGCCGAATCAGTCTTGTCCATGTTTCGGCGTGTGACCGACGCCGCGGTGCAGCTCGCTGTCGAGCGGGCCATGGCGGGTCTCGGAATCCTCGATCCAGTCCGGGAAATGGTGGCCGGGGAGCCCCTTGCCACACTGTGCGATATCCGCACCTGGGCCCGGCTGGCGGCGGCGACGGCACAGTGGTGCGTGGGCTGGGGCGCCGCCCGGTTCTTCCCGCGGTCCCGGATCCTTTCCCCGGGAAGCACGTTCGGAAACACGATGCGGTTCACCGGCGCGGCCTGGTATCTGGGGTTCCGCGCGCTGGACGGCAGCCGCCACTGGGCGGACTTTTCGCGCGAGCGCACAGTTTCCGAGCTCAAATCGGAAATCGTCCAGCGGCTCGCGCCGCGCGGGGAGCCCTTGGTCATCCCGGTCTTCCGCGAGCTCGACGCTAACGCGCCGGTGCCGGTCGATTTCACCGGCGAAGTGCTCCGCCGGAGCAAGGTGTTCCCGGTTCCGCCGCGCGAGGACCGGGCCGGACGCTAGCGCACCTGGCCGACGGCCGACCAGTAGAACGGCCGCACTTCTTCCTTCTCCAGGTCCGGGAACACCGCCTCGACCTCGTCCGGGCGCCAGTCGGTGAGGTGCACGATGCCCGGCTCGACCAGGTCCATCCCGTCGAACCACGACGCGAACTCGGCGCGCGGCCGGAGCCAGGCCGGGTTCTGCGTCTTGCGGTAGGACTCGGCCAGTGCGCTGATCTGCGCCGCGCCGTCCTCCGGGGCGTCGTCGGTGGTGATGTGGCTGATCGCCAGCCAGCTGCCCGGTGCCATCCGCTGGCGGTACCGGTTCAGCACCCCGGGCACGTCGTCCCCGCCGCCGACGAAGTTCAGCACCGACACCAGCAGTACGCACACCGGCTTGCTGAGATCCACCAGGCGCTGCACGGTGGCGTCGTTGAAGACCGCTTCGGGGTCGCGCAGGTCGGCCCGGACGGCGCCGGCCCACTCGCTCTCGTCCTGCAGGATGACTTCGGAGTGCGCGACGGCGACGTGCTCGTAGTCGACGTAGACCACGCGCGGGTCGCTGTCCTCGGGCGCGTGCTCGGCGACGATCTCGTGCACGTTGCCGACGGTCGGGACGCCGGAACCGAGGTCGAGGAACTGGGTGATGCCTGCCGCCAGCGCGGCGCGCACGACGCGGCCCAGCCACTGCCGGTTGGACATCGCCAGCGTCTTGATCAGCGGGAACTGTTCATCGGCCTGTTTGCCGAAATGCCTGTCCACGGCGTAGTTGTTGGTGCCGCCGAGGTACCAGTCGTAGATCCGGGCCGAGCTGGGCTTGGTGAGGTCCACGTCCCGGGGTGCCTTCGGCGCTTGCTCGCCCTGCACGCTCACGATTTCGCTCCCTGTGCGGTGAAGATTTCCCTGCCGGGAGCATAGCGCTGCCCCCGACTGGATCGATCACTGGCGCCGCACAAGATCAACTCGCGGATGCTCACGGACCGTCAGCTCATGGCTCGCGCTCGGTAGTAATGGCCTTTCGTGGCCTTGGCCGCGACTTGTCCATTGTGGACTCCTTCGCGGGGGTGAGATGAACCGGGGCGGAGGAGTTCGTGAAGAGTTGGCCGTTTTCGCACCGGCGCGGGTGCGCCGGTGGCAGGCTCTGGGGTCATGCGCCGAGCCAGAACTGCCGCCGTGGTCCTGTCCGCGATGCTGGTGGCGGGGGTGTTCGCGCCCGGGGTGGCCGACGCCGACACCGCCTTCGCCGCCGCGGTCTTCCGGGCCACGCACAACAGCTATTCCGGGAACGTGGACGGGGCGAAGGGGTCGATCACCTACCAGCTCGACCACGGCGTCCGCTTCGTCGAGTTCGACATCCACGACAACGACTACGGCAGCACCGGTGACTACGCCGTCGGCCACAGCGCGCCGGGTGACCTGGTCGATCACGCGGGCAACCCGTCGTCGAACGCGCTGCGGGCCTGGCTCACCACCGTCGACACCTGGTCCGACGCGCATCCCTCGGCCGCGCCCATCGTGGTCATGCTCGACCTCAAGGACGACCTGACGGACAACCCGTCCTACGCCGCGGGCAACCTCGCCGCGCTCAACCAGGAGCTGACCGGCGTCTTCGGGGCGAATCTGGTGCAGGCCAAGGACTATCCCACGGCGTTGCCGTCCGTCGGCACGCTGCGCGGCAAGGTGCTGACGCTGCTCTCCGGCGACGGGACCACCCGCGCCGCCTACAAGCGTGACGTCGGTTACCACCCCGCGGTCGCGGTGAACAGCCACGGCCAGGTCGTGGAGGTGCACGACAACGGCAGCGGCACGCTCTGGTACTGGACCGGGACGCTCGGTGCGGACGGCCGGATCAGCTGGCGGCGGCACGGCCGGTACGACAACGGGCAGACACCCGCGGTGGCGCTCGACGACAACGGGCAGCTCGTCGAGGTGCACCAGTCCCAGAGCGCGACCACGCTGTGGTACCGCGTCGGTCAGCTGGGCGCGGACGGCGAGATCACGTGGTCGGCGAGCAAGCAATACGACAACGGGGTGCAGCCGAGCGTCGCCTTCACCGGTGCCGGCACGCTGCGCGAGGTGCACCGGAGCCAGAGCGGCAGCCAGAACTGGCAGTGGCAGGGCACGCTCAACGGGGCCACGGTGACCTGGACCGGCAACGCTAAGACCTCCGACAGTCAGTACGACAGGACGACCTCGCGCGGGGTCAAGGTCTCGACCGGCGCGGACGGCGCCACCCCGGCACAGACCCTGCGTTACGCCACCGCGCAGGTCTCCGGCGGCGACATCCGTTACCCGCAGACGGCTTTCGACGAATACCAGAGCGGGGACAGCGCGGAACTGCAGCAGGGCGCCTTGTTCTACGCCGCCCCGGCGACGAACAGCTCGTTCATCGCCTCGGCCCGTTCGGCCGGGCACATCGTCCGCGGCTGGGACTTCGACGACGCGAGCCTGGCGACGGACCCGCTGGCGAACTACCCGGCGACCAACCATCCCTACGACGACTGGTACGAGAACCTCGTCGAGGCCAACGGCGTGGTGCAGTAGCGCTCAGCCGAAGGCGCTGAAGGGCTTTCGGGGCTGGCGCAACGCTTCGGCGACGCGGTCGACGAGTACGAAGGCGGGCTCCCGGGTGCCCGGCATCTCGCGGGTCGGGGGCAGCACCTGCTCGCCGATCATCAACGGCTGGGACGCCTGCAGCAGCGGCTTCTCCTCCGGCAGCAGCACCAGGATCACGGCGGCGCCGTCGGCGAGGCGCAACAGCGTCGTGTCGGCCACCTTCGGCGGCGCGGTGGTGAACCGGGCGCCGGTGCCGACGTAGATGCCGCGCAGCTGCGGGTCGCGGGACTGCCAGCGCTCGTCGGAATTGGCGATCAGCCGGGGATCGCCGGACGCCTGCAACTCCTCGACGGCCGCCTCGGCGACCTGGTCCAGCGGTGCCGTGCCGTCCACCGGCTCGATCACCTCGTACATCGAGAAACCCGGGCCGGGCAGCAGGAACAGGTGCACCAGGGTGAACTGCTGCTCCGGCAGCCGCCGGGCCAGGATGAGCTGGCGCACCACCAGTCCCCGCAGCCGGGCGGCCTGCTCCCCGTCCATCGTGGACAGCGTTTCGGCCAGTGAGATCATGCCCCGCTCACAGTTCGGCGGACCGGCCATGCCCGCCATGGCCGTGAGTCCGAAAAGGACACTAGACGAGAAAGCGGAACGCCGGGTCGTCGGGCGAGAGCTTCTGCGCGGTGATCGGCGAGGCCGCCAGCCGCTCCAGCAGTGGCGCCAGGTCCTCTGGGGCACCCAGTTCGAGGCCGACCAGCGCCGGGCCGATCTCGCGGTTGGTCCGCTTCACGTACTCGAACAGGGTGATGTCGTCGTCCGGGCCGAGCACGTCGTTGAGGAACCGCCGCAGCGCGCCGGGCTCCTGCGGGAACTCCACCAGGAAGTAGTGCTTGACCCCGCGCGAGACCAGCGCCCGCTCCATGACCTCGGCGTACCGGCTCACGTCGTGGTTGCCGCCGGACACCACGGCCACCACCGTCTCGCCCGGGTTCACCAGGCCACCGGCCCGCAGTGCGGCCGGGGCGAGCGCGCCGGCCGGTTCGGCGATCACCCCGTCGATGTCGAACAGGTCGAGCATCTCCTCGCACAGCACGCCCGCGTCGACCGTCCGCAGGTCCACCTGCGCCCCGGCGAGCACGTCGTAGGTGTGCGCGCCGACCTTGCGCACGGCGGCGCCGTCGACGAACCCGTCCAGCTCGGCCAGCTCCACCGGCTCGCCCGCGGCCAGCGCGGCCGCCATGCTCGCCGCGCCGCTCGGCTCGACGCCGATCACCCTGGTCGTGGGGTGGTGCTTGGCCAGCCAGGCGGTGATCCCGGCGATCAGGCCGCCACCGCCGACCGGCACCACCAGCACGTCCGGCGCATGGCCCAGCTGCTCCACGATCTCGCGGGCGACGGTGCCCTGGCCCGCGATGACGTCGGGGTGGTCGAACGCGGGCACCATCAGTGCGCCGGTGCGGGCGGCCTCCTCACGCGCGGCGGCGGAGGCGACGTCGTAGGTGTCCCCGCCGACGATGGTCTGCACCCGGTCGCCGCCGAGCAGCGCGATGCGGTCCCGCTTCTGCCGGGGAGTGGTGCGCGGCAGGAAGATCTTGGCGTGCAGGTCCAGGGCCCGGCAGGCGAAGGCGACACCCTGGGCGTGGTTGCCTGCGCTGGCGCAGACGACGTCCCGCTGCTCGCCTTCGAGCTGGGCGAGCAGGTTGTAGGCCCCGCGCAGCTTGTACGAGCGCACGACCTGCAGATCTTCGCGTTTGAGCCAGACCTGGGCGCCGGTCCGGGCGGAGACCCGTTCGTGCCGCTGTAAGGGCGTTCTGGCCACCACGTCGCGCAACCGCTCGTACGCCGCGTCGACCGCGGCGGCCTCCACACCCATTTCCGCTCCTCAGTCCGCGTCAGTGACCTCCGTTCAGCCTAGTGTGCGCCGTCTTCCGGCCACGTCCGGTGCGCGCCGAAAAGCGTTCGACGCAGGTCAGCGGCCCGGGCGAGGATGGGCCGATGGGGACGTTCCTGGAGACCGGCAGGCTCACGCTGCGTCGTTTCACCGTCGAAGACACGGACAATCTGATCGAACTGGACAGTGATCCGGAGGTGATGCGTTTCCTCTCCGGCGGGGTGCCGACCCCGCCCGAACAGGTCCGGGACGAGATCCTGCCGCGGCTGCTCGGCTACTACGAGACCTTCGAGGGCTTCGGCTGCTGGGCGGTGCAGGAAAAGGGGAGTGGCGAGTTCCTGGGCTGGTACAGCCTCCGCCCGGATCCGCAGTCGGAAGGCGTTGAGCTCGGCTACCGGCTGCGCCGTTCCGCCTGGGGGCGTGGATATGCCACCGAAGCAGGAAAAGCATTGCTGCACAAGGGATTCACCGAGCTCGGCGTCGAGCGGGTGTGGGCGCAGACGATGACCGTCAACGTCCGATCACGCCGGGTGATGGAAAAGCTCGGCCTGCGTTACGTGCGCACGTTCTGGCCGGACCTGGAGCCGATCCCCGGCTCCGAGGAGGGCGACGTCGAGTACGCGGTGACGAAGGCGTCCATTGTGGACTAGCCGGTCAGCTTGCCGTGCCGGATCTGCCCGTCGGCCACGGTGTAGGAACCGGTGTAGTAGTGCGCGGTCCCGTCCGTTTCCCATGCCGTCAGCGACACGTACACCGTCTGCCCGCTGACCGAGGTGACCGTCAGGTCGTCGCTCACGGTGTTGGCGAACCCGGCCACGAAATCGGAGTAGGAATGGCCGAGGTTCTGGCCGCCGAGCGCCCACGCCGTGGCGAAATCCCGGTTGTTGATGGCGATGTAGAAGTTTTCCACCACCGAAGCGGGATCGGCGGCCACCGCCGTCGTCGTGGTGGCCGGCGGTGCCGTGGTGGTCGTGGTCGGGGGTGCGGTCGTGGTGGTGGGCTGGGTGGGCCTGGCACTCGGGCGTGCGGCGGGCGCGGCGACCGGAGTGGAGGGATGCACGACCGCGATCGGCTGGATCGCCAGGAACGCGGACGCGCCGGCGATCAGCACGACCGCGATGGCGGTGAAGAGGGCACGGAGCATGATGGCTGGCCGATCGTCCGGAGGTGAACACCGGGGAAGTCGGCCGCCACCGCGCCGCTGTTACGCGGCCGGCGGGCGCTGGGTGAGCACGAGCGGGCCGTCGTCGGTGATCGCGACCGTGTGCTCGGAGTGGGCGGTGCGCGAGCCGTCGGCCGAGCGGATGGTCCAGCCGTCGGGGTCGAAGACGATCTGGCCGGTGGTGCGGGCGAACCACGGTTCGAGCGCCAGGGTCATCCCCGCGCGCAGTTTGAGGCCGCGGCCGGCACGGCCCTTGTTGGAGACGTGCGGATCCTCGTGCATCGTGCGGCCGAGCCCGTGGCCGCCGAACTCCGTGTTGATGGGGTAGCCGTAGCCGGTGGCGACGGTCTCGATCGCCGCCGAAATATCGCCCAGCCGGTTGCCCGGCGTCGCCGCCTCGATCCCGGCGGTGAGCGCTTCCTCGGTCGCGCGGACGAGCCGCAGGTCGTCGTCGGCCGGGGTGCCCACGATGACCGTGCGGGCGGCGTCGGCGACCCAGCCGTCGATCCCGACCGCGAGATCCATGCTGAGGATGTCCCCGTCGCGCAGCGTGTAGTCGTGGGGCAGTCCGTGGAGTACCGCGTCGTTGACCGACAGGCAGACGACGTTGCGGAACGGGCCGTTGCCGAAGGAGGGGGCGTAATCCCAGTAGCAGGACTGTGCCCCGCGTTCCCGGATGCGGCCGCGGACGTGGTGCTCCAGGTCCAGGAGATTGACGCCCACGTCGGCGAGTTCGCACAGCTCGGCCAGGGTCCGGGCGACGAACCGCCCGGTGGTGTGCATCCGGTCGATTTCGGCGGGTGTCTTCAGTTCGATCATGGAAACCTTCACGTCGGCGGCGGTATTTTAATACCACTGTAGCGGTCGCCCATTTCGGTTGCTCGCCCGCGTGGGGGACGCCGTGCGGTTGTCCTCGCCTTCCCGTCGAGCCTAGGCTGGGCGACCGGCGTCCCGCTTCGGGACTTTCGGCCCTGTAAAGCCGTGATTTCGGTGTGCACACTGGGTTTTCCGGCAGGAAGTGGGTGGAACGGCATGCCCGCCGCGACGGTCGAGCAGTTGCAGCAGTCCGTTGTGGACGAGCGGCTGAGACAGCTCGAACGGCGGCTGGCCACCGAACAGGACCCGGTGCCGGCGAGTGTGGTGCACGCCTGCGTGGAGCAGGCGCGGTCACGGTTCGCCGGTGCGCGGGTACGTGCCTTCGTCCCGATCCTGGTGGAGCGGGTGGTCCGGGCGGAATTGGAGAGCTGCCCGGGGGCCATGTCGCTGACGGAATGGGCCCGCTGCACGGCGAAACGCCTGCTGGCACGGTCACTTCCGCGGCGATGGGCCCATTCGCAGGGGGTTGCGGGCCGGGCCGCGGCGATCGGGTGGGCGCTGCCCGAGGGGGAGCGGGAAGTGCTTGTCGCCGCGGCCTGGCTGCACGACATCGGGTATGCGGAAAGCCTGGTGCGGACCGGGATGCACCAGATCGACGGAGCGCGGTTCCTGCTGCGGCAACGGGTTCCGGAGCGGATCTGCGCGCTCGTCGCCCATCACGCCGGTGCGGCGGCGGTCGCGGAGTTGACCGGCCTGTCGGCGCAGCTCGCCGAGTTCCGGGACGAACGCGGGCGGGTGCGCGACGCGTTGTGGTACTGCGACATGACCACCGGGCCGACGGGCAGGCCGGTGTCGTTCGAGGGCCGGATGGCCGAGATCAGATCGCGGCGCGGCCCGGCCGACCCGGTGGTGCGGGCGCTGGAGATCAACGGGGCCGAACGAGCCGCGGCCGTGCGGCGTACCGAAGACCTGCTCGCGGGGCTCGTGCCCGCTTCCTAGTTGCTGATCCGATCGAAGGCAGGCAGGCGCGGTCGGCGGCGGGTCTGGTCGGGGGCCTGTTGTCGTGGTGGCTGCCGCGGGGTTGGTAACGAACGGTTCGGTTACTTGAGCAGCGCCGCCACCAGATCGCGCACCCAGTCGGGCTCGACCCCGCCGTCGGTGAAGATCGCGCGGTAGTACAGCGGGCCGAGTAGTGCGTCCGCCGCGCGGCCGAGTTCCGGGGCGGAGCCGCCGCGGGACTTCTCCCGCTCCAGCATCGCGGCCAGCTGCGCGTGGCGGTCGGCGGTGCAGGCGCAGCCGCCGTCCGGGCCGGAGCCGATCGCGGCGCGCATCACGGCGAGGGAGTCCGGGTCGGCGAGGTCGGTGGCCACGTCTTTCGTCCAGCGCTCCAGGTCCTCGCGCAGCGAGCCGGTGTCGGGCACGACGATGTCCCCGCTGAACCGGCTGGTCGCCACGTCGTTGAGCAGTTCCGCGACCGAGCCCCAGCGCCGGTAGAGCGTCGTGGGATGGACTCCCGCGCGGTTGGCGACGGCCGGCAGCGTCAGTGCTTCGGCGGACTCTTCGGCCAGCAGTTCCTTCACCGCGAGATGGACGTTCGCGCGGACCCGGGCGGAGCGGCCGCCGGGCCTGGTCTGGGTGGTGCTCGAGGACATAAGCTGATTATCGCACTGATCGATGCGTTTGCGCTATGCTCGCGCTAACGCACCGATCACTGCTTTAGAGGAGTTGTGTTGTCCGAGTCCTCCCTTCTGGCGTCTCCGGTCGCCGCGCGCCGGCCTTCCCGTGGGGTGACCTTCGCGGCCGTGGCGGCGATCGCGGTGCTCTTCCCGGCCGCGTCCAGTGCCCCGTCCCCGCTCTACGTCGTCTACCAGCAGCAATGGCATTTCTCGGCCGTCACGCTCACCGCCGTTTTCGCGGTGTACGTGCTCGGGCTGATCGCTTCACTGATCGTGCTGGGCGCCTTGTCCGACTACGTCGGCAGGCGGCCCGTGCTCGCCGCCGCGATCGCGCTGGAAGCCTTGTCGCTGGTGCTGTTCGTGACCGCGGGCAACGTCCCGATGCTGTACCTCGCGCGGCTGCTGCAGGGCATCGCGACCGGCGCCGCGTTGACGACACTCGGCGCCACGCTGGTCGATCTCAATCCGCCACACGCACCTGGCCGCGCCGGGCTGATCAACGGGATCGCCCCGACGAGCGGCCTGGCCCTGGGCGCGCTCGGCTGCGGCGCGCTGGTGCAGTACGCGCCCGCGCCGACGCATCTGGTGTGGCTGTTGCTGCTCGCCGGAATGGTGCTCGCCGGCGTGGTCGTGGCGATGATGCCGGAGACCTCGGCGCGGCGTTCCGGTGGCCTGGCGTCGCTTTCGCCCCGGCTCGGCGTGCCCGAGCGGTTGCGCAAGGATTTCTACGCGCTGGTCCCGATCGTGCTGGCGAGCTGGGCCCTGGGTGGTCTGTACCTCTCGCTCGGGCCGTCGGTCGCGGCCGGGATCTTCGGGCTGAGCAACCATTTGGTCGGCGGGCTCGTCGTGACCCTGTTGTGCGGCACGGGCGCGCTGACGTCGTTCTTCCTGCGGGAGCGGTCGATGGAGGTGGTGCTGCGCGCGGGTGCGGTGCTGCTGGCCGTGGGAACCGCCGTGACGCTGGCCGGGATTCTCACCGGCGCGATGGTGCCGGGTCTCGTCGGCACCGTGCTGGCCGGCGTCGGCTTCGGCGCCTCGGCGCTGGCCACTTTCGGCACTCTGGCAAGGATTTCCGGGCCGTCCGAGCGGGGCGAGCTGTTCGCTGTTGCTTACACCGTGGCGTACCTGGCGTTCAGCGTCCCGGCCGTGATCGCCGGGTTCGCCGTCAACTCGGTGGGGCTGCGCAGCACCGCGATCGTCTACAGCGCGGCGGTGATCGTCCTCGGCCTGGCGGCGCTCGGCGCGCAGCAACTCCGTTCGCGGCAAGCGTGAGCCGGCCGGCAGGCGGCTCCCTCAGCCTGTGCACGAGGGAGCCGCCGCGCCACGGCGGTCCGGTTCACCAGCGAACGGGCTAACCGGATTGGGCCGTTCGAGGGGTCAATGTCGTTACCGTCCGGTGATAATTTCTGCGATCGTGCCCATCAGGAAAATCGTCATCGCACTCGGCCTGCTCGGGGGTGTGCTGCTGGCCGGCGGCGGCGTCGTGATGTGGCGCGTCCTGCCCGTCTCCGACGACACTTCGATGAAAATCGTCGTGCCCGACACCCACTACACCCCGCTCGCCGCCCCGCCGCCCGCGAGCACCACCACCACGATCCCGCCGCCGACCACCACGACGACCTCGCCGCCCGCGCCGTCGGCGAAGTCCGGCACCAAACCCCGCCCCGCCTCGGCCTCCACGACGAAACGGGCGGCCGACTCCTCGATCGCGGGCCAGCTGCTCGCGCTGGTCAACGAGCAGCGCGCGACGGCGGGCTGCCATGCACTGAGCCTCGACGGCCGCCTCGACGCCGCCGCCCAGGGCCACAGCGACGACATGTCCGCGCGGAACTACTTCTCGCACGACACGCCCAGCGGCGTCGGCTTCGCGCAGCGTATCGAGGCGGCCGGATATCCCAGCCCCGCCGCGGAAAACATCGCGAAAGGCTCGACGACCGTCGCGCAGACCATGGACCTGTGGATGAACTCCGACGGCCACCGCCGGAACATCCTCAACTGCTCCTACACGAAGCTCGGCGTCGGCCTGGCCCGCGCCGGCTGGTACTGGACCCAGGACTTCGGCTTCTGACGCGCCTAGCTGCTGTGGTGCTTCAGCAGCCGCGCCAGCAGTCCGGTGAGCTGCTCGCGTTCCTCCGGGTTCAGCGGTGCGAGCAGCTCCTCCTGGACCCCTTCGACGGTGCGGTCCAGCCGTTTGAGCTTGCGGCGACCGGCGGGCGTGATCGTGACGACGTTGCGCCGCCGGTCCGCCGGGTCCGGGTCGCGGCGCACCAGATCCTGTTCGGCCAGTTCGTTGAGCGCGGCCACGACGTCGCTGAAGTGGATCCCGCTGCGCCGCCCGAGGTCGGCCTGGCTCGCCGGGCCGAACTCCTCCAGCGTGGCGAGCAGCCGGTAGTGGTAGCCGCGCATGCCCACCTGGGCGAAGCCTTCCGAGACGAGCCGGTGCGCGTGGCTCGCGGACTGGGTGAGCAGCCAGCTGGGCAGGCCGCTCAGCCGCGACGGGATCTCCATGAGCAGCAAGGTTAGCCGCTATCGTTAGTCAGCCCAACGTTGACGCGCCCGAGGACTCACCGGGCTTGCCGAGGCTGACGGAGAAGCACTCGTGCCATTCGGTCCAGATCGTGCGGTAGGAGTCCACGGTGAGGCCGGTCAGGTAGCTGTCGGTGCCGCCGGTGAACTTCTCGCGCGCCCGGGCCAGCCGGGGCGCGTAGAGGGCGAAATGCTTCGCGATGGGCACGATCTCCTCGAGGACGGCCCGCGCCCCGTCGTCGATCGAGGCCAGGCGCGGCGCGAACTCGGCCGCGCCGGTCTTGATCGCGTCCCTGGTCCGCCAGTCCGCGCAGAGTTCTTCGAACTCGCCGTCGAGCACGAGGAACGCCTCGAAGGCCTTCGTCAGCTGTGGTTGCGAGCCTTCGGAAAGCGTTTTCATCCGGTCCTCGGCCGTGCGCCTGCCCGCCCGGGTGGTGGTCCAGCCCTGCCGGGCGTCCCCGGTGTCGCGTACCGAACCCTGTTCGGCCAGTTTCGCCAGCCCGGCGCGGATTTCCGCCTCGTCCGCGCCCAGCGCTTCGGCCAGCTGCGGCGGGGCCGCCTGTGCCCTGATGCGCAGGATCTGGAGGATTCCCTCACCGTTCTCCGCTGACATCTTCGCCGCTCCTCCTCGGTCTGCCGGTGAAACCACGCAGGGCGAAGAAGATATCGGCCGCGCGGCCGGCGTGGCCACGCGGGTCGAAGATCACCTAGCATCGTTGGGTTCCCCAGCGTCCGTCCCGCGGCGCCGGTGAAGCGCTTTCAGTCTTCTGGCTCTTGACATCGAAGACCCGTTTCGGACTGTGCACTGTGACTGTCCATTCGAGACTGTTCGCCGGGATTCCCGCACACGGACGGCGTTTGCGTTGCTAAGCTGGCGAGGTCGAGCGCTGGGGGAGGTGGCAGGCCTTGACCGAGCCGCGGCGGCGCGGCAGGCCACCGGTCTCCGGTGGCCCGAGTACGCGCGAGGTCATCCTGCAGGCAGCGCGGCACGTGTTCAGCGAGCAGGGCTACGAGGGCACCACCGTCAAGGCGATCGCCGAGCGCGCGGGGCTCACCAGGCCCGCCGTCAACCACTACTTCCGCACCAAGGAAGCGCTCTACCGCGCGCTGTTCACGTCCACCAGGCAGACGGTCGTGGCGGCGGGCGCGGACACCGCACAGGCCAGGGAAACCCTGTCCGGGCAGCTCGCCGCGTTCCTGCGATCGGCCTCGCAGGTCGATTCGCGGGACCGCTCCTATGCCCGGTTCATGGCCGCGTCGCTGCTCGACGCGTTCCGCCATCCCGAACTGGGCGACAGCGCCCACGGGCAGCTCGCCGACGTGCGGGAGTTCGTCGGCGGCGCGGTGCGGATGGCGGTGGAGCCCGGGGAGATCCGTGCGGACACCGACGTTCCGGCGGTCACCGAGATGCTCGTCGCGGTGCTGTGGGGGATGGGGCTGTACGCGGGTTTCGTCGGGACGCACGATCAGCTGGAGTCGGTCGTCGCGCAGTTCTGCCGGTTGCTGGAAGGAACGTTGTGGTAGCGGGGCCATTTCCGGTGCCCGGAATACCCGCCGCGGAAATGGTGGAATCAGCTCGCCGGAAATTGACGGCCACGCAAATTCCGGCGGGCCGGGGAGGAATTCCCGTTCGCTATGCTGCCCCGGTGTCCGGGTCCGGGCGGAGCGCTCTTTCCGGGAGGCGGTCGTAATGGCGAGGCCCAGAATCCCGCTGATCTCCCGCGACCGGGCGCTGGCCGTCGCGCTGGAGATCATCGACGAGCGGGGCCTGGAAGGGCTGAGCATCCGCAGGCTCGCCGACGCGCTGGGGGTCAACGGCGCTTCGCTCTACCACCATTTTCGCGACAAGGACGAGATCGTCGCCGGAGCGGCCGAGCTCGCGCTCGCGGAGCTGCGCCTGCCGGCCGAGCAGGGCGGCGGCTGGCGGGCCTGGCTGCCCGAAAGTATCCGGCGGCTGCGCCGGGCGATGCTCGCCCACCCCGCGCTGGTCCCGGTGATCGTGCGCCACCGCTCGCTCGGGATGGGCGCGCGCGTGCTGGACATCTGGGCCACCCGGCTGATGGACGAGGGCGTGCCGAGCGCCGCGGTGATGCCGTTGCTCGACGCGCTGGAGCTGTCCGCGATCGGCAGCGCCCTGCACGAGACCCAGGGCGCGGCCATGCCGGTCGACGGCTTTCCCGCGCTGGCCAGGGTGACGGCCGAGCGCGGGCTGTCCTCGGCGGAGATCTTCGACCTGGTCATCGCCGGCATCCTGGACGCGGTCGAGGTCGCGGTGAAGCAGCGCCAGGCTCGCTGGTTTCCGGACAATCCCCGCAAACACACCGCGGCCGGGAGTTAGTTCCGCTGGAAAACGGCGGTCCACGCTGCGAGCATGGACCGCATGCAGAGATCGCCAAGACGGCCTGGTACGGGCACGCGCATTCGAAATGCCGTCGAATGAGTACCGAAGATCAGGCGCGGAAACTCGACGAGAGCGATCCCGGGCACCGGTCGTTGTTCCACATCCCGCCCGCCGAAGGCGGGGAATACCCGGAATCGGCGTACTTCGCGGGGAATTCGCTCGGACTGCAACCACGCGCGGTGCGCGCGGAGCTTGTCGCGGAGCTGGACGACTGGGCCCGGCTCGGGGTCGAGGGCCATCTGGCCGCGAACCGGCCCTGGCTGCCTTATCACGCGCAGCTGACCGGCCCGGCCGCGCGGCTCGTCGGGGCGCTGCCGTCGGAGACCGTCGTGATGAACTCGCTGACGGTCAACCTGCACCTGCTCATGGTTTCCTTCTACCGGCCGGCCGGTGACCGCACGCGCATCCTGATCGAGGATTCCGCGTTCCCCTCCGACAGCTACGCGGTGCGGAGCCAGGCGCGTTACCACGGGCTCGAACCGGACACCACAGTCGTCCGGCTGGACACCGGCGAGATCCTGGACTTCCTGGCCACGCAAGGGGAAACGGTCGCACTGGTGCTGCTGGGCGGGGTCAACTACCTCACCGGCGAGCTGCTGGACATCCCGGCGATCACCGCGGCCGGGCACGCGGCCGGCGCGGTGGTGGGCTGGGATCTCGCGCACGCTGCCGGCAATGTGCCGTTGCGGCTGCACGACTGGGGTCCGGATTTCGCGGCCTGGTGTTCCTACAAGTACCTCAACGCGGGCCCGGGTGCCCTCGCCGGTGCGTTCGTGCACCAACGGCATCACGGCAACAAGGAGCTCCCGCGTTTCGAAGGCTGGTGGAGCACCGAGGAAGCCACCCGGTTCGAGATGGCCCCTTCGTCCCGCCCACCGTCCACAGTGGAGGCTTGGCAGGTCTCGAACCCGCCCGTGCTGGCGATGAGCCCGGTCCGCACGTCACTGGAGATCTTCGACCAGATCGGGATTCCGGCGCTGCGCGAACGAAGCCTGCGGCTCACCGGCTACCTCGAAGAACTCCTCGACGAGATCCTGCCCGGCCGCCCGATCACCGTGCTCACCCCACGCGAGCCCGCCCGGCGCGGCTGCCAGCTCTCGCTTCGCGTGCCGGACGCCGAAGATCTTTCCCGTCGCCTGCGCGTGGAATCCGGCGTGGTCACCGACGCCCGGAAACCCGACGTTGTCCGGATAGCCCCGGTGCCGCTGTACTCCAGCTATCACGACTGCTGGCGCGCGGTGCGGGCGCTCGCCGCGCTGATCCCGGAGGAAGCATGATCGCGATCGTCGGCGGTGGCCTGGCCGGCTGCCTGCTCGCCTGTTACCTGGCCCGGCGCGGCGAGGACGTCGTGCTTTACGAACGGCGCGCCGACCCGCGGGCCGCGGGTGCCGAACGCGGCCGGTCGATCAACCTCGCGCTGTCCGAGCGCGGTCTCGACGCGCTGCGCCGCGTGAGCCTGGACAACCAGGTGCTGGCCGGTGCGCTGCCGATGCGTGGCCGGATGGTGCATCCGGTCGACGGGGAGCCGGGGCTGCAGCCTTACAGCGCCGACGGCGAGCGCGCGATCAACTCGATCAGCCGGGCGGCGCTGAACAATGTGCTGCTCGACGCGGCGGACAAAACCGTGCGGATCGAGTTCGGCCACCGGCTGAGCAGGCTCGAACCGGGCAGCGGGCAGATGTGGTTCGACACTCCCGGCGGCGAGGTCCGCGCCGTCGCGGACGTCGTACTGGGCGCGGACGGGGCGGGTTCGGCCGTGCGCGGGCAGTTGCTGCGGGCCGGGGCGACCACGGAAAGCCTGGATTTCCTGGACTACGGCTACAAGGAGCTGACGATTCCGGCGCGCGCGGGCGAGTTCGCGCTCGATCCCGGGGCGCTGCACATCTGGCCGCGCGGCCGGTCGATGATGATCGCCCTGCCGAACCCCGACCGCTCGTTCACCGCCACCCTGTTCTGGCCGAACAGCGGTACCGCCAGCTTCGCCTCGTTGAGCAGCCCGGCCGCGGTCGAGAGGTACTTCGCCGAGCACTATCCGGACGTCGTGCCGCTGATCCCGGGCCTCGTCGAGGACTACCAGCTCAACCCGGTCGGCCTGCTGGGCACGGTCCGCTGCACCTCGTGGCATTCCGGCCGGGCCGGGCTGATCGGCGACGCGGCGCACGCCATCGTGCCGTTCTACGGCCAGGGCGCCAACTGCGCGTTCGAGGACGTCGTGGTGCTCGACCGGTGCCTGAGCGAGACCGGCGGTGACTGGACTCGCGCGCTGCCGTTGTTCGAACAGAGCCGCCGGGCTGACACCGAGGCGATCGCGCGGATGGCGCTGGCGAACTTCATCGAGATGCGGGACAAGGTGGCGTCGCCGGTTTTCCGCCTGGGACAACGGATCGAGCACACCCTCGAACGGCTGCTGCCGGGCCGGTACGTGTCGCGCTACGAGCTGGTGTCGTTCTCCACGGTGCCGTACGCACAGGTGCGGCGCCGGGTGCGCGGGCAGCACGCCCTGCTCTTCTCGGCCGGTGCCGCGGCCGTGTCCGGGGCAGCGGGCGCGGCGGTGAAACTGATGCGCCGATGAACCCGGACGAAGAGCTCCGCCACGGAGTTCCGGTACACCGTCGGGAAAACGGGTCGCCGGTGCGCCTGCCCTCTGGTTAGGTCTCGGGGGTGAGTACGCCGATACGCGAGGAACTGCGGAACGCCCTCAAAGCCGCGCTCAAGAACAGGGAGCGCGCCGCCATCGGTGCGCTGCGGTCCGCGCTGGCGGCGATCGACAACGCCGAGGCGGTACCGGCCGGCCAGCGGGTGGACACCACCATCGGGAACGAGCACGTCGCGGGCGCGGCCCTCGGGGTCGGTGCCGCGGATGCCGCGCGCCGCAACCTTACCGAGGCCGAGGTGCGCTCGATCGTCACGAACGAGGCCGGCGAACGCACGGACGCCGCGGCGGAGTACGAGCGCCTCGGACGTGGTGAGCGAGCCGAGCAGCTCCGCGCGGAGGCCGCGGTATTGCAGCGTTTTCTGGCGCCCCCGCTCAGCCCCGCTTGACCGTCTCGATTCCCGGGGAAGCGGTGCGGCTCGGGCCTAGTCGTGCGCTTCCCAGAGCGCGAGCGTGGCGTGCACCGGGTCCTCGATCACGGTCACCGAGCCCTGGGGCAGGTCGACGCGTTCGCGTGTCACGGTGGCGCCGAGTCCGACCGCCTTGGCCACGGCGGCATCCAGATCCGCGACCGGTGCATACGGAATCCACTGCGGCTGCCGGGCGTCGTCCTCGGCGAGCTGGGTCAGCGCGCCCCACGGGCCGGTCTCTCCGGTGAACATCGGCACCGGCAGATCGGCCACCTGCCAGCCGAAAAGCTCCGTGTAGAACCGGCGCGACGCGCCGACGTCGGTGGTGCGCACGTCCATGAACACGAACGGGGAACTCATCATGGCCTCCTGGGTCAGGACAACTGTCCTGAACTTAGGACACGCGTCCTAATCTTGGCAAGCCCGGGTCCGCGGCGCCGGCGTGCGCGGCGTCGGGGGCATGAGGTTTTGCGTGACCAGCGGTCGGCCCGCGCCGCCGACGGATGCGGATTACGCTGCGCGGATGAGCCTCAGTATTCGCAACCAGCTCGCCGGCACGGTCCTCGCGGTGGTCTCCGGCGAGGCGATGGCGACGGTCAGATCGCGGCTGTCCGGCGGGCAGCTGATCACCGCCGCGATCACCCGCGAGGCCGTGGACGAGCTCGGCCTCGCCGAAGGCACGGCGGTCCGGATCCTGATCAAATCCACCGAGGTGTCGCTGGCCACCGGGCCGGTGCGCGGAATCAGCATCCGCAACCAGTTGCCGGGGCAGGTCTCCGCGATCTCCGCGGGCGGCGCGATGGCCACCGTCAAGGTCGCCGTCGAAGGCGGGGAGCTGACCGCCGCGATCACCCGTGAGGCGGTCGAGGAACTGGGCCTCGCCGCAGGGGTCCCGGTGGCCGCCCTCGTCAAGTCGACCGAGGTCTCGCTCGCCACCGGCTGATCACGCGAGAACAGTTGGTGAATTTCGTTCTGGCGCAAGGAATCCTGGGATCGGCTGTCGTGCGCCCTGGTCGCAGTGGTATCTATGAGCGCATGAGCGACCAGCCCACCGGCAACACCCTTGCCGTGATCAGGGCGGCCCTGCCCGCGCTGCTGCCCAGCGAGCAACGGGTGGCCGAGGTGGTGCTCGCCAGGCCCACCGAGGTCATCGACTGGTCGGTGGCCGACCTCGCGGCGGCGGCGAACACGTCCTCGGCGACGGCGGTGCGGGCCTGTCAGCACCTGGGGTTCCGCGGTTTCCAGCAGCTGCGCCTGCTGCTCGCGCGCGACGTGGGCACCGGGGCGGAACCGGTGCGTGCGGAGTTCGGGCCGGAGGACTCGCCGGAGGCGATCGCCGCGGCGGTGTTCGCCACGGTCAGCACCATGGTCGCGGAGGGGATGGGCGCGATCGAGCCCGCCGCGCTGCGCGAGGCGGCCGACGTCCTGACCGACGCGCGCCGGATCCTGTTCGTCGCCAACGGGGCCTCGGGTTTCGTCGCACAGGCCGCCGCGCTGCGGTTCGTCACCGCCGGGTTTCTCGCCGAAGCCCCGCAGGAGGCGATCAGCCAGCAGATCATCGGCCGCCTGCTCGCGCCGGAGGACGTCTGCGTCGCGATCAGTTCCAGTGGCTCCAACGAACTGACGCTCCGCGTCGCCGAGGCGGCGGGCAAGGCGCGCGCCACGGTAGTCGGGATCACGTCGTTCGCCCGCTCGCCACTCGCCGCGGTGGCTGACATCACGCTCGTCACCGGCACGCTTCCCTTGCAGGGCAACGATGTCATGGCCGGTCCGGTCGCGCAGCTGGCGCTGCTGGTATCCCTGCAGCTGACCGCCGGTTTCCGTCGGCCGGACGTGTCCGCGGAGGTGCTGGACGAGGTGTGGAACGTGATCACCCCGGACACGCGGCGTAACTGAGGTTCACGCCCGACCCCTGATTTCTGTTGTGAGCGTCGGAAAACGCTCGACCGCCGGTCACCTTCCGTTCATGTCCTTCGCCAACACTCGCTGTGTAAGCGCGTACCAGAGATAAAGGAATCTCTGTAACGCGGATTCACGGGAGGATGTCGTGGGACGGATACACCTCGAAGAGCTCACCCGCCGGTTCGGCGGCGTGACCGCGGTCGACCGGGTGGACCTGGAGATCGCGGACGGCGACTTCCTCGCACTGCTGGGCCCCAGCGGCTGCGGGAAGACCACCCTGCTGCGGATGATCGCCGGCCTGCTGCCACCCAGCGCCGGCCGCGTCCTGGTGGACGGCGACGACGTGACGCACCTGCCGCCCAAAAGCCGCGACCTGGCGATGGTCTTCCAGAGCTACGCCCTGTACCCGCATCTGAGCGTGGCCGGCAACATCGGCTTCCCGCTGCGCGTGCGGCGCCGGCCGAAGGCGGAGATCAGGGACCGGGTGTCCGAAGTAGCCGCTCAGCTGGACCTGTCCGCGCTGCTTCGCCGCCGCCCCAAGGAACTTTCCGGCGGACAGCGGCAGCGGGTGGCGCTCGGCCGTGCACTGGTGCGCGAGCCGAAGGCGTTCCTGATGGACGAGCCACTGTCCAATCTGGACGCCAAACTGCGCACCGCGACCCGCACCGAGCTGGCCGCGCTGCACCGCAGGCTCGGTTCGACGTTCGTCTATGTCACGCACGACCAGGTCGAGGCGATGACCATGGCGACGCGGATCGCGCTGCTCGACGGCGGGAAGCTGCAACAGGTCGGCACCCCGGCCGAGGTCTACGACGAGCCCGCGTCGGTGTTCGTCGCCGGATTCCTCGGCGCGCCACCGATGAACCTGCTGCCCGCCCGCGTCCGCACCGTCGACGGCCGCGTGCGGGTACAGGCCGAGCATCTCGACGTTCCACTGTGGACCGGAGAGACGCCGGAACAGGAGGTGGTGCTGGGCATCCGGCCCGAGCACCTGTCCTTCGCCCCGCTCACCGAGGAACCCGGCAAACGGCCACTCCTGCGCGGAACCGTTACCGCGCTGGAAAACCTGGGCAGCGAAGAAGTCGCGATCTGCGAACTGGGCGCTTCCACCGTCGCGGTACGCGGACCGCGCCCGCTAGGCGTGATCGCCGGCGAGACCGTCGCGCTCGCCGCCGACGCCGCGTACGTCCACCTGTTCGACGCGCCGACCGGACGCCGGCTCGTCTGGCGGCCCGAACCCGCACTGGCCGCTGTCTGAAACCCCAAGGAGAACCATGAGATCCCTACGCCGTTACGGCGCGGGCGTGCTGCTCGCCGCGGTGGCAGTGCTGGCCACCGCGTGCGGCGGGCTGGGCGCCACCGCCACCAGTTCCGGCTCCGCCTCGCTGATTCCCGAACTCGACCCGAACCAGCGGGTCGACATCACCTTCGAGAGCTACAACCTGGCGACCGCCGGGACGTGGACGAACACGATCAACGACCTGCTCACGAAGTTCCATCAGCTGCACCCGAACATCACCGTGCACGGCCAGCCGCCCCAGGGCGCCGGTGCCGCGAGCGCGAACACGATCTCCAGCGTGCAGAGCCAGCTGATGGTCGGCAAGGCGCCCGACGTGGCGCAGCTGACCTTCGGCGACCTCGACTACGCGGTCAACAAGCTCAAGCCCGCGGCGCTGGAAGACCTCGTCGGCACCGACGCCGTGCAGGCCGCTTTCGGCGGCACGCATCCGATCGCCGAGCGCGCCCGCACCCTGGCCACGATGAACGGCAAGACCTACGGGATGCCGTACGTGTTCTCCACCCCGGTGCTGTTCTACAACGCGGACCTGTTCCGCAAGGCCGGTCTCGACCCGGACAAGCCGCCGGCGACCTGGGCCGAAGTGCAGCAGGACGCGCTGGCGATCAAGAACGCCACCGGCGCGGACGGCGCCTACATCGACTGCCTCACCAAGGCCGCGACCGACTGGTGCCTGCAGGCTCTCGTCCGCTCCGACGGCGGCCGCGTCATCTCCGCGGACCGTAAGACCCTCACCTTCGCCGATCAGGGTGCCGTCGACGCCGTCACGATGGCCCAGCAGATGGTGCGCACCGGCGCCACCCCGGACCTCGCCCAGTCCCAGTCCTCCGACGCGATGGGCCGCGGCGGGCTCGGCATGATCCTGGAAACCAGTGCCCTGCAAGGAACCTTCCAGCAGCAGGCGGCCGGCAAGTGGGAACTGCGCTCGGCGCCGATGCCCTCCTACGGCGACAAGGCCGCCGTGCCGACCAACTCCGGTTCGGCCCTGTTCATCTTCTCCGGCGACCCGGCGAAGCAGCGCGCCGCGTGGGAACTGATCAAGTTCATGACCAGCGACGAGGCCTACACCGCGATCTCGTCCAAGATCGGTTACCTGCCGCTGCGTACCGGCCTGGTCGACGACCCGAACGGCCTCAAGGACTGGGCCGCCAGGAACCCGCTGCTCAAGCCGAATCTCGACCAGCTGAACCGCCTGGAGCCGTGGACCTCGTTCCCCGGCGACAACTACGTGCAGATCCGGGACCTGATGATGCAGGCCGTGGAAAACGTGGTGTACCGCGGCGCGGACGCCAGGACCACGCTGACCGAGGCCCAGACCCGGGCACAGGAACTGATGCCGAAATGACCACTGTGGACAGTGCGATCCCCGGGCGTCACCTCCCGCTGACCGGTACGCACAACGTCCGTGACGTCGGCGGGTACCCCACCCGCGACGGCGGCACCCTCCGCTGGCACACCCTGCTCCGCGCCGACGGACTGTCCCGGTTGGACGAAGCGGGCATCGCCCGGCTTACCGGCCTGCGTACCGTGATCGACCTGCGCGAGCAGGACGAACGCGAGCAGGCGCCCGAACCGTTCACCGGGGACCGGCCCGTCCTGCGCTGGTGCCCGGTGTTCGACGGCAGGCTGCCCGCGCAGCCGGGGCTGGAGCTGGCCCGGATCTACGAGCGCATGGTCGACGAATGCGGCGCGCGGCTCACCGCCGCGGTCCGGGCGCTGGCCGAGCCGGAAGCGCTGCCCGCGCTCGTGCACTGCACGGCGGGCAAGGACCGCACCGGGGTCGTGATCGCGCTGGCGCTTTCGGTGGCCGGGGTCGCCCACGACGTCATCGCGGCCGACTACGCGCTCACCTCGGTCCACCTCGGCGAGGCATTCCTGGCCGACGTGCGGGCCAGGCACGCCGGAATGGGCCTGCCGCAAGGCTATGAAGAACTCGCCGTCGCCTGCCCGCCGGAGCTGATTCTGTCCACTTTGGACCGCATCACCGCGGCACACGGCAGCGTGGAGAACTTCCTGCTGGCCCATGGCGCGACCCGTGAAGAGCTGACCGCGCTGCGCACAGCGCTGGTCGAAAACCGTTGAGGGAAAGGAAAAACATCATGACCGTCCCCACCCATACCATCGTGCAGATCAGTGACACCCACATCGTCGAGGAGGGCAAGCTGCTGCACGACAAGGTGGACACCACCGCGAACCTGCTCGCCTCGTTCGGCGCGGTCGAGGAACTCGGCACCGCGAAGGCCGTCGTGCTCACCGGGGACCTCGCCGATACCGCCGACGCGGCCGCGTACCAGCGCCTGCGCGGGCATGTCGACGAGTTCACCGAGCGTACCGGCCTGCCCGTGCTGTACATGATGGGCAACCACGACGAGCGCGCCGCGTTCCGTGCGGGCCTGCTGGACGCCGAGGGCACCGAGCCCTACGACTACAGCCGGACGATCGACGGGCTGCGGGTGATCGTCATGGACAGCACCGTTCCCGGCCACCACCACGGCGAGTTTTCCGGCGAGCAGCTGGCGTGGCTCAAGAACGAGCTGGCCACCCCGGCGCCCGCCGGCACCGTGTTCGCGCTGCACCACCCGCCGATGCCTTCGCCGCTGCCGATCATGGAGGACCTCGGGTTCCGCGAGCCGGAGAAGCTCGCCGAGGTGCTGCGCGGCACCGACGTGAAGATCGTCGTCAGCGGGCACGCCCACCACGCCGCGGCCGGGGTGCTCGCCGGGATCCCGGTGTGGATCAGCGGCGCGAACGCCTACACCCAGGACGTGCTGGCCGGCCCGGACCGTATCCGCGGCATCGTCGGTGCCGCCTGCACCCGGATCGACGTGTACCCCGAAACCGCCACCGCGACGTCGGTGCCGGTCGGCGTGAGCGACACCGTTTACGAGGGTTCGATCAGCGACATGATGGCCATGGCGGCCGAGTACTCGCACTGACCGCCGTGCTCGTTCCCGTCACCGCCCCCGCTCCGGCCGGCGTCCCCGAGAGCCGGGCTGCCCGGCTCTCGGTGACGCGCCGCCTGCGTGGCCGGCTCGTCCCGCTGCTGTACCTGGCGCCCGCACTGGTCTTCCTCTACCTGTGGACCTACCGGCCGCTGGTGCGGACCGTCCAGCTTTCCTTCTACAACTGGAACCTGCTGCCCACGTCCCCGATGACCTCCGCCGGGCTGAGCAACTACGCCAGGGTGCTGTCCCTGCCCGAACTCGGCCAGGCCGGCTGGAACACGGTGGTCTACATCCTCGCGCTGCTGCCGTTCACCGTGGTGGTGCCGACGGCCGTGGCGCTGCTGGCCCGCCGGGTGCGCGGCCGCGCGAAAACCGTTTACCAGGCGCTGATCTTCCTGCCGACGCTGGTCACCCCGATCGCGAGCGCCGCGGTGTGGCGGTGGCTGTTCGACCCGCGGAGCGGCCCGGTGAACCGGGTGATCCGCGCGCTGGGCGGCGAGCCGGTGAACTTCCTGCGCGAGCCACACGCGGCGATCATCGCGATCATCGTGGTGTCCGGGTGGAGCCTGCTCGGGTTCGCCACGCTGGTGATTTCGGCCGGGCTGACCGGGATCAGCGCCGACTATCCGGCCGCCGCCTCGCTCGATGGCGCCTCCCGCTGGCAGACCACCCGGTGGATCACGCTGCCGCTGCTTTCCCCGACCGTGCTGTTCCTGGTGCTGATGACCACCCTGCTGTCGGTGCAGATCACGTTCCCGCTGATCGACATCCTCACCCAGGGCGGCCCGGACGGCGCCACCACGAACGTCTACTACCTGTTGTGGGAGTACGGGTTCCGCAATTTCGACGCCGGTTTCGCCGGAGCCGCGGGCACCGTGTTCTTCGTCTGCTTCGGGCTGCTGGCGGTGCTTTTCGTGTGGCTGTCCGACAAGCTGAGCTTCTACGACAACTGAGGAATTCCGATGCCCCTCGCCGTTCTCGACCCGCCCGTGGTGGCCGGGCCGCAGGTCATCGAGACCGTGGCCGGCGACCAGCCGGTCGGGGAGACCACCCGCGGCCGGTCGCTGGCCGGGCACCTGCTGCTGGTCGTGCTGTCGCTGTTCGCGGTCTTCCCGATCTACTGGATGTACGCGACTTCGGTGCGCCGCCCGCAGGACGTGCTCGACACCAGCCCGCTGCCGTGGCCGCTTTCCCCGTTGAGCTACGACTACGTGTGGCACATCATCCCGATCGGGAAGATGCTGCTCAACACGTTCCTGGTGGCCGCGTCCAGCAGTGTGCTGCAGCTGCTCGTGGCGCTGCTGGCCGCCTACGCCTTCGTCGCGTGGACCTTCCCCGGGCGGAACCTGGTGTACCTGCTGTTCGTGGGTGCGTGGCTGGTGCCCTTCCAGGTCACCATGATCCCGAACTACGTGTACCTGTCCCAGCTCGGCCTGCTCAACGCGCTGGCCGGGGTGGTGGTGCCGACGGTGTGCTCCACGATGGCGATCATGTTGCTGCGCCAGCATCTCCAGGCGTTCCCGAAGGAGCTGCTCGACGCCGCGCGGATGGACGGGCGCTCGTCGTGGCTGACCTTGTGGACGGTCGTGGTGCCCAATCTGCGGCCCGCGCTGGCGTCGCTGACGATCATGCTGTTCATCTCGGCGTGGAACGACTACTTCTGGCCCGCGCTGGTGCTGCAGCGCACGGATTCGGTGCTGCAGATCGGAATTCGCGGGTTCCTCTCCGCGGAGGGGGACAACTGGGGCGCGGTGATGGCCGCGTCCGGGATCGCCTGCCTGCCGATCTTCGCGTTGTATCTGATCTTGCAGCGGCAGGTGATGGACGCGTTCGTGCGTTCCGGGCTGCGCTGAGCCTCAGCCGCCGCAGTAGCCCACGGTGGACGGCGGCTGGTAGTCCGAGAACTGCCAGCCGCCCTCGACCTGTTTCGCGGTCAGGGCACCGATGCCGCAGTCGGTCATGGTGACCAGGTTCTGTTTTCCGGTGTCCTTGGTGTGCGGGGTCTGGTGCGGCGTGGTCACCTCGGCGCCGGCTTTGCTCACCGCGCCGGGACAGTCCGCCGATTCCCACGCCTGCGCGAAGGTGTGCGCTCCCTCGCTCGTGAACAGCCCGCATACCGCCGTCGAGTCGAGCTTGGCCAGCGCGCTCACGTAGGCGCTCCAGAGCGCGTCCGGGTCGGCTTTCGGGGTGCCCGATTGCTGGGCCGAACCGCCGCAGGCCGCGAGAAGCAGCGCGAGGGCCGCGACCGCGGCGATCTTCTTCACCTGCTGCACCGTAGCGAACTTGATCTCCGCGGGCGACCCCTTTCGAGTGGGCTCGAAACCTCGCCGGTTGACATGCAAGCATTTACTTGCCTATCGTGGCGTCACGATGGACAAGGTCTTCAAGGCACTCGCCGGCCAGACCCGGCGCTACCTGCTCGACCGGCTGCACGAGCAGAACGGGCAGACGCTGGGGGAGCTGTGTGAGCGTCTCGACATGACGCGCCAGGCCGCGACCCAGCACCTGGCGGTGCTCGAGGCGGCGAACCTGGTCAGCACGGTGCGGCGGGGACGCGAAAAGCTGCACTACCTCAATCCCGTGCCGCTGCACGAGATCTCCGAACGCTGGATCGGGAAATTCGAGCGCCCGCGGCTCACCACGCTGAGCGCGGTCAAGAGAAAGGCGGAGGACGCGATGTCCGACAGGCCCGGTTTCGTCTATGTCACTTACATCGAGAGCACACCGGAAAAGGTGTGGGAGGCGCTCACCGACGCCGACCTCACGGCCCGATATTGGGGCCACAGCAACGTTTCCGACTGGCAGGCCGGGTCCAGCTGGGAGCATCGCAGGCTCGACGGGTCCGGTATCGCCGACGTGACCGGCACGGTCGTGGAAGCCACGCCACCGAAGCGCCTCGTCACCACGTGGGACGCGCCGGATCCCGCGGACGGCCCGTCGCAGGTCACGTTCGAGATCGAGCGGCACGACGGGATCGTCAAGCTCACCGTCACGCACGTCGACCTGCCGAGCCAGGCCGATTTCGAAGCGGTGTCCGGTGGCTGGCCCGCGGTGCTGTCGAACCTGAAGTCCCTGCTCGAAACCGGCAGCACGCTGTCGCGCGCGCCGTGGACGGTGGGCTGAGTCGGCCATTCGTGTTCGCCCGGCCGGCCGATGTCCCGCCGCGTCGCACGGCTCTACCGTGGTGGGTCCGGCTAAACCGGGGAGGGCACATGGCCAAATCGGTCGAGGAGATCCTGGACGGCATCGACCTCTATGCCGAGGACCAGCGCGAGCACCTGCTGGACGCGGCCGCGGCGGCGCGCACCCGGTGTCCGATTCCGCACAGTGCGGCCGATGGCGGGTACCACGTGCTCACCCGGTACGAGGACGTCCGGGCGGTCTGCGCGGACGCGGAGACGTTCAGCTCCGCGCAACCGAGCCTGCGCGGGGTGCCGGTGCGGGTCATCCCGATCGACACCGATCCGCCGGAACACCGCGAGTACCGCAAGATCCTCAACCCGTTCTTCACCCGCGCGTATCTCCTGCGGTACGAGGAACAATTGCGGGAGATCGCGCACACGGCTGTCGCCGGATTCCTCGACAAGGGTGAGTTCGAGGTGGTGGGCGATTTCGCGGTGCCGTTCAGCGCCGGTTCCCTGGCGAAGATCGTGTTCGCCACCGACGACACCGATCTCGTGGACAGAGGAGTGGCCGCGGCGAAACAGGCCGCGGTCGCGAGCACGCCGGAGGCGTTCCAGACCCTGGCCGGTCTCGCCGTCGAGGCGCTCGCGCAGGCCGCGCCGGACGACGGCGTGCTCGGCGCCCTTGTCACCGCACGCATCGACGGCCGCGAGCTGACGATGGAGGAACGCCTCGGCATCGTCACCACGCTGTTCCTCGGTGGTCTGGACACCACGCGCGGAGTGCTCACCAACATCGCCTATCACCTCGCGACCCGGCCCGACGTCGAACCGATCCTCCGGCGGCCGGACTGGTGGCGGCGCGAGCTGGACGAGTTCCTGCGCCTGGAAACCACGGTGGCGTTCATGGCCCGCACGGCCACCCGGGACACCGAACTCGGTGGCACAGCGGTGAAAACGGGCGACCGGCTGGCCGTGTTCTTCGCGGCGGCCGACCGCGATCCGGCCCGGTTCGACCGGCCCGACGAGCTGATCTTCGACCGTGAGCCCAACCCGCACCTGGCCTTCGGGCTGGGCATCCACCGTTGCCTCGGACTGCATTTCGCCCGGCTGCAACTGGCGATCGCGTTCGAGGAACTCCTGGCGCGGGCGACGGATTTCCGGCTCAAGCCGGGCGCGGAGATCCCGCGGCAGGTGGGCCTCAGCCTGAACTCACCATACCGCCTGGAGCTGACTTTCCGGCGTCGCTGAGAATCCGGTCTCCGGGGAAGGGCCGGCTCTGCCACACTGGAACGATGAGTGAAGGCGGCGACCCGGTCTGCTGGCTGAACCGGGTGTGCCCCGAGTGCGGGCGGTTCCGGGAGGACGAGGACGCCACGCATTGCCCGGGTTGCGGGATTCCGGTCGCGGAGCCGGAGTCACGACAGGGCGCGTTCGGCGAGCGATAAGGCGCCAGGTGGCGGGGAAAGCCCGCCGGATGGCGCTGTCGGCGCGGGCGTGGCCGCAGAGAATGGACGGAACCGGCCACACCGCGGTGGCCCGGAACTTGAAGGAGAGCCGATGACCGGCACTGTTCCCGCCAACGAGCGAAGCCGTGAGGTTGGCCCGCCGCCGCCGTTCGATCCGGAGCTGGCCGCCGCGCTCGCGGTGATCCTCCAGCGCATCCCGGCCACTTTCACCCCCGACCTGATCCAGGTCCTCCGCGAAGGTATGGCCGAACAGCGCGTCGACGACGACGAGTTCCGCCTCGGCGGCCGCTACGAGGTCACCGAACGCCTGGTCCCTGGCCCGGCCGGCGCCCCGGACGTGCCGCTGCTGATCTGCCTGCCCACCGGCACCCAGGCCCCGGCCGGTGTCCTCTACGCGGCGCACGGTGGCGGCATGATCATCGGGGATCACCGTGGCCCCGAGGCGCTGGAGACGCTCGGCTGGGCGGCCGAACTCGGGCTAGCCATGGTCTCCGTCGACTACCGGCTGGCGCCGGAAAACCCTTATCCCGCACCGGTCGAGGACTGCTATGCCGGTCTCGAGTGGACAGTCGGGCACACGGCCGAGCTGAACATCGACCCGGCGAAGGTGGTCATCTCGGGTGCCAGCGCGGGCGGGGGACTGGCCGCCGCCACCGCCCTGCTCGCCCGCGACCGAGGTGGGCCGGCGTTGCTCGGCCAGATGCTGTTGTGCCCCATGCTCGACGATCGCAACGACACCGCGTCCGCGCACCAGATGACGGGCCTGGGCATCTGGGACCGCAACTCCAACGAACTGGGCTGGACGGCGCTGCTCGGCGACCGCCGCGGCGGGCCCGGCGTGCCGAGCTACGCCGCCCCGGCCCGCGCCACCGACCTTTCCGGGCTGCCGCCCGCGTTCATCGACGTCGGCTCGGCGGAGACGTTCCGTGACGAAGCCGTCGAGTACGCCTCCCGGATCTGGCGCGCGGGCGGCCAGGCGGAACTGCACGTGTGGCCCGGCGGATTCCACGGGTTCGACGGCCTCGCCGCGCAGGCGACCCTGTCGCAGGCGGCGAAAGCCCAGCGTGTGCCCTGGTTGCGGCGGTTGCTGGACCGTTGAGGGCACGCTGGGTGCATGAGGGATTTGTTGGGCAAGCCGGCCGCGCCCGATCCGGGTGCGGGCGCGGCGGTCGAGGTGATCGCCTGCTTCGATCAGCTGGTCACGTCGCGCGCGGGGCTCGAGGCCATCGTGTGCGGCGCCGCGGTGCTGGCCGGCTGCCCGGCCGGGCTGGCCGACGACCTGCGCCGGATCCGGACGCGGGTCGAACCGGACGGCTGGGTGCGCGGCTCCGGTGACTCCGGCCGCGGCTGGCCGAGCGTCCGCCCGGGCAGTTCGGCGCGATTGTGGCTGGAACTCGGCGCTCCGGCGAACGCGGTCGAGGCGATGATCCTCGAACGTGCGTGTGCCGCGGCGCGAGGCGTGCGCGAACGGACCACAGGCCGGGGTCCGGCCGCGGTCGTCTTCGACGCGTCGGCGACCGAGTCCGCGCGGCTGCGGGCGGCCCGGCAGCTCGGTCTCGGCGAACACGACCGACTGCGGGCTTCGCCTGCGGCGGCGGGATCGCCCGCGTGGCAAGGGATTCCGCACCGGAACCGGACGTCGGCCCCGGTCCCGAACCGGTCTCGGACGTCCGTGTGGTCGAGCGCGCGGCGCGGGCCGCGCCGTGGGTGCTCGCCACGTTGGTCACGGTCGTTTCGGCCACCAGCTTGTGGGCTGTGGCGGCCACTCTCGTCGTGCACCACTCGACCCCGCAGGACCGGCTCGCCCACCTCGAAGGGCTGCCCGGCCGGCCGGTCCGCGAACCGAACGGGCGGCTACGGCTGCACCTGGCGCTGGCGTTGTGGCGCCTGCACCGGCATCCCGACCGTGCCGATCGTTACCCACCCGACTACAGCCACGGCGGAAATGGGTTTCTCCGAGCAAATCCGCTGCGGTTGGTGTCCGCCTGCTTCCGGTCGGATCCCTAACGCCGCCCCGCGCGGATGAGGTACGTGCGGCTGGCCCATTCCGGGCCCGCCATGGCGAGGTCGTCGGTCGCCAGCAGCTCCGCGCCGATGTGCTCGAACACCGACCGCATCAGGGGAGCGGGCACCGGGTGCATCTCGATGCCCTCGTTCCGCTCCGCCTCGCCGGCGACGGAAACCGGTTCGGCGGAGGTGAACACCAGCTGCCCCGGGCTGCCTTCGCCGACGGTCACGGCGATCCGCGCGGTCGGGCTGCCGTGCTCGGACCACCAGGCCACGAACTCCTCGACCAGGTCCAGTTCCAGCTCGTACCGGCCGGGCTCGGCGGGGGCGCGCACGATCAGCTCCAGTTCCAGCGACTCACCGGGCGCGACCGTGCGTGGCAGCTCGGTGCGGCCGTCGTCCCGCGCCACCATTTCGCCGTCACGGAGCCAGTGGTTGGCAAACTTGATGTCGTGATCCAGGGTCCATACGCTGGGCCCGCGATTGGCCACCAGCGCGCGCACGGTGCCGATCTCGTTGGGCGGTAAGAAGTCCGGGCCTTCCAGCACGGTGATCTCGGCGCGGCAGGTCTCGACCACCAGCGGCTGCGCGCTGCGGGGTGCGCGCGGGGCCTGCATGACCAGCAGCCCGCCCGGGCGCACCACGCGGTTGAGCTCCAGCATCGTCGACAGCTGCACGGCGGGTGGCATGTGCTGCACCACGAGCAGGCTCACCGCGGAGTCGAAACTGCCGTCCTCGAAGGGAAGCAGGCGCCCGTCGTAGTGCTCGTAGGTGACCCGCTCGCCGAAAGCGTTGAGCTCGCGCGCCCTGTCCACCATCGACGACGCGATGTCCACGCCCGTCACGTGCGGCGCGTGCCCGGCCAGCGCCTGCGACAGCCGCCCGACCCCGCAGCCGAAATCGAGCACCCGTTCGCCGAGGGTGAGTCCGTGCCGAACCAGCAAACCCATGACGTACGAGACGTGTTCGTGCCCGGTGGCCATGAACTCGTCGAGGTCTCAGCCGTCGCCCTTGCGCCCGGGATCGGAAAGCACCGCCCACAACGGGTCTTCAGTGCCGAGTTTTTCCCAGACCGCCTGCAGTTCGCTCACTCGCACGCGGCACATTGTGCCCGCTGTCCGGATTGGTGTCTCAGGCCCCCAGCCGCGCCGTCAGTTCGGTGAGCGCGGGGCCGAGCGTGCGGGCTACTCGTACTGCGGCATAACGATCTCCGCGTGTGGGGCCCTGGTTGACGATCAGTACCGGTTTCCCCGTTTCCGCCGCGCGGCGGACGAAACGCAGGCCGGACATGACTGTGAGCGAAGAACCGAGAACCAGCAGCGCGGCGGCTTCGTCGATCAGCCCGTAGCACCGCTGTACCCGTTCCGGCGGCACGTTTTCCCCGAAGAACACGACATCGGGCTTCAGCACGCCCCCGGCGCAGGCCGCGCATGACACGAGCCGGAAGGCGGCCGCCGCCTCGGCGGAGATCTCCGCGTCACCGTCGGGGTTGATGCGCGTGGCGGCGGCCTCGAACGCCGGGTTCGCCGCGCGCAGGCGGGCGTCCAGCTCGTCGCGCGCGCTCGTGCGACGGCAGCCGAGGCAGATCACCCTGTCCAGGCTGCCGTGCAGTTCGACGACCTCCGGGGTGCCCGCCGCCTGGTGCAGCCCGTCGACGTTCTGCGTGATGACGCCGGACACGAACCCGGCGGCGCGCAGCCGTGAGACCGCGTGGTGCCCGTCGTTCGGCGCCGCGCGGGCGATCGTGCGCCAGCCGAGGTGGCTGCGCGCCCAGTACCGGCGGCGGCCTTCGACACTGTCCACGAATGCCTGGTACGTCATGGGGGTGTGCTTGCGCAGGCTGCCGCTCGCACCGCGATAGTCCGGGATGCCCGACTCGGTGGACAGGCCCGCGCCGCTGAGCACCACGACTTCCCCGTCGGCCACCACGCCGGCCACCTCGTCCAGGCTTTCGGTGGTGGGCCACACCTCGCCGGTGGGAGTCCAGGTCAGGGTCGGGCGAGTCCGCACCCCTCCAGCCTACCGGCGGTTTAGAGTTCGCTCATGAACGTGCTGGGCGTGTGCCTGCTGGTCTGGGCCGGGATCTGCCTGGTCACCTGGCTGCTGTCGGTGATCACCCGTGAGTACTCCTGGGTGGACCGGATCTGGTCGATCATTCCGCTCGTTTACCTGGGCATCTTCGCCGGGCACGCGGGCTTCGCCGACACCAGGCTGAACGTCATGTTCGCGCTCGGCGTGCTGTGGGGCCTGCGGCTGACGTTCAACTTCGCCCGCAAGGGCGGCTATGCCCGTGGCGGCGAGGACTACCGCTGGGCCGTGCTGCGCGGGCGGATGGCGCCCTGGCAGTACCAGCTGTTCAACTTCTTCTTCATTTCCTTGTACCAGAACGTGATCCTGCTGCTGATCACGCTGCCCGCCTACACCGCGCTGACCCACCCCTCGGCCTTCGGCGCCTGGGATGTGGTGGCCACGGTGGTGTTCCTGGCCTTCCTGGTCGGCGAAACGGTCGCCGATCAGCAGCAGTGGGACTTCCACCGGTGGAAGCACGCCGAAACCGCCGCCGGGCGCGAGCCGGAGCGGCGGTTCCTGCGCACCGGGCTGTTCCGCTATTCGCGGCACCCGAACTTTTTCTTCGAGCAGGCGCAGTGGTGGGTGATCTTCTTCTTCGGCGTGATCGCCGCAGGTTCACTGTGGCAGTGGACCGTGCTCGGCGCGTTCCTGCTCACGCTGCTGTTCGTCGGGTCGACCAAGTTCACGGAGAGCATCAGCCGCGGCCGGTACCCGGAGTACGCCGACTACCAGCGCCGGACCTCCGCGGTCGTGCCCTGGTTCCCGGCCCGCTCGTGACGCGTCAGCGGGTGAGCACCACTTTCAGTGCTTCGTGCGCGCCGGCGTTGGCGAACACGTCGTAGGCCTCGTCGATCCGCCCGAGGCCGAAGGTGTGCGTGCCCATCTTCTCGGCCGGGATCCGGCCACTGGCCACCATTTTCAGCAGGGTCGGGATGGAAACCGTGTCCACAAGCCCCATCGTGATGCGCACGTTGTGGATCCACAGGTCCTGCACCGGAAGTTCCACCGGCACCCCGTGCACGCCGATGTTCGCGATCGCCCCGCCGGGGCGCACCAGCGCGGCGGCGGTCAGCAGGGTTTCCGGGAAGCCGACGGCCTCGATCGCGACGTCCACGCCGAGCCCGTCGGTCATCGCGCGGACCTCGTCGACGGCACCAGGACCCGCCTCCACCGCGTCGGTGGCGCCGAACTCCAGTGCCTTGGTGAGCCGGAACTTGTTGGTGTCCAAGGCGATCACCCGCGACGCGCCCCACAGGCCGGTGGTCAGGATCGCCGCCAGCCCAACCGCGCCCGCGCCCACCACGGCCACCACGTCACCGGGCCGCACCTGACCCGCCAGCACCCCGACCTCGTAACCGGTCGGCAGCGAGTCCGCCAGGAAGATCGCCTGCTCGTCGCTGACCTCGTCCGGCACCGCGTACAGCGACGAGTCGGCGTAGGGCACCCGCACGTACTCCGCCTGCGTGCCGTCGATGAGGTGGCCGAAGATCCAGCCGATCCCGCCGACGGTCTGGCAGTGCGAAGGCATCCCGCGCCGGCAGTACGCGCAGCGGCCACAGCGGGTGATGGCCGGCACCAGCACCCGGTCGCCGGTGCGGAACCCGGTGACGGCGCTTCCCGTCTCGGTCACCGTGCCGACGGCCTCGTGGCCGAGCACGCGCCCGTCGGTCACCGCGGGCACGTCCCCGTGCAGGATGTGCAGGTCGGTGCCGCAGATGGTGGTGGTGTCGACCCGGACGACGACGTCGCCCGGCTCACGCACCGTGGCATCGGGGACGTCTTCCCAGGACTTGCGGCCAGGACCGTGGTACACCAGCGCTTTCATGGCAGCCTCCTGCGCGCGTGCCTCCGGCCGGAGGCACTCTCGTCCGACACTAGGCCGCGCGAGCCGGTTCTCCGGTCGCAGTTTGAGACACTGGTTAGTCCTTTGTGGACGCTCAGCGGGCGGTGAGCCGGGTGAGCGCGGTCCGGGCGGGGCGGGGCAGCGCGGGGCTTTCCAGGGCGGCGAGCGCCTCCCGCCTGCGTGCCTCGACGAGATCGCCGATCGCCAGGTCGGCGCCGGTGTCCTGGACGATCGCGCGCAGCCGCTCCGCCCCTTCGCGGTCCAGGTGCGGGTCACCGTAGCCGGCGGCGATCGCCTCACGCTGCCGTCTACCGGCCCGCCGCCACGTCAGCGCCATGAGCACGGTCCGCCTGCCTTCACGGAGCGCGGCGAGCGAGTCGCCGAACACGCCGAGCATCTCGTCCTCCAGCTGGAACGCTTCGCCGAGCGGACGGCCGTAGGCGCCGCACGCCCGCAGTACGTCCGGCGGTGCCGCCGCGGCCAGCGCACCGATCTGCAGTGGGCGCTCGACGGTGAACCCGGCGGTCTTGTGCCGCAGCGCGCGCCAGCTGCGGTCGAGTACGTCGTCGGTCCACCCGCCTGCCAGGTCGAGGTACTGGCCGACGAGCACTTCGGTGCGCATCGCGTGCAGCACGGGCTCGGCGCGGCGGATCGAGTCCTGGTCCGTGCCCGACGCGTAGAGCAGCTCGTCCGCCCACGTCAGGCACAGGTCGCCGAGCAGGATGGCCGCGTTGACGCCGAACCGGCCTGCCTCGCCCTCGTCCTGCCCGTGGTAGCTGCCGCGCAGCACCCGGTGCACCGTCGGCCTGCCGCGGCGCAGCGCCGACCCGTCGAGGACGTCGTCGTGGATCAGCGCGAACGTGTGGAACAGCTCCAGCGCCGCGCCCAGCCTGGCGACCGGCCCGCCCGCCGGGTCGCCGTCACCGGCCAGCCACCCGCAGTAACAGAACAGGGGCCGCGATCGCCCGCCGCCACCGAGGAACTCGCGCACCACGTCCACCAGCGGCGGCAGACAGGGATCGAGGGGATGGCGGGCCTGGCCTTCCAGGAACTCTTCGAGTGTCTCCCCGACGGCTCGCGTGATCCGGTCGAAGTCCATCTCCGCGGTCACCGTGCTGAGCCGAGCCGACATAGGTCCTCCTCCGGGCTACTGACCAGGTAGCACGAGGCGGGGCAAGGGAAACCACTCGTCCGGGTCAGCGGCCGTAACTGTGCGCACAAGCCCGGACCGGCTGTTCGCCGAGCGCCGGCCCGCCCGGCGAACAGACCGCGGCTCAGCTCAGGCCGGTGGCCGCCACGATCGACGGCGTGGCGCCCCAATCGAGCCCGTTGGTCGTGGCTGTCGGCGCGGCGCCCCACTCGCTGGACTTCGGGGTGGCGCCGGGGCAGCCCGCCACGGCGACCGCACCACACATCAGCAACGCGGCGGCCAGGCCACCGATCCTTTTCGTGAACATGACTCTCCTTCCAGCCGGTGCTCCGGACAGCACGGACGCTAGGACCGGCCGCCTACGTTTCCGTTACCGGCGCGGAGCTCCTGGCCTGTGCCCATGTTGCCCGCCGAGCTGAGCCGGGACGACGTGGTGTGCCCGTCGCTGGGCTTCGGCGCCCGGGTGCCCGCCGGGTTCGGCGCCACCGCCCCGGAGTACCGCGACTGGCTGGTCCGCGAGCTGGAAACCCTTGGCGAACCGGTGCACCTCGTCGGGCACGGCTGAGGCGGCGGGCACGTGCTCTCGGTCGCGATGACCCGGCCGGACCTGCTGCTGAGCTGGGCCTCCGACGTGCTCGGCCTGTTCGACCGCGGTCACTGATTCGACCGGAAGCAGGCGGATACGCATCCGCGGCCGATCTGCTTGGAGAGACCTGTTTCCGCCGTGGCTGTAGTCGGATCGGTAACCAACGCCCAGCACGTGTGGCACGACCTCACGCGGATCTGGCGGACGCCGGGCAAGGGCGAGGAGCTGGCCGCGGCGACGATGGAAGCCCCGCTGGCCGAACGCGCCGGGCGGATGGCCGGGCTCGGTATGCCGCCCGCGGTGGCCGAGGCCGTGGCAGTCGGGCAGAACGCCGGGATGGGCGCTGCGTGCTCGCGCTGTACCGGTCCGCGGAGGAGGAGTTCCTGGCCGCACAGAGCGAAAAACTGCCCGTGGCCGTGGCGCGCCCCGGGCTGAGCCTGCTCGCCACCGAAGACGCCGGCACCGGCGACCACCGCCGTCGCGCGGCTGGGCCGGTGCCCGTACCGAGGTGCTGGACGGGCTCGGGCACTGGTGGACGCTGGGAGCACCCGGCGCGCGGATTCCTGGCCGAAGTCTCATAGCGGATCGGGCTTCGGCGCGGGTGTGAGCCTGTGCACTGTGGACGTCTCACAATGTGACGGCGGTCTTTTTGGATTGCCCTTGACGCGGGTTAACGTGCGTCCGTGTCCAAGACGTCAGCCACGCTGCCTGCCGCCGATCTCGCCAGGACGGTGGTGTTCGCCGCGTTCATCGCGGTGCTCGGCCTGTTCCCCGGTGTCTACGTCGGCGGCTCCGGCGTGCCGATCATCGTGCAGAACATCGGGCCGCTGCTCGCCGGCAGCATCCTCGGTGCCCGCCGCGGCACCGCGTCGGTCGTCCTGCTGCTGGCGCTGACCGCGATCGGGCTGCCGCTGCTGTCCGGCGGGCGCGGCGGGATCGGCCCGTTCATCGGGCCCAGCGGCGGTTTCCTGCTCGGCTGGATCCTCTCCGCGCTGGTCGCCGGGCTCATCGTGCGCAGGCTGCGCACGCCGAACCTCGGGTGGCTGCTGCTGGCCAACCTCGCCGGGCTGGTCGCCGACTACGTGATCGGCATCCCGTTCCTCGGCATCTACACCGGGCATATGGGCACGGCGTTCGTGCAGTCGATGGTGTTCGTGCCGGGCGACCTGGCGAAGGTGGTCATCGCCGCGCTCGTGGCGTCGGTCGTGCACCGCGCGCTGCCGGGGCGGCTGGCCGGTTCGGAGGCGCGAAGCGAGTGACCCTGGCGACACCGCCGATCGTCGGCGGAGGCAGGATTCCGGCGGATCTGCTGGCCTGTGCGCACGGCGCGGCCCGGCACCTGGCGAGCCTCGGCGTCGGTCCCGGGGCGCGGGTAGCCGTCGACACGCACGACGTGCTCCCGTGGTTCCTCGGCGCGGATCTGCTCGGCGCGGCGACCCTGGTCGTCGAACCGGCATGGGCCCCACGTGAGCGCGAAGCGGTGCTGGCCGATGCGGCGCCGGACGTCGTGGTCACCGGCGCTGCTCCGTCCACAACGGACGGTGTGGAGCCCGCGGAGAGCCGCTGCTTCTACCTGCCGACCACGTCCGGCAGCAGCGGGCGGCCGAAGGTGCTGTTCCGCACCAGGTCGTCCTGGCTGCGCAGTTTCGAGGCGCTGGGCCGGTTCGGGCCGGGCGAGGTGCTGATCCCCGGGCCGCTGTCGTCGTCGCTGTTCCTGTTCGGCGCGCTTCATGCGTTGTGGACGGACAACTCGGTGCGGCTGCTGCCGAAGTGGGAGCCGTTCGCGGCGGCGGAGGCGAGCCGGACGGCGACCGCGGTGCATCTGGTGCCGAGCATGCTTTCCGCGTTACTGGCGGTGCTGGAACGACGGCCGGGCAGCGCGCTGCGGACGGTGGTCTGCGGCGGCGCGCAGGTCGACGACGCGTTGCGTGCGCGGTTCGCCAGGGTGCTGCCGGAGGCCGGACTGGTCGAGTACTACGGCTCGGCCGAGCACTCCCTGATCGCGATCCGCCGGGGCGGCGACGGGCTGCGGCCGGTCGCGGACGTGGCGGTCCGGGAGGGCGTGCTGTGGGTGCGCTCGCCGATGGTCTTCAGCGGTTACCTTCGCGACGGCGTGGCGCATCCCGTCGGCGCCGAATGGTCCACAGTGGACGATCTCGCCGAGCTTTCCGACGGCGTACTGACGGTGTTCGGCCGGGCGGGCGCCGTGGTGTCCAGCGGCGGCAAGCTTGTGGCGGCCGAGGAGGTGGAAGCGGTCTTGCGCGGCGCGCGGGGGGTGGCCGACGTGCTGGTGACCGGGACGCCGCATCCCGCGCTCGGTGAAGTCGTGACTGCCGTCGTCGAGCCCGGCGCGGGCGGCGTGGAGCTGGCGGCATTGCGGGCGCAGGCGAGGTCCGGGCTGGAGCCCGGCAAGCGGCCGCGGCGCTGGTATGTCGCGAAAGCCTTGCCCCGCACCGCTTCCGGCAAGCCCGCGCGCGCCGTGGTGGCCGGGCAGCTGGCCGATGGGACGCTGGAGCGGCTGACGTGACCGGCGATCGCACCCCTGTGGTCGTCGCGGCGCGGCGCACGCCGATCGGCACCGCGCGCGGCGCGCTCCGGAATCTCACGGTCGACGAGCTGGCGGCACCCGTGCTGCGAGCGGTGCTCGACGATGCCGGACTGGACACAGTGGACGATGTCGTGCTCGGCAATGTGTTCGGCCCTGGCGGGAATCCCGCGCGCGTCGCCGCGTTGCGGGCCGGGCTCGGTGACCCGGTGCCCGGGCTGACCCTCGACCGTCAGTGCGCCAGCGGGCTCGCGGCGATCACCCAGGCCGCCACGATGATCCGCGCGGGCGAGGCCGGCGCAGTGCTCGCCGGCGGGGTGGAAAGTGCTTCCACGGCCCCGTTGCGCGCCTGGCGGGACGACCCAGCGCAGCATTACAGCCGGGCACCGTTCGCGCCCGCCGGGATCGGCGACCCCGACATGGGCGTCGCGGCGGACCTTGTCGCCGCCGAAGCGGGTATCTCCCGCACGCGACAGGACGAGTTCGCCGTGCGCAGCCACAACCGTGCGGTGGCCGCGCAAGAGGCGGGCCGGTTCGACGCGGAAATCGTTGCGGTGGGCGGGATCCAGCGGGACGAGCGGCCCCGCGCCGGGTTCACCGTCGAACGGCTGGCGCGCTTCCGGCCCGCCTTCACCCCCGATGGCACGGCGACGGCGGCCAACTCGTGCGGGGTCAACGACGGAGCCGCGGCCGTGCTCGTGGTCAGCGAGGCCATCCGGCGCCGTCTCGCCTTGCCGGGACTGCGGCTGGCCGCGTCGGCCACTTCCGCTGTGGACCCGAACCGGCTCGGCCTCGGTGCCGTCCCGGCGATGAAGACCGTCCTGGCCGGGACGCCGGATGTGGTGGAGTTCAACGAGGCATTCGCGGGGCAGGCGCTCGCGTGCCTGGACGCGGCTGGGCTCGACGAGCTGACGGTCAGCCCGGACGGCGGGGCGATCGCGCTCGGGCACCCGTGGGGTGCGTCGGGCGCGATACTGGTGGTGCGGCTGTTCAGCAGGCTGGTACGCCAGGGGGCGGGCCGCACCGGGCTGGCCGCGCTCTCCGCGGGTGGCGGGGTCGGCGTGGCGACGTGGTGGGAGGCGGTTTCGTGATCGAGTTCGAGTCGGTGGGGCACAGCTACGGCACCAGGACCGTACTGTCCGATGTGGACTTGAGTATCGCGGAGAAGCGGGTGGCCTTCGTCGGCGCGAACGGTTCCGGTAAGTCCACGCTGGCACGCATGATCAACGGGCTCGTCCAGCCGTCGAGCGGCCGGGTGCTGGTGGACGGGCTCGATCCGGCCAGGGACGGGCGCGCGGTGCGGCGCAAGGTGGGCTTCGTGTTCACCAACCCGGACAGTCAGATCGTCATGCCGACCGCGGGGGAGGACGTCGCCTTTTCGCTGCGCCGCAGCGGTCTGTCCAAAGCGGACCGCGAGCGCCGGGCCGCCGAAGTGCTCGCCGAACACGGTCTGGCCGGGTACGCCGAGCATCCCGCGCACCAGCTTTCCGGCGGGCAGAAACAACTTCTGGCGCTCTGCGCGATGCTCGTGCTGGAGCCCGACGTACTGGTCTGCGACGAGCCGACCACGCTGCTGGACCTGCGCAACAAGCGCCGGTTCACCGAGCTGCTCACCACGCTGCCGCAGCAGGTCGTGCTGGTGACCCACGACCTGGACCTGCTCGGCGAGTTCGAGCGCGTGGTGGTCGTCGACCAGGGGCGGGTGGCCGCGGACGACGAGCCCGGCCCGGCGCTGCGCCACTACCGGAAGCTCGCGGAATGAACCCCGTCGTCGGCTACGAGCCGGGCACCGGCCCGCTGCATCGCGCCCCGGCCGGGGCGAAGTTGCTCGCGTTGTTCGCCTTCGCGGTGGTTGTCGTCCTGCTCGGTTCTCCGCTGTGGCTCGGCGCGCTCTGCGTACTGGTCGCGCTCGGCTACGTCGTCGCGCGCATTCCGGCGCGGCGGAGCCTGCGGCAGCTGCGGGCGGTCGTCGTGCTGGTCGTGGTCGTGTTCGCCGTGCAATGGTGGCTGCTGGACCTGACCACGGCCGGGGTGGTGAGCGTGCGTATCGCCGCCGCGCTCGGGGCGGCGAACCTGTTCACCTGCACCACCCGCATCGAGGACCTGGTGTCCACTGTGGAGCGTGCCGCTGGCCCGCTACGGCGTTTCGGCGCTCGCCCGGAACGGATCGGGCTGCTGGCCGGGCTGACGTTGCAGGCTGTCGCGGCGTTGAGCGGGATCGCGGGCGAGGTGCGCGAAGCGGCGAGGGCGCGCGGCGCGGAACGTTCACCGACGGCCTTCGTCGTGCCGTTCCTGGTCCGCACCCTGCGCCACGCCGACGAACTCGGCGAAGCCCTGGCCGCTCGCGGCGAAGGCGATTAATCCCCGTTCCTGCGGAATCGCGCGACGAGCGCCGGCACCAGCAGGAGCAGCAGCATGTAGTACCCGGCGTGCGGCACCAGCGCGGCCACCACGAACGCGATCGCCAGCACCAGGGTGTTCCCCGCGGTGCTGAACAACGGTTTCTTCGCCAGTTCCGCGTCGTCGTCGCGGAGGTCGCGGTCCCACCGGATCACGAACACCATCGCCAGCTGGAAAATCGACGCGGCCAGGATCGTGCCGATGTAGAGCGCCGAGGTGAAGCGGTCGTTTCCGTACAATCCCGTTATTTCGGTCGGGAACGGGATCAGCACGATCACCAGCAACCAGCCGAAGTTGAGCGTCATCAGCCGCTGGCTGTATGCCTTGACCTCTTCGAACACGTGGTGGTGCACCACCCACAGCCGCGAGATCACCGCGAAGCTGAGCAGGAAACTGTAGATCTTCCACTTGTTCTCGGTGATCAGCTCGGTCGGTGAGAGGTGTTGCGCGACCGCTTCGGGCACCGCGTCCGCCAGTGGCAGGACCAGCAGCGTGATGGCGATCGCGACCACCGCGTCGGTGAAGAAGACGAGCCGTTCGGGGGACCGTTTCTGGGGCACGCGCGGATCCTAGCGGGACGCCCGGAGCGGGATCGGTAGAATGGCCGGGACGGCGGTGGGGCTCGCCGTTCCCGAGGGTGGGAGAACCGCGGCTGCCGCCGCCAACAGTCCCTACTCGAGTCCGTCGCGAGTAGGAGATTGCGTTGCCCGAAAAAACCGAGGTGGCCGAACCGGTCGCCCTTCGTGTCCGCCACCAGGCGTGGTGGCGGACCCACGGACCGGTGCTCGCCGTGATCTCCCTCGGCGGCGGCATCGGCGCGCTGGCGCGTTACGGGCTCGTCCAGTTGCTGCCCACCCGCCCGGGGCAACTGCCCTGGGGCACGTTCGTGGTCAACGTGTCGGGCTGCTTCCTGATCGGCGTGCTGATGGTGCTGATCACCGAGGTGTGGACGGCGCACCGGCTGGTCCGGCCGTTCCTCGGCGTCGGGATTCTCGGCGGCTACACCACGTTTTCCACCTATGCCAACGAAATCCGCGCGCTGCTGCAGCCCGGCACGGTGTTGATCGCCGTGGCGTACTTGCTGATGAGCCTGGCCGGGGCGATGCTGGCCGTGGTGTGCGGCGCGTGGCTGACCCGCGTCCTGGCCGAGCGGGAAGGTAGGGCCTGAAATGCCTGTCGCCACGCGGTTGTCGGTGTTCGTCGGCGAGGACGACACCTGGCACCACAAGCCGTTGCACCACGAGATCGTCAGGCGCGCCAGGGATGCCGGCCTGGCCGGCGCCACGGTGCTGCGCGGGTGCGAGGGCTACGGATCGAGCTCGCTCATCCACACCACCCGCATCCTCAGCCTCGCCGAGGACCTGCCGGTCGTCGTGATCATCGTGGACGGCGCCGAACGCATCCGCGAGTTCCTGCCCCGGCTCGCCGATCTGGCCGGTGACCGGCTGGTGACGCTGGAAGAGGTCGAAGTGGTGCGGTTCCAGGAGGAATCGCGGTGACCGTGCTCCTGGTGTTCGCCGGTGCGCTGGTGGGCGCGCCGTTGCGGTACCTGACCGACCGCGCGGTGCAGGCCCGCCACGACAGTCCGTTCCCGTGGGGCACGTTCGCGGTGAACCTCGTCGGCAGTCTGGTGCTCGGCGGGCTGGCCGGTGCGGGCACGGCGCTGCCCGCCACGCTGCTCGCCCTGCTGGGCACGGGTTTCTGCGGAGCGCTGACCACGTACAGCACGTTCAGCTTCGAGACCCTGCGGCTGGTGGAACAGCGCGCGTACTTCTACGCCATGCTCAACGTGACGGTCACCGTCGTCGCCGGGCTCGGTGCCGCGTTGCTCGGCTACGCCGTGATCAACGCGTCGCTGGCCTGACGAACGTGCGCCGGTAGGCGTTCGGGCTCACCCCGGTGATCCGCTTGAACCGCTCACGAAAAGCCGTGGGGGAGCCGAAGCCGACCAGGCCCGCGATGCGCTCGACGGATTCGGTGGTGGTTTCCAGCAGATGCTGCGCCTGCCGGATCCGGGTGCGGTGCAGCCACTGCAACGGCGTGCTGCCCAGCTGCTCGCGGAAGCGGCGCAGCAGGGTGCGGGTGCTCATCCCGCTGTGCCGGGCGATGTCGGCCAGGGTCAGGTCGCGTCCGGTGTTCGCCTGCAACCAGTCCAGCAGCGGTTCCAAAGTGGACCCCTGCGGAGCCGGCGGCAGTTCGTGCGGGATGAACTGCGCCTGCCCGCCCTCCCGTTCCAGTGGCACCACCGAGAACCGGGCGGCGGTGGCGGCGGCTTCGGAGCCAAGGTCGCGCCGGATCATGTGCAGGCACAGGTCCAGCCCCGCGGCGGCGCCCGCCGAGGTGAGGATCTGGCCGTTGTCGACGTAGAGCACGTCCGGGTCCACCGAGATCGCCGGGTACATCCGGGCCAGCCCGTCGGCTGCGCACCAGTGCGTCGTGGCGCGCAACCCGTCGAGCAGGCCCGCCGCGGCGAGGATGAAGGTGCCCGAGCAGATCGACGCTATCCGCGCCCCGCGGGCCGCCGCGCCGCGAAGGGCGTCGAGCACGACAGGGGAGACGGGCTTGGCGGCGTCCGCCGTGCCGGGCACGATCACCGTGTCGGCGTCTTCGAGCGCGTCCAGGCCCCACGGCGCCGAGATCGTGAACAGGCCCGCGTCCACCTGCGGTTCGGCCGCGCACACTCGGACCTGGTAGCCCGGCGTGCGGCCGAACACCTCCAGCGGGGTGCCCAGGTCGAAGGGGACCACCTGGTCGAGCGCGAGAACGGCCACGGTGTGCATGGGCTCAAGCTACCCCGGCCCCGGCGGTACTGGCGAGATCCTGTCGGACCCCGTCGTCAATGCCACTGTCGGGTGCGAATCGGCGCCGGATAGGTTCGGTGTCGTGACGAAGCTTTTTCTCACCCTGCATGTCCTCGCCGCGATCCTCGCCATCGGGCCGGTCGCGGTGGCCGCCAGCCGGTTCCCCGCCGTGGTGCGCGGCAGTACACCCCAGGAGGCCGTCTCGCTGCACCGGCTGTGCCGGGTCTACGCCGTGGTGGGCATCGCGGTGCCGTTCTTCGGCTTCGCGACCGCGGGGCTCATGAAGGTGATGGGCGATCCGTGGGTGATCGTTTCGATCGTGCTGACGGCCGTCGCGGCCGGGGTGCTGGCGCTGCTGATCCTGCCGCGCCAGCAGGCGGCACTCGACGCCGCGCTCCAGCCCGCCGGCGAAGGCGGTACGCAGACCATCACCGTGACGGCGAAACAGCTGGCCATGTACACGGGTGTGTTCAACCTGCTGTGGGCCGCCGTCACGGTGCTGATGATCATCCGCCCCGGCTCGACCACCGGGGCCTGAGCGCTACCCGAGCCCCTCGGGGCGCTGCCACTGCTCGCCGAGCACGTGCTGGCCGAGGAACGCGAAAACGGTGGCGTACCAGAGCTTCGCGTGGTTCGGCGTGAGCACCCAGTGGTTCTCGTCCGGGAAGTAGAGGAACTTGTGCGGGCTCGACCCGTCCTCGCTCTTCGCGCGGGATTTCAGATCCCACCACAGCCGCAGCGCCTCGCCGACCGGCACCCGGTAGTCCTTGTCGCCGTGGATGACCAGCATCGGGGTCGAGATGTCGTCGGCGAAGCGGTGCGGTGAGTTCGCCTCCGCCATCTCCGGGGTCAGCTCCCGGTCCCAGTAGCTCGACATGTCGGTGGTGGCGCCGAACTGGTCCAGCGCCCACAGCGAGGCGTGGGTGACGATCGCCGAGAACCGGTTGGTGTGCCCGGCGACCCAGTTCGCCATGTACCCGCCGAACGAACCGCCCATCGCCGCGGTGCGGGTGGCGTCCACGTCCGGCCGCTGCTCGGCCGCGTCGGTGATCGTCATCAGGTCGGTGAACGGCGCGGCGCCCCAGGCACCCCAGCCGCGCCGGATGAACTCGATCCCGTACCCGGTGGACAGCGCCGGATCCGGCAGCAGCACCGCGTACCCCCGAGCGACGGCCAGCCACGGGTTCCACCGCCACTGCCAGGCGTTCCACGAGCCGAGCGGGCCGCCGTGGATCCACAGCAGCAGTGGTGCCGGGCTGTCCGCGGAAGCGTTGTGCGGCAAGGCGATCCACGCGCGCAACGGGCTGCCGTCCGCCGCCGTGGCGGTGACTTCGTCGAGCTTGCCCGGCAGCTCCGGCGGCTCGAACCCGCGCAGGAACTCGGTGCCCGAACCGTCCAGCGCGACGCGCACCGGCCGGGGCGGGCTGTCCACGGCGGACCGCAGCGCGTACACCCAGCGGCCGTCCGGCGAGACCACGGGCTCGGTGAACGCGCCCGTCTCCGTGAGCCTGGCGGGCTCGCCGGTGGCCACGTCGATCCGCCACAGCGGGCTGTGCCCGAGGTCGTCCGCTTCGATCACCAGCGCGGTGCCGTCCGGGGTCCACCGGGGCGCGCCCGGCCAGCGGTCCCACGCCCTGGTCAGCACCCGGACCTCGCCGCCGGCCGCCGGTGCGAGACCGAGCCAGACGTTGCCCGGGTCCTGCGGGGTGGAACGCCGGTGGATCCGGAACGCCACCTGGGCGCCGTCGGGGGAGAAGCGCGGCGCGTCGTACTCGTGCCCGGGGTCGTCGGCCAGCGTGCGCCGCTCGCCGGTGGCCACGTCCAGCAGCACGATGGTCTGGCGCTGGGAGCCACCCGCTTCGGGGACCGTCCAGGACGCGGCGACCGTGCTGCCGTCCGGGCTGATGTCCCAGCCCGCTTCGTCGGACAGCGCGCTGCCGACGTTGCCCGTCAGGTCGCGCCAGGCGTCCTCGCCGCCGGCGAACAGGCGGGTGCGGTCCGGGCCGAGGTCGTGATCCCAGAAACGGATCGGGTACTCCTCGTGCAGGATCGCCGAGACGGCGCCCTCTTTGCGCGCTTTACGCAGCTCCGCGTCGTGCTCGGGGCTGGTGGCCGAGGGCATCAGCCCCGAGCCGAGCACGATCGTGCCCGCCTCCGCGGCCACCACCGGCTGCCGGACCCCACCCGGCAGCGCCGTGATCACCCGCGCGTCCCCGCCACCGGCCGGCTGCAGCCACAGCGCAGCCGTGGCCTCCTCGGTGTCCGCGGGATCGGGCCGCTTCGAGACGAACAGCAGGTCGCCCTGCGGGGTGAAGGCGGGGCTGGATTCTCCTTCTTCGCTGCGGGTGAGCCGCCGCGCCGGGCGCTCACCGGCCGGGTCGACCTCCCACAGCGACCCGGTGAACCGGGTCTTCTTGCCTTCGGGCCGGGACACGCCGACGACGAGCCGGCTGCCGTCCGGGGACAGTGCCAGACCGGCCGCTCGTGGCAGGCTCACATAGTCGTCTAGCTCGGAAAACTTGGTCACCCGATCTTCATACCACCGTCACCGGGCCTGGTGGGCGCGATTGCCGAAAAGTCCATTGTGGACTCAGCGCTCGCCGGGGATGATCACCCAGAGCAGCAGGTAGAGCAGGAACTGCGGCCCGGGCAGCAGGCAGGAGAGTACGAACACCAGGCGCACCGTGTTCGGCCGCCAGCCGTACCGGTCGGCCAGCCCTCCGCAGACCCCGGCGATCCACCGGTCGGAGCGGGACCTCGTCAGCGTTTTCGTCGTCATGGGTCCAGCCTGGCGTCCCCGGCGCCGCCCCGCATCGGGAACGACCCGGAGTCCGACCCCGAGATTCCCCCGGCAGGATCTCGCGCAGGCTGCCCGCACACCTGCCGCCCGGCGACGTGCGGCGAGCACCCCACACGCCACCGTCGCCCCGATCCCCGGCCGCACTTGCGCTCGCAGGGCCGCGAACATTCCAGGATCGGGGTGGGGGTGGGATGCCTTGGCGCGGCCACGCGCGTCCGTTGCTGTTGCGGCGCAAGGGAAAAGACCAAAAGACTGCCCTCGCCGGGCGGGCAATACCGCTAACTTAGGCGGCTGGGGTGAGGACTCGTATTTGTGGTGGATGGCTGTATGTGGTGGTGTGGTCGTCGGGTTTTTTGGTTCTGTAGTGGCGGTATTTGCTGCGTTTGACGGTGCGGGGGTTGCTGCGTTGTCGCCGGCGGGGTGGGTAGAGACGTTCGAGCATTTCCGTGAAGGTTTCAAGGAGTGCGGTGCGGCGGTGTTGAGGGGGAAAAATCCGCCTGGTTGGTGACCTGGCGGCGGATGATACGTAATGAGCGGGTGAAGGAAAGTTGGTCGGGGTCGATGTCGGCGTGGTCGGCGGCCCGGGTCATGAGATGCCGGATGCTGTAGTGGGTGAGGAGAAGGGCCCAGATTTCCTGGCGGACCATGTC
>NZ_DASZWC010000006.1:0-97590 GCF_035546795.1 Amycolatopsis sp.
GCCGCGCTCTGTGACCCCACCCCCGCCCCAATCCGCGCAGTGTTCAACGGTCGCCGCACCGTGTCAAGGCGGGAAAGATGCCTTGACACGGCACGTCGACCGCTGAGGGCGCTGGGGATCGGTTCGGGGGAGGGGTGTGGGCGGGGTGAGGCTCGCTTCGCGTTGCCGGGTGCCGCGTGATCCGGTGCTGGGCGGGTGGCGGGGTGAGGCAGAGCCCCTACTGGGCCACGCCGCCTAGTCTGATCAACTTCGACTCGCCCTTGCCGAAGGGCTCGCCGCAGTGGGCGCAGACCGTCCGCGCGTGCAGGGGCTCGCCGCAGGAGTGTTCCCACACGGTCGGCGGAGGGCCCTCGGTCACATGACGATCGCCCCACTCCATGAGGGCGTGCAGGATCGGGGAGAGTTCCCGGCCGGCCTTGGTGGGGACGTACTCGTACCGCGGCGGATGCTCCTCGTACTGCTCCTTCGCCAGCACCCCGGCATCGACCAGCTTTCGCAGGCGCGCGGCCAGGATGTCCCGGCTGGCACCGGTGTTCGCGGCGATCTGGTCGAACCTGCGGGCGCCCAGCAGCACCTCGCGCAGCGCGAGCAGGCTCCAGCGTTCGCCGATCACGCCGAGTGCGTTGGCGATCGAGCATTGGCGGGCGGTCATGGGCGGCACACCTCCTCGTCTTGTAATCCAACTTAGCACGTGAGAAGGTGAATTTGGTTTCCAAACTTACCTGGAAGGACGTCCCGTGACCGAGCTACCGTCGAAGATTGCCAACCATCCGTCGGTGCGCAGGGTGCTCGCGCGAGCGGCTGCGCCCACGCCGACGGTGATCGACTTCGGCAGGCTCCGGGAGCTTGCGCTGGCCGCCGGGGCGGACGACGTCGCGGCGGTTTCGCTCGACCATCCCGATCTCGCGGGCGAGGTGCCGCATGTGCGCAACGCGTTGCCCGGCGCCCGAAGCCTGATCTCTCTCGTGGTCCGGATGAACCGCGACAACGTGCGCAGCCCGGCACGGAGTGTGGCCAACCAGGAGTTCCACCGCAGCGGCGAGATCATCAACGAGGTGGCCCGGGACCTCACCAGGGCATTGCAGGACGAGGGCCACCGGGTGATCAACCCCTCGGCCACGTTCCCGATGGAGATGGACAGGTATCCCGGCCGGATCTGGGTGGTGGCGCACAAAACGGTGGCCGTCGCGGCTGGGCTCGGGGTGATGGGCATCCACCGGAACGTCATTCATCCGCGCTTCGGCAACTTCATCCTGCTCGCGACGGTGCTCGTCGACGCCGAGGTGAGCGAGTACGGCCGCCCGTTGGACTACAACCCTTGCCTGGAATGCAAACTGTGCGTCGCCGCGTGCCCGGTGGGCGCGATCGGCAAGGACGGGGCCTTCGACCCGGGCGCGTGTGCCACCCACAATTATCGCGAATTCATGGGCGGGTTCACGGACTGGGTCGAGACGATCGCGGACAGCGAGAACGGCGCGGATTTTCGCGGCCGGGTCACCGATTCGGAGAACGCGTCGATGTGGCAGAGCCTCTCGTTCAAGGCGAACTACAAGGCGGCCTACTGCATGGCGGTCTGCCCGGCGGGGGAGGACGTGCTCGGGCCCTATCTCGAGGATCGCAAGCAGTTCATGGCCGAGGTCCTGCGTCCGCTGCAGGACAAGGAGGAAACGGTCTACGTGCGCCCTGGCTCCCCGGCGGGCGAGTACGCCCGGCGCCGGTTCCCCCGGAAGAAGGTCAAAGAAGTCTGATTGGATCACCGCCCGGCCGGGTGAGCCGGGGTGCGCGACACCACAACCGAAGGACGGGAATCTTCCGGCCCGGCTATGCGTTAATTATCCGGCTGGTTTGGACTGCTGCGTCTTCGTACTCCCATTCGAGAGCAGACGGGGCGGAGCCATGTTCATGAAATGCCAAGAAAGGAGGCGGCACGAGATGGGTGACGACTACACCGACTGGCGGCATCGCGCCGCCTGCCGGGACGAGGACCCCGAACTGTTCTTCCCCGTGTCCGAGATGGGCCCGGGTGCCCGGCAGGTAGCGCAGGCGAAGGCCGTCTGCGCGCGCTGTCCGGTCCGGGCCGAGTGTCTGACGTCCGCGTTGGATGACGGCCTGGACTTCGGCATCTTCGGCGGGTTGACGGGGGGCGAGCGGCGCAAGCTGGTTCGCCGCTCCCGCGCCGAAGTGGCCTGAAACCTCGGGAGCGCACCGGAAAGCACGCTGTGACGGCGGGCAGTCCGGTGCGCTTCCGCGTTACGTGCCGGGTGTGGTGGGCATGGATCGTGAGTATTGTCTCTCGCACTTCGTGCCGTAGCTGTACAGACCGGTCTGTCCATGCTAAACAAGGGCCGCAAGCGGTTGAGAGCACAGCCGCCGAGGCCTCGCGGGCAGTGATGTCCGCCGGCCCCGTCCGGAGGTGTGTGCTGTGGTTCCCGCTGTCGCGGATTCGTTGCGTCGGCCCGAGAAGAGCGGGCGGCACACACATGATGCCCATCGCTGGGAGTTGTCCCTTGACCTGTGAGATATTTACGCCGTGAGTGAAGCCGATTCGACCCAAGCCGGTCCCCCGAACGGGCAGATCGTGAAGGTCACCGTGGAGAAACACGGTGGGGCCGCGGTACTTGTCGTGTCCGGTGACATCGACATGGTCACCGCGCCCGAGTTCGAGAAGGCACTGATGACCGCGCTACGCGACCGGCCGGCAAGGCTGGTCGTGGACCTGGGCGGGGTGGACTTTCTGGGCTCGGCCGGGCTCACCGCGCTGGTGGCCGCGCACCAGGAAGCCGGCGAACGGACTTCGCTGCGCGTGGTCGCGGAGAGCAACGCCACCGCGCGGCCGCTCCAGCTGACCGGGCTCGATCAGGAGATCACCGTCTGCCGTAACCGGTCCGAGGCACTGGCCGAATGATCGGTCCCGCTCCCGGGGCGGGCTGACCTCTTTCAGTCCACAGTAGATAGTACGGGCCTGGTTTTCCTGGCGCGGTCGAGCAGTCCGGAGACCACTGCGACCAGCAGGCCGCCCGCGGCCAGCAGTGCGCCGATCCAGTTCGGGGCGGTGTAACCGAGACCGTGCTCGATCGCGAGGCCGCCGAGCCAGGCGCCACCGGCGTTGCCGAGGTTGAACGCGCCGATGTTCGCCGCCGACGCGAGCGCCGGTGCCCCCTCCGCCTTCGCCAGCACCCTGGCCTGGAACGGTGGCACGGTGGCGAATCCGGCCAGCCCCAGCAACAGGATGGTGATCGCCGCGGGCAGCTGCGCATGTGCGGTGACCGCGAACACCAGCAGTACCAGGGACAACGCGGCCAGGATCACGTAGATACTCGGCATGATCGCGTGGTCGGCCGCCCGGCCGCCGAGGAAGTTGCCGATCACGAGGCCGACGCCGAACAGCACCAGCAGCCACGTGACGGCCCCGTCGGAGAACCCGGCGATCCCGGTCATCATCGGCGCGATGTAGGTGAACGACGCGAACACGCCGCCGAAGCCGAGCGTGGTCATCGCCAGCGCGAGCCACACCTGGGGCCGCCGGAACACGGCGAGTTCGCTGCGCAGGCCGGCGCCGGGGGTGGTGGTCTGTTTCGGCACCAGCGCGACGATGCCGATCAGCCCGACGACACCGAGCGCGCTCACCGCCCAGAACGTGGACCGCCAGCCGAAAGCATGGCCGAGCGCGGTGCCGCCGGGCACGCCGAGCACGTTGGCGACGGTCAGCCCGGTGAACATCATGGCGATCGCGCTGGCCTGTTTCGACGGTGCGACAAGGGAAGCCGCGACCACCGAGCCGACCCCGAAGAACGCGCCGTGGGACAGTGCGGCGACGACCCGGCCGGTCATCAGCAGTCCGTAGCCCGGGGCGAGCGCGGAGATCAGGTTGCCGAGGATGAACAGCCCCATCAGCGCGATCAGTACCTTTTTGCGAGGCACCCGGGAGCCCAGCGCGGTGAGCACCGGCGCGCCGACCACGACACCCAGCGCGTAGCCGGAGATCAGCAGGCCCGCGGTCGGGATGGAGATCCCGAAATCGCCCGCGACCTCGGGCAGCAGACCCATGATCACGAACTCCGTGGTGCCGATGCCGAAGGCACTCAGCGCCAGGGCGAGCAGAGCGACAGGCATGAACCCTTCCTTCATGATGCGCTTGCAATAGTTGCAGACGCGGGTAATTGCACGCGTTGGCTACGGTAGCATGCAATGATGGCGGGGCAAGGTGGATGAGCAGGAGAGGAGCGGTGAACCGTGTCACTCGACGACGACGCCGTCGAAGCCCGCGCGCAGGGCTGGCGCACGCTCGCGGCGCTGCACGCGCGGATCGAGGACAGGCTGGAACGCGCTCTGCAGAAGGGGCACAAGCTGTCCGTGAGCGAGTACACGGTGCTCGACGTGCTCGCCCGGCAGGATGGTTTTCACCTGCGGATGAACCAGTTGTCCAACGCCGTCGTGCTCAGCCAGTCCGCGACCACGCGGCTGGTGGCGCGGTTGGAAGGGCGCGGGTTGCTGGAGCGGTACCTGTGTGCCGACGACCGGCGCGGCATCTACACGGAGGTCACCAAGGCCGGGCAAGCCCTGCTCGACGAAGCCCGCCCGACGCACGACGAGGCGCTTGCCGGCGCGCTGGCCGAGGCGGAGCAGCTGCCCGAGCTGGCGCCGCTGGTCGATGCCCTGGGGAAGCTGGCCTTTGCCGGTCAGTAGTTGCTGATCTCGATGAGGTTCCGGTCGGGGTCGCGGACGTGGACGCTCCGGATCTCGCCCCTGGCGCCGGTGCGTGCGACGGGACCTTCCTCGATGGCCACTCCGGTCGCGGTCAGCTCCGCGATGATCTCGTCGAGTGGCTGTTCCGTGATGAAACAAGGTCCGCGCTGCCCGGCGTGAGCACCAGATGGTCGAGCCGGTCGATCCGCATTGCTTCGCTCCTCTCCGCGCGGGCAAGGTGATCGTCCCTTGTGGACGTAACCCGTCTTGCCTGGTGGGTGGTCATCCCTGTCGCCTGCGACCCCGAAGTGATACTCACGCAGTGGGGGTCCCGGATCCCGGCGCGATCACCATCGGGCTGCTGCTCGGTGCGTCCACAGTGGACCAAAAATAGGAGCGGCCCCAGGTCACGCAAGGTTGAAACCTGAGGCCTCGAGTCTGACGGGGCGCCCGGGCGCCTCGTAACCCGTTCTCGCCAGGTACCCGGTACGCGGGGTGCGCCAAACCCGGCAGCGGCCCCGATTTGGTCTTGTATCACGACAGACTGCCAAGAACCATCCTCCACCTGGGGAAGCGACGGCTGCCGGGTGGAACCGGCAGGATGGTTTCCGCCGCAGTACTCGGCTCTTTCGCGCGATAATTTCGTGAGGAACGGAGGCCCGAGTGGAGCTCGCCGAAATTTTGGCGTACCTGGGCGGGGTGCCCGAGTTCGAGCGCCTGTGCACGGTCGACGAGTTGAACGCCGCGGTGGACGAACTGGCCGCCCGGTTTCCGCAGGTGACGGGGCTGCGGCGGATCGGGACCTCCCGGCTCGGCGAGCCGCTGCGGCTGCTGTCGGTGGGGGACGGCCCGCAGCACGCGCTCGTGGTGGGCGGCCCGCACCCCAACGAGCCGATCGGGCTGCTCACAGTGCTCACGCTGGCCCGGCTCGTTGCCACGGAGCCCACCCTCCGGGCCGGGCTGACCTGGCATTTCCTGCCCTGCATCGATCCCGACGGCACCCGGATGAACGAGGGCTGGTTCGCCGGGCCACGCACCATCCGCCGCTACCACGAGCAGTTCTTCCGGCCCGCCATCGAAGACCAGCCCGAGTGGACCTTCCCGGTCACCGACGAGCGCGCCTGGTTCGACCGGATGCTGCCGGAGACCCAGGCGCTGGCGCGGGTCATCGACCAGCTGCGCCCGCGATTCCAGTACTCCCTGCACAACACCGATTTCGGCGGGGTGTTCTTCATCCTCGACCACCCGGTGCCGGGCGCCGCCGAGGATCTCGCGGCGGTCGCCGAGGCCGGGGAGGTGCCGCTGTCGCTGGGGCCGATCGACACGCTCGGCTGGGACATCCCGGGGCCGGGGGTGTACGTGATGCCGCCGGCGGAGTCGGTGATCGCGGCCAGTCTGCGGGGCACCGGGGCCCAGGAAGCCAAGCACGGAGGTTCGAGCACGCATTACGCGCGGCGCCACGGGACGACGACCCTCATCACGGAAGTGCCGTTCTGGCGGGAAAACCGCGCTTCGGACGACAGCGACTCGGGCCAGCCCTACGACGAGGTGCTGCGCCGGACCGCCGGTGAGATGCGGGCCGACGAAGCAGTGCTCGCCGAGCTGGTGCGAAGGGTCCAGCCGCAGCTACGGGTGCCGTCGCCACTGTTGCGCGCGGTCCGGGATTTCCTCGTGTATCCGGTGTCGATGGCGGCGACACACGATCTGATCGCGAAGTCCAAGACCGGCCGCAACGCGACCGTGGCGGAGGTGTTCGGCGCGGAGAGCGTGGTGCACATGCTGCGGATGCGGGCGTCCGGGGTGTTGCGCCGGCAGCTGGCGCTGGAACTCGCGGCGGGGAACCAGACTCCGTTGCTGCGCGCGGGTTTCCGGGAGGCGGACAAGCTGTTCGGGCTCTGGTGTGACAGCGCGGCGGACGAGCTGTCCGAGGATCCCTTCCCGTTGCGCAACCTGGTGAGCGTGCAGTTGGCCGCGGCGCTCGCTCTCGTCCGCCGGCTGGATCAGCGTTGACGTCTGTCATGCCGGGGTGGTGACGCCGCTGCACTGCTGGGGTCGAACGGCGCCGGGCAGTGCCCTGGACATGGCGCGGCCGACGGACGAAATACTGACGGTGCGGTCGGTGCGGCGTCGCTCTGGCGGGACAGCCGTGCTCGACGGCGTGGACCTGCGGGCCGGTGCCGGTGAATGTGTCGCGCTGCCGGGCCCGAACGGCGCCGGGAAGACCACGCTCGTCAACCTCGTGAGCGGGCCTCTTCCTTGCCAGGAAAGGGAAATCCAGCTCGGCGGCGGAGATCCGCGCCGGGCCCGCACCCGGCGTCGCCTAGCAGGCGCTGGGGTTCCCGCGTTTCCCGGGGCGGTCTCGGTGCACGGCGACGGCACGCGCGTGCGGTTGGGCACGCGCAGCCCGGAGGACCTGCCGCGGGCGTTGCTCGCGCAGGACCGCGAGCTGTCCGAACTACGAGTGGAAGCTGCCGGGCTCGCCGAAGCCGTCACGGCGATGACGGGGGTGGGTCAGCGCGTCGCACGCGGACCGCACGATCTCGGCCGCCTCCTCTTCGGCCCGGCTCGGACCGGCCCCGATCAGCTGCGCGCGCACGACCACAGCGGTGAGCGAATGGCCGACCACATGGTGCAGATCCCGCGCGATGTGCTGGCGTTCGGACACGATGGCGGGGTGCTCGATGCGGGCGTTGCGGATCCGCAGGTCCGTCGCCTCGCGCGCCCGCTCGGCGTAGTCCGTGCTGAGCGCCTTCGCCGCGCTGCTCGATCTGCAGCTGGGCATCCAGGTGCTGGCGCTGGCGCCGTCGAGCGGTACCGGCCGGACGTGCTGCTCACCGACATCGAAATGCCCGGGCCCAGCGGGCGGGAGTGGGTGGTCGATCCGAAGCTGGCCGTTTCGGCGTGGGGCGAGGCTGATCCTCGCAATCGCGCGGACGCCGCTCGCTTCGCGCAGGAACGTGGTTGGCTCTAGGCGGAAACGCGCTGCCCGGTGGCGATCGAGTGGCAGGCGCCGGGGCCTTCCGCGCGGGCCACGACCTTCCCGGCTTCGATGCGCAGAGCCACTTCGGTCTCGTTGTCGCGTTCGGACACTGCGCCGAGCGGGGCCGAGACGACCCGGACAGACGGCAGGGCCGAGCGTGGAACGGCCTGCCGAAGGCAACGGCAGAGGTCGGTGATCATCAGTCGTGCCAACGGTTCCAGCTCCGCCGGCGTGTCCGTGACCAGTGCGAGCGTCACGTCCGCCCCCGCCCGGATCGCCTGCTCCACGGCGGGAAGCCGGTGTAAGCCCAGCACCGCGAGCACGCCGTCGCCGATCTCCACGGACTCGCCGGTGACGAGGTCGTGCGCCACCGGCGAGGGCCACGGCTCGTCAGCCCGTTGCGGCACCGGGCTGCGCTGTGGGGGCGCCCAGTAGTCGTTCAACTCCAGCGCGGCGAGCTGTTCGCAAGCACTGACCACGTCGAAGGCTTCGACGAAATCGGCCAGCTGGCTCGCGCCGTGCAAAGTGGTGAGCACGGTTTCCGCGAGCCGGACGAGCCGTGGAGCCGGGCCGCCCGCGGGCTTTTTCAAGGGGCGTAAGCGTTCCAGCGCCAGCGACAGCAGCAGCGCGTCCAGTTTCAGCAGTTGGGTGAACGGCCGGCGGGTGCGCTCGCCGGTAAGGGCTTCGGCGTACAGGTGCTGCCCCACGTGCGGCTCGCCGGGGAACGGCAGGCGCGCGACCCAGGCGCGGGCGAGCGCGCCGAGGGCTTCGGGCGGGGTGAGGCCCGGCTCGGCGTGCGGCGCGGCGGCCGCGCGCTCGGCGTCCTCGGCGAGCACCGCGAAGTAGAGCGCCTGCTTACCGGGGAAGTTCGAGTAGACGGCGCCGCGCGTCAGGTCCGCGCGCTCGGCGATGGCGTCGACCTTCGACTCGCGGTAGCCGCGCTCGGCGAACTCGGCCCTTGCCGCGGCGAGCACCTTCGCGCGGTTGCGTTCCTGGGTTTCCGCCCTGGTCAGCCGGGCCATCGCAGCGCCCCCTTCCGTTTCCGGCGAAGATACCCCTAACATTCAGATGATGAGAACATCTGAAATACCGGAAGTGGACCTGACCGACCCGGCGGTCGTCACTGATCCGTTCGGCACCTACGGGCGAGTGCGGGAGCAGACGCCGGTCGCGCGGCTGCTGATCCCCGGTATGGCACCGCTGTGGGCGGTGCTGCGCTACCACGATGCGAAGGCCGCGCTGAGCGATCCGAGGTTCGAGTTGTCCGCCGACAGCTTCGCCTTCAAACCGGCGGTGCCCGAGGACTGCGAGGTCTACCTGCGGACAATGCAGGAGATGGAGGGCCCCGAGCACCTTCGGTTGAGGCGCCTGGTGGCGCCCGCGTTCACGCCGCGGCGGCCGTTCCGGTCACGGATCGAGCCACTGGTCGACGCGTTGCTCGGGGAGTTGGGCGGTGAAGTGGATCTGGTGCCGTCCTTCGCCCGGCCACTGCCGATCGACGTGATCTGCGAGCTGGCGGGGGTTCCCGTGGCAGACCGGGATCGGTGGCGGGAGTACGGTGCCCACCTCGCGAGCGGCGCCGGAGCCGGCTTCGCGGCCGCCGTCCCCGGGATCATCCACGGCGCACGATCCGCTGTGCGGGCTCGCCGGGCCGAGCCGGGCGACGACCTGATCTCCGATCTGCTGCGCACCCGGGTGGACGGCGACCGGCTGACCGATGTCGAGCTGGTCACGCTGGTGTGGAACATCGTGCTGGCCGGGCAGACCCCGACGAACCTGATCGCGAACGCGGTCGCGATCCTGCTCGACAATCCCGAGTGGACGGAACGGTTGCGCGCCGAGCCCGCGCTGATGCCGACGGCGGTCGAGGAGCTGATGCGCTGGTGCGGCCCGCAGATCATGACCATCCCGCGGTTCGCGCGGGCGGACGTGGAAATCGGCGGGATCACCGTGCCGGCGGGGGCGCAGATGACCGTCGTGATCGCTTCGGCCAACCGTGACCGGCGCGCCTTCGCCGAACCCGAGCGGCTCGACCTCACGCGGGACGGCCTGCCACACCTGGGCTTCGCGCACGGCGCACACTTCTGCCTCGGCGCCGGGCTGGCTCGGGTGCAGACCGAACTGGCGCTTTCGGCTCTGCTGAGCCGTTTCCAGGAGATCGTCCCGGCCGGCCCGGCCGTGCGCGCGCCCGACCCGGGCACCTGGCGGCTGACCACGCTACCCGTCCGGCTGGGGTAGACCGGCCATTGTGGACGGTGTCAGTCGGTGCGGCGGGCGTCGGCCAGTTCGGCGAGCGCGGCGATGCCGTGCTGCAGGTCCGCACGGAAGACGGCCCGCTCGCCGAGCCCGTCCAGCAGGACGTCTTCGAGTTCCTGTACCGCGGGGGCGCAGTCGTCGAGCAGCCGGCGGCCGGCGTCGGTCAGCGTGGCGAGCAGGACGCGTTTGTTCGTCTCCTGGCTTTGCCTGCTGATGAGCCCGCGTTTCTCCAGCGTCATCACCATTTCGTGCATCGTCTGCGGGCGCAGGAAGGAGCGCCGGGCGAGCTGTGCCGACGACAGCGCGCCACGGTTGCGCAGCACCGTCAGCGCCGTGTACTGCAACGTCGTCAGGCCACGCGGGCGCAACGCGTCGTCCAGGAGGGCGCGGATCACCAGCTCCAGGCGCTTGACCAGGTACAGCGTCAACGGCGCCGGTTCGCCGTCGTCCTCCGCGTGCGTGCTCACGGGAGCCATGATGACACGTGGGGTGAGGGCGGCCACCTGCGGGAATTCCGGCGGGCGCGGACCGTTTACCGTGACATGGAGTTGGAATTGGGCCTGGACACCTTCGGCGATGTCACTGTCGATGCCGAAGGCGACCGGCTGCCGTACGCCCAGGTGATCCGGAACGTCGTCGAGCAGGCCGCACTGGCCGACTCGCTCGGCGTCGACGCGTTCGGTCTCGGGGAGCACCACCGGGAGGACTTCGCCGTCTCCGCGCCGGAGGTCGTGCTCGCCGCGATCGCCGCCCGGACCTCGCGCATCCGGCTCGGGACCGCCGTGACCGTGCTCAGCTCGGACGACCCGGTGCGGGTTTTCGAGAAGTTCGCCACCCTCGATGCGGTGTCCGACGGGCGGGCCGAGATCACCCTCGGCCGCGGCTCGTTCACCGAGTCCTTCCCGCTGTTCGGATACGACCTCGCCGACTACGAGCGGCTGTTCGAGGAGAAGGTCGACCTGATGGCGCACCTGCTCACCGAGAAGGCTGTCACTTGGGAGGGCACCGTGCGGGCGGCACTGTCGAACCAGGCGGTGTACCCGAAGACCGAGTCCGGGCGGCTGCGCACCTGGATCGGTGTCGGCGGCAGCCCCGAGTCCGTCGTACGGGCGGCGAGTTATGGTTTTCCCTTGGTACTGGCCATAATCGGCGGCGCCCCGGCGCGGTTCGCGCCCTACGTCGAGCTGTACCACAAGGCGCTGGACCAACTCGGCCTGGCGCGTTTGCCGATCGCCGTGCACGCCCCGGGTTTCGTCGCCGAGACCGACGAGGAAGCCGCGGAGATCCTTTGGCCGCACGCACGCGCCATGACCAACCGCATCGGCGCGGAGCGGGGCTGGCCGCCGCTGACCAGGGACCGCTTCGAGGCCGACATCGCCCACGGCGCGCAACACGTCGGATCGCCGGAGACGGTGGCACGGAAGATCGCGGACACGGCCCGGACGCTGGGGATCCAGCGGTTCGATCTGAAGTACTCCAACGGGACGCTGCCACATGAGCAGATGATGAAGGGGATCGAGCTGTACGGTTCGGTCGTCATTCCGCGGGTGCGGGAGTTGTTGGCGGAGTAGGGGTTTCGGGGGGCTCGGGCACGCGTGGGGAAAGGCTTGGCCAGGGCGGGTGGTGCGGTCGCGTTGCTCGGCGGTGGTTTCGAGATGGTCCGGCAGAGCCTCAACCGTTGATGAGATAGCCCGTACCGCGGACGGTGCGCACCAGTTGCGGCTCCCGGAGTTTCCGGCGCAGCTGCGCGATCACCACATCCAGCACGTTCGAACCCGGATCGGCCATCTCGTCCCAGGCGTGCCGGATCAGCTCCTTGCGCGAAACGGGCGTGCCGGGGGTGGTCATCAGCCGTTCCAGTACGAGGAACTCCTTGGGCGTCAACGTGAGCAGCACGCCCGCGCGGCGGACTTCGCGCCGGGCGACGTCGAGTTCGACGTCCGCACAGCGCAGCACCGTGGCCTGGCCGCCCGCGCTGCGCCGGCACAGACTCCGCACCCTGGCCACCAGTTCCGCCATCGCGAACGGCTTCACCAGGTAGTCCCCGCCGAGCCGCAAACCGTCGAGCCGGTCGTCGAGCCCGTCGCGTGCGGTCAGGAACAACACCGGCACCGGCCAGCCCGTCTGCCGTCGCGCGCGCACGTACTCCAGCGCGTCGCCCGCCGGGAGCATCCGGTCGAACACGATGCAGTCGTAGGCGTTCACCGCGATCGAGAAATCCGCCGCAGGCAGATCCTCGGCCACATCGACCGCGAAACCCGCCCCGCGCAATGCCGCGTCGAGTGCCACTCGTAGATCGCCGTCGTCCTCGGTCACCAGCACCCGCACGCAAGCAGGCTAGCGTGTCACGGCCGCCCGCACGTCGTCGAGCAGCAGACCGCGCAGCTCCTCGAACACCGGCACCCTGCCAAGCGTCCGCAGCCGTTGCGACTGCGACTTCCGCACCCCCTCGAACAAGCGGCGCGCGTCCCGGGCGTTGCCGAAATTCGCGTCGCGCGCGATCTGCTCGAAATGCTCCAGCAGCACGCTTTCCGCGGCCGGGTCCAGCTCGTAGTCCTCGGCCAGCGCCATCCGCCCGACGATGCCCAGCAACTCGCCCGGGGTGTAGTTCTCGAACTGGATCTGCCTGCCGAACCGGGACGCGAGCCCAGGGTTCGCGGCCAGGAAACCGGTCATCTCCCCGGTGTAGCTTGCCACGATCACGGCCACCTCGTCGCGGTGGTCCTCCATCAGCTTCACCAGGGTGTCGATGGCCTCCTGTCCGAAATCCCCGCCCGCACCACCGGCGCGCGACAGTGTGTAGGCCTCGTCGATGAACAGCACACCCCCGAGGGCTTCCTCGAAGACGAGTGTCGTCTTTTCGGCGGTATGCCCGATGTACTGGCCGACGAGTTCACGCCGGGAGACCTCACGGAACCGGCCCCGCGGCAGGACGCCGAGCTCCTTGAGGAGGTTGCCGTAAATCCGTGCCACGGTGGTCTTTCCGGTGCCCGGCGCGCCGGCGAAGATCAGGTGGTGGCTCGCGCTGCCGACGGGCAGCCCGGCTTCGCGGCGCCATTCGTTGACCTGCAACTCGTCGACGAGAGCGCGCACCTCGGCCTTCACGTTCGGCAGCCCGATCATGCTGTCGAGTTCCTCGAGCAGATCTTCGAGCCCGGAGGCCCGTGCCGCCGCCTCCTGCACCGCCGGGCTCGCGCCTTGGGCCAGCAGCAGACCTGGTTCCGCCGTGTTGGTCACGCTGCAGGTCTCGACGGAACCCTGGCAGTCGGCCGCGAAGGAGATGCCGGGGCCGCTGGTGTCGTGCACGGAGCAACGCCGGAGCACGGGTGCGCTGTGGTGCGCGACCGCGATGCCTTCGTGTCCGGTGCCGGAGATTTCGCAGTCTTCGAGCACCGGGCGGCCGTACTGGTAGACGTACACCCCGCGCAGCCCACAGCGGGTGATCGTGCAGTCGCGGATCACCGGAGCGGCGCCGACGCTGACCACGATCCCGTCGCCGGTGGCGTCTTCGATCACCGTGTCCTGCACCCGCCCGGACGCGCCTTCGATGAGAAGTCCTTGCTCCACCGCGGAAATCGTGCAACGGCTGAGCGTGAACTCCCGGGAGCCGCGGATGCTCACCGCCGGGCCCCGGCCGCCGGTCACCTTGCACGATCGGACGTCCAGCCCCGCGTCGTCGGCGAAGAGCGCGGCGTGGTTACCGGCGCGCAGTTCGATGCCCTGCAGCATCAGGGATCCACCGTGCGCGCGCAGCACCGGGTGGTCCGCTCCGCTGCCGTCGATGACGACCTTCGCCCCGGCCTCGGCGACCAGGCTCACGTGCATTCCCAACAGCGAAAGCAGTTCCGGGTAGGTACCTTCGGCGATGGTGACGACCGTTTCGCCGGTCGCCGTGACCAGTGCGTCGCCGATCGTGGGGAAGGCGCCGGGCCGGTCCGCGACCAGCAGGTTCCGGGTTGCGGCGGTCATCAGCCCGCCCTGTCCAGCAGCCAGCCACGCCCCGCCGCCTTGGCCCCGGCCTGGAACCGGCTGCGTGCGCCGAGCCGGTTCATGATGTCCGCGACCATTCGCCGCACCGTGCGGACGGAGATGCCGAGCCGGGCGGCGGCCGATTCGTCGGTGCTTCCTGCGCACAGCAACGTGAGCAGGTCACGTTCCCGGCCGGTCAGTGCGGCGTCGCGTGCTTCGGCCAGGTCGGCAGGCGCGAGCGGGACCGCGTCCTGCCAGATCCGCTCGAACAGGCCGGTCGTCGCGGTCACCACGCCGGGCAACCGGAAGACGGCGACGCCGGCGGGGGAGGTCGCGCGGTCGGCGGGCAGCAGCGCGGCGGTCCGGTCGACGACCAGCGCCTCCATCGGCACCTCGGCGTCCGTCCGGACGTCCACCCCGGCCAGGGAAACGGCGCTGAGGACACCGGACAGTCGTGCCGCATCAGGGCAGAGCACCCGGTAGCGCACCCCGGGCCGCAGGCTCGCGCGGCTGAGCCGGCGGATCGCGTCGATCGGGCCGGGCCCGGCGCCCGCGCTCATTATGAGCACTTCCTTCGTCGCCGATGCCAGGAGCGCGTCGACCCCGGTGCGCTTGCCGCCGCCCACGACGAGGCTGAGCCGCGGATTGCCGGCCGGTTCCGTCGCGGAGAGCACCTTTCGTTGCGCGGCAACGAGTTGCCGGCCGGGCTCGATGCCGAGCCGGGAGTGCAGGATCTCCTTCGCCCGGTCGTACGCGGCGAGCGCTTCGGCCGTGCGGCCGGCCTGGTGCAGCGTCAGCACGAGCTTCGTCCAGATGATTTCCTGAAGCGGCTCCTGGTCGGTGAGCTCGCGCAGGACGGCGATCGCCGCGGCGGTCCGGCCGAGCGCGAGCTGCGCTTCGGCCAGCATCGTGCGGAGCTCCCGGCGCGTCTCGGCGCACCTCGCTTTTGCCGCCTCGGCCGCCACGTCGTCGAAGGGAGTGCCCCGCCACAGCGCGAGCGCGCCGGACGCCTGGTCCACGGCCGTCTCGTACGCGCCGTCGGACATGGCGGCACGAGCGGCGTCGACGGCCAGTTCGGCCTGCTCGAGGTCGGTCTCGCCGGGCAGGGCCCTGAGCCGGTACGCGCCCGGCCGGCTCTCCAGCCGCTCGCCGAGCGTCTTGCGGAGCTGCCACACGTAGCTGCGCAGGTTTCGGACAGCGGAGGAGGGGACGGCCTGTTCATGCCAGATTCCGTCGATCAGCTGCTCTACGCCGACCCAGGCGTTAGCGTGCAGGAGCAACACAGCCAGCAGGGCGCGGGGCTTCGTGGCCGCAGGCTCGACGTGCGCCCCGCCGGGCGTGCTCACCTCGATCGGACCGAGTACGTAAAACTGCATGCGCTAACTTTCCGACGCGGCACATGAGGATTCGATGACAGCGGAGCAGCCGCGGGGGATGGCGATGGAGCAGGGCAAACTGGTCACGCTCGTCGAGGACGACGACGACCTGCGGATCGCGGTGGCGGCACAGCTGCGTTCCGTCGGTTTCCGGGTCCACGCCGCCGGCGACATCGCGGGCGCCGACAACGTCCTGCGCGGCACCGGCTGCGACTGCGTCGTGTTCGACCGGATGCTGCCGGACGGGGACGCGATCTCGTACGTCCACCTGCGTCGCCAGGAGGGCTGGCGCACCCCGGTCCTGTTCCTCACCGCCCGCGACACGCCGGCCGACCGGGTGGCCGGTTTCGAGCACGGTGCCGACGACTACCTGGTGAAACCGTTCGCCATGGCGGAGTTGACCGAGCGCGTGCTCAACCTGTGCCAACGGTCCGAAGTGGACAGACCGCCGGTGCTGGCCCACACCGATCTCGTGATGGACTGTGCCCGCCGCGAAGTGCGCCGGGCCGGAGTGCTGCTCACCCTGTCGCACAAGGAGTTCGCCGTGCTGGAGTACCTGCTGAGCAGGCCGGAGCAGGCGGTGGGCCGCGCGGAGGTGATGGAACACTGCTGGGACGAGCTGGCGGATCCGTCGTCCAATGTGGTGGACGCGGTGGTCAAGCGGCTGCGCCGGAAGCTGCGGGAACCCGAGCTGATCCACGCCGTGCGCGGCTTCGGTTACCGGCTCGGTCTTTCATGAGCGGCACCAACTCCGCCGCCGACCGGCTTCGCCGGCTCCGCTGGGTGCTGACCGGGTTGTTCACCGTGATCAACGCCGTCGCGCTCATCGTGTTCGCCTGGCTTTTCGTGTACGCGGACGGGAAACAGGGCATCGCCGGGGTGGACGCCGACCTGAACCGGGTCACGTCCTCGGTGGACAGGCTGGTCGGCTTCGACGGGACCTTCGACTTCACCCTGGTCAACGCCGACGAGCTGAACACTGCCTGCCCGCAGTTCGCGGTCCTGCCCGGCGGCGCGCCTGCCTTCGACCCGCACCTGTCCGCCCGCACGTGCGTGCCGATGGACCTCGCGGTGCTCGAAGGAGTGGCCACGGACGCGGTGCGCACGGGTTCGGTGATCACCCGGGACGAGGAGAGCACGACCGGTGGTGCGGTGCGGGTACGCGCGAATCCGTTGCTGAGCAAGGGCGGCCACTCCATCGGCGCGGTCGTCGCGGTGGCCGATCTCGGGCCCGAGAACTCGCGGCACACCGGGCTCCTGCTCATGGTGATCGGCGGGTCCGCGGTGCTCATCGCCGCACTGGGGGTGGCGGGACACGTGCTGTCCGGCCGGTCGATCCGGCCCGCGGCGGCGGCCCTGCAACAACAGGAGGTCCTCCTCGCCGAGACGGCGCACGACCTGCGCAGCCCCATCGCGTCGCTGCGCGCGCTCGCCGAAAGCGCGTCGGGCAACCCGGACCAGCGGGAGGAGCTGCTGGCGCGCACGGTGCAGCTGTCGGTGCGGATGGGCAGCATCATCGAAGGGCTGCTCATGCGCGCGCGGCTGGCGGCCGGGGTGGAGCAGCTGAACGTGCAACCGGTGTGGCTGGACCAGCTCGTGACCGGCGTCGTGGAAGAGGCGGTGACCGGCGACGCGCACGTCACCGTCACCGCCGCACCGACCAAAGTGGACGTCGACCCGGTCCTGGTGCAGCGTGCGATCCGGAACCTGGTGGACAACGCCGTACGCTACGGGCGCCAGCCCGGCACGGAGGCCGTTGTGCACATCACCGTCGCGGGCGGCGCGGTCACCGTGGCCGACCACGGCCCCGGTATCGACCCCGCGGCCGCCACCGACGCCTTCGACCGCTTCAGCAGCACCGGCGGCTCATCCGGTCTTGGCCTGCCGATCGTGCGCTGGGTGGCGCAGGCCCACGGCGGCACCCTCGCCGTCTACAACGCGGATGAGGGCGGCGCGATCTTCGAACTGCGGTTGCCGTTGAGCGGGGCCTGAGCACGCGGGCTCCACCGCGGCGTGGGGTCAGCTGTCGTCCCGCTCGGCCGGGGTGCGGCCGGGCTTGACCAAGCCGCCGATCACGGCTTGCACGTGCCCGGGCGGATCCGGTGCCCAGCGCTTCGGCGGCACCACCGGGGTCACCCTCGGCAGGCGGCCGAGCGTGAGTTCGACCGAAACACCGCGGGGGCCGGAGAAAACGCGTGGTCCACGGGTGCGCTCCGCGTTGAGCTCACCCGTCACCGGGTCCAGGTCGAGTGTCCATACTGGACCGTCCTTCGCGTACACGAACGGATCCCGGCGTGCGTCGATCGTCTTCTTCAGCTTGTTGATCCCGCGGACCGCGGGAATCGTCAAGGTCGCGCCCACGCCCAGCAGTTCCGTGGTGAGGCCGGGGAACAGTCCGATGGCGCCGAGCGCGGCCAGTGCGGCGGCGGTGGTGCCCGCGTGCGCGGGGCCGACCCATGGCGAAACCCTGCCGCGCTGGGCTTCGATCCGCAGTCCCAGCGCGGAGATCTTGGCCGTGGAGTAGGTGAGCAGGGCGGCGATGAGGGCCTGCCATCCCTGCAGGTGGCCGGCGTACTGGACGGTGAGCAGTCCGTTGGCGGCAGTGAGCACCGGGAACGCGAGCGCATTTTGCACCCTCCGGTACAGGGCGCGCAGGGAGTTGTCGTAACCGGACCAGCCGCCGACGGCGTTGGGCAGCGCGGCCACCATGAACAACGCGTCCGCCAGCGCGTAGGTACCCCCGGTCAGTGCGCCCAGCGAACTGCCGTGGAATGCCTGTCCGACGTGGCCGGCGAAGTTGACGATCCAGCTGAGCCCGATTCCGGTGGCGATCGTCTTGCCCAATGGGCCCGCGTGCGGGGCGAGACTGCTCAGCGACTCGGCCGCGCCGCCGAGCGCCCGCCCGACCAGGTTCAGGAACCGGGAGGACATCATGTTCACCATCGCCGCGCGCTGTTCCACCGGCTCGTCCGGGCCGAGCGGCACGTCCTGCAGTGCCTCCATGGTGAGCAGGAACTTGTCGGCCTGCTCCCGGACGTACGACGCGAGCTGGTGCCGTGCCGTCGGGTTATGGCCCTCGGGATCGACCTCGCGCCCCATGTTCTTCACGATCACGCGGGTCAGCGAGCCGGCCAGCCCGGCGCCGAACCGGCTGCGTTCGACCATCGCTTCCCAGGCCACGCGGCTGTTCTGGCTGCTCGTCACCTTGAGCGCGTTGAGCGAGCCGCGGACGAGGAAGGCCGCGGCGGCGGGTCCGAGCGTCATCGCGGTGAGGACGTCCTGGGAAACGCCGAGGAGCCCGACGGCGGTGGACGCGCCGACCGCGCCGAGCGTCAGGGCCGCGGCGTACGCGCGGGTCCGGCGGACCCACGTCCGGCGCAGCTCGTTGATCTTGGCGCGGTTGGCCAGCTGGCCGCGTTCGAGGTCCTCGACCGCCGCGGCCATCCGGCGGCGTTCTCGTTCCTGCGTGTCCGGATCGAGATCGCTTTGCCGGAGCGCGATGCGCAGGTCCCGTTCGGCGATCAGGGTGGCCAGTGTCGTGGGCTTGGCGAGCGCTCCGCCCGTTGCCGTCGACGGGCGCAGGCGGCCGTCCTCCCGCCGGCGCCGCAGCGCTTCGGCCGCGACGATCCGCGCGTCACTGCCCAGATCGGCGAACGGTAGCCCCGCGGCGCCGGTCCAACGGCGGAGCAGATTCGCCTTGCCCAGCCGCAGATCGGCGTCGCGCTGCCAGCGCAGCATGGCCTTCAGCTGCGGGTTGTCTTGCCACGACTGGTGCGGGGCCATCCCGAAGGCGGGGCCCATGATCGGGTCGCCTGTCGGCTGCCAGCCGTCCTTCGCTTTGGTGTCGTACCAACGCCGGACTTTCTCGTATTTCTCTTCGCCGAGGTGCCGGAGGAAGCCGTCCCAGGCGCCGGAGTGGATCTCGTTGAACGCGAAGCGCTCCACCCGTTCGCCCGCCTCTTGGTGCAGCCGCAGGAAGTTGCCGGTCAGCACGTCCCGCACGGCTTCTTTCCCGGCCGGCATCGTCCGCTCGATCTCGGCGAACAGCGGATGCATTTCGTACAGGTGCCGGTAGAAGTGCCCGCCGGGCTGGGGGTTCACCGCGTCGGAGCCGTACAGCAGGCGGTAGCGGTGGTCCACGAAGAACTGTTTGAACTGCTCCTTGAGCCGGTCGTCGTGAGCTTCCTGGAGGTGCTGGGGCAGCACGTTCCAGGAGATGTCCATTTTCAGGCCCGGCACCGTCTTCAGCAGCCAGCGCAGCCAGCCGAGGTGGTCTTCCGTGAGGTTGGTCCAGTGCCCGACGCCGAGGTGCGCCCACACCACGTTCGCCTTGGCGAACTTCTCCCGCTGCAGCAGGGCGGCCATCGCCCAGAGGTTGCGCTCGTCCGGCGGCCCGACCGCGGGCTGGCCGGTGGCGGTCAGCCGGGCTTCGCCCATGTCGTTGTGCAGGATGAGGATCTGGCCAGTGGCGCTGATCGCCTCCAGCAGTTCGACGGCGTTCGGGTTGTAGGGCTCCGGCACCGTGCGGGGCAGCTGCCCGTGCCCCGCGATGGCGAGCAGCCGGTCGATCTCGTCGGCGTTTTCGATTGCGGCGTCCAGGAATTCCATGCTGCCGAGGCGGCTGCCGCTGCCGTCGAGCGGGAGGAGTCCGGTCCAGCCGGCGTCGGTGATCTGGTTGTGGAGCCGGCCGGCTGTGCCGGGACGCTCGGCGAGGTCGTGCCGGATCAGCTCCACCGCGGTGACCAGTTTGCCGACGTATTCGCGCCACAGCGGATTGACGAGCTCCCCCGCGTGCCGCTTGAGCATCGGCTTGACCAGTTCCTTGGCGAAGGTCGTCTCGGCCAGCCATCGGCCGGCGTCACCGTGCAGAACCGCCTGTGCCATCAGGTAAGCGCCGGGGCCCGGGATGTCCACGCGGTGCCCGGAGATGCCCGGGAAGTAGCGATCCCGTTGCCGTGTGGACAATTTCTCCCGCAGGGCGAAGTTCATCGCGTCGGAAAGCTGCCCGCGCATGTGCATCACCTGATGCCCGAACACCGTCGCGAGCCGGCTGGCATTCAGTGCCCCGTAGTAAAAGGAGCCACTGGAGCTGCTGATCAGGCCCATGCCGCGCTGCGGGATCGGGGACATCACGGTGATGGTCGACAGTCCTTGGCCGAGTACCCAGTTCAGCCGTGCCTCGGTGGGCACGTCGCCGAGGTCGTAGCCCGACCAGTGCTCGTGCGAGTTGTGGTGATCCCGTTTGGCGTCGAGGTTCTTGCCGAGCATCCGCGCGACCCACGGGTCCAAACCGGCGTCGGTGAGCTTCGCGGCCAGCTCCGGGTCTGTCGGGTCCTGGTCTCGGAACCAGGCCCGGACCTCCTTCGGCAGCGGCTGGCCGTGCCGCCTGTTCGCGAGGGCTTCGCGCACGTTCAGGAACCGTTCCCGGAGCCAGTGCTGGTGCTCCGGCGGCATTTCCGGCGCCAGCGTGATGGCGGCGACCTCGGTGACCGGCAGTCTGGTGGCCTTCGCGATCCGGGCGTTGGAGATCTTCCGCGCGGCGGCGTCGTGGATCACGCCGGACAGTCCCCGTACGTAGTCCAGATGTGCCGCCACGCGCAGCGCCTGGCTTTCCCGGAACTCCAGGAAAGCGGCGGAGAGACGGTCCTCCAGCTGCTGGTCACGCAACGCCGTGCCGAGCGCGATCGTGGTCGCGTCCCGCAGTTCTCGCCAGGCTTTCCGGTACCGGGTCTCCGCCGCGAGCCGCGCCGGTTCCGCCTCGTGCACGGCCGACGCGATCGCGCCCATGATCCCGAACACGGCCGGCGGACGCTTGGTGTGCAACGGTTTGACGGCCGGGAGCGGACCGGGATCGGGAACCGTGCCGGTGCCGGCCGAGAAGTTCGCGCGCCGTTCCTGCGGCAGGCCGGCCCAGATTCGTTCGGCCTCTTGGAGTTCCCGGTGTGCCTTCTTGAACCGCTCGGTGAGTGCGCGGTAATGGGTGGCGGCGGCGTGCGCCAGTTCGGGCGCGTTCTGGGTGTGCTGGTAGGCGGCAGGCGCGTGCAGCGGCCGGTCGGGGTCGAACAGGATCGCGATGACCAGGCTGGTGGTCAGGCCATAGCTTTCGGCCACTGTCTCGATCACCGCCGGGTCGAGGGCCTGCTGGTCGGTTCCGGCATCCGGCGCCACCATCCGGGCCAACTGCCGGACGAGCCATTTGACGTGGTCGAACCGGTCGGCGAGGTCTTGCCGCGCGTCCTCGTATCTCCGCCGCGCGTCGCTCAGTTTCCGGTGCGCCGCTTCGGGACTGAGGGCTGTGGCCCGGTGGAACTCCCGCGGCGGACCCGCGGTCACCGCTGCCGGCGTGGCCGACCGGCCCATCTTGTGCCGGACTGCATCCCCGACGAGCCGGGGCCGGGTTTGGAACAGGTTCCGGCGGCCGGCAAGGTCGTGCGTGTCCGACAGATCGAAGGCGGTTTCCCGTAACGCCAGCAGTTCCGCCGGGGTGGGATCGGCCAGGCCGCCGCGCGTCAGCAGGCGGCGGAACCGGGCCACTTCGCTGGTATCACGTGGATTGAAGCCGAACCACGGCATGGCGTCCCGGGCCACGCGCGGCTCCGGCGACCGAGCGACGATGCGCCGCAGGGCGAGGTCGAGCGAGTCCAGATCGGCGCGGACGGCCGGCCCCGCGTCCGCCAGCACAACGGGCTCCGACCAGGGGCGGCCCGTCCAGCGCTCATACAGGTCGGTCAGGTAACCGACCCCGCGCACCCCGGCGATGCGCACAGCCTTGGGCAGGTCGTCCCCGAACCGCGCGTACAACTCGGCCAGGTCGAGGTCCACCGCGAGCAGGTGGTTCCTCGCCGCGGGATCCGCCAGAACAGCGGCCTTGGCCCGCTGGAAACCGTCCTCGGCCGATCGGGCGTTCCTCCGGGGTGACGGATGTGGCCCCTGGCGCAGCGGCGGCTTGTGGCGCCGCGTCGAGCAGCTCCGCGCCGATGAACCTGGCGCTGTGCCGGTCAGCCACCATCCGGTGTCCAGATCAAGACGCGGGTCGCCGCCCAAAGCCTCCCGGCCCTTGGTCGCGATGACCGTGAACCGGGGGCGGCCCTGACGCGCCGCGAAAGACGTGGAATGGTGCACGACGGCATCGAAACCGGCCGCCACGATCGTTTTCGCGGATGCGGCCAGCCCGCTGGTCGTCTCCGGAGTCAGCCTGTTGCTGATCACGAACAGGCTGACGGTGCCTGGCGGGGCCGATTCGATTTCTTTTGTGGCCTGCTCAAGCCATTTCGCCTCTTTGCCGACGCCGATGTGGTCGGTGTTCTTGATCTCGATCCGGACGGTGCGCCCATCCGGCAGCCTGCCCCGCACGTCGATGTCGCCTGATCGCCCGTCGCCGTTTTCGAAGCCCTCCCGCACCTCGACGATTTCCAAGCCTGCCAAACCGAGTTCGGCCAGTTGCCGGTCACCGGCCACGCTCAGCATCCAGGCCGTGTAGAGCTCTCCCTCGAGCCCGCTGAGGTTGTTGCGGGCCCCCACCAGGACCTCGGGTGCCTCCGGATTCTCGCGGACGAGGTCCACGAAGTGCCGCAATTGCGAAGCGATATCCCCGGTTTTCACGCCCTGCTTTCGCAGCCGGCGCTCGATTTTGGCGAGGTGCCGGGAAAAGCCCAACGCGTCGAACACGGCCTCGCTCTCGCCGCGAGTGGCGGGCTTCGGCTTGTTTGCCTTCTGCCGGAACATGGTGTCCAGCTTTTCGCTGATGTACGGGAGCTGCTCGTCGGCCACCAGGGCGAAATTGTCCAGCCCGCCTTTCCGGCTGAAACCGGATTTTCCTTTCGTCAGTTCCCGGACGATGCTGGTCAGGACTCCGCGGCCGTTTACGTCGAGACCGTCCAATCCGATGAGCGCCTGCCTGGCGGTTTCGTCGAGCCTCTCCCACACCTGCGGCGGGAGGCCCGGCGGCGGGTCGGCGGGCCGTTCGGGCAGATGCTTCTCGAGGAACGCTTTTGCCCTGGTCTCCACCTCCTCGTGGAGACGTTTGGCCATGGCCGGCGCGGGGATCGGATCGGGACTGTCCAGCGCCCATCGGTACGTTGCGGCCCGGCTTGGGTTGTCGCCGCCGGCCCGCTGCGCCCGGTACGCCAGAATCTCGCGGATCTCGGCCCGTTCCTCGGCGGTGAGGGGAAAATTCCCGGGATCGGCCAGATACGCCGCGAACCGGTCCATCGCGAGGATCTCCTGCCGCTCCCGTTCGGCGGCATCGGCGAAGTCCACCGAGATCGGATTCCGCAAGCGCACAACCGGCCCGATCGGGCGCCCTCTCGGTCGTACCCGGCGCGGTTTTTCCGGCTTGGTGCCGGTCCGCTCCGCGAGCCGCTCGCCGAGCCAGTCGCGTTCGTCCTCCTCGGCCAGGAATTTCAGCTTGTCCGCCAGGCCGGCGCCGCGAGAGATCATCCGGCGTGGCTCCCCTGGCCGCGGCGCGGCGAGGATCCGGTCGATGATCTCGTCGAGAACGAAGTGCAGGACCTCTGCGGCACCGGCGTCGGTGGCCAGTTTCCGCACTGCCTCGCGCTCCGCGTCGGTCAGCTGCTCCAGTACCTCGGGCGGAATCTCCGATAGTGGATCACGGCCCGGGTCGGGGATGTCGTGGCCTTTTCCAGGATGGGCCGGGATTTCCGGCGGGAGCGGATGAGGTTGGTCGATCCGGGCGGGCAACGTCGCGGGCAAGGCCGGGTCGTGCTCGGGGCGCATCGGCATCTCTATCGGTGCCGGTTCCGCCGGCTGCGGTGGCCGGTGATACGGGAGGTCCGGTTTCCCGGGTTCCGGAGCCGGGAAATCCCCTGGGGCGGCGGGATTCGCCGGCGCGGTGGGAAGTCCGGGCAGCAACTTCGGAGCCACCGGTTTCGGCCAACCGTCGAGCCGGTACTCCAGTTGCTTTGGCTCGCGCACCTCCAAGGGACGCGCGGGCGTGATCTCGTGAGGAACCTGCGGCATGTCCAGCGGAGCGGCGGGGGAGACGATCGAGCCGATCCAGCCCAGCCGCGGGGGCTCGGGCGGTTCGGCGTGCGGAAGTCGGCTCTCCCGGCTGTCTTCCACGGATTTTTCGATGATCCGCACCGAGAGTGGCTCGGCCGCATCTTCCGCCGCCTTGCCGAGCGGCGCGAGTGAACTCTCGACTTCCGGCTTCTCCGCTGTTGCCCTTGCCACCGCCGGCGCCTGCTCGACCGACCGCGCGGCCTCACCGGCAGGCTTTGCCGCGGTGCCCGGTGTTCCCGCACCATGATGCTCCAACGTGGAGGTACTGGCACGACCGCCACCGTCCGGTTTGGACGGTCCGGCGTCACCACCGCTGTGGGCGGCGCCACCACCATGAGTCGGCGGCGGGGTCGGATCGCCACCGTGCGCAGGCACGGTCGATCCGCCGTCGCCGGGTAGCTCCTTCGGGACGGTCCCATCGCCCAGCTTCGCCGGGTGACCAAGAGTCCCGTTCGTCAGATCCGACTGGCGCAGGTACGGCCCGAGTTTGTCCGACCAGGCCGGCGCCCCGGTGGCTCGCGGGTCCGGGGTGGAGTTCTCGTGGAAGTGGGGCAGCTTCTCATTGAACAGCTCGCCGACCACGTGTTTCCCGACTATGCCGGTCACCGCGTCGGTACTCGGCTTGTGGAGAGTCCACCGGACGGCTTCGCCGGATTCCCTGGCTGTGGGCGGATTCGGTCCGCCGTCGTCGACCTTGCCGACGTCGCGCAACGCGTTCTCGGCCTTCTCCACACCTTCGCCGAACTTGCTCAGGCCGCGCAGCGCCAAGTTGCTGACCTTGGGGACCTTGGCCAGACCCTCGCCGAGGCGGACTGCCCCCGAGCCCAGTTGTGACAGGCCCGCGAGCTCGGTCGCCTTGGCGCCGGCGCCGGCAGCGCGCAGTGCTGCCCCGATACCGTCGGAACCCACGAGGGTGCCGACGTTCAGCGCGGTGCCGACCAGGGCATGGGGCCAGTCGGTGCCCCATTCGTCGGAATGGACGAACCCCTTGCCCGCCGTGATCAGTGTGTTCAACAGCTCGTGTCGCGCGAGCCCGGGCTGACCCGTCGTCAGGTCCAGCAAGGCAGTGGGGGACGCCGTGGCGTAGGACTCGAGGGCCAGCCCCAGTTTTCCCAGACCCTCCCAGGTGTCCACCGCGTTGAACACGTTCCAGTCGCCGTCGCGGTAGCCGATCAGGCCGCCGAGATCCTCGACGAAGTCCACGACCGCGCCCAGTGCGCCGGGATGACGGATAGGGGGCTTGTCCGAGTGCACGGATTGGGGGTTGCTGATCGCCTCCGCCGCCTTCGACACCTGGCCCGCGATGTTCCGGGCAAGGTGTTTCGCGAACTGGGTACGGAGAAAATCGTGTTCCCACGGGTTGGTGAACCTGATCAGCGAGAACTTGAATTCGTTGTCCGACACCGTGGTGCCGATCTGCCCGCGAACCGCCGCGGTCAGCTCCGCGTAGCCCCGGAACGCGGCAGCGAGCCCGTCCACGTCGTCGGCCATGATGGAGATCCGGCCGTTCCCGGTCTTGATGAGGTGACGCAGCTGGAGGCCGACCGAATCCGGCCAGGTACCGGACAGCTTGTCCCAGACATCGGCGCCGACCTTGGTGGCGTCGCGCATTTTCTGTGCGACACCGTGCAGTGAGCGGCCCACGAAGTCGGCCTCGGCCACACTGTCCGGCGGCCAGATTTCGTCCTTGGCGTAACCGCCCTTGGTGGTCACCCAGTACCACAGGTCGGAGTCCGGTTCGGGGGAGTCGCCCAGACACGATTCGGGATAATCGGCCATGGCTACTTGTCTTGGTTGAACACCATGATGACTTCGGCTTCTCCGTTCTGGTACTGCTGCAGCGCGGTCCGGCCGTTGTCGCTTTGCCGTTGGTAGAAGACGGGCACCGAAGCGATCGGCTCGGCGGCCTTCGCGGCAGTGGCGATCGTCGGCTGAAAAGCCTTGCCCATCGGGCCGTTACCGAGTTTGCCCGTCGGGTTGCAGTCGGCGGCGGCTGCTTGCCAGGCGGCGTTGAAGTCCTGGGCCGCCGCGGAAAGCCGGTTCAGCTGGGCCGCGGTCTCGTCCAGTTTGACGTGGACCGTGTCCTCGCCCGCGTCTGTCATCGCCGGTCCCCGTTCGCCTCGCGGTCCAGTTCGTGCAGGAAGGGACCGAGTTTCAGATCGGACGTCTCCGGGGTCGCGTCGGCAGGCAGATAGCGGGCCAGGATGGCGAACCGCTCTTCGAGCACGTTCTGCGCCGCACGACGGATGGTTTCGACGATGGTCCGCGCCAGCGCCGTCGAGTCGGGAGCGTGGTAGACGCGCGGGTCCAGCGACAGTTCCGCCAGGCCGCCGGAGCTGTCCACGGTCGCGCTGATCAGCCCGTCGTCGGACTCCGCGGTGACGCGTATCGTGGCCATCCGGTCCTGCGCGGCCCGCACGTCCTCCGCCAGCTGCCGGTAGTCGGCATACAGATCCGCGTCCATGGTGCCTCCTCGGTCGTCTCCCGCTCAGTGTGTCGGCACGACGAGCCCGCGATCGGCGGTTGGCCTGTTGCGGCCACATCGGCACTGGCAGCACGTGCCCGGCAGACCATGGCGGCGTGAGACGACATCGAGCGCCGACGGTCCTGGCCGCGCTGGCCCTGATCGCTTCGCAGACCTTCACCGGACCGACGGCGGACGCGGCGCCGCCGGCCGGTGCCTGCCCGAATGCCGATCCCGCCCGGGCCGAGATCCCGGCATTGCCCTGGGCGCAACAGGTGCTGGACCCGCAGCGGGCCTGGCCGTACAGCCGGGGCGCCGGGGTGCTGGTCGCGGTGGTGGACTCCGGCGTCGACGCCGACCATCCACAGCTGCGTGCCAACGGGAAAGTCCTGCCGGGCCGCGACTTCTACCTCAACGGCGCCCTGGCCGGGAACTTCGACTGCGTCTCCCACGGCACCGGGGTCGCCAGCATCATCGCCGCGGACCAGCTGCCCGGCATCGGGTTCGCCGGCATCGCACCGGACGCGCGGATCCTGCCGGTGCGGATCAGCGACCGTGACGTCAGCGATCAGGGGCAGTCCCTGGAAATCGACCCGCAGGTGGTGGCCAACGGCATCCGGTACGCCGCGGACCAGGGCGCGCGGGTGATCAACCTGTCGCTGGCCGCGCTCGACGACTTCCCCGCGATCCGTTTTGCGGTCGCCTACGCGGTGGCGAAAGACGCGGTCGTCGTTGCCGCGGCGGGAAACGCGCAACAGGACACGAGCCCCGAGCTGCCGTCGTACCCGGCCGCCTACGACGGGGTGCTCGGAGTCGGTGCGGTGGACATCGACGGCGCGCGGATTTCCGCTTCGCAGATCGGTCCGTACGTGGATGTCGTGGCACCGGGCGGGAAAGTGCTTGCGGCGACCCGGGTCGACGGGCACGCCTACGACGACGGAACGAGTTTCGCCGCGCCCTTCGTTTCCGGGACAGCTGCTCTCGTGCGCGCGGAATGGCCACAACTCACCGCGGCGCAGGTCATCCAGCGGTTGAAGGCGACAGCGAGCCCGGCCCGTGGGGGCGCGGACAGCGATGCCTACGGCGCGGGGCTCGTGAATCCGTACCGCGCGGTGACGGACGGTCTCGACACCCGCCGGGCGGCCGCGTTACCGCCTTTTGTGCCGCGGCCGCCAGATCAGGCGCAGCTCGACCGAACGGCGTGGGAACAGCACGCCGCTTCTTCCGCTGTCTGGTCGGCAATCGCTGTCGGAGCCGCGATCGTCCTCGCCGCGATCGCGGCGGTCGTGCTGCCGCGTGGACGCCGACGGCGTTGGCAGGCCGGCCGTGCCGCGCCGGTGCCGGCCGAGTCGCCTGCTGTGGAGCCGCCGGACCAGATTTTCCTGCTCGCTGAATGAGCACCCCGAAACGCCCGGCGCACTGGCGCCGGGCGTTTCGGGGTCGGTTTCAGGCACCGAGGATGTTGCGGGCCTGTGCGGCCGTCGAGCAGGCGATGTCGTTGGCGTCGTTATGGGCCTTCCGCAGACCCAGCACCAAGCTGTTCTGCTCGTCGTCCAGCTTGCTGACGCGCTGCCCGTCGTCGTGCGCGACGTGGAAGTTGTCGTCCAGCCAGTGCCCGGCCAGGTTGCGGATCTGGCTGAGCCGGTCCTCGGCCTCCTGTTGCATGTTCCGGGCCGCGGCCCCATGGTTCTCGGCCAGCTCCACCAGCTGGCCGCCGATGAGCTTCACCTCGTTCGGATCGAACATTTCAGCCTCCTTCAGGGATTGATGGTGTTGCCGATGTTCATGGCCGCGGCGGCCTGCACGTCGGCGTCGCCGTAGGCCCGGCCGGTCTGGCGGAACTTGTCCGGCAGCGGCCGCATGTTGTTGTTGTAGTGCTGCTGGTAGTCGGTGAGCACCTGGTCGGTGACGTTCGAGGCGGTCGCGCCTGCCCGGCCGCCCATCGCGTCCGGAATCGCCGCGCTGCTGTCGGCGTGCAACCGGGACCTGAGCTGGAAACTGGTCTCGTTGCCCTGTTCGTATTTGCTCGTCGCTTGGCTGAGTGCCGCAGTGTCGAGGTTCAGCGAATTGCCCTGGGTCATACACCCTCCTTTTCGCGAGTTGCTTCCGCGGTCCGAAGGTATGGGGCGGCGAAGCCGAATCGCCTGCCACGGCAAGTTCCTGCCAGCGCCCGCACGGAGCGGCTCCGATCGCGAACCATCAGGGTATGGCGACTGTCGTGGTGAAGAGGCCGGCGCGCAAACCCGCGCCCGAAATGCCGGCGGGGGAACTGATCCTGCAGCCGCCACCGGAGATTCCAGCACCGCCGGGCAGGCAGTGGGCGCAGGTCTTCCTGGTGCTGCCGATGGTGGCCATGATGGGCGCGATGCTGCTGATGTACTCCGGCTCGCTCGGCGGCTCGATCCGGTACGTCATCTACGGCCTGATGGGTGTCGGCATGCTCGGCATGGTCCTCACCGGTTTCCTGCAGGGCGGCGGCCCGGGCAAGCGGGAGATGGGAAACGCGCGCCGGAAATACCTGCGGCAGCTCGCCCAGCACCGGCTGCGGCTTCGCCGCGCGGCACGCAGGCAGCGCACGGCGATGGAGTACCTGCACCCCGACCCGGCCACGCTCTGGTCCCTCGCCGCGAGCTACCGGCTGTGGGAACGGCGGAAGGACGACGAGGACTTCGCCGTCGCCCGGATCGGCCGCGGCCCGCAGCGCTCGGCGATGGCGCTCGTCGCCCCGGACACGAAACCGCTGGACGAGCTGGAACCGTTGTCCGCGCTGGCATTGCGCCGCTTCATCACCACGCAATCCACTGTGGACGATCTGCCGATCGCCATCGCGATCGACGGGTTCAGCCGGATCCACCTGCGTGGCGACCGGCAGGCGGTGCTCGGCCTGCTCCGCGGTCTGCTCGCACAACTGGCCGTTCTGCAGTCGCCGGACGACCTGCGCATCGGGGTGTGCGCCGGCGAGGACCGGCGTGGCGAATGGGAATGGACCAAATGGCTGCCGCACGCGCTGCACCCGGAGCGCACCGACGCGCTCGGCCCGTTGCGCATGGTCGCGCCGACCGTCCGCGCGCTGGAATCGATGCTCGAAGAGGAACTGGCGAAACGGCCGCGGTTCGAACCGGATGCGGACGTCCGGGTGCCGGGGCCGCATCTGGTCGTCGTCGTGGACGGCGGTTCCGCCGCGGGCTCGGACCATCTGATGACCGGTAGCGGCGTCGAAGGAGTGACCGTCATCGACCTGAGCGGTCCGCCGCCCCGGACTCTCGACCGCACGACGGTGGTGCTCACCGTCGACGCGGAGGGCGCGGTCGTCAGCGAGACCGTCGACGGGGAAGCACCGCTCGGGCAGGCGGACCTGTTCGGCCCGGTCGCCGCCGAAGGGCTCGCCCGGCAGCTGGCGCCGCTGCGGCTCACCGCGGGAATGCGGGGTGATGCCCCGATGAGTTCGGAGCTCGGCCTCGCCGAGTTGCTCGACCTCGGCGACCCGTACGAGTTCGATCCGGCCGATGCCTGGCAGGCGCGGCCGAGCCGGGACCGGCTCCGGGTGAAGTTCGGCATCCAGGCCGACGGGGTCCCGATCGAACTCGACCTCAAAGAGTCCGCTTTGGACGGAATGGGGCCGCACGGCCTGCTGATCGGCGCCACCGGCTCGGGCAAGTCGGAACTGCTGCGCACGCTGGTGCTCGCGCTGGCCGTGACGCACCCGCCGAGCTCGCTGAACTTCGCGCTCGTGGACTTCAAGGGTGGCGCCACCTTCACCAGGCTCGACCGGCTGCCGCACACCAGCGCCGTGATCACCAACCTGGCCGAGGAGCTGCACCTGGTCGACCGGATGACCGACGCGATCAACGGCGAGCTGATCCGCCGCCAGGAACTTCTTCGCGCGGCGGGGAACTTCTCCTCCTTGCGCGACTACGAGAAGGCACGCGCGGCGGGCGCGCCGTTGCCGGAGGTCCCGACGCTGCTGGTGATCTGCGACGAGTTCTCCGAGCTGCTGTCGGCGAAGCCCGACTTCATCGATATGTTCGTCCAAATCGGACGGTTGGGCCGGTCGCTCGGCGTGCACCTGCTGCTCGCTTCACAGCGGCTCGACGAGGGCCGGTTGCGCGGTCTGGAGGGCCATCTGTCGTTTCGCATCGGGCTGCGCACGTTCTCCGAGATGGAAAGCCGGGCGGTGCTGAGCGTGCCCGACGCGTTCCGGCTGCCGCGGGCACCGGGGCACGGGTTCCTCAAGGTCGGTACCGAGCCGATGGACCGGTTCCGCTCGGCCTACGTTTCCGGTGTCCACCAACGGAAAACCGGCCGCGGGGCGGCGCAGTCCGCGGCACCGCACCTGGTCCTGCACGAGTACACCACCGCTTACCACGCCCCCGAAATCGATCCGGACGAACAGCAGGCCGCGCAACAGCAGCCGGACGACGACGCGGCGGTCGGCGAGACTTTGCTGGACATCCTGGTGGGTCGGCTGGAAGGACATGGCAAGCCGGCACACCAGGTGTGGCTGCCGCCGTTGGCGGATTCGCCCACCCTGGACGGGTTGCTGCCCCCGCTCGTCGAGCGCCCGCGGCGCGGACTGACCGTCGACTCGGCGGCACTGGCCGGCTCGTTGCGCCCGGTGCTCGGGCTGGTGGACCGGCCGCTGGAGCAGCGCCGCGATCCACTGGTGCTCGACCTTTCCGGCGCAGCTGGGCACGTGCTGGTGCTGGGTGCCCCGCAGACGGGCAAGAGCACGGCCGTGCGGACGCTGGTCGCGAGCCTGGCGCTCACGCACACTCCGCGCGAGGTCCAGTTCTACTGCCTGGATTTCGGTGGTGGCACGCTCGCGTCGGTCGTCGGGCTTCCGCACGTCGGCGGGGTGTCGGGCAGGCTCGACACCGGTGGCGTCCGCCGCACCGTCGCGGAGGTCGCCACGCTGCTGGCCAAGCGGGAACGGCTGTTCGCGGCGCACGGGATCGACGGGATGGTGACCTACCGCAAACTGCGCGCGGAGGGGAAGTTCGCCGAGGATCCGCACGGTGACGTGTTCCTGGTCGTCGACGGCTGGGCGACGCTGCGCAGCGACTTCCCCGAACTGGAGGAGATGCTCGGCGACATCGCGGCGCGCGGGCTGTCCTACGGCGTGCACGTCGTGGCGACGTGCACCAGGGCGTTCGACCTGCGGATGAACGTGCGGGACCTGTTCGCCAGCAGGCTGGAGCTGAAGATCGGCGACCCGATCGACTCGGTCATCGACCGCCGCGCCGCGATGGGCGTGCCGACGGACGCGCCGGGTCGGGGACTCGCGATGAGCGGGCACCAGATGCTGGTCGCACTGCCGCGCATCGACGGGAGCAACGAAAGCGCGGACCTCGCGGCCGGCCTCGGCGCGCTGACGAAAGCGATCGCCTCGGCATGGCCGGGCGAAGAGGCGCCGCTGGTCCGGCTGCTTCCCGGCACGCTGGACTACGCGGAACTGCCGGACACCGACCGGCTTTCCGGGGACGACGCGGGATTCGCGGTCGGTGTGCGCGAACGCGACCTGGCCCCGATGCGGCTGGATTTCGCCGCGGACCCGCACTTCTTCCTCCTTGCCGACACCGAAAGCGGCAAGACGGCGTTCCTGCGCCTGCTGGCGCGCCGGATCGCCGGGGCGTATTCGCCGGAGGACGCGCAGATCGTGCTCGTCGACCACCGGCGCGCGCTGCTGGGCCAGATCAGCGAGGATCACCTGCTGGGCACCGGCGCCAACGACACGCACACCGCCGGGTTGATCGAGCAGGTCGCCGAGGCGCTGGCGAAACGCCTGCCAGGGCAGGACATCACCCCGGACCAGCTGCGGGAGCGGAGCTGGTGGCGCGGCCCGGAGATCTTCGTGCTCGTCGACGACTACGACATGGTCGCCACCTACAAGGAGCACCCGCTGATGCCGTTGGTGCCGTTGGTCGCGCAGGGGGCGGACATCGGGCTGCACGTGGTGCTGGCGCGCCGTACCGGCGGTGCGGGCCGTGGCCTGTTCGAACCGCTGCTCTCGCGGCTCCGGGAGGTCGGCACGCCCGGCCTGATGATGTCCGGCGACCGCGACGAAGGCCCGCTGCTCGGCGGAATGCGCGCGCAGGTACTGCCTCCTGGCCGTGGCTGGCTGGTGGACCGGCGCGGGCAGAAGGACCTCGTGCAGCTCGCGTGGCTGCCGCCGACCCGATGACCGAGGAGGAAACATGGGAGACGGGGTTGACGTCCAGGGGCGCCCGGACCGGATCCGCGGCGCAGCACGGGATTTCGACGCCATGAACCTGACCGGCGACATCGCTTGGCTGCCCGCGGTGTTCTCCGGGGGGATGCGGGAGGGAGAAGGCTTCTCCAGGACGGATCTGGACCGGGTGCGCGCGGCGGAGCGGTTTCTCACGGAGGTGCGCCAGGGGGTCGCCGGGCTGGTCGAGATCCTCCGCGAATGCGCCGACTGCTACGAGCACGCCGGAAACCTGACCGCGGACCAGTTCGCCGTGCTGGCCAAACGCGCCAACGACCCGAACCTGCCCCAGCTGCTGGGCAACTTTCCGGGACAACCGTGATGAGTGACGATTACACGAAGACCCCGTTCGAGGAACAGGTGCGGCTGATCGCCGCCGAGGCCGGTGTCCGGCGCGGTGAGGTCGATGCCGCGCAGCGGATGTGGGCGGACTGCGCCACCCAGCTCGGTGTACAGCTGGACAGGCTGGCCGACAAGAAGGTCGAACTGTCGAACGCCTGGACGGACGGAACTTTTCCCTACTTCGGGGAAAAGCTGGAGCAGGGCCGGATCGAAATGCTGAACTGGACCGGGCCGATCGAGGACAACGCCGTCGTGGCCGCGCTCACGGACCTGTCGCAGCTGATCGGCGACACCGCGCAGAACTTCGCCGTGCTGGCGGAGAAGTACGACCGGGGGAAGGCGGCCGCACAGCAGGCGGGGCAGACGTTCGACGACACGGACTACCAGCGGTCCGGCGGGTGCCTGCTCAATCAACTCGCCACCAGGTATGAGGCGGTCGGCGCCGCGCTCGGCAAGGTGCGGGGTCCCGACTGGAGCGGCCGCCGGGTCATGACGCCGCCCCCGGCACAGACGAGCCCGCAAGCCGGCCCTGACGACACAACGGCGCGGGCCCCGGCCGGAACACCGGGCGGCGAGGCCCCGCGGAATCCTTCTGCACCCCAGCAGCCCGATGATCAGCCGTCCCGCCAACAGGATCCCGCAGAAGACGCGCTCGCGGCGGCCCCTGGCGCGGTCGACGCGCTGAGTCAAGCCATGCAGTCGCTGGACGGTCTGCTCGGCGGCGGTTCGGACCTGACGAGTTCGCCCGGCGACTACAACCCCGCTGATCTCGCCGCCATGACCCCCGAGGACTACGGCAAGTACCTGGACCAGCTGAACGCCGGTTCGGTCGGACTGCCCACGCTGGCCGGGCTGGCCGGTGCCGGCGGGCTCGGCGTCGGCGGAGCTGCTTTGGGCGGTACGCCAGGGATTCCCGCCATCCCTTCGGCCGACGGTGCTACCTCGGTGGCGGGCCTCGGCGCCACGGTGGGCGGAACGGCTGCGGCGGCGAGCGCGGTCCGGCCCGGGATGATGCCGCCGATGTACCCGGCCCGTACGGCCGGGAGACAGGGCAGCGGTGGCGTCAACCCCGGCGCCGCCGAAGAAACCGGCAGCGTGCGCAAGCGCAAGACCACTGGTACGCCGGGCGTGCCGTTGCGTGGGCGCGCGGGGAAAACCAAGCCGCGCAAGGGAAGCGTGGCGAAACCGGGCGAGCCGGCGCCGCAGCGGCGGCGGGAGCCGGTCACCGAGCTGCTCGACGAAGAGCTGTGGCAGCTCAACCCGGAAGAAAACGAACCGCAGGAGGGCACATGGCCGGCAACGAGATCAACGGCAACACCGCGGCGATGACCGCGTTTTCCACGCGGCTGCAGGCGCCGCCGCCACCGGCGTCGATGGCGCGGCTGGGCAGTATGCCCAACCTGACCGGGACGTTCGAGGGCATCGCGATGACCCTGCTGGACAAGGCGGCGACCGCGGAGATAAATGCCTTCATGGTCAAGATGACCCAGGACATCGTCCGGATTTCCACCGACGCCAAGGAAATCGCGACGATGTACAGCGCAGCCGACGTGGCCACAGCACTGGATCTGGCTGCTTCGACGGCCAAACTCGCCACGCAGGGGATCGGACTGGTGAAGAAGTTCGCCGGGCAGGCGCAGCAGTCCGGCGGCAGCTCGGACACCAGCGCGCGGACGAAGGCCTGAGGAGGCTGGATCATGGTAGTTCCCTACAACTTCCTGCCGGTCGAGCTGATGTGGCCGATGATCGAGGCCCAGCACAGCAAGGTGCCGGAGCTGACCGACGCCGCGCGGATGTGGACACAGGTGCGGCAGTGGATCGAGGACACCAGCACCCAGCTGAACACCCGCGTCGGCGAACTCGCTCCACAGTGGACGGACGAGGCCGGGCGCGAGCACGAGGCGAAAGCCCAGCGCACCCTTTCCGAGCTCAAGATGTGGGGTGAACGCCTCGACGCGGCGCGGATTCCGGACGGGCTCAATGCACTCGCGGGCACCGTCGAAGCGACCTACGTCACCATGCAGGGCATCAACGCCGCCTACAACGCCGCCAAACTCAACCCGGCGGCCTGGCCGACGCTACCGGGCCTCCAGCAGGCGGCGGGGACGGCGATGACCGCGCTGGGCGGGCAGTTCGACACGTCGATGCTCCAGGTGGTCTCGGGGTCCGGGCTCGGGTCGCCCGGTGACGTGCTGCCGGAAGGTCCGCAACCGGCCAAGGACGGCAACTCTCCCGCGGACTTCATCAAGGCCGCCACCTCGGGCGTGAACGCCGCCTCGGCGGGGATGGACACGCTGTCGGCCTTGCAGGACCTGGGTTCCTCGGTTACCGGGACGGACCTGTCGAGTGCGCTGGCCCAGCCGGGTTCCGTTTCCGCCGGTTCGACGGGGCCGACGCTCGCCGGGCTGGCGCCGAGCCTGACGCCGGTCGCCGGTCTGTCGCTCGGCTCCCTGCCCTCGGCGGGTACGCCGCCGGTGCCCAGTGGCATGTTCGGCTGGGCGGGCGGCGCGGCCGGTGCCGCCGCGGGGCTCATGCCCGCAGCGAGGCCGGTCGCCGGCAAGCGTGCGCCCAGTCTCGCGAGTGAGCCGGAACCGGGCCGGGCCGAGGAATCTGCGACGAAGCCGTCGACCGGGGCGATGGCGCCGATGATGCCGCGCACGGGCACGAACACGGCGGGCACGCTCCATCCGGGATCCGTCGAGCCGGGTAGCAGGTCCAGCAGCGGACGCAAGTCCGCCAGCGGCACCGACGGGGTCCCGGCTACGTTGCGGGGACGGTCGCGCACCGAGGAGGCCGGGGAGTTCACGCTTGCCCGGCGTCGCGGTGAGGACGACACGGACTCCGGCTCGGTCCAACTCCTCGACGAGGACCTCTGGCGCTGAAACACAACGAAAACCGCTCCGTCAGGGGCGGTTTTCGTTGCGTCAGGGGCGGAGTGCGACCAATCTCGACCAGCCGCTGACGCTCGCTCCGCCTGCTCGCAGGAGGCGCAATGCCTCCGGAACGAACCAGCTGGGTCGGTCCGCTGCCAGGACTGGGCCTACGTGATGAGGTCGCAGGAAGCCTCGGCCAGCGGCAGAGCATTACCGTCGCCCCGCACGATCGGCCCCGGGAAGCGTCTGGTGTCGAACGACTGGGCGCGAGAACTAGCCTCCGACCGTCTGCTCCTTCGCGACGTCAGGATCAAGGCCCGGCCCTTCGGGAACGCGAGCGACCAAACCGGCCGGCAGCTTCACGGCGCTGGAAGCCTCATAGCCGAGTACCTTCAGCACATCCGGCGAGGACAGCGAATACCGGCGCCCCATGTCCGTGACCAGAACCAGTGTCCCCTCGGGCGCCTGGGCCGATGGCATCGACTCCGCGAGCGCGCCCGAGCCCGGCGGCACGTAAACCCGGTCCGCCAGTGGCGTTCCGTCCGCCGAACGGCCGGCCGTGGTGGTGTCGGCGGCCGGTAGCGACGGGCCCACAGTCATCCGCGGCGAAGCCTGGCCGGGATCGAAAGTCGCGCACACCGCGGTCGATTCGTCGGTGAGGCGGGCGATCGTGGGTCGCGCGGGCGGGGCGGATTCCGGCGCCGCGGCAACGGGGTCGAGCTGCCGGGACGCGGCGGCGAGTGCGGGGGCGAGCTGCGTCGCGCTGGGCACCGCGCCGGGGTAGGCCGCCGACATAAGCCGGCTGCTGGCCAGCTGGACGTCGTACTGCAGTTCGGTGATCGGCCGCAGCGCGTCCTTTTCCGCGAGGTAGTACTGCTTTCCGCCGCCGTTCGTCTCGACCAGCAGCAGCATCCCGGTCAGGATGTCGCCGCGTCCTGGCACCGCGGTGGAGGGTGTACCGGAGTCCGGCACCGGGAGCGGCCCGATCGGCGCACCCTCCGGCAGCACGTCCAGCCATGCTTGGTCGACCCGCGCCCACGGTTCCGACTTCAACGAGAGCCCGGTACCGACCGTTTCGTAGTCGTCGATCCGGTGCCGGTACCCGCGCCAGATCAGGTAACGGTCCCCTGTGGACGTCAGCTGGACCAGCAAAGCGTTGTCGCCCAAGGCAGAACCGCCCGACGGGTCGGCACCGGCGAGCAGCACCGACTGTTCGATCTGGCTGCCCGCGACGTCCGCCGCCGGGGCCGAGCACAGCGACCACGAACCGGTCAGCAGCCGGTCCGAAGTGGGCAGCGCGTCCGGTGCGTCGGGAATCCCGATCCGCGGACCGCGGGGCACGCCGGCCAGCGAGTTGGCCGAAACCTGTTCCGTGGCGCTGTGTTGTCCGAGCAGGAGCAGCGCGGAGGTGTAGTTGGCCACCGGGTACAGCTTGTCGTTCAGGTAGACGTACCGTGTGCCGGTCTCCTTCTCCACGATCACCGCGGAGGCCGACTTCCACGAGTCATTGCCGCCCGGCTTGATCATCCCGTACACGCCGACACCCGCGAGCGAAACGACAGCCAGCGCGATACTGGCGAAAGCCGCCCCGACAGGACGACGGAACGGCGGCTGCTCGGGGTCGGTCTCCCGGGTCACCAGCGCGGAAATCGCGCGCTGCACGAGAAACTGGTACGCCTGCAGCTGGTCGCGTTTGGACGCCATCCTTCAGCCCCCCATCCCGCGCACGTACGCGTAGAGACCGAGCACCCAGCACGCCATCGGCACGACAGCCGCCAGCACGAGGATCTCGGAGTACTCGGCGAACCGGCCGAGGTAAGGGTTCGCGGTGCGCGTGCTGAGCAGGATGCCGGCCGTGATCACCCCGGCCGCCACGACGAGCAGCAGAACGAGCACCGCGGCCGACGGCAGCGCGAGCGGACCCGCGACCAGGCACGCGATCCCGGCGATTCCGGTGCCCAGTAACGGAATCCGATGCCGCGGCACCGGATAGAGCCGGGCACGCAACAGGAACCCGGCCGTCACCACGGCGATCAGCACCATGGACGCGGTATCGCCGGCGACGGCCAGCAGGCACAGGCCGCAGAAGACGACCACCGCCGCTCCGGCGACCATCCCGGTGAGCAGCCCGTCCGCGCGCGCGACGGCAGCGTGCACCCGGGTGAGCGGCGGCTGCGGATCGTCCCGCACCAGATCCGCCGTCGAGCGGGGCAGCACCGGCATCGGCACCTTCCCGAGCCGCAGCGCGATCGGCGCGAACAACGTCGACAACAGCAACAGCCCGGCGGCGAGCACCGCCGCGGCCTGGTTCGCGGCCAGGCCGCAAGCGAGTGCGACGCCGCTGCCGACCACCGTGAACAGCCCCGCCGCGGCCGCGCCCGCGAACAGGGCCTGCGCGACGGCAACTCCCAGATAGCCCACCAGTCCGGCGAACAACAGCGCGGCACCGGCAAACATGACGTGCCCCGCCGTGACGTCGGTCCAGGCGTGTCCCCCGAGCAGCGACAGCACCCCACCGGCGAAGGCGAACGGCAGCGCGGCGGCAGCGAGCACCGCACCGGCTCCGGCGTCGCTGACCGGCCGCGCCAGCACGACCCCCGCGACCAGCAGCACTACCGCCGTGCCGAGCGACCACAGCCCCGGCCCGGTCCACGGCGGCCCGGCACGCAGCACCGCGAACAGCCCGAGCACGATCACGACCGCGCCCGCGGCGAGCCCGGCCCGGCGGGTGTGCTGCGGCCCCCACGCGCCGCCGGTCCGGCCGGAGCCGGTGGCGATCGCGTCGGCGAGGTCGTCGTACTCCGGCTCCGGCCAGGTGGTCCGCGCCGAGGTCAGGTGCAGGACCTCCCCGTCCCGTACCCGGTGCGCACCCAGCGTCCGGTTCAGGTCGAACGGGGTGCCGTCGGCGCGGCGCAACAGCCAGCCGCCCCCGGCGACTCCCTTGTCGACCATGCCCTCGCCCGCGCGGGCCAGGACTCCGGGCAGGAGCTCGGCCACGGACGCGTGGTCGGGCAGCGCCATGTCGATGCGCCGCTTCGGTGTGGCGATCGTGATCCTGATCAAACCGGCAGTCTGCATGGGAAAAGCTTCGGCCGGCCGGTGCCCGGATGGTTGACAGAGGCAGGAACCTGCCGTAGTGCATCAGGAATCCGTCCCGGATGCGCGAGAATGGGCTCATGAGCATCGAGGCCGGGCGAGTCAGGCTGCTCGCGGAGGGGCCGGTCGCCACTGTGTACGCGGAAGGCGCCGCTGCCGTCAAGGTGTTCCCCGCCGGGTTCGGCCGGGACACCTCGACGGGGCTCGAGAGAGAGCGGAAGGCGCTCGATTCGGTGCGCTCGGAGCGCGCGATCCTGCAGGCCGACGAGGTCATCCAGTTCGCGGACGGCCGGGCGGGCCTGCGGATGGCGGGGTGCCGCGGCTCGCTCGCCGGGCTGCTGGCTTCCGGCGCCCGGCTGACGGTGCGGGACGCGCTCGCGATCGGACAGACCGTCTCCGGCGCCTTGGCGGCCGCGCACCGGGTCGGCGTGGTACACGGCGGAGTCACCCCGCACAACGTACTTTTCCGTCATACCGGCGAGCTGGTTCTCGCCGACTTCGGTACCGCGCTGCGGAGAGCGTTCCCCCGTGACCCGATGTATTCCGTGGAGTACTCGGCGCCGGAGATGTTGCGGGACGACGCGCTGACGGAGGCGACGGACCTCTACGGCCTCGGGGCGGTGCTGTACGCGGCGTTGACCGGTGCGCCACCGTTCCCGCGGCGGACCGGACAGCAGCCGGGGGAGCGGATCCTGCAGGTGCTGCGGGAACCGGTGCCGCCGCTGCAGGCACCGGGCCTGCCACTGGAACTGTCCGAAGTGGTCGGCCGGTTGCTGGCAAAGGATCCCAAGGACCGCCCGCGCGACCCGGCGGTACTGGCGGACACGTTCCGCAAGCTGTACCGGGCAGGCGACGGGCGCGCCGTGGAGTTCGACGACTTCGCCGCCGCCCCGAGCCCCGCTCCCGCTCCTCCCGCGCCGACGCTGGGCCGTGCTCTGGTCCTGAGCTACGGGCCCGAGGACAAACCCAAGGCGGGCAAGCGAATCCGCTGGCGGCCGCTGGCGCTCGCCGTGCTCGGGGTCGCGGTCGTGGGGCTGAGCGTGCTGCCGTTCGTGCTGCGGCCGGGTCAGGCGCCGGAGCAGCAGAACCTGCCGGCCGCTGTCGGCCCGGCGCAGGTCTCGTCCGTGGCGCCGGCGCCCGACGTGAAGCTGGTGCTGAACCCGCCATCGGACCTCGGCGACAAGGTCCAGCTGAACTGGACCGCGACCGGTGACCTGGATTTCGCCGTGGTGGTGGCCGGCGAGCGGATCCCGACCGCGACCATCGTCGCCGGGCGGCAGCACGCGATGACGGTGCCGGTGGACCAGACCCGGAAGTACTGCTTCCAGATCCGGGCCACGGACGGCACACACATCTACTCCACCGCCCCGGTCGCCCTCCGGGGCGCGAGCTGCAATCCCTGAAGGCGCTTCAAGAACGCCGCGAACGCAGCAAAGTGCGTGCCTCCAGCGCGGCCCGCAAGCGCTCGCGGAAAGGCCTCCGCGCCAGGCTCCGGCGGATCGCCCGCACGGCAGCCCAGGCGTGGCGCGGCGCGTCGTCGTTGACCGGAATTCTCGACCACAGCGCCCAGTCCAGCACCTGCGCCAGCCCGAGCAGCGGCTCCTCGATCGGCGTGCCCGCTGTCGCCGCCAGATCCCGCGGGGTCATCCCGGCCCGGTACGGGATCCGGTGCGCCACAAGGAGATCCCGCGCCTCAGCCCAAGCCCCCAGCACGCCGTCGGTACCGTTGCGGCGCCGCCTGCGGTGCGTGCGCAGGGCTTTCGCCAGTGGTACCCCGAGAAGCCAGCACAACAACAGCGCGGCAACCCCGATCGCGACCGCCCAGCTCACGTTCGATCCGGCGCTGGTCACCTGGTCCCCACTCGCGTCCGGCGGGATCGGAGTCTGCGGCTGCAGCTGGTTCTCCGGCGGCAGTTGCGCCCGGGCCTGTGCGGCCGCCTGAGACAGCGCGCTCTGCGGCCGGTCCGTGCGGTCGGCCCCCGAGGTCGGATCCAGCGGCACAAAGCCCACCCCGGACACCGCGACCTCCGGCCAGGCCAGGACATCCTTGTTGCGTACCACGTGGAACCCGTCCACCGTCTCCGCCGAACCCCGGTACCCGACGGCCAGCCGCGCCGGGATGCCGGTGATCCTGGCCAGCACCACGTACGCCGCGGCGAACTGTTCGCTCGTCCCTGCCTTCGTCCGCGTCAGGAATTCCCGCAGCTGCGGCCAGCCGTCCCCGGTCGGGGGCGTGCCGCCGTCGACGACCCGGTAGTTCTCCCGCAGGAACCGTTCCAGCTGTAGCGCGGCCTGGAAGCTCGGGCGCAGCCCGCGCACGGCGTGCCACGCGAGCTGGCTGATGTCGTCGGGCACCACGCCGAGCGCACCGAGCCCGCCTGGCGCCTGCGTGTCCACCCGCGCGGCGCCCAGGTCTGCCGGCAACGGTGGCGCCGACCAGCTCAGCCGGTACCCCGCCTGCTCGTTGCCCTGTGCGAGCAGGGTTTCCGCCGTCTCGTCCACGAGCGGATCGGCGCCTGCCACGCTCACCAGGTTCTGCTGGCTCGGCAGCCACGGGCCGGACAGGCCGTCGACCCGCACATCCGCGGTGTTCACCGCGGCACCGTTGCCGTCCGGCCCGACTCCCAGCCGCCGCAGGTTCGTGTCGGCGGACCAGCCCGCCCCGTCGAACCCGTCCAGCACGACCAGCCGCCACCGGTCGACGGGTGCGTCGGTGCGGTAGCGGAACACCTCCTGTCCTGGATGCATCAGCCGTGAGGCGATTTCGTTGAGGGGGTTGCTGATCCCGGTCTGAGGAGGGGGCGCGGGGTGGCTGTCCGCCAGCCGGTACGGCGCATTGCCGACCGGGTCGAGACTGCCGACGGCGGCCACTCCCGCCACGATCGTGACCACAGTGGACAGTGCCAATACCGCGCCGGAACCGGAAAACCGTCGGCGTCCCGGCCGTGCGGTCCACAGTGACAGTGCCGCCGGGGCCAGGTAGGCGAGCGCCGCCAGCATCGCGGTGAGCCCCGTCAACGCCTGGTAAGCCTGGGCGAGCATAGCCACCAGCAGGCTCGGCAGCAGTGCCACCGCGGGTTTTTTGAGGCGCAGCAAAACTTCCAGGCCGACCATCACGGCGAGCAGTACCAGAATCGGCACGAACAGCAGCTGATCGGCGTCCGGCCGGGCGGGCCACGTGGACTGCAGCGTCCGCAGCCAGCCCTCGGTCACGCCGCGCACCAGCGTTGCCGCCGTGGTGCCGGGCACCGCCGCGAACAGCCCGAGCACGCCGAGTACCAGCACCAGCAACGGCCGCCACGAACTGAGCCACCGACGGCAGATCTCGAAACCGGCGTAACCGGCGATCGCGGGCGAGAGCACCGGCAGCGCCAGCGTGCCGAGGCCGAACACCGGCGTGAACAACAGGCCGGCCACCACCGACGAGCCGAGCAACCCCACGACCGCGAGCCGGGAGCCCTCCGCGGGCTCGCCACCTCGGTCCAGAGCCGTAGTCACCGCGCCCCCAGTGCGTTCCATTTCGCCACTACCCCCGCCGCGTCCGGCGCGCTGACCGTGCCGCCGCCCGAAGGCCCGTCCCCGAGTCGCACCACCACGTCGGGCCGCCACCGGTTCGCGGTACCCAGATCGGCCCCCGCACCGGTCACCAGCACGAGCGTGCCGCCGGGGCGGGACCGGGCGGCCGGTACCAGCGGCTCGCTGTCCGCGGCGTCCTGTGCGACCACGCACAGTTCGTCCAGCAGCAGCCGGGCCACGCGCAGTCCACTGTCCACAGTGGTGTGTGCCCCGCTCGCCGTGATCAGTCCACAATGCTGCCCTGCCGACGCCGCCGCGTACAGCAACGAAGCCGCCACCTCGACAGCTTCCTCGAACAACTCCGGGCTCATCGAACCGGACCGCGTGTCCAGTACCGCCGTGAACCGGAGCTGCGCCGGGTCGGCGTACTCCCGGACCATCAGCTGACCGGTGCGCGCCGTGGCTTTCCAGTGCAGCAACCGGACTTCGTCGCCCATCACGTACTCGCGGACGGCCAGCAGATCCGACGAACCCCGCAACGGCGGATCGGTGATCGGTCCGTCGTGGTGGTGCCGCGGGTATCCGGCACCGTTCGCGCGCACCGCGTGCAGCCGCGGATACGCCCACAGGTGCGCGATCCCGCCGATGGCCCGCTCGCCGCGCGCCAGCCCGAACGGATCGGACCTGTGCAGCACCAACGGCCCCACCGCGAGCCTGCCGCGCCGGTGCGTGGGCAGCTCGTAGTGGTACGTGGCCGCCGCGCCGTCTTCCAGCGGGCGGATCTGCACCAGGTGCTCCGCCGCGCCGAGCCGGTCGTGCGCCGCGAACCCGCGGGGCCGCCGACCGGTTCCGTTGCGCACCACCAAAGAAGCCAGCGCGGGCTTGCCGCGTTCGATCCGCTCCGGCTGGACGGACCGGCTGACCTCGACTTTCGGCTGCCACAGCGCGACGCTCAGCCCGGCGAGCACGGCGCCGATCCCGACGCCGGCGATCGCACGCAGCAACGGAAACCCCGCCACTTCACCGAGCGCGTAACAACAGGCGGCCGCGACGAGCACGCCGAGGCCACGGCGGGTGAGCCGCACGGCTATCGCCCTGTCGAGACCGCGGGCACGGCCGTGTCCGCGAGCAGCTCGTCCACCACGTCGCGGGCATGGCGCTGGTTCAGCTCGGCGTCCGGGGTGAGCACGAGCCGGTGCCCCAGCACGGGATGCGCCACGGCCTTCACATCGTCCGGGGTCACGAAATCACGTCCGTAGGTGGCGGCAAGTCCTTGTGCGGCACGGATGAGCGCGATGCTGCCGCGCGGGCTGGCGCCGTACCGCACGGCCGGATGGGCCCGGCTCGCCGCCGCCAGCCGCACCGCGTACGACACGATCTCCGACGCCAGATGCGAACGGCGCACCAGCCCGATCACCTGCTGCACGTCGTCGATCCCGACCACCGGCCGCACCTCGTCCGGCGTGATCCCGGCGCAGTCGCCCATCACCACCATCACCTCGGCGTCGTGCTCGGGGTAACCCAGCCAGAGCCGCATCAGGAACCGGTCGAGCTGCGCCTCGGGCAGCCGGTAGGTGCCTTCCATCTCGATCGGGTTCTGGGTGGCCACCACGAGAAACGGCCGCGGCACGTCCTGGCGCACCGCGTCCACGGTCACCCGGCGTTCGGCCATCACCTCCAGCAGCGCGGACTGGGTTTTCGGGGTGCCACGGTTGATTTCGTCGGCCAGCACCACGTTGGCGAAGATGCCGCCGGGGTGGAACTGGAAGTTCTCGGTGTTCTGGTGATACACCATCACGCCGGTGATGTCGCCGGGCAGCAGGTCGGGCGTGAACTGGATCCGGTTCCACCGGCCGCCGAGGCTCGCCGCGATGCACCGCGCCAGCGTGGTTTTCCCGACGCCGGGCACGTCCTCGATCAGCAAATGACCTTCGGCGAACAGGGCCGCCACCGCCAGCCGGACTGTCTCCGGATGCCCGCGCAGCACCCGCTGCACGTTGTCGGCGATCAGATCGTAGGCCGCTTTCGGCGTGAGGGTCACGACTTCCCTTTCTGTTGGTGCATGGCCGTTCTCCGCCGCTACGGCGTGCCGGTCCAGCTGTCGCTCGCGGTGCCGAGTGAGGTCTTGATGGTGACGCTGATGGTCACCTGACCGAGCCAGTACGCGTTCGGGATGGGAATCTCGGTGGTGCCGGAACACGCCACCGGGCTCTGCGTGGTGTTGAGGAACGTCGTCTGGCAGGTTGCCGGCGCGCCGTTTCCGTTCGCGTCGACGGTCACGTAGATGGTCTGGTTCGACTGCGAACCCCGGACGCTCAGGATCGAGACCGTCGGCGGACCGGATGCCACGGTGGCCTTCGCCGAACCGGACGCGCCGGTCAACATCGCCCCCGAGCCGTAGTGGGTGATCGCGCGGACGGTGAACGAGATGGTGCCGCTCAACCCGGTGAACGACGTGGACGTGGCCGAAACCTGCCGCGTGCCCTGGCCGGTCGCGGTCACTTCGTAGTGGTCCAGCGTCGCACCGTGCAGGTCCGGCGCCGACCAGGAAACCGAAACCGCCCCGCTGGAACCGGCCGTCGCGGTCACCTTCGGCGCGTCGGCGGCGTGGCCGGGGACGACGGCCTTCGAACTGGCGCCGGCACTCTGCCCGGCCGAGTTCTGCGCGACCACGGTGAAGGTGTACGACCGGCCGTTCTCCAGACCGCTGATCGTGACGCTGCCTCTGGATCCGCTGACGGTGGTGGAACCGCCCGGCCAGGACACGGCGTACGCGCTGATCTTCGCGCCGTTGGAGGTGGCGGCGGACCACGACACCGTGGCCGAACCGTCCCCGGCCGTCGCTTTGACATTGCGCGGCGCACCGGGCGGCGTGGCGTCCGGCGGCGGTTGCTGCGCGACCACGATGGGCCCGGCCTGCAGCGACGGCGGCGCGGAAGGGGGCGTCTGTGGAGCGCCGCCGGACTGGTCCCCGGGCGGCTGCTGATCGACGTCCACGTCGGTCGCCGCCCCGCCCTGGCCGTCGACGACGAGCACGTGCGAACCGTCCGCGTTGTCGACGTAGATCCGGCCGTCCTGGCCGACCACCGGCTGCACCGTCCCGCCGGGCCCGGACACCGGCTTCCGGTCGTTGAGCGAACCGTCGCTGTGGTAGCTGAGCAGCTCGTTGTGCACCTGGTCGACCAGCACGATGGTGTGTGCGGCGGCGACCGGCCCGGAAAACCGGCCGTTCGCGGGCAGGTCGACCGAAACGGGTGCGGCGGGCTGGGTGTTGGTCACGAGTGAGCCCGTGTCGATGAGCTCCAGCTTGCCGCGTTCCGGATCCGCGACCGCGAGCCGCCCGTCCACCGCGTCGTTCGCGACCTGTGCGGTATCCGGGAGATCGGTGCCGAGCCCGGCGCCGTCGCCGAGGCCGTCCTTGCCGACGAGGCTCATCGTGTCGGCCGTCGTGTCGACCACCACCGGCCTGTCGTCGACCATCGCGACCGAGCCGCCGTGGCCCTGCGGCAACCGGCCGGGACAGGCCAGCAGCGTTGCCCCGCGCGGGAGTTCACAGACCGCGCCGTTGTCGATCCGGTGCAGCCACAGGGTTCCGTCCGAGGTCACGACCGGAGCGGAGAGCGGACCGCCGGCCGGGATCGTGGCAGCAGGGTCGCCGAGTCGCACGATCTGCCCCGCGGTCCGGTAAACGAGATACGGCCCGCCGACGGACTCGACGACGAACGGCTCCTCCGTGGACGGCGGCGCGGTGCTGCTGCCCACGCTGAGCGTCGACTTGTCGAATTCGGTGATCCGCGAGCGTTCCACCACGTAACCCGAGTGATCTCCTTGTGTCACTTGGCTTCCCGCGGCCGCGGGAACGTTCGCGCGGGCGTCGACCTGGCCTGTCGAGCCGTCGACGTGCACGGCCGAAGAGGAAGCGTCGTTGTAGACCCAATGCCCGACCTGGAGGAAGTCCAGTGCGGACGGGAGCGGCGCGTTCCCCGTCATTGCCGCGCCCAGCACCGCGACGCACGCGCCGACCAGCACGAAAACCACCGTACGGCGGCGCGCCGGCGCACTCAGCCGGAAACGGCGTTTCGCGCCGGAAGGTTCACTGGTCACGCGGCAACCTTAGGGGCTGGGGATACAGCGCGGGTACATCCCGGAACTTTAGCGGTCCACGATGGAATCCAGATGAAGACGCAGGTGTCACGGAATCCTCATGTTCGCCCGCCCAGGCTGGTGCCGACGAAACGAGGAGGGATTCCGGTGACCCATCTTGGTGGCATTCGCACCGCGCCGAACCCCGCGGTGCAGCGGTACCGGCTACCGGCGCCGCGTCCGCGAGCGCCGTTGGGCGGGCTCGGGGTGCCACAGCTGGTCTGCTGGCAGCTCGCGCTGATGGTGACCGTGCTGGCCTTGCGGGAACGGTGGGCGGTGTTCGCCGTGGTGGTGTTCGGCGCGGCGATCCTGGTGCTGCTGGCGAGCGTTCGGATGCGCGGTCATTGGCTCTACGAATGGCTTTTCCTGGGGGCGCGGTACGCGCTGCGCCGGTTCGAGCATGACCTGCGGGATGCGGGCGGGAGCGGCCGGGCGCTGCTGCGGGCGCTTTCTCCGGAGGCGGTGAGCCTGGTGCACCACGTCGGCGAGGAGCCGGTGTTCATGCTGAGCCGGATCACCGGGATCACCGTTGTGCTGCGCCCGGAAACCGCTGGGCGGGAACTCGCCGTGCCCCCGCCCGGCCTGTTGCTGCCGCCGGTGCAGGACGTCGCGTTCACCGCGCAGGTGGTGCACCACGCCGGAATCGGACCCGATCGTCCACTTCGGTCGTGGCTCGCGTTGCAGGCCCGGCGCACTGTCGACGTCTACCAGGACGCCGAGATGCGGCAGGCGCTCGGCAACGCCCTGCGCCGGGTGCGGCGCGGCCTGCAGCGGTCCGGTCTACGGATGGAAACCTTGCCGGAGAACGAGTTCTTCAGCGCACTGGCCTCACTCGCACACGTCACCGCCGGCCGTCACCACGTCCGCGAGGATTGGCGGCTCTTCTACAGCGGGCCGGTCTCGCAGACGACGTTCCAGCTCGTCGGCTGGGCCGGTGTTTCCCCTGCTGTCGCACCACAATTGCTGCACAGGCTGCTGACTGTGACGCCTTACGCGGCCGTGACGGTCGCCGTCAGCGCGAGCCGGGAAACCGGGACCGAACCGGAAGCCGGTGCGGCACTGCGCATCGCCGCCGCCGACCCGGCCGCGCTGGAGCACGCGACGGACGTGCTCACCCGGGTGGCGGGCGAATGGGCGGTCGGCCTCGTGCGGCTGGACGGCCGGCACGGGCACGGGATGGTTGTCACCCTCCCGCTGGGCGTGCCGGCGTCGGAGCCCTTCACTGGGTGAGCCAGTACCCGTAGGACGTGTACTCGGGGTACGGGTTCAGCAATGGCCGCGGCTGGCGGAGTTCGATGTGCACGTCCGGCGAGGTGATCAGCTCCGCCGGGATCGTGAACGAATCGCTCTGCCACGCCTCGTCCGACTCGTTCCGGATCCACGTCCCGGCCTCCTGCCCGTCCACTACGACGGTCATGTCCGGGATGCCGCGGATGTCGGCGCGGGCGGTGAGCGTGGCCGGCTTGCCCTGGATCGCGTTGTGCAGACTGAAAGTCTCGCCGCCGACGATCATCCGGCCCGCGTCGATCACGTCCTGCACGCGCGCGACGGCGGTCCACGGCTGCATCCCGGTCTGCCCCGGCACGTACACGTAGTCGTGGCCCTGCTCGTCGTCGAGGTATGCGACGTTCAGGTAGTCCCGCACCTCGCCGGGAACCGGTGCGGCGTCGGCGTTTCCGGCGAGGCTCCAGTTCGCCTTCGCGATGCTGAAGTCCCGGAACGGCACCGCGGTGATACCACGCAGATCGGCGGGAGTCTTCGCCTGGAACTTGCCCACCGCGGGCTGCTCCAGCAGGCCCGCGTCGCGCAACGGCGCCATGCTCGGGCCGGGACCGGTGTCGTAGGTGGCGAAGTAGTCCGGCCGCTGCGTCGGCGGCATGTGCCGGAGCGCTTCGTAGAGCGAGCCGATGCCGTTGTTGACCGGCTCGGCGAGCCCGTTGGTGCCCAGGCCGAGCAGATCGACGATGCGCCGGTCGGAGAAGTACGCGACCGCGCCGACGTCCTTGACGGCGACGACGGCATCGGCGGGCAGATGCCCGGTCATCCAGGCTGCGTAGGAGACGTCCGAATCGCGGATCGCGGCACCGGCCCTGGCGTAGCGCACGCCCCACATCGGCACCGCGACGAGCGAGAACACGAGCGCGACGACGAGCGCGCCGTGCAGCGCGAACCGGCGGAACCGGGGCTGCGGCAGCAATCTCGCGATCCCGTGCACGCCGGCGACCACGCACAGGAAGAACAGTGGCAGGAACGGCTGGAAGTAGCGCAGCTCGTGGTACAGCGCGGTGTTCAAAGTGGAAAGTGAGCCGACGGCGCCGAGCAGTCCGGCGAGCACGGCGATGATCACCGGCCGGTTCGCGCGGGGCAGCAGCAGCCAGGCGGCGCCGACGGCGGCGAGGAGCAGCGCGCCGGGAAAGGTGAAGTCCTGCGCCGAAAAGCCGAGGAACGTGCCGAGCAAGCTGCGCAGCGTGGCGGTGACGCGGTCGAGGAAGTCGCCGGGATAGAAGACGGGGGAGTCGTGCAGGAACGATTTCGACTGCACGCCATTGGCCGACGCCGTACCGGTCGCGATCCGGTAGAACGCCAGCTGCGCGATGCCGACCGCCACCGGGAGCAGGCTCCATACCGCGCGCAGCAGCATCCTGGGAATGCCGGACAGGCGACGATGTGTCCACAGTGTCCACAGCACCGCGCAGGTGAGCACGCCGGCGAAGATGAGCCCTTCCGGGCGTGCCAGCGCGAGCAACGCGGCCGCCAGCGGCGTGAAGCGGAAGCGGGCGGCGGGCTGCTCCCGCACCAGGGTGAGGGTCAGCCCCGTGACGAGCAGGGCGACCAGGCCGACCTCCATGCCACTCGCCGCGCCCCACAACAGCGGGCCGCTGACCGCGACGAGCAGACCGGCCCAGATCCCGGCCGTCCTGCCGATGAGCCGCGCGCCGAGCACACTGGTCAGCGCGGCTGCCGCGGCGAAGCAACAGACGTTGAATGCGATGGCGAAGGCCAGGAATAAGCTTCCGTGCAGGCCGACCGCATACGCGGCGCCGAGCACGAACGCATAGAGCATGCTGCTGGCGCCGGCGCTGATCTCGTCGCCGGTGTTGAACTGGAAGAAATGGCCGGAGCCGAGCTGGCGGCCGTACTGCAGGTGGATGTAGACGTCGTCGAGCGGGGCGAACAGTTTGCCGCTGTTCCACAGCAACGATCCCGCGACGAACCCGAAGCCGAGGACGAGCGCGACAGCCGCGATCCACCACGCGGGATTGCCGCGCGGGCGTCTGTCCGGTTCTTCCGGCGCGGGCTCGGGGAGCTCCGCGTTGTCAGGTGAAGCGTCGACGAGCTGTGTCACGTGTTTGTTCCTTTCCTGCCCGCGACGGCTTGCGGTAGTGATTCCCCCAGGCAGCGATGATCATGCCCGGTTTCACCCTAGCGTGGGGTTTTGCGCGTCTTGTTCGGGCTACCGTCCGAACTCGGATCGCAGCGCGCGTTTGTCGATTTTCCCGACGCCCGTCGTCGGGAGCGCCTCGACGAAGTCCACGCTCGCCGGCACGTAGTGCTCGCGACCGAACGCCGCGCGCGCGTGCGCCCGGACTTCCTCGGCGCTGAGCGGCGGTTCGGCGACCACCACGGCGTGCAGCGACTGCCCGTTGACGCCGAACACAGCCACTTCGCGCACCGACGGATGCGTCGCCAGCGCGCGCTCCACTTTGGCCGGCGCGACCTTCGTGCCATGCTCGCCGACAACGACGACGTCGTCGGCGCGATCGAGCAGGTAGAGGTAGCCCTCGTCGTCGAAGCGCCCGAGATCGCCGGTGCGTAGCCAGCCGTCGCCGACCGGCGGGGCGCCGAGGTAACCGTCCATCATCGCCAGTCCGCGCACCTCGACCTCCCCGTCGACGATCCGGGCGGCCATCCCCGGCACGATCCGGCCCACCGAGCCCAGCCGCTCGGGCCGCCCGATCAGCTCGCCGGCCGAGATGCTCGCGATCATCGGCGCTTCGGTGAGCCCATATCCTTGTCCCACAACAGGTCCGAACACATCGAGGGCCTGCGCGAGCCGGTGCGGCGGCAGCGGTGCGGCGCCAAGGGACAGGGAGCGGACGCTGTCGAGGCGGGTGCCCGGCCGTGCCGGGTGGTCGAGCAGTTCGGCCAGTCGCGGCGGCGTCAAGGACAGCGACGTGATCCGGTGCCGCTCGATGTCGGCGAGGACCGCTCCGGCGTCGAAACCGTCATGCACCACAACGGTTTCGCCCTGCAGCAAGGCGCCGACCACGCTCGCGTGACCGGTCATGTGCGTCATCGGCGCGACGACGAGCACGCGTCCCGGCTCGGCCGGTGATCCCGCGAAGATATGCGCCATGCCGTCGTAGATCCCGCTGTGCCGGATCAGTTTCGGCGCGCCGGTGGTGCCACCGCTCGGGAGGAGAACGTCCACCGCGGCAGGCAGGACGAGTGGCACGGGCTCGCCGTCGAGGTCGGCCAACGTCCGGACATCGCCCGCGGGCCAGGCGTCAGGTCGATCGGTGACGACAGTGGTGACCCCCGCCGCGGCGGCTGCCGCCAGCTGGTCCGCGCGGGGAGCCGAGGCCGCCACGAGCAGCACGCGCGCGCCACGCAGCATCGCCGCAAGCTGGACGAGCACAGTCTCCGGCCGGTTCGCCAGGTCGACCGCCACGACGTCGACCTCGCCGAGCCCACCGTGCAGGCGCAGCAACCGGTCGTGCGCCTCGCGGTAGGTCATCGGGCCCTGGTGGTGGAACAGCACGCTGTCCCCGCCGCCGGTCAGTGCGGTGAGGACAGCGTTCAGGAAGACACTCTGCGTGGGCACGGCCCGACGCTACCGCTTACCAGGGAAAGGTCCGGTCGTTGCCGAAGTAGCCTCCGGTGGGCCCGTCGGGGCTGACCTGGGCCATCCGCACGATGATCTCGGCCCCCTGCTCGACGGTCTGCGCCCCGGCGTTCGCGTTCAGGTCGGTTTTGGTGAAGCCGGGCTCCACCGCGTTGATCCGGATGGCCGGGAACGCCTTCGCGTACTGCACGGTTATCACGTTGACGGCGGTCTTCGAAGCGGGATAGGCGACTCCCGCGTAGGCGTAGGCCGAGGTGTCCGGGGTGGTGAGCCGGCTCAGTGAGGCGAGCCCGCTGCTGACGTTCACCACCACTGGGGCGGCGGAACGCTGTAGCAGCGGGAGAAACGCGTGGAGCACGCGCACCGTGCCGAAGACGTTCGTCTCGAACGTCTGCTGCATGAGGTCGGCGGTCAGGTCAGCGGCGCCGATCACCCCGTCGTCGGTCCACTCCGGAGCGATACCGGCGTTGTTGATCAGTACGTCCAGCCCGCCGTCGGCTTCGATGACCTTGACCGCGGCCCGCACGGACGCGTCGTCGGTGACGTCGAGCTGCACGGCCCGTCCGCCCAGCTGTTCGGCAGCCTGCCGCCCACGTCCGGCGTCCCGGCTGCCGACATAGACGGTGTGACCTGCGTCGATGAGCTGACGCGCGGTCTCGAAGCCCAGTCCCGTGTTGGCTCCGGTGATCAGTGTCGATGTCATGCCGCCACGCTAGTTTTTAGAGCGCACTCGAAGTCAATCGTGCCGGGTGACCAGGGGTGATGGCAGGTGGGGACCCTGCGTGAGGGGGGTCGGGGCCGCGTGCTAATCTTTTCTTCGTCGCCAGCGAGGGAAACCTCGCGGCAACAGATTCGCGCCAATAGCTCAACTGGCAGAGCAGCTGACTCTTAATCAGCGGGTTCGGGGTTCGAGTCCCTGTTGGCGCACCATCACCCCAGGTCAACGGCCTGGGGTTTTGTGGTTTCTGATCTTGGTGTCCCAAAACTGTCCCTTTTCGTCGAGTCCAAGGCTGCCAATACAACGGCCGGACGACGGGACGGCGCTTGACGGCCCACATAGGTGTCTGTGGTCTGTGACACGCGGGAATGGCCGAGCAGATCGCTTGCCTCTCGGGCCGGGAGCGCGTCAGTGACCAGAGTTGCGACGGTTCGGCGGAATGTACGGGGAGTGAACCAGTCTCCGATGTCGTGACGCTCCCGGAAGGCCCGCCAGTCCCGGCGGAGGTTACTGCTCTCGCGTAACCCACCGAGGGAGTTCGGGAACACCCAGCCGGTCAGTTCCTCCGGGGCGACCCCGGCTTCGGCGGCGACCCTCGTTCGGCGATCCAGCAGCATTGCGGTAAGCCAGTCGGCCAGCGCGACGCCTCGGAGGGCATTTTCCGTCTTGCCGTCGTTGATCTTCGCCCCGTCAGCCTTTGTGCGAACCATGTTGCCTGCAACCCAGGCGATCTTTTCGGTGAAGTCGATGTTCTCCCAGCGGACGGCGATCCCCTCACCGGTTCGTTCCCCAGTGCCGCCGTAGAACCGCATAATGTCGGGTAGGTCCTGTCTCACGGCCACTTCGTCGGCATCAGCCTTGGCGAAAATGTCGAGAACCTCTTCGACCTTCAGCGCGCGCACCGGCTTCTTGCGCTTGCGGTTCTCTACGGCCCGCGCATCGCGGACAGGGTTGGCCTTGAGTGCCTCGTGCCGGACAGCGAGAGCGCAGAACCCCGAGATGATGGCCCGGACGGTCCGGGCGGTGCTTGCCGAGTGGCTTGTGTTGATGTCTTGAATGATCTTGTCGGCGCGCCCGGTCGTGAGTTCGTTAATTCGCAGGCTCTCAACGCGAGACTTGACGAGCGTCCGCCACCGCTGTTCGTAGGTGTCATACGAGGTACCACTACGCACGCCCAAGTCGACCTGATTGCGGAACTCCTCAAGCCACTTCTCGGCGACAACGACAACTTTCGTCTCAGGTGTGATCAGCCCGGAGCCGACCCGGCGATCGCGGACACTTTCACGCACCTCGTTCTCTGCTGCGCCCTTGGTCGCTGCCCAACGTCGAATCTTGCGCACCCGACCGTCGGTATCCCTGTACTTGCACCATGCCTTCCAGGAGGCACCGTCCCGTCTTGAGCCGATCTTGCCGTGCGTGCCCACCGGCAGAGGTTGACGTGCCACTTCCCTTTCCTCTCAAGCCACGTCGTTGAGCGAGTCGAACCACCGGATGACGTCCTCGGCCTTGTAGCGCAGGTGCTTACCGACTCGCTTGCCCTGCGGGCCGTAGCCCCGGGCGCGCCAGTCATACAAGGTGTTGACCGGGACGCAGAGGTATTCGGCTACGTCTTCGACCGTCCAAAGTCTCTCCATCTGTCACGTCCTTTCACTTCCGTGCCAACGATTCCTCCCTTTCCTCTCGTGCAATCCGCCTGCGCTCCCGGGCTTTGGCCGCAGCGGTGTTGGCCAGTGCGGCGTCGCCGATGGTGAGCCAGCCGACGCCGTCGAAGATCCAATTGAGGGTTACCGCGGCTTCGTCGCCGAGCTGGTCGGCGTCGGACGGCGGCGCGTCCTCGGGGTGCCTATCGCCGCGCTGGAAGGCCCTACGGACAGCGCGAAGGGCTGTCAGGGTGGTGGAGTAGCGGCGGCTCTTAGTGGAGAAGTGGCCGCCGTAGCCGAGCATGTGCGCCCACTTCTGGAGGCGGCCCCAGCCCTCGTCCCAGGCTTCGCGCTGAGCTTGCGAGGTGTAGTAGAAGGGGCGGTTGCCGAGGGACCAGCAGGCCGTGAGTTGCCGGGCTTGGTGGGTGTCCTGGTCGGCGTAGATGTTGGCGGTCTGCTGGGTCAGTTTCCTCGATACGTGCCCGGCTTCCTCGGTGGCTTTCGTGGCGTACTTGGCGAGATACGCCGCCACGGCGGCTGATGTCAGGGCGCCGTGGTCGTCGTGGTCACCGGTAGCGAGGCGGACCCGGCGGATGTCGGTTTGCGTGCCCCAGTGCAGGGCCCAGCCGGTGCGTTGCCGGGGATGGGACGCCGTAGCGAAGCGCGTGACGGTCGCAGCAGTGTCGATGAGGCTGCTCAGCAGCTCCAGCGTGATCGAAGCATCCGGCGCCACAATGGTATCCGGGTCATCGGGGTTGAGCCCGTCAAGCCGGATCAGGGCGTGAAAGTGGACGGTGCCGCGCCGCTGATACTCGGCGACCTTCGCGAACGAGAGCCGGACTTTGACGCCCCGGTCTTTGGCGGCTGCTTTGAGGTAGCGGTTGAGGGTGATCGTGGTGCGCCGCCACAACTCGCCCGCGTGGAAGTTCCACACCGCCTGCGCGTCGTAGTCGTAGCAGTCCCGGCAGATCGGCTCCCCGACGCACGGGTCGTCTTCGGCATGCCGTACCCGGCATTCGGTCGAGCGGCCATGCGGACAGAGCGGGGCGAACCGGCGCGGCCGGCATGGGCGGACCTGCCCATTTGTTCCGGTCACCCGCGTGTGGACGGGGCCGAACGCCGGAGCGGTGAGGGTGACGAAGAAGCACGGGTGCTCCGTGACGGTCTCGGGCACACCCTTGCCGCCGACGAGCCCGGCTTTCACGAGCTGGTACGTGTCGGCCCGGTAGGTCTCCGCGCAGGCCGGGCACACCGATGCGCGTCGGTTCTTGCAAGCGACATAGAGCCGCCCGTCGGGCATGTCGTCGGTGACGTGCTCCGTGGTGCCGTCATCCCACCTGGCATCCAGCCGGAGCCGTACTGGCCGTGAGCAAGCCGCTGCGGGCATGACGTGCGCGAGCCACCACGAGTATCCGTGCTGCGTGGCCCGGGCAGTGGCTTCTTCGGCGAGCTGCGCAGTGGTCACGGAACCACCACCGGAACGGCCTGCCCAAACTCGCGACGGCGCGGCAAGATGTGATGGTGCGCAATCATCTTGAGGAGCCCGAGCTTGGCGCGATCGTCAGCCGGTACGTCACGCCCGGCGGGCGCCACCTCAAACTGTCCGAGGCTGGTGTGCTCGCCATGGATCAGGAAACCCGTGCACAGTTCGGTCGCGCACTCGCCACTGACGCCCGTGCGATCACCGATCACGAGTTGGCCGAACTGCTCAGCTACGAATGGGGCGCAAGCCTGACTGCCGCGTGGCTCATCGCTCTCGACCGCCGAACCGTTCATCGCGATCGCATCAGGGAGCTCTTGCTTGCCAGCGAGATCGTGCGTGCTGGTCAGGGGTATTGCCTTGCCCTGGCACGCTTCGGCACCCCAGAGGATGCAGGGATTCTTGCCGAATATCTGGACAAGTACCTGCCGCGGACCGATCTGCGCCACGACCAGTTTTCGGCACTCGGCGCTTTGCTGTACCTCGATTCGCAGCTGGGCACCAACAAAGCCGCACGGTACCTCGACGGCGATTGGCAGAAGTGGCTTGCGATGGGACCGACGATGCAACTCGTCCCGGACATGGAATTCCACCTGGTGCGGAAGCTGTGCTATCTCGCCGACCGGTGGATGGGTAGCGTCACGTGACTGGGACTCGGCAACGGCTTCTAACCCCACAGCCGTAGCGGTGGGGCCAGAAGTCATGGTCGAGACGGTCACCAGCGCGTCAGTCCTGCTCGGCGAACAGGTAGGCGTATTCGTCGACGTCGGCCGCCGTGGCCCAGCGGTAGCCCTCGACGAGTTCCCCGGTGGCGCTGTAGGTGGGCAGTACGGCGGACGGGTCGAATGCCTCGATCGGCAGCCCGACGAACAACGGTGAGCCGGGAACATGCGCGAGCCGAACCACGTCGACAGCGCCGCCGGTGGCCGACACGAACACCCAGACCTGGTCCGGACTGGTCGCGATCGGCTGGCTTGGGGTGAGCATTGTGGACAGTCCTCTCCTGTGAGAAGAAAGGGGAATTGCGGAATCAGGCAGCGTTTTTCTTGGTACGCAACTGGCGTGCGTATTCCACGAGGGAATAGATGTGCGCGTCGGTGAGGTACGCGGTTTTCATACGGCGGGGGAAGCCGCCTTCGGCCAGGAGCAGCGCCACGCCCCGTTCTTCCGGGGTGATGGTGGACGCGTCGTAACCCTGGCTGGCCCAGCCACGGCCGAGAATGATGTCCGAGGACGAATCGGTGGTACACCGGTAGGCCATCCGGTAGCCGAACAGGTCCCGCAGCGACGTCGGGATGATGTCGGCCGAAGGTCGTTGTGTCGCGGCAACCACGATGATCCCGGCGGCCCGGCCGCGCGCCACGAGATCACGCAGCAGGCGCACGAAGACGTCCTGCTGGTCCTTGGTGCCCATCGTGGCCGAGAACAAAGCCAGTTCATCGATGACGACCATGATGACGTCGATGGGGTCACGCCGGTCGATCTTGCGCCGCCGGACCCGATCGAGTTCGCGGTAGCGGCGGTTCATCTCCTCCTGGAGACGTTCCAAAGCGGACAGTGCACCGTCGATGTCAGGGCCGACGAACAAGTCGGCGACGTCTCGCCACAGACCGAGTTCGACCTGTTTTCCGTCGAACAGCCACAGCGACAGGTCAGGGCAGAGCGCCCCGTGCGCCACGATGTTGTTGAGCCCCACGGACTTTCCCGCACCGGGTTCCCCGGCGAGCAGGATGTTGCGCCAGATCAGTTCAAAGTCGACGCCATGCCCGTCCTCGTAGATGCCGAGGTGTACCGGGTCGTAGATGGACAGTCCCGCGACGGGGATGGTTTCCTTCCTGGACAAGGTTTTCCTCCCTCAGTCGATGTAGTCGGACAGGTCTTCGCCGTTGACCACCACGTCCGGCTGCTTCTCAGCCGGACGTTTCAGGGGAGTGATGGTGGCGCCGGAAATGGGCTCGGTGGTCTCCAGCGGTGCCCGACCGCCGAACAGGGAGCCGATCTTGGCCAGTGGTGAGTCGATCGGTGTCGACTTGTCGAGCGGGTCACGTCGCACGACATCCACCGCGAACAGGGTGGACAGTTTCCGCACGGTGTGCACCCGTGCTTCCCGGGCGTAGCAGGCCGGAGCGATGTACTCCAGCACCTCTTCCAGGTCGCCGGAAGACGAGCCAGCGCGAGCCCACAGCCAGACGCGTTCGCCGGTCTTGGTGGGTCGGGCCCAGAGCATGAACGGCAGCGCGCCGTCCAGATTCGTTGTGCGCGGCCGAGATTGCCGCAGACACGTCCGCAGCCGGTGACGGTCCACCACGCACCAAACGCGGGAGAACACGAACCACCGTGTCTGCGGAATGACAGCGATCAGCACGAGCAAGCCCGTGAAGATCACCCAGGGCCACACCGGCCCAAGCTCGTGCCGCAGCCAGCCCATACCCAGCAGGAATCCGACACCGAGCACGATTTCGGCCCGCCAGCGGATCAGCAGGCAGAACAGCACGACGGGCCACGCCCGCTTGGGCGCTTCCCAGATTTCCATCACATCGAGCCGTCGCATGCGGCGCGAACCGCGGCTAGACTTCGCCATGACTCTTGGCCTCCAAGGCAGAGTTGCTGGGCGACGCGGGGCCGGGCAGGAACCGCCAAGAACCGGACCGGCCCCGTGTCACTCGTGATCAGACAGAAGTGGTGCTGTACAAAAAGGACCACAATGCTTGCCGAAGGCGGATAAGATCCGCTCCGGTCCGGATTCTCGGGTAGCCGTGTTCCTGGAGCACGGCGGCCACGTCGGTCAGCAGGCCGAAGGTGAATCTCGGGTCATTCCGATCCAGGGTTTTGATCGGATATTGCACGTTGTCGTTGAGCACGATTGCTCCTCGGTGCTTTCGTTGGGATAGCTCAGGAAGCCGACTTCGAGCCGGTCACGGCCTTGATCTCGCTCGCACGAAACGCCACGCCGTTGCGGCCGTTCTGTGCCCAGGGGATCGCTTGCAACTCGACCGGGGTGACAGGCGAACCAATCGAGACCTTCGGCGGCGCGGGAGCCGCCACAGTCACGCTGATCACCTCAGCCCCGCCGTTGTCCATCGCAACCAGCTGCACAGACCACATAGGAATGTTCGTGCTGCGCTCAACACGCTGCACACCGTTCTGGTCCGTCTTCGGCTGGGCCTCACGCCCCACCGTGAACGTGACCTGACTGGTGTCGATCATCAATCGCATATCTGTTGCCCTCCAAGGCAGTTACTTGGTTCCACCGTCCGCTCCGGGTCGCGGTATGTAGCGGTGTGTAGAACCAAGATCTCTCGGAAGGCGGGGACCACTTCACCACACAGAAGGACTTCTCAGGACGTCTTCATGTGGCTAAAGTCGTCCCTATGGGGAATGAACGACTTCGCGACGCGTTGTCGGCCGCCGGGGTCCCGGCCGACACGTTGGCAGCAGAGCTTGTGGTTGACCCGAAAACGGTCGAGCGGTGGATCACCAAGGGCCGCGCGCCCTACCGGAAGTACCGCCGTCAGATCGCTGCCCGGCTGCACACCACGGAAAGCTACCTATGGCCCGATGCGCTCAGCGACGAGGAGGCCGCGTCGGTCAGCCAATCGGAACTGGTGACGTTCTTCCCCCACCGCAACTCCATCCCTACGGGCTTGTGGGACCGAGTGCTGGGCGATGCGACCGAGCGGGTGGATATCCTCGTACACGCCGGACTGTTCCTTGTGGAGCGCCCGGACTTCGTACGATCACTGGTCGCCAAGTCCCGCAAGGGATGCAGCATCCGCCTGATCTTCGGCGATCCCGCCAGCCCGGAAGTCACCCTGCGCAGCGAGGAAGAACGACTCGGCCGGCATACCCTCGCCGCCCGCATCCGCAACGCCCTGGCGTTCTACCGGCCACTGTTCGAAGTGGACGGTCCCGAGTTCCGTTTCCACCGCACGACCCTGTACAACTCCATCTTCCGCCTCGACGATGAGATGATCATCAACACGCACGTGTACGGCGTCCAGGGCGCACACGCCCCCGCGATGCACCTGCGGCGGTTGTCCTCGGGCAGCCTGTTCGACACCTACGCCCAGAGCTTCGAAGAGGTCTGGAAAGCTTCGAAGCCCGCGACACTCGAAGAGGTCGACCTTGACGCGGACTGACTACTTCAACGACCCCAACGCGCCGAAGGCCAACAGCATCGGGGTTGCTGTCAGCGCCTTCACGCTCAACGAGCGCGGCGAACTGCTGATGATCCGGCGCACCGATAACGATCTCTACGCCCTGCCGGGCGGCAACCTCGAACTCGGCGAGACGCTGAGCGAAGCCCTCGTACGCGAGGTATGGGAGGAAACCGGGGTCACGATCGAGGTCACGGAACTACTCGGCGCCTACTCGAACCCCCGACACGTCATCGCCTACGACGACGGCGAGGTACGCCAGGAGTTCTCCATCTGCTTCCGCGCGACTCCGACCGGTGGGGACCTGCGCACCAGCTCGGAGAGTAAGGAAGTGCACTGGGTGCCGCGCGAGCGGATCGAGGAGCTGAACATCCACCCCTCGATCCGCCTGCGCATCCAGCACGGCTACGAACGCCGGAAGACAGCGTTCTTTCAGTGATCCCGCCGGGCTTCGGTCCGCTCGACCGCTGCGAGCCGGGCATCCCATGACCGATCGATAGCCCGGCTCACCGGGTGATCGGGGCCGTAGCGTTCCTTCACCTCGGCCATGCGCTCCTGGAACGTCAGCGTCTGCCCGTCCGGCCCGGTGGTCATGTCGGCCCACCAGAGCGCGTCCCGCTCCGAGGACAACTCGTCCTCGTAGTCGTCGAGCAGATGCTCTAGACCAAGCACTTCGGCATCCTGCCGCGCCGCCGAGTGGTAGGCGACCAGGTGCACCACCCGGTCCGGCGCATCGATCGACTGGAGGTAGCGGGCTCCGTCGATCGGGTGAAAACTCACCACCGCCAGGTCCGGCGCATAACCGACGTCATGCAGCAGCGCGGCCACCTCGACCAGCTCCGCGTCGACCCCTGGAGTGTCCTTGAGCTCTCGCGCCCGCTTCGCGACGCCCTGGACATGCGACCAGCGCCGAGGAAGGGCCTCCGCCAGCTTCTCGGCCGCCACGTCATGCGCCCAGCTCACCCACGACACAGCCCGACCGTACCGAAGCCCGGCGCACACGGCCGCCGCCGTGCGGGTGGATCAGCGCGGAGACTCCAGCCGCAGCCACCGGCGATCACCGAGGGGACTGCCCTTGACCGCCGCCTCCCCCGAGACCGGGCGCGGTTCGAGCGGAAGAACGTAGACACCCTTGGCGCGGACCACCCGCACCAAGCCGCGGGACGCCAGCAAACGCACCGCGTTCCGCGTCGTCCCCAGCGCCACTCGATACTCCCGCGCCAACCTCGCCTCCGCAGGCAACCGCGTGTTCGGGCCCAACTCGCCCGACCTGATCCGCTGCTCAAGGTGGTCGGCTATCTGCTCGTACACGTACCCGACAGGCTCGGGTTCGAACGGAAACGACATCAGGAACCTCCGGTGTGGTCGCAGTGAACTTCCAACTGCCGCCAACCGCCGAACCCAGCTCACCCCACGCCGGCATCCACCGACCAGGCCAAACACTGAACACAACTCACGGAGCGGCCCCGCCTTCCAAGGAACTCATCAGCGCCGTGCTCCCCGCAGGATCCAGACCCGCCGCACCAGGACGCGACACACAGCGTATCCCATCTTGGGATATTGGCAAGCGCTGCGGTCGGCTCATCCCGTGGAGAAGTCGATCTACTCGGCCGAATACCAGCAGGTGTGCCAACTCCTGCGCGAACTCCGGCACGAAGCAGGGTTGACTCAGATGCAGGTCGCCGAGCGGCTTGGGGTGCCCCAGTCGTTCGTCAGCAAGTATGAGGCCGGCCAGCGACGGCTGGACATTGTCGAATTGCGCCACGTCGGCGAGGTTCTAGGTATATCAATTGTCGCGATGTTGACTCGCCTTGACCTGAGGTGGACCGCAGGAAAATAGCCGAAATCGCTTGTCGCTACTTACGAGAATATATTAGCCGTCTATTCCGTCTCTTTTCCCGTTTTTCCCAGTTAAGGAAATCTATCCCTTGGGTTGCACGCTGCGCAGATAATTCGGCGACGTCGAGGAGCCATACATCAAACCTCTGCGAGGCCCTGTCTGGGATGGTCTCATTCTCGAACAAGAGATGAGTGAAGCGTAGATTTTGCAGCTTATTAATCTGCTCCTTCAGTTCTACCTCATCTCGTGCGACCAAAAAGTAGGCAGACTTTCTGTCACGGCAGAATTCGGTTATCTCGCGCACCAGACCTTCGAGTGCTTGCGCTTCCGCTGGCTCGTCTACCTTCAAGTCTTCCAGCTTCGATGGCGCAATAGTACCCGCCGCTTTGTTTACATCTTCGACCATCACGCGCTGGGAACCAGATTTCTCAGACACACCCCGATTTCGGGCCTCCGTGATGGCTCCGGAGACTAGCCTCAGGTAATCGCGCGCTACTCCGCCAGCGGCTAGCACCAATCTCTTTCGAGCATCCTCTGTAAACAGAAGCTCAAAATCGACATTCGCCTTCTTTGTTACCTTTGAAACTATTAACTCCAGAAACTCCTGGGCGGATCTGAAATATTGAAGGCCACGATCTAATGCGACCTCGTGGGCGTCATGGCCAATTTGCATTCCTCTTGGTGGATCACCTGGTATATATGTGACGGTCGAGTAGCGGATGCTGCCAATTTTCAACCATAGGCCCGTATCTTTCACCAGTCGATGAAGATAGCCCAAGACTTCCGGTTGATCACTCCTGGCTATTTGATATAGATCATCAACAAATATGAAGCCGCCGCTAACCAGGGTGACAGATCGAGTAATTAAGTCACGGAATTCCGTCAACGCCCGTTCCAAATACTGATCTTTCGTCCCCTCGACGACTTCAGATGCGACAGTTCCGGACTTTGATCCCTTATTGGCCTTGACTCCAAGCGAGACTATCTCAACCTTTGCGCCCGCAGACATCCCTGCATCAGAGTTCTTTTCGTAAGAAACTGTCCACTCCACGCGTCGGTCTATCGGCGCGAAGCGCAAAGCTTCCAATTGATTTACGGAATGCTGGAGTCTGACAAGTAGACGCTTTTGGTCGGCGGGAATTCTCTTCAATAACTGCTTCCATCTTGGCATTTTCGGATTTATTTTGTTGTGGACGGCTTCCGTCAGCCCCTTCATTACCTCAAGCACTGCGCTTACCAACACATCCGGATAGCTCAGGTTTGAGTAGATCTGTTGGTCGATCCAAATACTTGCACGACCGTTATCGCGCAAGTCCCGCTGCAAATATCGAAGCAGGCTGGATTTCCCGGATCCGCGCTGTCCAAATATAAAGTGGTGGTAGTCTGCAGCTGCAATTTCCCCACCTTTAGGTTGGACAAAGTCGTCCGGAGAGCCCTGTGGTTGGGCACGTGTCGCAGGCTGAAGCAACTGGACGAGACTAAGCGCTTCACTACTATTGTAGAGGCCCTCAGGGAAATCGTGTTGGTCATTACTCATCTGAGAATTCTCTTTCGGTTATTTTTATGTCTGGTGAGAACTTTCTTTACGTCTTCAAGCCGCCCTGCCGGGCGGGCGCGCGGGCCGAACTGGCGCGCGGCCGAGCTGTCCCGCTCCGCTCGGCACGGCCGCGCAGAACGCCGTCGGCCACCGCGCGCACGGGCAGAGCGACAGGAACGCCCGAAGTACCCAGAGCAGGCCGCCGCCGGAACGGGCCACCTTCCCGCGATCTCGGCATGGTCAAAGCCGGGCCAGGCGCCGTCAACCCCGCTGCGCGCCGATCACGCCTGGAGTGGTCGCTCTGCGTCCGGAAAGTCACGGAACGTAGGTCGCCGGTGAGGCGTGATCGGTTACAGGGTTGACGGCGCCCGTCCCGGCTGTGGGCGGCTGTGGATCGCGGGAAGGTGACGCCTGGTTGGTGGCCCTTGGCGGACCAATGAGCGCGGGTCGCCGGGCGAGCGGCGCTGCGGTTGTGCTGCACCGGAACTGCACCCAATGAACCGAAACGGACCCAGGAGAGTGGTCGTCAACCACCGTTTGCAGTTGTTAAGAGTCGAGCTCGCGGACGATGTTCCGGGTCACTCGGCGGTGTCCGGAGTTGCTGTCCCAGATCAGCGGGTTCGGGGTTCGAGTCCCTGTTGGCGCACCATCACCCCAGGTCAACGGCCTGGGGTTTTTCTATTTCCCCGTTGACTCGCAGTCACACGTGGCCAGTCAGCCCTCGCCCGAACCTTCGCTCCGCTCCGGAACTTGGCCGCCGCCGATGGTGAGATGCCGCACCGTGGGGGTCTGGGGGCTCGGCCCCCAGAAGAAATGACGAACCCCACCGGGGAAAGCCGCGAAGCGGCGACCACGGTGAGGCCATTGGGGTGAGTGACGGGACTTGAACCCGCGACTTCCTGGACCACAACCAGGTGCTCTACCAACTGAGCTACACCCACCAAGCGAGGAACCGGACTCCGGTCAACCTCGGCTGCAATATCGTAGCGTGCCTCCTCGGGCGCCTTGAGGCGGGGCGCTCACTGCAGGTGTTGCTGCACTTCGGCGGCTGCCGCGCGGGCTTCGTCGCTGGACGGGCCCGGCTGCGGCACGAACGCGGTCCGCCGGTAGTAGTCCAGTTCGCCGATGGATTCGCGGATGTCGGCGAGTGCGCGGTGGGCGAGGCCTTTTTCCGGCTTTGCGTAGTAGATCCGCGGGTACCAGCGCCGCACGAGTTCCTTGACCGACGACACGTCCACCATCCGGTAGTGCAGGTGTGCGTCGAGCGCGGGCATGTCGCGGGCGATGAAGCCGCGGTCGGTGGCGATGGTGTTACCGGCGAGCGGGGCGCTCTTGGCTTCGGGCACGTGTCCGCGCACGTACTCGAGCACGCGTTGTTCGGCTTCTTCGAGAGCGACCGTGGAGCGGCGGACTTCCTCGGTGAGCCCGGAGCGGGCGTGCATGTCGCGGACCACATCGGGCATGTTCGCGAGCAGGTCGTCCCCGGCGTGGATGACGAGGTCGAGGCCTTCGCCGAGGATGTTGAGCTCGGCGTCGGTCACCAGGACGGCGATTTCGATCAGTGCGTCTTTGGCGAGGTCGAGCCCCGTCATCTCGCAGTCGATCCAGACAAGACGGTCGGTCACCCGTTGACCCTAACGCGCCGCCACGGCGGGTCCCGACCGACACAGCGGAACGGGCCGCCCCGACCACGGCCCGTTCCGCTGCCTCGAGTGAGGTTCAGTCGTTTTCGATCTGGCTGACGATGGTCTTGGCGTCGTTGATCGGGATGGCGAAGCCGATGCCGACGGATCCGCTGGAGCCGGACGGGCTGTACATCGCCGAGTTGATGCCGATGACCTGGCCCGCCATGTTGACCAGCGCGCCCCCGGAGTTGCCCTGGTTTATGGCCGCGTCGGTCTGGATCGCCGTGTAGCTTGGCGAATCGCTGGTCCGGTCGGCGGTCTGGCCGTAGGGCGAGGAGCCCTCGTCGCCGGTGCCGATGTCGGACAGGTTCCGGTTGAGCGCGCTGACGATGCCCGACGTCACGGTGCTCTGCAGGCCACCGGGCGAGCCGATCGCCACGACTTCTTGGCCCACCTGCAGCCGGCTGGAGTCGCCGAGCGTGGCGGCGGTCAGCCCGCCGGCGCCCTGCGCCTGCACCACCGCGATGTCGGCGGTGGTGTTCGAGCCGAGCACGCTGGCCTGGTATTTCGTGCCGTCGTTCAGGGTCACGGTGACGCTGCGCGCGCCGGAGACGACATGTGCGTTGGTGAGGATTTTCCCGTCGGAGCTCAGGATCACCCCGGAACCGATGGCCTCGCCCTCGGAGGTGGTCACGTTCACCTGGACCACGCTGGGCAGCACTTTCGCCGCCACTGCGCTGACATCGGTGCTGGTCGAGCCGCTGACGGTGGTCGCCGTCGCGGTCGACGCGGTGCCCGCCGAGCTGCCGTCGAGGCCGACGATGGCCGCCCCACTCGCGCCGCCGACCACCGCGGCCGCAACGGCGGTGGCGGTGACCAGTACCGCCACTTTGCCCTTGCGGCGCGGTGGCCGCGGCGGGGCGAGCACGGGCCCGGCCTGCTGCGGGTCGTACGGATGGGGATAGCCGTGCTGCGGCTGGTATCCACCCGTGTGGCCCGGCCGGACGTCGTTTTCGCTCATGGCACCGAGATTGGTCCTCGTTGTTGTGAGAACCCTGTGGAAAAACCCGGGAATCAGCTGAGAAGAATCAGCTGAGAATCCTCAGCGAAACCTCCTCGGCAGGGGCGGCCAGTGCCAGCGGTCGTTCGCCGCCAGCTGTTCGGCCAGCGCGGACCATTGTTGTGGCGTAACGGTTCCGGCGGGCACGCGGGGATCGATACCCACGGCACGGAGGTTGCCGGGCGCGAGCTTCCCGGCCCGGGCCGACGGGCTCCGGTAGGCGTTGTCCAGCAGTGTCCACAATGCACGCTCACCACGGGTGCGCCGACGTTCGAGTACGACCAGCGCCGAATCGACCTGTGGCGGCGGGGAGAAGCAGGCGGCCGGAATCCGCCGCACGAAACGAATGTCGAACCGGGCCGTCCACCACGCCTGCCCCGCGTCGCGCGGAACAGCGGCGGTGACGCGTTTGGCGAAACCCCACTCGACGATCAGCGCGGCTCGCCGCAACTTCGTGCGTTGCGGGTCGAGCAACCGCCGGAACAGCAGAGTCGACAGCGCGTAAGGGATGCTGGCGACCACGCTGAACTGCCGCGCCGGCAACACGAAATCGCGGATATCGGTTTGCACGACGCGCAGATTCTCGCGGCAGGCGAAGCGCGAGCGCAGGACGTCGGCGAACTTCTGGTCCCGTTCGATCGCGAGGACCCTGGCGCCGGTTTCCACCAGATGGGTGGTGATGGCACCCTGTCCCGCGCCGAACTCGACGACGAGATCGGTGCGGGAGAGCGGGCAGGACTGGACGAGCTGAGCGGCGATCCGCGGTGTGGCAAGGAAATGCACACCGGAAGAGCGCCGGGCACGAGGTGCCGCGGGCATGGGAACTCCACGTCATGAGAAGGGATGTGGGCTCATGACGCAGCGACTGGAAGAGGACGTGCGAGAACCGCTGACCCTGCGTGTCAGCGAGAAAGGTGAGCAGCCGCTGCGTTCAGACGGCCGGCGTCCAGGGCCGCCGGGCCGCGAAGCAGAGCTGGCACAAGGTTCCCATGCGCCCGAAGCTAACAGCGGGGGCAACCGGTTTTTCCGGCCGCCCGGAATTGTCGGTGGGTGTCGCTAGTGTTCCCGGTATCGAGATCGACTGAGGGGAGCAGGCCCATGACCAGCACAATCAACCACCCGACGGTGCTCACACCGCGCGGGGGCTTCAGCCTCGCGGCGTCCGCGCGGTTCCTGGAGGGGTTCACGCCGGCCGCCCGGCCGGACGCCGCCGACGAGCCGGGTGCGCTGCGGCTCGCCTTTCCGGTCGAGCGCGGCTGGGAGCACGCCGGTGTGCTGGTCAGACAGCGAGCGCCGAGCGAGGTGGAGGTGTACGTCGAACACGGTCCACCGGATCCCGCCGTGCGCCAGGTCCGGCGCATTCTCTCCCTCGATGTCGACGGCGCCGGATTTTCCCTTGTGGCGCAAGAGGATCCGGTGGTCCGGGCGGCGCAGGCCGAGTTTCCGGGGCTGCGGCCGGTGCTGTTCGGCTCACCGTACGAGGCGGCGTGCTGGGCGATCATCGGCAATCGCATCCGGATGACCCAGGCGGCGCGGATCAAGCGGCGCCTCGCGGAGGAGCACGGGGCCACGCTCGAGGTCGCGGGCCGGCGGCTTGCGTCTTTCCCCGAGCCGGAAGTGCTGCTGTCGATGCCGAAGCCGGCCGGGCTGGCCGATATCAAGATGGACAGGCTGCGCGCGATGGCGCGCGCGGCACGGGATGGTGTGCTGGATGCGGAGAGCCTTCGCGAGTTGGACGCGGAGGAAGCGATGCGGCAGTTGCGGCGGCTGCCCGGGATCGGGCCGTTCTCCGCGGAGCTGATCCTCGTTCGCGGCGCGGGGCATCCGGATGTGTTCCCGGCGAACGAACATCGCCTGCACACCCAGATGCGCGAGGCCTACGGGCTGCCGGAGGCGGATGCCGCCGAGCTGGCGCGGGTCGCGGAGGGCTGGCGGCCCTACCGCAGCTGGGTCGCCCTGTTACTGAGGTCGAGACGAGAGGCGGAGCCGGTGCCCGAGCCACGCAATCGCGAACTGTGAGACGTGTACCGGTCCAGCGGTCTGCGAAACGGATGGGGGTGGTGACAGGAAGCAGACAGCGGATGTGGTGAGCTGCGAGCGTGCTTCTCGCGGACACGATCGACTCGGGCTCGCCTTCGGGGATTTTCGGCGCACAGCCGGATCCGACGGTATGGGTGCCGTTCGTGACCGGTGGGCTGGCGTTGTTGTTGGTGCTGTCCGGATCGCCATGGCGGCTGGCCCGCAACGTGGTCACGATCGTGCACGAGGCCGGGCACGGGTTGATCGCCGTGCTGGTGGGTCGTCGGCTGCAGGGCATCCAACTGCACTCCGACACCTCGGGGGTCACGCTGTCACGCGGCAAGCCGACCGGGCCGGGAATGGCGCTGACCTCGCTCGCCGGGTATCCGGCGCCGGGTCTGCTCGGGCTGGCGTTCGCCGGCCTGGTGGCGGCGAACCGGATCACGGTGCTGCTCGGGCTCGCGGCTCTGCTGCTGCTCGGAGTGCTGGTGATGGTGCGCAACGCCTACGGCGTGCTGTCCGTGGTGCTCACCGCGGTCGGGCTCGGTGTGGTGGCGCTGGTGGCCGGGCCCGAGGTGCAGTCGTGGTTCGTGTACCTCATCACGTGGTTCCTGCTGTTCGGCGGCATCCGTCCGTTGTTCGAGCTGCAGCGCAAACGGCGCCGGGGCGCGGCGCGTGACTCCGACATCGACCAGCTGGCCCGGCTCACCGGTGTGCCTGCCGCGTTGTGGTTGCTGATCGTCGGGGTGCTCGGCCTGAGTTGCCTGCTCGTCGGTGGCATCTGGCTGCTCGAGCCCGCGCTACAACCCTGAGCTGGTCGTACGGCACACTGGAGAGACGCGATCCAGCGTGCTGGGCTGTCCTGTGCTGCACGGGCGATGGCCCGGTCGAGCCGGGGTGAGACGGAAGGAACGGCTGTGTCCGACGAGGTGGCCAAGGCGGTCGAAGAATGCGCACGGGCGGCCAAGCGGGCAGCCCCGTCACTGGCCACGGCGCCGGCTGAGGCGATCGACGCCGCGCTGAAGGCGATGGCGGGGCGGCTGCTCGACAGTCGCGAGGCCGTGCTGGAGGCGAACCGCGCCGATGTCGCGAAGTCGCGCGAGGAGGGGATGAGCGCGGGCCTGCTGGACAGGCTCACCATCACCGAGGAGCGGCTGACCGGGATGGCCGAGCAGCTCCGCTTGCTCGCCGGTGCGCCGCACCAGGAGCGCTCGGTTCCGGTGTCCACTTTGGACGGAGGCCTCCAGCTGGTGGAGCGGCGACGGCCCGTCGGGGTCATCGGCGCGAACTACGAGGCCCGGCCGAACGTGACCGTGGATGTGGCTTCGCAGCTGGTCAAATCGCGCAACGCGGGCGTCCTGCGCACCGGTTCGGCCGCGCTCGGGTCGGCGCAGCGGCTGCTCGACGTGGTGATCGCACCCGCGCTCGCCGAAGCGGGTATCGACGCGGACGTGATCCAGCTCGTGCCGCGCGTCGAGCGGGAAGCCGCGGCCGCGCTCGTGCAGCTGCCTTCACTGGTGCCGCTGGTGATCCTGCGCGGCAGCGGTGAGAGCACGCGCGCCCTTGCGACGGAGGCCGCCACCCACGGGGTGCGCACGCTGGCCCACGCCGACGGTGGCGGGGTGCTTTACGTCGACAAGGCCGCGGACAAGGAGAAGGTGCGTTCGCTGGTGGACAACAGCCTGGACAGGCTGGGCGTCTGCAACCGGCTGAACCTGCTGCTGATCCACTCCGAGGTGCACGACGAGGTATGGCCCGCGATCTCCGACGCGCTCGGCGAACGTGGCGTCAAGCCGTCGCTGGCGCCGCACGAGCATGCCATTGGCTATGAATGGGCGCTGGACTCCGACCGCGAAGCCACGGTCACCGTCGCCAAGGTGGATTCCCTGACCGACGCCGTGCGCATCGCCAACGAGGAGACCTCCGGCCTGGCCGCCGGCATCGCCACCGAAGACGCCGCCGCAGCCGATGCCTTCTTCGACGGCTACACCGGCACCGGCGTCTTCTGGAACGCGCCCACCCGGCTGCTCGACGGGTTCAAGCTGCTCGCCGTGCCCGAGACAGGCATCAACCTGGACAAGGTCCCCGGCCCGCGCGGCCCGGTCACCTACACCGACCTCTACGTCCGCCAGTACGCCGTGCTCCCCGCCGACCGCTGACCTCGGGAAAGAGCCGACCGCCGTTGCCGGAATCAGTCCATCCGGCAACGGCCCTTTTCGCGCGCGATCAGCATGAGTTCGCCGGGCCGGCATCGCCGATGTGCACAGCCACGATGATCCCGATGATCACCGCCGCGACCACCCCAAGCGCCGCGAACGTGGCCGGCACCAGCAAGTGCCGGCGGATCGAGTTCAACTGCCGCACGATCTCCACCTGGATCTCGCGGCCGAACACCTCCGGTGGCGAGTCGCGGAGCTCGGCGATCCGTTTCACGGTCGCGGCCTCGCCGGCGTCGTCCATCACGTACATGGTCATCGGCTACCCCTTCGTCAGGGAAGAGTCGCCGGGAGACGTGGAGCGTTACGGCCGATCCACGCCGAAACAACGGCACCGGGACCGGCGCCGTCATCCGTTCCGGTGACTCTCGGAACTCGGGCGGCTACGCGCGCGACCTGGAAGGCGTTCGGTCCGGACGAGGAAGGGAACGCCTGATGAACCCGGGGAACTGCTCCTGCGGCAACTGCTCCACGGAGTCGTGCGTGAAATGCGAGCGCCGGCGCCACTAGAGCTCCACGGATGAACAGCCCCCGGCCGCCGAGGTAGCCGGGGGCGTTCCATTTCCGGGCGAGTCACGCCCGCCGCAGGGCGAACGAGCGCAGCCGTGCGTACCCGCGGACGGATGCCGGGCGCCGCGGCCGGACCGAATAGCCCTTTTCCGTCGCCAACTCCTTGGCCAGGACCCGGTCGACGAGAATCGTGCCGGGGCGGGCGATCGACGTGAGCCGCGCGGCCAGGTTCACCACCGAGCCGTAGACATCGCCGAAGCGGCTGAGGATCCGGCCCGACGCCATCCCCGCGCGCACGTCGGGCAGGGTGTCGTCGGCGCTGGTGCGCTCGGTCAGCGCCAGCGCGATCTCGGCGGCGTCGGCCGGCGCGTCGGCGACGAACAGCACCTCGTCGCCGATCATCTTCACGATCCGGCCGTGGTGCTCGGCGACGATCTCGGTGGCCAGTGCCTCGAACCGCTCCAGCACCTCGCTCAGCTCGGCCTCGTTGAGCCGCCTGGTCAGCCGGGTGTAGCCGACCATGTCGACGAACCCGGCCACCTCCGTGCGCGCCTCGAGATCGTCCTCCGGCGACGCCAGCGCACGTCCGGCGAACGCGGCAAGATGCCGGCGCCACACGAAGTCCTGCACGCGCTGCAACTCCGGGACCAGTTGCTCGACAAGGCGCTCGATCTGCTTGTCGTCCTGACCCAGCCCCTCGTTCTCGGTGATCAGGGTCCACAGCATGTGCACCTGCCACTCGGCCAGCCGCGAAAGGTGCTGGCCCAGCGCCCTTGTCACCGGCACCTCGAGCTTGCTGTCGAGCAGCCCGGACGAGATCAGCTGGTCCGCGGTCCGCACGGCCTCGACGTCGGCGTCGGTGAACACCACCGAATTGTCGTCGACGGTCGCGAAGCCCAGCGCCCGCCACAGCCGCGTCGCGCGCTCGATCGGGACGCCCGTCTTTTCCGCGACCTCCAGCCGCGTGTACCGGCGCTGCCCGCCGAGCAGAATGCGTTCGAGGCGCTCCTGGTCCACTCCGGGCCTTAGGTCGTGTGCACGATCAGCACGTCGACCCCGGACTTGCGCGCCGCCTCCGACGGCACCGAGCCCAGGATCCGGCCGGTGATCGTGTTCAGCCCGCGGTTGCCGACCACCAGCAGGTCCGCGGAGCGGTCCGAGACCACCTTCCGCAGCGTCTCCACCGGCTCGCCGACGAGCGCGAGCGTTTCGATGTTCGCCGCACCGGCCTTCGCCGCCCTGTCCCTCGCCGACTGCAGCGTGTCCTCCGCCGGCGCCGAGCCGACGACCTGGTACGCCTCGTCGCGCAGGACGTCCTGAGCCTTCTCGACGTCCCTCTCGCTGGCGGGATAGTAGGCGCAGACGATCACGAGCTGTGCGCCCGAATCCGCGCTGACCGCGGCCGCGCGGTCCACCGCGCGGAACGACGAGTCAGAGCCATCCGTACCTACGACAACAGTGTGGTAAGCCGCCATCCGAGTCCCTCCGCCGGTGCGCGTGAGCCGCGTGGTCGGTTAGGTTACTCGTCAGTCGGTTTGCTCGCAGCCCCGTTCGGGTGAGTCTTTTCCGCGGTCACTTTCGGCCGTGCCGGCGTGGTCGGGGCGTCCGCCGACGCAGGCTTCGGAGTGGGCTTCGGCGCCGGTTTCGGCTCCTCGGCCGGCGCGCCTTCGCCGAGGACCGCGGTGGCTTCGTCAAGCACCGCCTTCGCCGCTTCGACCTGCTCCGCGATGCCTGCGCGCAGCTTCCGCAACGACTCGACGCGGTCCGCGGCGGCGTTGATCCGGTTGTTGGACTCCTCGGTCGCTTCGCGGACCCGGCGCTGGGCTTCCGCCGTGGCTTCGGCCAGCCGGGCGTTGGCTTCGTTGATCGAGTCCTGCTTGCGGCGGTTGGCGTCTTCGAGAGATTCGCGTCGACGGCGCTCGATCTCCGCGTTCGCCTTCTTCTCCTCGTCGGCGACCTTCGCGCGGATCGCCGCGGCTTCGTCGGTCGCTTCACGGACCCGGCGTTCGGCCTCGGCCTTGCTGGTCGCCTCCTGCTCGGCGAGTACGCGCATGGCCTCGGTCCGGCGCGCGGCCATCGCGATCTCGAAGTCCTCCTCGACCTGGACGCGACGCTGCTCGGCCTCGGCGTCGAGCCGGTCGCGCTCCTTCTTGGCCGTGGTGGTGATCGTCTCGGCTTCGGCCCGCGCGGTCTCCAGGACCTTGCGGTGCTCGGCCTCCATCTCCTTGCGCCGGGCGTCGAGCTCCGAGAGCAGCTGCTCGTAGCGGGCGCGCATCGCGCTCGCGTCGGCCTCCGCCTTCGCGCGGATGTGCCCGGCCTCGGCCTCGGCGCGGGCGCGCGTGTCCGCGGCCTCGTCCTGCGCCAGCCGGAGCATCCGTTGCAGCCGCTCGGAAAGCCCTTCCACGGTGGTCGGTGGCTGGCCGAGCCGCTCCACCTGGCCACGCAGGGTTTCGATGTCGCCGCGGGCGGCTTCCAGCTGCCGGGCCAGGTCACCCGCCTGCGAGATCGCCGCGTCCCGGTCGGCGGCGAGCATTTTCAGATCGCCGTCGAGCCGTTCCAGATGCTCGTCCACCTGATGCCGGTCGTAGCCGCGCTTCGCCAGGTCGAAGCCGGCGCCCAGCGGTACAAGCTCCCGTTCGTCGCCAAGGCTCATGCGGCCCAGAGTACTTATGGCGCGAGCGTGCGTTGCTCAGGCGCCCCGGAACGCGTTGATCCGGGTGAGGTGTTTTTCCCGCATTTCCTGATCGTGCACACCAAGGCCTTCTTCCGGGGCAAGGCACAGCACGCCGACCTTGCCCTGGTGGGCGTTGCGATGCACGTCCAGTGCCGCCTGGCCGGTGTCGTCCATCGAGTAGGTCTTCGACAGGGTCGGGTGGATCAGACCCTTGGCGATCAACCGGTTCGCTTCCCAGGATTCGCGGTAGTTCGCGAAATGGGAGCCGATGATCCGCTTGAGGTTCATCCACAGATACCGGTTGTCGTAGCTGTGCAGGTAGCCCGAAGTCGACGCGCAGGTGACGATCGTGCCGCCCTTGCGTGCCGCGTAAACGGAAGCGCCGAAGGTCTCCCGCCCGGGGTGCTCGAACACGATGTCGGGATCCTCGCCGCCGGTCAGCTCACGGATCTTCGCGCCGAAGCGTTGCCATTCCCTGGGATTCTGGTTGTGCTCGTCCTGCCAGAACCGGTAGCCCTCGGCGTTGCGGTCGATCACCAGTTCCGCGCCGAGTTTGCGGCAGATTTCCGCTTTCTCCGGGCTGGACACGACACAGACCGGGATCGCGCCGCCGTTGAGCGCGTACTGCGTGGCGTAGGAACCGAGGCCGCCGGAGGCGCCCCAGATCAGCACGACGTCGCCCTGCTTCATGTCCGCGCCGTTGCGGGACACCAGTTGCCGGTAGGCGGTGGAGTTGACCAGACCGGGGCAGGCCGCCTCCTCCCAGGTGAGGTGTTTCGGTTTCGGCATCAGCTGGTTCGCCTTGACGAGCGCGATTTCGGCGAGCCCGCCGAAGTTCGTCTCGAAACCCCAGATGCGCTGCTCGGTGTCGAGCATCGTGTCGTTGTGCCCGTCGGGGCCTTCGAGTTCCACGTTGAGGCAGTGCGCGACCACCTCGTCGCCCGGCTTCCAGGTGTGCACGCCGGGACCGGTGCGCAGCACGACGCCGGACGCGTCGGAGCCCACCACGTGGTAGGGCAGATCGTGCCGTTTGGACAGTGGCGAGAGTTTTCCGTACCGCTGCAGGAACTTGAAGGTGGGCAGCGGTTCGAAGATCGAGGTCCAGACGGTGTTGTAGTTGATCGCGCTGGCCATCACCGCGACGAGCGCTTCGCCCGGCCCGAGCTCGGGCACCGGAACGTCGTCCACGTGCAGCGATTTGCGGGGATCCTTGTCGCTGCTGGGGAGCCCGTCGAACATGGCTGTCTCGTCGGCGTGCACCGTCACGCCGCGATATGACTCCGGGAGGTCGAGCGATCCGACGGCGTCGAGATCGCCGGCCAGCACGGCTTCCCGGATCTCTTTGATCGTCCCTTGCGTCATTGCGGCGCCTCCCTGCTGGGGTGTGGAGGCCCTGACATTACTGGCCAGTAACCCGTTTTGCCAGCGCAGGCTACGAGGCGCACTTCACCGGCCCGGTATGTCCGGTTCATTCGTCATCGAACAGTGATTGACCGGCCGGCCAATCAAGGCGCATCATAGAGCTCAGACCAGCGGTTTCGACTGGTTTCGCTCGAGTTTCTCTGGAGGTGAACACGATGACCGAACCCTCGACGACACGTGCCTGGATGCGTCCACACGACTGGGCCGAGGTCGTACTCGGGGTGGTGGCGGTGCTGTCATTCCTGTGGGTGGACACCGACAACACCGCGAAGTGGACCATGATCGTGCTGGGCGCGCTCATCGCGCTCGACGGGCTCCTTTCGCTGGCGATGCCGGGCATGGTTTACGGCGAAGGTGTGCAGATCGTGCTGGGGGCGCTGCTGTTCATCGCGCCCTGGGTGCTGACTTACACCGCGATGAACGGCGCGGCGTGGTCGTCCTGGATCATCGGTGGACTGACGCTGGTGATCGGCGCGGCGGCGCTGCCGGTTGCCAACGCCGAGCACGGCCGGATGGCAGGCCAGCACTGAGGATTTGGTTGAACCGGTTTGCTTGGCGGTGCGAGCAGCGGGCCCGCCCGTCGCCCGCCACCACCCTCAAGGGACACGCTGCGCGCGGCTCCGCTGATTCAAGGCGGCCCCTCGCTGTGGGATCTCCTCCGCATGAATGCCGTTCACCATGTCGGAGCTGTCCTCGCGAGGAACCACCTCAGAACCCGCAGCGGTGCAAGCTGAGTCCCACACCGCAAGCGGCTCCGCCGCTTCTCAAGCAAGACCTGGAGCCGGCGCCTGCCCGCGACGTGGCCGTTTCGGTTACGTTGGGGGCAGGCGTTTGCGCGCGGAATGAGGTGGACCGTGGCGGAGCAGGACGAACTCCCGGCGAAGGAGCGCATTCTCGGCGCCGCCGAGGAACTGTTCGCCGAATCCGGTTTCGACGCGACGCCCACTTCGCGGATCGCCGAGCGGGCGAATGTGCCGAAAGGGCTTGTGCACTACTACTTCCGGCGGAAGGCCGATCTGCTCACCGCGCTGATCAAGCGGCTGCCCGATGAGCCGATCGACCCGGCGCGCATCGTCGTGCCGGGGGACATCGCGGAAAGCCTGCGCCACCTGGTTTCCGAGCTCGACGCGCGGCTGGCGCGCTCCCGGATGCTTTCACACCTGTTGTGGCGCGAGTCCGATACGCATCGCGCGGTCCGTGATGCGCTCGACGAACGCTTCCAACGGCTTGTCCGGCAGGTGCGCGCGGTGATCCTCGCCGCGGGCGACGGAGATGTGGCGGTGGCGGACGTGGACAGCGCGGCCGGGCTGCTCGCGCTGGCGATGAGTTACCGGCATTCGGTGGCGCGGCACGCGAGCGACGATCCACCCGATCTGATGGAACGGGAACTGAACTTCATCGCCGACGCGCTCGCGCCACGGCCCGCCGTGAGCTAGTGCTCCTTGGCCGGTTCCACCAGTTCGACCAGCACGCCGCCGGCGTCCTTCGGGTGCACGAAGTTCACCTTGCTGTTCGCGGTGCCGCGCCGCGCCTTCTCGTAGAGCAGGCGCAAACCCTTGGCGCGCAACGCTTCCGCGGCTTCCTCCACGTCGGTGACCCGGTACGCGACCTGCTGCAGGCCGGGCCCCTTGGTGTCGAGGAACTTGCCGATCGTCGAGTCCGGGCGCAGCGGCGCGAGCAACTGCACGGCGGGGCCGTCTTCGTCGCCCTCCGCGTGCAGCATCGCCTCGCGCACGCCCTGCTCCTCGTTGACCTCGGTGTGCGTGGCCTTCATGCCGAACGTGGTGGCGTAGAAGTCGATCGCGGCATCGAGGTCGGGCACGGCGATGCCGACGTGGTCGACGGTGGTCACGAATGGCTTCAGCGCGTCCTTCATGGCCCGAGCATAAGGCCTGTCACCCCGTGCGGTGGCTCACATCTACCAGGGGTTTCCTGCAGGTATCGTCGACATGACCGCCGTCGTTCGCCACTGGAGGCTGCCTTGTCCGGTTCCGTGATTCTCGGTGCGGCCCGCACCCCGATCGGTCGTTTGCTGGGGTCGTTGAAGGACTTCTCCGGTGCCCAGCTCGGTGGCGTAGCCATCAAAGCGGCTCTCGAGCGTGCCGGCGTCTCGCCGGACGCGGTCCAGTACACGATCATGGGCCAGGTGCTTACGGCAGGCGCGGGGCAGATCCCGGCGCGGCAGGCCGCCGTGGCCGCCGGTATCCCGATGGACGTCCCGGCGCTGACCATCAACAAGGTGTGCCTCTCCGGCCTGGACGCGATCGCGCTGGCCGACCAGCTGATCCGCGCGGGCGAGTTCGACCTCGTCGTCGCCGGCGGGCAGGAGTCGATGACCCAGGCGCCGCACCTGCTGCCGAAGTCCCGCTCCGGGTTCAAGTACGGCGACACCACGCTGGTCGACCACATGGCCCACGACGGTCTGTTCTGCGCCTTCGACCAGGTCGCGATGGGTGCCTCGACGGAGAAGTACAACTCCCGCTACGGCCTCACCCGCGAGCGGCAGGACGAGTTCTCCGCGCGCTCGCACCAGCGGGCGGCCGCGGCGATCGAGGCCGGGCTGTTCAAGGAGGAGATCGCGCCGGTCGCCATCCCGCAGCGCAAGGGTGAGCCGATCTCGTTCGAGACCGACGAGGGCGTCCGCGCGGACACGACCGCCGCGGGGCTGGCCAAGCTGCGCCCCGCATTCGCCTCCGACGGCACGATCACCGCGGGTTCGTCTTCGCAGATCTCCGACGGTGCGGCGGCGGTCGTCGTCGCGAGCCGCGAGAAGGCCGAGGAGCTCGGCATCGCGCCGCTCGCCGAGATCGGGGCGCACGGGGTGGTCGCCGGGCCGGACGCGAGCCTGCACGAGCAGCCGTCCAACGCGATCAAGGCCGCGCTGGCCAAGGCGAAGCTCGACGTCGGCGCGCTGGACCTGGTCGAGATCAACGAGGCCTTCGCGGCGGTGGGCGTGGTGTCCACCGACAAGCTGGGCCTGAACCCGGACATCGTGAACGTCAATGGCGGGGCGATCGCGCTCGGCCACCCGATCGGCGCTTCCGGGGCGCGGCTGGCCGTGCACCTGGTGCACGAGCTGCGCCGCCGCGGTGGCGGTCTCGGTGCGGCCGCGCTGTGCGGTGGCGGTGGCCAGGGTGACGCCCTGCTGCTGCGGGTGCCCTCGAAGTGAAGTGGACGCGCCAGCATCTCCGTTGAGGCGGTGGTGCGGAAGTGGCCGGCCTAGGTCGGGCAGGATGGCGGAATGCCGCCGTTGAACGTCTCCGAGCTGGTCGCCCGCGCGCGGGAAGGACAACCGCGCGCGGTCGCCAAGCTGATCTCCCTGGTGGAGGACGCCCATCCCCGGCTGCGTGAGGTGGCCGCGGCGCTCACGCCGTACACCGGCAATGCCAGGGTGATCGGGCTGACCGGGCCGCCCGGGGTCGGCAAGTCGACATCCACCTCGATGCTGCTCTCGGCGCTGCGCAAGGACGGCAAACGGGTCGGCGTGCTGGCGATCGACCCGTCGTCCCCGTTCTCCGGCGGCGCACTGCTGGGCGACCGGATCCGGATGACCGAGCACGCCACTGATCCCGGCGTGTACATCCGTTCGATGGCCACCCGCGGGCATCTCGGCGGGTTGTCCTGGGCCACGCCGCAGGCGGTGCGGGTGCTCGACGCTGCGGGTTTCGACGTGGTGCTGATCGAGACCGTCGGGGTTGGACAGTCCGAAGTGGACGTTGTGAGACTGGCCGACACCACCGTTGTGCTCCTCGCGCCGGGAATGGGCGACGGGATCCAGGCGGCCAAGGCCGGCGTTCTGGAGATCGCGGATGCGTTCGTGGTGAACAAATCCGACCGCGACGGCGCCGAGGTTGTGGTGCGCGACCTGAAGCAGATGATCTCCTTCGCTCGTCGCGAGATCCGGGGCGAAAGCTGGCGGCAGCCCATCGTGCAAACGGTCGCTTCGCGGGGCGAGGGCGCCGGCGAACTCGTCAGCGCGCTGAACGAGCACCACGACTGGCTCGCCGCGCACGGTGAACTCGCCGGGCGCCGGGAGCACCGGGCGGCGAGCGAGGTGGAGGCGATCGCGTTGCGCCGGCTTCGGGCCCAGCTGGAGGACCTGCACGGCGGTGGTCACTTGTCCGGGCTGGCCCGGCGGGTGGTCGACCGCGAGCTGGACCCGTACGGGGCGGCCGATGCGCTGCTGGACGCGCTGCGGCCTGGACAATAGAAGGCATGGTGCCCATCGAGCGCGTCGGACTCGTCGTTCACAGTGGCAAGGAGGTCGCCCGCGCCGCCGCGCGGCAGGTGCGGCAATGGGCCGCCGAACACGGGATTCCCTGTGTGGACATCGATGTCTGGGACGACCGGGAAGGCCACCGGCTCAACGCGCGCGAGGAGGCGGAGCGGGCGGGCAACCCGGATCTGATCGTCACGGTCGGCGGGGACGGTACGTTCCTGCGCGGGGTGCGGGTGGCCGGGCCGGTCGACGCGCTCGTGCTCGGCGTGAACGTGGGGCGGGTCGGGTTCCTCACCGAGGTCAACGTCGATCAGGTGGTCGGCGCGCTGGAGGCGGTACACCGGGGCGACATCCACGTCGACGCCCGGATGACGCTGACCATGCGCGCGTCGCATCCGCTGGAGATCCCGCACGGGATCGAGGCGATGCTGCGGTACGGCCGCGGCCCGGTACTGCCGCCGCCGCACGTCCGGCCGGGGATGAAGAGTGAGGTCGGCTGGGGTGTGCCGCTGGATGTACTGGCGCTCAACGACATCGTGGTCGAGAAGCTGGCGCGGGATCGGCAGGCGAGCCTGGCGGTGTACGTCGGCGGGAAGCTGTTCGCCTCGTACTCCGCCGACGCGCTGATCGTCGCCTCGTCCACCGGTTCCACGGCCTACAGCTTCGCCGCCGGCGGTCCGATCGTGTCACCGCATCTGGACGCGCTGGTGTTCACGCCGGTCGCCGCGCACATGGTGTTCAACCGCAGCGTGGTACTGGACAAGACCCAGCGGATCGGGATTCTCGTGCTGGAGCATTCCGGGGAGGTCGCGGTGAGCGTCGACGGGCAGCTGCGTGGTGTGCTCTCGCCGGGCGACTGGATCTCGGTGTACGGCTCGCGGATGCGCTCCAAGCTGGCGCGGTTGTCCGAGCCGGACTTCCTCGGCCGCGTACGCGAACGCTTCGGCCTCGTCGACTCGGCCGCCGCGCTGGCCGACGGCAGGCCCCCGGCCTACGCGCCGAACGAGCCGTTGCCCCCGGATCTGGCGCATCCCGGCCCGAACGGCTATTGATCAGCGCAGCACGTTCATCAACGCCTCCACGGCCGGAGCGAAGGCGTGCTCCGCCGGGGTGGCGTAGCCGAGGACGATGCCTTCCGGGTGCTCGCCGGGCCGCATCCAGTACCTGCCCAGCGGATCGATGGCGACGGAAGCCCGCAGCGCCTGGGCGATCACCTCGCTTTCACTGCGGAAGTCCGGGGGGAAGCGCAGCAGCAGATGCAGCCCGGCCGAGATGCCGACCGGCGTGATCCCGCCGGGCAGCGCCGCGAGCAGCCTGTCGCGGCGGCGCCGGTACGCCAGCCGCCGCTGCCGCACGTGCCGGTCGTACGCGCCGGAGTTCAGCAGGTCGGCGAGCACCAGGTGGTCCAGGGCCGGTGGCCGCCAGCCGAGGTTTTCCAATGCCCCGCGCACGGGTTCGACCAGCATCCGCGGCAGCACCAGCCAGCCGATCCGCAACGCCGGCGCGAGCGTCTTACTCGTCGTGCCCGCGTATACGACCCGCTCGGGCGCGAGTGCCTGCAGCGCGCCGACGGGGCGGCGGTCGAACCGGAACTCGCCGTCGTAGTCGTCCTCGATCACCAGGCTGCCGTTGCTCGTGGCCCAGCGGACGAGCGCCGTCCGTCGTTCCGGGGCCAGGGTGACGCCGAGCGGATACTGGTGCGCAGGTGTCACGACCACGGCCGGACTGTCTATTTCGGACACTTGAACACCGCGTTCGTCCACGCCTACCGGGGTGATCGCCGGCCCTGCCGATGCCGCCCGGTCGCGGAACTCCGGCAGCGAAGGGTCCTCGAACGCCAGCTCCCGGTCGCCGCGTTCGTGCAGAACCCGCGCCAGTACGAACAATCCGTGGCTGAACCCGCCGGTCACGACGATCCGTTCCGGATCGGCCAGCACGCCGCGGCTGCGCGCCAGATACCGCGACAGCGCCTCCCGCAGTACCGCAGGGCCGCGCGTGTCGCTGTAGTCGAACGCCCGTGCCGGGGCCTCCTGCATCACCCGCCGAGTCGCGGAAACCCAGGCAGCGCGCGGAAAGGACGACAGGTCCGGGCGCCCGGGGTACAGATCCCAACGCGCGTCGGGCACCCAGGGCGCGGCTCGTGGTGTCGGCTGCTTCCGCGAGGGCGCGTCCGGCACCTCGTTCGCCGCCACGCGGGTGGGCGCACCCTGGTTCGTGCGGAGGTAGCCCTCGACGGTGAGGTCCGAGTACACCCTGGTCACCGTGCCGCGCGCGAGGCCGAGGTCTTTCGCCAGCTCACGCGTCGACGGCACCACCGCGCCGGGGGCGAGCCGCCCTTCGCGGATGGCGCGGCGCATCGCGTCGGCGAGGCCCTGCCTGCCGGTCTCCGGCCGCCAGTCCAGGTGCACGTCCCAGCTCGAACTGGACCACGAATCCGTCATGCCACTGGACCATACTCGTGTGCCAGTTCGGACTAGCGTTGTCGGTATGACGAAGCGGATTTCCCTCGGGGGCGAGCGCCCCACCTGGCTCAAGCAGATCGTGTCGGTCAACGCCGAAGTCAAGCAGGACGCCAAGGAGGCGGGCCTGGACCTCAAGCTGCTCGAACTGCTCAAGATCCGGGTCTCGCAGCTCAACGGCTGCGCCTTCTGCCTGGACATGCACTACAAGGACGCCCGCAAGATCGGCGAGACCGAGCAGCGCATCTACCTGCTCAACGCCTGGCGCGAGGCCGGGGTCTACACCGAGCAGGAGGAGGCGGCGCTCGCGCTGGCCGACGCGATGACGAAGCTGTCGGAAACCCAGGACGTCGCCGCCGACGTGTACGAGCGGGCCACCACCGTGTTCACCGAGGAGCAGTACACGGTGATCGCCTGGGCGATCACGATCATGAACGCCTTCAACCGGCTCAACGTCACCAGCCACACCCCGGTGCCGGCGTGACGGCCGCGCGGCTGCGCGAGCTGCACGTGCCGGGCAAGCCGCTGATGCTCCCGAACGCGTGGGACGCGGACACCGCGCAGCTGGTCGTCGAAGCCGGTTTCCCAGCCGTGGCAACGAGTTCCTACGCCGTCGCGGCGGTGCTCGGGTACGGCGACGGGGAAAAGGCGCCGGCCGAGGAGATGTTCGCGGCGGCGGCGCGGATCGCCAGGGTCGTTTCGGTCCCGGTGACGGTGGACGCCGAGTCCGGCTACGGGCTGCCCGCCGCGGAGTTCGTCGAACGGCTGCTGGCGACCGGGGCCGTCGGTTGCAACCTGGAGGACACCGACCACGCGCGCGGACAGCCGCGCTCCATCTCGGAGCAGGCGGATTTCCTTGCGGCGGTGAGGGAAGCAGCGGGTGACGAGCTGGTGATCAACGCCCGCACCGACCTGTTCCTCGGCGATGTCGACCGGAGGGCGCGGCTGCCGGAGGCGATCGAACGGGCACAGGCCTACCTGCGGGCGGGCGTGGACTGCGTGTACCCGATCGCGATCCGCTCCGCCGATCTGCTCGAAGAGTTCGTGCGGGCGGTCAGCCCGGCCGCGGTGAACGGCAACCGGATCGGCGACGCCGACCTCGGAAGTCTCGGTGTGGCAAGGATTTCACTGGGTGCCGGGCTCTGGCGGGACACCCGGAGCTGGCTCGCCGCGCATCTGAAGGAGCTGTGAGAGAGGGCGGACAACGCTGTCCGCCCTCCCGTCGCGTCAACAGTTCTGCTTGTAGAAGTACTGCGAGTTGGCGTCCATGTTCGCCTTGGTGATCGAGTGCAGCGGTGCGGTCAGCGTCTTGGTCACCGGCTTGTTCTCCAGTGCCGCCACCGCCTGGTCCACGCCCTGCTGCCCGATCATCGCCGGGTCCTGCGCGATCAGCGCCTGGTACTCGCCCTTCCGCAGACCGTCCACTTCGGACGGGCTGGCGTCGAACCCGACCAGGTTCACCTGGCCGATCTTGCCCGAGTTGCGCAGCCCGGTCGCCGCGCCCTCGCCGGTGTTGAGGTTGGTGGCGAAGATCCCGATCAGGTCCGGGGTCGAGGCCAGCGCCGCGGTCACCTTCGCCGCCGCCTGCTCCGGCTCGTTCTGGGTGAACTGCACGCCGACGGACTTGAGGTTCGGGTGGTTCTTCAGCTCGTCGGTGAAACCCTGCGCGCGCTGGGCGGTCGTCGAAGTACCGGCGATGGTGTCGAGCACCAGCACCGAACCGGACTTGCTGCCGACCAGATCGGCCAGTGTCTGCGCCGCGAGCTTGCCGCCGTCGGTGTTGTTCGACGAGATCGACGAGACGGCGACGCTGGGGTCCTTCAGCGCCGTGTCCACCTGGACGATCTTCGTGCCCCGGTTGGCCACCTGCTGAATCGGCGCGAGCATCGCGGTGTCGTCGGTCGGCGCGATGAGCAGCGCCGCCGGCGGGTTGGAGCCCAGCGCGTTGACCTTTTCGGTCTGCATCGCCGCGTCGAACTTCTGCGGGGCGGAGGTGTTGATCTGGTAACCGAGCTTCTTCGCCTCGGCCTCCGCACCGCACTGCATCGAGATGTAGAACGGTTCCGCCTGCTGCCCCGGGATCAGCGTGAGCTGCTTGTTGTTCTGCACGGTGTCGCTACTCGATCCGCCGACCTGGCCGGATCCGCAGGCCGCCAGCAGCGCCGCCGCGGCGACCGCCGTGCCCGCGATGAGCACCTTCTTCATCAAAACACTCCCAACTTCGTTGTGGGGATTACCGGGAATTGCGCTGCCTTCGGCGGCGCTGGTCGAACCACACGGCCGCGATCAGCACCGCACCGACCGCGATCATCTGCCAGAAGTCCTGGACCTGGGTGATGTTGAAGCCCTTCTTCAGCACCGCCGGGATGAACACCCCGATCACCGTGCCGAGTACCGTGCCCACCCCGCCGAACAGGCTGGTCCCGCCCATCACCGTGGCGGCGATGGCATTCAGGTTGTCGGTGGTGTGCGCCGTGATCGTGGTCGAGGCGTAGTAGGCCAGCGACATGAAACCGGCTATCCCGGCGAGGAAACCGGTCAGCAGGTACACCTTCAGCAGGTGTGCGGTGACGCCGATGCCGGAGCGGCGCGCTGCCTCGGCGTTGGACCCGACAGCGTAGGTGTAGCGACCGAACTTGGTGGTGTGCAGCAACCACGCGCCGATCAACGTGATCACCACCGCGACGATCACGAGGTTCGGCACTCCGCCGAGCGACGTGCCGTAGCCGAGCGTCTTGTTCAGCACCGTCGGCACGCTGCGCACGTCGGAGCCGTTGTTGAGCAGGTACGCCGCGCCGAGCGCCGCGCCCATCGTGCCCAGGGTGACGATCAGCGGCGGGATCTTCGCCACCGCGATGAGGAATCCGTTGATCAGACCCCAGATCGTGCCGGACACCACCGCCGCGACCAGCCCGACGGTGATCACGCCCCAGCCCGCGGAACCCGCGTTTCCGCCCGGGGAAAGCGCTTCCATCGTCTTCCCGCAGACCATGCCCGCGAAGATCAGCACCGAGCCGACGGACAGGTCGATCCCGGAGGTGATGATCACGAACGTCATCCCGACCGAGAGCACCAGCAGCACCGAAGTCTCGATCAGCAGGGTCTGGAAGGTGAACAGGGTGGCGAACTGCTCCGGCGCGATCACGGTGAACACGATGATGAGCGCGATCAGCACGAGCGCGATCCAGAAGGTGTTCGCCGCGACCAGCCGCCGGCCGAGCGAGCGCTTGCCGAACCCACCGTCCACAGAGGACTGAATCTCCTTGGTGGGAGTACTCACGCCGCCTCCTCCTGGGTCAGTGCCCCGGTCATCGCCGCGACGAGGTCTTCCAGTTTCGTGTCCGCCGCCTGGAACCGGGCCACCCTGGTGCCAAGGCGCAGCACCTCGATCCGGTCCGAGACCGAGAGCACCTCGGGCATGTTGTGGCTGATCAGCACCACGGCGATGCCCTGGTCGCGGACGCGGCGGATGACGTCGAGCACCCGTTCCCGCTGCACCACGCCGAGCGCGGCGGTGGGCTCGTCCATGAACACCACCTTGCTCGCCCACACCACCGAACGCGCCACCGCGACGCTTTGCCGCTGCCCGCCGGACAGCGAGCCGATCGGCACGTCCGTGCTCTGCAGGGTCACCCCGAGCCGTTTGAACTCCTCGACGGCCCGGCGGCGCATCTCGCCCTTGTCCAGCATCCCGAGCTTGCCGAGGATGCCCTTGCGGTGGATTTCCCTGCCAAGGAACAGGTTCGCCGCCGGATCCAGCTCCGGTGCGACGGCGAGGTCCTGATACACCGTCTCGATGCCGAGGCGCCGCGCGGTGGTGGGCGACTCGAGGTGGACCTCCTTGCCGTCCAACAGGATCTTGCCCGAACTCGGCTGTTCGGCGCCGGACAGGCATTTGATCAAAGTGGACTTGCCGGCGCCGTTGTCACCGATCAGCGCGGTCACCTCGCCGGCCCGCGCCTGGAACGACGCACCCCGCAAAGCCTCCACGGAACCGTAGTGCTTCACGATGTTCTGCGCGTCGAGCAGGATGGTTTCACTCATAGGCGTGCTCCCGGTGCTGGTGGGCGGCAACGGATCACGGTCAGGTCGCCGGACAGCTCGGCCTGGCCGGAGGCGAATGGCACGACCACGGTGTCGCCCTTGGCGAGCGTCAGTTCGCCGCCGTTTTCGGTGCGCAGGGTGCCCTGACCTTCGAGTACGACGAGCACCGCGAACGACGGATCGAGTGCCAGCGGCGCCGACGGGCGCAGCCGGTCCGCTCGGAAGAACTCCGCGGATTCCGGCACCAGCAGGTCCACAATGGACTCATGCTCGTTCCCGGTGCGCCGGATGATCGTCTCGGGGTCGCGTGCCGTGGTGTCCAGCGCCTGCAGCGCGGTGTCGAACCCGATGCCGAGATGCCCCTTTTCCGGGCTCGCCAGGAAATCCCGCCATTCGATGGTCAGCGAGAAGTCCGTCGGCTGCTGAAGTTCGACGACGAACACACCTTCGCCGATCGCGTGCGGCAGCCCGGCGGGGATGTAGACGTTGTCACCCGGGCGCACCGGGACGCTGTTCAGCGCGCCGAGCATGGCCTCGGCGTTCTGCTCTCGCACCCACTCGTCGACAGCGGAGGCGCTCACCGCCTCGCGGAAACCGGGGTACACGCGCGGGTCGTCGCCGCTCGTGCCCACCACTATCCAGGCCTCGGTCTTGCCGAAGTGGGAGTCGAAGTGCTTGCGCGCGAACGAGTTCGACGGGTGGAAGTGCACCGGGAGCCGCTGGCCCGCGTCGAGCAGTTTCACCAGCAGCGCCGTCGAGCCGGCGAAGGACTCGACGTGTTTCGCACCGAGCCAGGACGCCGGATCGGCACTCACCGCTTCGCGCAGCCAGCGGCCGTCGGGGAGTTTGGTGAGCCCGTTCTCGTCCTGGCCGAACAGCGTGGTTGTGGACGCGACCCAGTCCTCGGGGCCGAATTCCTTGTCGGGGCTCGCTCCGCGTAACGCGGCGATGGACGCCCCGCCACGGTAGAACTGCGGCGGCTGGTTGGCCGGGAGCTTGATCGGTGCGGTCACGGCGCTACCTCACCGGAGCCGCGGGGTATGAGATGCACGGGCAGAACTACCTTTCTCGGCGGGGAATCCTCGCCTTGGATCCGGGCGAACAGCAGCTCGGCCGCCGCCGTCCCGACTCGGCTCACGTCGTGGCCGACCACGGTGACGGGCGGATCGAGCAGATCGGCGAGCTCGAAATCGTCGAAACTCACCAGCGCGGGGCGCGGGCTGACGTGGGCCAGCGCGCGCAGCAGATGGACGGCGATCCGGTTGTTGCCGGCGATGACGGCCGTCGCGCGCTCGGGGCCGGTGAGCAGGCGCGTCACCGTGTCGGCCACGCTCTCCCGCGTCGGCGTGCGCAGCACGGCCAGGCCCTCGTCGTAGCGCAGCCCCGCGCGTACGCAGCCTTCCCGGAAGCCCCGGAGCCGCTCCGACGCGGTGAAGATATCCGGCCGGTCGCCGAGGAACGCGATCCGCCGGTGGCCGTGCCGGGCCAGATGCGCGACCGCCTCGATGGTGCCGCCGAGGTTGTCGACCAGCACCGTGTCGGCCACGATGTCGCCGGCCGGGCGGTCGAGGAACACCACCGGGGTGCCGGCCCGCATTTCGGGCACGAGGTAGCCGTGCTGGATGCCGGCCGGGACGACGAGCAGCCCGTCCACCTGGCGGGCGCAGAACTCCAGCGCCAGCTCGCGTTCCCGGTCGGCGTTCTCGTCGGACGAACCGGTGAGCACATGCCTGCCGAACGAGGTGGCGATTTTCTCCACGGACCGGTTGAGCTCGGAGTAGAAGGGGTTGCCGACGTCCTCCACGACCAGGCCGATCGTGCCGGTACTGGAGCCGCGCCGCAGGTTGCGGGCGCCGAGGTTGCGCCGGAAACCGAGCTGGTCGATCGCCGCCAGCACGCGTCGCGCCGTCTCCGGATGGACCGCGGGCTCGTCGTTGACCACGCGCGAGACGGTCTTGATGCTGACCCCGGCCAGGCGCGCGACATCGCTCATCGTGGCCCGGCGGCCGGTGGTCCGGCGCGGACCGTCCGACAACGTTGTCATAGTGCTCGGATTTCACAGCACTGCTGCCCGGTTGTCAATGGTCTGAACGATGCCGGTGCCAATCCCCTTGCTACGTATGGAGTATCTGCTGTCCGGAACAGGACAGGTTCCGCCATGATCCTTGACTGCCTCGTCATCGGGTAACGAAAGTGACCCGGGACGACAAGGTTGTCAGGGAGGCGCGAGCAATGAGGCTTTCGCGGGTGGGAACCGGGCTGGCGCTGGCCGCCGCCCTCGTGGTTTCCTCGGTCATGCCCAGCGTGCAGGCGGCCGCCGCACCGGCGCAGGATCTGGCGAAATGGGTCAACCCGTTCGTCGGGACCAGGCCGGGCGGAGCGGATCAGGGCACCGGCGGCGGAGCCGGGAACACGTTCCCGGGCGCGGTGGTGCCGTTCGGGATGGTGCAGTGGAGCCCGGACACGGTCACCGAACAGCACGGCGGCTACTACTACGACAGCACGGCCCTCAAGGGCTTCAGCCTGACGCACCTCTCCGGTGCGGGCTGCGACACCTACGAGGACATCCCATTCGTTCCTTACGCCGGTGAGGTCACCACCTCCCCGGCCACCGACCCCGGCCACTACACCCTGCCCTTCTCGCATGCGAACGAGCAGGCCACGGCCGGGCAGTACGACGTGAAGCTGGACAGTGGCGTGCAGGTACAGCTGAGCGCGACCCAGCGCACCGGCTCCGGCCGGTTCAGCTACCCGCAGAACAGCCCCTCGACCCTGCTGATCAACAGCTCCGGCTCGATCATGGGCACCGACGACGCGCAGATCACGATCGGCAAGGACAGCGTCAGCGGCTGGGCTTCCAGCGGCCGCTTCTGCGGCACCGACTCGCACTACCGCGTGTACTTCTACGCGAAGTTCGACACCCCGTTCGCCTCCATCGGCACCTGGCGCAACGGCACGGTCACGCCGAACAAGGCCACCGAGAACGGCGGCGCGCAGGCCAAGGTCGCTCCGCAGCCGGAGGTGGCGCGCTCGCAGTCGGCGAAGCCCACCGACACGACCGTCAGCGGCCCCGGCAGTGGTGGTTACGTCACCTTCGCGCCGGGCGCGCAGGTGAACGTCCAAGTGGGAGTGTCCTTTGTGTCCATTGACGGCGCGCAGGGCAACCTGAAGGCGGAGAACAACCACCGGTCCTTCGAGGACGTGGCGGCCGGGGCGCGCAAGGCGTGGAACGACCGGCTGAACCAGATCGCGGTCGAGGGCGGCTCCGACGCGGACAAGACCACCTTCTACACCTCGCTGTACCACTCGCTGATCCAGCCCAACGTGTTCTCCGACGCCGACGGTTCCTACACCGGGTTCGACGGCCGGGTGCACAAGGCCGACAAGGGCCATGCGATGTACACGAACTTCTCCGGCTGGGACATCTACCGGTCCGAGATCCAGCTGCTGTCGATGCTGGCGCCGAAGGAGACTTCGGACATGGCGCGCTCGATGATCGCCTACGCGCAACAGGGCGGCAGCTGGGACCGCTGGACGGTGGCGAACGACTACACCGGCGTGATGAACGGCGATCCGTACCACATCATCGTGTCCACCGCGTATGCCTTCGGTGCCAAGGACTTCGACGCGAACAACGCGCTGCTGTCGATGATCCGCGGCGCGACACAGCCGACCACGCAAGGATATGTGGAACGGCCGGGGCTGGCGGACTACCTGAAGCTCGGCTACGTGCCCGGCGCCGGCGCGGACACCTTGGAATACACCAGCGCGGACTTCTCCATCGCACAGCTCGCGCGCAGGCTCGGTGACACGTCGACGTACCAGACATTCACCGATCGCGCGCAGAACTGGCAGAACCTGTACAACCCGGCGAGCGGTTACCTTCAGCCGCGCCAGGCCGACGGGACCTTCGCCGAGCCGTACAACCCGGGCAGTTCCTCGGGCTGGGTCGAGGGCAACGGCGCGCAGTACACCTGGATGGTGCCCTACGACGTGGCCGGACTGATCACCGCGCTCGGCGGGAACCAGGCAGTCCAGTCGCGTTTGGACGAGTTCTTCACCGAGCTGAACGCGGGGACCCAGGACCCGCACGCGTTCCTGGGCAACGAACCGAACGCGAACTCCCCGTGGCTGTACGACTTCGCGGGCGCTCCCTACAAGACGCAGTCGGTCGTGCGCAGGGCGATGACCGAGCTGTACAACCCGGACCCGGAGGGCCTCGTCGGCAACGACGACCTCGGCCAGATGTCCTCCTGGTACGTGTGGTCGGCGCTGGGCATGTACCCGGAGATCCCGGGTCGTGCCGAGCTCGTGCTCGGTTCTCCCTTGTTCAGCAAGACGGTCATCACCACCGGAGCCGGAAAGACCATCACCGTCAACGGTTCCGGCGCGGGCCAGTACGTCACCGGGCTCAAGGTCAACGGCGCGAGCACGACCAAGCCGTGGCTGCCGGAGTCCTTCGTCGCGAACGGCGGCACCCTCGACTACACGCTGTCCGGCACGCCGGACACGTCGTGGGGGAGCGCGCCCGCGGATGCCCCGCCGTCGTTCCGCGATGGTGAGACGCCAGCACTGTCCTTTGTGGATCCTGCGAGCGTGGTCGTGCCGTCGGGTGGCAGTGGGACGACCACGATCGGGGCACAGGACCTCTCGGGCACGACGCGGACGTGGCACTGGAGCGCCGCGCCGCCGGCCGGGGTCACGCTGACCCCGTCATCCGGTGACATCGCGGTGCCCGCCGGCACGAAGGCGAGCGTGGACGTGACGGTCGATGTCGCGAGCGGAACGGCAGACGGGCGCTACCAGGTGCCTGTGACGCTCACCGCATCCGGGCAGCCGACGCTCACCGCCACCCTCGGCGTTCTCGTTGCGCAGCCCGGAAGTTGGCTGGCCACCGTGAACAACGCCGGGATCTCACCGGACGCCAAGCCTGGCGCGGCGAACTTCGACGGGGTGGGCTTCAGCTACTCCGCGGACGCGTTGGCGGCGGCGGGCGCGCAAGCCGGCGGCACGGTGACAGCCGACGGCCTGTCCTACACCTGGCCGGACTATCCGGCCGGTGATCCGGACAACGTGGTCGCACAAGGGCAAACCGTCAACGTTTCCGGCAGCGGGCGGCTCGCGTTCCTCGGCGCCGCGGCGAACGGCAACGCCTCCGGCACGGTGACCATCACCTACACCGACGGCAGCACCAGCGCGGCGCAGCTCGGGTTCTCCGACTGGACGCTCGGCGCCGGGGCCCAGCAGCCCGCCTTCGGGAACCGGACGGTGCTGACCACGCCGTACCGCAACAGCACCGGCGGGGACCGGCAACAGATCAACACCTATGTGTTCGCGAGCGCACCGATCACTTTGGACAGTGGGAAACAGGTCGCGAGCGTGACGCTGCCCTCGTCGATATCCGGTGGGGCGCTGCACGTCTTCGCGATCGCAACGGGCGCTTAGCGCGGGAGTCCGTTGTGGAGCTGCCGCTACGGTGCGCGGCGGATCGGTGACTCGTCGGGGGTCGTGAGAATGATCACGACCCCCGATGTTCCCGTGAGCACGGTCACGGCGCACACTGGTACGGAAACGTCCGACAGCGTGGTTGACGTCGAATGGGTCAGGACCATTCGGCAACCGGTGTCGGACTTTTCTGTGTGTATGAACCGATAAGGGAGGACGTCGTGTCCAGCAAGGCCGCTCTCATTTTCCGCGTGGCCGCAGTCGCCGAGGCATTTTCCTGGGCGGGTTTGCTGATCGGGATGATTCTGAAGTACGGCTTCCATACCTCCCACGAGGGTGGCGTCCCGGTGCTCGGCATGGTGCACGGAGTCATCTTCGTGCTGTACGTCATCACCTCCCTGTCCGTGTTCAAGCCGCTGGGCTGGCGGCCGAAGACCCTGGTGCTGGCGCTGCTCGCGAGCGTCCCGCCGCTGTTCACCTGGTGGTTCGAGACCTGGGCCCTGCGCACCGGCAAGCTCGACGGCCCGCAGCGGCTGACCTACGGCGGTACCGGCCTTTTCGCCCGGACCCCGATCTCCGCCTGAAAGATCTGTAGTGAAACCGCTTGCGTGGCGGTGCGGGTAGCGGAACCTCAGACGGTCCCTCGCTGTGGGATCGCCTCCTCATGAATGCCGATTCACCACGGTCGGCGCTGTCCTCGCGAGGAACCGTCTGAGAACCCGCGGCGGTGCGAGTTGCTTGCCCACGGCAAGCAGCTCCGCCGCTTCGAAAAGCGGCTCAGTCGACGAAGTCGCCGGTGGCCTTCCGGATCTTCGTGAGCAGTTCGGTGAGCTGCGTGGTCTGGTTACCGGTCAGCCCGACGAGCCCGAAGTCGATCGACGTCACGGCCTTGGTCGCCTCGACGTGGCGGGCGCGGCCGTCGTCGGTGATCTCCACGAGCGTCGTGCGGCGATCGGTGGGATGCGGCACGCGCTTGACGAGCCCGTCGCGCTCGAGCCGGTCCACGATGTTCGTGACACTTGTCGGGTGGAGTTGGAGCCGCTCGCCCATCACCCGCATCGGGAGGCTCGACCGCCGCGCGAACGTCAACAGCACCAGCGCTTCGTAGCGCGCGAACGTGAGCCCGTGTGGTTTCAGCGCGCCGTCCACGGCCGACTGGATGATCTGCTGCACTCGCATCAGCCCGGTGACCGCGGCCATCGTGCCGGACGGTCCGATCCGGTCCTCCCACAGCTGCGCGGCGCGGGCGATCGGGTCGAAGGGCAGTGGACGGCTCATGAAATGGCAAGCTACCAGCGGGTACCGGGTCCTTGGGGCAGGGTAGTGCCCGAACCGAACGGAAAACGTGAAAGGGGTTTGTCATGCTCGTCGCTTTCAGCGTCAGCCCGTCCGGCGGAGACCCGGACGCCGGGGTCAGCGAAGCCGTCTCGAAGGCGGTGCGGGTGGTCCGCGATTCGGGACTGCCCAACTCCACGAACGCCATGTTCACCAACGTCGAAGGCGAGTGGGACGAGGTGATGGATGTGGTCAAGCGCGCGGTCGAAGCCGCAGGTGAGGGCTCTGCCAGGGTGTCGCTCGTACTCAAGGCCGACATCCGCCCCGGCTACACCGGACAGCTGACCGCGAAGGTGGAGCGAGTAGAAGAACACCTCCGGTGAATCTTCCGGGCGCGCGTGCCAGGATGGACGCGTGACGAACCCACGCGGATCAGCAGCGAAGTCAGCAGCCATGTCCGCCGCGCTGTCCGGCGCGGTCGATCTGTCCGCGCTGAAGGCACGCGCGGACGCGGCACGCCAGCAACCGTCGTCGCCGTCCTCGCCGGGCGCGGCCGGTGGTGACGCGGTGGCGCTGGAGGTCACCGAGGCGAACTTCCAGCCAGATGTGGTGGAGCGCTCCCTCAACGAACTCGTCATCGTCGAGCTGACCTCGGCCCGGAGCCCGCAGGCGCAGCAGCTCAGCGTCACGCTGGACAGGCTGGCCGGCCAGGCCAACGGCGCCTGGGTGCTGGCCAGGGTCGATGTCGACACCAGCCCGCGGATCGCGCAGGTGTTCGGCGTGCAGGGCATCCCGACCGTGGTCGCGATCGCCGGCGGGCAGCCGGTGCACGCGTTCTCCGGGGTGCAGCCGGAGGCCGAGGTGCGGAGCTGGCTCGACGAACTGCTCGACGCACTGAAGGACAAACTGCCCGGGATCCAGGCCGCGCAACAGGGCGCCGAGCCGGTCGAGGAGCCGGAGGACCCGCGCTTCACCGAGGCCGAGGAAGCGTTCGAGCGGGGTGACTTCGCCGCCGCCGAGGCCGCGTACCAGCGCATTCTGGACGTGGAACCGGCGAATGAGCTGGCGAAGGCCGCGCTGGTGCAGGTCCGCTTCTCGGCGCGTGCCGCCGAGGCCGACCCGTCCGCCGTGGCCCGTGCCGACGCGTCCCCGGACGACCTCGACGCCCAGCTGGCCGCCGCCGATTTCGAGGTGGCGCAGAACCTGGTGGAGGACGCGTTCGACAGGCTGATCGCCACGGTGCGCCGTACTGCCGGTGACGACCGCAACCGGGTGCGGGAGCACCTGGTGGGCTTGTTCGACCTCTTCGACCCGGCGGACGACCGGGTGGCCAAGGCACGCCGGAACCTGGCCTCGGCGCTGTTCTGAGTCAACGAAGAACGCCACCCACATTCCGGTGTGGGTGGCGTTTCCGTTGTGCGGGCCTGTTGCAGGCTCAGCCGTACTGCTGCGTGCAGGGCGTGGAGCCCTGCAGATAACCCGTCCGCATCGCCTCGACGCGGGTGAAGCCGGCGTCCACGCGTTTCCCGTTGACGTCGGCCGCGACGAGGCTGTCGGGGCGGAGCAGGTCGGAGATCGCCTCGTCGAGGTCGCCCGCGGAGAGGCGCAGTTTCCCTCTCTTCGACGCGACCGCGGCCCAGGCGCCGACGAGACAAGCCGTCCGCAACCCCGCGTTCGCGTTGTCGATCGACGCGCCGACGCCCTTCTGGATGCCCAGCGTGTAGCGCGACGCGATTTCCGAGAACGCCGCGAAGTCGCCGTGACCGCCGCTGTCGTCGCCGTTCCACTCGGCCTCGGAGTCGACCGGTTTGCCCAGTGCCGCAAGGGCCGGCAGGTCGATGGTCACGCTGTTGTCGCCAGGGCAGTACGAAGCGGGCGGGGTGGCCGGGCCGCTGGGGCAGCTGCCGCCGTCGTCGGTGATCCGCGGGGCCGTGACATTCGCGCCCTGGAACGCGGCGTCGAGGCTTTCCTTCAGCGCGGCAACGGAATCGTCGTCGATGGTGGTGTCGCCGTTGCTCTTGTCCTTCTGGTCGAAGGGACGTTCGGTCAACCGGGGCTGGATGTTCTGCATGTTCAGCGCGGCGCAGTCCTTCGGGCCCTTCTCGAACCCGAGCTGGAAAGCGAAGATCCGGTCGAACGCGGTGCCGTGTGCCTGCTGGTCGGTGGCCGAGGTGCCCGCGCTGTCACGCACCAGGAACAATGACGACAGCGCGGAGTTCAGCCCTTCGGCGGTGGAGACGTTGAAGTACTGGCTCTTGCCCTCGGCCACCCAACGGTAGTAGCCGCCCGCGAAGCAGTCGGCCTGTTGCTCCTTGACGATCGTCGGGGTGGCCTTGGTGATGCCGGCCTGGTCCTTGAGCCGGTACTGCACCGCGTGCCCGAACTCGTGCGCCAGCACGGTGACCACCGACAGCGGGCCGAACTGCTGGATCATCGTGGGCAACAGCACACTGCGATCCCAGGCGACCGAATCGTCCGCACCGCAGTAGAAGGCGTTGACGTTCTTCTTCGTGTCGCCGCAGCCGTTCTCCTGGTTCGGGCCGTCGGACTCGTACGACAGCAGCGACTTCACCGGCTCGAACTGCACGCCGAAGTCCGCCGGCAGCTGCTCGCCCCAGTACGCCTCGACATCGGCGATCGTCGCGGTGGCGAGCTTGTCGGCCTCGTCGTCGCTGACGTTGGTCACGTCCAGGTTCGGGGCGGGGGCGTTCTGTTTGAGCCCGCTGTCGAAGTGCGTGATCGGCAGCCCGTCGACGGTGGCCGCCGCCGTGCTCGACTCGCTTTTCCCACCGCAGGCCACCAGGCCCAGCGCCAGCACTCCCGCGATTCCGGCGGCCCCCAGCCGTCGTGCTGCCCCTGCGCGCATCTCCACCGTTCCTTCATCACCTACGGACACGGGCACCTTACCGATATCGTCGGCTGTCATGAGAGCAATCCGTCGGTTCACCGTCCGCGCGAGCCTGCCGGACTCGCTGGCCGGGCTGCGGGAGTTGGCGACCAACCTGCGCTGGACCTGGCATCCGCCAACGCGAGACCTGTTCGCGTCCATGGACGACGAGTTGTTCCGGCGGGTGCGCGACCCGCTGCGGATGCTGCTCGCCGTCCCGTCGAGCAGGCTGGAGGAACTGGCCGCCGACGAGGACTTCCTGGCCAGAGCGAGCGCGGCGGCCGACGACCTGCGGCGCTATCTGACGGAGGACCGCTGGTACCAGGAGCACGAGGCCGCGGCCGACGCGCCCAAGAGCATTGCCTACTTCTGTATGGAGTTCGGCGTGCACGAGGCGCTGCCGAACTACTCCGGCGGCCTCGGCGTGCTCGCGGGCGATCACCTCAAGGCCGCGTCCGATCTCGGGGTGCCGGTGATCGGGGTCGGTCCGCTGTACCGGGCGGGCTACTTCCGGCAGGGGCTCTCGCTGGACGGCTGGCAGCTCGAGCACTACCCGGTGATCGACCCGAACGCGCTGCCGCTGGAACTGCTCATCGGCGAGAACGGCGAACCGGTGCTCGTGCACGTCGCGATGCCCGGCGGCCGCGACCTCTACGCGCAGGTTTGGCAGGCGCACGTGGGCCGCGTGCCGTTGCTGCTGCTGGACACCGACGTCGAAGCGAACGACGAGGACCTGCGCCGCGTCACCGACCGGCTCTACGGCGGGGACGCCGACCACCGCATCCGGCAGGAGATCCTGGCCGGCATCGGTGGTATGCGCGCGGTGCGGCGGTACTGCGAGCTGACCGGGCATCCGCAGCCGGAGGTGTTCCACACCAACGAAGGCCACGCCGGCTTCCTCGGCCTGGAGCGCGCGCGGGAGATCATCGGCGAGAACGGTCTCGGCTTCGACGAGGTGCTCTCGGCGGTCCGCGCCGGCACCGTGTTCACCACGCACACCCCGGTGCCCGCCGGGATCGACCGGTTCCCGGTGGATCTCGTGCAGCACTACTTCGGCGACGGCCGGTTGCTGCCCGGCCTCGACCTGCGGCGCATCCTCGCGCTCGGCGCCGAGGACAACCCCGGCATGTTCAACATGGCGCATATGGGCCTGCGGCTCGCCCAGCGGGCCAACGGGGTTTCCCAGCTGCACGGCCGGGTTTCGCGCCGGATGTTCGCCCGCCTGTGGTCCGGGTTCGACGAGGACGAGGTGCCGATCACGTCGGTGACCAACGGCGTGCACGGCCCGACGTGGGTGGCCCGCGAGCTGACGGCGTTACTCGGCGGCAAGCACAAGGAGTGGGGCCACAAAGGCCAGTTGCCCAGTACACAAGGGGTTTCGGACGAGGAACTGTGGGCGCTGCGCCGGGATCTGCGGCAGAAACTGGTCGCCGAAGTCCGCCGCCGGGTCCGCGATTCGTGGCTGCAGCGCGGCGCGTCGGCGCTGGAACTCGGTTGGATCAACACGGTTTTCGACCCGGACGTGCTCACGGTCGGCTTCGCCCGGCGCGTGCCCACGTACAAGCGGCTCACGCTGATGCTGCGCGATCCGGAGCGGTTGCGGGCACTGTTGCTGGACGACGACCGGCCGATCCAGGTGGTGGTCGCGGGCAAGTCGCATCCGGCCGACGAGGGCGGGAAGCAGCTGATCCAGCAGATCGTCCGGTTCGTCGACGATCCGGAAGTGCGCCGCCGCATGGTGTTCCTGCCCGACTACGACATGTCGATGGCGCGGTACCTCTACCGCGGTTGTGACGTCTGGCTGAACAACCCGACCCGGCCGCTGGAGGCGTGCGGCACGTCGGGGATGAAGTCGGCGCTCAACGGCGGGCTCAACCTGTCCATCCGGGACGGTTGGTGGGATGAGTGCTACGACGGCAGCAACGGCTGGGCGATTCCCACGGCCGACGGCATCCGCGACCCGCTCCGCCGGGACGAGCTCGAAGCGGCTGCGCTGTATGACTTGCTGGGGCAGCAGGTCGCGCCGTTGTTCTACGAGCGGGACGAGACCAACGTGCCCAAGGGCTGGATGTCGATGGTCTGGCACACCCTCGACACCCTCGGCCCGCGCGTACAGGCGTCGCGGATGGTGCGGGAGTACGTCGAAACCTGCTACCACCCGGCGGCACGCACGGTCGCCGCCGCCAGCCGGGATTCCTACGCGGGGGCGCGATCATTGTCGGAGTACCGGACGCGGATCGACACCCTGTGGCCGAAGGTGAAGATCTTCGACACCGAGATGACCGCCGAAACCCTGGAGGTGGGCAGCGAGGTGCACCTGCGCGCCCGGATCGACCTCGCCGGCCTCGATCCGTCCGAAGTGGACGTTCAGGCCGTCGTCGGCAGGGTCGAGGACACCGACGACCTACACGAGCCCACGGCGGTTCCCATGTCACCGGGCGGAATCGGCGAGTACGTCGCGGTCGTCCGCCTCCCGCAAGCAGGTTCGCTCGGCTACACGGTGCGCGTACTGCCGAAGCACCCACTCCTGGCGACACCAGCGGAACTGGGAAAGGTCGCGCTCGCCTGA
>NZ_DASZWC010000007.1:0-122071 GCF_035546795.1 Amycolatopsis sp.
TGCGTCCTGGACCTCTACGCCCGGGGTGAGCCGGCCGACCCGATCACCGTGTCCGCGGAACTGGAGCGGCGCGGTGAGCTGGCCAGGGTGGGTGGCGCACCGTACCTGCACACGCTGATCGCGACCGTGCCCACGGCGGCCAACGCCAGCTACTACGCCGAGATCGTCGCGGAGAAGGCGATCCTGCGCAGGCTCGTCGAGGCCGGTACCCGCATCGTCCAGTACGGCTACGGCGCGAACACCGGCTCGAGCGGTGATGTCTCGGAGGTCGTCGACCGCGCGCAGGCCGCCATCTACGAGGTCACCGAGCGGCGCACCAGCGAGGACTACGTCGCGCTGGAGGAACTGCTCCAGCCGACGATGGACGAGATCGACGCGATCGCCTCCCGCGGGGGCCACGCCCAGGGCGTGCCGACCGGGTTCGCGGATCTCGACGAGGTGACCAACGGCCTGCACCCCGGCCAGATGATCATCGTCGCGGCCCGGCCCGGTGTCGGCAAGTCGACGCTGGGGCTGGACTTCGCACGCTCGTGCTCGATCAAGCACGGCATGTCCAGCGTGATCTTCTCGCTGGAAATGAGCCGGATCGAGATCGTCATGCGCATGCTCTCCGCCGAGGCCCGGATCCGCCTCGCGGACATGCGCGGCGGCCGCATGTCCGACGACGACTGGACCCGGCTGGCGCGGCGGATGAGCGAGATCAGCGAGGCGCCGCTGTTCATCGACGACTCGCCGAACATGACGATGATGGAGATCCGGGCCAAGGCGCGCCGGCTCAAGCAGCGCAACGACCTGAAGCTCGTGGTCGTCGACTACATGCAGCTGATGACTTCGGGCAAGCGGGTCGAGTCGCGGCAGCAGGAGGTCTCGGAGTTCTCCCGGCAGCTCAAGCTGCTGGCCAAGGAGATCCAGGTCCCGGTGATCGCGATCAGCCAGCTGAACCGTGGTCCCGAACAGCGCACCGACAAGCGCCCGATGCTGTCGGACCTGCGTGAGTCCGGCTCGCTGGAGCAGGACGCCGACATGGTCATCCTGATCAACCGGCCGGACGCGTGGGAGCGGGACGACCCGCGCGCCGGCGAGGCCGACCTGATCCTCGCCAAGCACCGTGCGGGCCCCACCAGCACCATCGTCGTCGCCCACCAGCTGCACTACAGCCGGTTCGCCGACCTCGCACAGGGTTGAGAGCTATCCGTTCCAGGGGCTGCCCGGAGCGCGCCCAACGTCACCGCGGCTGGGTTCGCACGAGTTCGGCGAGTGCACCGAGGTCGGGCGCCGTCAGCGTGGCAGCGGGCGCGCCAGGCAGTTCGGTTTGGCCGGGCCGGGCAACGAAACCGGTGCGTAGTCCGGCTGCCTGGGCGCCGGCGATGTCCCAGTCGTGCGCGGCGATCATGATCGCCTCGTCGGCTCGGATGTCGTAGGCGTCGAGCACCTGCCGGTAGGGCGCGGCGGCGGGTTTGAGCGCACCCGCTTGTTCCGCCGAAAAAACACGGTCGAACAAACCGGCGAGCCCGGAGTTGGCCAACTGCGCTTCGATCGTCGCAAGTGGTGAGTTTCCCAGCGCCACCAACGTGAATCCGTCGCCACGCAGCCGCGCCAGCGCGTCCGGGACGTCGGGATGCGGCGGCAGCTCGCGAAGACCGGCCCCGATCCGCTGCCGTTGCGCGTCGTCGAACGGGCGGCCGTACCCGGCGGCGATCGCTCCCGCGGCGGCACCGGCGATCTCGGCGAAGTCCCGGTATCCACCTGTCGCGGTGACGGTCAGCGCGGTGTGGATGACCAGCGTGAACCATTCCTCCCGCGCGGTGGCCGAGCCGGTGAGGTCGAGGAACATCTCGTCCAGCGCGGTGAGATCCAGCAGGGTTTCGTTGATGTCGAATACGCACAGCACCGCGCGACCTCCTAGGTACTAGTTTTCTCGTACCTGAGGGTACGAGCTTTGTCGTACCCTGTCCACGTGCCCGTCGAATTCCCGCATCCCGCGCTCGCTGACGTCGGGCTGGACAACGTGCTTGCGGCCTTGTCGGATCCATCGCGCCGGCGCATCGTGCTGGAACTGGTGCACGGCGACGAAACCGAGCGCGCGTGCGCCTCGTTCGAGCTGCCAAGGGCCAAATCCACTCGCACCTACCACTGGCGCGTCCTGCGCGAGGCCGGGCTCATCCGGCAACGCGACGCGGGAAACGGCACCTTCGTCCGGTTGCGGGAGGACTTCGGCGAGCGGTTCCCCGGGTTGCTCGACGTGCTCGGCAAGCTTGATTCACGGCACGGCGAAACCTGAGGAGCGCAACCGTTCCTCGATGCGCAAGCGCTCCATGTCGCGCTCGATGCCTTCGGCCAACTCCGTCAGCCAGTGCGGCTCGTTGATGGCCCGGCACGCCTGGATCAGCAGGGCGTCGTATGCCTGGCGGGTGGCGCGGCGGCGGACGGCCGGGGCGTCAGGGGCGAGCCGCGTGAGCGCCCGGTGCACGCGGCGAAGATCCGCGGCGAGCTGTTCGATCGGTGGGGCGTCGGTCAGCGGCGGGCGACGGCGGCGGCTGAGCGCGGCGTCCGCGAGCTTCGGGAGTTTCAGCATGGCCCAGAAAAACACCGGTGGTATCGCCGATACCGCCAGATAAGCGATCAGGTTCCCGACCGGAACGGTCCCCGCCACGTCTCAACTCAACCACCGCCACTGGTGACCGGCCAGTCTGTACCGGTTCCGGCCTGAGGAATAACGACGCGCCCTCCGGCGTCAGCTACAGTAGTAGTTGAACTTTCAAACATGGAGGCTGCGATGAGTGCGACACCGGTGCTGTACCTGAGCCACGGTGCACCGCCGCTCGCCGACGATCCGACCTGGACCCGGCAGCTCGCCGACTGGTCTGCCGGGCTGCCCCGGCCCAAGGCGATCCTGGTGGTGTCGGCGCACTGGGAAGAGGCTCCGCTGACCTTGGGTGCCACCACGACCGTGCCGCTGGTCTACGACTTCTGGGGCTTCCCCGAGCACTACTACCAGGTCACCTATCCGGCGCCAGGCGCTCCGGAGCTCGCCGCGCGAGTCAGGAAACTCTTGCACAGCAACGAAACCCCGGTGCACGAAGCGCCCGAGCGCGGTCTGGACCACGGCGCCTACGTGCCGCTGGTGGAGATGTACCCCGACGCCGACATCCCGGTGCTGCAGATTTCCATGCCGTCGCTGGATCCCCGCGCGCTGTTCGAGATGGGACGAAAACTCAAGCCGTTACGCGATGAAGGCGTGCTGATCATCGGCAGTGGTTTCTTCACGCACAACCTCGCGGCGATGCGGGCGGTCGACGGCACGGACGGCGCCCCGCCGGCGTGGTCAGCCGAATTCGACCACTGGGGCGGGGAAATGCTGAACGCCGGCGACATCGACGCGCTGCTGGACTTCCAGCGCAAGGCCCCGGCCGCGACGCTGGCGCACCCGCGGATCGAGCACTTCGCGCCGCTGTTCGTTTCGCTCGGCGCCGGGATCGACGACGCCACACCGGAAACGGTGATCGACGGCTACTGGTACGGCCTGGCGAAACGCTCCGTGCAGCTCGGCTGAAAACGGGTCCGGGAGCGCCGTTGCTCCCGGACCCGCCTTCACGTGCTGATCAGAAGATCAGCCCTGGACGTGGATTCCCTTGCCGCTCACCAGGTCGGTGATCTTGGTGATGACGGAGGTGGGGTTCTCGTTCAGGCCCGAGACGCCTGCCAGGTTGCCCTGCGGCAGCACGCCCTGGATGCTCGCCGGACCGGCGGGCAGCTCGGTCGGCAGCACGCCCGACAGCGAGCCCAGCGCGTCGGTGCCCGGCAGCGAGCCCAGCGCGTCAGCACCCGGGAGCTGCACCGGCAGCGTGTTGACCTGGGGCAGGTCCGCACGCTTCTGGGTGGGCAGCGGCAGCGACTTCAGCGACGAGAACGTCGGCAGCTGGTGTGCCTGCAGCTCGGAGAGGGTGATCGGCAGGTCGATCTGCGGCGCGTGGTTCGCCACGGTGTCGACGGTGTCGTTCGTGGTCTCCTCGCCCACCGTGGCCAGCAGGCCCAGCGGGATGTCGTAGACCTGGACGAGCGCGCCGAGCGGGATCTGCTTGTTCAGCCCGGACAGCGAGTGCGTCGGGCCGGTCGTGGTGTCCGTGCCCGCGTCGGTCGCCGTCGTGGTGTTGTCCGCAACCGCGTGCGCGACGCCGCCGAGCGAAGCGGCAACGCCGAACACCTGAGCCACGGCCGACACCGGGACATCGAAGATGTCGCCGGCCAGCGCGCCGCCCACACCGGAGGTGGACTCGTCGCCGCCCGAGGTGACCTCGGTGTCGTTGATGCCGTTGCCGGTCGCGACGCCGCCGAGGCTGGCCGCGTCACCGAAGACCTGCGCGACCGGCAGCAGCTGGGCGCTGATGATGTCGCCCGCGATCGAGCCGCCGTCGCCGTTGGTCTCCGCGGAACCACCGGCGGTCGAAACGACGTCGTTGGTCGCGTCGCCTGCCGCGATTCCGCCGAGCACCGCACCGAGCCCGTCGACGGTGGCCGCACCGGCCGCCGGGACGTTCACGATGTTGCCCGCGATCGAGCCACCCTCACCGGTCGCCGTGGCGTCGCCGCCCGCGGTCGAGTCGGTCATGTTCTGGCTCGAGCCGCGTCCGATGCCCGTCAGCGCCGCGCCGAGGCCGTGTGCCTGGGTGGGCAGCGAAACCGGGACCTCGCCGAGGTTCCCGGCCAGGAAGCCCTCCTTGCCGTTGGCGTTGAGTTCGCCGCCCGCGGTCGAGGTGGTGTCGGTGCACGCCTCACCGACGCCCTGGCCGATCCAGGACGCACCGATGCCGAAGGCCTGGACGGGGAGCGAAACCGGGGCCGCGATCAGGTTGGCGCTGCCGGCACCGTGGTCGTCCTGGGTGTTGCCGCCACCACCGGCGGTGATGTCCTTGGTCTCGGATGCGGTGCCCGCACCCTGGCCGATCCAGGACCCGCCGACGCCGAGCACCTCGGCGGGCACAGCCACCGGGACCTGGGCCACGTTGCCCGAACCCGTCGAGTCGTTGCCCTGGCTGCCGTTGTAGCCGCCGGCCGTGACGGTCTTGTCTTCCGTCGCCGAGCCGGAGGCGTTGCCGATCCAGGACCCGCCGACGCCGAACACCTCGGCCGTGCCCGCGGGCTGCGCGCTCGCGCTGTTGCCCGCGACAAAGCCGCCGTTGCCGTTGGTGTAGGTACCGCCCTGACCCGCGGTCGCGTCGACGGTGTTCTCGCAGCCGCCCGCGTGTGCGTTGCCGATCCAGGTGCCACCGACGCAGAACACCTCGGCCGGGAGCGCGACGGGAGCGTCGGCGATGTTGCCCGACCCGGCCGACTCACGGCCGCTGGTGCTGGTGAAACCGCCGGACGTGGCGTTGCTGCCGATGATGGTGGCGGCACGCTCGATACCGCTGCCCGCGGTCGAGTTGCCGATCCACGCGGCCGCGTTGCCCACAACCGTCGCCGGGACGGCCGGCTGCGGCTGCGCGACGTTGCCGGCCAGGAACGACTGGTCGCCGTCGGTCGAGATGTACGTCGGGATGTCGCGGATCGGGCCCGGACGGGTGCCGCCCGCGGTCGCGTCGGCGGTCGAACCGCCGGCCGAGTCGGCGTCGCCGCCCCAGGAGATCGCGTTGTTCGAGACCTTGGCCGGCAGGGCGACCGGCACCCCGGCCACGTTCCCGGTGCCCGCACCCTTCGAACCGTGCGTGGCGATGGAACCGCCAGAGGTGGCGTCGCTGCTGCCGTTGAAGTCGGTCTCGGCGTGGCCGAGGAACCAGCCCAGCGCGTTGCCGGAAACCTGCACCGGGGTGGCGCCCTGCGGGGCGACCACGTTGCCGGCGAGCCCGCCGTTGGTGCCGTCGGTTGTGGTCTCACCGGTGGTGGCCGCGGACTGCGTCGCACTGCCGGAGGTCTTGCCGCTGCCGCCGAGGCCGCCCGCGTTGCCGGAGATCTGGATCGGAAGCGCCCAGTCGAGGTTCACGACATTGCCCGCGAGGCCGCCGCCCGCACCGGAGGTGCTGACGTCGGTGTTGTGCTCGTAGGTCTGCGTCTCGTCGGAGTCGACGGCCGCGTTGCCCAGCACACCGATCGCGTTGCCGGTGATCTGGATCGGCACCGCGACGTTGCCCACGACCTTGTTGCCCATGAACGGGTCACCGGTCGGCTCGATGCTCGGGGCAGCCTTGGGCTGGTCCGCGCGCTTGGTCGCGGCGGCAGCCTTGGAGACGGCGCCGTTGACCGCACTGGTCGCCGGAGCGGCGGCCTTCGCCAGGCCGGACTTGCTGACCGGGGCGACTGCCTTGTTCAGCACGTCCGTCACCGGCTTGGTGCTGATCTCCTTGTGGACCTCCGGCAGGTTGATCTGCTTGCCGAGGGTCCCGACGGCGTTCTTCGAGATGTCGACGGGGATGCTCGCGTTGATGTCGAGCGGTCCGGCCGGAGTGTCGGGGTTGACGTTCTCGTCGGCAGATGCGATGCCGGTACCCAGCATCAGCAAGCCACCCGTGACCAGCGCGGTCTGAATACCGCGCTTTGCCCAGGTCTGCATTGAGAATTTCTCCTTTTCCTTGGGTTCCCTTGCGGGGCTCATGAGATTCGGGTGCACGAACACCCGGGGGTCGCGGAAGAAACCGCGGGGAATGAGCGGGATGCAGGGAACACGCGACCGACCAGGAAAAGGCACGGCAAAAGGGCGCGTTCGCTGCCCCGCGTGTGAAATCAGTCAGGCGTGACGCCGGGCTGCGTGCCCGGCTCGACCGACGTGTGCCGGATGCCGAAACGCAGGGCGCGCAGCCGCTGCGTGTCGACGACGGTCAGCGCGTGGGTGGGGACACCCAGCACTGAACCGTCGAGGTGGCCACCGGAGGTGGAGCCACTGGGAATGACAGGGAATCCGGCCGGGGCCCACGGGCTCCGCGCCGGTGCGAACGGGGACTGGTCCCGGTTCGCGTGGTCATCCTTGCCGTGCTGCGCGGAGCGCAGGCCGGCGTGTTCGAACCCGCTGTGCTTACTGGAAAGGGCGACGGCGAACGGGCCCATCGGCGCGGCCGGGGCGGGGGCGGCGACAGGCGCCGCCGGAGCCACAGTGGCCGGGGTGTGGGATTCGCCGTCGTGCTTTTCAGGCAGCTGCGGCAGGTCGACCAGGCTCTTGCCACCGTTGTGGTGCAACAGATCCAGCACCGCTTGCGGCGGGGTCAGCGCCTGGCCGATCACCTGGGGGGCGTCCTGCGGCTTGCGTGCGACGTGCTCGGCGGAACCGAGCAGACGCTGGGCCGGGTGCAGGACCGCGGTACGGGTGAAGTCGTGCACCGCGTCGGAAACGTGCTGATCGCGCTCGACGCCGGTCCGGAACTGACCGGTGCCCATGCGGACCGCTGTGCCGGCCACGTCACCGGCGAGGTTGGAGGCGCCGGCGACGACATCGTCGGAGGTGCCCATCACCGCGTCGGTGAACGGGGTGAGCTGCTCGCCCGCGACGTCCTGCTGTGCGGAATCGTTCTGCTGCGCGGAATCGGCGGGCGGGGTGGCGACAGTTTCGGCGGAGGCACTTGCCGTGCCGATCGCCCAGGCGGCGGCGGTGCCTGCGACGGCACCACCGACGACGAGCAGCGCACGCGAGAACCAGCGGGCGGCACGTGCCGTGCCCCGCCGATTGGCCGCGTTGTACTGCTTCACCGTTCTCCTACCGAGAAATTCGCGCTCTGCAACCGTTCCTGAAATGACCTCAGGAGAGACTGGAACGGGCTTGTCTTGACGAGGTAACCAAATCGAGGCCTACCCGCGCATCCTGGGAAGCACTTGATGCCACGATCGTGTGAAGAACACTCGGTGTGGTCGGATGTCACCACGGGTCATCGGCACTGGGCGTGGGCCCGCCGGACGTGGAAACGGCCCGTTACAGCAGATTTCCACTGCAGCGGGCCGTTTCCTGTGTTCATCCGATTCAGCCCAGCGAGCCGGCCGCACCCTGGATGATCGACGGGATCGCACCCGCCCACGCGGAGCTGACCAGACCGGCGGCCCCGGCACCGGCCAGCGCGCCCGACTCGTTCCAGGCGTTCACGTAGTCGGCGCCGGTCGGGTGCGACGGGACGACCACCGGAGCGGTGATTTCGTCGGCCGAGGCGATGCCACCGGACATGCCGAGGATCCCGGCCGCGATCGCGACGGCGGCACCGGTACGCACGAGGGTCTTACGCATGATGGTTCTCCTTGGAAAAAGTGTTCGGGTGGAAGGAAAGTCGACGGTCAGCTCAGCCGAGGGAGCCGGCCGCGCCCTGGATGATCGACGGGATCGCACCTGCCCACGCGGAGCTGACCAGACCGGCGGCACCGGCACCCAGCAGCGCACCGGACTCGTTCCAGGCGTTCACGTAGTCGGCACCGGTCGGGTGCGAGGGCACGACCACCGGAGCGGTGAGCTCGTCGGCAGAGGCGATGCCACCGGCAAGGCCGAAGGCGCCGGCAGCCATCGCGGCGATGGCAACGGTACGGATCAGGGTCTTGCGCATGACAGGTTCTCCTTGCGTATTCGAACTTACGAGCCGATGGATGGAGGTATTCAGTTCGCGGCGCCGAGCGCACCCTGCACGATCGACGGGATCGCACCGGCCCAAGCCGAGCTGACAAGTCCCGCCGCGCCCGCACCGAAACAGGTGCCGGACTGGTTCCAGGCGTTGACGTAATCGGCTCCGGTCGGGTTTTCCGGCACCTTCGCCGGACAGGTGACCGATCCCTTGCTCGGCGCCGGTGCCGCGGGGGTGGCCGGAGCCGGGGCTGGTTTCGCCGGCTTCGCGGGCTTGGCGGGCCTCGGGTGTGCAGCAGGCCCGGGCAGACAGTCGCATCGCGTGTCGACATGGACGGTGTTGGCCACAGGGGCGGACTGCGGGTTCTCAGCCGCCATCGCGGTGGAGCCGAAGGCACCCAGCGCGAGGACGCCGGCCGCGGCCGCCACGGAAGCGGCGACGACCTTTCTGAACTTCACCAGTAATGCTCCTTGAATTCACCGGCGGCGAAATCGCAATGCTCGCGACTACGCCGCCTGCCGGGTTCCCGAAGAAACGCTTTCACGTCCCTCGGGATCAAGGTAGACGGGCAATACGAAAATTATCCACTCGGCTTACCCCATCGTGTGCCACCTGATCGGACTACTGCACAAAGCGTGAATAACGCCACCTCGGGCCCCGTTTTCCGGGCAGCAGAAAAGATGCCCATCCGTTTCGGATGCGCACCATTCCCGAGGTAATGAGGAAATCTCTATTGTTCCCGTGCGAGTGATCAAAGATTCGCAGATCGCAGGTGATCTTGCCGGATGGACACGCCCAGAGCGCCTGATCGAGTGACGGGAACGGGCTGGCTGGAAGCGCCACGCCCGTTTCGCCCGGGTCGCTAGGGTGGGCACGTGAACAACGGCCAGCGCCCCGTCTCGTCGCCCAGCGAGGATCCCGGCAGTTCAGCGGCGGTACCCCGCGGGCTGCGGGTGTCGGCCGCCTATGCCTGGCGGTTCCTGTTGGTCATCGCCGCGCTCTACGTGATCATCTGGTTGATCGGCAAGCTTTCCGTCGTCGTCATCCCGGTGTCCATCGCGCTGCTGATTTCGGCCCTGCTCGCGCCGGCGGTCGGTCGTCTCGTCGACGTGAAGGTGCCGCGCGGGCTGGCCACGGCGATCGTGCTGGTGGGCGGGCTGGCCGTGCTCGGCGGGCTGCTCACGTTCGTGATCATCCAGTTCACCGACGGGCTGCCGCAGCTGCAGACCCAGCTCAACAACAGCCTTTCGCAGGTGCGCGACTGGCTGATCAACGATCTGCACCTGCGCCAGGAACAGATCCAGCAGTTCATCGACAACGCGATCGGCTATCTGCAGAGCCACCAGGCCGCGATCACGACGAACGCGCTGACCACGGCGGGCACGATCGGCGAGATCCTCACCGGAATGCTGCTGACGCTGTTCGTCACGATCTTCTTCCTGGCGGGTGGCGAGCAGATCTGGGGTTTCCTGATGCGCGGGGCGCCGCGCGCCATCCGGAACCGGGTGGACGTGGCCGGCAGGCGGGGGTTCGCGTCGCTGGTCGCCTACGTGCGCGCGACAGCCGCGGTGGCGGTGGTGGACGCGACCGGGATCGGGATCGGGCTGTGGATCCTGCAGGTGCCGCTGGCTGTCCCGCTGGCCACGCTGGTCTTCCTCGGTGCGTTCATCCCGATCCTCGGCGCGTTCGTCACCGGCGCGATCGCCGTGCTGATCGCACTGGTCACCAAGGGGTTCATCACCGCGCTGATCGCGCTCGGCGTGGTGATACTGGTGATGCAGCTGGAAAGCCACATCCTGCAGCCGCTGCTGCTCGGCCGCGCGGTGAAGCTGCACCCGCTCGCGGTGGTGCTGTCCATCGCCGCCGGGCTCGTGGTGGCAGGGATAGCCGGGGCGCTGCTCGCGGTGCCGCTGCTGGCCGTGCTCAACTCCGGCATCAAATCCTTGGTGCACGAGAAGGATCCGCATCCCGAGGACGTGGACGTGCTGCACGATCAGGCCGCCGCACAGCCCGACGACGAGGAGCCCGAGGCCAAGGAAGAGGGCACCGAAGTCCGATGAGCCGTCATTTCGGCCCGACCGCCGTCGAACCGGCCACGCCACTGTGGTGGGGCGGGATCGGGCTGCGGATCCTGACCTTGCTGTTCGCGCTGGGCGCGGTGATCGTGCACGACAGCGACTACCAGCGACCGTGGCTGGCGTGGACGGTGCTGGGCGCGATGGCCGTCTGGACCGCGCTCACCAGCCTTGTCTACTCACGGGAAGCGCTGCGCTGGCGGTGGAGCTGGTTCGTGGTGCTGGACCTGGTGGTCACGTGCGGGTTGATGCTGACCTCGCCGTGGATCCTCGACCCGGCACAGCTGTCCGGGCTCGATCCGCTGATCACCACCGTGTGGGTCGCGGGGGTGCCGATCGCCGCGGGGGCCCGCTTCGGGCCGGTCGGCGGGGTGACGGCAGGGGTCGTCCTCGGTGCGGGCACGGCCGTCGCGCGGCAGGCGTTCACCCTCGACGTGGCCAGGGACGGGGTGCTGCTGATCGCCACCGGACTGTTGATCGGGATGAGCGCAACGACCGCGCGGAAGTCCGCTGCGGCGTTGCGTCAGGCGTGGCGCACGGAGGTCGCCAACGCCGAACGAGAGCGGCTGGCCCGGTCGATCCACGACAGCGTGCTGCAGGTGCTCGCCAGGGTGCGGCGGCGTGGCGCGGAGCTCGGCGGCGAGGCGGCTGAGCTGGCGGAACTGGCCGGGGAGCAAGAAATCGCACTACGCGCGCTGGTCACCACCGAACCCACCGGGCCGAGCACCGGCGAGACGGACCTTCGCGCCGCGCTGCAACTGCTGTCCTCGTCGAAGGTGCAGGTGGCCGCACCGGCAGGCGAAGTCAGGCTGCCCGCGCACAAAACGGCCGAGCTGGTCTCCGTCGTCCGGGAAGCGTTGTCCAATGTGGACAAACATGCCGGGCCGGCCGCGAAGGCCTGGGTGCTGCTGGAGGATCTGGGCACCGAGGTGGTCATCACGGTGCGGGACGACGGGCCGGGCATCCCCGAAGGCAGGCTCGACGACGCGGAGGCGCAGGGCCATCTGGGCATCGCGCGATCCATGCGGGGCCGGGTACTTGAGCTCGGTGGGACCATCACCCTGGACACCTCGCAGCGGCGGGGCACGGAGTGGGAGGTCCGGGTGCCGGCGAAATGATCTCGGTGATGGTCGTAGACGATCACCCCATCTGGCGGGACGGGGTGGCACGCGACCTGGCGGAGAACGGGTTCGACGTCCGGGCGACGGCTCCGGACGCGGCCGCGGCCGTGCGCATCGCCGCGACCGTCCGTCCCGACGTCGTGCTGATGGACCTCAACCTCGGCAGTACCTCGGGTGTGCAGGCAACGAGGGAGATCACCGCCGCGCTGCCGGACACCAGGGTGCTGGTGCTCTCCGCGAGCGGCGAGCACAGTGACGTGCTGGAGGCAGTGAAGGCGGGCGCCTCCGGCTACCTGGTCAAATCCGCGTCCGCGCGCGAGCTGGTGGATGCCGTGCACAGGACGGCGCAAGGAGATCCGGTGTTCACCGCCGGGCTGGCCGGTCTCGTGCTCGGCGAGTACCGGCGGATGGCCGACGCGCCGGCCGGCGGGGCGCCGCCACCGCGGCTGACCGAGCGCGAGACCGACGTGCTGCGGCTGGTCGCGAAGGGGCTCACGTCCCGGCAGATCGCCGAACGGCTGGTGCTCTCGCACCGGACGGTGGAGAACCACGTTCAGTCGACGCTGCGCAAACTCCAGCTGCACAACCGGGTCGAGTTGGCGCGGTACGCGATCGAGCACGGGCTCGATAAGGAGTGACAGAGTGGGGTTTTCCGGAACGGCGGGACTGTCGAGGGTGACGGGCGGATCGCGGATTGCGCCACACGACGGGGCTGCCGAACATTCTCTAGGGGTTTTTCCCGGATCCGCCCCTGGTTTTCCCCACTTACGCTGGAAGCATGGGTGAAGAGTCCGAGACGCAAACGGTGAGCCCGCGAGATCTGCGGGTGTCCGACGAGGAGCGCGAGCACGTCGTCGGGGTCCTGCAGAAGGCCATCGGCCGGGGGATGATCGATCTCGACGAGTTCACCGAGCGCACCGACATCGCGCTCGCCGCCCGCACCCGCGGCGAGCTGAACGCCGTCCTCGTGGACATCCCCGGGCTGATCAACCACGAACAGGTCACCGCGCCGCCCGCGTACGCCAGCTCCGACCAGCGCCTCGAACTGTCCGCGAAGTACTCGTCGCTCAACCGCAGCGGCCGCTGGATCGTGCCGCCGGAACTGGTGGTGCGCAACAAGTACGGCTCGACGAAGCTCGACTTCACCCAGGCGCAGGTCGGCTCGCCGACGGTGCAGGTGGAACTGGACGTCAAATGGGGTTCGGTCGAGGTGACCATCCCGGAGCACGCCTCGGTGGACCTGAATGCGATCTCCGAGCTGAAGTACGCCTCGCTGGAGGACAAGACCGGTTCGGACGGCAGGCCGGGCACGCCGAGGTTCATCTTTTCCGGCCGGTTGCACGGCGGTTCGCTGAACATCCGCAACCCGCGGCGCGGCCTGTTCTCCTGACGGTCAGGAGATGACCCGGAGCCTGCTGTGCGGCCGGAGTCGGTCGATGGCTCGCGCCGTCTGTTCGTCCGCGGGCAGGTAGACGATCAGCTGCTGATCGTCCGCCGTGAGTTCCATCGTCTCGCGGTCCAACCGCAGTTCCGGCCCCGCCGGATGGTTCAGCCGGAGCACCCCGCGCGACGGGACCCGAGTGTGGTTCAGCCGGCGGGTGAACTCGGGGCCGGCGATCGGGGCGAGTTCGGCGGTGAGCCAATCGGAGTTTTCGAGGGTGGGCCCCAGCCACAGGTCGAAGGCCTGCTCGTCGGCGATGGCGTCCCAGTCGGCGAAGAACGTCCGCGCACGGGGGTCGGTGAAGACGTAGCGGGTGAGGTTCGGCGCGTCCGCGTCGAGCAGGCCCGTCCCGCTGACCAGTGCCTCGTAGCCACTGGTGCGGGCGAGAATGTCGCCCAGCCGGTTGGTCACCATCGCGATGCCCGGTTCGAGGAGTTCGAGCGTCCGCCGGACGGACGGCCGGATTTCCCGCGGCGGTGGCGCAGGCTGGGGGTGGGCGGCGCATTCGCCGCCGGTGATCTTCGCGAGGTAGCGCAGGTGACTGCGCTCCGTGTGCGCCAGGCTGAGCGCGTCGGCCAGCGCGTTCAGCACCGACACCGAGGGGTTGCGGTCGCGGCCCTGCTCGATGCGGGTCAGGTATTCGACGCTGATCCCGGCCCGCGCGGCCAGGTCAGAGCGGCGCAGGCCCGGTGACCGACGACGGCCGCGTTCGGGCAGCCCGAGTGACTCCGGCTGGACGCCGTCGCGCTTGGCCCGGATGAAATCACCCAGTGGTGTACCCATGTTTCGAGCGTACGTCGACCGTGCGGTGCGCAGCGTGGCCCTCTCGGGGCCAGCCTGAGCACGGTCTGGTTGTGCCCCGCGGGAACCCGCATCGTGGTTCGCATGGAGAACAGACACAAGCTGCTGATCATCGTCGGAAGTGTCCGGGATGGACGGTTCGGACCCGTCGTGTCCTCGTGGGTGGCCGAACAGGCGGGTCTGCATGGCGGCTTCGACGTGCGAGTCGTGGATCTCGCCGAGATCGACATCCCGCTGGCTTTGCCTGCCGCATCGCCGAAGTTCGCGGGTGAGGACTACCCCCGTCCGGCCGGGATGGCGGCGCTGACGGAAGCATTGACCGAGGCGGACGCGTTCATTGTGGTCACGCCTGAGTACAACCACAGCTACCCCGCGTCGCTGAAGGCGGCCATCGACTGGCATTTCACCCAGTGGACGGCGAAACCGGTCGCGTTCGTCAGCTACGGCGGCCTCGCCGGTGGCCGGCATGCGGTGCTGCACCTGGAGAACGTGCTCACCGAACTGCACGCGGTGACGATTCGCGACGGACTCGCCTTTCCGAACTACTTCACCGCCTGGGAGGACGGCCGCCCGCTCGATCCGGAAGCACCCGGGTACGCCAAGACGCTGCTCGATCAGCTCGCCTGGTGGGCCAAAGCACTCCGGTCGGCGCGCGAGGCCGAGCCCTACCCGGCTTGAGCGGCGAGCCGGGCGGCGGCCGGATCGGCCGTGGTGAGCACCGCGGACGCGGCCTGCCGGCACTGTTCCTGTGTGACGGAAGCGAGCGACGCACCGACGGCCTTGATCGCGGCCGCGTTCATCGACAGGCTGGTCAAGCCGAGACCGGTGAGTACGCGCGCCAGCAAGGGATCCGCCGCCGCCTCGCCGCATACGCCCGCCGGTTTGCCGGTGGCTTCGGCGGCCACGCCGATGAACTTCAGCAGGCGCAGCAAACCGGGCTGCCAAGGGTCGTTCAGCGTGGCCACCGCGCCGAGCTGGCGGTCCGCGGCGAAGGTGTACTGCGCGAGGTCGTTGGTGCCGACCGAGACGAAGTCCACCGCGTCGAGGATCTCCTTGGCACACAAGGCCGCCGCCGGGATCTCGATCATCACGCCCACCCGCTCGATACCGGCGGCCCTGGCTCGTTCGGCGAACCACGCGGCCTCCGCGGCCGTCGCGACCATCGGCGCCATCACCGAGACTTCGGCGCCGGAATCCGTTGCGGCGGTCGCGATCGCCGCGAGTTGCCGGTCGAGCACCTCGGGCCGGTCGAAGGCGACGCGCAACCCGCGCACGCCGAGCGCCGGGTTCGGCTCGTCCTCCGGCGAAAGGAACGGCAGCGGTTTGTCCGCCCCCGCGTCCAAGGTGCGGACTATGACCGGCTTGCCGGCGAACGGCGCCAGCACGGCGGCGTAGGCCGCGCGCTGCTCGGCGACCGTGGGCTCGTCCGCGGCGTCGAGATAGCAGAACTCGGTGCGGAACAGGCCGACGCCCTCGGCACCGGCATCCGCCGCGGCCTGCGCGTCGGCGGGGGAGCCGACGTTGCCGAGCACCTTGACCCGGTGTCCGTCCGAAGTGGTGCCGACGCCGTCCCATTCGACCGGGCCCGAAGCCGTGGCGGCGAGCACGGGCGCGGCCGGGTCGACGACCTTGACCTGCCCGGTGTCCCCGTCCACCAGTAGCGCTTCGGCATCCAGCGCCAGCAATCCGCGGACCGCAACGACCGCCGGAATTCCCAATGCCCGCGCCAAGATCGCGGTATGGCTGGTCGGGCCGCCTTCCTCGGTGACGAGGGCGAGCACCTGCTTCGGGTCGAGCCCCGCGGTGTCGGCCGGTGCAAGATCACGCGCGACGAGCACGCTCGGCGTGGCCAGCTCCGGGACGCCGGGCGGCGCCACTCCCAGCAGTTCGGCGACCACGCGGTCACGCACGTCTTCGACGTCACGCACCCGCTCCGCCAGGTATCCACCCGCCGCGGCAAGGGTTTTGGCGAAGCCGTTGGCGGATTCGTACAACGCGCGCGGCGCCGGCAGGCCTTCGGCGGTGACCAGCCGCTCGGCCTCGGCGACCAGCGCCGGGTCGCCTGCCATCGCGGCGGTGGTCAGCAGAATGGTCGACGCCTCACCGGTGGCGGCTTCGGAAAGCGCTTCCAGCCGGGCTGCCACCGCCTGCGTCGCCGGGGCGATCCGGGCGGCCTCGGCCTGCGGGTCCACCGGTTTCGGCGCGGCCGCTGGTTCGCCGAGTGGCTCGGCGACGCGGACGACGGGGCCGCTGGCGCGGCCCGGACTCACGGCGACCCCGGTAAGTTCCGACATGGTCTAGACCATACCTTTCCGCTATCCCGACCAACAGCCCGTCGTGTCCCGTTCGACGAGCGCCTGGAAATAGGCTTGCACGTCTCGCGGCGGAAGGCAGATCCCGCGCTCCCGCAACCGCACGACCACCGGCAGTACCTCCTGCTCCCACCAGGTCTCGGCCAGCGTGCACCGGTCGGCCAGGCCGTTGCGGAAACCCCAGGCCTCGGCCGCGTCCGCCAGCCGCGCCCAGTGCGCCGGTTCGTCCAGCCACAGCCCGACGCGCACGTCATCGGGCAACGGAACGCGTTCCAGGAACATCCGCTCCGCCGTCTTGACCGGCAGGTCGGCCAGGGTGAGGCAGTGACTCGCGCACGCGATCGTGCAGATCCGGTGCACCCGCGCGGAAATGGTCTCCTGCCCGCGGGCACGGGCGATCGAAACACGGTGATGCCCGTCCTCGACGAAGTACAACTCGCCGAGCCGCACCAGCGAAACCGGGGGCAACTCGGCGTGGCTCGCGGCGAGCGTCTCCCAGCGCTCACGCAACGCCGGATTTCGCGGCCGGAAGTCCCGGTCGAAATCGCCCACCCTGGCCACCGTGCCGACAATCGCCCTTACGGGGACATCCCGGCGCCCCTCGTGGCTTTCGCTTTGCCTGCCCAGCGCGGCAACCGCCAGCTCCAACGGCAGGATCTCGAGCTCACCGGAACGCCCGGTCAGCATCGATCTCAGCTGGTCGAGATACGCGCGCCGCCACAGGGTGCCGAAGGTCGCCTGACTCACGTTGACGTAACGCGGATCACTCGGCGGGCATTTCCTCCGCCGCCGGATACGAGGGTTGTGCACCATGCCGGGTCACGGAGATCGCCGCGACCTGAACTGCCTTGCGCGCAGCCGTTTGGAGATCGTCCCCGGCGGCCAGCGCCGCCGCGAGCGCCCCGGTGAAGCCGTCCCCGGCGCCGGTCGTGTCCACGGCTTCCACCTTGGGGGAACGGATGTTCGTGCTGCCCTCGGCGGTGATCACCAGCGCTCCTTCGGCGCCGAGAGTCACCACGGCCGCGCGCGGGCCGAGGTCGAGCAGCTTCGCCGGATCGACGTCGGCGCCGAGCAGCCAGGCGGCCTCATGCTCGTTGACCAGCAGGACATCCAGCGCGGCAAGGGTTTCCGCGGAGATCTCGGCCGCGGGGGACAGGTTCAGCAGGGTGCGCACCCCGGCTTCGGTGGCGGCCGCGACGGCCTGTTCCACCGTGGACAGCGGGATCTCCAGCGAGGCGACCATCACCCGCGCGCCCTCGAATGCCTCGGCAAGCCCGTCGGTTCCGAGCGCGCCGTTGGCGCCCGGAGACACCAGGATCGAGTTCTCGCCATCCGGGGTCACGGTGATGTAGGCGATCCCGGTCGGCCGCCGCGTTTTGTGCACGAACTCGGTGCCGACACGCGCTTCGCCCAGTGATGTCAGCAGGATTTCACCGTAGGAATCCGCGCCGACCGCGCCGAACAGCGCCACGTCGGCGCCGAGCCTGGCCGCCGCGACCGCGGTGTTCGCGCCCTTGCCACCGGGTGAAACGGTCGTGTCGCCACCCAGTACGGTCTCCCCGGCGCCGGGCCGGCGCTCGGCCGGGACGACAAGATCGACGTTGGCCGAGCCGATCACCAGGACGTCGTGAGTCATGTGGTCAGTGTTTCCTATGCAAATGTGAAGAACTTTGTAACTTCTCACCGGTTGGATGCGACACTAGGGTAAGCGTCCGGCAGCACTCACCCGAACGGGTCAATTCCTCGGTCGGGACGTCCCGCAGGCCACCAACCGGACTCTCCCAAACTGTCCGCCCCCGGCCCCGCCGAGGACGGGCATCGGGTCGCCGGTACCGATCGCGTAGCCCCCCGAGCGATCGGTACCGGCGGCGCCCGGTTCCGCTGCGGAAAGCGCTCTCTCGCACGCTGTTCAAGCCATTGACCAGGCTTACCTTCACGTCCTGGCCATACCGGAACGGCCGGACTCCTAGAATGCCGGAATGGACAAGCCGACGCGCCGAGGCCGCGTACGGGTGGCGACCGACCAGGACATCAGGCGGACCGCCCGCACGTTGCTCATCGAGCGCGGGCCGGAAGCAGTCACCTTGCGGGCGATCGCGCGCGAACTGGGCATCACCGCGCCCGCCCTCTACCGCTACTACGGATCAAGAGACGACCTGATCAGCCACCTGCGCCGGGACGTCGTGACCGACCTCGGCGCGGAGCTCGCCGAAGAGGTCGCCGCGTTCGAGCTGGACGGCCCGGCGCAACTTTTCGCCATCTGCCGCGGATTCCGCCGCTGGGCGCTGACCCACACCAAAGAGTTCACGCTGGTGTTCGCCTCGCCGACCGGGGAGGTCGGCTCGGCGGCCGGCAGTGTCGCCACACTGAGCCGCGCCAACGAACCGTTCGGCCGGATTTTCCTGATGGCCGCCGGGCACATCCTGGCCACCCACCAGCTGACCATTCCGGCGGCCGAGGCCGTGCCGACCGAACTGCGCGACGATCTGGCGGCGTTCCAGGACGAACTGCTGTCCGTGCTGGCCCAGTCCGGAGTCGAGGTGCCGCCGGCGAAGATCGAGCTCGGCACCACCTACGTGATGATCCAGTTCTGGGCGCGCATCTACGGGCACATCACGCTCGAGGTGTTCGGGAACTACCCGATCCCGATGTCCAAACCGGACGCGGTCTTCGACGCGCTGCTGGCCGATCTCGCGAACGAGATCGGCATCGCGGCAGGCTAGAGCACCACGTTGACGAGCTTGCCGGGCACCACGATCACCTTGCGCGGCTCGCCACCGTCGAGCAGCGCGACGATCTTCTCGTCCGCCAGCGCCGCCGACTGCACGACGTCCTTGCCCGCGTCCGCGGCGACCGTGATCCGCGAGCGCACCTTGCCGTTGACCTGGATCGGATACTCCACCGACTCCTCGACGAGGAACTTCTCGTCCGCCACCGGGAACGGGCCGTGCACCAGGGTGTCCTCGTGGCCCATCCGGTGCCACAGCTCCTCGGCCAGGTGCGGGCACAGCGGGGCCAGCATCAGCACCAGCGGCTCGACCAGTTCACGCGGAGTGCCTTCGGCGGAGCCGTAGACCTTCGTCAGGTGGTTGTTCAGCTCGATCAGCTTCGCGCCCGCGGTGTTGAACCGCATTTCCGCGAAATCCTCGCGAACCCCGGCGATCGTCTTGTGCAGCTGTTTGCGGTCTTCCGTCGTCGCCTCGGCCTGGCTCACGCGCAGTTCGCCCGTCGTTTCGTCGACGACCAGCCGCCACAGGCGCTGCAGGAAGCGGTGCGCCCCGACGACATCCTTGGTGGCCCACGGGCGCGACACGTCCAGCGGGCCCATCGACATCTCGTAGAACCGGAAGGTGTCGGCCCCGTAGTCCGCCGCCATCTGGTCGGGCGTGACCACGTTCTTCAGGCTCTTGCCCATCTTCCCGTACTCCTGCTTGACCTCTTCGTCGCCGAAGAAGAACTTGCCGTCCTTCTCCACCACCTCGTCGGCGGGAACGTAGAAGCCGCGGGAATCCACATACGCGAAAGCCTGGATGTAGCCCTGGTTGAACAGCCTGCGATACGGCTCCTCCGAGGACACGTAGCCCAGATCGAACAGGACCTTCTGCCAGAACCGGGAGTACAGCAGGTGCAGCACCGCGTGCTCCACCCCGCCGACGTACAGGTCCACACCACCCGGGTCGTGCACGCCGTGCTCGGCAGGGCGCGGGCCCAGCCAGTAGCGCTCGTTCTCCGGGTCGACGAACCGCTCGGAGTTGGTCGGGTCCACGTACCGCAGCTGGTACCAGCAGGAACCGGCCCAGTTGGGCATCGTGTTGGTGTCACGCCGGTAGGTTTTGGGGCCGTCGCCCAGATCCAGCGTGGTCTCGACCCATCCCGTCGCACGCGACAGCGGCGGCGAAGGTTCGGAATCGGCCTGGTCCGGATCGAAGGTGCGCGGCGAGTAGTCGTCCACCTCGGGCAGCTCGACCGGCAGCATGCTCTCCGGCAGCGCGTGCGGCGCGCCGTCCTCGTCGTAGACGATCGGGAAGGGCTCGCCCCAGTACCGCTGGCGCGAGAACAGCCAGTCGCGCAGCTTGTACTGCACGGTGCCCTCGCCGTGGCCGTGCTCCTCCAGCCAGTCGATGATCGTCTTCTTGGCCTCGGCGACGTCCATGCCGTCCAGGAAGCCCGAGTTGATCGCCGCGCCTTCGCCGGTGTACGCCTCGCCCTCGAAACCCTCGCTCGGCTGGACCGTGCGGATGATCTCCAGGCCGAACTTCTCCGCGAAGTCCCAGTCACGCTGGTCCTGGCCCGGCACCGCCATGATCGCGCCGGTGCCGTAGCCCATCAGCACGTAGTCGGCGACGAAGACCGGGATCTCCTTGCCGTTGACCGGGTTCACCGCGGTGGAGCCGGTGAAGACGCCGGTCTTTTCCTTGCTCTCCTGCCGGTCCAGTTCGGACTTGCGGGAGGCCGCCAGCCGGTAGGCCTCGATCGCCGCGGCCGGGTGCTCCGCGCCGCCCGTCCAACGTTCGTCCACAGTGGACGGCCAGGCGTCGCTGGTCAGCTTGTCCACCAACGGATGCTCCGGCGCCAGCACCAGGTACGTGGCGCCGAACAGGGTGTCCGGGCGGGTGGTGAAGACCTCGATCGTCTCCCCGCCGGCCGCGAACTTGACCCGCGCGCCATGCGAACGGCCGATCCAGTTGCGCTGCATGGACTTGACCTTCTCCGGCCAGTCCAGCCTGTCCAGGTCGTCCACCAGCCGGTCGGCGTACGCGGTGATACGCATCATCCACTGGCGCAGGTTGCGGCGGAACACCGGGAAGTTCCCGCGCTCACTGCGGCCGTCCGGGGTGACCTCCTCGTTGGACAGCACCGTGCCCAGCCCGGGGCACCAGTTCACCGGCGCCTCGGAGATGTAGGCCAGCCGGTGCTCGTCCAGTACCGCCAGCTGCTCGGCGCGCGTCAGCTCGCACCAGCCGCGGCCGTCCGGGGTGCGGCGCTTGTCCTGCGCGTACTCGGTCTCCAGCTCGATAATGGGACGAGCTCGGCCGGCCTTTTCATCGTAGTAGGAGTTGTAGATCTGCAGGAAGATCCACTGCGTCCACTTGTAGTACTCGGGGTCGATCGTGGAGATCCGGCGCCGCTCGTCGTGCCCGAGCCCCAGCCTGCGGATCTGACGCAGGTAGGTCTCGATGTTCTCCTCGGTGGTCTTGCGCGGGTGCTGGCCGGTCTGCACCGCGTACTGCTCGGCGGGCAGGCCGAAGGCGTCGAAGCCCATCGTGTGCAGCACGTTGCGCCCGATCATCCGGTGGTACCGGGCGAACACGTCGGTGCCGATGAAGCCCAGCGGGTGACCGACGTGCAGCCCCGCGCCCGAGGGGTACGGGAACATGTCCTGCACGAAGAGCTTGTCCGAGGGCACGGGCTCGGCCGCGAGCGGGCCGGCCGGGTTCGGCGCGTGGTACGTGCCGTGGTCGGCCCAGTAGTTCTGCCAGCGCAGCTCGATGCGGCCGGCCGCCGCTGCGTTGTACCGGTGGCCGGGCGTTTCCTCGGTTGCCTCACTCACACGTCAATGGTATGACCCCGGCGGAAACGGTTAAGAGCCGACCGCGAAAGCCAGCACCTGGGTGACCTGCCTCGACGAGAAATTGTTGTCGCTCACCAGGATCAGGCTGCGCTCGCCGGTCGGCAGCCGCGGCCCCCACGTGATCCCCTCGATGTTGTCGACGGTGGACAGCGGGTAGTCGGACAGGTCGGCGACCAGCTTCTTCCGGACCGGCCGTGCCCCGGCCAGCGACTGGCCGAGCACGTTGGTCGCGCCGGAGAGGTCGGCCTCGTAGATCCGGATCTTGTCGCCGACGCCGCTGACGAACGACCGCTCCAGCACGTAGTAGTGCGTCGCGTCCACAGCCAGGATCGAGGAAACCCCCGTGCTGCCACCCGCCCCGGCGGCGAAGATCGGCTCCTGCGGGTAGGCGAACTGGGCCAGCACGGGGCCGAAGCGGCTCTGCACCGTGATCCGTGAGGTCTGGCCCTGGTCCGTGGTGGCGAGCGGGCCGTCCTGCAGCAAGGGACCCTCCAGCGCGCTGACCACGAGCGAGCCGGCCGCCGCGAAGGTCAACCCTTCCAGCACCAGGTTCTGCCGCGGGCCGGCGTCGGGCAGCATCCGTTCGTTCGCCGGGATCGGCAGATCACGGACGTATTCGCCGTCCCGCTTCGCCTCGCGCAGGGACGGGTCGATCAGGGTCGTCGCGGTGCGCTCGCCCTCCTGCGTCCAGTAGTAGTCGCCGGTCCAGGGGTCGACGCGCAGTTCTTCGGGGTCGACGGTCTGCTCGTTCTGCGGCAGGGCCGGGTCGTTCTGCGCCAGCGGCGGATAGGTGGCGCCGTCCGGGCGCAGGAACGGATGCGTGCCGGTGAACGTGACCGGCCCGAGTCCCTTGGCGGTGACGTCGAACATCGCCGTGTAGAAGCGGGCGGGCTGCAGCGCCGAGCGATCGTCGCTGATGAACGCGTACTGCCCGGTGCGCGGGTCGTAGTCGATGCTGGACAGGCCGCCCACCGTGGTGCCTTCGAACGCGAGCCCGTTCGGCACGATCTGCTCACCGAGAAACCGCACGCGAGCTGGGGTGGCCTCGGCCGGTGCGGCCAGCGCGGTGAGGGACAGGGCACCGATCAGGGCGACGGAAAGCGCGCGACGCGACATGGCCTGCAGCACACCGGATCAGGGTGACCAACAGGTTGATTGCGGATCACACTTATTCTTGCTTCGTGTTCCTCGTCGCGCTGCTTCCCATCGTGCTCGGTGTCGTCGTCGGCTGGGGTGGTCTCCTCGGCTGGCGGGAAAAGCTGCCGCGCGACCGCGGCGCCGGCGTGCGGACGGACGCGACCCTCCGCTCGGACGAAGCGTTCAAGCTCGGCAACAAGGTCGCCGGGCTGCCGACGATCGTCGCCGGGGTAGTCGGCGTGCTGGGCGGGATCGCCGGGCTGGTGATGCCGGGGACCGCGGGCACGATCGTGGCCACCGTCGTCGGCCTCGTCGGGATGGTGGCGCTGGTCGTGGCCGGTGGGCTGCTCGGGCACCGCGCGGCGCTGGGTGTGCCCGCGCCTGTCCCGGCCGGATGCGCCGGGTGCGCGTGCGGTGGGTGCTCGCTGCAGAAGGCCTAGCAGCGCTTCGATCGGCGGCGGTGGTCGGGCGAGGGGCTGGCCCTAGTTTCGTTGCAGGTCGCCGGGGTGGGTGGCCAGTAGAGCCGTCGGCACTCCCTGGCGTCGCAGCACTTGGCCCCACAGATCACGTTCCGGCGTGGCCAGCACATCGCTCGGCAACGCGGGCACGATCAGCCAGTCGCCACGGTCGATCTCGCCAGCCAGCTGGCCGGAATCCCAGCCCGCATAACCCGCGAACACCCGAAGCCCGCGAACCTTCGGCACCAGCAGATCCGGATCGGCGTCGAGGTCCACCAGCGCGACCGGCCCACGCACGCCGATCAGTCCCGGCACCTCCGAAGCCGACTCCCCGGTGCGCAGCGCGGCCAGGCACAACGCCGTCTTCTTCTCCACCGGGCCGCCGACGAACACCGATTGCGGTTCCACCACGTGCCGGCCCCAGCTGGGCAGCACGTCGTCGACCGGCACGTCGCTCGGGCGGTTCAGGACGACGCCGAGCGTGCCCTCCTCCCGGTGGTCGATGATGAACACGACCGTGCGCCGGAAATTGGGGTCGAACATCGTGGGTGCGGCGACCAGGAGCGAGCCCGGTTCAACCTCGGCGTCCGCTGGCACGGGAGCCATGATCCCACCTGCCGTCCGAACCGGACGCGGGGCGCGGGAACAACACGCCGCCCTGCTCCGTTGGACTGGATGACCGGCGCACTCCGTGTCCCCCGGGCCCACTTGAGAAGAGCCTTTGTGGAATACCGTCCGGCTGGAGCCACACTGCGCCACGCCGCCGAGAGGCGACCAAGTGCGCCGGTCCCAAAACTTCCGTTTCGAGCAGACCGGGAACACCTTCCGGCACCGTATGCTTGCCTGCTGTGACGGCAAGCGCGGAAACCCCGACGAAGGCCGGTCCGCGTGCCTTCCTCGCGATGCCCGGCTTCCGCCGGCTGCTGTTCACCCGCTTCGCCGCGCAGTGGTCCGACGGCGTGTTCCGTGCCGGGCTGGCCGGCGCGGTGCTGTTCAACCCGGAGCGCGGCGCCGACCCGTTGACCATCGCGGGCGGGTTCGCCGTCCTGCTGTTGCCGTATTCCGTGCTCGGCCCGTTCGCCGGCGCGCTGCTCGACCGGTGGGACAGGCGCCGGGTCGTCCTGCTGGCCAGCTTGCTGCGTGGGCTGGCGGTGATCGGCGCCGCGGTCGCGGTCGGTTTCGGTCTCGCGGGTGTCGAGCTGTTCGTGCTGGCGCTGCTGGTCGAGGGGATTTCCCGGTTCGTGGGCTCGGGTATGTCGGCCGCGCTCCCGCACGTCGTCCCCAAGCACACGCTGGTCACGGCGAACGCGCTGGCCACCACCACCGGAGCGATGATCTCGGTGCTCGGCGGCGGCTGCGCGATCCTGCTGCGCGCGCTGTTCGGCTCGGGTAACAGCGGTTCGGCGTGGACGACGTCGTTCGCCGTGCTCGGTTCCCTGCTCGCCGCCGCGATCGTGGCCCGGTTCGCCCGCGGCGGGCTCGGCCCCGACGCGGTTGACGAGCCTGCGGACCCAGTGCTCGCTGTGGCACGCGGGCTCGCCGACGGCGCCAAGGCCGCGGTCGCCGCCCCGACCGTGACGGCCGGGTTCATCGCGCTGTTCGCGCATCGGGCCTCGTACGGAGTTTCCTTGCTGCTGACCGTTTTGCTGATGCGCTATGCCCTTTCCGACGTCGGCGTGCTCAAGGCCGGGCTGCCCGGTCTCGGCCAGATGGCGGTGATGGCGGGCGCCGGGATTCTGCTCGCCGGGTTCTGCACGCCTCGGCTGGTGGCCAGGTTCGGCCGGCATCGCGTGGTGCTGTGTTCGCTGGCACTGGCGGCGGTCGCGCAGTTCGGGCTCGGGCTGCCGATGGTCCTGCCGACCGTGCTGCTGGCGTCGTTCCTCATCACCGGCGCCGGTCAGGTGCTGAAACTCTGTGTCGATTCGGCGATTCAGCGCGATGTCGGCGACGAGTCCCGCGGCCGGGTCTTCGCGCTCTACGACACCCTGTTCAACATCACCCAGGTGGCCGCCGTCGCCGCGGCAGCCGCGGTGACCCCGCTGGACGGGCGGTCGGCACTGCTCCTGATCATCGCCACCGCCGTGTATCTGCTGGGCGGGCTGGGCTATCTCCTCGCGATTCGGCGGAATCCCGCGTCCTGACGCAACTCGTTCGCTTAGAGTGATCGCGATGGACAGAACGGCCGGACACCCGCTCGCCGTGACCTTCCGGCACGCGCGGGTCGTCGACGAACAGCCCGCGGACGCCGCACCGGTGGTCGACCGCAAGCCGCTGTCCGAAGCGGAAACCACAGCCGTGCTGAGATACCTGGAGCGTCAGCCCGCGGTGCTCGTCGGCAGCGGACTGGGGCCGGACATCTTCAGCGGCGGCGCCGAGGCCGACGTGCCCGAGAGCTACCACACCGACGGCACCTGGGTCTGGCACGCGTCGGTGCCGCACTACCTGCGCAAGTACGGCACCCCGCCGGAGCCGGACTTCGTCGCGCACATCCGCGCGCAGGAGTTCCAGCCGCCCTATGTCGACAAGTTGCTACGCCGGACCGCGGCGGCCGATCTGCTCGGCCGCCCACGACCTCGCGCCGACCCCCGCGACCTGGGTCCGACCAGCGGAGATGTCGCCGCGGAGCTGGAAACCCGCACCGATCCCGAGCTGGAAGACGCCGCGCTGCTCGTCGTATTGGCGCAGCGACTGGGGGAGCAGGGCGTGTGGCCGGAGGCGTACCGGCTGGCAGCGCGGGCCGACGGGGCGTGGTGCCTGAACACCACCGAACAGGGCTGGGAAGTGGCCTGGTACGAGAACGGGCGCCCGGCCGAACCCTGGTACTTCTACCAGGCCGAAGCCGCCGCACAGTTCCTGCTCGGCGCGCTGTTGCTGCATCCGGCGCGGATGACGGCCGGGCACCCGACCCCGCTGGAGACCGCGGCCGAGCTCGCCGACTGGCCGATCCAGCCCACCGAGGGCGAACCGCCACTGACGTTGCTGCGCAACAAGCGGATGGTCCGGCTCGGCGCCGGCACGGTCGTGCTGCGGTTCGGCGGCGACGGCGGAAATTTGGTACACCACGACGAAGCGCGGTTCCCGACCACCTCGCTGCCCATCGAACGGGAACGCAAGGAACACAAGTACCGGCTGTGCCGTCCGCTGTCGGTGATCGTCGGACTGGCCGTGCCGTGGGCGAACCTGCCTGGCGGGGCGGTGAGCTACGTGTTGCCGAAGGCGATCAAGGACCACCTCGCCGACGGCAGCCTGGAGCGGGTAGTGGGTTAGGTTCTTACCGGTTCGTCGACCTTCAGGGGGAGCCAGGTGCGGTATCGAGTCGAACTCGCCGAACGCCCGGAAGGACTGTTCGCTGTCTGGCGGGAGCGGGTCTTCCAGGCGCAGCGGTCCACAGAGGACGGCACGCTGCTGCTCGTCGCGCTGTCCGGTGAGGATCCGCCGGAGGAGGCCGACACCGAATGGGAGGCCCGCCCAGCCAAGGTGATTCCGGAGGCCGAAGCCGAAGCCACCTTCACGCTGCAGACGCACTGCCTGTTCGCCGACGAGATCTTCCGCATCGCCCCGGACGGCGAAACGCTTGCCCTGCAATGGAACGGGCACGACGAGCAGCGGGCCCGGCAGCTCGGCCTCGCCGAGTTCAGCACCGACGCGGACCCGGATGACATCACCGCGCTGTGGCAGGAAAGGCACGACTTCGCGGGCGGCACCCCGGCCGAACCGGAGGAGCCGGAAACGTTGGTGCGGTCGATCGCGCGGGCGGTGCGCGCCATCCTGCCCGACGGCTGGGAGCGCGTCGCGGCGCAGTTCCGCCAGGTCGGCGCCTACTCGGAGATCGAGATCCGGGCCGTCGGCGACGACTATTCGGTGTCGATCCCGGCGCCGCCGCAGCTGAGCCAGCTGTTCAGCTCGCTGCGCGCGGCGATGTATCAGCCGGAAAGCGGCACGTGGTTCAAGGGCACACTGACACTCGAAGCACCCTCGTCCTTCCAGTTCGACTACGACCCGGTGAACGAACCTTCGTGGCGGCAGCCGCCCGGGGACAGGTTGACGGCCCCGGCGTACGAGGCCGAGCTGGCGCGTTTCCCGCGTGAGCGCAGCCAGGTGCCGGACTGGCTGGCCGAGAAGGCCGGCCTTCCGCTTGGTGTGAAGTTCCGGCATGCGTCCCTGCCCGAGCAGCCGCAACCGCTGCCGCCGCAGGAAGTCCGGCCGGTGCTGGACTACCTGTACCGGGCGCCCGTGGTCCTCGCGCGGCCGGGCACGCTGCCCGATGCCGTGAACCCGGCGGGCCCGGCCGACGTGCCGGACGCGTTCCACACCGATGGGCTGTGGATCTGGCCCGCCGCCGTGCCGCATTACCTGCGCAAATACGGACTTCCACCCGAGGCCGGGCTGCTGGAGCAGATCCGGTCGAACGGTTATCGCGTGCCGTTCCTGTCGCCGCGCCTGCGCGCGACGGCGGAGGCCGAGCTGCTCGGCAAGCCGCACCCGCCCGCGTTCGACCGGGTCGAGGTGGATCCGGTCACTCTGGTCGAGCGCGGCGGCGAACCGGCGCTGGGCCTGCGCGCTTCGGAAGTGCTGGCAGTGCTGCAAAGGCGGTTGACGGAGTACGGGGTGCCGGCTTCGGCGTACCGGCTCGGCGAGGTGGAGCCCGGGGTTTGGTGCCTGCGGCGGTCCGGGGCGGCTTGGGAGGTCATCGGCACCGGCGGTGGTGAGCCCACGACGTTCGGGCACGTCGAGGAGGCGGCGCGGTACCTGCTCGGCTCGTTGCTGATGTACCCGGCGCGGATGGACGGGCCGGAGGTGGAATGGCCGATCCTGCCGATGCGGGGCGAGCCGCCGCTGAACTTCTTCCGCGCCAAGCGGATGGTGATCCTTGCCGCGGGAACGACGGTGCTGCGGTTCGGCACCGAGCACGGCAACCTGGTGCACGACCCGTCGACCCGGTTCCCGGAAGCGTCGCTGACCCCGGACCGGGAACAGCCGCAGCAGCGCTATCGGCTCACCCGTGCGTTACCGGCGTTGACCGGACTGACCCAGCCCTGGGGCCCGATGCCCGGCGGCGCGCTCGCCTACTTCCTGTCGCACCCGTTGGCGCAGTACGTGGAAACCGGTGCGGTGGAACGGGTTTAGCGCTCGCGCTGGAGGTTCGTGAGCAAGGCGGTGATCTGGGACATGCCGAGTTGGAGCGTGGAGAATTTCTCCCGCATCTCGGTGAAGCCCTCGCGCATCTCACGCTCGAGCGCGTCCAGCCGCGCACCGTGCTGAACCAGGATCTTGCCGTGCTCGATCTGCGTGTCCCGGAGCGCGTTCAGCACACCGTTCGACGCGAGCCAGCGCGCCTTGCGAGCCTCGTCGAGAGCCATGCGTGAAGTTTCCCGTGCTTCCAGCGCGATCTCAATGGCATTCGTCTCGTTCTTCATGGAAATGACCGTAAAGAGCCCAAAAACCGGCCCTGACCTGCGGACGCACCGCATCGCGGCACTACCGCGGCATCCACAACGTCACCCGGGTCCCGCGGCCGGGGCTGGACTCGACCAGTGCGCGGCCGCCGGCTTCGGCGAGCCGGGCGGTGATCGACTCGCTGATGCCGAACCCGGCGGGCCGGTGCGCGTCGTCGAAGCCGGTGCCGTGGTCACGGATCACCACGGCCACCCCGCCTTCCTGTTCGTCCACCCGCACCACGACCTGATCGGTGCCCGCGTGTTTGAGCGTGTTGCGCATCGCCTCGCGGGCGGCGTCGCGGATCGCCAGCTGCCGGACCTCGTCGAGGGTTTCCTCGTCCAGCTCCGCCATCACCAACTGGGCGCGCAGACCCTCCCGCGCCATCTCCGCCGCCAGCGCCGTCAGCTTCTCGCCGAGCGGACGAGCCGCCTCCTCCGCGGACTCGCGGGTGGCCTTCTCGATCGTGTTCCGCAGGTCGACCGCCTGCGCGCGGGCCAGTCGGCGCACCCGCGCCAACTGCTCCGCGGGATCACCACCACTAGGCAAGGCAAGGGTTTCCAGCGTCTGCAACACGGTGTCGTGCAACGCCCGGTGCTGCCGGGCGCGCTCGGCGAGCCTGCCGTTACGGGTGCCGTAGGCGAGCGCGAGCCGGGTGCCCATACCGAGCAGAACGAGCGCCCCCATGGCGGTGAGCGCCACCCCGAGCAGTGTGCCGAACCCGGTGAAGCCTTGTTTCACGTTGAACAATCCGGTGTTCAGCCACCAGCAGACCACGTTCAACGGGATGCTGACCACGACGAGACCGACCCCGTAGCCGACCCCGAGCGCGAGCGTCAGCAACGCCACCGTGCCGAGGAACTCCTTGCCGGGCACCACCATCGCCGTGGCGTACTCCGACTGCGAAACCGTCGCCGCCACAACGAGATTCACCACCAGGGTGAACACGACGTCGAGCAGCAACAGGCGCGCGGTGTTGCCGTCCTGGAACGGCGCCGCACGCAGCAACCACCGCAGCCCGAAGACGTTCCACGCCACGGCCAGCACAGCCACGACCAGGACGACCGGATCCGGCCCGTCCTCGGCGAGGAACGCCGCGAGCGCCCCGATCACCGCGACGATCCGGTACAGCAACGGGACCATCGCGACATATCGGGTGGCCCGGAGCAGCAGGTTGTCCTTCACGGTCAGGTCGACCGGCCCTGCGATCCGCTGCATCCGGCGCATCGCGCGGATCGGGCTCGGGTCGGCGATCTCGTCGTCCAGCGCACCGGAGGCCGTCGCCACCGCGGGCGCGCCGCGCCGCAACAGGGTCAGCAGGAAGCCGGCCCGGGAATGTTCGGACGTCACGCCTTCGTAGTCCCCGGCGACGGCGAATAAGTTACGAAATCCCGTTCTCCCGCGCCCAACGGCGCAACTCCGCCACCGCGTCGTCATGCGAAAGCGGCCCGCGATCGAGCCTGAGTTCCTTGAGGAACCGCCACGCCTGGCCGACCTGCGGCCCCGGCGGCAGGCCGAGCAGCTTCATGATCTCGTTGCCGTCGAGGTCCGGCCGCACCCGCGCCAGATCCTCCTCGGCCGCGATCCGCGCGATCCGCTCTTCGAGCTCGTCGTACGTGCGCTGCAGGGCGGCGGCCTTGCGCTTGTTCCGGGTGGTGCAGTCGGCGCGGACCAGTTTGTGCAGGCGTGTCAGCAGGGGGCCGGCGTCGGTGACGTAGCGGCGGACCGCGGAATCCGTCCATTCGCCCTTGCCATAGCCGTGGAACCGCAGGTGCAGGAACACCAACTGGCTCACGTCGTCCACGATCTGCTTCGAGTACTTCAGTGCGCGCAAACGCTTTCGCACCATCTTCGCGCCGACGACCTCGTGGTGGTGGAAGCTCACGCCGCCACCGTCCTCGAAGCGCCGGGTGGCGGGCTTCCCGATGTCGTGCAGCAACGCGGCCAGGCGCAGCACCAGGTCCGGCCCGTCCTCTTCCAGCGCGATCGCCTGCTCGAGCACCGTCAGGGAGTGCTCGTAGACGTCCTTGTGCTGGTGGTGCTCGTCGATCGCCAGGCGCATCCCCGGCACCTCGGGCAGCACGTGCGTGGCCAGGCCGGCGTCGACCATCAGCTCCAGCCCGCGCCGCGGGTGGGCGCCGAGCAGCAGCTTGGACAGCTCGGTCTGCACCCGTTCCGCGGTGATCCGCTGGATCTCGCCTGCCATGTCCGTCATCGCCTCGACCACGCGCGGCGCCGGGGTGAACCCGAGCTGCGACACGAACCGCGCGGCGCGCAGCATGCGCAGCGGGTCGTCGGCGAAGGACTCCTGCGGAGTGGCCGGGGTATCGAGCACGCGCTGGGCCAGCGCGTCGAGCCCGCCGTGCGGATCAACGAAGGTCTTCGTCGACAAGTCGATCGCCATCGCGTTGACCGTGAAGTCGCGGCGCAGCAGATCACCCTCGATGCTGTCACCGAAGGTCACCTCGGGATTGCGGCTCACCCTGTCGTAGCTGTCCGCGCGGAACGTGGTGATCTCCAGCGTCGCGCCGCGCTTGGTGACACCGACGGTGCCGAACTCGATCCCGGTCTCCCAGATCGCGTCGGCCCAGCCGGAGACGATCTCGAGCACCCGGGCAGGCCGGGCGTCGGTGGTGAAATCGAGGTCACTGGACAGCCGGCCGAGCAGCGCGTCACGCACGCTGCCGCCGACCAGGTACAGCCGATGGCCCGCATCGGCGAACAACCCCGCGAGGTCGTCCGCCAACGGCGAGATCCGCATCAGCTCGGTCACCGCATTCCGCTTCGCGGCGAGTTCGTTCACTGGGACACAACCACCCGCAGGGTCCACTCATCCGGACAAGACACGAGAAACCAGCCTACCGATCCACCTAAAGTGAAGGAGCAACTACGCGTTTGTAACCACTTGGCTGTCGCAAGCACTAGCATCGCAGCATGTCTGGATCGACCGGTCGCTCCGGCGGGGGCAAGCCGCGACGCCGGTCGCGTCGCCGCCGCGGCAGGCGGATGACCACGGTCGACGAGACCTCGGCCGGCGGGCTGGTCGTCGATGGCGATCGCACCGAGGCGGTCCTGATCGGCCGCCTCGACCGGCACGGCAAACTGCTCTGGTCCCTGCCGAAGGGGCACATCGAGGACGGCGAGACCACGGAGCAGACGGCCATCCGCGAAGTCAAGGAGGAAACGGGCATCTCGGCCCGCGTGTTGACGCCGCTCGGCACCATCGACTACTGGTTCGTGGCCGAACGACGACGCGTGCACAAGACGGTGCATCATTTCCTGCTGGAAGCGGTCGGCGGCGAGCTTTCCGACGAGGACGTCGAGGTCACCGAGGTGGCCTGGGTGCCGATCGCGGAGGTCGAGGCCAAACTCGCCTACACCGACGAACGCGCACTGGTCCGCAAGGCCCGCGAGCTGTTCGAGGACGAAAAGCCGGCTACCGAAGGAGTCACCGAGTGAAGCGGTTCGCCGCTGCCGCGCTGGTTGTGCTCTTCACCGTCCTGACCGCCCCGTTCGCCTCGGCAGCCCAGCCGATCACGGACACCCCCCGGTTGCGGCTCGACGTCTCGCAGATGAACCCGCGGGTGATCACCTCCACGTCGACCACGCTGAACATCACCGGCACGGTGACCAACATCGGCGACCGGCGGATCAGCGATCTGCAGGTGCGCCTCGATCTCGGCGACAAGCTGAGCAGCGAGAAGCAGATCCGCAGCGCGATGTCCGGCACCGCGGCGAACGCGGCGTACAACAGCAAGTTCCTCGACATCGACCCGGGCACGCTGGAGCCGGGGCAGACCGGCCAGCTCAACATCACCGTGCTGCTCGACGGGTCGGCGGGCAACCTCCGAATCGCCGCCCCGGGCATCTATCCCTTGCTGGTCAACGTGAACGGCACCCCGGACTACGGCGGCCAGGCCCGGCTCGCGTCGCTGAACCTGCTGCTGCCGGTGCTCAGCGCCCCCGGCAAGACAGCGGGCCAGGCCCCGGCCAAGACGTCACAGGTGACGATGTTGTGGCCGATCGCCGACACCCGGCCGCGGGTTGTGGCCGCGCCGTACGGCGGGACGACTGTGCTCGGCGACGACGTGCTGGCGACGGAACTGCGCCCCGGCGGCCGCCTCGACGCGCTGGTCTCGTCGGCGCTCGCGGCGCGCGACAACGCGGCGCTGTCGAAATCCCTTTGCTACGCCGTGGATCCCGACCTGCTTGACACCGTCGACGCGATGAGCCGCGGATACGAAGTCCGCACCGCCAACGGCAACGTGGCCGGCTCGGGCGCCGAAGCCGCGAAGACGTGGCTGGCGCAGTTGCGAGAGTTGCTCGCCGGGCAGTGCGTCGTGCAGATGCCGTACGCCGACGCCGATCTGTCCGCGCTCGCGAGCGTCCGCGGCGGTGATCTGATGGCGTACGCACTCAACACCGCGCAGCGCGTCCAGCAGGTCACCGGGGTGCAGCCGCTGCCCGGGGTGCTCTGGGCGGACGGCCCGCAGAACTCGACGGCGCTCGACGAACTCGGCAACGCCGGGGTCAAGACGCTGATCACCGACCCGGCCGAGCTCTCCGGCGACCTCACCGGCGGAACCACCATCAAGGGCACGTCGCTGCGCGCCGAGCCGGTGGACTCGCTCGTGTCGACCGGGCTCGTCGGCGCGGCGAACCGCTCGGACTCCGCCGCGTCCACCCCGCCCGACGACCCGGCGATCGGCGCGCAGAACGGCGTCGCGGCGCTCGCGTACCGCGCGATGACCGGCAGCAGTTCCGGGGAATCGGTGCTGGTCGCACCGCCCCGCCGCTGGTCGGTGCCGACCGCCGAGCTCACCCAGCTGCTGCAGTCCTACGGCGAGCTGGTCGACCGCGACCTGCTGACCCCGGTTTCGCTGACCCAGGTGCTCGGCAAGTCCGCGGCAGGCTCGGCGACGATGTCCTACAGCGCGGAGGACGTCACAAAGGCCACCCCGTCCTCGGTCACCGGGACGATGGCGTCGGTCGAGGCCACGATGACCGACCTGCGCAGCGCGATGACCGTGGACCCGGCCGCGCAGGTCGACCCGGACCAGGTGCTGCTGCCGCTGCGGTACGCGCTGGTCCGCAACTGCTCGTCGGCCTGGCAGGGCTCGGGCGACGCCGCGCAGGTCTCGGCCACCGACTCCCGCACCGAGCTGAATTCCTTGCTGGGCCGGGTCACCGTCGACACCCCGGCGGTACCGATCTCGCTGGCGTCGGGTTCGGCCCCGCTGCCGGTGTTCCTGCACAACACGCTGCCGGTGCAGATCGCGGTCCGGATCACCCTGGACAACAGCACCGGGCTGCGCACCGGCGACATCCCGGACCGGGTGCTGCCCGCCGGGCTCGGCAGCAACAGCAACATCTCGATCCCGGCCGAAGCGCTGCGGGCCGGGAAGTTCAGCGTCATCGTGGCGTTGAGCACTCCCGGCGGCACCCAGCTCGGCACCCCGGCCCGATTCGAGCTGCGATCGAACGAATACGGCGTGGTCACGCTGATTCTGATCATCGTCGGCGGTGCGGCGCTCGTGTTGCTTTCCGCACGGCAGATCTATCGCCGGATCAGTGCACGGCGGAAGGCATGATTACCCTGGGGTGACCGTATCGCCGACCGCCGAAGATTGGGCACGTCTTGGACAGAGAGCCGGGGTGGCCACCCGAGCGTCCCGCCGAGCGTGCCTCACGGCGGCCGCCGCCTGAACGCGTCCCGCCGCCCGAGCAGCCGACCCGGCGCCGGATGGTTCCCCCGCCGAACGGTCAGCGGCGGCAGCCACCGCCGCGACGGCAATCCGGTCAGCAGCAAGGACAACTGCCCCCGAGGCAGCCCCCGCCGCGCCAGCCACCGCCGCCGCCGCGGAAGCCACCGGTACGGCCGTGGCGTCAGGAGCGCGAGCAGCAGGACAGCATGCCGTTCGGCGCGCCGCCGCTGCCCCCGAACGATCCCGACGCCACCATGTTCATCCCGCGGATCGGTGGGGTGCCCGCCAGTTCGAAGTGGCCGGTCGCCGACCCGGACTCGATGCGCCCGTACGACTCGCTGGCCACCCGGATGCTGCCGCGGCTGCCCAGCAGCGCGAGCCCGGCCGAGATCACCTCCTTCGGCGAAGGCCCGGGGCTCGATGCCACCGGCTTCGTGCCGAAGGTGGAGCCGACCACGGCGGAGCCGTCGCTGGCCAAGTCCAGCGGCAAGATGGCGATCGCCTCGCTGGTCAGCCGGATCACCGGGTTCTTCTGGAAGATCATGCTGGTCTGGGCCGTGGGCGTCGGCGTGGTCAACGACTCCTTCAACATCGGCAACACGCTGCCGAACCAGGTTTTCGAACTGCTGATCGGCGGGGTGCTCAGCAGTGTCGTGGTGCCGTTGCTGGTGCGCTCGCAGGACGATCCGGACGGCGGCGAGGCGTACACGCAGCGGATGCTGACGGTCGGCCTGGTGCTGTTGCTGGTGGGCACGGTGGTGGCGGTGATAGCCGCGCCGGAGATCACGTCGCTGTACCTGGAACACGGTGGCAAGGCCAGCCCGGACCTGACCACGGCGTTCGCCCGGCTGCTGCTGCCCGAGATCTTCTTCTACGGCGTGTTCGCGCTGTTGTCGGCGATCCTGAACGCGAAACACATCTTCGGCCCCACGGCGTGGGCGCCGGTGATGAACAACATCGTTGTCATCGTGACGCTCGCGGTGTTCATGCTGCTGCCGGGCGAGATCAGCTACGACCCGGTGAAAATGGGCCAGCCGAAGCTGCTGGTGCTGGGCATCGGCGTCACGATGGGCATCGTGGTGCAGGCCGTGATGCTGGTGCCGCCGCTGCTGAGGAGCGGGTTCAAGTTCCGCTGGCGCTGGGGCCTGGACTCGCGGATGAAGGAGTTCGGCGGGCTCGCCCTGTGGATCCTCGGCTACGTCGCGGTGAGCCAGATCGGCCTGACCATCAACACCCGCGTGCTGACCGGTGGTGACCCTGGCGGCGTCACGATCTACTCAAACGCCTGGCTGTTGTTCCAGCTGCCCTACGGCGTCATCGGCGTTTCGCTGCTGACCGCGATCATGCCGCGACTGAGCCGCAACGCCGCCGACGGCGACACCCGCAAGGTGGTCGCCGACCTGTCCTACGCGTCGCGTATTTCCACGGTGATGCTGGTGCCGATCGCCGCCGTGCTGAGCGTGATCGGTTCTTCGATCGGTGTCGCGCTGTTCAGCGGCGGCGCGAACTCGGGGCTGCAGGCGCAGCGGCTGGGCGAGGCGCTGGCCATCTCGGCGTTCGGCCTGCTGCCGTACGCGCTGGTCATGCTGCAGCTGCGGGTCTTCTACGCGATGAAGGACGCGCGCACGCCGACGCTGATCATGATCGTGATGACGGTCGTGAAGATCCCCTTGCTGTACCTGTGCTCGGCGCTGCTCAGCCCGCAGAACATCGTGCTCGGCGCGATGATGGTGAACTCGCTGACCTTCGTGGTCGGCGCCATCATGGGCCAGGTCTGGCTGTGGGTGAGCCTCGGCAACCTGCGCAGCAAACGCGTGCTCGGCGTCATCCTGTTCACCGTCGTGGCCAGTGCGCTCGGCGTGGTGGCGGCGGTGCTGCTCGGCTCGATCGTGCCGGACTTCGGGGTGCGCGCGACCGCCTGGATCAAGTTGATCCTGCAGGGTTTCGTTGGTCTGGCCGTGTCGTTCGGCGTACTCGCCGCATTGAAGGTCGAGGAGCTCGCACCTGCGACCAAGCGAATCACCCGTTTGGTCAAGCGCCGGTAACGATTGACACACGGATAACTCGGATTGACGCGCTGTGTTCACGTACCCTCGTCTGCAAGGTGCGGAAAGAGAGCGTGGGGTGAACGAGAAGCGGAGTGAGCAGTCCGGTGCTGCCCGGACGGGCGTCCGCGCGCGGGGAGGCACTCTCGCGCCGGGAAGCGTCGTTGGTGATGGCAGATACCGCCTGCTGGCCCAGTTCGGGATCGACGAACGCGCGGGTGCCCATCTCTGGCGCGCGCGTGACGGTCAGCTGCGCCGTGACGTCGCGCTGACCCTGCTGGTCGGCGACCCGGCGGACGCGGAGTCCGCGCGGATGGCGCGCCGGACGCTGGAGCGCGCCGCGCACGCCGCGAAGTTCGAGCACGCCGGCGTCGCGCGGGTGCTCGACGTGCTCAGCCTCGGCAGCGGGATCACCTCCAGCGAGGGTCTGCTGGGTGTCGTGGTCACCGAATGGACCAAGGGCACCGACCTGATCGACCTGGTCGCCGAACATCCGGTCGCCCCGCTGACCGCCGCGAGGATGGTGCAGAAGCTGGCCGAGGCGGTCGAGCAGGCGCACCATTCCGGCCTGGTGCTCGGCCTCGACCACCCGCAGCGGCTGCGGATGGCGTCCGACGGCACGCTCCGGCTGGCGTTCCCCGGTCCGCTACCCGATGCAACGCTGCGCGACGACGTGAAGGCGATCGGCGCGGTGCTGTACCTGCTGCTCACCGGCCGGTGGGCGCTGCCAGGCGGTCCTGCCGCGATCCCGGCGGCGCCGCACGCGCCCAACGGCAGGCTCGTCCCGCCGCGTTCGCTCGTGCCCGCGGTTCCGCAGGAGCTGTCTTCGCTGGCCGTTCGCACGATCGAGGACGGTGGCCACGGCGGTATCCGGACCAGCGCCGCCATCCTGCAGGCGCTCGGTCAGGCGGCCGAGGCCGAGGAGCGCACCCAGCTGATCAACGCACAGGCCGCGGCCGGGGTGAAGGCCGAAGACGACGACGGCACGGTCTGGACCACGAAGAAGCCGGTCAAGGACCGGGCCCGGCGGCGCAAGCTCGCGCTGGGCGTCACGGTGCTGGTCGTCGCCGCGGTCGGCATCCTCGCCTGGCTCGGCATGCTGGCCATCAGCTTCTTCCAGAACGACCCCACCTCCGGTGGCCCGCCGATCAACGTCGCGCAGCCGACGACCACGGTCGCCCCGCCGCCGTCCTCGCAGGCGCCGCCGCCGAGCACCCAGGCGCCGTCCGGCCAGGCGCAGATCGGCGCGGCGGTCGCCCCCTCAGGCGCCGCGGTCTACAACCCGGACGGCGACGGGGACAACACCAGCCGCGCCAAGAACACGGTGGACGGGGATCCGGGCACCACCTGGCGCACGGACCAGTACAACCAGCAGTTCCCGGCCATCAAGCAGGGCGTCGGCATCGTCGCGAGCTTCGACCAGCCGATCAACCTGGCGAAGGTGACGATCGCGGCGAACAGCCCCGGCACCGTGGTCGAGCTGCGCGCGGCCGACTCGAAGAACCCGGACCTGTCATCCACCCGGGTGCTCGGCACGGCCACGCTGAACGGGCAATCCACCGATATCACCCTGCCGCAGCCACAGCAGGGTCAGTACTTCATCGTGTGGATCACCCAGTTGAGTAAGAGCGGCGGAAAGTACCAGTCACAGATAGGCGAGCTGACGTTCTTGCCCGCGCAGTAGTCTCACCCGGGTGACCGCAGCTGCACCGACGGACGCCGATCTCATCGCGGCACACGCCTCGGGGGATCCGCACGCGTTCAGTGAACTGGTCCGGCGGCATCGAGACAGGATGTGGGCGGTCGCGCTGCGTACGCTGCGCGACCCGGAGGAAGCGGCCGACGCGCTGCAAGACGCCTTCATCTCCGCGTTCCGGGCCGCCGGCAACTTCCGCGCCGAATCCCAGGTGACCACCTGGCTGCACCGGATCGTGGTGAACGCCTGCCTCGACCGGGTCCGCCGGAAGCAGGCCAGGCCCACCGTGCCGTTGCCGGAAACCGGGTTCAACGAGCCGGCAGCCCCCCGCGACTCGATGGCCGACAGGGAGACGCGGCTGGTCATCAGCGACGCGCTCGCCCAGTTGCCGGAAGAGCAGCGGGCGCCGATCGTGCTGGTCGACGTGGAGGGCTACTCGGTCAGCGAAACCGCGAAGATGCTGGGCATCGCCGAGGGCACCGTCAAGAGCAGGTGTGCCCGGGGGCGCGCCAAACTCGCCAAGGTTCTCGGTCACCTGCGGAACCCTGATGCGATCGCGAACGTCCCAACTTCCGAAAGCAAACGCCTTGGGGAGGGACGATGACGGACGAGAGTCGGGGGATCGAGGCCGCCGGCCCGCCCTGGTCTGTCGATCTGCTCGCTGATCTGCATGCGGGTGTGCTCGACGAGACAGCGGCGGAGCAGCTGTGGCCCCGGGTCCAAGCCGACCCCGAAGCCCGCGCGATCATCGAAGCCCTCGAAGCGACCACGGCGGATCTGGCGAATCTCGGCAGCGCTCCGGCGCCGCCGATGCCCGCCGACGTGGCCGCCAGGATCGACGCCGCGCTGGCCGAAGAGGCCATGCATGTCGCACCAGTGGTGAGCCTCGACGCGGCTCGCCGCAGGCGTAACCGCCGGATCGGCTGGATCAGTGGCGTGGTCGCGGTGGCGGCTGCCGCGGTGGCCGCCGTCGCGATCGTCGTGCCCAGCTCCCAGGACACCACTGGCTCCCCGGTCGCCATCGCGCCGCCGAGCAGCCGGCAGTCCGGCAGCAGCCCCGGCCTCGCGATACGCAGCGACCAACCACAGGCAGCAGTCGGCAAGCTCAGCAGCGGCGTGAAGGACTACGGCCCGCTCGACAACGCGCAGGGCCTCAGCACCTGCCTGCAGGCGGCGGGCTTCGCTCCCACAGCCGACCCGATCGGCGTCCAGCAGGGCACGATCGACGGTCAGCCCGCGGTGCTGGTGCTGCTCACCACGGGCCACCTCGCCGAGTTCCGGCTCGTCGCGCTGTCGCCCCAATGCGGCCCGAAACCGCTGCTGGACAAGGTGGTCGGCAAGTAGGTCCGGTGCCTGCCGCGACGCCTGTCACCGCTGGGAACACCTGACCCTACGATCGTGTTGAGCCTGGTACGCAGGTCAAGACGAGCGGAGGTCACGGGTGGCTGCAGAAGACGTTCGGAACCTGATCATCGTAGGGTCCGGACCAGCTGGTTACACGGCGGCGGTGTACGCCGCACGCGCCCAGCTCGAACCCTTGGTGTTCGAGGGTTCCCAGTTCGGTGGCGCGCTGATGACCACGACCGAGGTAGAGAACTACCCGGGCTTCCGGGACGGCATCCAGGGTCCCGAGCTCATGGACGAGATGCGCAAGCAGGCGGAGCGCTTCGGCGCCGAGCTGCGCGCGGAGGACGTCGAAGAGGTCGAGCTGCTGGGCGAGATCAAGTACGTCACGGCGAACGGTGTCCGGTACGCGGCGAAGGCCGTCGTGCTGGCCATGGGTGCCGCGCCCCGGTACCTGCACGTGCCCGGTGAGCAGGAGCTGCTCGGCCGCGGTGTGTCGTCGTGTGCGACCTGCGACGGGTTCTTCTTCCGCGACCAGGACATCGCGGTGATCGGCGGCGGTGACTCGGCGATGGAGGAGGCCACGTTCCTCACCAAGTTCGCCAAGTCGGTGACGGTCATCCACCGCCGCGAGGAGTTCCGTGCCTCCAAGATCATGCTGGAGCGCGCCCGCGCCAACGAGAAGATCCGCTGGCAGCTGAACTCGCAGGTCGCCGAGGTGCAGGGCGAGAACAAGGTCGAAGGCGTGAAGGTCCGCGACGTCAACTCGGGCGAGGAGAAGGCGCTGGACGTGACGGGCTTCTTCGTCGCGATCGGCCACGACCCGCGCAGCGAGCTCGTGCGCGGCCAGGTCGACCTCGACGACGAGGGCTACGTGCTCACCAAGGGCCGCACCACCTACACGAACGTCGAAGGCGTGTTCGCGGCCGGTGACCTCGTCGACCACACCTACCGGCAGGCCATCACCGCGGCGGGCTCCGGCTGCTCCGCGGCGATCGACGCCGAGCGCTGGCTGGCCGAGCACGGCTCGGTGGCAGCCGAAAGCGCACCCGAGCTGGTCGGCGGCGGCTACGGCGCCTCCAACTGACTACCTTCCCAATCGCCGGAACTAAGGAGAAACCATGGCCAACACCGTGAAGGTGACCGACAAGTCGTTCGCCGACGACGTCCTGACCAGCGACAAGCCGGTGCTCGTCGACTTCTGGGCGACCTGGTGCGGTCCGTGCAAGATGGTCGCGCCGGTGCTCGAGGAGATCGCCGCCGAGCACGGGGACAAGCTGACCGTCGCGAAGCTCGACGTAGACGAGAACCCGGGCACGGCGCGTGACTACCAGGTCATGTCCATCCCGACGCTGATCCTGTTCAAGGGCGGCAAGATGGTCAAGCAGATCGTCGGCGCCAAGCCGAAGGGCGCGCTGCTGCAGGATCTTTCCGACGTTCTCGCCTGAGCAAGGCAACCTGAGCCCGGGGGCCGGCGTCTTCTCTGGACGGCCCCCGGGTTTCTTGCTGCCCGAATTTCGCGGGCGAGACGCACCTACCGGCCCTGCGCGAATACGGAAACTTCGCAAGGCAGAATAAGAGCCCGGGTCCGTCGCCCGAAACTGTTTGCGCCGCACCGGATCTCGCCGCCGGTGCCCAAGGAAGAGCGAGGAGTGCATGCGGGTACTCCGCCGCGGTGACGCCGGAGAAGACGTCGCTGAGATCAGGTCGATGCTGGTCGCACAGGGCCTGCTCCGCAATCCTGCGGAGGACAATGGGCACGAGCTCTTCGACCCCGAGGTCGAACGTGCCGTCCGCGGGTTCCAGCAGCGCCGGGGGCTGATCACCGACGGCATCGTCGGCCCGGCCACCTACCAGGTGCTGCGCGGGGCGACCTTCCACCTCGGCAGCAGGCCGCTCGCGTATCTGATCTCCTCGCCGGTGCACGGCGACGACGTCTTCGCGTTGCAGGACAGGCTCACCGAGCTCGGTTACGACGCCGGCCGCCCCGACGGCATGTTCGGCGGGCGCACGGAGAAGGCGCTGCGGAACTTCCAGCGCGACTACGGCCTGACCGTGGACGGGATCTGTGGCCCGGCAACGGTGCGTGCGCTGCGGCAGCTGTCGCCGCGGGCCCGTGGTGGGCGCCCGGTTTTCCTGCGTGAGCAGGAGCAGGTGCGCCAGGCAGGCCCTCGGCTGCGCGGTAAGCGGATCGTGATCGACCCCGGTCACGGCGGTACCGATACCGGCGTCGTGGTCAACGGCGTACGCGAGGCCGAGCTGGTGTGGGATCTGGCGCGCCGGCTGGAGGGCCGGATGAAGGCCACCGGCATGGAGGCGCTGATCTCCCGCGGGCCCGACTACGGCCCCACCGAGGCGGATCGCGCGTCCTTCGCCAACGACGCGGGCGCGGACCTGTTCCTGTCGCTGCACTGCGACGTGAACTCCTCGCCGCACGCGCAGGGTGTCGCGACCTTCCACTTCGGCAACGGCTACGGCACCACGTCGACCGTCGGCGAGCTGCTCGCCGGCTTCATTCAGCGTGAGCTGGCGGCGCGGACCGGGCTGCAGGACTGCCGGACGCACGCCAAGACGTGGGAGATCCTCCGGCTGACCCGCTGCCCCGCGGTGCGGATCGAAATCGGCTACCTGAGCAATCCCAACGACCGGGCGCGGATGTCCGACCCCGCCTTCCGGGACGTGGTCGCCGAGGGCATTCTCGTGGCCGTCAAACGCCTGTACCTGCTTGGCGAGGGTGACCAGCCCACCGGCACCTTCACGTTCGCCGATGTGCTCGCCCACGAGCTGGCCAAGGCCGAATAAGGGGCGAAAGGCCCAAAGCACCCATACACAGCTGGGGATAACTCGACGAGTTGTCCCCAGTTCTGTGGATAACTCAGGCGCGCACCGCGCTCGGCTCGGCCGTGGTGATGGTGACCTGGCCGAGCAGCCGCTCCAGCGCCGCCTCGACGTCTTCCTTCCAGGAAATCGCGGAACGTAGCTCCAGCCGCAGCCGCGGCCACTTGTGGTGTGGGCGCACGGTCTTGAAACCCACCGCCGAGAGGAAGTCGGCCGGGACCACGCAGGTGTGTCCCATCGCCTCGTTCTCGACCTCGCTCGAGGTCGCGTCGCCGAACGCCTCGATCGCCCGGACACCGCGGCGCGTGAGGTCCTTCGCGACCGCCTGCACCAGCATCCGGCCGAGCCCGCCGCCACGGAACTCCGGCAGCACGTGGAAACCGGTCAGCAGCACGGCATCCGCACTCGGCGGAGACGAGGGGAAGGCCTGCGCCCTCGGCACGGCGTTCGGCGGGGCGTACAGCACGAAACCGACGGGCAGCGTGTCGCTGTAGATCAGCCGGCCGCAGGAACCCCACTCCAGCAGCACGCTGGAGACCCAGGCTTCCTTCTCGACCTCCGTGGACCCGAACTCCTCCGCCTGCGCCTTCAGGTGCGGCGGGAGCTCCCAGTACACGCAGCGCCGGCAGTGCTTCGGCAACTGCTCCAGGTTGTCCAGCGTGACGCCTACGACGCGACGCGACACCCGACCTCCCAGATTGCGTTCCCGGCTGCACGCGGGCATGACATACCGCACCAGCCATTTGGACCGTCCCCGAGCATAGGGCGCTGTGACGCCGACCGAAAGGACACGAAGGTCACAAGGACGGGTGGTTACACTCGATTGACTGGAACCCCCGACACGCAAGCGAAGTGCTGATGACTGCCTCACCGCCTGAGAGAACCGGCCGACACAACCTCGACCCGCACCTCGACCGGTACGCCGCGCGTACCTCGGGGATGACGGCATCGGAGATCCGTGCGCTGTTCGCGGTGGCGAGCAGGCCCGAGGTCGTATCGCTGGCCGGGGGCATGCCGAACCTGGCCGCGTTGCCGCTGGACTCGCTCTCCACCCAGGTCGGTGCGCTGATCGCCGAAGACGGGCTCGTAGCGCTCCAGTACGGCTCCGCGCACGGCGTCCCGGTACTGCGAGAGCAGATCTGCGAGATCATGGCGCTGGAGGGCGTCTCAGCCCATCCTGACGACGTTGTGGTGACGGTCGGCTCCCAGATGGGCCTGGACATGGTCACCCGACTGTTCTGCGATCCGGGGGACATCATCCTCGCCGAGGGGCCCTCCTACGTGGGGGCCCTTGGTTCGTTCGCCGCGTACCAGGCAAAGGTCGTGCACGTCGTGATGGACGAGGCCGGCCTGGTGCCGGAGGCGCTGCGTGAAGCTCTGTCGGCCGCCGCGAAGGCCGGCCAACGGGTGAAGTTCCTCTACACGATCCCGAACTTCCACAACCCGGCCGGCGTGACGCTGGCCGTCGAGCGCCGCGCGGAGATCTTGGAGATCTGCCGCGAACACGGGGTGCTCGTCGTCGAGGACAACCCGTACGGTCTGCTCGGCTTCGACGGGCAAACGTATCCGGCGCTGCGTTCGATCGACCCGGACAACGTGGTGTACCTCGGCTCGTTCTCCAAGACCTTCGCCTCGGGGCTGCGGGTCGGCTGGGTGCTCGCGCCGCACGCGGTGCGGGAGAAGCTCGTGCTGGCCGCCGAGTCGGCCACGCTGTGCCCGCCGACGCTCAACCAGATGATCGTGTCGCGTTACCTGAGCACGCACGACTGGAAGGGCCAGATCAAGACCTTCCAGGAGAACTACCGCGAGCGCCGGGACGCGATGATCAGCGCGCTGGAGCAGTACATGCCGCCCGGCTGCAGCTGGACCACCCCCGATGGCGGCTTCTACGTGTGGGTGACCGTGCCCGAGGGCGTGGACACCAAGGCGATGTTGCCCCGTGCCGTCACGGCGCGAGTCGCCTACGCCTCCGGGACAGGCTTCTACGCTGACGGATTCGGCAGCAGGCAGATGCGCCTGTCGTACTGCTATCCGACGCCGGAGCGGATCAAGGAGGGCGTGCGGCGGCTGGCCGCGGTGCTCGAGTCCGAAATGGACCTCGTGCGCACGTTCGGTAACGTCAGCATGAAACCCATATCCGGGCCGGAAAATCCGTCCCCGGACACGGCTTAGATTCCACATTGGACATTCAAGGGGAGTACGGCGTGGTTGTGCCCACCGTGGCAGTTCTCGCAGGCGGGCTTTCGCATGAGCGCGACGTTTCCCTGCGTTCCGGTCGACGGCTGTCCGCCGCGCTGCGTGCGCAGGGCCTGACGGTCGAGGAGTGGGACACCGACGGCGGTCTGCTCGATCGGCTGCGGGCTGAGCGGCCCGACGCGGCGGTGGTCGCGCTGCACGGTGGCCAGGGCGAGAACGGCTCGGTGCAGACCGTCCTGGAGATGCTGAAGGTGCCGTACGTCGGCACCAGCTCGCAGGGCTGCCGCCGCGCGTGGGACAAGCCGACGGCCAAGGCGCTGCTGGCACAGGCCGGCTTCGCGACCCCGGACTGGGTGGTGCTGCCGCACAGCACGTTCCGCGAGCTGGGCGCACAGGCGGTGCTGGACGCGATCGTGGAACACCTCGGCCTGCCCTTGATCCTCAAGCCGGACCAGGGCGGCTCCGCGCTGGGCACCCAGGTCGTCCGGGATGCCGCTGAGCTGCCGGCCGCGATGGTGGGCTGCTTCGCCTATGGCGACACCGTGCTGGCCGAGCGCCTCGTGGAGGGCGTGGAGGTCGCCGTCGCGGTCGTCGAGCGCGACGAGGGACCGCAGGCGCTGCCCGCCGTGGAGATCGTGCCCGAGAGCGGGGTCTACGACTACACCGCGCGCTACACCGCAGGGCTCACGGATTTCTTCGCGCCCGCTCGGATTTCCGAAGCGGCCGCCAAGGCGGTGGGCGAGTTGGCCGTGGGCGCGCACCGGCTGCTCGGTCTGCGCGACATCTCGCGCACCGACGCGATCGTCGACGCCGACGGCACGGTTCAGTTCCTCGAAGTGAACTCGTCGCCCGGACTGACCGAGACCTCCACCGTGCCGATGGCGATCGAGACCTCGGGGGCCTCCCTCGGCGAGGTTTTCGCCGATCTGGTCAGCCGGGCGATCTCCCGCACCGCTTGATCAAATCATCACCGTGACGAAATGACCTAGGGTCATCCTTCATCGGTTCGAGCTGTCCGATTTGTCGCTTCCGGCGTCATGAGCGCCACGATTCGCTCGAGATCGTCGACCGAGCCGAACTCGACGACGATTCGGCCCTTCCGCCGGCCGAGGTCGACCTTCACCCGGGTGTCGAACGTGTCCGACAGGCGAGTGGCCAGTTCCTGGAGACCGGGCGCCTGCATCGCCTTGCGCGGCTGGGGTTTCGGCTTGGCCGGCGCCTCGCTCTTCTTGAGCGTCACGGCTTCCTCGGTCGCGCGGACCGACAGGCCCTCGGCGACGATCCGGGTCGCCAGGTCCTCCTGGGACTCGGCGTCCTCCAGCGACAGCAACGCGCGGGCGTGCCCGGCGGAAAGCACCCCGGCGGCGACCCGCCGCTGCACGGGAAGGGGGAGCTTCAGCAGTCGGATGGTGTTCGTGATGACCGGACGGCTCCGGCCGATCCGGCCGGCGAGCTCCTCGTGCGTCACCTCGAACTCGTCGAGCAGCTGCTGGTAGGCCGCCGCCTCTTCGAGGGGGTTCAGCTGCACGCGGTGGATATTCTCCAGCAAAGCGTCGCGGAGCATCGCCTCATCGGCGGTCTGCCGGACGATCGCCGGGATCTTCTCCAGCTCGGCCTGCTGCGAGGCGCGCAGCCGGCGCTCGCCCATAACGAGCTCGTACTCGTCGTTCGGCAGTTCACGCACCACGATCGGCTGCATGAGGCCGAACTCGCGGATCGAATGCTCGAGCTCGGCGAGCGCTTCCTCGTCGAAGACCTGGCGCGGCTGCTTCGGGTTCGGCTTGATCGCGCCGATCGGGACCTCGCGATAGACCGCCCCGGCGACCTCGCCGGCCGGAATCGGCGTGGCGTTGTCGGGCGCAGTGGCGTGGTCGCCGTTACGCGAGGATGGCTCGGTGCGGACCTCTACGGTCGCGCCCTCGGCGGCTGCCGGTCCGGTGGGGATCAGCGCCGCCAATCCGCGGCCGAGCCCTCCTCTGCGTTCGGTCATAGTGTTCCGCTCCTCGATCCATTGGTGCTGCCACGTTCGGCGATCTCTTTCGCGGCGTCCATGTAACTCATCGCGCCGCGCGACCCGGGGTCGTACGCCAGCACGGTCTGGCCGTAACTGGGCGCCTCGGAGACCTTCACGTTGCGGGGGATGACGGTCTTCAACACGACGTCGCCGAAGTGGCTACGCACCTCGGCGGTCACCTGATCGGCCAGTTTGGTCCGGCCGTCGTACATGGTGAGCAGGATCGTGGAGACCGCCAGGCTCGGATTGAGGTGCTTCTGCACGAGGTCGATGTTGCTCAGCAGCTGCCCCAGACCTTCCAGCGCGTAGTACTCGCACTGGATCGGGATCAGCACCTCGCGGGCCGCGACCATCGCGTTCACCGTGAGCAGGCCGAGCGAGGGCGGGCAGTCGATGAAAACGTAGTCGACGCCGGTCTCGTCGATCGCCTCGGCGGAGAGCGCCTCCTTGAGCCGCGACTCACGGTTGGCCATCTCCACAAGCTCGATCTCGGCACCGGCGAGGTCGATCGTGGCTGGCACGCACAGCAGATTCGGCGACTGCTCGGACACGGCCGTCGCCTCTGCCAGCGACACCTCACCGAGGAGGACCTCGTAGACCGACGGGGTGCCCGATCGGTGTTCCACGTTGAGCGCGGTACTGGCGTTGCCCTGCGGGTCGAGGTCGATCACCAGCGTCTTGAGTCCGTGCACGGCGAGGGCCGCGGCGAGGTTCACCGCGCTGGTCGTCTTGCCGACGCCGCCCTTCTGGTTGGCGACGGTCAGCACTCGACGGTGGTCGGGCTTGGGGAGCATGTTGGATTCGGGGTGAAGAACGCGCGCCGCGTTCTCCGCCTCTTCGGCGATCGGGGTCCAGTCTGACGAAGGCGGGGTCACCGGCCGAGTCACCTCTCTGGTATCGACACTCCACCGCGCAAATCGCACGGTTTCACGTGGAACATGGCCATCTTTTCATCCCGCTCGCTTCGACCGGCTACCGACAGCACTGCGTCGCCGTTTTGGCTGAGCCGATGCCTGCGGGCGGATTCGCTCGACAATCACAACGGTCGTGGGAGTCTCCAGAAGGTCGACCCCACACTCGGAGACCGTGGGCACGCCACCGCCAACCTTGGCGACAGCGGACGTATCGCGCGCGACTTCGTCCCGCGCGCTGGCCCCCTTCAATGCAAGCATCATGCCACCTTCACGGAGAAGCGGAAGACACCAGCCCGCCAATTTCGCCAGAGGCGCCACCGCGCGCGCCGTGACCACGTCGACTGTGCCCACTTCCGCCCGGATGGCCCGCTCCTCGGCCCGGCCGCGCAACACCGTGACGTCCAAGTCGAGTTCCTCGATCACCCCGTCGAGCCAGTCGACACGACGCGCCATGGGTTCGACAAGCGTGATGTGCAGATCCGGGCGAGCGATCGCGAGCGGTACGCCGGGCAGGCCGGCGCCCGAGCCGACGTCCACCACGCGCGCGCTGTGCGGGATGCGTTCCGCGATGACCGCGGAGTTCAGCAGATGCCGATCCCAGAGCCGGTCCACTTCGCGCGGCCCGATGAGTCCACGCTCGACCCCGTGCCGTTCCAGGAGAGCGGCGAACCGCTCGGCGCCCTCCAGTCCGTCTCCGAACACGCGGGCTGCTGCCTCTGGTACCGGCGCCACTCGTCACTCCGTTTCACGTGAAACCACTGTCCGTCCGATTGTCCCTGACGCCAACACCGCCATCCGGCAGCGGCTCGGTTTCACGTGAAACTGGGCATGAAAAAAGCGGCCCGCCGGATGTCCGGCGGGCCGCTCCTGGTTCCTGGCTTCTCAGTCCTCACTGTCCGGGATGACGACCACGCGACGCTTGGGCTCCTCGCCCTCGCTCTCGCTGTGCACGCCGTCGACCGCGGCCACCGCGTCGTGCACGACCTTCCGCTCGAACGGGCTCATCGGCTGCAGCCGCACCCTCTCCCCGGTCGACACGACGGTCTCCGCTGTCGACTTGCCGAGCTCGCGAAGCTCCTCCCGGCGACCCGCGCGCCAGCCCGCGATGTCCAGCATCAGCCTGCTACGCGTGCCGGTCTCCTGCTGGACCGCGAGCCGGGTCAGTTCCTGCAGCGACTCGAGCACCTGACCGCGGCTGCCGACCAGCTTCTCCAGATCGTCACCCCCGTCGATGCTCACGATCGCCCGGCCCGCTTCCACGTCCAGGTCGATGTCACCGTCGTAATCGAGCAGGTCCAGCAGACGCTCCAAGTAGTCCCCGGCGATATCGCCTTCCCGCACGAGCAGTTCGGCACCCGTGGGCGCGTTCTCCTCGGTCTCGTCGATGGCCTTCTCCGACTCGGTGTCGATCGCCTCGACCGTCTCCGACATCATTCGTCTCCTCTCCCGGGGCCGGCGTCAGCGACGCTTCTGCCCCGAGCCTTTCTGTCCTGAGTTCTTGCCACCCTGTGCCGGTTTCTTGCGCTGTCCGCTCGCACCCTGCGAACGCTGCCCCTGCTGGGCGAACCGGTGCGGGGAGCCTGCCTTCGAGCTCCGCTTACCATTCGACTGCTGACCGCCCGGCTGCTGACCGTTGTCAGTGGACGTGTCTTCGTCGGTGTTGGTGTTCGTCTTGGTCTGCTGCACGGGCTTCGCACCCGGCTTCGGCTTCGCACCCGGCTTCGGAGCGAGCGAGTCGCGCTTCTCCTTGGCCTCCGCCTTCTTGGCCGCCTCTTCCTTGTCGATCCGGGTGTAGACGAGCCGCTGCTGCATCAGGGTCCAGCTGTTGTTCGCCAGCCAGTAGATGAGCAGACCGATCGGGAAGAAGGCACCGAAGACGAGCACACCGAGCGGGAAGATGTACATCGTCAGCTTCTGCATGATCGCGGCCTGCGAGTTGACCTCGGTCGCCGTCGCGGCCTGACGGGCCGCCGAGTGCCGCGCCGTGAGGTGAGTCAGGATGCTCGCCAGGATCATCAGTGGGACGGCCACCGGGGCCACGTTCCAGTTCCACCCGCTGTCGGCGATACCGCCGAGCGTCGCGGTGTGGTGGATCGCGTCTCCCAGGTTGACACCGAAGATCCGCGCGTTGAGGTAGGACTCCACGCCCTGCGCGTTGAAGAAGTAGTTCTCGGTTTTCGGCTGCCCCGGGTGCGGGTTGTAGCTGAACGCACGCAACACCCAGTTCAGACCGATGAACGCCGGGATCTGCAGGATCATCGGCAGGCAGCTGCCCAGCGGGTTGACCCCGTGCTCGCGCTGGAGCTTCTGCATCTCCTGCGCCTGGCGCTGCTTGTCGTTCGCGTACTTCTTCTGGACCTTCTTCAGTTCCGGCGCGAACTCCTGCATCTTCTTCATCGACCGGACCTGCTTCACGAACGGCTTGAACATGATGCCGCGGATCGTGAAGGTCAGGAACATGATCGCCAGGATCCAGGCGATCGCGTTGTTCTCCCCGAAGACGAAGCCGAAGACTTTGTGCCAACACCAGAGGATGAAGGACACGGGGTAGTAGATGAACTCGAGCACTGAGCTACTCCTCGATTGACAAACCAGGTCTGGTGTGGCGCCAGGAGAACTTCTCGGGCACCGGGTCGCGGCCGGGCATGCTCCACGGACCGCACCGCAACAGCCGGCGCGCCGCGAGATAGGAACCTCGGGCGGCGCCGAACCGGGTCAAGGCCTCGACCGCGTAAGTGCTGCAGCTCGGATAGAACCGGCAGCTCGGCGGGAGGAAGGGGGAAATGCACTTGCGATAGAAACGGAGCGGGAGCAGCAACAGCCAGGCGACCGGACCCGGCCTGGCTGCCTCGCGGGGTCCGTCGTCGATCGCGGTCGTGGGTTCGTTCACACCGCTGACCCATCATGATCGTGCTCGGCCGGGCCGGCCGTTCGCCGGTCCGGGATCAGGCCCAGTTTGCACAGTGCGGAGTCGAGATCCGCGCCCAATTCGGCGCTGGACGCGGTCGCCGCCGGAGGTAGGGCCCTAACCACCAACGAGCTGCCGGGCGGAACGGTTCCGAGGTGCCCGGCCACGAGATGACGCAGCCGCCGGCTCACGCGGTGGCGCACCACGGAATTACCGACGGCCTTGCTCACCACAAAACCCGCCCGCGGGCCGACCTCGACTGGGTCGGCACCGGCGGGCGGGTCCGGAGCCTGCAACGCATGGACCACAAGGCGCCGCCGCCCTGCGCGAGACCCCCGGCGCATGACTTCGCGGAAGTCCTCACTTCGCCGCAAGCGTGCGGCAGCGGGCAGCATGGGCGCGCCTGGGTTCAGGCGCGATCAGGCGGACAGCTTCTCGCGGCCCTTGCGACGACGGGCCGCCAAAATCGACCGGCCGGCACGGGTGCGCATGCGCAGCCGGAATCCGTGCGTCCGGGCGCGTCGGCGGTTGTTCGGCTGGAAAGTGCGCTTACCCTTGCTCACGACTCTGCTTCTCCTGGTCTCGACATACCGGTGGCTTCGGTGTTCCACCGTCAGGTCTGGGTGTCTGCCCGCGCGGTCAGCGAACGTGGACACACAAATGTGCCCGTCGCAAGCGGGAGACCTTACGAGGGTACGGCCCCGCCACCGGGGTCCGGCAACCGGCCCCGGTCGAGTACGCGGAAGGACCGACTGGCGACACCCAGTAGAGCATGGAATCCTTCTACGACAGGCATCTTGTGGGACAGCTCCGAGCTTGTTAGCGTGTCTCCTCTTGAGTCACCCGTTCGAGGGGCTCGGCGCCATGGTCGGAAGGTGTGGAGGCTTCGGCTGGCGTAGGTTGCACCCGCAGGTGGAGGCACTGCGGGGGCCCGTACATTAGTGCACAGTTGTGGACAACTCTGTGGATGCCCGCTGCGCGCGGTGACCACTGGGGTAGGGAAACGCCGCTCCATGTGGTGAGCAGGCGGCCCGCAGGGTGATTTTCAAGGTGTCGTCCAACGCGACGAGGGGAGGGGAGCGGAGTCGGTGTCCGAGCACCAGATCAATCTGGGGGTCGTCTGGGAGCAGGTCGTCCGCGAACTTTCCGACGGCACGCTCTCTCCGCAACAACGCGCGTGGATGAGGGTCACCCGCCCCATCGGTCTGCTCGACGGAACCGCACTGCTCGCCGCGCCGAGTGACTTCGCGAAGGAAGCCATCGAGCGCGCGCTGCGCGAACCGATCACCCACGCTCTGTCCCGCCGCCTCGGCCGTCCCGTCTCGCTGGCGGTGAAGGTCGACAGCGCGGAGGTCGCTCCAGCCCCGCCGGTTCCCGCGCCGCAGTACGCCCCGTCACCCGCGCGAGTGGAAAACGGAAGCGCACCGGAAAGCCCGTCCCGCACGATGCCGCCGCTGGACGACGGACTACTGCCGCCGCTGCGGCGCTCCCGGGTCCAGGCCGAGCCGGTCAAGCCTCCGGTCCCGGAGGACGACGCGGAAGAAGAAGTGGACGAAGAGGGCGACGCCCTCGCGGCCGCGCACGAGATCTGGCCGATGTTCTCCGGCCAGCCGATGGCGGGCCAGCCCTACACCGCGCCGGCCCAGCCGCAGACGTCGAAGACCCGCCTGAACGAGAAGTACACGTTCGACACTTTCGTCATCGGTGCGTCCAATCGGTTCGCGCACGCGGCCGCGTTCGCCGTCGCCGAAGCGCCTTCGCGCGCGTACAACCCGCTGTTCATCTGGGGCGAATCCGGGCTGGGCAAGACCCACCTGCTGCACGCCGTCGGGCATTACGCCCAGCGGCTGTTCCCCGGCATGCGCGTGCGGTACGTGTCGACCGAAGAGTTCACCAACGACTTCATCAACTCACTGCGCGACGACCGCAAGGTGGCGTTCCAGCGCCGCTACCGCGACATCGACATCCTGCTCGTCGACGACATCCAGTTCCTGGAGGGCAAGGAAGGAACTCAGGAGGAGTTCTTCCATACCTTCAACACGCTGCACAACGCGAACAAGCAGATCGTGGTGTCCTCGGACCGGCCACCCAAGCGGCTGGAAACCCTGGAGGACCGGCTGCGCACGCGGTTCGAGTGGGGACTGATCACCGACATCCAGCCGCCCGAGCTGGAGACCCGGATCGCGATCCTCCGCAAGAAGGCCGCGCAGGACAGGCTCGCGGTGCCGGGTGAGGTGCTGGAGTTCATCGCGTCGCGGGTCGAGGCGAACATCCGTGAGCTCGAGGGCGCGCTCATCCGCGTCACCGCGTTCGCTTCGCTGAACCAGCAGCCGGTGGATGTCGGGCTGGCGGAGATCGTGCTGCGGGATCTGATCCCGGATTCGCAGGCGCCGGAAATCAGCGCGCCGACGATCATGGCGACAACGGCCGAGTTCTTCGACGTGACGATCGACGACCTGTGCGGACCCGGTAAAACGAAGGCACTCGCCACCGCCCGCCAGATAGCCATGTATCTGTGCCGCGAACTCACCGACATGTCGCTGCCGAAAATCGGGCAGACGTTCGGCGGCCGCGACCACACCACGGTGATGCACGCGGACAAGAAGATCCGAAAGGAAATGGCCGAGCGCCGCCGGATCTACGACCAGGTCCAGGAACTGACCTTCCGCATCAAGCAGCGCGCCCGCCAGTAGTAGCCAGCCGCTCTCCTTCTCTCCACTAGGGACAGATCTGTCCTGAGCGCGTCCTGAACCGCTTGTCCGGCAACGGAATTCAACCCTGCTCGCAGGTGGCGCGCTGCGGCGCGCCCGAACGCGCCCCTGAATCCCTTTGTTCCGGCGCGACTTTCCGCGTCTGTGCGCGTCAATCCGTTGCAGGCCAAGGAAGTGCGCCACGACGGCGGTGATCCCAATAACGACACGGCATCGAAAGACGATCACCGTCGCTCACAGGAGTGAAGTACAAGGTCCCCACGTCAGTCCGCGACCGTGGGTACAACTCGGCCCACACCTGGGGAAGACTGTGTGGACAACTGTGGATGGATGTGGATGAACTGTGGGGAGCCGGAAGTTGTCCACCGACGGCCGATTTTGTCCACGGGGATCACTCCCCAGATGTCCACAGCCGGACGCGCCGTCGGACCTGCGGCAACGAGCGCTATCCACACAACCCACAGCCCCTATTACTGTCACTGCCTTTGTTCTTCTCAAGAAAATCTTCTAAAGCAAAAACAGGGGGCTGTGGATCTGGGGACAAGCGGCGAGACCAGGTGGTCTTGTCGACTTGTCGATGGCCTGCCCCGGATGACGGCGGGAGCGGTCACGTTCTAACGTGGGTATCCACACCCAAGCCCGCACGCCGCTGGCGACACCGGCATCGGGCCACACCACCAACGAGATCCCCTGGCAACCGCGCTGCGCACCGCGCCGTCCAGGGCCGTTTGTCGATCTTCTCGGGCCCAGGGGCGGCTCGGCAGTCGAAAGGATGGGCGCATGAAGATCCGCGTCGAGCGTGATGGGCTGGCTGACGCCGTCGCCTGGGTGGCACGCAGCCTGCCGTCCCGGCCGCCGGTTCCGGTGCTGGGTGGTGTGCTCCTCGACGCCGGGTCGGACGGCACGACCGACGCACTGACCGTCTCCGGCTTCGACTACGAGGTGTCGGCCACGGTCGGCGTCCCCGCGACGATCGCCGACGGCGGGCGGCTCCTGGTGTCCGGCCGGTTGCTCGCCGACATCACCAAGTCACTGCCCGCCCAGCCCGTCGAGATCTTCGTCGACGGATCCCGCGCGTCCATCACCTGTGGCAACGCCCGGTTCAGCCTCCCGACGATGCCGGTCGAGGACTACCCGGCGCTGCCGGCCCAGCCCGCGCTCGCCGGTGAGGTCACCGGTGACGCGTTCGGCCAGGCGGTCACCCAGGTCGCCGTCGCCGCGGGCAAGGACGACACGCTGCCGATGCTCACCGGCATGCGGCTGGAGATCTCCGGCAACTCGCTGACCCTCGTCGCGACCGACCGGTTCCGGCTGGCGATGCGCGAGTTCGCGTGGCAGCCGGCCGAAGGTCTCGCCGACGCCGCCGTGCTCGTCCCGGCGCGCACGCTCGCCGAAGCGGCGAAGTCGCTCGGCGCGAGCGGCGCCACCGTTTCGGTCGGCCTCGCCAGCGGCGAAGGTCTACTCGGGCTTTCCGGCTCCGGTCGCTACACCACCACCCGGCTGCTCGACGCGGAGTTCCCGCCGTACCGGCAGCTGCTGCCCGCGCAGCACACCTCCCGCGCGGTCATCGAGGTCGCCCCGCTGTCCGAGGCGATCAAGCGCGTGTCGCTGGTCGCCGAGCGTGGTACCCAGGTCCGGCTGGAGTTCGCGGACGGTTCGCTGCGGCTTTCGGCAGGCGGTGACGACGAGGGCAGTGCGGAAGAAGAGCTGCCCGTGGACTACGAGGGCGAACCGGTGACGATCGCGTTCAACCCGGGCTATCTCGTCGATGGTCTCGGGGCACTGCACGCCGATCGCGCGGAGCTGACCTTCACCACCCCGAACCGGCCGGCTTTGATCAAGCCGGCGGACGAGCAGGGCCAGGTCATTCCTGGTTACCTCTACCTGTTGATGCCGGTCCGTCTACCCGGCTGACCGGCGCCGCGAAAGAAAGCAGAGGGGATTTCCAAATGGTTCAGCTGGGACTCGTCGGTCTGGGCAAGATGGGTTTCAACATGCGGGAGCGGCTGCGCGCCGCCGGGCACGAGGTGGTCGGCTACGACCGCAACGAGGCCGTGAGCGATTCCTCATCGCTCGCCGACCTGGTGTCGAAACTCAGCGCGCCGCGGATCGTCTGGATCATGGTCCCGGCCGGCGAACCGACCAAGGAGACCGTGGCCGAGCTCGGCGAGCTGCTGTCGGCGGGCGACCTGGTGATCGACGGCGGCAACTCGAAGTTCACCGATGACAAGCACAACTCCGAGGTGCTCGCCGCGAAGAAGATCAGTTACCTCGACTGCGGAGTTTCCGGTGGCGTGTGGGGTAAGGAGAACGGGTACGGCCTGATGGTCGGCGGCGCGGCCGAGGACGTCGAGCGCGCCATGCCGATCTTCGACACGCTGCGGCCGGAGGGTCCGCGCGAAGAGGGCTTCTCGCACGCGGGATCCGTCGGCGCCGGGCACTACGCGAAGATGATCCACAACGGCATCGAGTACGGCGTCATGCAGGCCTACGCCGAGGGCTTCGAACTTCTCGAAGCCGCCAAGGTCGTCAAGGACGTGCCCGCGGTGATCAAGGGCTGGCAGCGCGGCACGGTCGTCCGTTCCTGGCTGCTCGACCTGCTGGTCCGCGCGCTCGACGAGGACCCGGAGCTGGACGACCTCGAAGGTTACGTCGAGGATTCCGGTGAAGGCCGGTGGACCTTGGAAGAAGCGATCAACAATGCCGTGCCCGCGCCGGTGATCTCGGCCGCGTTGTTCGCCCGGTTCTCCTCACGGCAGAAGGATTCCGCCGCCATGCGTGCGGTCGCCGCGCTGCGCAACCAGTTCGGCGGGCACGCGGTCAAGAAAATAGGTCAGTAGCCACCTTGTACCTCCGTCATCTTCAGGTCACCGACTTCCGGTCGTGGGAGCACGTCGACCTGCCGTTGACACCTGGGCCGACCGTGCTGGTCGGTCCCAACGGGCGGGGGAAGACCAACCTGCTCGAAGCCATCGGCTACCTCGCAACGCTCGGCTCACACCGCGTTGCGACAGACGCGCCGCTGGTCCGGCACGGTTGTGAGCGTGCGCTGGTGCGGGCAGCCGTGGTCAACGACGACCGCGAGCTGACCATCGAACTGGAGATCACGCCGGGCAAGGCGAATCGCGCGCGCGTCAACCGGGGACAGGTCGGCAAGCCACGTGACATTCTCGGCATTCTGCGCACGGTGCTGTTCTCTCCGGAGGACCTGGCGCTGGTGCGCGGCGATCCCAACGAGCGACGCCGGTTCCTCGACGATCTTCTTGTGCTTCGCGCGCCCCGCTGGGCCGGCGTGCGTTCCGACTACGAACGGGTGCTGCGCCAGCGCAACGCGTTGCTGAAGACGGCCGGAAAGAAAAAGGGAGCGCGTGAAGATCCGTACGCGCTCTCGACGCTCGAGGTGTGGGACAACCATCTCGCGACCGTCGGCGGGCAGCTCCTCGCGGCCAGGCTTGACCTCGTCGCGGACCTCGCGCCGCACTCCGCCGCCGCGTACCTGGGGGTGGCGCCCGACTCGCGGCCTGCCAAAATCGCGTACCGATCCAGCCTGGGCGCGGCACTTCCGGCCGGATATGGAATTCCCGACGGAGAACGCGCCGATCCGGACAAACTGGCGGGTATCCTCGTGCAGTCGTTGTCCGAGGTGCGGCAGGCCGAGCTCGATCGTGGGGTCAGCCTGGTCGGCCCGCACCGGGATGAGCTGGAGCTCATCCTCGGCGAAGCGCCGGCGAAGGGTTACGCCAGCCACGGGGAGTCCTGGTCCTTCGCGCTCGCGCTGCGTCTCGGCTCCTACGAACTGTTGCGGGCCGAGAACGGGGAGCCGGTACTACTGCTCGACGACGTGTTCGCGGAGCTGGATCGGCGTCGGCGATCCAGGTTGGCCGAGGTAGCGGCGGGTGCCGAACAGGTGCTGGTGACCGCCGCCGTGGACGAGGACGTGCCCGCAGAGCTATCGGGAACGCGGTTCGCGGTCTCGAACGGGGAGGTCAACCTTGCCTGAAGAAGATTCAGCAAGATCAAATCGGGCACGCGGAGTGACCGGGGCCACACATTTTATGCACCGATCTGGGGACAACTCTGTGGATAGTGTGGATAACACGGTGAGCGAGTTATCGCCCCCTGTGATCAAGAGGTCAAAAGGGTCTTCTACTTCCCCTACTACGGGGGTTAACCCCACCGAGGGGACTGTATCCGGCACGCAGCGTGATTCCCCGGCTGGGCCGAACGAGAACGCGTCGGGGCGCGACCTGGCGCGTCAGGCGCTGGCGGCCGCTCGGGCCAAGGCGGAAGCGCGGGGTGTGGAGCCCGGTGTGCGCAAACGCGGCAAGCCCAGCGACTTCGGCCAGAATCCCCGGCGCCGCCGCTGGTCCTCGCCCGGCGCCGACTCCCGTGATCCGCAGCCGCTCGGGCGGCTGATCTCCCGGCTTTCCGCTGATCGCGGCTGGGCGGCGCGCCTCGCCGACGGGCAGGTTTTCGGCCAATGGGCGAAACTCGTCGGCGAAGAGGTCGCCGAGCACGCCCAGCCGATCTCACTCAAGGACGGTGAGCTCACCGTCCGTGCCAGCTCGACGGCGTGGGCCACCCAGCTTCGCCTGCTGCAGGGCCAGTTGCTGACCAAGATCGCCGCGGCCGTCGGGCACGGCGTGGTCAAGCGGATGCGTATTCACGGGCCCACCGCACCGAGCTGGCGGAAGGGGCTGCGGCACGTTCCCGGGCGCGGTCCGCGCGACACTTACGGCTGACACTTGAATGCGCCGTGATGCCCCGGCATGACGCAGAGCCATCTCGGCACCCATCTGGGTTCGAGTTCGTGCGCCTGTGACGAAATCAGGGGTGTCCTTGCCGCATGTGAGCGCGCGTGGCCAAGTAAGATGTAACAGGGAGCGGGGATCCCTTGGGCAAGACTGAGGAGAAAGCAGGCCTGTGGCAGCGAATCAGAGTGACTACAACGCGTCCTCCATCACCGTGCTCGAGGGTCTCGAAGCCGTCCGGAAACGCCCGGGTATGTACATCGGCTCGACCGGTGAGCGCGGCCTTCACCACCTTATCCAAGAGGTCGTCGACAACTCGGTCGACGAGGCGATGGCGGGATTCGCGACCAAGGTCGAGGTGACCCTGCTGGCCGACGGCGGTGTCCGCGTCGTCGACGACGGCCGCGGCATCCCGGTGGACATGCACCCCAAGGAGAAGAAGCCGACCGTCGAGGTCGTGCTCACCATGCTGCACGCCGGCGGCAAGTTCGACAGCGACTCCTACGCGGTGTCGGGCGGGCTGCACGGCGTGGGCGTCTCGGTGGTGAACGCGCTGTCCACCGCGCTCGATGTCGACATCCGCTACGCCGGCCGGCGGTGGCAGCAGCACTACGACCACTCCGTGCCCGGCGAACTCATCGACGTCGGCCCCGCCGACGACACCGGTACCACCGTCACGTTCTGGGCGGACCCGGACATCTTCGAGACCACCACGTACAACGCGGAAACGGTCGCGCGCCGCCTGCAAGAGATGGCCTTCCTGAACAAGGGCCTCTCGCTCACGCTGCGAGACGAGCGGGTCAGCGACGAAGAGACCGAGACCGACGTCGAGGGCAGGCAGGCCAGGGTCAAGGAGCGGGTCTACCACTACCCGGGCGGGCTCGAGGACTTCGTCAAGCACATCAACGGCAGCAAGGACCCGATCCACCAGAGCGTGATCTCCTTCGACGCCAAGGGCGACGGCCTCGAGGTCGAGGTCGCGATGCAGTGGAACAACTCCTTCACGCCCTCGGTGCACACGTTCGCGAACACGATCAACACGCACGAAGGCGGCACGCACGAAGAAGGCTTCCGCGCCGCGCTCACCCGCGTCGTCAACGCGTACGCGCGTGACAAGAAGCTGCTCAAGGAGAAGGACGAGAACCTCTCCGGTGAGGACGTGCGCGAGGGCCTCGCCGCGATCGTCTCGATCAAGCTCGCCGAACCGCAGTTCGAGGGCCAGACCAAGACCAAGCTGGGCAACAGCGAGGCGAAGTCGTTCGTGCAGACGAAGACAAACGAATGGCTGGCCGACTGGTTCGAGCGCAACCCGAGCGAAGCCAAGACGATCATCAACAAGTCGGTGTCCAGCGCGCAGGCGCGGATGGCGGCGCGGCGTGCCCGGGATCTGGTGCGCCGCAAGGGTGCGATGGACATCGGCGGGCTGCCCGGCAAGTTGAAGGACTGCCAGTCCACCAACCCCGAGGAGTGCGAGCTCTACATCGTGGAGGGTGACTCCGCGGGTGGCTCGGCCAAGGAAGGTCGGGAGTCGCGGTTCCAGGCGATCCTGCCGATCCGCGGCAAGATCATCAACGTGGAGAAGGCCCGGATCGACCGGGTGCTCAAGAACAACGAGGTCCAGTCGCTGATCACCGCGCTGGGCACCGGTATCCACGACGACTTCGACCTGTCGAAACTGCGCTACCACAAGATCGTCCTGATGGCCGACGCCGACGTGGACGGGCAGCACATCCGCACCCTGCTGCTGACGTTGCTGTTCCGCTTCATGCCGCAGCTCATCGAGCACGGCCACGTGTATCTCGCGTGCCCGCCGCTGTACAAGATCAAGTGGCCCCGGGCGGAGCCGGAGTACGCCTACTCCGACAAGGAGCGCGACGGGTTGATCGCCGCCGGCGCCGAGGCCGGCCGGAAGCTGCCGAAGGACGACGCGATCCAGCGCTACAAGGGTCTCGGCGAGATGAACGCCGAGGAACTGTGGGAGACCACGATGGACCCGGCGCACCGGCTGCTGCTCCAGGTGACCCTGGACGACGCGGCCGCCGCGGACGAGCTGTTCAGCGTGCTGATGGGCGAGGACGTGGAAGCCCGCCGCTCGTTCATCACCCGCAATGCCAAGGACGTTCGTTTCCTCGACGTGTAGCCGCACCAGCGCACTGACTCCAGCTTTCTCATGAGAAGGACCCCATGACGGAAACCTTGCCGCCGGATCACGACCGCACCGAACCGGTCGACATCCAGCACGAGATGCAGCGTTCCTACATCGACTACGCGATGAGCGTGATCGTGTCGCGGGCGCTGCCGGACGTGCGCGATGGCCTCAAGCCGGTGCACCGCCGCGTGCTGTACTCCATGTACGACTCGGGTTTCCGGCCGGATCGCGGGTACAACAAGTGTTCCCGCGTCGTCGGCGACGTGATGGGCAACTACCACCCGCACGGTGACTCGGCGATCTACGACGCGCTCGTCCGGCTGGCCCAGCCGTGGTCGCTGCGCTACCCGTTGATCGACGGGCAGGGCAACTTCGGCTCCCCGGGCAACGACCCCGCTGCCGCCATGCGGTACACCGAGTCCCGGCTCGACCCGCTGGCCATGGAGATGCTGCGGGAGATCGACGAGGAGACCGTCGACTTCTCCGACAACTACGACGGCCGCACCCAGGAGCCGGACGTACTGCCGGCGCGGATCCCGAACCTGCTGGTCAACGGCACGTCCGGGATCGCGGTTGGGATGGCGACCAACATCCCGCCGCACAACCTGCGTGAGGTCGCCGAAGGCGTCATCTGGGCGCTGGAAAACCCCGAGGCGAGCGAGGACGAGCTGCTCGCCGCCCTGCTGCTGCGCATCAAGGGGCCGGACTTCCCGACCAAGGGCCAGATCCTGGGCACGTCCGGGATCGAAGACGCGTATCGCACCGGCCGCGGTTCGGTGAAGATGCGCGCGGTGGTCGAGGTCGATGAAGACCTCAAGGGGCGCACCGTTCTCGTCGTCACCGAGCTGCCGTACCAGGTCAACCCGGACAACCTGGTGGAGAACATCGCGGCGCTGGTGCGCGACGGCAAGCTCACCGGGATCGCGGACATCGCGGATGAGTCGAACAGCCGCCGCGGCATGCGCATCGTGATCACGCTGAAGCGGGACGCGGTCGCGAAGGTCGTGCTGAACAACCTCTACAAGCACACCCAGCTGCAGTACAACTTCGGCGTCAACATGCTCGCCCTGGTCGACGGCGTGCCGCGGACGCTACGGCTGGACCAGGTCGTCAAGCACTATGTCAAGCACCAGATCGAGGTCATCGTCCGGCGCACCCGGTTCCGGTTGCGCAAGGCCGAGGAACGGGCCCACATCCTGCGTGGGTACGTCAAGGCGCTGGACATGCTCGACGAGGTCATCGCGCTGATCCGCCGGTCGGCGACCGTCGACGTCGCGCGCACCGGTCTGATCGAGCTGCTGGAAGTCGACGAGATCCAGGCCAACGCGATCCTGGAGATGCAGCTGCGGCGCCTCGCCGCGATGGAACGTCAGAAGATCATCGACGAATTGGCCGAGATCGAGGCCAAGATCGCCGATCTGAAGGACATCCTGGAGAAGCCGGAGCGGCAGCGGCAGATCATCAAGGAAGAACTGACCGAGATCGTCGACAAGTACGGCGACGACCGGCGCACCCAGATCATCCCCTTCGACGGGGATGTCTCGGTCGAGGACCTGATCGCCGTCGAGGACGTCGTCGTCACCATCACCCGCACCGGGTACGCGAAGCGGACGAAGACCGATCTTTACCGCTCGCAGAAGCGCGGCGGCAAGGGTGTGCAGGGCGCGCAGCTCAAGCAGGACGACATCGTGCAGCACTTCTTCGTGTGCTCCACGCATGACTGGATCCTGTTCTTCACCAACAAGGGCCGGGTGTACCGCACCAAGGCGTACGAGCTCCCTGAGGCGAACCGCAGCGCACGTGGTCAGCACGTCGCGAATCTGCTGGCGTTCCAGCCGGATGAGACGATCGCCCAGGTAATCGAGATCCCGAACTACGAGGTGGCGCCGTACCTGGTGCTCGCCACGCAGAAGGGCCTGGTCAAGAAGACCAAGCTGAGTGACTTCGACTCCAACCGCTCCGGCGGCCTGATCGGCGTCAACCTGCGCGAAGGTGACGAACTGGTCGGCGCCGTGCTGGCCGGCCCGGACGACGACCTGCTGCTGGTTTCGGCGGAAGGGCAGTCGATCCGCTTCCACGCCACCGACGAAGCGCTGCGCCCGATGGGCCGCGCCACCTCGGGGGTGCTGGGCATGCGGTTCAACGACGGGGACGAGCTGCTCGCGCTGAACGTGGTCAAGCCGGAGAAGTTCCTGCTGGTCGCGACCGACGGCGGGTATGCGAAGCGGACGCCCATCGAGGACTACCCGGTGCAGGGCCGCGGAGGCAAGGGTGTGCTGACCATCCAGCACGACCGCAAGCGTGGCAGGCTGGTGGGAGCGCTCATCGTCGACGTGGACGACGAGCTCTACGCCATCACCTCCAGCGGCGGCGTCATCCGGACCGCCGCCGAGCAGGTACGGAAGGCGGGCCGGCAGACGAAGGGCGTGCGGCTGATCAATCTCGGGGAGGGGACAACCCTGCTCGCGGTGGCACGCAACGCGGACGAGCCCTCGGACGTCGATAATGGTGAAGGCAACGAAGGAGACGAGACCGGCGCGGACAACGCCGGGTAAGGACTAGTTGGTGACCTCCCCCGAAAACTCGGAACAGCCGACAGCCACCGGTGAAGCGGCGACTCCGCCATGGCAGCGGCTGAGCAAGGACGCCTCCAACGGCAAATCGGAGACCACACCCGAACAGTGGTTTCCGGGCGGCCAGGCTGCGGAAAATGTGTTGTACTCGGACGGTGGCGGCGGTGCCGACCAGCCGGTGGTGACCGGCACTGCGGCCCAGGGTCTGTTCGGCAACCCCGGGCAGCCGCGAGACGACGACGCACTGGCGGGGCTGAGGGGGCAGGAGACGGTGAGCGTGACCAGTCCCGGCGTGAAGCAGCGCTCCGCGCCCAGCGCGCTGCGCCGTCCGGGCCGCGGTCCACGCCGGGCGAGCCTGCAGGTCAAGCGGTTCGACCCGTGGTCGGTGCTGAAGCTGTCGCTCGTGCTCGGCGTCGCAATGTTCTTCGTGTGGCTCGTCGCGGTCGGGGTGCTGTACACGGTGCTCGACGGTATGGGCGTGTGGGACAAGCTGAACGGCACGTACTCGTCCCTGGTTTCCGGTGACGGTGGGGATGCCCCCGCCCCGCTGATCAGCGCCGGCCGAGTGTTCGGCATCGCCGCGATCCTCGGTGCGATCAATATCGTGCTGCTCTCGGCGTTGGCCACGGTGAGCGCGTTCATCTACAACGTTTCCGCCGATTTGGCAGGCGGCCTGGAGGTCACCCTGTCTGAAAGGGAGTAGAAGGCATCCTGTAGTCTTCTTTCGTTCCCAAAGACGGGCCCATAGCTCAGGCGGTTAGAGCGCTTCGCTGATAACGAAGAGGTCGGAGGTTCAAGTCCTCCTGGGCCCACAGCAGATCAAAGCCCCGTTCTCCCGATCAGGAGAACGGGGCTTTGATCATTCCGGGCCCTTACCAGGGGAGCGCCTGCTGAGCGTGTGACATCACCCCGTGATGTGTGTAACGGGCGGGCTGGTTCACCGTCCTCCGCTGCTTATGGTCGCAACGCAAGGACCGTCAGCGAGGGGAGTGCGAATGTTCGGCCGTCTGCGGCGCAGGGATGGTCGGCAGGGGGAACCGGTCAGCTTCGAGGCCGGTGCCGGACTGGTCAGCGCCAGGGTGCGTAACGAGCATGGGCGTCCGCTGCCCGGGGCCGAATTGTTGTTGCGGCACAAGCGATCGCACCGGGTGAGCCGGGCGGTCGCCGATGATTTCGGGCTGGTTGTGAGTACTGCGGCCGCGGGTACGTACGCCGCCTCGGTCAGCGCGGGTGGTTACCGCGCGGCGACGCACAACGTCGACGTCGGTTCGGGTGATCACACCGCGCTCGGCGAGGTGCACCTGGTGCCGGACGCGGGGCTCCGGCTCCCCGAACCCGGCGACTGGAACCTCGACCCGGACCACTCGTCGATCCGTTTCGTGGCAAGGCATATCGGACTTTCGCGGGTGCACGGCCGGTTCACCGGATTCCGCGGTCGGGTGCACGTCGGCGACCGGCTCGAGGACTCGTCGATCGAGGTGCTCATCGACGCGGCGAGCATCGACACCGGTTCGCCGAAACGGGACGAGCACCTGCGGTCATCCGATTTCCTTGATGTGGAACGGTTTCCGCGCCTGCAGTTCTACAGCGACCGCATCCGACCCGCCGCCGGCGACCAATGGACCCTCGACGGCACCCTGAACCTGCGTGGCGCGAGCCGTGGGGTGCGGCTGAACTCGACCTACCTCGGCCTGCGGTCCTGGAACGGCGACCGGCTCGGTGCGCGGGCCACGACCGAACTGCACCGCGAGGATTTCACGATCAACTGGCAGCAGACACTGGCCAAGGGCCTGGTGGTCGTCGGCTCGACTATCGAGATCCGGCTGGACGTCCAAGCGGTGAAGGCCTGACGTCGGCGACGACGCAGGCCACGTTGTCGGCGCCGCCGGTGTCGTTGGCGAGGCGCACCAGTTCGCGCACCGCGTCTTCGGGCTCCGGTGTCGTTTGCAGGACCCGGCGGACGGTCTCGTTGTCGAGGGCGGCGTGCAGGCCGTCGGAGCACAGCAGGTAGCGGTCGCCCGCTTCGGCGTCGAGCAGTTGGATGTCGGGTTCCTGCCGCTGTCCGCCGTGCAGTGCCTTGACCAGCAGGGTCCGTTGCGGATGCGAGGTGGCTTCGTCGGTGGTGAGCCTGCCTTCGTCGATCATGGCCTGGACGAGCGTGTGGTCGTGGGTGATCTGGAACAGCTCCTCGGCACGCAGGAGATAGACGCGCGAATCGCCGATGTGCACGAGCGCGAGCTGACTGCCTGACCAATGCAGCGCGGTGAGTGTTGTGCCCACGTCGGCGGCGTCGAGCGCGCGGACCGCGTTGTCGGCCCGGCTGATGGCGTCGTTCAGGACGTTGAGCAGTTCGTCCGCGGGGACAATGGTGTCCAGCGGTCGAAGTGCCTCGACCGCGGCCGCGCTGGCGAGGCGATCGTCGTTTTCGGCGCCGAACCCGTCGGCCACGGCGAGCAGATGTGGCCCGGCGTAAGCGACGTCCTGGTTCGACTCGCGCACGAGACCTTGGTCGGTGCGCACGGCGTAACTGATGGTCAGCGGCATGACAGGTTCCTTTCGGGAGAGGTGCTGGACCAGGAAAGACGCGAGACGGCCACGCGCAGCGGTGTCGGCTTCGATCTCCCGCCAGAACGCGGCGATCTGCTCGGCCGCCTCGGGTGCGGTGAGTGCGCAGACGGTCCTGATGCGGGCCAGCGGCATCCCGAGCCGGCGGAGCCAGGCCACGAGCCTTGCCTGTTCGAGCTGGTCAGGGTGATATCGGCGGTAGCCGGACGACGGATCGACGACGGCCGGCCGCAGCAACCCGAGCTCGTCGTAAAGCCGCAACGCCTTCGGCGAGAGGCGAGCCGCCCTGGCGAACGCGCCAATCGTCAGTAACTCCACTCAGTCACTGTGCGGTCTGCCCCAGGGGAAAGGTCAACAGGTTTGGTTCCACGTGGAACGGCCGAAACCGGCGGGTGACCGCGCCGACCGGGGTGCAGCGCCGTGCAGTAACATCGTGAGGTCAGCCGGACCGTCGAGAAGGGGCTTCAGGTGAAGAAGCTGTTGGCGCTCGCAGTAATCGCGGGTGGTGTGCTGTTCGTCATCAAGCGCAACAAGGACGCCAAGGCCGAAGCTGACCTGTGGCGCGAGGCCACCGCCCCGACGGACAAGCCGCTCGGCGCCGTCTCGGCCAATGGCAGCGCCCCGGCCAAGGCCGCGGGAGCAGGTCACAACAACTAGAACTTCCCGCGGGCGGTACTCCCGCCCGCGACCGGGGCTGTAGCTCAATTGGTAGAGCGCTGCTTTTGCAAGGCAGAGGTCAGGGGTTCGATTCCCCTCAGCTCCACCCGGTGGTCAGACCTCATCGATGCTGTTGGTCGTGGCGGCGCTGGGCAGTGACGACGTCGATCGTGTGCTGACGGATCCAGCGCAGGAGTTGTTCCAGCGATTTGGCGAGGCCCTGGCCGAGTGGCGTGAGTTCGTAACTGACCCGCGGCGGCGTGGTGGGCTCGACCGTTCGCGCGACAAGCCCGTCCCGCACCAGGGTGCGCAGTGTTTGCGACAGCATCTTCTCGCTGATCCCACCGATTGTCGCGTGCAATTCGGAAAAGCGCCGCGGTCCGTCTCTCAGCGCCGCCAGGATCAACATGCCCCAGCGAGTGGTGATGTGTTCGAGCACCTCGCGCGCCGGGCAGTCGCTGTTGAACGCGTCACTCATGTTCTGCCAGGCGTCCTGCCCAGCCTGGGAACCTACCTTCATATCTGGAGCTTACTTCAAGGTAGGTCCTTTCGATAAGTAAGCCTCAGACCTACGCTCGTGGCATGGTCACAGTGGTTTTCGGAGCCAGCGGGAATGTCGGTCGTCATGTCGCGGCGGGTCTGAGTTCGGCGGGCGAGAAGATTCGGCTGACGAGCCGGAAGCCGCTCCCCATGGGCTTTCCGCCAGGATCGGAAGTCGGCACGGCCGATCTGGAGAACCCCGAAACCCTGCCCGCCGTACTCGACGGGGCGCAGCGCGTGTTTCTCTACGCCAAGCCAGAAGGAATCGACGGTTTCGTGACTGCGGCAGAATCCGCCGGCGTCCAGCACGTGGTACTGCTGTCGTCCGGGTCTGTCATCCACCCGGATGCCGCGCACAACCCGATCGCCCTGGCACATCTCGCCGTCGAGTCCGCCATCGAGAACTCCAGCCTGTCATGGACATTCATCCGACCAGGAATGTTCGCCACCAACACCTTGTGGTGGTGGCGGAACTCGATCCGCGATGAGGGCGTCGTCCGGGTGCCGTACCCAGACGCGCGGACAGCGCCCATTCACGAGAAGGACCTGGCGGCGCTCGCGGTGACCGCCTTGACCCTGCCAGGTCACCATGGCCACGCCTACACCGTGTGGGGGCCCGAGTCACTGTCCATCCGGCAGCAGGTACGGCACATCGGTGCGGCCACCGGTCGCGAGATCGCCCTCGAGTGGATCACGGTCGAACAGGCACGCGTCGAGCTCGGCAAGACCATGCCGCCTGTCGGTGTTGACGCGATCTTGGCGGCATGGCAGGCCGGAACCACCGCGCCGCCGCAGGTGTCGACCGTCGTCGCGGAAGTCACGGGTCGTCCTGCCCACACGTTCGCGCAGTGGGCCGAAGACCACGCGAACGATTTCCGCTGACCGGCCGACTTCACCACGCGACCGTGAAATGCCTTTCCCTGCTGGGATTTCCAGTTCATCCAGTGCGGCGGTCGCCAGGTCTTCGGCGAAGATGCGGGAAATGCCGTGGGCATCGGTGAGCAAGGTCGACCGGCCGCGGCGATAGTGGCCGGTGGACACGCCTGGCTCGGGAATCGCCGGCGGGCTCAGGTAAGTCCAGTCCGCCGAGTGGGTGCGGCAGGTTTCCAGCCTGGACCACGCTGGCTGCTGCGGCATCACGCCATTCCGTTGGCACGTAAGCAGGATCGTCGAGTGTCAGGCCGCCGGCGGGGCTGAGCAAAGGCCCGGCGCCGCCGATGAACAGGATCCGCACGGCGGCGTCCAGGAGCGCGGTAGTCGTCTCGGCCACCACGTTTTCCTGGCCCGGCCGAGGCCTTGTCGCCGCGACCACGGCCTCGACCCCCGGTGAACACCTCCGCCATCCGACGACGGTCGGTCGCATCGGCACACACCGGCGTGGCCGCACCCACTACCGCGAGATTCATCGGACAGCACCTTCCTTCGAGACAGCCAACGGTTTCCCGGGCAACTGCCCGGCCACGATCGCCGCCAATGCCAGTGCGAAACCGAGTAACTGCACCGGATTCAAGGTCTGCCCCAGCACGAGCACACCCAGCAGCGCGGCGACGATCGGCGACAACAGCGCCAGCACCGCGACCGAAGTGACCGGCATGGTCGCGATTCCCCGGAACCACAACACGTACGCCGCCAGTCCGCCGACCAGCCCGAGCCACAGATAACCGGCCACCGCGGGCAGATCGATCGCGGGCGGCGCGCCTTCGACGAGGAAAGTCAACGGCAGCAACACCAATCCACCCGCGGTCAGCTGCCAGCCCGCGAACGCGGTCGGGCTCACGCCTGCCGGACGGCCCCACCGCTTGGTCAGCGTCACGCCGAAGGCCATCGAAACCGCACCGCCAAGCCCGGCCACAATCCCCACCAGGTCGAAACCCGCGTTCGGGCCGAGGACGACGAGGCCGACACCGATGAGCCCGACCACGCCCCAGCCGAGCTTCCACCCCGACGGCCGTTCGCCGAGTAACACCACGGCGAGCGCGGCGACGACGACAGGTTGCGACGCGCCCAGCGTGGCGGCCACTCCGCCGGGCAGCCGCTCGGCCGCGATAAACAACAGCGGGAAGAACAGGCCGATATTCAGCACGCCGAGCGCGGCCGCCTTCGCCCACCACAAACCGTGCGGCAGCTTTCGCGTCAACACCAACGCGATCAGGCCCGCGGGCAGCGCCCGCAGCAGGCCGGCGAACATCGGATGGCCCGCCGGCAGCAGTTCACTCGTCACGATGTACGTCGTGCCCCACGAGATCGGGGCCAGCGCCGTGGCGGCATTTACCAGTTTCTGCACCAGTTCAGTGTTGGCTGACCTGGGTACATGAGTCCAACACATGTTTGTCATCTGATTGATCTGCATTCACGATGGACGGGTGGAACTCCAGCAGATGCGTTACGTCCTCGCCGTCGCGGAGACGAACAGCTTCACCCGCGCCGCGAAGCAGTGCCTCGTGGTCCAGTCCGCGCTCAGTCACCAGATCGCCCGCCTGGAGCGGGAACTCGGCGCCAAACTGTTCGAGCGCACCAGCCGTCGGGTCCGGCTGACGGCTGCGGGCCGGGCGTTCCTGCCCGAGGCGCGTCAGTGCCTGGACGCGGCGGAGCGCGCCGCCGCGCAGGTCGCCGCCGCGGTGGGGGAGATCCGTGGCCGGCTCAACATCGGCGTGATCCCGACAGTCGCGGCCGTCGACATTCCGGCAGTGCTGCACGACTTTCACCGGCAGCACAAGGAAGTCCGCATTGGATTGCGCGTCGGGGCGAGTGAAGACCTCATCGAGCAGGTGGCGCAGGGAGCGATGGAGGTGGCCTTCCTCGGCCTGCCCGCGACCGCGCGGCCGCAGGGCGTCCACGCGCACGAGCTGGCACGCGACCGGCTTGTCGCGGTGGTCGCGCCGGGGCACCCGCTCGCCGGTGAACCAGCCGTCGACCTCCAGCGGCTCGCGGGCGAGGTGTTCGTGGACTTTCCAGCCAAAACGGCCGGGCGTATCCAGTCCGACCAGGCGTTCTCGGCGGCGGGCCTGACCAGGGAGGTGGCCTTCGAGGTCACCACCGCGGATCTGATGCTGCGCCTGGTGCTACAAGGTCTTTGCGTCGCCATGCTGCCGTCCACCTATACGCCGCAACTCACCGACGTCGTCACCGTTCCGGTGACCGACGCACCGGCCCGCATCGAGTACCTGATCTGGCCGAAGCTGGGGCTCACGCCGGCGGCCGCCGCGTTCCTGGAGCTGCTCGGCGCCCCTGTCACTTGACCGGGCGATTTCGCAGCTTCCCCGCGCGCTTCTCCCCCCGAGCACGGAGTATCACGACTATCCCTGAACTGGAATAGTCGCGAAACCGAAAGGTCGGCGATGGCGCAGGAGGCGATTTACCGCAGGGTGGCGCTCGGCGGGGTCGCGTGCCTGGTTGCCGGAGTCATCGCGACCGGAGTGCAGGCCAACGTGCCCGTCGCGCACGCCGCGGTCGGGGTCAACCCGGTGCGCCCGGTCGCGCCGGACGACGTGCAGGCCGACCCCAGTCACGGCTTTCTCGTACTTGTCGAGGGCGACGCGAACCTGTACGAGAACGAGGTCGAGGGCCCCGTCGCCGTCGGTGGTGACGTGCGATTCCGCAGCTACCAGGTCGCCTTGAACAACCCGGGCACCTACGTCGCGCCCGGAGACAGCCAGGTCACGGGCCTGGTGGTCGGTGGCGCGCCGGATTACGCGGGCAGCCCGGCCGATGGCCAGCTCCGGGTGCTGACCAACACCTACGCCAAGATCGGTGACCTGTCCGGTTCGAGCGTCGAGCGCTCCGGCGCGCACACCTTCGTCGAACCCCTGCGCCAGCCACCGGGCGCGCTACCCGACGTCGACATCCAGACGGCCCAGCCCGCCGACTCGGTCGGTGGCGAGAGCGGTTTCGACTTCCCGTCGCTGTTCGCGACGTATCGCGAGCTCAACGCCCAGATCGCGCAGTGCCCGCACACGATCACGCTCAAGGACCAGAACGGGCAGGCGGACTGGAACGGCACGGATCCCGTCGCCACGGTCGGCCTGCAGCCAGGCGAAAACGTGCTGACGCTGACCGAGGACCAGATGTCGGCGCTCAAGTACATCAACCCGGTCAACGGCGCGCTCCAGCCCGGCGACAGCGCGTGGCTGGTGATCAACGTCGAGAGTTCCGGCGACTACGACTGGCCCGTGCCCGAGGTGAGCTGGCAGGGCAACCACCCTTCGAAGCACGTGCTCTGGAACTTCACCAACACCGGCACGATCACGCTGCCGGTCGGTTCGCCGACGGTCTGGGGCACGATCTACGCCCCCAACGCCGAGCTGGTCGACAAGAGCTCCAACAACATCGAGGGCAACGTCGTGGTCCGCGAGTTCACCCACGGCGGGCGCGTGTCCGGCGCCTCCGGGGACAACGGCGGCGAGGTGCACTACGCCCCGTTCTCCGATGTCGTGAGCTGCCGGAACACCGAGCCGACGACCACGACGACCACCACCACGACCGGGCCGGGCGTGACCGAACCCACCACGACGACCGAGCCGACCACCACCACAACCACGGCAGCCACCTCGACCACGACGAGCACGACGACCACCACCGAGCCGGGCGTGATCGTGCCGACCACGACGACCACCTCGGACACCGCCGAATATCCCGGTTATCCCGGCCCGTCCGGCCCCGGCTCCTCGGGCGGGCAGCTCGCCAGCACCGGTACGCCGATCGTCCCGTGGCTGGTCGCCGGGCTGGGGCTGATCGGGTTCGGCGTCGGGATGCTGGTGCTCGGCAGGCGGCGATTTCGCGGCTCCTCCCAGAACTGACGGCTTGCCCAGCGCAAGTTAGGTTGGTGCGAAAGCAGCAACCGGCGCGAAGGAACCCGATGACCTGGACGGCCCCCGAGGCGAAGATCGTGGACGGGTCGACCGCGGCCGACGAACGCACCATGCTCGCTGGTTACCTGGACTGGCACCGCAGCGTCCTGCTGCACAAATGCGCCGGCCTGACCGGTGAGCAGCTGGCGAAGCAGAGCGTGGAGCCGTCGAGGCTGTCGCTGCTCGGGCTGATCCGGCATATGGCGAAGGTCGAGCGGATCTGGTTCCGCGAGCGGTTCGCGGGCCTGCCCGTCGAACGGCTGCACAAGGGCACCGACACGGACTTCGACCAGGTGGATCCGGCGCGGGCGGCTGAGGAATACGCGCAGCTGCTCGAGGAGCGACGGCTCGCGGACGAGGTTGCCGCGAAGGCCGAGCTGGACGACACCTTCACGTACGACGGCGAAGTGTTCTCCCTGCGCTTCGTCTACCTGCACCTGATCCAGGAGTACGCGCGCCACAACGGGCACGCCGACCTGGTGCGCGAGCGTGTCGACGGGGTCACCGGCGATTGAGCAAGCGACGCAGGCCCGGCCGGCCGGTTCCGGGCGAGTATCCGGTCCGCTTCGGCACCGCTGAGCTGCGCGCCGACGCCGACCGGCCGGGTGGGTGGCTGGTGAGTGTGGACGGCATCGCACAGTCCTATGTGGACCTCGACGACCCGGCGCACCTCGAATTCGATTACGTGCGGCGGATGGGCGATCTCATCGACTGCCTCGGCCCGGGGCCGCTCGACGTACTGCATCTCGGTGGAGCCGGGTGCACGTTGCCGCGGTACGTGGCGGCGACGCGACCCGGTTCGCGGCAGCTGGTCTTCGACGCGGACGGCGAACTGATCGAACTGGTGCGTGCGCATCTGGATCTGCGTGCTGTGCCGAAACTCCGGGTCCGGATCAGCGACGGGCGCGAAGGCGTGGCGACGCGGTACGACGATTCCGCGGATCTGCTCATCGCCGACGTTTTCGAGCGGGCGAGTATGCCCGGCGGGCTCGCGACCGTCGAATTCACCAGGGATGTCGCGCGCGTGCTGCGGTCGACGGGCACCTATCTGATCAATATCGCGGACGGCCCCGGGCTCGTTTTTTCGCGCCGGGTCGCGGCCACGGTCGCGTCCGTTTTCCCGCACGCTTTACTGCTTGCGGAACCGGGTGTGTTGCGCGGACGGCGGTTCGGGAATGTCGTACTGGCCGCGGCGAAGCACGAACTGCCGGTGCAAGCCGTCACGGCGCGGGCGGCGTCGGCGGCCTTCCCGGCCCGATGCGTTGCGGAGGCTGACTTCCGCTCGTTCTACGGGCGCGCCAAACCGTTGACCGACGAGGCGCCGATGACCGCACCGAAGCCTCCGCGCGGTTCGTTCAGCTAACCCAGCAGTTCCCGGAAACGGTCGGTGGACACGTTGCCGCCGGAGATGATCACGCCGATCCGCTTGCCCGGCAAGGAAATCCGGCCCTGCAGCAACACGGCGACGCCGACCGCGCCACTGGGTTCGACCACGATCTTCATCCGGTCGAACAGGAATCGCATGGCCTCGACGATCTCCTCGTCGGTCACGGTCACGACCTCGGAAACCAGTTTCCGGTTGATCGGGAAGGTGAGCTCGCCGGGAGTCCACACGGCGAGCCCGTCCGCGATCGTGCGTGGCGCGTCGAGGCTGACGCGTTCGCCCGCAGCCAGGGAGAGCTGGGTGTCGTTGGCAGTACTGGGTTCCACGCCGATCATGGTGATGCCCGGCTGCAGCGAAGTCGCCGCGACCGCACTGCCCGCCATGAGCCCGCCACCGCTCATCGGGACGGCGAGCGCGTCGAGTTCGCCCGCGTCTTCGAGCAGCTCCAGCGCCGCGGTGCCCTGGCCCGCCATGACATCCGGGTGGTCGTACGGCGGGATCAGGGTGGATCCTTGCTGCTGAGCCAATTCCTCGGCGAGGGTTTCCCGGTCGTCGGTGTAACGGTCGAACCGCTGCACCTCCGCGCCGTAGCCGAGCACTGCGTCCACTTTGGACTGCGGTGCGTCCTGCGGCATCAGGATCGTCGCCTTGGTGCCGAGCAGCGCGGCCGACAGGGCGATCGCCTGTGCGTGGTTTCCCGACGAGTGCGCACACACCCCGCGGGCCAGCGCGTCGGCGGACAAGCGCGACAGCGCGTTGTAGGCGCCGCGGAACTTGAAGGCGCCCATCCGCTGGAAGTTCTCGCATTTGAGCAGCACCTTGGCGCCGACCCGCTCGTCGAGGGTGCGGGAGGTCAGGATCGGGGTGCGGTGCGCGTGCCCGGAGATGCGGCCGGCCGCCGCCCGGATGTCGTCGAGATTCACCTTGACATTATGTCGAAAACTCAGACTGATCGTCTATCTCGTGCGAGCTGCGGCGGATCTGGTTCACTGTGCGGGCTATGCGACGAGTTCTGTTGACCCTAGGCGCGCTCGGGATGGTCGCGGCCTGTTCCGCCCCGCAGCAAAGCACACCCGCGTCGTCCTCCGCGCCGCCGCCGGCGACAACGGCCGTGCAGGTGCCACCCGAACCGAAGCCGACCGCCGGCGGGCCCTGCCCGTACCTGGAAACCTCCTTCGTCGCCGACGCGAACGGGCAGCACGTCTCCAAAGTCCAGACGTCGGCGGACAAACCGCATCCGACCTGCTTCTTCTGCGCACTGAGCGGGCAACTCCAGCTGACTGTGCGGATTTACGTCGGCGATGCCGCTGTCGCGAAGGCGCTGGTGGACCAGGCAGCGCCGGTGAACGCCAGTAACCCCGCCACAGATCCGGCCGGCTGGCAGGGCGGTTACGAACCCACCGACAGCGGCGCGGTCTACGCGGTTGCGAAAGGCGGGTCTGCCGTCGTCGTGACGACGAACCAGAAGCAGACCGTCAAGGCCAGAAGCGTTGCGAAGCAAACAATTTCCGCACTCGGGCTGTAAAAGCCGAGCGGCTGAAGTGTCCAATCGATCTTGTACTACGCTGACCTCCACCTGCGGCCGGGGAGGACCAGCACCCGATCGGCGTGCCAAGGGCCGCGGCGAGATCCGTGTACCTCGAAGTCAAAGAAGTAAGGACTACAGCAGTGGCTGACACCCTCAAGGAAATCCTGCTCGACTCCAGCAGGCGTCCGGCCGTCGTGACCGACCTGAACACCTTGGTCGACGAAGAGGTGGCGGACAAGGGCGGCGTCTCCGGTGCCGTGATCAAGACCGGTTTCGCCGCGGTCAAGAAGATCAAGCCGGGCATCATCGGTTCTGCCGTCGACAGCCTGCTGGACGACTTCACCGCGACCCTCGAGCCGTTCTACGCGGACTTCAAGGCCCAAGGCGGCGGCGACTTCGGCGCCTACCTGTCCGGCCGCGGTGACCAGGCGGCCGACGCGCTGCTCAGTGTCACGGACGCCCGCGCCGAGCGCAGCAGCCGCGACAGCATCAAGAAGGTCTACTCGAAGCTGCGCCCGAACGGCAAGAAGAACGTCGAGGAAGCGCTTCCCCGGCTCGGGCAGCTGATCAACAAGCACGCCGCTAACGCCTGACGGTAAGCGAAAACAGTTGAGGCCACCTCCGTGACGGAGGTGGCCTCAACTGGCTTTTGGCCTGCCCGCTAGTTGTTCTTCTGCTCGGCAGGAGAGGTCTTGGCGGCCTGCCCATTGGCCGACGGCGCGGACTCCGCCGGCTTCGGCGTGACTTGCGGCGGCTCCGTTGCCACCGGCGGCTCCTGCTTGCTGCGCAGCGCATACGCGACGCCGGCAGCAACCAGACCGGCCCCCAGCAGCCACGGCCAGCGGCGACGCTTGCGCTCGCCCTTGGCGGCTGCCTTCGCCTCGATCACCGCGGCCTTGAAGTCCTTCTTCGCGGTCTTGAACTCGCGCTTGGCCTTGCGCTTGGACTCGCCTGCCGATTTCGCGGCCTTGATGGCGGCCTTGCGGGCCTTGCGACCGGGCTTGCGCAGCTCGGCGAGCCTCGCGGCCGCCTCCTTGCGTGCCTCCTTGCCGGCGCGGGCCAGCTCCTTGCGCGACTGCTCGGACTTCTTGGCCAGCTCCTTGCGCGCCTTGCGGCCGCGCTTGCCTGCCTCTTTCCGGGCCTCTTCGGTGTTCTCGGCGAGCAGTTGCTCGGCCGCCTGCGCGGCGCGGGCGGTCGCCTCGGCACCCGCCTTACCAGCCTCTACGGCTCGGTTACGCAGGCCCAGCAAGCCGGTCTTGACCGACTCGCCGACCGAGTCTGCAGCTCGGGTCATGGCCTTCACCTCGTCAATCGTTCGGACTACCGTTGTTTCCCTGTTACCTATCCTGCCCGTTTCCGCCGGATCCCGCTGCGGATGGCACGATGAGTCTCGTGACTGAGAGCAATGAATCCCCCGTTGGTGCGAAGTCGGCCGCCGTGCTGCACACCAACCACGGTGACATCCGGCTGAACCTCTTCCCTGATCACGCCCCCAAGACGGTGGCCAACTTCGTGGGCCTTGCCGAAGGGACGAAAGAGTACACCCAGCCCAACGCGAAGGGCGAGAAGTCGGGGCCGTTCTACGACGGCTCGGTCTTCCACCGGGTCATCTCCGGCTTCATGGTCCAGGGCGGTGACCCGACGGGCACCGGCCGCGGTGGCCCGGGCTACCGCTTCGGCGACGAGTTCCACCCGGAACTGCAGTTCAACCGGCCTTACCTGCTGGCGATGGCGAACGCTGGCCCCGGCACCAACGGTTCGCAGTTCTTCATCACCGTCGCGCCGACCACCCACCTCAACTTCAAGCACACGATCTTCGGCGAGGTGGCCGACCAGGACTCGCAGAACGTGGTCGACACGATCGCCAACATCGCCACCGGCGTCGGTGACCGTCCGCTCGAGGACGTGGTCATCGAGAAGATCGACATCGAGCGCTGAGACCCCGGCGGAATCTGAGGCTAGCCTGGAAGCACTGTGAACCAGCCGCCCAATCCCCAGACCCCGCCGACCTCCGCGTTGCCCGGCTGCTGGTGGCATCCCACCCGGCAGACCGGTCTGACCTGCGTCCGCTGCGGCCGGCCCGCATGCCCGGACTGCCTGCGTGAGGCGTCCGTCGGTGCCCAGTGCATCGATTGCGTGCAGGCCGGCCGTCAGCAGGCGCAGACGCAACAGCGCCAGTACCGCTCGTCGGGGCTCGGCGCGCGCACCGTCGCGGGCGCCAAGCTGTCGAACAGCCTGGTGGTCACGCCCACGCTCATCGCGCTGAACATCGTTGTGTATGCGTACACGGCGTTTCAAGCGAAGAGCTTTACCGACAACCAAACCGCGAAGTTGTTCGGGGACTGGGTGTTGTGGCCGCGGGCGGTGGCGGGTGAGAGCGAGTGGTGGCGGCTGTTCACCTCGGGCTTCCTGCACTACGGGCCGATCCACCTCGCGGTGAACATGTTCTCGCTCTGGATTCTGGGGCGGGACATGGAAGTTCTGCTCGGTAAGGTCCGCTTCGCCGCCGTCTACGTGCTGGCGCTGATCGGCGGCGGGGTGTCGGTCTTCCTCCTCGACGATTCGAACCGTGCGACAGCGGGCGCGTCGGGGGCGATTTACGGTGTGCTGGGCGGAATTCTGGTCGCGGTGATCCGGCTGCGGCTCAACCCGGCCCCGGCGATCGGCACCATCGTGCTGAACCTGATCATCTCCGTTTCGATCCCTGGCATCTCCCTGCTGGGCCACCTCGGCGGGCTCGTCGTGGGCGCGCTCGTCACCGCGGCGATGGTCTACGCGCCGACCAGGAACCGTGCCGTCTGGCAGTCGGTCGCGGCGGTGGTGGTGCTGGTCGCCTTGGTGGGGTTGTACTTCTACCGCGACTCGCAGCTGGCGGGCGTGACCTGCCAGTACCTCCAGGGCCAGTTGGTCTGCTCGCCGCCGACCGGTTAGTCCTGCAGACGAGCCAGTTCGTCGTGTACGTCGCGCGGGTCGGCGCCCAGTTCCAGCCAGCCGAACACGTACAGCCGCTCCCCGGCGGAGATCTCCAGCGTGGTGCTGTCGCGGGCCAGCCGGCGCGTCTTCCGCAGCGAGAGGTGCGCCTCGGCCCAGGGAAGCTCGTGGGCGCCGCTCAGCGTGCGTACGCGGACGCCCTGTGCGTCGGCCATCAGACGGGGCCGGATGAGCATTCCGTGCAGGGACAGCAGCACGAGTACGACCGTGGCGATGCCGAACAGCACGTCGCCGAGCCGGTCTTCGTAGAGCAGTGTCGCGGCCAGCGCGATGGCAGCCGCGAGCCAGCCCACGGCGACGAGAGCCGGTCTTGGCGCCCAGGTTACTGGGGAGTTATCCACAGGAGTTATCCACAATGGGGATGAGTCACACCGGTGTAATTCGCTGTCAATCGGCCGTTCGGAGTAACTACGTGAACAGTTCCCGAACTAGCGCCAGCGCATGGTCATCAGCAGGCCCGAGATCATCAACGCGAAGCCGATCGCGAAGTTCCAGTTGCCGAGATCGGCCATGAACCCGATCTTGTCCCCGGCGATGTAGTTGACCACCAGCCAGGCGAGGCCGACCAGCATCAGCCCGAACATCACGATCTTGTAGATCGGGTGCGACGGCCCGGCGGCGCGCACCTTGACCGGGGTGCGCCGGTCGGTAGGCGGGGTGTACGCCGTCTTCTTGCGAACCTTGGACTTGGGCATCGGAACCTCGCGTGTTCGGGTGACTCCTGGGGGACGCGCTGCCTCCTCGCGCGCATCCACCTCTCCGGACACACGTTAACGTAAGCGAGTACTGGAGAGGAGCGTGCGTGGCGATCCTGGAAGCGCCGCCGCCGGAACGATCTCGTGGCCGCGGCGGCAAGGTCGTGCGGACCATCGGCGAGCTGCTGATCACCGCGGGTCTCGTGGTGCTGCTGTTCGTTGTTTACGAGCTGTACGTGACCGACCTCTTTTCCGCGCAGAAGCAGGCCAGCGCCACGCAGGCGCTCGACAACGACTGGTCACAGGGCCGGGAGCTGCATCCCGAACTGGTCGACGGAAAGGCGTTCGCGAAGCTTTACATCCCCAGCTTCGGCGCCGACTACCACTTCACCATCCAGGAAGGCACCGACGCCGCGGCGCTGGAAGTCGGTCCCGGGCACTACAAGGGCACGGCGCTGCCGGGCGAGCCGGGCAACTTCGCGGTCGCCGGGCACCGGGTCGGCAAGGGCGCGCCGTTCAACGACCTCGACCTGCTCAACTCCTGCGACGCGATCGTGGTCGAGACGCAGACCGACTTCTTCGTGTACCGCGTGCTCCCGCATGAGGAAGAGGTCGCCGGCTGGGCCGACGGCAAGGGCAAACAGCCGCAGTGCTCGCACGTCGGCACGCTGCGCACGGACGCGGCGGACGGCGGCCCGTACGGCAGGACAGTGGGCCGCGAAGTGGTGCTGCCGACGCAAGGTGACGTCGTCGCTCCGGTGCCGCACCAGCCCGCCGACGTGCTGCCGGTCGCGCAGCAGGTGGCCCTGCTGACGCTGACCACCTGCCACCCGCAGTTTTCGGACAAACAACGGCTGATCGTGCACGCGGTGCTCACCAACCAGTACCCGAAGACGCCCGGCGCGACCTACGCCCAGCTGCTGCAAGCGATCGGGGAGGGCTGATGTACGCGTGGGTCTGGCGCCACCTGCCGGGACCGGTGGCCGCGAAACTGCTGATCGCCGTGGTGCTGGTGCTGGCGGTGGTCGCGCTGCTGTTGTTCGTCGTCTTCCCCTGGCTGGACCCGATGCTGCCGTTCAACCAGGTCTCGGTGACGAACTAGTCCTCGCGGCTGACGCGGACCATCTCTTCGCGTTCGACGACCTTCACGCGCTCGCGGCCGTGCGGTTTGCCGAGGGAGCGTTCGTGCGCGTCGAGCTTGCCCCAGCCTTCCCAGGTGGTGAACGGGACGCCGCGCTCGGCCAGGAAGCCGAGGATCGCGTCCGGGTCGCTCTGCTTCGGCTCGGCGGGGGCATCGGCGAGCAGGTTGGCCACCGTCTCCGCCGCGTCGCCCTTCGTGTGCCCGATCAGGCCGACCGGGCCGCGCTTGATCCAGCCCGTGACGTAGACGCCCGGCAGCTGGTTCTCGTCGATGTCCAGCACCCGGCCGCCGGCGTTGGGCACCGTGCCGGTGTGGTGGTCGAACGGAACCTCGGCGAGCGGTGAAGACAGGTAACCGACCGCGCGGTACACGGCCTGCACGTCCCAGTCGTGGAATTCGCCGGTGCCACGGACGTTCCCGTCGCCGGTCAGCTCGGTGCGCTCGGTCCGCAGCCCGGTCACGCGATCGGTGCCGAGCACCTCGGTCGGCGAGTGGAAGAAATGCAGGTGCAGCCGCTTCGGGCGGTCGCCATGGTCGCGGATCGCCCACTCCTGCACGGTTTTCACCACCATGTCGACCTGCTTCGAGCCGCGGATCGCGGCCATCGAACCCTCGTCGAACTCGATGTCCTCCGGGTCGACGAGCACCTCGACGTTCGGCGAGTGGTCGAGCTCGCGCAGCTCCATCGGCGTGAACTTGGCCTGCGCCGGGCCGCGGCGGCCGAACACGTGCACGTCGGTGACCGGGCTGGCCTGGAGACCGTCGTAGACGTTCGGCGGGATGTCGGTGGTCAGCAGCTCGTCCGCGGTCTTGGCGAGAATGCGGGCGACGTCGAGCGCCACGTTCCCGACGCCGAGCACGGCGACGCTCGTCGCGTCCAGCGGCCAGGTGCGGGGCACGTCGGGATGCCCGTCGTACCAGGACACGAAATCGGCGGCGCCGTGGCTGCCGGGCAGGTCGACGCCGGGGATGTCCAGCGTGCGGTCGCTCATCGCGCCGGTGGCGAAGATGATGGCGTCGTAGAACTCGCGCAGGTCGTCGAGCTTGATGTCGGTGCCGTAGTCGATGTTGCCGAGCAAGCGGATGCCCGGGCGGTCGAGCACCTTGTGCAGGGCGGTGACGATGCCCTTGATGCGCGGGTGATCGGGCGCGACGCCGTACCGGATCAGGCCGAACGGCGCCGGCAAGCGTTCGAAGAGGTCCACGTTGACCTGCACGTCGGACTTGTCGAGGAGGTCGGCGGCATAGATACCGGCGGGGCCGGCACCGACGATGGCAACGCGTAAGCTCACGCTTCCACGGTAAAGTGAGGTGACCCTAACTTTCACTGTGATATGGAGTACCGTCCACGATCTGGACATCGGTATCGTGGCCTGCATGCGCGTTCTCGTCGTCGACAACTACGACAGCTTCGTCTACAACCTGGTGCAGTATCTGGCGCAGCTCGGCGCCGACTGCACGGTGTGGCGCAACGATGTCGTGGACATCGAGCGCGTCACCGAGTTCGACGGCGTGCTCGTTTCGCCCGGCCCCGGCACGCCGGAGCGCGCGGGCCAGAGCATCGACGTGGTGCGCCGCTGTGCGGACACTCACACGCCGGTGCTCGGCGTCTGCCTCGGTCATCAGGCGATCGGCGTGGCCTGGGGCGCGACGGTGGATCGTGCGCCGGAGCTGTTGCACGGCAAGACCAGCCAGGTGCGGCACCAGGGCGCCGGGGTGCTGGCCGGGCTGCCCGATCCGTTCACGGCCACCCGCTACCACTCGCTGACCGTGCTGCCGGAGACGATCCCGGCCGAGTTCGAGGTCACCGCGCGGACGGAATCCGGTGTGGTGATGGGCATGCGGCATCGCGAGCTGCCGGTCGAAGGCGTGCAGTTTCACCCTGAGTCGGTGCTCACCGAGCGCGGGCACCGGATGCTGGCCAACTGGATGGCAGGCGCCGGGCATCCCGTCGCGGAGTCCACTGTGGACGGTTTGGTGGCTCAGGTCGAGGCGTTGCAGAAGGCCGCGGTTGCGTGACAGCGCTGCTCCGGCTCCACGGGGTCGGTAAGCGCTACGGACGGGGTCCTGCCGTGCTCGACGGCGTGCACCTCGAGGTCGAAGCCGGGCAGGTGCTCGGCGTGGTCGGGGCGAACGGCTCCGGAAAGTCGACCCTGCTGCGCATTCTCGCCGGGATCTCCCGCCCGACGGCCGGCGCGGTCACCGGCTCACCGTCGATCGGGTACGTGCCCGACAGGTTCCCGGCGGCCACCCGGATGAGCGCGCTGGGCTACCTGCGTCACCTCGGCCGGATCGATGGTCTGTCCACTGTGGACGAAGTAGCGGTGGAACTGCTGGAGCGGCTGGCGCTCGCAGGCGGGCCGAAGGCGCCGATCCGACAGCTGTCCAAGGGAAACGCGCAGAAGGTCGCGCTGGCTCAGGCATTGCTGGGCGAACCCGAGCTGCTGGTGCTGGACGAACCCTGGTCCGGGCTGGACCCCGCCGCACACGGTGTGCTCGGCGAACTGATCACCGAGACCAGGGAACGTGGTGCCGCGGTGGTATTCACCGCGCACCGCGAGGACGTGGCACACGAGCATGCGTCGCGGGTGCTGCGGATGTCGGAGGGAAAACTCCGTGCCACCGACACGGTCGCGGAACCCGGTCCCTGCGCGCAGATCCGGTTGCGTGGCCCCGGTTCCGGCGACTGGTCGAGCGAGCCCGGCCTGGTCCGTGCGACGGCGAACGGCGAGCACGTGGACCTGACCGTCGCGGCGGCGCGCTCCGACGCGATCCTGTTGACCGCCTTGCGCCGCGGCTGGTCCGTGGTCGCCGTGGACACCCCGGTGGCGAGATGACCCGGTACCAACTGGCTCTGCTCCTGCACTCCCAGCGCTATCTGCCGCCGTTGCTGGCCTACCTGCTTGTGCTGGGCATCCTCTACACCGACGTCGGCAGCCTGCCGATGCCCGAACTCGCGGTGAGCGCGGGCGGGCTGACCGTCGTGACCTGCTGGCTGACGATCGCCCTTGTCGACGCGGAAGATCCGGTGCAGCGGCTGATCACCCTGGTGCACGCGCGCCGGATGCCGAAACTGCTGACCGGTGTCGTCGCCGCCGTGCTGGGGGTCGGCCTCGTGGCGGCGGTCGGTTCGCTGGTGTGGTCGTCGATCGAACACCGCGGGCTTTCGGCCGGCGTGCTCGGGCTCGGACTGCTGGCGCATCTCGCGTGCGCCTGCACCGGGATCGCGATCGGCCTGCCCTCTTCGCGGCTGGTGTTGCCGCACATCGGATACACGGTGCTGGCGGCATTGGCCGCGTTGATCGCCGTGCTGCTGATCCGCTGGCTCCCGCTGATCAACCCGATGCTGCGCGCCATGACGGTGCACGGATCCGTGCGCGGGTCCGTACTGTTGTGCTTCGTCGTTTCGGCTGTCGTTCTCTTGCTGAGCGCCACGGCCGTCGGCCTGGTTTACCGGCGCCGCAACTGAAAAAGGGCCAGGGCTTGGCAGCCCTGGCCCTTCCCGGTTCAGCCTCCGGGGAATCCGATCACCCCGCTGGTCGACGTCGGCGGTGACGTCGTGGTACTGCCGCCGCTACCGCTGCGTTCCCCGATGATCAGGGTGACCGTCTGGTTCTTGGCGATCTGCGTGCCCGCCGACGGCGAGGTCTGCTGCACGATCCCGTCCTGATCCCGGTCGGTCACCTTGGTGGCCTGGTAGTTGACCTGCCCGTCCCAGCCGGCGGCGGTCAGCGCGGCCATCGCGTCTTCCTGGGTCTTGCCAACCAGGTTCGGCATGGTGATCTGCTGCTGCGAACCGTCGGACACGTACACGGTGACCGTGCTGCCCTCCGGCTGCTGGCCGGCGTTCGGCTTCTGGTTCACCACCGTGCCTTCGGGCTCCGGCGAAGCCTGGGTCTGCTTGCTGACCCGGAAGCCCAGCGCCTTCAGGCCGGCCTCGGCCTCGGAGTACTGCTTACCCGTGTAGTCGGTGACCGTGACCATGTTCGGCGTCTTGCCGACGGTGATCTTCACCGTGGTGCCCTCATCGACCGTCGAGTTCGCGGCGACGCTCTGGTCCACGACCTTGCCGTACTGGTTCGGGTCGGTGACATCGGTCTCTTCGACGTTCGGGTCGAGGTACAGCCCGGCCTGCGTGAGCGCGGTCTGCGCGTCCTGCTGCGTTTTGCCGTTCAGCGCGGGCACGCTGACCTGCGCCGGCGCGGCGCCGACGCTGAGCTTGATCTCGGTGCCGGTGCTCACCGACGTGCCGCTGACCGGGTCGGTGGCCAGCACCTTGCCGACGTCATCGGGGTTCCGGCAGGCCGAAGTGCCGTTCTGCAGCATCTTGCAGGAGACCTGCACCGGGGTGACGTTGCTGAATCCCTTGTCCTTCAACGTCTGCAGCGCGATGGCCTGCTGCTGCCCGCGCACGTCCGGCACCGCGACCGTGGCCGGTTTGCTGTCGAACGCGCCCAGCAGCCACAGGATGAACGCGAGCAACCCCAGCCCGATGATCGAGAAGAGCGCGATCGTCCACGCGCGGCGCTTCTTCCGCCGGGCGGCGTCCTCCTCTTCGCTGCCCGCGTACTCGTCGTAGTCGGCGGCGTGCCCGGCCGGGCCACCGCCGTTGAGCACCTGGGTGCGCTCGTCCGCGGTCATCACCATCGGCGCGGAAGGCCGTTGCCCCGACAGCACGCGCACCATGTCCGAGCGCATCTCCGCGGCCGACTGGTACCGGTTCGCCGGACCCTTGGAAAGCGCTTTCAGCACGATGGCGTCCAACTCGGGGGAGACCGCCGGGTTCACCGTCGACGGCGCCTTCGGGTCCTCCCGCACGTGCTGGTAGGCCACCGCGACGGGCGAGTCACCCGTGAACGGCGGCTCCCCGGTGATGAGTTCGTAGAGCACGCAACCGGCCGCGTAGACGTCACTTCGCGCGTCCACGCCCTCGCCCCGCGCCTGCTCCGGCGAGAGGTACTGGGCCGTGCCGATCACCGCGGCCGTCTGCGTCATCGCGGCCTGGCCGTCGTGCATCGCACGCGCGATGCCGAAGTCCATCACCTTGACCGCACCGTGGTTGGTGATCATCACGTTGGCCGGCTTGACGTCGCGGTGCACGATCCCGTGCCGGTGCGAGAAGTCCAGCGCCGCGCAGACGTCGGCCATGACCTCCATCGCCCGCTTCTGCGACATCGGGCCTTCGGTCTTGACGATGTCCCGCAGCGTGCGGCCGCTGACGAACTCCATCACGATGTAGGGCAGTGGACCGTATTCGGTCTGCGCCTCGCCGGTGTCGTATACGGCCACGATCGCCGGGTGGTTGAGTGCCGCCGCGTTCTGCGCCTCGCGGCGGAAACGTTCCTGGAACTGCGGGTCACGGGCCAGATCGGCACGAAGGATCTTCACCGCGACCTCGCGCCCGAGCCGGACGTCGGTACCGTGGTGAACCTCGGACATGCCGCCGTAGCCGAGCGTGTCGCCCAGTTCGTAGCGGTTGGACAGCAGTCTGGGTGCGCTCATCGGGGAAAGCCGTTCCGTTCCGTCCAAGATTTGTTCATCATGCCCTGTACGTCGTTTGTTGGGTGGGAGGCGGTTGTTGTCTGCCCGGCAGGGTGTCGCTCGTGCCGATCCGGCCGCCCGGTGGCTGATTTTCGTCGTCCGATGAGCTCAGCAGCTTCGGCAGTACCAGCACGGCTGCCACGATCAGCCCGACGAACAACACGGCGAGCACCACCCACAACGCCGTCAGGTTCCGCCGCCGTGGGGGGACCGGCATCTGCAGGACACCGCTCGGGTGGCCCATCGGCGGCGGGGTTACCGGCTGCATCGCCGGATGGGACACCGGACCCACCGGGGTGATCGGGGCCGGCATCGGATTCGGTATCTGGTACGCCTGCACCAGCCCGGCCGGGGCGGGCAGCGGGTGGCCCGCGCGCACGGCCGCCGCGGCGGCGGCGAACTCGCCACCGTTGCCGTAGCGCTGCCGCGGGTCCTTGACGAGTGTCGCCTCGACCAGCGCGCGCACCCCTGGTGGCACGTCCGGCGGCAACGGCGGTGGCAGATCGCGGATGTGCATCATGGCGACCGTCACCGAATGCTCGGACAGGAACGGCCGGTACCCGGCAAGGCATTCGTAACCGCACACGGCGAGCGAGTACACATCGCTCGCCGGGCCGGCGTCGTGCCCCAGCGCCTGCTCGGGTGCGATGTAGTGCGCCGTGCCCATCACCATGCCCGACCTGGTGACCGGCGCGGCGTGCGCGGCCTTCGCGATCCCGAAGTCGGTCACCTTCACGGTGCCGGTCGGGGTGACCAGGATGTTGCCGGGCTTGATGTCGCGGTGCACCAGGCCACGCTCGTGCGCCGCCTGCAACGCGTTGCCCGCCTGCTCCAGGATGTCCAGCACCCTGTCCCCGGCCAGCCTGCCTTCGCGCGCGAGTATCCCCGCCAGCGGCTCGCCCTCGACGAGCTCCATGACCAGGTACGCGATCGAAGGCTCGTTCGCGTCGTTCGCTCCGGCGGTCGACTCACCGTAGTCGTGCACGGCCGCGATCCCGGGGTGGTTCAGTGAGGCCGTGGTGCGCGCCTCGGTGCGGAACCGGTGCAGGAACTCCGCGTCCCCGGACAGTTCCGCCTTGAGGATCTTCACCGCGACCGTGCGGTCCAACCGGGTATCACTGGCCTGCCAGACCTCGCCCATCCCACCGACGGCGATCCGGCTGACCAAGCGGTAGCGATCCGCCACCAGCTGACCCGTGGACAGCATCCGCTACCCACCCCCGAGCTGGGCGTTGATCGCGGCACGGCCGATCTCGGCCGCCACCGTGCCACCGGTCGCCTCCAGGCCACGGTTACCACCGGACTCCACGATCACCGCGACGGCGATCTGCGGGTCGTCGGCAGGCGCGAACGCGGTGTACCACGCGTGCGGCGGGGTGCTCTTCGGGTCGCTGCCGTGCTCGGCGGTACCGGTCTTGGAGGCGATCTTGATGTTCGCCTTCTTGCCGCCACCGGCGGTGTTGGCCTCGGAGGCCTCCATCATCTGCTTGAGGATCTCCGCGTTCGCCGAAGACAGCGCCGCCTCACCGGTCAGCTCCTCCGGGGTGAAGCCCTCGAGATCGGACAGGTCCGGCGCGAGCAGCTTCTTCACCAGCTGCGGCTTCATCGCCATCCCGCCGTTGGCCACCGTCGCGGCCAGCAGCATGTCCTGCAACGGGGTCAGCCGGACGTCGCGCTGCCCGATGCCGGACTGGTACAGCGCGGCGGTCGAATCCAGGGCGCCGAGCCCGGAGGCGGCGACCTTCTGCGGGATGGTCAGGTCGGTCATGCCGATGCCGAAGTTCGCCGCCGTCTGCCGCAGCTTGTCCGCGCCGAGCTGACCGGCGAACGTCGCGAACGGGACGTTGCACGAGTGCGCCAGCGCGTCCTTGAACGTGGTGCCGGGGCACACTTCGCCGCCGTAGTTCTCCAGCGTGGTGCTCGTGCCGGGCAGGGTCACGTTCGGCGCGTTGCTCACCGGGGTGTCCGGGGTGGCGCCGTTCTGCAGTTCGGCGGCGGCCACGACCAGCTTGAACGTGGAACCCGGCGGGTAGGTCTCCGAGATCGCCCGGTTCAGCATCGGGTTCTTCGCGTCGTTGGCGTACTGGCTCCACGCCTGCTGCTGCGTCTGTCCGTCGTGGCTGGCGAGCGGGTTCGGGTCGTAGGAGGGGGTGGAGACCATCGCGAGGATCTCGCCGGTCTTCGGGTTCATCGCGACGACCGCGCCGGTGTAGCCCTTGGCCATCATCGCGTTGTAGGCCGCCTGCTGCACCGCCGGGTTGATGGTCAGCTGCACGTTGCCGCCGCGCGGATCGCGGCCGGTGACCATGTCCGACAGCCGGCGCACGAACAGCCGCGGGTCGGAACCGTTGAGGATGTCGTCCTCGGCGTTCTCCATGCCGGCCGAGCCGTAGCGCACGGAGTAGTAGCCGGTGACCGGGGCGTAGAGCGGGCCGTTGAGATAGCGGCGCTCGAACTTGAGCTTGTCGTCGGTCGGGGTGACGTCCGCCAGCACCTGGCCGTCGTACTGCGACACGATGCTGCCGCGCTGACGGGAGTATTCGTCCAGCAGCACCCGTTGGTTGCGCGAGTCCGTGCGGTAGCTGTCGGCCTTCACCACCTGGATGTAGGTGATGTTGGCCAGCAGCAGCACCACCATGACGAGCATGGCGATGCCGACGCGCCGCATGGGTTTGTTCACTGGGCACTCCCCGATTCGGTTCCGTCTGCCGGGGGCCGCTGCACCAGTACGGTGTGCGCCTCCGCCAGCGGGGCCTGCTGCTGTGGTGCCACCTTCGGCCGCGGCTTCTGCGCCGGGCGCCGTGCCGCGTCGGAGATTCGCAGCAGCAGTGCCACCAGGATGTAGTTGGCGAGCAGCGAGGAGCCGCCGTAGGACAGGAACGGGGTGGTGATGCCCGTCATCGGGATCAGCTTGGTCACCCCGCCGACGATCACGAAGACCTGCATCACGATCGCGAAGGAAAGACCGCAGCCGAGCAGTTTGCCGAACGTGTCGCGCACCGCGAGCGCGCTGCGCATGCCGCGGGTGGCCAGGATCAGGTACACCACCAGCAGCGCGGCCAGGCCGACGAAGCCCAGCTCCTCGCCGAGACCGGCGGTGATGAAGTCGGTGTTGGCCTCGGGCACGATCTCGGGCCTGCCCGAGCCGAGCCCGGTCCCGCCGACACCGCCGGTGCCGAGCCCGAACAGGCCCTGCGCGATCTGGTAACCGCCGCCCGGGTCGTAGTAGGTGGCCAGCGGGTCGACCCAGTTCGCCACGCGCTGCTCGACGTGCGTGAACAGCTTGTAGGCGATCAGGCAGCCGACCACGAAGAAGCCGAGCCCGGTGACCACCCAGATCGCGCGCTCCGTGGCCACATAGATCAGCACCAGCACGATGCCGAAGAACAGCAGCGAGGTGCCGAGGTCCTTCTCGAACACCAGGACCAGCAGGCAGACCGCGGCGGCGATGAGCAGCGGGCCGAGGTCGCGCGCGCGGGGCAGTTCGACGCCGAAGACCTTCCGGCCGGCGATCATGAACAGATCTCTTTTGGCCACAAGGAAAGCGGCGAAGAAGATCATCAGCAGGATCTTGGAGAACTCACCGGGCTGGATCGACAGGCCAGGCAGCTTCAGCCACACCTTCGCGCCGTTGACCTCGGACAGCGAACTGGGCAGCACCGCGGGCAGCGCCAGCGCGATGATGCCGATCAGCCCGCAGGTGTAGCCGTATCGGGTCAGCGTCCGGTGGTCCCTGACCCAGAACAGGACCGCGAGGAACAACGCCAGCGACAGCGCCGTGAAGAGGACCTGCCGGGGCGCCACCGAGGTGTAGTCGTCCCCGCTCTGCGTCGCCTTCTCGGTCAGTGCCAGGTCGATCCGGTAGATCATCACCAGGCCGATGCCGTTCAGCAACGCCACGCACGGCAGGATCAGCGGATCCGCGTACGGAGCCCAGCGTCGGACGGCCAGGTGCGCGATGCCGAACAATGCCAGATAGGCCAGCCCGTACCAGACGATGGAGAACGAGAGCTCCTGCTCCTGGTTGGCCTGTACCAGCACGAACGCGCAGGTGACGATGAACGCGGCGAACCCGAGCATGGCGAGCTCGGTGCCGCGCCGCGTCGGGAGCTCGCGCTGCGGGTTGCTCTGGTAGACCGCGGCGGCCGGGTCGGGCACGGACGGCTGGCTCATCAGCCACCGCCGCCGGTGGGGGGTGTAGTCGCGCAGTCCGCCGTCTGCCCGGTGGTCGGGATCGCCGGATCGGTGGTGGTGGTCTGCTGCGAACAGTCCTTGAGCGTCTTGTAGCGCAGGAAGTTGTTGATGTAGTCGCGGGCGGACTGCAGGCTGTCCTTCTTGACGCCGTTGCGGACCGCTGTCTGCGCGTCCTGCTGCAGCTGCGAAATCTTGAGCACGTCGCACATCGAGCTGCCGCTCGGGCACGAACCCTCGGCCTGCTGGTGCAACTGGATGCCCAGGATGCTGCCCGGCACCCCGCGGAACACCGCGACCTCGGAGTTCGCGCCTTCGCCGACGTAGTACTGACTGAGCACGAAATAGCGGGTGGCGATGCCGCCCGCGGCGAGCAACACGAGCACCAGGAAGATGCCGACGATCCATCGCCAGCGCTTGCGGCGCTTGGCCTTCGGGTCTGGCGGTGGTTCGGTGAGCTGCTGCGGCGGGGGAGGTGGGGGCGCCGTCAGCGCACGGGCCCGCGCCGCCGGCGAGTCGCCCTGGTGGTACTCGTCGCTGCCGTCCCCGGCCGCGCCGCCCACGATGGGGGCGTCCTCGCCGAAGTCGACGTCGACGACATCCGCGACCACGACCGTCACGTTGTCCGTGCCGCCGCCCTTGAGCGCCAGCTCGATCATCCGGTCCGCGCAGTCCTGCGGATCCGGGATCTGGATCGCCTCGGCCAGCGTCTCGTCGCTGACCATGCCGGACAGTCCGTCCGAACACAGCAGGAACCGGTCACCGGCGCGTGCTTCGCGCACCACCAGCGTCGGCTCGACCTCGTGCCCGGTAAGCGCTTTCAGCAACAGCGAGCGCTGCGGGTGCGTTGCCGCCTGGTCGGCGGTGATCCGGCCCTGCTCCAACAGTTCGTTGACGAAACTGTCGTCGCGGGTGATCTGGGTGAACTGGCCGTTGCGGAACTGGTAGGCCCGCGAATCGCCGACGTGCGCCATGCCCATCCGGGAACCGGAGAACAGCATCGCGGTCAGCGTCGTACCCATCCCGTCCAGGTCGGGATCGTTGGCGACCAGCTCGGAGATCGCCGCGTTGCCGCCGGCGACCGCGTCTCTGAGCATGGACAGCAGATCGTCGCCCGGCTCGTCGTCGTCGAGCGGGGCGAGGGAGGCAATGACGACTTTGCTGGCAACCTCACCGGCGGCGTGGCCGCCCATGCCGTCGGCGAGTGCGAGCAGGCGGGGTCCGGCGTATACCGAGTCCTGGTTACTGGAACGCACCAGGCCACGGTCACTGCGGGCCGCGTAGCGAAGGACGAGTGTCATGGGCGAAGCTCGATCACCGTCTTACCGATCCGGATGGGGACCCCCAGTGGAACTCGGAGGGGTGCAGTGACCTTAGCCCGGTCGAGGTAAGTCCCGTTTGTGGATCCCAGATCTTCCACGTACCAATCGGCTCCGCGCAGCGAGAGCCGTGCGTGCCGGGTCGAGGCGTAGTCATCGTCCAGCACCAGGGTCGAGTCGTCCGCCCTGCCCAGCGTGATCGGCCGTCCGTCCAGCGCGATCCGGGTTCCGGCGAGCGCGCCGTGCGTGACGATCAGCTGCCGGGGCGATTTCCCGCCCGTCTTCGGACGCTGCTTGTCCTTGTTCCGGCGCAGCCCGGGGACCGCCACCTTCAACCCGGAGGCGGCGTACAGGTCCGAACGCACCACCCGCAATGCGGCCAGCACGAACAGCCAGAGCAGCACGAGAAAGCCCACCCTGGTGAGTTGAACGACCAGCTCTGGCACTTGTTGTGTCAGCTCCCGCCTTCTCTGCTCCCAGCCCGCGACACGGTTCGCCACGGGATCCCGCAGGGTCATTCTGCGGGACTCGGGAAATCAGCTTCCCAGGGGCTCGGCCGAGCGCAACAAGTGGCTGGTCTGCTCAGCCCTGGGTGCGGAACACCAACGACGAATGACCCACGCGGATCACGTCTCCGTCGGCCAGCTGCCAGGTCTGCACGGGGGTGCCGTTGACCGTGGTGCCGTTCGTGGAGCCGATGTCCGCCAGGGTCGCGCTCTGGCCGTCCCAGGTGATCTCCAGGTGCCGGCGGGAGACGCCGGTGTCGGGCAGGCGGAAGTCGGCGTCCTGCCCGCGGCCGACGACGTTGCCGCCCTGCTTCAGCGAGTAGGTGCGGTTCGAGCCGTCGTCGAGCTGCAGGGTGGCCGCCAGCTGGCGGTTGCCGCCCTGTACGGCGGGCGGGGCGTAGCCCTGCTGTGCGTACGGGTCCTGGCCGGCGGGAGGCGCGTAGCCGGGCTGGCCGCCGTAGCCGCCGCCCGGGGGCTGGCCATAGCCCTGGTCGTACCCGGGCTGCCCGCCCTGGTCGTAACCCGGCTGGCCCGCGTAGCCGCCCTGCTCGTAGCCGCCCTGGGGAGGCTGACCGCCGTAGCCGCCCTGGTCATAGCCGCCCTGCTGTCCGTAGCCGCCCTGGTCGTAACCCGGCTGGCCACCGTAGCCGCCCTGGTCGTAACCGGGCTGGCCCTGCTGTCCGTAGCCGTACTGACCGCCATGCTGGCCGTACGGGTCACCCTGGTCGTATTGGCCGTAGCCGGGGGGCTGGCTCATTGCTGGGTCTCCTGCGTTGCTGGGTCGTGCTGGCCGTCCTGGACCCGAGACGCCCTTCGGGGTGACGTCCGGGTCGACGGATGAACGGATCTTGAATTGTCCAGTATGCAGCGCCTCGTTGCGCTCGAGCGAGACTACGACGTCACCATAGGTGTCCCAGACGTGCTCGGCGAGGTGCTGCCGTACTGCTTCCGTGAGCGCCCCAGTGACTCGCTGTTCATCGCCGGCCATCCGGTCATGGTCGGTCGGCCCCAAAGACACCACATAGTGATTCGGGGCGAGCAGCCTGCCACCGGCCAGCTCACGAACGTTCTCCTCGCTCTCCCGCTCCAGGGCGGTGGCCACCTCCTGGGTGACCACATTGCCTCCGAACATCCGCGCGAAGGTGTTACCTACCAGGCTCTCCAGGCGCCGATCAAACCGTTCAACTCGGCCCACCGGGTGTTGCCGCCTCCTTCGCGCGTGTGCTTTCGCATCCGATCCTATCGGGATCCGGGCCCGCTGACACCGACCCCGCAAAAACCGCCCGAAGGGGCCTGATAGGCTTTGCTGGCTGTCAAAGTTACTCGGGCGAGTGGCGGAATGGCAGACGCGCACGGTTCAGGTCCGTGTGTCCGTAAGGACGTGAGGGTTCAACTCCCTCCTCGCCCACCGGAATGAGGCCCCCTGGTTCGCCAGGGGGCCTTTTCTCGTGGGGCTCGTCACAGCTGGACCGCTCTGGGGTGCGGTGGGCAGCGGTACCTTCGGGTCGGCAGCGGGGCGAGCGGTGGGGAGACACGGTGCACAACCAGTTCGATGGCGAGGCCCAGTCGGTTGTCCAGGCCCGTGACGTCGGCGGAGTCCATTTTCACGCCCGCGCGAGGCCCCGGATGCGCTGCCAGGTGCCCGCCGAGCTGGTGCCCTACATCAACAACGAGCGGCCGCTCGGCGAGCTGGACCGGTGGTTCACCGACGGTGGCACGAAGGTCGCCGTCGTCCGCGGGGCGCCGGGCTCGGGGCGAACGTCGTTGGCCACCCAGTGGGTCCAGACCAATCGGGCAAAATACCCCGATGGGCAGTTCTTCGTGCGGCTCGCGTCGGGGCCGGACGGCGCCGAACGGGAGCGTTCCGCTCTCCGCGAACTTCTGCTCGCCAACGGATGGGCGCCCGACGAAATCCCGACAAGTCTGGACGGATTGGCCAACGGCTGGCGTTCGTGCAGCGACGGCAAGCGGATCGCGATGGTGATCGACGACGCGCTGACCGCCGCGCAGGTGCGCAGTCTCCTGCCGGGCGCGGGCGATTCGGCGGTACTGGTCACCGAAGCGGGGCGGCTGGGCAGTCTGCGCGCTTCGGCCAACGCCACGTTCGTCGACATCGACCCGATGGCCGAACCCGCCGCTCGGGAGTTGTTGCGCCGGATCGCGGGTGACCGGATCGCCGAGGAGCCGGCGGCGGTCGGCGAGCTGATCGAGTTGTGCGCGGGCTCGACGATCGCCTTGTGCGTGGTGGCGACCTTGCTCGCGGAGCGCGAGTGGCCCGTGCAGCGGCTGGCGGCGAAGCTCCGGCGCGAGGAGCACACCCTCCGCGCGCTCTCGAAGGACGAAAGCCTGTCCGTCTCGGTCGTCTTCGACGCGGCGTACGAGCGGCTCGGGAAGCTGGCGCGCGAGTGCTACCAGGTGCTCGGAGTCCATCCCGGTGTCGGCGACGTGAGTGCGGACGCCGTCGCGGCGGCGCTCGGTGAACCCGAAGAAGAAGTGGCCGACGCGCTGGACGATCTTGTCCGCGCCCGGCTCGCCATCGAATCCGCGGATGGCCGTTTTCTGTTGTCCGGTCTGGTCAAACGGCACGCGGCGGCGAAGGCCGACGGCGATTTCGTGCGGCCGTTGATCGGTTACTACGCCGATCACGCCGTGGCCACGGCCTGGGCGATGTTGCCGGACCGGGTCTGGCACAAAACGCTGCTGCCGCCCGCCGGGGTGCACGCGGACGAGTCGTGGGCGGACGCGGAGCAGGACAACCTGCGTGCGGTGGTCGCGGAATCCTTCCGCCGCGGTGAGTTCGAGTCGGTATGCCGGTTCGGGATCGCCTTGTGGCCGTTCTACGAGCGGGGCGGTCACGCGCAGGACATGGCCGCGGTGAACGAACTGGGCGTACGGGCGGCGCGCGAGCGCGGCGACGCCCTTGCCGAAGCCGTTCTCGGGTTTCAGCTCGGCTTCGCGCACCGGCAGCGGGGCGATCTCGAGCGCGCGGTGCAGGCGTTCGGCGAGGCTCTGGAATTGGCGCGGCGCACGGCCAATGCCGAACTGGAGGCGACCGCGCTGGAGTCGCTCGGGCTCGCTCGACTCGACCAGCACTTGCTGTCCGACGCGGCACGGCTGCTCGGGGAGAGCCTCGAACTCGCGCTACAACTCGACGATCCGCGGCGGCTGGCGCTGGCCCGGTTCCATCTGGCGAAGGCGTTGCCGCCGGCACGTGCGTTGCCGCTGTTGGCCGAGGCCCGTCTGGCGCTCGCAGCCGAACCGGGCAATCTGGCCAAGATCGACCTGTGGCGCGGCCGGAAGCTGATCGAATCGGGCAAGCTCGACGAAGCGGCCGGAATTCTCCGCGGCATCACGGCGATAAGCCGGGAGCGCGGCGAGGTGCTCTGCGAACTCGCCGAGATCGCCGTCGAACGCGGTGACGTCGCGAGCGCCCGGGCGCAGCTCACCGAAGCGGTGGAGATCTTCCGGCAGCGCGGGCTCAGCCTGCTGGGCGTATCGGCTCGGGCGCGGCTTGACGAGTTGGGGTGAGTTCGGTCAGGCGGACTGTGTGCACCTCGTCGCCGAGCCGGATCCGCGACAGGCCCGGCTCACGGTCGTAGAGCAGTCGCGCCGCCAGAGCGGGGATCGGCGCGGTCGGCTCGCCGAGTGACAGCAATCGCTCAGCGTCGCCGGCCATCCAGCCACGTTCGTCGCGCGCGACGGCGAGGTGGCAGCCGGGGAGTTCGCGCAGGGTTCGGGCGATCCAGTGCGCGGGGTCGCAGATCCGGTCGTGCAGGACGATGTCCGCGAGATCGAGCAGCCGGGTGTTGGTTTCCCTGGTGTGCACCACGAGATGCACGTTTTCCGGCAGCAGCTGAGGTTCCCGCAGCGCGTCCGCGGGATATCGCGTGACCGTCGGCGGGTTTGTCGTCATGTCGACATCGATCAGTTGGGCATGCGCCGACGGAAAAGAAACGGTCGGGACGGGCAGGAGCCAGGTCTCCGCCGGTGTCCGCGGGGCGGGCAGATCGAGACCGCGGTAGATAGCTTCGCGCAGCGCCTTCGCGGATTGGCCGGGCCGAGAGGTGGTGAGCCGGGTGATCGGACTGCGTTCGTGCTCGACGAGCGCGCGTTCCAGCTGCGGGGCCGGTTCCGCCTGCCGGTCGAGTTTCGGGGCCACCGCGAGCAACTGGCCGATCGGGGAGCGCGGATCGACTTTGTGCTCCGGTGCGCTCGCCAGCAACAGTGGCGTGCCCAGCGCGGCCGAGTAGAAACTGACGGAACCGTGGTCGCCGATGGTCAGATCGGCGGCGACGAGCGCGGGCGCCCACAGCTCCTCCGAGGGCAGTACGAGCACTCCGGCTCGTTCGCAGTCCGACAGCCATTGGCGCACCTGCCAGCGGGAATGCCGGCCGGCGATGTTCGGGTGCAGGGCCACGGCCAGCCGGTAGCGATCGAGATCGAGCCGGGCGGCGAGCCGCCGGATCAGCCCGGGATCCTTGCCGTACAAGGAAGAATCGCCCCAGGTCGAGCTGATCACCACGAGCCGCTGCCGCGGCCCGATGCCGAATGCCTGCCGATAGGTTTCGCGCAGCGGCAGGCTCGCGAGCATCCGGTCGAAACACGGGTCGCCCGCCACCAGTGCCGCGCGTGCGGCCTGCGGACATGCGTCGGTGAGCCGGGCGAGCTGCTCGGGGTGGGACAGCACGATGATCGACGGCACGAGTTCGCCGCGGTGCAGCAGCCACGGGCTGGACAGGCCGAACACCGGCTGCTGCCCGTGGTGTTCGAGATATTTGTTGTAGCCCATGCCGTGTGGCACCACCATCAGCGGCGCCTTGATCTCGTGCAGATCCCCGCCGTAGCTGGCCGCGATGGCGAAATCGGGCGTTCGCCGCACGGCCTGCGCCCACGGCAGCACCTCGCCGATTCCGGCGCGGGCCAGGAATTCGGTGGTCCCGGCGGTGAACGCGCTGGAGCCGGGGCAGGTGAAAACCGTCTGGATCCGCGGATCCTCGGCGAACAGCGGCAGGATGTCGAACAGCCGGGTGGCCGCCGTGGTGTTGTGCACAACGGCCAGCACGGTGCGCTCGGTACGAACCGTGCTCCACCGATCACCCGACACGACAGTCGATCTTAGAAACTGATGCCGCCCTGGATGTCTCGGGCCTGCACGACGTTGCCCTGCACGGTGCCCGAGACCTGGTTGGTCACCCCGCCCGATTCGGCGTGCTGCGACCATTCGGACCGCAGCGCGGCGGCGAACTCCGGATCCTCCTTGCCCGCCGCCTCCAGCCGCTCGGCGACAGCGCTGATCGTCTCGGGCTTGTCCGGGCTGGCGGCTTCCAGTTCCGCGGCGGCCTTCGGGTCCTTGCTGAACTTCTTCTTGACCAGTTCGAACAGCGTGGTGGCGGCCTTGGTCGACAACGCCGTGGCGATGGAGATCAGGATCGGTTCGGGCATGGGTCAACGTTAGCTAGGGCGTCCAGTCCGAGTTGGCGCCACAGAGCAGGATGCACGGCAGCGCACCGGGGACCCGGCCGGCGAGGAAGGCTGCGAACGGGACGGCCGCGGCCGGTTCGACGGCCAGCCGGAACTCTTCCCACAGCCGGTCACGGGCGGCGAGGAGTTCGGCTTCGCTGACCAGAACCGACTCGACGTTGTGGCTCGACAGCACCGCGAAGGGCGCTTCGCCGACACGCGTCGCGCCGAGGGCCGAAGCGGCGACGGAGTTCACCTCGGCGTCGACGGGGTGCCCCGCTTCGATCGCTTCGTGCAGGCAGGCGCATCGCTCGGGTTCGACGGCTACGGTCAGCCGGCCGCCGGAGCCCAGCGCGGTGCCCGCGACGAGCCCACCCCCGCCGACAGCGACGGCAATGGCGTCGACGTCGGGCGCGTCCTCGACGATCTCGGCGGCGACGGTGCCCTGACCGGCGATGACGGTCGGGTCGTTGTACGCCTCCACATAGCGGGCGCCCGGCACATCGGCTGCTTCGTGCGCTGCGGCGGCCGCATCGGCGTAGCGATCACCGGCGCGGATCAGGCGCGCGCCCGCTTCCTCGATTCGCCGCGCCTTGCCCTCGGGCACCGTCGTCGGCACGAACACCGTCGCGGGCAGGCCGAGGATCGCCGCCGCGGTGGCGACGGCGATGCCGTGGTTGCCACCGGACGCGGTGACGATCCGCTCCGGCCGCGGGCCGGTGAGCAGGGAGTTCAGCGCGCCGCGGAGTTTGAACGAGCCGGTCCGCTGCAGGTGTTCGAGCTTGAACACGACCGGCCTGCCGTCGGCTTCCGCGCGGAGCAACGGGGTGCGCCGGATGTACGGAGCGATCCGCGCGGCGGCGGCCTCGGTGGAGAGCGTGGCTGTCATGTCTCCACTCTGAGCCGCCGAGGCCATTGGTTGCCAGCGGCGAACGCCCCCCGAAGCAGGTCGAGACAATGGTCACCCGCTCCGAGAGGCCGCGACTCGGCTTCAGCCGACCTCGACCAGGTCGACCACGAAGATCAGCGTCTCGTTGGGCTTGATGACCCCGCCCGCGCCCCGCTCGCCGTAGGCGAGGTGCGGCGGGATGACCAGCTTGCGCCGCCCGCCGACCTTCATCCCGACCACGCCCTGGTCCCAGCCGGGGATGACGTGGCCCTGGCCCAGCGGGAAGCGCAGCGGCTGCCCCCGGCCCCAGGACGCGTCGAACTCCTCGCCACTGGAGTGCGAGACACCGACGTAGTGCACCGAAACGACCTGCCCGGACTTGGCCTCCGCGCCGTCACCGACCGTGACGTCGGTGATCTCCAGTTCGGCAGGCGGCGGGCCGTCGGGCCGGTCGACCTCGGGCTTTTCCAATGCCATGGGTAACTCCTCGTTCTCGGGTCGGTGCACGGTATCGACCCGAGACCCTGATCGCATCACGACACGAGGGGCCACACCGTTACCTATGCTGGCGCCGGATACCGAGCAGGGAGAACGAATGAACGACTGGTCGCCACGCACCCGCGCGATCGCCGCGGGCCGTCCCAGCGGGGCGGGGGAGCCGCTGAACACGCCGATCGTGCCGGCGAGCACCTTCTATGCCGGCGGCGACCAGACCTACGCCCGCGAGGAGGGCACCCCGACCTGGCTCGCGCTGGAAGAAGCCATCGGCGCGCTGGAGGGTGGCAAGGCGACGTCGTTCGCGTCCGGGGTCGGCGCCGTAGCCGCCGTGCTCGATCTTTTCCCCGCCGGTGCACAGGTCGCGGTGCCGACGTTCAGCTACGCGGGCACACGCGGGTTGCTCGACCACGCCGCCAAGATGGGCAGGTTGCGAGTGCGCCGGATCGACCCGGCCGACACCGCGGGCTGGGCGGCCGCCGCCGAGGAGGCCGATCTGCTGTGGATCGAATCGCCGACGAACCCGACGCTCGAACTGATCGACTTCGCCCCGCTGGCCGGGCATCGGGCCCGCGTCGTGGTGGACAACACCTTCGCGACTCCGCTCGGGCAGCAGCCGCTCTCGCTCGGCGCGGACATCGTGGTGCACAGCGCGACGAAACTGATCGGCGGGCACAGTGACCTGCTGCTCGGCGTGACCGTCACCGCGGACGAGACGCTGGCCGAAGAACTCCTGCACGCACGCACACGCACGGGCGCAACTCCGGGTGCGCTGGAGGCGTGGCTCGCGCTGCGCGGGCTGCGGACGCTGCCGGTGCGGTTCGCGGAGCAGACGAAGAGCGCCGCGATCCTGGCGGAACGGCTCGCCGCGCACCCCGCGGTGACGAAGGTGCGTTACCCCGGCATCGGCACGATGATCGCGTTCGACCTCGCCGACGCCGAGAGGGCGGCGAAGGTGTGCGAATCGCTCGAACTGATCGTGCACGCCACGAGCCTCGGCGGGGTGGAAAGCCTGATCGAACGCCGGGCGATGTGGCCGGGTGACGCGCATGTTCCGCCCGGTCTGCTCCGCTTCAGCGTCGGCCTCGAAGATCCCGAAGACCTGTGGCGGGATCTGGCGAAGGCGCTCGGCTAAGCGACGTCGCGGTTGTACTGGAGCTGGTCGGGGTCGAGGTGCCAGCTCAGTATCCGCTTGGGGTGGATGCGGATCGTCTCGTTCGAGAACCACTCGCCGCCGTAGGCCGGTTTGTGCCCGGTGACCAGTTCGGCGACCCCGCGGACCTCGATACCGCGGCCCCAGCCGGGCCGCACCGCACCGGGCTCGTCCGGGGTCATGTCGTCGATCACGAACGACACCTCGGGATGGGCCTCGATGTTGCGCCACTTCTGGCTTTTGCTCAGCCCGGGCCCGCCGATGTCGATGGTGCCGTCGTCGTTGACCTCGAAGCCGAGCGGCCGGACGTGCGGGGCGCCGTCCGTGGCGACGGTCGCCAGCCGGCCGAGCGACTGGGTCTTCAGATAGCCGAGCTCGTAGTCGGTAAAGATCATGGGACGAGCCTAAAACTTCCAGCTAACTGGAGGTCAACGGTTCGTCTTGACCTTGGTCGGCCGGGGTGCAAGCCTTCCCGGGTGAAGGTCCGGAACTCCGCTGTGGCGCTCGCCCTGCTGCTCGTGGTCTCGGGCTGTTCGGCCGGTTCGACGGCTTCGGTGAGCAGGGGCCCGGACACCCTGTCGGTTGGTTTCTCGGCCGAGCCGCAGAACTTCGACTTCACCCGCACCGACGGCGCCGCCATCCCGCAGGCCCTGCTGTACAACGTCTACGAGGGCCTCGTGAAGCTCGACAGCAGCGGCAACGTCGTCCCGCTGCTGGCCCGCTCGTGGACGGTCAGCCCGGATCGCACCACCTACGACTTCGAGCTCGCGCCCGGCGTGAAGTTCTCGAACGGCGCGTCGTTCACCGCGTCGGATGTGAAGTTCTCCATCGACCGCGTCAAAACCGACTGGACCATCTCGATCAAGTCCAAAATGGACGTCGTGGACCATGTCGACGTGGTCGACCCGTTGCACGCGCGCGTGGTGCTGAAGAAACCGAGCAACGGCTGGCTGTTCGACATGACCGGCCGCGTCGGCGCGATGTTCAGCCCCACCGGGGTGGCCGATCTGGCGAACAACCCGGTCGGCACCGGCCCGTATGTGATGGCGCAGCGCAAGCGCGGCGACTCGATCATCCTCCAGCAGAACTCCGCTTACTGGGGCGCGAAACCGGCGTACCGGACGGTGGTGCTCAAGTACTTCAAGGACCCGACGGCGCTCAACAACGCCTTGCTCAGCAACGGGATCGACGTGATCTCCACGATCACCGCGCCCGATTCGATCCCACAGTTCGAGTCCGACACCCGGTTCTCGGTGTTGCAGGGCACCACGAACAGCGAGGTCGTGCTGTCGTTCAACGGCGCCCGCGCGCCTTTCGACGACGTGCGGGTGCGCCAGGCGTTGACGCTGGCTGTCGACCGCAAGGCGGTGCTCGCCACGGTTTCGGCGAATCGCGGCACTCTCATCGGCAGCATGGTCCCGCCGACGGATCCTTGGTACGAGGACCTTTCCGGCTACTACCCCTACGACCCGGCGCGGGCGAAGACGCTGCTCGCGCAGGCCGGGCACCAGAACCTGTCGCTGAAGCTGCGGATCCCGAACCTGTCCTACGCGGTCTCGGCCGCCCAGGTGGTGGCGTCGGACCTCGCCGACATCGGCGTGCACGTGAGCATCGAGCCGCTCGACTTCCCGGCCGTGTGGCTCAAGGAGGTGTTCACCGACCACGACTTCGACATGTCGATCGTGCAGCACGTGGAGGCGCGGGACATCGTCACCTTCGGCAGTCCCAAGTACTACTGGGGTTACCACAATCCGCAGGTGCAGCAGGAACTCGCGGCCGCCGACGCCGGCACGCCGCAGCAGCAGGTCGAGGACATGCGGCAGGTGGCGCGCACCATCACCGCGGACGCGGCGGCCGACTGGCTGTTTCTGTTCCCGAACGTGGTGGTGGCGAAGAAGAAGGTGACCGGCCTGGCCCGAAACCAGGTCAGCGAGTCCTTCGACCTGACCGGGCTGGGGCACACGTGATCGCGATCCTGCGCCGGCTGGCGATCTTCGTGGTGAGTGTGTTCGTGGCGTCGATCGTGGTGTTCCTGTTCATGGCCGTGCTGCCCGGCGATCCGGCGCAGGTCGCGCTCGGCGTGAACGCGACCCCGGAGCTGCTCGCGCAGACGCGGCACGCGTTCGGTCTCGACCGGCCGCTCGTGACGCAGTACCTGAGCTGGCTGGGCGGGGTGCTGCACGGAGACTTCGGCCATTCGTACGTGACCGGCGAGGCGATCGGGCCGCAGCTGATCGACCGGCTCGGCGTGACGTTGTGGTTGGTGGCGGCGGGAATGGTGGTGGCGCTCATACTCGCCATCCCGTTCGGCACTGCCGCCGCGATGTGGCATCGGCGGGCGTCCGGCGCGGTGATCTCCGGGATTTCCCAGCTGGGCGTCGCGGTTCCGGCGTTCCTGGCGGCCGTTCTGCTGGTGCAGATCTTCGCGGTACAGCTGCGCTGGCTGCCGTCGGGCGGCTGGACCCCACCCGATCAGGGCGCCGGCGAGTTCGTGCGCGGGTTGATCCTGCCCGCGCTTTCGCTGGGACTGGTGCAGGGCGCTGTGCTCACGCGCTACGTGCGGTCGGCGATGCTCGACACGATGGGCCAGGACTATCTGCGCACAGCGCGGTCGAAGGGCCTGCGCCCGTATCCCGCGCTGATGCGGCACGGCCTGCGCAACGCCGCGGTGCCGGTGGTGACGGTGCTCGGTCTGCAGCTGAGCACGTTGCTGATCGGCGCGGTGGTGGTGGAGCGGGTGTTCGTGCTGCCGGGGCTGGGCAGCATGCTGCTGGACTCGGTGTCCTCGCGGGATCTGCTTGCGGTGCAAGGGATCGTGCTGGTGCTGGTGGTGGCCGTGCTGCTGGTGAACTTCCTGGTGGACGTGGCCTACGTGCTCATCGATCCGAGGCTGCGGGTGCGCCGATGAACCGGAATCTGCTGCTGGGTTCGCTCCTGGTCGGGCTGGTGGTGCTCGCCGCGCTGGTGTCGTTCGTGTGGACGCCGCACGATCCGCTGAAGGTGGACGCGGCGGTGCGGCTGGCGGGGCCGAGCGGGGATTTCTGGTTCGGCACCGACAAGTTCGGCCGCGACGTGTTCTCGCAGATCATGGTCGGGGCGCGGACGACGCTGTACGTCGGGGTGATCGCGGTCGGCGTCGCGGCGGTCATCGGGACGCCGCTGGGGATCCTGGCCGGGATGTCCGGGCGCAGGCTCGGTGAGTTCGTCATGCGGGTCAACGATCTCGTGCTCGCATTCCCCGCGCTGCTGCTGGCGATCATGCTCGGCGCGGTCTACGGAGCGAGCACGGTGACGGCGATGATCGCGATCGGGATCGCCACGATTCCTTCGTTCGCACGGATCGCGCGTTCGGGCACGCTGCAGGTGATGAGCACGGAGTATGTGCTCGCCGCACGCGCGGGCGGCCGGTCGCGCACGTTCATCGCGCGCCGGCACGTGCTGCGCAACATCGCTGGGCTGGTGATCGTGCAGTGCTCGGTCTCGTTCGCGATCGCGGTGCTGGCCGAGGCGGCGCTGTCGTTCCTCGGGTTCGGGACCAGCCCGCCGACCCCGTCGTGGGGGCGGATGCTGCAGGAGTCGCAGGAACTGCTGACCGTGCAGCCGCGGCTGGCGCTGGTGCCGGGGATCGCGATCGCCATCGCGGTGCTCGGGTTCAACCTGCTCGGCGACGGGCTGCGGGACAGGTTCGATCCACGGCTGGAGCGGCGATGATCAGCGTCGGCGAGCTGTCGGTTTTCGCGGGCGGCCGCCCGTTGGTGCACGAGGTGTCGTTCGAGGTCGGCGCCGGGGAGCGGGTCGGGTTGATCGGCGAGTCCGGCTCCGGCAAGTCGCTGACCGCTTCGGCGATCATGGGCCTGTTGCCCGAGGAGCTGCGCGCGACTGGATCGATTACGTTCCACGGGAAACAACTCATCGGGACATCCGAACGTCAACTGTCACAGCTGCGTGGCGCCGAACTGGCGATGGTGTTCCAGGAGCCGATGACCGCACTGAACCCGTTGATGCGGGTCGGTCGCCAGGTCGCCGAGTCGATTCACTTGCACAACCGGAAATCCCGCCGGGCAGCGCGGGCACAGGCGGCCACGCTGCTCGAAGCGGTCGGGCTCGGTGACGTCGCGAGGGCGTATCCGCATCAGCTTTCCGGTGGTCAGCGGCAGCGGATCATGCTCGCGATCGCGCTGGCGAACGACCCGTCCCTGCTCATCTGCGACGAGCCGACCACGGCGCTGGATGTGACCGTGCAGGCGCAGATGCTCGAACTGATCCTGGCCGGGGTGTCCGAACGCGACGCGGCGCTGCTGTTCATCACGCACGATCTCGCCGTGGTCGCGAAGGTCTGCGAGCGCTTACTGGTCATGCACGACGGGCGGATCGTCGAGGAGGGCTCCACCCGCGCGGTGCTCACGGAGCCGAAGCACGAGTACACCCGCAAACTGTTGGCCGCCTCGGATCTGGAGGCAGCATGAGGACTGCTTGCAGGTCCGAATCATCAAGCGCCATGCTGGCCAACGACGCTGCCGCGGCTTGCCGCGTCCTTGAAAGTAGGGCCGCATGATCGAGTTGAAGGACGTGCACCGGCAGTATCGCCGGGTGCACGCGTTGCGCGGGGTTTCGCTGGAAGTTCCCGCGGGCAGCCGGTTCGGTATCGTCGGCGAGTCGGGGTCGGGAAAGTCCACTTTGGTCCGGTTGCTGGCCGGACTGGACAGGCCCACCTCGGGCGAGATTTCGTTCCAGGGCAAGCGAATCGACAACTTGTCCGAACGCCGTCTCGGCTTCCTGCGCTCGGCGCTACAGGTCGTGTTCCAGGATCCGATGGGTTCACTCGACCCACGGATGCGGGTACGCGACATCATCTGCGAGCCGCTCGGCCGCACGGATCGCGCCCGCGCCGCGGAACTGCTTGCCGCGGTGGGGTTGCCCGAGGACAGCGCAGAGCGCTATCCGCACCAGTTCTCCGGCGGACAGCGGCAGCGGATTTCCATCGCCCGCGCGCTGGCCCCGCGCCCGCGCGTGCTGGTGGCGGACGAGCCGGTCAGCGCGCTGGATGTGTCGGTGCGCAAGCAGATTCTCGACCTGCTGGGCACCCTCGTCGAACGGTTCGAGCTGACGCTGGTGTTCGTCTCGCACGATCTCGCCGTGGTACGCAGGGTTTGTGACAACGCGGCGGTGATGCGCCGTGGTGAGATCGTGGAACGGGGCACGGTGGCGGAGGTGTACGACGCCCCGCAGCATCCGTACACCCGCGAACTCATCGCCGCCGCCCCGAACCTGCGCGCCGAGCTGGCCCGGCTGAAGGAGAACCCGTGATCGAGCTGACCGCGACCGAGTTGTTCCGCCGCTACCGCGAGGGGAGCCTGTCGCCGGTCGAGGTCACGGCGGCGGTACTGGACCGCATCGACGAGCTGGAGCCGCGGCTGCACGCCCTCTATGCGTACGACCCGGAGCACGCGCGCGCCGCCGCGAAGCAGTCCGAACAGCGCTTTCGCGCGGGCGAGCCAGGGGCGCTGGACGGAATTCCGTTGACCCTCAAGGAAAACATCGCCACCAAGGGCACTCCCGTGCCGCTCGGCACGGCCGCCACCGAGCTGACGCCGGCCGCCGCGGACGCGCCGGCGGCCGCCCGGGTCCGTGAGGCCGGCGCCGTGCTGCTGGCCAAGACCACGATGCCGGACTACGGGATGCTCACGTCCGGTTTGTCGAGCTTCCACACCGCAAGCCGGAATCCGTGGGACACCGCGCGCACGCCCGGCGGTTCCAGCGCTGGCGCCGCCGTCGCGGCCGCGGCCGGGTATGCCCCGCTGCACGTCGGCACCGACATCGGCGGTTCGATCCGGCTGCCGGCCGGCTGGTGCGGGCTCGTCGGGTTCAAGCCCAGTTTCGGCCGGGTGCCGGTGGATCCGCCCTACCTCGGCCGGGTCGCGGGCCCGTTGACCCGCACCGTCGCGGATGCGGCACTGCTGATGAGCGTGCTCGCGCAGCCCGATCCGCGCGATCACATGTCGTTGCCGCCCGCGGAAGTCCCGTGGACGGACCTCGGCGGCGAACTCACCGGCCTGCGCATCGGACTGCAGCTCGACCCCGGCGCGGGCCTGCCCGTCGAGGCGGAAATCGCCGCCGCGGTGGCCGAAGCGGCCCGCGCCTTCGAGTCGGCGGGCGCTTCCGTCGAGCCCCTTGCGCCCTTCCTCACTCGCGAAATGCTCGACGGGCTGGACACCTTCTGGCGTGTGCGCGCCTGGTCGGACATCAGCGCGCTACCGGCGGAAAGGCAGGCGAAAGTGCTGCCCTACATCGCAGACTGGGCGCGCGGCGGCGCCGACGTCCCCGGGCTCGCGGCGTACCGCGGCTTCGCGCAGATCGACGCGATGAGCGCCGCCGCGGTGCGCGCGACCGAACCGTACGATTTCGTGCTTTCACCCACCTGCCCCGTCGGCCCGCCGCCCGCTGACTGGGCGTCGCCGACCGGCGACCCGGAGCGGCCATTCGAGCACATCGCGTTCACCGTGCCGTACAACATGTCCGGTCAGCCTGCGGTTTCGGTGAACTGCGGCTACACGGATGCGGGAATGCCGATCGGATTGCAGATCGCCGGACGGCGCTTCGACGACGCCGGGGTGTTGCGCGCCGCTGCAGCATTCGAAGGAATTCGGGGCCCCGGACGGTCTCCGGAGGTGTAATCGGCGGCCGAACTTGAGACCATCGTCGCATGCGCATGGTCTACACCGGAGCCGACGAAGAGGACTTCATCGACGCCCGTGAGCGCCTGCTCGTCGAACTCGACGCGTGGTCGCAGATGCGGCAGCGGACGATCGATCCCGTGGTGGCCGGCGCCATGCTCGACTACCGCTTCGAACGCGACGGCATGCTCGGCCGGTGGACCCGCGAAGTGCTGCGCGGCGCACTGCTGACGTGGTTCCCGCGCAAGGTGGTCCTGCTCGACCCGCATTCCACGGCGGTGCTGTCCACTGTCGAATCGTTGCTGGATTTCTTCGACGACGCCGATCTGTTCGACGAGCGCAGCGAACCGCCGTCGGTGCTGCGGTCCTTCGTGCGCGGGGTCGCCGCGGCCTTCGACGAGGCGATGAACGAGCCCGCGAACTTCGGGCTGGCCAAGTTCTGGGCCGTGGCAATGGCCGAGCACGGCATCGACCCGCTGGACGAGCAGGCCGCGCAGGAGTTCATCGACCAGGTGCAGCACGGCGAGGTCGAGGTGGACCAGGTGCTGCTGCACGAGATCGCGTACCGGCATTACGAGGGTGACCCGGAGGTGGAGCCGCTCGACCCGACGCCGGTGTTCGCGCTGGCGTCGGAGGAGGAGCTCGCCGCAGACGCCGGGGCCACGACGGTCGTGCGGGTGTTGCGCCGTTTCGTCGACTGGGTCGGCGACGGACGTGACCTCGCCACCAAGGGCAGGCTCGCCGAGCCGGACGCCCGCGAGCTGGTCGAACGGCTGGGCATGGACGACCCGGCGGAAGTCGTGTCGCTGGCCAAGACCGCCGGTGTGGTGCGAGTGCTCAAAGGCCGCCTCGTGTGCGTGAAGCGGGCGGCGCCGCTGCTCGCGGACTCGCTCGCGCTGTGGCGCGCCGCGGTCCCGCACGCGGTCGCGGACCACCGCGAACCGGTGCGGCGCCGGGCCGCGGACAGGCAGCTGGCCTATGAAGTACTGGAGTCGATCCAGGCCGATCACGACTGCGCGACCGTCCCGATGCTGGTGGAGATCCTCGACGATCTGGCCGATCTCGCCTGGCGCTCGGCCGACGCCGCGCCAGTGCTGCGGGTGGTGCACCGGCTGGCGTTGTACGGCCTGGTCGAGATGACTCCGGCCACCGAGGAGCACTACGAGGATCTGCTCGATTTCTCCGGCGTGGACTCGGTGGACGAGGTGCCGGAGGAGGAACGGCAGGTCGTGCGCATGCTGCCGTTGGGCACGCGCGCGATGTACGAGGCACGAGTCGCCGCCGGAGTGCCGACGCTGACGCTGGAGGATCTGGCCGAGGAGACCGCCGAAGTGTTCTTCGCGCGTATCGCCCCGTTGCCGCGCGAAGCGTTCGAAGAGGGCTCGCGGTTGTGGTTACGCGCGCGCAGGCCGGATCGTGCGATAGCCGAACTGTCCGCCCTCGCCCGTCGGACGGACGATTTCGAGCACCGGATGCTCGCCTTCCAGCTCCTGGCCGAGTACGGCGAGACGGGCGTCAACGCGATCGACGAGCTACGCGAGCACTCCGCCGCCGGCCCGGCCGCGCTCAGCTGGCTGCTCGACGCCGGGCTGATCGATGCGAGCGAGGTGAGCGGGCGCGAGCGCACGTACAGCATGGTCGACGTGCTCGCGGCCGGAATCCGTTCCGCGGGGCGGAAAAAGGCGATGGAGGAGTTCGCCGCGCAACCGCGTCCGGCGCAGCTGCTGTTCCTGGCCGACGCGACGATCTGCGGCCACCCGAGCACCCGCGAGGTGCTGGAGTCGATGGTGGTCGCGCATCCCGACCGGATGGTCTCGAACGCGGCGCGCAAAGCTCTGGACTGGCTGCACGACGAGGACTGACCGGCTCTGTCCGGAATGGACGGAGCCGGTCCAGTCCTCAGGAGCCGAAGGCCTCGGCCAACGCGAGGATCCGCTGCGCGTTGTCCACGTGCAGGTTCTCGATCATCCGTCCGTCCACTGTGACCACTCCGCGCCCTTCGGCCTTGGCCTCGTCGAACGCGGCGATGATCTTGCGGGCCTGCTCGACCTCCGCCTCGGACGGGGCGAAGATCCGGTTGCACGGTTCGATCTGGCCTGGGTGGATCAGCGTCTTGCCGTCGAAGCCGAACTCCCTGCCCTGCCGGCATTCCGCCTCGAACCCCTCGGCGTCCTTCACGTCGTTGTAGACGCCGTCGAGGATCACTTTCCCGGTCGCCCGCGCGGCGAGCAGGCACAGCGAAAGCCCACCCAGCAACGGTGCGCGGCCGGGGACGAACTCGGCGTGCAGCTCCTTGGCCAGGTCGTTGGTGCCCATCACGAGCACGGCCAGCCGCTCGCTCGCCGCGGCGATCTCCTCGGCGTGCAGCATCGCGACCGGCGTTTCGACCATCGCCCAGATCTTCGTGTGCTCGGGCGCGCCGCCGAGTTCCAGCGCGCGCTCGATGTTGTGCACCTCGCGAGCCGAGTTCACCTTCGGCACGACGACCGCGGCCGGCCCTGCCTGCGCGGCCGCCCGGAGGTCGGCGTCATGCCATTCGGTGTCCAGCCCGTTCACGCGGATGGTGACCTCGCGCTTGCCATACTCGCCCGACGAAGCGGCGGCGCAAACGCGTTCACGTGCGGCTTCCTTCGCGTCCGGCGCAACGGCGTCCTCGAGGTCGAGGATGAGCGCGTCCGCGGGCAGGGCCTTCGCCTTCTCCAGCGCACGCTCGTTGGCGCCCGGCATGTACAGCACCGATCGCCGTGGTTTGACCTCGCTCACGCCTGCATCTCCTTGGTTGCCTTGTCATACGCTTCGGCCAGTTCCGGGTCACGTGTGGCCAGCGCGTCGGCCAGTTCCGCGACCACCCGGCACTGCTTGTAGGAGGCGTCGTCCTGCATCTTCCCGTCGATCATCACCGCACCCGTACCGTCGCCCATTTCAGCGATCACACGACGGGCCCACGCGACGTCCTCCGGCGCCGGCGAGAACACCTTCTTCGCGATGTCGATCTGCACCGGGTGCAGCGACCACGCGCCGACACAGCCGAGCAGGAACGCGTTGCGGAACTGGTCTTCGCAGGCCACGACGTCGCGGATGTCCCCGAACGGGCCGTAGTAGGGCAAGATCCCGTGCATCGCGCAGGCGTCGACCATCCGCGCGACCGTGTAGTGCCACAGATCCTGCTGATACGTGGTGCGCCCGGCGTTCAGGTCGTCGCCGACCGGGTCGGTGCGCACCAGGTAGCCGGGATGTCCGCCGCCGACGCGCGTGGTCTTCATCCGGCGGCTCGCGGCGAGGTCCGCCGGGCCCAGTGAGATGCCCTGCATCCGCGGGCTCGCCCCGGCGATCTCCTCGACGTTCGCCACCCCGCTCGCGGTTTCCAGGATCGCGTGCACCAGCAACGGTTTCGTCAGCCCGGCGCGCGCTTCGAGCTGCGCGAGCAGCCGGTCCACGTAGTGGATGTCCTGCGCGCCCTCGACCTTCGGCACCATGATCACGTCGAGCTTGTCGCCGATCTCGGTGACCAGGGTGAGCAGATCGTCCAGCGCCCACGGCGAGTCGAGGCTGTTGATCCGGGTCCACAGCTGGGTGCCGCCGAAGTCGGTCGCCTTCGCGATGCGGACCAGGCCCTGGCGTGCGGCCTCCTTGCGGTCCGCGCGCACGGCGTCTTCGAGGTTGCCGAGCAGCACGTCGACCTTCTTCGCGAGATCCGGCACCTTGGCGGCCATCTTCTCGTTGCTCGGGTCGAAGAAGTGGATCATCCGCGACGGCAGCGCCGGGATGTCGCGGACCGGGTCCGGTGCGCCGACGGCGAGTGGCGCGAAGAAGTCCTTCGGCGAACGCATCGATCCTCCCTGGATTCGGTAACCGGCGAGTAACCTTAACCTCGATCCGAGGGGAACCGCTGCGGCAAAGCTCACCTCAGACTGGTGTGGACGAATGGTCATTGCCCGGTTTCACCGAGATCAGAGCGCTGGGTGAAGGCGGTTTCGGCCGCGTCGTGCTGGCGAGGCACGACGGCACGGGCACGCTGGTGGCCATCAAGTACCTGTTCAGCCGCTATCTGAGCGATCCGGCGCGGCTCGCCGCGTTCCGCCGTGAGGCCGAAATCCTCCGCCGCGTGCCGAGCGCGCACATCACTCGGTTGTATGAGTTCGCGGAAACCCCGTACGGCGCGGCGATCGTGATGGAGGCCGTCCGCGGGGTGCCGTTGCGGGAACTCCTGCTGGTCGACGGGCGGCTGGAGCCCGAATCGGCGCTGGCCGTGCTGAAGGGTTCGCTGCTCGGGCTGGCCGACGCGCACCGGGCCGGGATCGTGCACCGCGACTACAAACCCGACAATGTGCTGGTCGGCCCGGATCGCGAGAGCAAGCTGGTCGACTTCGGCATCGCGACGCTCGCGGGCGAGACTGGCCTGCCGATCGGTACCCCGGCGTACATGGCGCCGGAGCAGTGGCACGGCCTGCCTGCCAGCCCGGCCACCGACGTCTACGCCGCGACCTGCGTGTTCTTCCAGGGAGTGACCGGACGCAAACCGTTCCCGGCCGAGGACACCGAGACCCTGCGCGAAATGCACGAACACGCGCCCGTCCCGCTGGAGATGGCGCCCGAGCCGGTGCGCGCGCTGATCGCCGGCGGCATGGCGAAGGACCCAGGCCAGCGGCCGGTCGGCGCGGCCGAGTTCGTCGGCGAGCTGGAGACGGCGGCCGTCGCCGGGTACGGCGAGGACTGGGAGGAACGCGGCCTGTCCCGGCTGGCCCAGCGGACGGGAGTGCTGCTTGCCTTGTCCCCATTGGCTTTGCTGACCGTCGGCACCGCGGCGGCGCCCACCATCGCGGCTGGGACGGCAGCCGCCGGCGTGGGCAGCGGCGTGGCCACCGCGGCGGGTTTCCTGACCGGCGGCAAGATCGCCGCCATCGTCGGCGCGGTCGTGGCGGCCGCGGTGGCGACGGTGGTCGTGGTGACCGTGAACAACGATCCGGCACCACCAGCCGCGGCGCCCGCCACCACGAGCGTCACTCCGGCCGCGCTCGCGGTGAACCTGAAGACCAGGACCGGAACCGAGAACAACTTCGACGTCAGCGCGCAGTACGCGGAGGTCACCGGCATCAGCGATCCCGCCGTCCAGCAGCGGATCAACAAGGTGCTGAGCGCGCCGGTCGACGAGTGGATCTCCTACGTGCGGGAAGGCGCGCTGGAGCGCGAACCGGACGGCAGCCGGGCGCACGCGCACAACAAGGTGACCATCGACCGCCAGGACGACAAGGTGCTGTCGGTGCACTACGAGCTGAGCGTGGACTCCACCCAGTTCGGCAACCACGGTGGCTACGACATGAAGTTGATCAACGTGGACCTGAGGACCGGCAAGCAGATCACCGCGGGCGACGTGTTCACCGGCATCTCGACCAGCCAGGCGGCGATGTCGAAACTGGAGCAGCGGATCCTGGCGCACGCGCCGGGCGGCGGCTACTGCGAGACCGACACCGGCAGCCGCGGGCTGCAGCCGGTCGACCTCGAGCCGTACACCCTCGGCGGCGATCCGGTGCTCCAGATGGCCTTCACCGATCAAGGTGTCGACTTCAGCGTCGGTGCCGGGGCGCTCGGCTACGCGCTCGCTTGCGGATTCCCCGAGTTCGTGGTGCCCTACCAGGAGCTTTCCAATCTTGTGACGCCCGCCGGAAGGGCCCTGCTGCCAGGGAACTGAACCAGGACGTCCACAGTGGACAAAGCGCCGATTGCTCCATTCGGCGGTACGGAAAACGGCCGGGTAACGCCGTTCGGCTGGACGTCACCCGTTCGGTCGCAGTGTCGGACTGAAGTCCGTCGACCGCTTATCGACCGGTCACCGACCGTTGGGCGCCGCCGATCGCAGCCGTTCTGCCGACCCGAAGACCGGCGGCCGTAGCACTGGTAGTCAAGTCATGTGCCACTTTTCACGAGGGGGAGCGGCACGGCTGACGAAGCAGGGCGAGAAGGAGGCGGACTCGTGGCGGTTACACCAGGACACACCGGCGACGCGGTGGTGGCCGGCGGAACCCGGTCATTTCCCACCCGTGTGGTGCCGCCCGTCGAGCTTCCGGCGAGTACGTCCTACCTGGCGGGCGCGGCTGCCGCGCAGCTGGGCTGGGAGGGCGTCGTACTGCCCGAGGTCACCATTCTCGGCCGCCGTGTGTGCGTCGTCGCCAAGCTGCGCACCGACGTGCACGCCGAGCGGATCGCCGTCGGCATCGGCCCGGTGACCGACCGCACCACGGTCGCCACCTGGACCTGGCCCGAGTTCGCGCGCACCGCCCCGGCACCGGCCGCCGACATCGTCGGCGTGCTGTCCGTCGCCCGGCACTGGCGCACCGGCATGGCCTCCGTGGTGCCCTTCGCCCGCTACGGCGAGGCCGCGATGCTGCTGCCCGCGTCGGCCGTGCTGACGAAGGACTATGTGGACAACTGCCTGCCGCGCGCCCGTTCCTACGGCATCGCGGTGGTCTCCGCCGACACCGACGCCAACGTCGAGCGCGACGTCCCGGGCCGTACCGAGCGCACCCTGCTGCCGCAGGACTCGGTCTCCCGGTGGGTCAACGAGATGGTGTACGAGCAGCTCCTCGCGTCCTACGACCTGCCGGTGGCCTGAGTACAGTCGGTCCCATGCGAGTCGTGATCGCCGGCGGACATGGCAAGATCGCCCTGCACCTGGAGCGGCAGCTGGCCGCGAACGGTGCCGAGGCGGTGGGCATCATCCGGAACCCGGCGCAGGCCGAGGATCTCCGCGCGGTGAGCGCGGAGCCGGCCGTGCTGGATCTGGAGAACAGCACTGCGGCCGAGGTCGCGGAGATCCTCAAGGGCGCCGACGCCGCGGTGTTCGCGGCCGGCGCCGGTCCGGGCAGTGGCACGGAGCGCAAGCAGACGGTCGACCTCGGCGCCGCCGCCCTCTTCGGAGAGGCGGCCGAGCTGGCCGGGGTCCGTCGGCACGTGCAGATCGGTTCGATGGGGGTCGGCAGGCCGCCCCGCCCCGGCACGGACGAGGTTTTCGCCGCGTACCTCAAGGCGAAGGAAGCCGCGGAAGAGGATCTGCGCAAGCGCGACTTGGACTGGACCATCCTGCGCCCCGGCAGGCTCACCGACGACGCGGCCACCGGCGAGGTGCACATCGCGGATTCGGTGGACTACGGCGAGATCCCGCGCGCGGACGTGGCCGCGGTGATCATCGCGCTGCTGGAGGAGCAGCGCAGTGTCCGCCGCACCCTGGAACTGGTTGGCGGCAACACCCCGATCGACGAGGCCGTCGCCCGGCTCTGAGTCCACTCAGGACGGTTCGCCGAGCACCCTGTCGAGATAGGGATTGCCGAACACCCCGGCCGGGTCCACCTCATTCCGCACCCGGACGAAGTCGTCGAAATGCGGGTACAGTTTCCGCAACTTGGACGCGTCGAGGTTGTGCATCTTCCCCCAGTGCGGCCGCCCGCCGACCTCCGCGGCGATCGCCGCGAAACCGGCGAAGTACTCCAGGTACGGCATGCCGACGAACTGGTGGATCGCGATGTACGCCGAATCGCGACCGTTCGCTGTGGACAGCCAGATGTCGTCGGCCGCGGCCACCCGCACCTCCACCGGGAAGGCCACCGGATTTTCCAGCCGTGGCACCAGGTTCCGCAGTTCCCCGAGGACGTGGTGCACGGACTCGCGCGGCACGGCGAACTCCGACTCGACGAACCGCACCCCGCGGTGGGTCACGAAAACGCGATGTGACAGGTCGCTGTACTCGCGCGCGGAGAGCACGGCCGACGCGAACTTTCCCAGTGGCCGCACCAATCGCGGCACCGCCCGGCCGATCCGGCACAGCGTGCCGAACGCGACGTTCTCCATGATCTCATAGTCCACGAACTGTTTGACCCGGCCGAGCGGCTTGCGCTCGCTGCCCGCGGGAAGCCGGTTGTTCCGCTTCACCAGCGCGTGGCTGCCGTAGGGAAACCAGTAGAACTCGAAGTGATCGTTACCGGCGGCGAACTCGTCGAACCCCGCCAGCACCTGCTCCAGCGGCTCCGGTCGTTCCTGCGCGGACAGCAGGAACGACGGCTCGCACTGCAAGGTCACGTGCGTGAGCACGCCGAGGGCGCCGAGGCCGACCCGCGCGGCGTGGAACAGATCCGGCCGCCGGTCGGCCGAGCAGGTGACCACCGAACCGTCGGCGAGCACCAGTTCCAGCTGCACGATCTGGGTGGCGAGCCCGCCGAGCTTCGCGCCCGTGCCGTGGGTGCCGGTGGACACCGCACCCGCGATGGTCTGCGCGTCGATGTCGCCGAGATTGGTCATCGCCAGCCCGAGCCCGTCGAGCTCGGCGTTGAGCTGGTGCAACGGCGTTCCCGAGCGCACTGTCACCCGATGGTTGTCCGCATCGACCGACGCGATCCCGGTCCACTGCGTCAGGTCCATCGCGTCCGAGTCGGCGACCGCGATCGGCGTGAACGAATGGCCGCTGCCCCGTGCGCGCAGCCGCCTGCCGTCGACGGCGACACCGGTCACGACCTCGGCGATCTCGGCCACGCTGCGCGGCACGTGCACCCGCCGTGGGTCGGCCGTGGCGGTGCCGGCCCAGTTGGTCCAGCTGGTCATGGGCCCTCACCTGATCCGTATCGAGTGACGAAAACCGTAAGTGAAGAGTATTCGCGTTTCAAGTGGTCTTGCCGTACCGTACTTCGCATGACCTTGCCGAACGCGGCGGCATACGACCTGGCCACGAAGGGTCTCGACGCGCCGCTGGCCATCATCGACCTGCCCGCGTTCGACGCCAACGCCGCCGATCTGGCCCGCCGCGCGAACGGCGTGCCGATCCGGCTGGTCAGCAAGTCCGTCCGCTGCCGGTACCTGATCGAACGCGGTCTCGCGACGCCCGGGTTCGCCGGGCTGATGTGCTATTCGCTGGCCGAAGCGCTGTGGCACGCCGCGCTCGGCACCAGCGACGACATCCTGGTCGCCTATCCGACCGTGGACCACGGTGCGCTGCGCCGGCTCGCCGCCGACGAGCGCGCCCGTGCGGCGATCACGATCATGATCGACTCCACCGAGCACCTCGACGTCGTGGATGCCGCGGCCGGGCCGGAACATCCGGAGATCCGCGTCTGCCTCGAACTCGACGCTTCGTGGCGGCCGCTGCCGATGGTGCACGTCGGCACCCGGCGCTCGCCGGTGTTCACCGCCCGCCAGGCCGCCGAGTTGGCCGGGAAAGTGTTGCGGCACAAGGGTTTTCGCCTCGTCGGGCTGATGGCCTACGAAGGACAGATCGCCGGCCTGCCGGATGCCACCGGTGGTCGTGCCGACCGCGTCGTCCGCTGGATGCAGGGGCGCTCGGTGCGGGAACTGGCGCAACGCCGCACGGAAGCGGTGCGCGCGGTGCGGGAAATCGCCGAACTCGAGTTCGTCAACGGCGGTGGTTCCGGCAGCATCGAAACGACCCGTGCGGAATCGGTGGTGACCGAGGTGGCGGCGGGCTCGGGCCTGATCGGTTCGACCCTCTTCGACTCCTACACCCGCTTCCACCCGCGACCCGCCGCGCTGTTCGCGCTGCCAGTTGTCCACAAGCCGACCCGGAGCATCGCCACCCTGTTCGCGGGCGGCTACATCGCCTCCGGGCCGGCCGCGGAATCGCGGTTGCCCTCGCCCCATCTGCCGTCGGGCCTGCGCCTGCTCGGCTTCGAGGGAGCGGGCGAAGTGCAGACCCCGGTGACCGGAAAAGCGGCCCGTGACCTGCGGCTGGGCGATCGAGTCTGGCTCCGGCACGCCAAGGCGGGCGAGCTCGCCGAGCGGTTCGATCACTACCACATCGTGGTGGACGGGCAACTGGAACGCACCGTGCCGACCTACCGCGGAGAGCACCAGAACTTCGGGTAGCCGACGGTCCACATATCCACAGGCCTGTGGACTACTCTCCGAGCCTGCTCGCGAGGTATCCCTTGATCAGATGTTTGCCTTCTTCCACAATCTCCGGGTCGCCCTGGGGATCGCGGTGGAAGGCCAGTTTGAGCACCGCGTCGGCGGCTTCGATGGCCACTGTGATCGACAGCGAGAGCCGTTCGCCCGGTGTCTCGAGGTATTTGCTCACCAGCGCCGTCAGCGAATCCGCTATCACCTTGTTGTTGTCGCGGCTGTCATCGAGCAGCTGCCGGTCCACCACGTCGCCGAAGTGCACCTTGGAGAAACCCGGCACCTGCCGGTGCATGTCCAGGTAGATGTCGAGGATCGAGTCGACCACGTCCCACCAGTGGCCCGGATCCTCGCCCGCCAGCCGTTCGCTCACCGCGGCGACGAAACGATCGAGGTTGCGCTGGGTCAGCGCCTGCACCACGGCCCGCTTGTCCGGGAAGAACTGGTACAGCGAGCCGACGGCGACCCCCGCCCGCTTCGCGATCAAGGTGGTGGTCAACGCGTCGTACCCGACCTCGTCGATCAGCTGGGCGCTCGCGTCCAGCATCTGCTCCACTCGTCTCGCGCTGCGCTGCTGTACCGGTTGCCGGCGCAGCGGGGTCGCCTGGGTCTCCGACACTGGTGCTCCTTCTGATGCTCTGAACTGCGACTTTAGCGTGCCGAAACGCTTCCCCCCGGACCAGGGACCGGCTATTGTATGAGAACTTTTCATGTTTCCTCGGCGAAAGGCGACACGCCAGTGGAAAACCTGAACTTTCCGCCCGGCTTCCTGTGGGGTGTCTCCACCTCGGCCTTCCAGATAGAGGGTGCGACGGACGCGGACGGCCGTGGCAGGTCCATTTGGGACACGTTCACCTCCGCCCAGGGAAAAATCGTGGCCGACGATCACTATCACCGCTACTCCGAGGACGTCGGACTGCTCGCCGACCTGGGCGTCGGCGGGTATCGAATGTCGTTTTCCTGGCCCAGAATTCAGCCTAATGGAGTAGCAGGCCCGAATTCGCGCGGACTCGATTTCTACGACCGGCTGCTCGACGAGGTGTGCGCCGCCGGAATCGACCCGGTAGGCACGATTTACCACTGGGACACGCCGCAGTCGCTCGAGGACGCCGGCGGCTGGCTCGTCCGGGACACCGCGGAACGGTTCGCGGACTACGCGAAAATCCTTGGCGAACACTTCGCCGATCGGGTGAAAATGTGGATTCCGCTGAATGAGCCGATGGTCATGTCGATTTACGGATATGCCATCGGCGAGTACGCGCCCGGTAAAACACTGCTTCTTGACGCATTGCCAACCGCGCATTATCAGCATCTCGCGCACGGGCTTGCCGTGCAGGCGCTTCGATCCGCGGGCGCGCACAGCATCGGTACCGCGAATCATCATTCCCCGATCTGGCCGGCGTCGGAGAGCGAAGGCGATCGCGCCGCCGCCCACTGGCTCGACGCGCTGCTCAACCGGACCTACCTCGAACCCGTCGTGCTCGGCAGCTACCCCGGGGAGATCGTCCCGTACCTGCCGACGGGATTCGCCGACGATCTGCCGATTATCGCGCAGCCATTGGATTTCTACGGCATCAACTACTACGAACCACAGGGCGCCGCCGCACCGGGCGAGCACAACCCGCTGCCGTTCGAGCTGCGGCCGATCGAGGGTTTTCCGCGCACCACCAACGATTCCCCGGTCGTGCCGGACGCGCTGCGTGAATTGCTCGTCGACCTGAACGCACGCTACGACCTGCCGCCGATCTACATCACCGAGAACGGTTGCAGCTACGACGGCGTGCACGACCCCGAACGTATCGACTTCCTGGCGCGGCACCTGGGTGCGCTGCGGGAGGCGATGGACGTGGGGGTCGATGTACGGGGATATTTCGTGTGGTCACTACTGGACAACTTCGAATGGTCGAAGGGATACGGTCCTCGCTTCGGGCTGGTGCACGTCGATTACGAGACCCAGCGCCGCACCCGCAAGGATTCCTTCGACTGGTACCGGAAACTGGTGAGCCGATGACCGACACCGACGCCCCGGCGGCATTGGCCGAACCGACGACGCGCGTCCGCGGCGGGTGGACCAGCCTGCTTTTCGTCGCGAACATCGGGCTCTGGCTCGGGATCTACGCGCCGATCCAGGTGCTGCTGCCGGAGCAGGCGGAACTGCTGAACGCCGGGCACAAGGAACTGGTGTTCGGCATCGTGACCGGGGTGGGCGCGGTGGTCTCCCTGTTCGCCAACCCCTTGGTCGGGCTCGCGTCCGACCGGACGAGGTCGCGCTTCGGCCGCCGCCACCCGTGGACGCTGGCCGGCGCGGTCCTCGGCGCCGTCGGGCTTTTGGTGCTGGCGATGGCGGGCAACGTCGTGGTGATGACGGTCGGCTGGTGTCTCGTGCAGGCCGGGTTGAACGGAATGCTCGCGACGCTGACCTCGGCAGTGCCGGACCGGGTGCCGGTGGAGCAGCGCGCGCAGATCGGCGGCCTGGTCGGGATCAGCCAGATGCTCGGCACCGTGCTCGGCGCGGTGGTGGTGACCGTGCTGGTGACGAGCCTGCCCGGCGGGTATATCGCCTGCGCGGTGGTCGTTGTGCTGGGCGCGATCGCGTTCGTGGTCCGGACGCCCGACCTGGCGCTGCCGAAGACCTGGCGGCCATCGAACCGCTGGCGCGATGTGCTGGCGGAGCTGTGGGTCTCGCCCCGAGAGCAGCCGGACTTCATGTGGGCGTGGGGCTGTCATTTCCTGATCAACCTCGGCAACGCGCTGGGCACGTTCTACCTGTTGTTCTTTCTGAAGGACGCGGTGCACTACCCGGATCCGGACACCGGCCTGCTGATCATGATGGGTCTGTACGGGGTGGCACTGGTGATCGGCGGGCTCACCGTCGGCTGGCTTTCCGACCGTTCCGGCCGTCGGAAGCCGTACGTCTACCTCGCGGTGATCGTGATGGCCGCGGCGGCTTTCGTGCTGACGATCTGGCAGACCTGGCCTGCCGCACTCGCCGCTTCCCCGTTGCTGGGCGTCGGTTTCGGTGCGTACTGGGCCGTCGCACTGGCAATCCTCACCCAGGTGCTCCCCGCCGCACAGGACCGCGCGAAGGACCTCGGGGTGGTGAACATCGCGAACCTGCTGCCCCAGGTCATCGCCCCGCTGGCGGCGACGATCATCCTGGCGAACCTCGGCGGCTACCCGGCACTGTTCGGCGCAGCCGGGGTGGCGACCCTGGCCGCCGGTGGGTTGATCATCGGGGTGAAGAAGGTCCGGTAGGGGTTTAAGAGACTGTCCTCGCCGGACGGGGGCGGCAAGAAAGCGGCCGCTGGTCACCACTCAACCCAGCCATGCCGTCCAGGTGAGGAGCTCGCACCGTGGGGGCCTGGGGGCTCGGCCCCCAGAAATAATCCGGCCCGCGGACGGGGCGAAGCGAGCGCAGCGAGCGAGTAGGAGCTGGGCCCGCGGGCCGGTGCCGGTCGGGGGAGGGGAGTGCAACGGCACCGGCCCGCGGAGTTCGGGGTCGCCTTCGGACTACGAGGGCGGGGGTAGTCGCAAGCTGCCATCTGCAAATTCACAGCCAGCGACCATGATGATCAACATACCCACGGATTCACCCCTGCGCTAGGGGTTTCAGCTCACTATTCACGATTAATCGGCAAGAGGTCAGCGGGTGGCGACCTGCGGGATAAGCGCGTGGCGGCCGGTGGTCTCGGCCTGCGTCGGCTGCGCTCCCCGGTTCTGCGACGGGACCGTGTTCTTGCCGCGCCGCCAGGAGCGGCGAAGGTCCTGCTGTGGGGCGAGCCCCCCGGCGACCAGGTGCTCATGCGCGACCTGCCACACCGAGCACGGCGCCTTGCAGCGGTGCCACCGGGTTGAGCAGGTCGGGCAGTCGCCGCGCTCATCGGGCTCGTGTGCCGAGAGCATCGCGCGCCAGCCTTCGGTCAGCCGGGGGAGCTCGCTCCGCGCTACCGACACCAGTGAATCCGTGTCAGCCTCGTTTGCCAGTTCGGCGAGCATGTCTAGGCGTTCCCATACGGCGTTCCGGAGAACTTGCCCCAGGATCTGGTCCACGAAAACTCACCGTTACCTTTCCGTCAGCTTCGCAGCTTCGTTGAGCGCAGCCCGCAGCTGGCCGAGTTGGCCGGCGGTCAGCCGCGCTGTTTCTCCGGGCGGTCCCACCAGCACTACCTGGTTGTCCTGGACGAGCACGGTCACACAACGTTCCCGGTTGATCATGTCGCCGCATTGCACGCGCCACACGAGTTGACCGCTCTCGTACCGGCGCACCTGCGCCGCACGAGGATCGGTCACCGCCGGGACCGCCGAGCGGGCCGCCAGGCCGGACGGCCGCATCGGACCCCTCGCGGCCTGGGCGGTCGCACGTGCTGCCGGGATCGAGTCCACGAACTCCACCGCGTCAACTCCGCTCTGTCGGTTCCTGTTGCGTCTCTCGTTGCTCTGTGTGATCGCGGGCGGTGCCCGGTCGCTCACGGAGAACTGAGAACTAGATTGCGATGAACCAGTGCGGAAGAGAAGCCGAACCGACGCTACAGCGGCGACCGGTCAGCTTCGACGGTGAACGGTCGGGGAACTTCGGTCCGGCCGATCAGGCTCGGCAAACAGCGTTTCGCGCGGTTGAATGGGTATGCCTACGCTGCGATTCGACGCCCGAGGTGACGGTGAGGGGGCGCAATATGGACGCCAGTTCCGCTGCGGAAGCCCGGCAGGGCCATCCGATCAGCTCTGATGTCTGGGAAAAGCGCGAGATGCGGGAAGCACTGGCGGGACGCGAGATCAGCGCGGTCTACCGGAACCTCCGCAAGGAGGGCATCTCCCAGCGGCAGATTGCCGCCCTCACCGGCCAGTCACAGTCCGAGGTCTCGGAGATCCTCAAGGGACGGCAGGTCATGGCCTATGACGTGCTGGCGAGGATCGCCGACGGGCTGGGCGTCCCCCGTGGATACATGGGCCTCGCGTACGACGAGGCCACCGAGATTCAGGTCGTCGGCGCAGCCGACGAGCAGCAGGCTGAGGAGGACGAGTCCGTGAAACGGCGGAACTTCCTCGCGCATGCCGCCCAGGTCACGATGGGTGCGGCGGTCTTCGGATCGTCGCCGCAGGCCTGGGCGGCGAGCCCCGCGAGGACGCCGGCACCGGGTCACATCGGGATGACCGACGTGCGCCAGGTGGAAGCGGCGACCAGAGCGCTGCGGGCACTCGATTACCAGTACGGCGGCGGTTTCTGCCGCGACGCCGTGGTCGCGCAGCTGTCCTGGGGGCAGCAGATGCTCGACTCTTCGGCGACCACCCCGGTCAAGTCCAGACTGTTCGTCGCGCTCGCCGACCTGCACAGTCTGGCGGGCTGGACCTCGTTCGACACCGGGCTGATGGACTCCGCGCGCGGGCATTTCGCGAACGCGCTCGAACTGGCCAAACAGGGGGACAACAACCCGCTGGTGGCGAACATCCTGTACCGGATGGGCCGGGTCTACCTGCACCAGGAAGCACCCAACGACGCGCTGAAACTGTTCCAGCTCGGCCAGATCGCGGCCCAGGAATCGGGTTCGGAGCTGGCGATCGCCGTGCTCGCGGCGAACCAGGCCTGGGCCTACGCGATGATGGAGAACGAGGACCAGGCGCTGAAGCTGCTGGGCCTGGCCAAGGACGAGTTCGCCCGCGCGAACCTCGTCGAGGCCGAGGACTGGGTCAAGTTCTTCAACGAGACCGACGTGTACGCGATGATCGGCACCGTGCACACGGTCCTCGCGCGCAGCGTGGACCTCAAGCACACCAAGTACGCGATCCCCGCGCTGGCCAGGGCCGTCGACGCCTACGGCGAGGACATGCAGCGCAGCAAGACGTTCAACCTGAGCGCGCTCGCCACCAACCACCTGCTCGAAGGCGACATCGACCACGGGGCACGGGTCGGCCGTGCCGCGCTCGAGTCCGCCGAGGGGCTCAAGTCCGCACGGATCAAGGACCGGATGGAGCCGTTGAAGGACGAGGCGGAGAAGCGCCGGAACAACCCGGACGCCCGCGACCTCGCCGAGCGGCTCGGCATCTTCTTCGCCGCCTGAGCGAAAACCGACGGGGGCCTTCGATGACCACCGAGAACGCCCGCCGCCGGCGCCGCCGGTACGCCAGGGTCACGAGCACCCCGGTCCGGCGCACCGCCATCCGTCGCGGTGAGCGGTGCACCGAGATGCCCGCCGGCGCGATGAACGGCCGGTTCACCAGGGAAAAGCTGGACAGGGCGCTGGCGCAGGCCTGCGCGCTGCTCGGCCTGGACCACCGCGGCGCGAAGCTGCTGCGGTTCACCAACAACGCGGTGTACGCGCTGGCCGGGGACCCGGTGGTGCTGCGCATCGTCGGTTCGACGACGCTGCGCCACCGGGCCGCCAAGGTCGTCGAGGTCGCGAAGTACTTCGAGCGGCACGGGATCCCGGCGATCCGGCTGCTGCCGGGTGTCGAACAGCCCATCCAGGTCGGCGAGCACGTGGTCACGGCGTGGGAGTACGTCGAGCCGGTGACGAAGGCGACCGCCGGTGAGCTGGGCTTCTTGTTGCGCCGGGTGCACGAGCTGCCGCCGCCGGACAACGTCGGCGAGTGGGCGCCGCTCGCGGACGTCCGGGCCAGGGTGGCCGACGCCGAGGAGCTCGACCCCGGTGACCGGCGGTTCCTGCTCCGGCGCTGTGCCGAGGTCGAGGCGGCGCTGGGCGAGCTGGAGTTTCCGCTGCACCGGGCGCTGATCCACGGGGACGCGCATCCGGGCAACGTGATCGTCGGCCCGGACGGTCCGGTGCTGTGCGACTTCGATTCCTCCTGCGTCGGACCACCCGAATGGGACCTGACCCCGCTGGCCGTCGGCCGCGAGCGGTTCGGGGATCCGGCGGGCCG
>NZ_DASZWC010000008.1:0-35177 GCF_035546795.1 Amycolatopsis sp.
CGACGATAAGCTCCAGACCTATAAATTTCTCTTGGAAAAGATCGAACTATTTCGAGACATCATTAATGCTAGATTTCGTTTCAAAGAGATGACAATTGACAAGAGAAAAGGCTTCTTATTTCATTTCGGAGAGAAGGAAATAGGTCCCGATCAACTCAGTTCAGGCGAACAGCATGAGTTGGTAATAACTTACGACCTTCTCTTTCAGGTGGAACATGGAAGCCTGGTGATGGTCGACGAGCCAGAAATCTCACTGCATGTCGCCTGGCAGCAGCAGTTTATCTCAGACGTTCGCCGTATCGCCCGCCTGACCGGGATTCGTTTCATTATTGCGACGCACTCACCCCAAATAATTCATACGTGGCACGATCGTGCAATCGCGTTGAGTTCTAAGGCTAGACGAGGCGGGTCTAGATGATAGACCTCCTTACGCCTGGTGACGTTTATTCACATATCATGATGATGCGCAATCATGAAAATGGACCTATATGCGTGGTCGAGGGAAAGTCCGATTACGGTGCCTTGGTTGAGCATTTAGACGAACCTGTCGTAAAGCTTATTGTTGCCAATGGTCGGCAAAATGTCCAGGGAGCGATGCAAATTGTTGCGATCAGTGAATTGGCGGGCGTCTTTGCCGTAATTGACAGTGACTTGGACGCTTTTCGAGGAGTCGTTAACGAAATCCCCGCGGTTTTCTACAGTGAGATGCATGACCTAGAGGCCGACATATTCCTACTTCCTAGGATTGCTGACAGGATCATTCATAATTACGCGGATTCTGATCGACTGAAATCTCATCTCGGTGAACTGGGTGCAATACGTCCATCCAAGCATGTAGTGCAGATGGCGTCGGTTCTAGGTCTAGTCAGGTACATATCCGTCGCCAATCGGATCGGACTTAATTTAAGTGAGATTCCATACAATAAAGTACTGAGTAAAGACAAGTTGTCGTTAGATTATAAGTCTCTTGCAAGGATTATTTTAGGAAAGTCAAAGAAATGTACCATTAACTACGATCAGATTCTGAATTTGATCACAATATGTGACGAATTTGATCATATCTCTGAGGTTCTATGTCGTGGTCATGACCTTTGTGGTCTGACGGCTGCGTGTCTGCGATCTTGGTGGGGTGCCAACGTTCCGACAGACACGATCGAGCGAACATTGCGCTCGGCTCTCAACTGCGGGGAATTGCTGAAGCTGAATGTTCGCGCCCAGGTGGCTGAATGGGCAGAGGCGGCTGGGCACAAGGTGTGGGACTGCGATGCGGCCTGATCTTGGCTGGTTGTCTCTTGGCCTTGTTGCCTGGGAAGTCGCATACCCCGAACGGCCTGTTAGCAGGCCCTTCGGTCGGCCGTCACAGACACGCCCACCGCAGGACGGGGCTGCCTTGGCGTTTCGTCGCTGGTCGCTGGCCGCTGGTCGCTGGTCGCGCGAATAAGGTGAAGGGTGTCACTTCGCACGATGACCACGACAGCGAACAGGTGGCGGGCTATCGTGGTGTGGTGACTGCCGCCGCTGCGAACCACGGCCCGGGCGCTGACCGGGAGCGACTCGACTCGCCCCGGGACATCCGTGCGGCGTTGCTGCCTGAGGAAGTTGGAGAGTTCGACGCGGCGTACCAGCGAGCCCTTCGGCTGGCAGCGGAGACGCTGAGCTTGGAGGCGCTGCACTCGATGCTGGCCAACTGGCGGCGTATCGCTCGTATGACGTTGGTGGACCCCGCCGCGCATCGCAGGATGCTGGAGCAGGCGCGACGGACGTTGGAGACCGGCCAGCCGCCCGAAGGGGCTGTGGAATGGACCCAGCTTCGCGCGGAGCTGGGTATCTGACCCCTGTGGCCTACCTAATCCTCCTGGACCCTCAAGTTCATGATCAGATCGGCGCGCTTCCCGCTGACTCGCTGCCCTTGCTGGCCGAAGCGATCGGTGTTCTCGAACTGACCCCGTGGAACGGCCCGGCGTACAACGAGGCGAAACCAGACAGCCCGATGCGGCAGCTCGACTTCGGCCAGGGCCGAGGCTTGATCACCTACCTGGTACTCGATGACCAGAACCGGGTGGACGTGCTGGACGTAACTTGGATCGGGTAGCCAACGCGCTTGCCAAGAAATAGCCAAAAATCGATGGCAAGCAACGGGAAATGGCTACCGGCGACCGCGAATAGCTCGGATGCTCCGACGCAGGTGAGAGCAGCAATCGGCGACCAACGGCAAGCGTCAACGATCATGGAAGCGAAATCAGAAGGTTAGGGGTTCGAATCCCTTCGGGCGCGCGTCTGGTTGAGACAGCAGTACAGAGAACCCGCTGGTGACGGCGGGTTCTCTGCTGTCCGGGGTGATCATGGTGTCGGTGCGGCAGTGGTCTGTGGGCGGCTGGGAGTCGCCCACTTCGTGGACGACCGTATCGACGTGGCGCGCGGCGTCGACCGGGTCATCCTCGTAGCTGGGCGGCGGACCGGCGGCAGCATGACGTAGCCGACGATGATGATGATGCCGAGTGCGAGCAGGCGCCCGATCATGCTGACCGGGCTGTTCACCGAGTTGTCCTGACGGTCGGGCGGGGTCAACGCCGTCGAACCGGCGAGCGCGCTGTTGCGCGAGCCGAACCCGGCATTCTGGAGGTGGCAGGTGCTGCCGTGATCACCCGTCCTGCGTCCGAAGTGGACGACACCGCTCGCGCTGGGAACAATCCAAAGTAGACAGTTGGCGCCCGCGCGGGCACGCTTGTCGGTGACAATTCGGCTGCCGATGTCCCATTGAGCGGCGAAGGAGTGAGGCGGGGGAAGAGTGGGTATTCACCTGCGTGGCCGCCACCTATCTGCTCCCCGTGACGACGGCGATGTACCTGTTCCCGATCGTCGCGCTCGTGATCATGATTCCGGTCGCCGTGGTCAGCTACCGCCGTCGTGGGCGCGCCGGGGGGTGGGCGACAGTGGTCTTCTACTCGTTCGTCTTCTATCTCCTCGCGATCGCCATGCAGACGATTGTGCCGCTGCCGGATGGCAACGCTTACTGCGCCGGTCAGACCTACGCCAGCAGCCCGCAACTGCAGCCGTTCAACTTCGTTGAGGTGGTGGCGCAACGTGCGCACGGGCACTGGAGTCCCCGCGCGATGCTGCACAACCCGGCGATCTGGACGACTGCGCTGAACGTCGTGATGCTCGCGCCGCTCGGGATCTTCCTGCGCTACCTGCGGAATCTGCGGCTGCTGCCGACTGTGCTGATCGGGTTCGGGATCTCGCTGTTCTTCGAGCTGACCCAGTTGACCGGGCTGTGGTTCGTCTACCCCTGCCCGTACCGGCTGTTCAGCGTCGACGATCTGATCCTGAACACCACGGGCGTCGCGCTCGGCTGGCTTGTCGGCGGGCCGCTGATCAAGGCGCTGCCGTCGCTGGCCGCGGAACGGGACCGGCGTCGCTTCGCGGCGAAGGTCACACTCACCCGGCGGTTGTTCGCGCTGATCACCGACATCGCCGGGTTCACCGTGCTGCTCGCGTTCATGGTCGGGCTGCTCACGCTCTTCGGCGCCGACCGGGCACATCGCGGCGCGCCGACGCTGATTCTGGCGCTCGTGTGGTTCGTGCTGGTGCCGGCGCTGACCGGTTCGACGCTGGGGAAGCGGGCGATGCTGCTGCGCGTCGACCGCGTCAGCGGCAGGCACGCGGGACCGATCGCGCTGCTGGTGCGCAACGGGATCCTGTTCTCACCGCTGTGGCTGCTGTGGTTGCTGTTGCATGTGGATCGATGGGACATCGCCGACCGGCCGCAGCAGTTGCTGATCCCGTTGGGAATGCTGGTATCGGTACTGGTGGTGCTCGTGTGGACCCCGCTCGCCGTACTCCTCGATGACGAACACCGAGCCCCGTACGAACGGCTGACCCGCACGAGGAACGTGGCGATCCTACGGGAACCGGCGGAAACCGAGTCGGAGTCCGGTTCGCGTCGAGGAAACGCCGGTATCGGAGTTTGAGACGAGTACGGGCGGGGCGTTTCGACGGCGCGCGGGAACCACCGTCGTCGTCATTGTCCGCAACGAGTGTGCGGCATCCAAGAGATTGGCGTGGTGCACTTCGAACTCTGCGAGTTCCTTGCGAGCCGTCCCTTTGAGCGCCTCGGAAAATGTGATCGGGAACCGGGATGGGTGGGTAGGCTGACGACATGAACCGCACGCTGCTCGGGATCTACCTCAACGATCACCTGACCGGTGCGACGGCGGGGGTCGAGCTGGCGAGACGGCTCGCTCGTACCGAGGGGGAGTGGGCGGGCGGCGGCAAGCTCGAGCGCCTGGCGGAGGAGATCGAGCGCGATCGGGACGCCTTGCTGGACATGATGGCGGCTCTCGGCGAACCGGTGCGCAAAGTCGAGGTGGCCACCGGGTGGCTGGCCGAAAAGCTCGCCCGCGTGAAGCTGAACGGCCGCGTGGTCAGCCGATCCCCGCTGAGCCGGGTGGTCGAGCTCGAGGGTATGCGCCTTGGTGTCGAGGGAAAAGTGGCCGGCTGGCGGACTTTGCGCACACGCGCGGCCGTGGACTCCCGGCTGGACGCCGACCGGCTCGACGAGCTGATCGCGAGCGGCCGCAGCCAGATCACGCGCCTGGAAAGATTGCGGGTGCAGGCGGCCACCGAGCTGTTCGGCACTGTGGAAGGAGACTGACAATCCTTTGTGGACTCAGTTGTCCCCACGTTGTACACGCAGCTGTGGATCATGGCCGGACGGCTGAGGTGACTGTGTCGCGCCGCTGCCTCTCCCTTGAGCGGCAGGCGATTCGCCGGGCCGCGGTGACGTTCATCCGCCACTGTGCCATCGCGACGCTCACCCCGAAGTAGTTCGCCACGCTCTGATCCGACCAGCCCTTGAACGCGGCGACCCTGGCGGCGTCGGTGGGAATCAGCAACTCCCCGGACAGTTCGGCGGCCTCCTCCTCGATCGCGGCCACCGCCGACCGGCAGCCGTGCTCGTCGGTCAGTGTCGGGCCGAACGGGTGCTCCAGCAGGATATGTGCCATCTCGTGCGCCATCGTGGAACGGCGGCGGCGCCGCGGATGCACGTGGTTTTCGATGATGACCGCGCCACTGGGTTCGAGCGGCACCAGCGCCGCCGAGAACACATGCGGCCGCAGTTCTGTCAGGTGCCGCACGGATTCCGCGGGCAGCTCCGGGTTGGTCAGATCGAACACCTCGATCCCGTACAACTCGGCGAGTGCGTACGGATCCAGCGGGGCGAACACCTTGGTGCCCAGTTCCTCCCGCACCTCGATGGCGATCTCCTTGGCCTCCTTCTTGAAGCCGCGGCGCAGGGCCACCTCAACCTCCCTTGTTCTTGGCTCGGATGTGCCGGAGCGTTATGCCGACCACGTCCAGCACGTGCTGCTGGTCGGACTCGGTCAGTTCCTCTTCCGCGCGCAGCAGTGGTGCCAGCTGCGCCTCCAACGAGGGGCGGGGCCGCCCCTCCCGCGCGCCATCGGGCCAGACCATGAACGTCTCGGCCGGCATGCCGAGCCACTGGACCAGCGCGATGAACCCGTCCAGGTCCGGCCGGTGCCCGTTGCCCATCCGGCTGACCAGCGACGCGCTCACTCCGGCTTCGCCGGCGAGCTGGCGCCAGGACAGCGCCCGCGCCTCTCGCTGCGCGTCCAGTGCCTGGTAGAGCCTGCCCGCGTCCAGCCGTCCGCTCATGTCTTCGCTCACCCTCCGAAACCCTTGGCGTCGCAGTTTTGCTCAGCTGTTTCGGTTGTGCAACACCCTTGCTTGTCTGGTACACTGTTGCAGTAGTGGGATGTTGTTCTTCTGGGGGGTTCGTGATGACTTGCACCGTCTACTGGGTTTCGCCGCTGTGCGGGAACTGGGACGTCCGGCGAGGGGGGCGCGTGCTTTCGCACCACTGCCGCAAGCGGGAGGCCGTCGAGGCCGCGGCGCGGCTGGCGCGCGCCGATCGGCCGAGTGTTGTGCGGATACAGCGCCGGGACGGTTCGATCGAGAGCACTCGGATGTACCGGGGCGGGGCTCTCGCGCGCGCCGGTTGAACGGGCCGGGCGGGTTTGGGGGGTGGGCATGGTTTTGAGCTTAGGGAGGGGGTCTGACAGTTTGGTTCGGTTCCGGTTCGTTCGCTGCTCTGTCCACTTTGGATTCTCTGTGCCGGGCGCCGGAACTTCCTTATCGGGACAGCAGTTCGTCCGGCGGAGGTGCGGGATTTCCGGTTCGGGACAAGGTGCGCGCCGAGGCTCTTGACCCGAGGCGCGGCGGTCACAAAAGTGTCCGTACTCCGCCGAACGGGGGCGTCATGATCCGGGCCGCATTCACCGCTGTGACCGCACTGGCAGCATTGCTCGTCGCCGTACCCGCCGAGGCGGCACCGACGCTGCCGGAGCCGGACTCGCACGGGCTGACGCTGGTCAGCCTCAGTCAGGACACGACAGATCCGCGCCTCCTGGACGCGGTCGTGGCCACGGCCGCGATCTTCCAGCCGGTGCACGTGCGGATCTATCTTCCCGCCGGATATTCGACGAACACCACCGCGCGTCACAAGACGCTGTATCTGTTGCACGGCGGCGGAGATGCGCTCGACGACGCCAGATCGTGGGTCGAGGAGGGTGACGTGCCTTCCCTTGTCGACGCCACCGGGTATCCGGGGATCGTGGTGATGCCCGAGGGCGGAAAGGCGGGCTGGTACACGGATTGGGCGCAGCCGGACGTCGGTGGCAGGCGGCCGGAATGGGAGACCTTCCACATCGACCAGCTGGTGCCGTGGATCGACGCGAACTTCCGCACGCTCGCCACGAAAGCGGACCGGGCTGTCGCGGGTTTGTCCATGGGCGGGTATGGCGCTTTGAGTTACGCGGCGCGGCATCCGGAGCTGTTCTCGGCCGCGGCCGAGTTCTCCGGCACCACGAACCTGCGTGCCGGGGACACGCTCACGATCAACCAGCTGTTCGTGAGCCTCGAGTTCGGCTCGGCGATAACGCAGGCACAGCAAGGAGATCCGTCGTTCCGGGCGCGTGGGCTCCAGGCCGTTTTCGGGCCGTTCCTGAGCTGGGCCGCGCGGAACCCGTTCGACCTCGCGGACGTGTACCGGACGCGGCAGATCCAGGTCGCGCTCTATGTGGGGGACGGCACCGGGCAGCAGAACTTCGACGTGGTGGAGTCACTGGCCAAGTTCCACAACGACATCATGCACCTGCGGCTGCGGATCGCCGGACCGCTACTGCACCGGCGTCGGCTCGCACCTGTGGTCGTTCTGGCAGCAGGACCTTGCCGACTTCCTCCGGGTGGCTGCCGGCGCGCCGCCGACGGAATGCCCCAACGGCTGGGGAGCGCCGCGCGCTTAGGAGCGGACCAGGCGGGCGATCGCGTCGGAGGCTTCGCGCACCTTGTCCTCGGCTTCCTGGCCGCCGGCCTTCGCGGCGTCGACCACGCAGCCGGACAAGTGCTCGTCGAGCAGCTCCAGCGAGAACGACTGCAAAGCCTTCGTCGCCGCCGAGACCTGGGTCAGGATGTCGATGCAGTACTTGTCCTCTTCGACCATCCGCTGCAGGCCGCGGATCTGGCCTTCGATGCGGCGAAGGCGCTTGAGGTACGCGTCCTTGTCCCCGCTGTAGCTTGCCATTTCCGTGCCCACCTTCGTGCTCGACTTCCGTCCATCATACCCGCGCCCCGTATGCCGAGACCCAAGCGAAATCCCGGTTGCCTGCTCATCTGATTAGCCTGTCAGGTATGAGCAGGCGCGACTGGATCCTCATCGCCGCGATGGCCGCCTTCGTCCTTGCCCTCAACGTGCTGGGTTGGGGCGTGCTGGCCTTCTTCGTGGTCCCCGAGCACTACGCGATCGGAAACTCGCGGATATTCGGCGTAGGCCTCGGGGTCACCGCCTTCACGCTCGGCATCCGGCACGCCTTCGACGCAGATCACATCGCCGCCATCGACAACACCACCCGCAAGCTGATGGCCGAAGGCAAACGCCCGCTGACCGTGGGCTTCTGGTTCTCCCTCGGGCATTCGACGGTCGTCTTCGGGCTGTGCCTGCTGCTCTCCTTCGGCGTCCGTGCGCTGGCCGGGCAGCTGGAGGACGACGGTTCGACGCTGCACGACGTCACCGGGCTCATCGGCACCACGGTGTCCGGGGTGTTCCTGTGCCTGATCGCGCTGTTCAACCTGGTCGTGCTGGTCGGCATCCTCAGGGTGTTCCGCGGTATGCGAACCGGCGAGCTGGACGAGGCCGAACTGGAGGAGCAGCTCGCCAAACGCGGGTTCCTCAACAGGTTCCTCGGCCGCGCGACCGCGGCGGTGCGCAAGCCGTGGCACATCTATCCGATCGGCGTCCTCTTCGGTCTCGGGTTCGACACCGCCACCGAGGTCGGGCTGCTGGTGCTCGCCGGTGGCGCCGCCGCGTTCGCCCTGCCCTGGTACGCGATCCTGGTGCTGCCGGTGCTGTTCGCGGCCGGGATGACGCTGTTCGACGCGGCCGACGGCGCGTTCATGAACCTCGCCTACGGCTGGGCGTTCGCGCGGCCGATCCGCAAGATCTTCTACAACATCACGGTCACCGCGTTGTCCGTGGTGGTCGCGCTGGTGATCGGCGTGGTGGAGCTGATTTCGGTGCTGGCCGACCGCTTCGACATCACCACCGGGCCGCTCGCCGCGATAGCGGGCCTCGATCTGAACTACGTGGGCTTCGTGATCGTGGGACTGTTCGCGGCCACTTGGCTGTTGGCATTGGTGGTGTGGCGGGTCGGCCGGTTCGAGCAGCGATGGCTGCCACAGCCCGAGTAGTTGCTTGCCCGGTACGGGTAGGGGGTATAGTCGGGATCATGACTGAGACCAGCTACACCGTCACCGGCATGACCTGCGAGCACTGCGTGAAGTCCGTCACCGAAGAGGTCGGCAAGATCGCGGGTGTCGAGTCCGTCGCGGTCGACCTGCCGACGGGCGCGGTCACCGTGGTCAGCGCGCAGGCGCTGAGCGACGAAGCGGTGCGCGCGGCTGTCGACGAAGCCGGATACCAGGTCGCCTGATGACCACCGCCGCGGAGCGCGATCGCCTTGAGCTCGCCATCGGCGGGATGACCTGTGCGTCCTGCGCGATGCGGATCGAAAAGAAGCTGAACAAACTCGACGGCGTCACCGCCACGGTGAACTACGCGACGGAGAAGGCGAATGTCACCTTCCCGGCCGGCGTGGATCCGCGGCAGCTGGTGGAAACCGTCGAGGCCGCCGGGTACTCGGCGGCGCTGCCCGAGGAGGCCGGGGAGGACCCGGTCGCTTCGTTGCGCGACAGGCTGATCGGGTCGGTCGTCCTTGCCGTGCCGGTCATCGCCCTGTCGATGATCCCGGCGCTGCAGTTCGACTACTGGCAATGGGTGGCGCTGGCACTGGCCACCCCGGTGATCGCGTACGCGGCGTTGCCGTTCCATCAGGCCGCGTGGGCCAACCTGCGGCACGGCGCCGCGACGATGGACACGCTCATCTCGGTCGGCACGTTCGCGGCATACCTCTGGTCGGTATACGCCCTGGTGTTCGGCACCGCGGGTGAGATCGGCATGACCGACAGTTTCCGGCTCACCGTCGAGCGCATGGGCGGCGACGGGAACATCTACCTGGAGGTCGTCGCCGCCGTCACCACTTTCCTGCTGGCAGGGCGGTACTTCGAGGCGCGGTCCAAGCGTCGTGCGGGTGCGGCGCTGCGGGCGCTGCTCGAACTCGGCGCGAAGGACGTCGCGGTGTTGCGGGATGGTGCCGAGGTGCGCATTCCCGCCGCGCAGTTGGTGGTGGGCGACCGGTTCGTGGTGCGCCCCGGCGAGAAGATCGCCACCGACGGCGTCGTCGAAGAGGGAGCCTCGGCGGTCGACGCGAGCATGCTCACCGGCGAATCGGTGCCGGTCGAGGTGGCCCCGGGGGACACCGTCACGGGCGCGACGGTCAACGCCGGCGGGCGGCTGATCGTGCGTGCCACGCGGGTCGGCGAGAACACGCAGCTGGCGCAGATGGCGCGCCTGGTCGAGGAAGCCCAGACCGGGAAGGCGCAGGTGCAGCGGCTGGCCGACCGGGTCGCGGGCGTGTTCGTGCCGATCGTGCTGGTGCTGGCGCTGGCTACGCTGGTCGGCTGGCTGATCGCGGGCGGCGCGACGACGGCGGCGTTCACCGCGGCGGTGGCCGTGCTGATCATCGCGTGCCCGTGTGCGCTCGGCCTGGCCACGCCGACGGCGCTGCTCGTCGGCACCGGGCGCGGCGCGCAGCTGGGGATCCTGATCAAGGGCCCGGAGGTGCTGGAGAGCACCCGGCGCATCGACACCATCGTGCTCGACAAGACCGGCACGGTGACCACCGGCCGGATGGCGCTGGCGGATGTGCACCTCGCCCCCGGTCAGGACCGCGCCGAGGTGCTGCGGCTGGCCGGTGCGCTGGAGGACGCTTCCGAGCACCCGATCGCGAAGGCCGTGGCCGCCGCGACAGCGGACAAGGCCGAAGTGCGGGAGTTCCGCAACCTCGAAGGCCTTGGTGTGCAAGGGAAAGTCGAGGGGCACACAGTTTCGGTCGGGCGCTCCTCGCTCTTCGAGGACCTCCCGGACGTCCTGGCCGAAGCGAAGGCCGCGGCCGAGAAGCTCGGGCAGACGGCAGTCGTCGTCGGCTGGGACGACAAGGTCCGCGCCGTGCTCACCATCGCGGACAAGGTGAAGCCCACCTCGCGCGAGGCCATCGAGCGGTTCCGTGCGCTCGGGCTGCATCCGGTGCTGCTGACCGGCGACAACGAAGCGGTCGCGCGCACGGTGGCCGACCAGGTCGGGATCACCGAGGTGATCGCCGGGGTGCTGCCGGCGGGCAAGGTCGACGCGGTGAAGAACCTGCAGGACCAGGGCTACCGTGTGGCGATGGTCGGCGACGGCGTGAACGACGCGGCCGCGCTCGCGCAGTCCGACCTCGGGCTGGCGATGGGCACCGGGACCGACGTGGCGATCGAGGCCGGCGACCTCACCCTCGTGCGCGGCGACCTGCGCGCGGCGGCGGACGCGATCCGGCTGTCCCGGCGCACGTTGCGGGTCATCAAGGGGAACCTGTTCTGGGCCTTCGCCTACAACGTGGCCGCGCTGCCACTGGCCGCGTTCGGCCTGCTCAATCCGATGATCGCCGGCGCCGCGATGGCACTGAGCTCGGTTTTCGTCGTCAGCAACTCCCTGAGGCTGCGCTCTTTCCGTTAGTGCTGGTGTTCCCGCTCCGGGCTGCCGCCCATCATGCGCAGCATCGGCCCGCCCCCGGTGCGGAAGAACCGGAACAGCAGCATCGCCGCCAGTGCCAGGAAAACCAGGTTGAGCCAGGTCGTGTAGTTCCACGAGATCCCGGATTCGAGCACCCGCGCGGACCGGTCCGACGGGGTCAGTCCGGTGAGGCCGAACAGCAGTTCCACGACGTAGCCGGCGGCCACCATCGCCGCGTAGAAGGTGCCCAGCAGCACCAGCGCCATCCTCATGCCGTAGTACTTCCGGTAGATGTTGAGAATCGGCAGGATCAACAGGTCGGCGAAGATGAACGCGACCACGCCGCCGAAGCTGATGCCGCCGTTCCACAGCACCGCGGCGAGCGGCACGTTGCCGACCGAACACACGAAGCTCAGGATGGCCACGGCCGGGCCGACGACGGGCCCCCACAACGCCGACGCCAGGGGGTGGCCGGTGAGGAAGAACCCGCGCCAGAACGAGTCCGGCACCCAGGCGCCGATCGCGCCCGCGATGAGCAGGCCGATCACGAGGTCACGCAGGATCGCGGCCCAGTCCATGACGAAAACGTGCGCAACGCTGGTGAACCCGTCCCTGGACAGCAGTCGTTGCCGGAACGACCCCGCGCCGGCGACGGACATGTCCATTGCCGCGTGGCCCTCCATCGAGCCGGCGACACCCCGCTCGGCCTGCACACGGGCGTCGCGCAACAGCTTGTCGCGCACGGCGAAGCGGAACAGTAGCGCCACGAACACGATCATCAACGGACCGCCGACGAACTCGGCGACCGTGAACTGCCAGCCCAGCAGTGCAGCGAGCAGAATGCCCAGTTCGACGACGAGGTTGGTGGAGCCGATCTCGAAGGCCATCGCCGCCGTGAAGTTCGCACCTTTCCGGAACAGAGCCCTGGCCAGCGCGACAGCGGCGTAGGAACAGGAAGAGGACGCGGCGCCGAGCCCGGCCGCCGTGACCAGGGTGCGGGGCCGGTCGTCACCGAGCAGCCGGACGATGGTCGACTTCCGGATCACGGCCTGTACGACCGCCGAAAGCGCGAAGCCGAGGATGAGCGCCCAGAGGATCTCCCAGCCCATCAGCCCGGCCATCCGCAGTGCTTCGATCACGCCGCCCCTTTCGATACCTCCCCTAGGTATCCGTGGAGGTCGATCGATAAACCTGATCTCGCGAACAACGCTCAGCGAACCGCCCGCTCGATCCCGGCCCGTGCCTCCGCCAGTGCCGCCACCACGAGATCCTCGATCTCCGGCGTCAGCCGGGCGAGTGGCACCGAGCAGCTGATCGCATCCGAAACCGGCTGCTCGTACCGCAGCGCCATCCCGAAACACCGCAGCCCGACGGTGCCTTCCTCGTTGTCGATCGCGTAACCGCGCTCGCGCACGCCGACCAGGTCACCCAGCAACCCGGCCCGGTCCAGCGTGTGCGAGGTCAGTGCGGGCATCTCCGACGGCAGCAGCTTCTCCACATCCGCCTCCGCATACTCCGCCAAGATCGCCTTGCCCAGCGAAGTCACGTATGCCGGCAACCGCCGACCGACGCGGCTGAACGGGCGCAGGTGCTGGCGCGATTCGCGAGTGGCCAGGTAGACGATGTCCGGCCCGTCCAAGCGCGCGAAGTGGACCGTCTCGCCGACCTTGTCGCCCAGTGCGTCCAGGTACGGCTTCGCTGCCGAGAGCCGTGCATCGCCATCGATGTACGACGTGCCGACGAGTAGCGCGCGCACGCCGATGGAATACAACGAGCCCGTGGCGTCCGTACGTACCCAGCCCCGGTTGACCAACGTCTGCAACAGCGCGTACAGGCTGCTCCGCGGCACGTCCATGCGCTCGGCGAGTCCGCGCAAGCTGATCGGCTGCCCGTCGAGGCTCCCGAGTACCTCGAGAACCTCGACGGTGCGACCGGCCGACTTCACGTCGCGCACGCCCCTCTGCTGCTCAGGCATGGCGGAATCCTTTCATCGCGCCGGTTCACCAGCGCGGGAACGTGGGCGCGGCCCAGTCCGGATGCACCCGACGCATCGCGGCCGCGTCGTCCCGCGTGCGGACTTCGCTGTCCTGCCAACGTTTGTGCAGCGCGGCGAGACTGTCGCGGTCCAGTTCGATGCCGAGGCCCGGGGCGTCGGTGACGGCGAGCTTGCCGCCGGTGAACGTGTGCGGCTCGGTGATCACGTCCTCGGTCTGCCAGGGGCGATGCGTGTCGCAGGCGTAGCGCAGGCCCGGGATGGTCGCTGCCACCTGTGTCATCGCGGCCAGGCTGATGCCCAGATGTGTGTTGCTGTGCATGGAAAGTTCCACGCCGAAGGTGCGGCAAACGGCGGCCAGGTCCTGCGTCGCGCGCAGCCCACCCCAGTAGTGGTGATCGGACAGCACCACCTGCACCGCGTCGGTGCGGAACGCTTCGGCGACCTCGTCGAAGGCGGTGACGCACATGTTGGTGGCCAAGGGAAGCGAAGTCCGCCGGGCGACCTCGGCCATGTTCGCGGTGCCCGTGGTCGGGTCCTCGAGGTATTCGGCGACGCCCTCCAGTTGCGCGGCGACCTGCAGGCTGGTGGCCACCGACCACGCGCCGTTCGGGTCGAGCCGCAGTGGCTGCCCGGGGAACGCCTCCGCCAGTGCGCGGATCGCGGCCACCTCCTGCGCCGGTTCGAATACCCCGCCCTTGAGCTTGAACGAGCTGAACCCGTAGTCGTCGGCCATGCGTTTTGCTTGCGCCACAACACCTTCCGGGTCCAACGCGGCACCCCAGGTGTCCTTGGGCTCGTCAGGTTCCGGATGCTCGGCCCAGCGGTAGAACAGGTACGCGCTGTACTCGACGGCGTCACGCACCTTCCCGCCGAGCAGCGCGTGCACCGGGAGGCCGAGTTCGTGGCCCAGCGCGTCCCAGATCGCCACCTCGAACGCCGACGACACGCTCAGCGCGATCTTGGTCAGGGTGCGGGCCCCGCGCAGTCCCTCGGCCTGCACGGTGTTGTCGACCCGTTGCGCGCCAACGCGTTCCGTGCGCGCGGCCACGCGCGCGGGCAGCTCGTTCACGCTCAGCTCGCCGCCGACGAGCTCCGGTGCGAAGGCTTCGGCGATCTTGAGGTAGTCGGTGTCGCCGTAGGTTTCGCCGAGCCCGACCGCGCCGCTTTCGGTGATCACTTCGACGATCGTGCGCGGGGTGTAGGGCTGGTGGACGCCCTGCAGGTTCAGCAGCGGCGGGTCGGAGATGAGAATGGGCGTGACACGGACTTCCGCGATGGGGGACACGGGGGTGCTCCTCAGACTAGGTCGAGACCGGCGGCGAGCAGGGCCTTCAGCGTGGTCAGCTCCTCGGGCGTGGGCTCGGAAAGCGGCGCGCGCACTGGGCCGACCGGCAGGCCCCGCAGCCGGGCGGCGGCCTTGACCAGCGACACCGCATACCCGGCCCGGCGGTCCCGTAGTTCCACGAAGGGCTGGTAGAAGCCGCGCAGCAGATCGTCCACACGCGACTGTTCGCCGGCGTGCAGTGCGGTGAAGAACGCCTTCGAGATCTCCGGCGCGAACGCGTGCACGGCCGAGGAATAGGCCGGGATGCCGATCGACGCGTACGCGCGCGCCTGCATCTCGGCGGTGGCGACCCCGTTGAAAAACAGAAAGCTCTCCGGGGCGGTGAGCCGCAGCCGCTGCAGCTGGTCGAGATCGCCGTGCCCGTCCTTGAGGCCGATCACGTTCGGGATCTTCGCCAGCAGGCCGACCGCCGCGGCGTCGAACGACACGTAGTCCCGCTGGTAGGCGATCAGCGGCAGCGGGGTGGCCTCGGCGACCTTGCGGACCTGCTCGACGAGCCCGTCCATCGGCGCTTTGACCAGGTAGTGCGGCATCAGCAGCAGGCCGTCCGCGCCGGCTTCGGCGGCGCGCGAGGCGTACTGGGCGGCGATGGCCCAGCCGTAGCCGACACCGGCGATGACCGGGACGCGGCCCGCGGCCTCCTCGACCGTGATGCGCACGACCTCGCTGTACTCGTCGAGGGTCAGCGAGAAGAACTCGCCGGTGCCGCAGGCGGCGAACACGGCGGCGGGGTTCGCGTCGAGCTGGCCGCGTAGGTACGCGCGGAAGGACCCGGGGTCGAATTCCCCGTCCTCGGTGAACGAGGTCAGGGGGAAGGACAGCACTCCGGCGGCCATGCGTTCGCGGAGTCTGGCGGCGGTCTGCAGGGGCTCTGTCATCAGCTCGTCTTCATTTGTAGACAGCAACTTGGTATGAAGACAGCTTAGGAAGTGATCTCGGCCGGAGTCAACGGGACTTCACCGATGGGACATCCGGCGTTCGGGTGGGCGGGATAGGAAGTCCGAAGCTCCAACCCCACCACGGAGGTCGACGATGTCGAAACTTTCCCGGCGCACCCTGTTCCAAGGCGCACTCGCCGCCGGAGGCGCGCTCGCGTTCGCCGGGCAGGCCGACGCCGCCCCGCTGGTCCGCAGCGGCAGGCCCGCGCTCACGCACGGTCTGCAGAGCGGCGACGTGACCGACTCGACCGCCACCATCTGGACCCGCGCCGACCGTGCCTCGCGGATGCTCGTCGAGGTGAGCACCGATGCGGATTTCCGCCGCGCACGGCGGGTCCCCGGCGCGCTGCTGCTGCCGGACTCGGACTTCACCGGTAAGACCGTGCTGTCCGGGCTGCCCGAGGGCGCCGATATCCACTACCGCGTCACCCCGGTCGGCCTCGATGACGACACGCTGACCGGCGAGCCGCTCGTCGGCAGGCTGCGCACGGTGCCGCGACGCGCGCGGGACGTCTCGTTCCTGTGGTCCGGCGACCTCGGCGGTCAGGGCTTCGGCATCGACACCTCGCGTGGCGGCTACCGCATCTTCAAGGCGATGCGCGCGCTCAACCCGGACTTCTACATCTGCAACGGCGACAACATCTACGCCGACGACCCGATCGAAGCCTCGGTGACGCTGCCCGACGGATCCTTGTGGCGCAACCTCGTCACCGAGGAGAAGTCCAAAGTGGCCGAAACGCTCGCCGAATACCGCGGGAACTACAAGTACAACCTGCTCGACGAGAACCTGCGCGCGTTCTACGCGGAGGTCGCCCAGATCCAGCAGTGGGACGACCACGAGACGCACAACAACTGGTACCCGGGCGAGGTGCTCGACGACCCGAACTACACCGAGAAGCGGGTGGACGTGCTCAAGTACCGGGCCCGCCAGGCGTTCCACGAGTACGTGCCGATGAATCCCGCCTACGACAAGGAAAACCGGATCTATCGCGTGCAGCGTCACGGCCCGCTGCTGGACGTGTTCGTGCTCGACATGCGCTGGTACCGGGACGCGAACTCGACCGATAAGCAGACCGCGAACGACGGCGGGATCCTCGGCACCGAGCAGGCCGAATGGCTCAAGCGCGAGCTGAAGAAGTCCACCGCCACCTGGAAGATCATCTCCAACGACATGCCGCTGTGCGAAGTGGTCGTCGATGGCAGCAACTTCGAGGCGGTCTCCCAGGGCGACAACGGCGCGCCGCTCGGCCGCGAGCTGCAGATCGCGGAGATCCTGCGCTACCTCAAGCACAACGGGATCAAGAACGTGGTGTGGCTGACCACCGATGTGCACTACACGGCGGCGCACTACTTCGACCCGGACAAGGCGGCGTTCCAGGACTTCGACCCGTTCTGGCAGTTCACCACGGGCCCGCTGCACGCCGGTTCGTTCCCGCCCGACGCGGTGGACACGACTTTCGGCGCGCAGCAGGTGTTCGTGAAAGCTCCTTCGTACGCGAACGCCTCACCGGCGACGGAGTTCCAGTTCTTCGGGCAGATCTCGATCTCCGCGCAGAGCAGGGAACTCACCGTGAACCTGCGCGACAACTCCGGCGCCAGCCTGTGGTCGAAGGTGCTCGAACCGCGCCGCTAACCCTTGGGCAGCAGCTCCTCCGCCTTGGTTTTCAAGCCCTGCCACATCAAATGCCAGGCGCTGGGGTCGCCCTTGAGCACCGATTCGGCCGTGGATTTCATCTGCTCGAACGTGGCGTGCGGCGGGATCGGCGGTACCTCCGGGTCACACCGGACGTCGATCAGCGACGGGCGGTCGGCGGACAGGACCCGGTCCCAGGCGGGGCCGAGCTGGTCCGGATCGTCGACCGCCACCACGTCGAAACCGAGCAAGCGGGCGAAATCCGCGTACGAGAAGTCGGGAAGGGCCTGGGATTCCTCGAACTTCGGCGCCCCGCCCATCGCCCGCAGCTCCCACGTGACCTGGTTCAGGTCGTTGTTGTGGAACACGCAGACGACCAGCCGCTGATCCGACCACAGCTTGCGGTAACGCGCGATGGTGATCAGCTCGGCGAGCCCGTTCATCTGCATCGCGCCGTCGCCTTCGAGGCAGATCACCGGCCGGTCGGGATGGGCGAACTTCGCGCCGATCGCATACGGCACACCGGGGCCCATGGTCGCCAGGCCGCCGGACAGCGAACCGCGCATCCGGCCGCGCATCTTCAGGTTCCGCGCATACCAGTTGGTCGAGGAGCCGGAATCGGCGGTGACGATCGCGTCCTCGGGGATGCGCTGGGACAGCTCGTGCACCACGCGCATCGGGTTCACCGGGTCCGCGTCGAGCATCGCCTGCTGGGTCATCGTCTCCCACCAGTCCGCGACGTTCTTCTCGATCTTCTCGCGCCACGACCGGTTTTCCTTGCGCCGCACCGTGGGCAGCAGCGCGCGCAGGGTGCCCTTCGCCTCGCCGACGAGGTTGACCTCGGTGGGGTAGCGCATCCCGATCGCACTGCCGTCCAGGTCGATCTGCACCGCGCGGGCCTTCCCGAACTCCGGCAGGAACTGGCTGTACGGGAAGTTCGAGCCGACGATCACCAGGGTGTCGCAGTCCCGCATCAGCTCGTAGCTCGGCCGCGTGCCGAGCAGTCCGATCGCGCCGGTGACGTACGGCAGGTCGTCGGGCAGCACATCCTTGCCCAGCAAGGCTTTCGCAACCCCGCCGCCGGTCAGCTCGGCGAGCTCCCTGACCTCCTCGGCGGCGTTGCGGGCGCCCTGTCCGATCAGGATCGCCACCTTCTCGCCCGCGTTGAGCACCTCAGCGGCGTGATCCAGCTCGTCCTCGGGCGGGATGACCACCGAACGCGGCCGGCCCGGCGGGCTCGACGGCATCTGCTTGAACTCGTGTTTCGGTGCGGTGTAAGGAGCTTCCTGCAGGTCGGCCGGGATGATCAGCGCCGTCGGGGCTCGTTCGGCCAACGCGGTGCGGATGGCGCGGTCGAGCGCGTTCGGCAGCTGCTCGGCGACGTTGACCTCGACGAGGAACTCGCTGGCCACGTCCTTGAGCAGTGCCTGGAGGTCCACCTCCTGCTGGTAGCTGCCGCCCATCGCGCTGCGGTAGGTCTGCCCGACGATCGCGACCACCGGCACGTGGTCGAGCTTGGCGTCGTAGAGCCCGTTGAGCAGGTGGATCGCGCCGGGCCCGGAGGTGGCCATGCACACCCCGAACTCACCGGAGAATTTCGCGTAACCGACGGCGGAGAGCGCGGCCATCTCCTCATGGCGGGCCTGCACGAACCGGGGTTTGTTGTCGGCCTTGCCGAACGAAGCGACGAGCCCGTTGATGCCGTCGCCAGGGTAGGCGAAAACCTGCTCCACTCCCCATTCGCGCAGCCTGGTCACCACGTGGTCGCCGACGGTCTCGGCCATCGCTCCTCCTCGCATTCATTCGGTCGCTCGTTTCGGCTACCCGCGCCCGGCGAGAAAACACCTGCGTTTCACCGGCTTCCGACTGCGGCGCACTAGTCTCGGCACGTGGCCGCACATCTGATCGTCTCCACCACCACCGACAGCGAAGAGTCCGCGCGCGACCTGGCGGCGAAGGCCGTCGCCGCTTCGGTCGGCGCCTGCGCGCAGATCGTCGGGCCGATCACCAGCGTGTACCGCTGGGAGGGCGAGGTGCACACCGACCCGGAATGGCGGGTCGAGGTCAAGACCGCGCAGGACCGGGTGGCCGCGCTGGTCGAACTGATCAAGGCGAACCACAGCTACGACGTGCCCGAGATCATCGCGACGCCGATCGAGGGCGGCAGCGCCGAGTACTTGGACTGGGTGGTCGCCGAGACCCGCGGACAGTGATACTTCCCGGCTGAAAAGTAGCACTACCGCGGGCGAATGTTAGTCAAGTAGCACTGTCGTTGATCGTCCGCAGGATCTCCGTGGCGACGAACGTCCGGACCCGCCCCGTGGACGGCAGCTCCGTGACGATGCCCGCCTCGACCAGTTTCGCCACGTTGAGCGTCGCCGCGCGATGTGTCACGCCGAGCACCTTCGCGGCCCGGACGATCGTCATCGCCGGGGTCTCGAAAAGGGCGTCCACCAGCAGCGGCACCAGGCTGGACGCGCGCACCGACGTGACCTCGGCCCGGTACGTCTCGCGCAGCGTGTGTAGCGCGACCGCCCGATTGCGGGCGTCTTCTGCTTGGTGTGCAAGGACTTCCAGGAAGAACCCGACCCAGCCGGACCAGTCGCCGTGCGTGCTGACCGCGAGCAGCCGGGCGTAGTACTCATCCCGCCGCGGTTCGAGGTAGGCGGACAGGTCGAGCAGTGGGCTCGGCAACAGGCCCCATTCGACGAGCAGCAGCGTCACCAGCAGGCGGCCGAGGCGGCCGTTGCCGTCGATGAACGGGTGGATCGCCTCGAACTGGTAGTGCAGGCATGCGATGGTGATCAGCGGCGGCAGGTCGTGCTCGGCATGCAGGTGTTTTTCGAAGCCGTCCAGGCAGTCCCATAGCTGCTCCGGCGGCGGAGGTACGTACGTCGCGGTGTCGAGGACACAGCCGGGCGAGCCGATCCAGTTCTCCGAGCGGCGCACCTCGCCCGGCGTCGCGTAGTTGCCGCGTACGTCGTCTAGGAGGATCGCGTGCGCTTCGCGCAGCAGAGAGAGACTCAGCGGCAGCCGCCGATCTGGCGCGAGGACATGGCTCATCGCCGTGACGTAGTTGAGGACCTCGCGTACGTCGGTCTCTTCGGCCGCCTTCGTCGGCTGGACCTCGTACAGCGCCAGGTCGGACATCGTGGCCTCGGTGCCTTCGATCCGGCTGGACAGCACGGCCTCGCGGCGGACCATGGACTGCGCGAGCAGTGGCGCGCTCGGCAACGTGCGGCCGATTCCCGACAGCTCGCCGATGGCGCCGGCCGCGGTGGACAGCCGCTTCGTCAGTTCGAGGTCGAACGGCAGCTCCGGCGGCAACGGCGGCGGCACGAAGGCGCGGTAGCCACGCGGGCTGCGCACCAGATGACGCCGCTGCGCTTCGGCGAGATCCGAGGCCCGCATTGATACTTACGTCCTACTCTCGTCGGCTAGTGATACCTAATGTCAGAAAAGTATCATAAGTGGCAGTCGGTGGCGATTCGTTGACCGGCCGTGGCGGAGAACGTAAATTTCTTTCGCATGTTGCGCCGGATGCTGGTCCTCGGCCTCGCCGCCGTGCTCGTGCTGGTCAGCCTGTTGCCCGCGAACGCCGCGGCGTGGTCCCGGCCGTTCTACTGGGGCGTGGCGACCGCCGGGTTCCAGTCCGAAGGCAGCGCCCCGGACAGCAACTGGGCGCGTTATGTAGCGACCTCGGGCAGCGTCGACGCGTACGGCAACGCCACCGACTTCCGGCACCGCTACGCCGAGGACATCCAGCTCGCCGCCGACATGGGCGTGAACACCTTCCGGTTCAGCGTGGAATGGGCCCGCGTCGAACCGCGGCCGGGAGTGTGGGACCAGCAGGAGCTGGCGTATTACGACGACGTCATCGCGCACATCCGGGCCGCCGGGACGACCCCGATGGTCACGCTCAGCCACTGGGTCTACCCGGGCTGGGTCGAGGACCGGGGCGGGTTCGCCGACCCGCGGGTGATCTCCGACTTCACCGACTTCGCCGGGAAGATCGTGCAGCGCTACCGGAATCTCGGCGTGCTGTGGGTGACCTTCAACGAGCCGGTCACCTTCCTCGGCAAGGAACTCCAGATCGGTGCGCTGAACCCGCTGTTGGTCCCGGTCTGGCAGGCCGACCTCGTGCAGGCGCACCGGCGCGTCTACGACCTCATCCACCAGCTCGACCCGACCGCGAAGGTGACCAGCAACCAGGCCTTCTACACCGGGTTCAACGCCGCCACCGATCTGGTGGTGCTGGACCAGATCAAGGACAAGGTCGACTTCGTCGGCCTGGACTACTACTACGGCGCCAGCCTGGACAACCTCACCGCGGTCAACGCCGCCGGCGGCCAGGTGTGGAACGTCAAGCTCCAGCCCGAGGGCATCTACGACGCGCTGCGCTACTACGCCAACCGGTACCCGAACCTGCCGCTGTACATCGTCGAGAACGGGATGCCCACCGACAACGGCCAGCCGCGCGCCGACGGCTACACCCGCGAAGCAGCCTTGCGTGACTCCATTTTCTGGGTCCAGCGCGCGAAGGCCGACGGGATGAACGTCATCGGCTACAACTACTGGAGCATCACCGACAACTACGAGTGGGGCAGCTACGAGCCCCGGTTCGGTCTGTACACAGTGGACGTCACCACCGACCCGTCGCTGACCCGCCGTCCGACGGCCGCGGTGCCGGTCTACCGGCAGACCATCGCCGAGGGCGGCGTGCCCGCGGGCTACCAGCTGGTGCAAGCCCCGGGCAGCTGCTCGCTCGTCGACCCGCTGACCAGCTGCCTCGTCCCCGCCAACCCCAACGGGCCGCTCGCCCACCTGGGTTAACGGGCCCTCAGGGAACCTCAGCAAAAATCGCGTAGTTTCGGGAAGTATGGCGAAACGACTTAGGTGGGCCGTCCCGGCGCTGCTCGGCGCGCTCGGGTGGGCGGTCTGGGAGATCCCGCTGGCCTTCGGCGGCAGACCGGACCTCGAGGCGATGAAGCGGTCCCCGCAGTTCCGGGACGGGAAGTTCCGGAACCTGGCGCCGCCCGTCGTGCAGAACGCGGCCACCGGCAGGGAGCTGCTGCGCGAGATGCTCTTCGGCGGTCAGCGCCGCCGGCCCGCGCGGCCGATCCCGCTCGTGCCGCAGCGTCCCGACCATCCGGACACCGGCCTGCACATCACCTGGTACGGCCACGCCTCGTCGCTGATCGAGCTGGACGGCACCCGGATCCTCGTCGACCCGGTGTGGGCCGAGCGGGCTTCGCCGTCCAGGCTGGTCGGGCCGAAGCGGATGCACCGGCCGCCACACCGGCTGGAGGAACTGCCGAAGCTGGACGCCATCATCGTGTCGCACGACCACTACGACCACCTCGACGCCGCCGCGATGCGCACGCTCACCCGCACCCAGCAGGCGCCGTTCATCGTGCCGCTCGGGGTCGGTGCGCACCTGCGCCGCTGGCGGGTGCCGGCGGATCGCATCATCGAGCTGGACTGGCACGAGAACACCGAAATCGCCGGGGTGAAGATCACCGCCGCCGACGCGCAACACTTCTCGGGCCGGGCCTTCACCCGCAACAACACGTTGTGGGCGTCCTGGATCATCGCCGGTGCGGAGCGCCGCATGTTCTACACCGCAGACTCCGGCTACTTCGACGGCTACGCCAGGATCGGCGAGCAGTACGGCCCGTTCGACGCCGCGCTGGTGCAGATCGGCGCCTACCACCCGGCCTGGCCCGACATCCACATGACGCCGGAGGAAGGCGTGGCCGCGCATCTCGATGTCCGCGGCGGCCTGCTGATCCCGGTGCACTGGGCCACGTTCCGGCTCGCCCTGCACGCGTGGAGCGAGCCGGCCGACCGCGTCTGGGCCGAGGCGAAGGCACACGACATCCCGCTCGCCATCCCGAAGCCGGGCGAACGGATCGACGTCGACGACGTGCCGCCGATCGATCCGTGGTGGCAGGCGCTGGGTTAGCCCCGCGGCGGCCGGGCGCGCTCGGCCGCCGCGCCGATCTTCGACATCGTGTGCTGGCACCACATGGACATCGCCGAGTCGCCCTCGGGCTCCTCGGGCAGTTCCTCCAGCGGTTTCCCGACGATCTCGTGCGCCAGCAGGTGGTGGTCGTAGAGCGCGTGCAGCCAGACCTCCACCTGTTCGGCGGTGTCGAGGCGGACCATCCCGCCGGATTCGGGGAGCTGGTCGAGGAACTCGGTGTGGGTGTCCCGGATCGAGCAGGTCAGCTCGGCGTCCACCCGCGGGTCGCGCAGCTCGTCCATCACCGAGCGGTGGATGGCGCGCCAGATCATCGGGGTGCGCAGGGTGCTGCCGTCCCACGGGGCGGGTCCGCCGTGGCGGTGCTCGGCCATCCGGTCCTCCGCGGAGCAGACCACGGACTCGGAACCTTGGCGCAGCACGGGAATCATCGAAGGTTCGATCGCGCCGAGCACCGTGTGCCCGGCGACATCCCAGGTGGTGCCACCGGCGAACGGGCTGTCGAAGAGATTGTCGAACCAGCGATCGGACATGATGCTTGCGAACCTAGCTCATCCCGAGACGGCGGTCGATGGCGATCTCCACCACGACGCGTTCCGGATTGGGCCTTGGCTGCCGCCCGTATCGCTCTGCGTAACGATTTTCCGCGTCCCGCACCGAGTCCGCGTCCTCGCGCAGCACGGCCGTACCCTCCAGAGTGGACCATCGGCCCCGGTCGACCTGGCTCACCGCGACCCGCGCGCCCGACTCGCCGAAGGCACGCACGTTCCGCGCCTTCACACTGCCTCGCGAGCAGATCACGCGGGCGGTCCGGAACTTCTCGTCGACGGTGACCCCGACCGGTACGACGTGCGGCGATCCGTTGGCGCGCAACGTGGTGAGGGTGGCCAGCCGCCACTCCGACCAGAACTCGCGGAGCTGCTCTGTGGGCTCGGTCATACGGTCCCCTCCATCGTTTTGTCACACCCTCTTGCCAAGATCAACCCTCATGATGGGCCGAACCCACGCGTTGTCCGGCTGGTGTGCCGGCCTTGCCGTCGCTCCCTTTGTCGGTGCCGGGACCGTACACCAGGCGCTCGCTTTTGCCGCCACCACAGCGGGTTTCGCCCTGTTGCCGGATCTGGACCATCCCGGCGCCGGCGCGTCGCGGCTGCTGGGCCCGATCACCGGGGCGCTCTCATGGCTGCTGCGGCACCTCTCCGCCGGGCTGTACGCGATCACCAAGGGGCCGCGCGACGAACGCCGCAAGGGCACGCACCGGCACCTGTCCCACACGGTACTGTTCGCCGCCGGGCTCGGCGCGCTGACGATGTGGGGCACCCGGGCCGGCGGTTGGTACGCGGTGGCCGGGGTGGTGATTTTCGGGCTGCTGCTGGCCGCCGACGCGCTGGGGGACTGGCTGCTGGTGGTCGCGGGCGCGGCCACGACGTGGTGGGCGGTGACGACGAGCGCCGCGGGTGAGCTGCAGCAGCTGACCGGCTGGCTGGGCGTCGCGGTCGCGATCGGCTGTTTCGCGCACTGCCTCGGTGATTCGCTGACGGAGGCGGGTTGCCCGTTCCTGTTCCCGGTGCCGATCGCCGGGGAAACCTGGTACGAGCTGCGGCCGCCCAAGCTGCTGCGCTTCCGCACCGGGAAAAGGGTGGAGAACCTGGTCTTCCTGCCGGTGTTCGCGGTACTGGCGGTGCTGCTCGTGCCCGGTGTCTGGGCGGGGCTGCTGCAGATCTTCAGTCACCAGAGCGTCGCCGCAGGTCATTGATTGTCCACAAAGGACAAGGGTAGGATCGCGGACATGGCTGGACATCTCGGCATCCTCGGACACAGCGCGGAGGGTGCGGCGTTGTGTTTCCGCACGTTTTGCGCGCAGGCGGACGAGCATCCGGACGTGACGCTGGACTGCATCCCGTTCGCCCGGTGCATGCCCGCCTACGAGCGGGGTGACTACGACGCGATCCGCGAGACGATGGCGGTCAGCCTGGGCAGGCTGGCCCGTGCGGGCGCGGATTTCTTCGTCTGTCCGGACAACACGGTGCACCAGGCGCTGGAGCGGCCGGGGCCGGAGTTCCCGTTGCCGGGTCTGCACATCGCCGAGGTGGTCGCCGAGCGCGCGGCGCGGGACGGCCGCGGGCGGGTCGGGGTGCTGGGCACGAAGTACCTGATGGACGGCCCGGTGTACCCGGAGGCGTTCGGTCGCCGCGGCATCGCCTTCGAACTGCCCGACGCCAAGGACCGGGAGCTGGTCAGCGACATCATCTTCGGCGAGCTGGTGAAGGGTGTGTTCAGCGAGTCCTCGCGCGGCGAGTACGTGCGAGTGATCGAGCGCCTGGCCGATCGCGGCTGCGACGCGGTGGCGTTGGTGTGCACGGAAATCCCGCTCCTGGTCACGCCCGAGGTGTCGCCGTTGCCCACGCTGGATTCCACGCGCCTGCTGGCCACCGCGGCATACGAGGTGGCCGGCGGCGAGCGGCCGCTGCCGTCCTGGCGCGGTGGACCGGTGCTGACCGGCGGCGTAACCGCCTAGAATCGCCGGTGATGAACGGCCCCACCGTGAAACCGACCCTGCGTGCCGACGCCCGTCGCAACCGGGCGCGGGTGCTCGCGGCGGCGCAAGAGGCCTTCGCGGACGAGGGCCCGGCCGTGCCCCTGGACGAGATCGCGCGCCGGGCCGGGGTCGGCGCGGGCACGGTCTACCGGCATTTTCCCAGCAAGGAATCGCTGTTCGAGGCCGTCGTGATGGACCGCATCGACCGGCTCGCCGAACAGGCCGCCGAGCGGCTGGACGCGGCGGATCCCGGCGCGGCGTTCTTCGGGTACTTCGAGGCGGTCGTCCAGCAGGCGTTGCTGAACAAGGCGTTGTGTGACGCGCTGGGCGCCCCGATGTCCACGCCGGAGGAGCCGAAGACGCAGTTCCGGGTGCAGTTCGGCCGGTTGCTGCGGAGGGCTCAGGCCGTGGGTGCGGTACGGCCGGACGTCGAGCCGGAGGACCTGCCGGCGCTGCTGTCGAGCTATCTGGCGCTGCAGCGCCACTCGAACACGCTGGCGCGCGTCCTCATCGACGGATTGCGCCCGCAGCGCTAGTTCCGCGAGGATTCGGCGTATGACGACCTGGCAGGACTTCGAGCAGGCGGTGCCGGAGTTCGCGCAGCGCGTACGGCGGCTGTTCGACGCACACAAGCACAAGACGATCGCGACGCTGCGGGCCGACGGGTCGCCGCGGATCTCCGGGATCGAGACCACCTTCGAAGACGGCAGGCTGACCTTCGGCTCGATGCCGAACGCCCGCAAGGGCGCGGATCTCCGACGGGATCCGCGGTTCGCCCTGCACAGCGCGACGGTGGACCCGGTCGAAGGAGCCGAAGCGCAATGGCCGGGTGAAGCGAAGATCTCCGGCCGCGCGATCGCGGCCGGGCCGATCACCGAAGGCCCCGGCGGCGACCTCTTCCACGTCGAGATCGACGAGGTCACACACACCCATCTCAACGACAAGGCCACCCTGCTCGTCATCGAGTGGTGGACGTCCGCGCACGGGCTGCGCAGGGTCGAGCGGGAGTAACTACCCGTCCTTGAGTGCCAGCGCCATGTACTTGACCTCGACGTACTCCTCGATGCCCTCGTGGCTGCCTTCGCGCCCGAAGCCCGAGGCCTTCACTCCGCCGAAGGGCGCGGCCGCGTTGGACACGAGCCCGGTGTTGAGCCCGACCATCCCGGTCGACAGCCGCTCACCGACCCGGATCGCGCGTTCGAGGTCGCGGGTGAACAGGTAGGCCACCAGCCCGAACTCGGTGTCGTCGGCCAGCGCCACGGCCTCGTCCTCGGTGTCGAACGTGGTCACCGGCGCGACCGGGCCGAACACCTCCTCGCGCAGGATCCGCGCGTCCGCCGGGACGCCGGTCAGCACCGTCGGCGGGTAGAAGAAACCCTTGCCGCCAAGGGGTTTTCCGCCGGTAGTGGCGCGAGCGCCGCGGGCGAGCGCGTCGTCAACCAGTTCGATCACCTTGTCCCGCTGCTCGGCGTTGATCAACGGGCCGACCTTGACCCCGTCCTCGGTGCCGTGCCCGACCGGCATCGCGGCCATCTCTTCGGTGAGCCGCCGCACGAACTCGTCCGCGATCGAGGACTGCACGTGGAACCGGTTCGCCGCAACGCAGGATTCGCCGTTGTTGCGCATTTTCGCGGTGACCGCGCCCTGCACGGCGTCGTCCAGCGAGGCGTCGTCGAAGACGAGGAACGGTGCGTTGCCACCGAGTTCCATCGACATCCGCTGCAGGTTCGGCGCGCACTGCTCGACGAGCTTGCGGCCGACCTCGGTGGAGCCGGTGAACGACATCTTGCGGATCCGGGGATCCTCCAGCGCCGGCCCGACGACGCGGCTCGCCGAGGTCGCGGGCAGCACGCTGAGTACTCCGTCCGGCAGACCGGCTTCGCGCAGCAGCGCGGCGAGGTTCAGCATCGACAGCGGGGTGAGCTGGGCGGGTTTGACGATCATCGTGCAGCCGGCCGCGATCGCCGGGCCGATCTTGCGGGTGCCCATCGCCAGCGGGAAGTTCCACGGCGTGATCAGCACACACGGGCCTACGGCGTGTTTCGACACGAGCATCCGCCCGCCGCCCGCGGGGTTGCGTGCGTAGCGGCCTTCGATGCGTACGGCCTCTTCGGAGAACCAGCGGAAGAACTCGGCCGCGTAGGCCACCTCGGCCTTGGACTCGGTGAGGCTTTTGCCCATCTCAAGCGTCATCAGCTCGGCGATCTCGTCGGCGCGGTCCGTCATGAGCTGCCACGCCCGGCGCAGGACCTCGCCCCGCTCGCGCGGTGGCGTGGCCGCCCAGTCGCGTTGCGCCTCGACGGCGGCTTCGATGGCTTCGCGCACGTCGGCGTCTTGGGCGTCGGCGACTTCGGCGAGCGGCTCCTCGGTGCCCGGATCCTGCACCGCGAACACGCTGCCGTCCGCCGCGTCCCGCCACTGCCCGGCGAGAAAGAGCTGCTTCGGTACCCGCTTGACGATGTCGCTCATGCGGGACGGCTACCCGGCTCCGTTGCCACGTATGCGTCGGGCAGCGTCCGCATCCGGCGCAGCGGCGAGAAGACGAGCCGCAGCGCGGCGAGCGTCAGCCCGGCCGTCGCGATCCAGAGGCTGGCCCGCATCCCGGCCGTCGCGGCGACGACCCCGCTGAGCAGGCTGCCGATCGGTGCCATGCTGAAGATCATGAACCGCATGGTCGCGGTCACCCGGCCGCGCAGCCCTTCCGGCGTGACCGTCTGTTGGAAGCTCACCTGCAGGATGTTCAGCACGGTGATCCCGCCGGAGGCGAGGAAGTTCCCGACCGGATAGCACGCGATCCCCGCGCCGCCGGTGGTCGACGCGACGAGCACGTACCCGACGGCGATGACCACCCCGCCGAGCCACATCGCCCGCGCTTCGCCGATTCGCGCGGCAAGCCGGCGGCCGAACAGTGCGGCGGTCATCGCGCCGAGGAGACCGGTTGTGCTGACCAGCCCGATTTGGCCGGGCGTCAGGTGGATGACCTGGAGCAGGAACAGCACCGAGACCGCGAGCTGGAACGACTGGAACAGACTGGCCAGCGCGGTCGTCTCGGCGAGTGGACGGAGCAGCGGGTGCCGGAAGACGAACCGCACGCCCTCCCGGATCTGTGTCCGCAGCGGAGGGCGCGTTTCCGGCCGGGGCACCCGTTCCCGGTCGCGGATTCCGCGCAGCCAGGCCGCCGACCACAGGAAGCTGACCGCGTTGACGCCGATCGCGAACGGCCCGCCGAGGTACTGCACGAGAAATCCGGACGCGCTTGGCGCTGTGACCGCGGCGACCGAGATGTTCGCCTGCAGTCGCGCGTTGCCTTCGATCAGCCTGTCCCGTTCGATAAGACGCGGCAGGAAAGTCTGGTGCCCCACCTCGAAGAACACCGCCAGCACCCCGGCCACGGCCACCACCGCGAACAGCTGCCAGAGCGTGAGCACGCCGAACGCCGCCGCGATCGGCACCGAACCGTAGGCCAGCGCGCGGCCCAGATCGGTGCCGATCAGCACTGGCCGCAATCTGATCCGGTCGCACCAGGCGCCCGCCTGCAACCCGAGCACCAGGTACGCAAGCGTTTGCACCGTGCGCAGTGAAGCGACTTGGAACGCCGACGCCTGCAGCGTTGTCGCAGCGAGCAGCGGTAGCGCGAGCACGGTGATCCGGTCGCCGAACTGGCTGAGCACGTCAGCCGTCCACAGCCGGCGGAACCCCGTGTGCCGGAACAATCCCCCAGGATCGGTCACGTCTCCACTGTGCCGCAGCGTAAGAGAGCCCGGGCCCCCGACGTGTCCCGGGCTCTCCCCCCAGGTGCTATTTACCCGATATCGCGTCTGCGGAAACCTGTCAGGCCCGCGGCCAGCGCCACCAGCGCGATTCCGGCCAGCCACAGCAATGGCGTCACGGTCAGCGTCGCGCTCGGCAGCTTCGGGATGTGGGTGAACGGCGAGATGTCCAGCACCGCCTGCGGCAGGTTGAGTACCGGTCCGTACAGCGCCAGTGCCAGCGAGAGCGACGCCGCGGACCACCCCGCCGTCGCGGCCTTGGGCGCGAAACCGAACACCAGCAAGGCAATCCCGGCGACGACCCACACCGCGGGCAGTTGCGCGAGCGTCGCGCCGAACACGGTCCACGTCTCGTGCGCGACCCCGCCGACCCGCAGGCCGTGCAACAACCCGGCCGCCGCGCCGAACACACCAAGCAGCAGTGCGCTGCCGAGCCAGGCGAACACCAGGTGGCTCGCGGCCCACTGCAACCGCCGGACCTTGGTGGCGAGCAACGGTTCCAGCCGCACGGCGACCTCTTCGGACCGCATCCGCAGGGTGGCCTGTACGGCATACAACGCCGCGATCATGCCCGCGATCCCGGCGATCGCCGCGAGGTAGGCGTCCACCAGTTTCGACGCCCCACCGAGGCGTTCGAACATCTGCTGCACCTGCGCGCTGTTGCCGACCACGTCACCGATCCCGGCGGCGAGCGAGCCGAAAACGGCGCCGCAGAGCGCGAATCCGGCGAACCAGCCGGTCAGCATCCCGCGGTGCAGCCGCCACGCCAGCGCGAACGGCGAGCGCAGGCTCGGTGCCGCGCCGGCAGGACCGGGGCGGCTGCGCAGGATGGCCATCCCGACATCGCGCTTGGGCAGCAGCCAGTATGCGGTCCCGGAAACCACCGCGGTCGCCACGAGGAGCAGGGCCGCGACCCACCAGTGATCACCGGCGAACGGCCGGATCTGCACGGCCCAGCCCAGCGGCGAAACCCACGACAGCCAGCTGATGTCCTTCGCCGAGTCGCCGACTCCCCGCACCATGAACAGCACGCCGAGCACCGCACACGCCAGCCCGTTCGCGGTCCGCGAGTACTCCACCAGCTGCCCCGCGATGGCCGCCACGCCGCTGAAGAACAGCCCGGTCAGCGCCAGGCTCAGCCCGAATCCGACCGACCCGGCGCCGGGCAGTCCCACCACGAGCAGGCTCACCGTGGCGAGCAGCCCGGTGGCCACCGACGCGAGCCCCGAGACGAGCAGCGCCGCGGTCAACGCCGCGTAGCGACCGGTAACGGTGGACGACAGCAGCTCCTGCCGGCCGGTGTCCTCCTCCTGCCTGGTGTGCCGGGTGACGGTGAAAATGCAGGCCAGCGCGAGAAAAAGGCCGAGGAAGGTCAGGTACTTCCACGCGGTGTAGCCGCCCGCGGTGGTCAGGTCGAACGCCGGCCCGTAGATCAGGTTCGTCGACGGGTTCGCCGCCGAACCCGCCTGCAGCGACAGGCGGCTGGCCTCGTCGGGATAGAACTGCTCGTACAGCCGGGCCGTCGCCGCGGGGATCAGGGCGATCACGACCACCCAGATCGGCAGCACGACCCGGTCCCGCCGCAGCGCGAGCCGGACCAGGTGCCGGGTGCCCACGAGTCGGTTCATTTCGCGCTCGCCTCGGTGGTGTAGTGCCGGAGGAACAGCTCTTCCAGCGTCGGCGGCTGGCTGGTCAGGCTGCGCACGCCGACGTCGGTCAGCTGGCGCAGCACCTTGTCCAGCGAGTGGGTCTCCACGTCGAACCGGACCCGGTTGCCCTCGACCTTCAGGTCGTGCACGTCGGGCAGGGTGGACAGCCCGTTGGGATGCCCGGCCAGTTCGGCGGTGATCGACGTGCGGGTCAGATGCCGCATGTCGGCGAGCGTTCCGGTTTCCACCGTGCGCCCGTTGCGGATGATGCTGACCCGGTCGCACAGCGCCTCGACCTCGGCGAGGATGTGGCTGGACAGCAGCACGGTGCGGCCGCGATCGCGCTCCTCCTCGATCGCGTACTGGAAAGTGGCCTCCATCAAGGGATCGAGGCCCGAGGTGGGTTCGTCCATGATGAGCAGTTCCACGTCCGAGGCCAGCGCGGCGACGATGGCCACCTTCTGCCGGTTGCCCTTGGAGTAGGTGCGGCCCTTCTTCTTCGGGTCGAGGTCGAAGCGCTCGATCAGCTCCTTGCGCCGGCGCTGGTCGAGCCCGCCACGCAGGCGTCCGAGCAGGTCGATCACTTCGCCGCCGGAGAGATTGGGCCACAGGTTGACGTCACCTGGGACGTACGCGAGCCGCTTGTGCAGGCTCGCGCCGTCGCGCCAGGGGTCGCCGCCGAGCAGTTCCACGTTGCCCGAGTCCGCGCGTAGCAACCCCAGGAGTACGCGGACGGTGGTGGACTTACCGGCGCCGTTCGGGCCGAGGAAGCCGTGCACCTCGCCCGTAGCGACCTGCAGATCAAGCCCGTCGAGGGCTTTCGTCGGCCCGAACGTCTTCGTCAGGCCGGAAACGGAGATGGCGTTACCCATGCCGAGGAAGCTACACTGATTTCACAAAGTTGTGAAGTTAAGAAAATGTATGGATGCCGTGAAGCTCACTGGGGGCGTCAGGAAGGATGGAGACATGTCGAGCCAGCCGCCCTCAGAGCCAGTGGACGACGACGCCCTGCCCTTCGTGGAGAAGATGGCGACGGTGCTCTACAACGCGGGGATGGCGCGAATGCCCGCGCGCGTCTTCGGGGCGACGCTGGTGGCGAACGACGGCGCGCTGACGGCCGCGCAGCTGGCCGAGGTGCTCAAGATCAGCCCGGCCGCGGTGTCCGGCGCGGTGCGCTACCTGGAGCAGGTCGGCATGGTGCAGCGAGGCCGGAGCCCGGGCGAGCGGCGCGACCACTTCACGATCGGTGACGAGTTCTGGTACGAAACCGTGCTGCACAAGGAGGACCGGGTCTTCTCGGAGCTGTCCAAGGTGCTTGTCGAGGGCATGGCGGCCGTGGGCCCGGACAGCGCCGCGGGCAAACGTCTCGCCGAGACCAGGGACTTCTTCGACTACCTGGCCAAGGAGCTGCCGCTGCTCATCGAGCGCTGGCGCGAACAGCGGCTCAATGAAGGCCGTGCAGCAGGGCCTTGACCAGGCTCCTCGCCAACACGGCGTGATCGGTGTTCTCGTCCACGTCGAAGTGTCCCAGGAACGCCTGCTGGAAGCAGGCGCCGAGCAGCAGCGCCGACATCGCGTCCGGATCCGCCGTGCGCGGCAGCCTGCCCAGCCGTTGCTCGGCGCGCAGGTACCGGCTCAGGCCGAGCTGCGGATGACGCGGGCCGGCGCCGCGCGCCCGGACGCCGTCGCGGTGCGCGGTGAGCAGCTCCCTGGTGGCGAACAGGGAGGCGGCGATGGGGAAACTCTCCTCGTAGAAGTGTAAAGCGGTTTCCGCGACCTTGACCAGGTTGGCGCGCACGGTGCCCTTTCCTGTGTTGGCGGCCAGTTCCGCCAGCACACCGCCGAGCGCGGGCAGCTGCCCGTCGAGCACCCCGAGGAAGATCTCGGTCTTGTCGTGGAAGTGCTTGTACAGCGCCGCTTCCGAGTAGCCGGCCGCGCGCGCGATCTCCTTCGTTGTCGCCCGCGCGTAGCCCTGTTCGCGCATGATCCGCGCCGCGGCGGCGAGGATCTCTTCCCGCGTGCCCATTCTCAGCCTGCTCTCAGTGCTCGCTTGACGGTAGGTGAGTACTCACTAACCATAGCTGGTGAGTGAACACTCACCCCAGAGGAGGGAACAATGAAGCTCACGGTTTTCGGGGCCACCGGCGGAACCGGTACCGAGGTGGTTCGCCAGGGACTCGCGGCGGGGCACGAGATCACCGCCGTGGTCCGGGATCCGGCCCGGCTCCCGGTGTCGGCGCACGAACGGCTCAAAGTGATGGTGGCGGACGTGTTCGACCCGGCGGCCATCGCGCCCGCGATCACGGGGCGGCACGCGGTGATCTCGGCGCTCGGGCCGCGTGGCCGCGGGCCGACGACGGTCTGCCGTGACGGTGTTCGCAGCATCATGTCGGCGATGGAAACGGTTGGTGTACAGCGATTGCTTGTCGTCAGCAACAGTGGGATGCACACCGAGGGTGACGGTTTCTTCACCGGAAAGATCATCAAGCCGGTGCTTATCCGGATCCTGCGCGACGGCTACGCGGACATGCGCGAGATGGAGCGGCAGGTGCTGACGAGTCGTCTGCAGTGGACGGTGGTCCGGCCGCCGCGGCTCACGAACTGGCCGCACAGTGGGGAAATCGCCAGCAACGTGGCAGGAAATGTCAGGGGCAGTTTCAACCTCGGCCGGGCCGATCTCGCCGACTTCCTGCTTCGTGCCACCGGGGACGACCGTCTCATCCGGACGGCGGTATCGGTGGCCAAGGGTTAGCGATATTGGGCCGAACGGGTGAAAGTGCCCGCGTCCGACCAGGGGCTTCGAAAAAACTTCTGCCGCTGTGTATCTGCGCGCCGCGGTGACGCGTCATAGGTGGCGTTGGTTGAGTACGCCCCCCTTGGAGGATGCATGAGCTCCGATCGCTCTTGCGAGGAGGAAATCGCGGCGATCCGCGATTCCCTTGCCACGCTTGGGGATCCGTGGCAAGCAGGGGAGACCTTGCTGAGCAGGCTGGGGGACGAGTCGCGTGCGGTGCGGCTGGGGGTGCCGGCCCCGAGCGCGGGTGAGGTCGAGGCCAGGGCGGAACTGCCAAGGCTGATGTCCGAAGCCGCGCTCGGGACCGCCGGGCAGAAGTGCACCGCGGCCAACGCGCCGTCGGGGGAGTTGCCAAGGTCGTTCGACCTGCGCAAGACGTGCGATGGGGACTTCACCACACCGGTGAAGGATCAGGGGGAGTGCGGGTCGTGCACGGCGTTCGGGGTTGTCGCGGTGTTGGAGGGCACCGCGGCGTATACCCGGCGCCGGGCCGGCCTGGACCTGGATCTGTCCGAGGCACACCTATTCTTCGGTCACGCCAAGGAGCGCGAGTACACGAGCACGAGCGGCTCCTGGCCGGACGATCTGCTCGCCGACTGCATTTCGACCGGGATCACGTTCGAGGACTACTGGCCCTATCACGACACCGGCACCGGTTCGCTCAACCCGGACTGGCCGAACCGGGTCGCGCACGCGGCGGAAATGGTCGACTTGACCAGGGATCCGGCCGGGATCAAGCACCACATCTACGGCTACGGGCCGGTGACCGCGTGCATGGTCGTCTACGAGGACTTCTTCCACTACACCGGCGGGGTTTACCGGCACACCACGGAAGTGCAGAGCGGCGGGCACTGCGTCGCCCTGATCGGCTGGGACGACGACCAGGGCTGCTGGATCGCCAAGAACTCGTGGGGTACCGGCTGGGGCGATGAGGGATTCTTCCGGATCGCCTACGGTGAGGCGTTCATCGAGGACTATCCGGAGCCAAGGCCGACGACGCTCGGCTGCAAGGGCGCAAGTCTGCGTGCCTGGCTACCAGCGCAGCGCACGCTCGGTCTGTTCGTCTCGGCGCAAGATGCGGGCGAATGGGCGTATTTGGAGAACCTGGGCTGGACCCGGCTCGCTGGGGGGACGAACAGCGCACGGCAACTCGCGCTGCTCGCCGACGCGCGGGCTGGCGGTCATCCCGTCAGCCCGTTCGTGCAGAACGACGAGTTAGTCATGGTCCAAACCACCTTCTGATCTTCCAGCAGGGGAGCTAAAGCATGACCACGAGTGAAACCGATGAGGTCGACAGCAAGCCGGACGGCCTCGCCCCGACCGGCAATTTCGAGCCGAACACCCC
>NZ_DASZWC010000009.1:0-4910 GCF_035546795.1 Amycolatopsis sp.
CGCACCCCAATCCGCGTGCGGGCCGGACTGGTCACCGACGAGGACATCACCGAACTCGTCAACACCTGCACCCCGCACCACCCCGACGACCGCCCCGCCGGTGTCGTCGTCCCCTTCGCCGCCTGACCGTCCAGAAAGGACTTGAGCAATGGGTGAGATTGATTTCGCCGATCGGTGCACCGCCGCACTGTTCGCCATCGCCACCGCGATCCGCGACGTCACCATGCCTCGCTACAACACCGACGCCGCCGCCGAAGAGGTCACCGCCGCCCGCAACGCCCAACTCGACAAGGCGAAAGCCCACCTCGTCGAAGCACGGAAAGCCTTGTACCAGGCCCAGAACATCGTCAAACCCCGCCGCTAGGAGAGACCGCCATGACCACCGCAATGACAACGCTCAGCGGCATACCGAAAATCGCCGCCGCGCTCGTCCGGTACGTGCGAGACACCCCGGCACCGGAACCGACCAGCGTGATGCTCTACCCCGACAAGAACGCCGTGGATATCCAGCCCAGTCACGGCCCGGACCCGGTACAGACCATCGGGTCCCTGTTGATCTGGACGCACCGCCTGACCGGCATCACCGGCGAATGGTGGCGCACCCCGGGCGGGGACCTGTTCACGATCCTCACCGGCCGTGGCCCGCACGGCATCACCTACGGCGTGTACGGAGCCATCCCGTACCGGGCGGTGCAGCGTCTCGTGCGGCTCCCGCAGGGAGAGCGCGAATCGGTCACCCCCGACGAGCTCTACCAGCTCGCCCTCGAACTCCGCACCCGACAGGAGATCTGATCATGATCACGCTGTCGTTCCTGTGGTCCTGGACCAAACTCACCGGACTCGCCGCCCTCGCGCTACTCCTCGAACGAGCCCTGATCCCCGGCTTCTGGGTGTTCGCCCTCGCCGCCGGAATCACTATCGGCGCGTGGGCGGTGATCACGGCCGCACTGCTGCGTGAATGGCGTGCCCAAGCCGCCGGATACCACCACCAGCTCACCAGCATCCGCCGCGACCGCTCGTAACAAGACAAGGAGACCCCGCCAATGTCCACAACAGACACCCGGCCCCGGCGACGGCCAACCCTCACCGAGGTGATCCGGCTGGCCGTCACGATCATCCTGGGCGGCATCGGCGCAGCGGCGGGCTTCACCCACACCCACGACTGGGCCGTCCACAACGGACAAGCCGGATGGCTCGCCTGGGCCGACGCCGTCGTGATCGAAGGTATGGCCATCGTCGCCGGATTCGAACTCCACCGTGACCACCGCCGTTCCGGTGGCCGCCTGATCACCTTTCCCGCCGTGGTTCTCGTCGCCGGGATCACCATCCAGATGGCCGCACAGGTCGCCCTCGCGCCCCGCACCCCCGCCGGGTGGCTACTCGCCGCCATGCCCGCACTGGGGTTCCTGGTCGTCGTCAAGCTCCTCATGCGCCGCGCACCCACCGACACCCCCGACAGCACCCCGGCGGCCGTCGAGGCGGCACCAGAGCCCGTTTCTGCATCTGCGCAGCCCGAACCGGCAGCACCGGAGATCCGCCGGCCGAATCCGGAACCGCCGTCCCCGGCCGAAACCACGGCCGTCCTGCCCCGAGTCAAGCTCCCGGCCCCGATGGCCGACCGCATTCACGCCCTGGCGACCGAGATCCGGCACGCCGGACGGGACGTCACCCCTGCCGATATTCAGCAGGTCGTGAAGGTCCCCGACGACCTCGCCGCCCGGATCGTGGCCGATCTGGACCCAGCCACCGCCTGACCGCCCGTTCCCATGCCCCGCGTGGGGCGGGAGTACGGCACCACTGCACTTCCGCCCCGCCTCGTCACGTCGTCTCACGGAAAGGAACGACCTCCGTTGCTGACGCTGGAAGACCGCATCACCCACCGCCTACGCACCACCGACTACCAGGCTTGGCGCGCCAAAGTCCACCGCGTCCACGGCTGCGCCAAACCCATCCGCCTGACCGGAACCCACCGACTCGAAGATGCCACCGGGACCGCGCTGCACCACTTCGCCGGAGAGCTGTTCGTCCCGTGCGGGAACCGCCGCGAATCCGTCTGCCCGGCCTGCTCCGACCGCTACGCCGCCGATGCGTTCCACCTCGTGCGCGCCGGGCTTCTCGGTGGCACCAAAGGAATCCCCGAATCCATCACCACCAAGCCGCGCGCGTTCGTCACCCTCACCGCCCCCTCATTCGGGCCGGTGCACGCCCGGCGGGTCACCACACGCGGCAGGGTCCGGCCCTGTGCCTGTGGGGAACACCACCGCGAAGCCGACACCCGTATCGGCACCCCGATCGACCCGGAGACCTACGACTACGTGGGCTCGGTGCTGTGGCAGGCCCATGCCGGGGTCCTGTGGCAGCGCTTCGTCATGCGGCTCCGGCGGGAGCTGGCCAAACGGGCCGGAATCCGTGCCCGCGAGTTCGGCGAGGTGGCCCGAATCTCCTACGGCAAGGTCGCCGAATACCAGCGCCGCGGCCTGGTCCACTTCCACGCCATCATGCGCCTGGACGGCCCCGAAGGCCCCACCGATCCCGCCCCCGCGTGGGGCAGCGCGCAACTACTCGAAGATGCCGTGTACGCCGCAGCGGCGGCCGTCACGGTCACCACCGAACGCCCCGACGGAACACCCCTCGAACTGGTCTGGGGTGCACAGGTGGACGTGCGGCGTGTCCAATCTGGACTCTCGGCAGAGGTCGAAGATGAGAACGGGCAGATCAGCGAACCGCGGCTCGCCGCCTACATCGCCAAATACGCCACCAAAGGCACCGGCAAAACCGAAGCCGCCGACACCCCGATCCGGTCCGAACTGGACATTGCCCGGCTGCGGGTGTCTGAGCATCACCGGCGGATCATCCAAACGGCTTGGGAACTCGGCGGCCTGGAATCCTATGTGGATCTGAACCTGCGACGGTGGGCCCACATGCTCGGCTTCCGGGGCCACTTCCTCACCAAATCCCGCCGCTACTCCACCACCTTCAAAGTCATCCGGGGCGACCGGGCCGCCTACCGGCTGGCCGAAACCCTCGAACACCTCGGACTCGCACCCGAGTCCGTCACGGTCGTCAACGACTGGCAATTCCACGGCGCCGGATACCGCGACGACGCCGAACGCGAACTCGCCGCCGGAATCGCCCAACGCATCCGCGACGACCGCAAACACCGCTACAGCAAGGAGAACCGATCATGACCAAGAAGCTGCTCACCATCGACGAACTCGCCGACTACCTCAGCGTTCCCAAGGGCACGCTCTACCAGTGGCGCACCAAGGGCTACGGGCCGCAAGGCCGCCGGGTCGGCAAGTACGTCCGCTACCGGGCCGACGACGTGGACGCCTGGATCGACGAACAGGGGGTGGCCTGATGGGACGACCGCCGCTGCCTTTGGGCACATGGGGCAAGATCCGCACATACCAGCTCGGTCCGCAGTCGTGGCGCGCGATCGCCAAGTACAAGGACTTTGACGGCGTCACCCGCCCCGTTGAGCGCGTCGGTGCCTCTAAGACCAAGGCGACGACGATCCTGCTCGAGGCTCTGCGGGATCGCACCCGCATTTCCAGCGACGGCGAGATCAAGGCCGACACGAAGATGAAGGTCGTGGCGCGGCTGTGGCTCGGTGAAGTCGACGAGTCGGACAAGGCGGCGCGCACGAAGGAGGAATACCGCCGGACGTGGGATCGGTACCTGGAGAAGTCGATAGGCGAGCTTCGCGTCCACCAAGTGCAGGTCTCCACGATTAACCGCGTGGTGAGCACAGTCCGGGACAACCACGGCCGGGGTGCGGCAGCACACACCAAGGTGGTGCTGTCCGGGGTCTGCGGTCTCGCAGTGCGCCACGATGCCCGGGACGACAACCCAGTCCGGGAGCTGGAGGGAATAGGTCGCGCCAAGCGCAAGCGAGGGCGGCTGGTCAACACCAAGACCATCGGGCCGATCCTGGGCGTGTTTCACGCATCCGAGAAAGCCGCACGGAACGACCTTGTGGATTTGATCGACTTCCTGTCCGGAGTCGGCAGCCGGATCGGCGAAGCGCTCGCACTCGACTGGGATGAGTCGGTCGACTTCGAGGAAGGCACGATCACCTTCGCGGGAACCGTGATCCGTGTGTCCGGTCAGGGGCTCTTCGTTCAGGACCACACGAAGACCATCGCCGGGGAGCGGACCATTCGCCCGGCAGGGTGGGTGATGGAGATCTTGAAGCGGCGCTACGCGGAGCGCACCTCTCGCTGGGTGTTCCCCTCCAGTACGGGCACGCTGCGGGACCCCGACAACGCCCGGAAGCAGATCCGACAGGTCGTCAAACAAACACCGTTCGAGGGACTGCACCCGCACGACTTCCGGCACTGGGTCGCGGACGTCCTGGAACGCGCCGGTCTGTCATCCCGCCAGATCGCGGACTTCCTCGGACACGAACGGATCAGCACGACCCAGGAGGTGTACATGGAGCGCGGCGTAGTGGCCGAGGATGCGGGCCCGGCGCTGGCGGACCGCCCGGAGATCGTGCCCCCGAAAAAGGAGGGTTAAGTATGGGCTGGTCGGGACCCCGCAAACCAAACACGGTCCCGACCAGCCAAAGCGTGCCCCCGGCAGGATTCGAACCTGCGACCCGGAGATTAGAAGGCTCCTGCTCTGTCCTGCTGAGCTACGAGGGCGTGCGCGCCGATGACCACCGAGGGTCACCATCAACCCTCAGTCTAACCAGCGCAATCTTCCTATCGTCGGACACGTGCTCAACGTTTCACCCTCGTTGACCTGGTCATTTACGCTGCGGCGAATCCGTGCGGGCAGCAGCGAACGGCGCAACGCTCTGGTCAACGGAGAGCAGTCAAGCGGGGCCGAAAGGGTGATGGCGGCGTTCAGCCGCAAGGTCTCAGCACGCCGGCGATCACCTTGATCCAGGTGATGCGAGAGGA
>NZ_DASZWC010000010.1:0-4390 GCF_035546795.1 Amycolatopsis sp.
TGCGCGCGACCGCCCCGCGAGCGAACCGGATGATCACACCGGGCGAAACCTCGAGGCTGATCGTGCCCGCCTCGTCGTCAACCTCGGCGACCGTGCCGTAGACACCGCTGCCCGTCATCACCTCGTCACCGACACCCAGCCGTGACTGCATGGCCTGAACCTCGCGGTTGCGCCGCTGCTGAGGGCGGATGAAGAGGAAGTACAACGCGCCGAAGAGGAGAATGATGAACACAAACGGCAGGTAGCTACCGCCGCCTGAGCTCGATGCTGCGAGTGGCACCGCGATCGACCTTCCGAAGGGGTCCACCGGCATCGATCGATGCAGGCGAACCGGGTGTGCGTCCTGTCCGGACCGCGGGCGAGTCTAGTCGGTCACACTCGGACACCAAGCAGGACGTAGATCACGGTCCGGTTACGGGGCCGTGACCGACCATTATGACTCCAGGCCGAACAGGTCGGGCGCCGGAGGGGCGCCGCTGCCAAAAATACCATTTGGTGGCGTCTTGCCCAGGTGACGCCACCCACTGGCAGTAGCCACCCGACCGCGCGGAGTGCGGGCCAGCAATCCGGCCCGGACCAGGAACGGCTCGCACACCTCCTCCACCGTGTCCGGTTGCTCCCCGACCGCGACCGCGAGCGTGGACAGGCCCACCGGGCCGCCGCCGAAATTGGACACCAGGGCGGTGAGCACCGCCCGGTCCAGCCGGTCGAGGCCCAGCTCATCGACGTCGTACACGCGGAGGGCGGCCCGGGCGACCTCTCGCGTCACGACCCCGTCGGCGCGGACCTCCGCGTAGTCGCGCACCCGGCGCAGCAGCCGGTTGGCGATCCGGGGCGTGCCCCGGGACCGGCCGGCGATCTCGGCCGCCCCGTCCTCGGCGACCTGTACCCCCAGGATCCGCGACGAGCGGATCACCACCTGCTCCAGCTCGTGCGGCTCGTAGAAGTCCAGGTGCGCCACGAAGCCGAACCGGTCGCGCATCGGACCGGTCAGCAGCCCGGACCGGGTCGTCGCGCCGACCAGCGTGAACGGCTCGACGTCCAGCGGGATCGCGGTGGCGCCCGGCCCCTTGCCGACCACCACGTCGACCCGGAAGTCCTCCATCGCGCTGTACAGCAGCTCCTCGGCCGGCTTGGCGATCCGGTGGATCTCGTCGATGAACAGCACGTCGCCCTCGGCGAGGTTGGACAGCATCGCGGCGAGGTCGCCCGCGCGTTCCAGCGCCGGGCCCGAGGTGATCCGGATGGCCGCGTCCAGTTCCGCGGCGACGATCATCGCCAGGCTGGTCTTGCCCAGCCCCGGCGGGCCGGACAGCAGCACGTGGTCGGGCGGTACGCCGCGCCGCCGGGCGCTCTCCAGCACCAGTTCCAGCTGCTCACGCACCCGGGGCTGGCCGACGAACTCGGCCAGCTTGCGCGGGCGCAGCGTCGTCTCGACCTCGCGCTCGCCGGTCTGCGGCAGCGCGGACAGGGTCTCGTCCGCGTCGAACTCGGTCACGCTGTCATCGTGCATGCTCCGGCCCTAGCGCTTGCGCCCGAGGGTGGTCAGCGCCGCACGGAGCACCGTCGCCGTATCGCCTTCCCCTGCGCCGGCCAGCACCTTCTCCACCGCCTGTTCGGCCTGCCTGGCCGCGAACCCGAGCCCGGTAAGCGCTTCCACGACCTCGGCGCGGACCGCGGAACCGGCGGCGGGAAGCGCTTCCCCGGTCGTCCCGCCGACGGCGTTGACCTTGTCGCGCAGCTCCAGGCTGAGCCGTTCGGCGCCCTTGCGGCCGATGCCGGGCACCTGGGTGAGCACGGTGATGTTGCCTTCGGCGAGCGCCGCGCGCAGCTTGTCCGGGTCGAGCACGGCCAGCGCCGCGAGCGCGAGCCGCGGGCCGATCCCCGATACGGTCTGCAGCAACAGGAACAGCTCGCGCGCGGCCGCGTCGGCGAAGCCGAACAAGGTCAGCGAGTCCTCCCGGACGACCAGCGCCGTGTGCAGCCTGGTCTGCTCGCCGCGGCGCAGCGTGGCGAGCGTGGACGGAGTCGCCTGTACGGCGAAGCCCACCCCGCCGACCTCGACGACCACGTGGTCCAGCCCGACCGACAGCACTTCGCCGCGGACCGAGGAGATCATCGCGCCGCTCCCTTCGTCTTCGCGGCCTTCGCCGCCGCGGCCAGCTTGGCCCGGTGCTTGCGGGCGAGTTCCGCCGCCCTGGCCTCCGCCTCGGCGAGGCGCTGCCGCATCGGCTCGCGCCACAGGTGACAGATGGCCAGCGCCAGCGCGTCCGCGGCGTCGGCCGGGCTCGGCGCTTCCACGAGGCCGAGCAACCGCGTCACCATACCGGTGACCTGCGCCTTGTCCGCGCGGCCCGATCCGGTGACGGCGGCCTTCACCTCGCTGGGGGTGTGGAACACGACCGGCAGCCCGCGCCGGGCCGCGGCCAGCGCGACCACTCCCCCGGCCTGCGCCGTGCCCATCACCGTGCGCACGTTGTGCTGGCTGAACACCCGCTCCACGGCCACCGCGTCGGGCCGGTAGCGGTCGAGCCATTCCTCGACGCTCTCGGAGATCCCGAGCAGGCGGTTCGCCAGGGACGCGTCGACGGGAGTGCGGACGACGTCCACCGCGACACAGCTGACCTTCCGTCCCGTGCCGCCGTCCACCACACCGAGCCCGCATCGCGTCAGCCCCGGGTCGACACCGAGCACTCGCACCAGACCGCCTCCTCCACCGAACACCAGTTCGGAGGCTACCGGGCGAACCGCCCGCCACGGCGCAGGCGCGCCGGGGTGCGCGACTGTCCTTTATGGACCGTCGACGCCCGGGGTCCAGCTCTCCGGCCTGCCGCTGTCGGTCAGCACCGGCTGCCACTGCGCGAAACCCTCGGGCGCGTCGGCGTCCCACGGCCAGTGCCCCTCGGGGGTGGCGACGATGATCTGCACCGCCGGGAAATCCCCGTCCGGGTAGACGAGGAAGGCGCTGCCGAAGAATTCCGGATAGTGCCCGGGATGCACCTGTTCGAAGGTGACCGGCACGCCGTCGAAGAAATCCTCGTAGATCCGGCCGGGCACGAACGGGTCACCGGTGGCCGCACGGTCCACATAGGCGTCGAGCAGGACCTGCGCCATCTGCTCGGGCAGCCCGACCACGACGGCCTCCGGAACCTGGTGCATGGCCCACACGCAAGCGGTGAAACAGTAGCCGGATCCCTTGTCGTCACGGGGAACCGAGATGACCGCGTTGCCCCGCCGCTCCGCCTCGGAGACGATCCAGTTCAGCAGTTCCTGCTCTTGCGAGGCGAGGGCTTCGGTCGTCACGGCGGCCATTCTGCCGTATGGCCGCCCGCGAGCCCAGGCTCCCGCGCAAAAAAATCCCGATGTGCTTGGCACACCGGGATTTTCTGCCGGAAATCGTCAGCCGACCTCGGCGAGCACCTCGCCTGAGACACGCAATCCGACGCAGCGCGCAGACATTCCGCGGCACACCACCTCAACCGACCTCGGCCAGCACCTCGTCCGAGACGTGGAATCCGACGCAGCGCGTAGACATTCCGCGGCGCACCACCTCAGCCGACTTCGGCGAGCACCTCGTCCGAGACGTCGAAGTTCGCATAGACGTTCTGGACGTCGTCGCAGTCTTCGAGCGCGTCGATCAGTCTGAAGACCTTCTTCGCGCCTTCGGCGTCCAGCGGCACGCTGACCGACGGCAGGAAGCTCGCGTCCGCCGACTCGTAGTCGAAACCCGCGTCCTGCAACGCGGTGCGCACCGCGACGAGATCGGTGGGCTCGGAAACGATCTCGAAGCTCTCGTCGAGGTCGTTGACCTCCTCGGCGCCGGCGTCGAGCACCGCCATCAGGACGTCGTCCTCGGCAAGGTCGTTCTTGGGCATGATCACCACGCCCTTGCGGTTGAACAGGTACGCCACCGAGCCCGGGTCGGCCAGCGAGCCGCCGTTGCGGGTGAGCGCGGTGCGGACCTCGGAGGCGGCACGGTTGCGGTTGTCGGTCAGGCACTCGATGAGCACCGCGACGCCGTTGGGCCCGTAACCCTCATAGGTGATGTTCTGCCAGTCGGCGCCGCCGGCCTCTTCACCGCCGCCGCGCTTGCGCGCGCGTTCGATGTTGTCCTGCGGGACGGAGTTCCGCTTCGCCTTCTGGATGGCGTCGTACAGCGTCGGGTTGCCGTCCGGGTCGCCCCCGCCGGTCCGCGCGGCGACCTCGATGTTCTTGATCAGTCTCGCGAACAGCTTGCCACGCTTGGCGTCGAGGGCGGCCTTCTTGTGCTTGGTGGTGGCCCACTTCGAGTGGCCGCTCATCTCTTCTCCATCATCTCGATCGTTCCTGCACCATGTTCACGAAGAAGCGGTGCACCCGCTCGTCGCCCGTGAGCTCCGGGTGGAAGGCC
>NZ_DASZWC010000011.1:0-83867 GCF_035546795.1 Amycolatopsis sp.
CGCACCCCAATCCGCGTGCGGGCCGGACTGGTCACCGACGAGGACATCACCGAACTCGTCAACACCTGCACCCCGCACCACCCCGACGACCGCCCCGCCGGTGTCGTCGTCCCCTTCGCCGCCTGACCGTCCAGAAAGGACACAACAATATGACCGCCGCACTCACCCCGCTGGCGAACGTGCCCAAACTCGCCGCCACCCTCATCCGCTACGTGCGGGCCACCCCGGCCCCGGAACCGGCCACCGTGACCATCCACCCCGGACAGAACCAGGTGTCGCTCCAGCCCGCCTACAGCCCGGATCCGGTGCACGCCCTCGGGGCGCTGCTGATCTGGACGCACCGCCTGACCGGCGTGACCGGCGACTGGTGGCACACCACCGGCGGGGACCTGCACATCACGCTGACTGGCCGTGGCCCGCACGGCATCACCTTCTCCGTCTACGGCGGTATCCCTCACCGGGTGGTGCAGCGTCTCGTGCGGCTCCCGCGGGGGGAGCGCGAATCGGTCACCCCCGACGAGTTGTACCGCCTTGCCCTCGAACTCCGCACCCGACAGGAGGTCTGATCGTGATCACCCTCGCGTTCCTGTGGTCCTGGACCAAACTCACCGGACTCGCCGCGCTGGCCGTGGTGCTCGAACAGATCTTGATCCCCGGTTTCTGGGTGTTCGCCCTCGTCGCCGGGATCACCATCGGCCTGTGGGTCGTGATCACGGCCGCTCTGCTGCGTGAATGGCGTGCCCAAGCCGCCGGATACCACCACCAGCTCACCAGCATCCGCCGCGACCGCTCCTAACAAGACAAGGAGACCCCCGCCAATGTCCACAACAGACATCCGGCCCCGGCGACGGCCAAGCCTCACCGAGGTGATCCGGCTGGCCGTCACGATCATCCTGGGCGGCATCGGCGCGGCGGCGGGCTTCACCCACACCCACGATTGGGCCGTCCACAACGGACAAGCCGGATGGCTCGCGTGGGCCGACGCCGTGGTGATCGAGGGCATGGCCATCGTCGCCGGGTTCGAACTCCACCGCGACCACCACAACGCCAACCGTCGCCGAATCTCGTTCCCCGCCGTCGTCCTCGTCGCGGGGATCACCATCCAGATGGCCGCACAGGTCGCCCTCGCACCCCGCACCCCCGCCGGGTGGCTACTCGCCGCCATGCCCGCCCTGGGGTTCCTGGTCGTGGTCAAGCTCCTCATGCGCCGCGCACCCACCGACACCCCCGACACCACCCCGGCGGCCGCAGAGGCCACGTCGGAGCCCGTTCCCACCCCTGCGCAGCCCGAACCGGTAGCACCGGAGATCCGCCGGCCGAATCCGCAGCCGCCGTCCCCGGCGGAAGGCACCGCCGTCCTGCCGCGCGTGAAGCTCCCGGCCCCGATGGCCGAACGCGTTCACGCCTTGGCGGCCGAGATCCGGCACGCCGGACGGGACGTCACCCCGGCCGATATTCAGCGGGTCGTGAAGGTCCCCGATGACCTGGCCGCCCGGATCGTCGCCGATCTGGCCCCAGCCATCGCCTGACCGCCCGTTCGCATCCCCCGCGTGGGGCGGGAGTACGGCACCACCGCACTTCCGCCCCGCCTCGTCACGTCGTCTCACGGAAAGGAACGACCTCCGTTGCTGACGCTGGAAGACCGCATCACCCACCGCCTACGCTCCACCGACTACCAGGCTTGGCGCGCCAAAGTCCACCGCGTCCACGGCTGCGCCAAACCCATCCGCCTCACCGGAACCCACCGACTCGAAGACGCCACCGGGACCGCCCTGCACCACTTCGCCGGAGAGTTGTTCGTCCCGTGCGGGAACCGCCGCGAATCCGTCTGCCCGGCCTGCTCCGACCGCTACGCCGCCGACGCGTTCCACCTCGTGCGCGCCGGGCTTCTCGGCGGCACCAAAGGAATCCCCGAATCCGTCACCACCAAGCCGCGGGCGTTCGTCACCCTCACCGCCCCCTCATTCGGGCCGGTGCACGCCCGGCGAGTCACCACGCGCAGCAGGGTCCGCCCGTGTGGCTGCGGGGAATACCACCGCGAAGCCGACACCCGTATCGGCACCCCGATCGACCCCGACACCTACGACTACGTCGGCTCCGTGCTGTGGCAGGCCCATGCCGGGGTCCTGTGGCAGCGCTTCGTCATGCGGCTGCGGCGAGAACTCGCCAAACGGGCCGGAATCCGTGCCCGGGAGTTCGGCGAGGTGGCCCGAATCTCCTACGGCAAGGTCGCCGAATACCAGCGGCGCGGCCTCGTGCACTTCCACGCCATCATGCGCCTGGACGGCCCCGAAGGCCCCACCGATCCCGCCCCCGCGTGGGGCAGCGCGCAACTACTCGAAGATGCCGTGTACGCCGCAGCGGCGGCCGTCACGGTCACCACCGAACGCCCCGATGGAACACCCCTCGAACTGGTCTGGGGCGAACAGGTGGACGTGCGGCGTGTCCAACCAGGACTCTCGGCAGAGGTCGAAGACGACAACGGGCAGATCAGCGAACCCCGCCTCGCCGCCTACATCGCCAAATACGCCACCAAAGGCACCGGCAAAACCGAAGCAGCCGACACCCCGATCCGGTCCGAACTCGACATTGCCCGGCTGCGGGTGTCTGAGCATCACCGGCGGATCATCCAAACTGCGTGGGAACTCGGCGGCCTGGAATCCTATGTGGACCTGAACCTGCGGCGATGGGCGCACATGCTCGGCTTCCGAGGTCACTTCCTCACCAAATCCCGCCGCTACTCCACCACCTTCAAAGTCATCCGGGGCGACCGGGCCGCCTACCGGCTGGCCGAAACCCTCGAATCCCTCGGGCTCGCACCCGAGTCCGTGACGGTCGTCAACGACTGGCGTTTCCACGGCGCCGGATACCGCGACGACGCAGAACGCGAACTCGCCGCCGGAATCGCCCAACGCATCCGCGACGACCGCAAACACCGCTACAGCAAGGAGAACCAGCAATGAGTGAGAAGCTTCTGTCTATTTCGGACTTGTCCGAGTACCTCGGAGTTCCGAAGGGCACGCTGTACCAGTGGCGCACCAAAGGGTATGGCCCGCAAGGTCGACGGGTCGGGAAGTACGTCCGCTACCGCCCCGAAGACGTTGATGCGTGGATCGACGGGCAGGGGGCGGCCTGATGGCGCGCGCGTGGGTCTACGACCGGATGAACACCAAGGACTACCAGGACGCGGTGAAGCGAGCCAAAGCCAAGGGCCGTCAACCTCCGTCTCGGTGGCTGGTCCAGTACTACGACCGCACAGGGAAGCTGCGGTCCGAGGTCGCGGCCAACAAGACGAAGGCAGGAAATCGCCGGACAGAGCTGGAAAGCTCGCTCACGGCCGGGACCTATGTGGACCCTGCGGCTGCCAAGGTCACGGTCGGCGCGATGGCTGACAAGTGGCTGGATGCCCGGCACGACCTCAAGCCTTCGACGTGGTGGAAGTACCGGGGTCTCCTGGACAACCACGTCCTTCCGCGCTGGGGAACCTCGCCCCTGAGTGCACTGGAGCGGGAAGACATCGCGACCTGGGTGACCGACCTCCTCAAGCCGAAGGCCGAAGAGGGGAGTGGCCTGGGTGCATCGCAAACCCGCCACGCCTACCGGGTGCTCGCGATGGTCTTGGACTGGTGCGTCCCTCGTCGCATTCCGTCGAACCCCGCTCGTGGGGTGAAGCTGCCGATCCCGTCCGAGGCTGAGCACGTCTACCTGACCTACGACGAGATCGAGGCCCTGGCGGACGCGGCTGGGAGTCTGAAGACGAAGTACGACGTGCCGACCGCGTCGGCGGCCGTGAACCGCGCGATGATCCTGCTGCTGTCCTATACCGGCCTGCGGTGGGGCGAGGCCGCCGCACTGCGCATTGGCAGGGTGGACCTGATCAAGCGGCGGCTCCGGGTGCTCACGACCTTCTACGAAGTGAACGGCGTCCAGAGCGAGGGCCTGCCGAAGACCGGCAAGCACCGGACCGTGCCGATTCCGGCGTCCCTCGTGCCGGAGCTGAAACGGGTGATCAACGGTCGCACGGACAACGAGCTGGTGTTCCGCACGGCGCGGGGGCATTCCCTGCGGGCGAACAACTGGCGGGTGCGGGAGTTCAACGCTGCGGTGAAGGTCGCCAAGCTGACCGACAAGGGACTCACCCCGCACAAGCTCCGGCACACCGCTGCGTCGCTCTCGATCGCGGCCGGGGCGGACGTGAAGGTCATCCAGCACATGCTGGGTCACAAAGACGCGGCGATGACCCTGAACATCTACGGGCACCTGTTCCCGGATCGGCTGGACGAGGTCGCGGACGTGCTCGACATCCGCCGTAAAGCAGCCATCCGGAAGCGCCGCGCGGCCTGAAACGAGAACCGCCCCGGTGTGGCATGAATGTTGCATGCCCCGGGGCGGTTCTCTCGTTCTTCGCTTTTAGCAGCCCGTCTACCTGCGTAAACGTTCCGCTGACCGTCGGGACGACAGGATTTGAACCTGCGACCCCTTGACCCCCAGTCAAGTGCGCTACCAAGCTGCGCCACGTCCCGGCCGGCACCTCATCGCGTGAGGTGTTGCCGACAGCCTATAACGCCCCGTCAACGCGCGTTCAACCAGGGGCGTCCACGGCGGCTGCCTGCGGGAACGTACCGCGGCGCGGGGACGGTCACGCGACGCCCTAGAGTGTGGCGCGATGCGTAAACACCTGTGGGTCATCCCTGTGCTGTGCGCTGTGTGGCTGTTCTTCGCGTTCCGCGGGATGTTCACGGCCATGCCGACGCGGCCCCAGATCGACCTCGAGGTCTACCGCTACGGGGTCCAGGCGTGGTGGGACGGCCACGACCTTTACGGACCGCTCCCGGCGGTCGCCAACGGCGCGCAGTTGCCGTTCGTGTACCCGCCGTTCGCCGTGCTCATTCTGAGCCCGCTCGTGCTGCTCCCGTGGGACGCGGCGGTGGTCACGCTCTACGTCATCAGCACGCTGTGCCTCGGCCTCACGTTGTATCTCGTCTCCAGGGTGGCGGTGCCGCAGCTCGGGCGCATGGGGGGCTTCGTCGTCGCGTCGGTGGCGTTGCCGTTGACGGTGTTCCTCGAGCCGGTGTCGCAGACGTACCAGTTCGGCCAGGTCAGCCTGATCATGATGGCCCTCGTCGCCATCGACTGCCTCGCCGGGAAGACGCTCTGGCCACGCGGGTTCGGCATCGGGCTGGCCGCGGCGATCAAGCTGACGCCCGCCGCGTTCATCCTGTTCTTCCTGGTCCGCCGGGACTACAAGTCCGCGATCCGGGCGGGCATCACGTTCGCGGTGGCGGCGGGCATCGGGTTCATCACCGACTTCAAGGCCTCGGTCCAGTACTGGTTCAAGGGCGGGCTCTCCGGCGGCGGCGTCAGCGGCACGGCGTTCAAGACGAACCAGACGATCGAGGCCACGTTCGTCCGCATGGGCCTCCCGGGCGCGGCGGAGAAGGCGCTCTGGATCGTGGTGGTCCTAGCCCTGCTGGCGATGGTCGCGACGGCGATGCGGCGGTCCGGGCCCGCGCTCGCGCTGATGGCCAACGCGGGGCTGGCGCTGCTGGTCTCCCCGACGTCGTGGTCGCATTACTACGTGTGGGTCGCGCCGACGCTGCTGGTGATCATCGCGTATGGCGCGCGGCGGGCGTACGAGCGGTCGTGGCTGGCTGCGGCGTGGTTCGCGTGGGGCGTGTTGACGGCGGTGTTCTTCTGGCTGGCACCGTTCCACGACCTGCCGGACACGGACTTCCCGATCGTGCACATCCACTGGGACTGGCCGCAGCAGCTGTCCGCGGCGACGTATCCGCTGGTCGGGGTGGGTTTGCTACTCGCGTTCGCGATCCCGCGGCTGCGCAGCCCACGCCTGGAACCCGCCTTGCCGCCGAAGACCCCGGTCGGCGCCGGACAGCACTGAGGCGTAGTCGTCCTTGTGGTGCCCGCAGTCGCCGGCACCGCCTACCACGACGGAGACCCGCTCGCGCTTCAGCGGCAGGCATCCACCAGGCGCCGGCGGCGCGACGAATCAGTCGCAGGACATCACCTGGATGCTCACACGGGACGATCTCCACGGGTCGCTCTCGGTCAGGAACAACGACCGCTGGTGACCGCCTCACGCGCGCAGGACGCCGCGACGGCGCTGCCAATCCGTGACGGCATCACAGCCCTCATCGACCTCCGCGCGCAGCAGGGCGGCTTGCTGGGCGGCGAGTTCCTCACCCAACAACGAAGGCACCCGCTTTCCCAACGCCGCCAACGCCTCCCACGGCGTCGTGCACAGCGCACCCACCTCCTCGCCTGCCGGAGGCGGCGCAAGGCCCTCCTCGATTCCGGCGCGGCCGGCGGCAAGCAGGGCCGCGACGACGAGGTGCACTTGCGCATCGGCACCGGCGAAACGGAATTCCAGGCGTGACGAATCGCCGTGACCGGCCACGCGGACGGAACAAGTACGGTCGTCGACGCCCCATTTCAGGACGCGCGGGGAAAACGGCGCGGTCCGCAGCCGCACGTAACTGTTCCAGGTCGGGGCCCATAACGCGGTCAGTGCCCGGGCATCGCGCAGGACACCGGCCAGGAACGAATCCATGGGCGCGTCGCGAATCGACAAATGGACATGACAGGAATTGCCCTGCCCGGACTGCGGGGCCGCCAGGTAGCTTGCCGTGACGCCGTGCCGGGCGGCGACCGAACGGACGATCAGCTGCTGCAGCATCGCGTCATCACAAGCGGCCAGCGCGTCTCGGTGCCGCAGCACGATTTCGTATTGTCCGGGATGGCATTCGGCGCGGGCGGATTCGACGCCGAGCGGTTCCAGCGCCTCGCGCAGATCGGCCAGCAGCGGACGTAATCGCTCAGTGCCGCCGACGGCGTAGTCCACACCGTGCGCTGTCAGCGGCCCATCGGAATCCGACAGGACGAACTCGTGCTCGATACCGACCGAGGGTACGAAACCCAGATCCGCCAAGGCATTCAGCTGCGAGATCAGCACCTGCCGCGGCGCCGCCCGCACCGGTGAACCGTCGGGCCATCCGGCGTCACACACGACGCCGTGCACACCGTCGGGGAGTGCGACCGAACTCGCCAGATCCGGGCGGATGAGCAGGTCGCCGTAACCGCCAGAGTAATACGGCAGCGGCTCGCGCTCGGGTGTCCACGCGAAAACGTACGTGCACAGGCCGTAGCCGCGCTCCAGGACCTCCTCGTCGAAGAACCGGCGCGAGAGTTCCACCGCGGCGAACCGGGCATGCGGATCGGGAACCAGCAGCAGGACCCGGGAGGCCGAGTCCGGCAGGGAACGTGGTCTCACCAGGCACCGGCCTGGTCGGGGGCGTGCAGCGGGTTCGGCGCCCGGCCCCAGCGCACATCGAACTCGTCGTCCCGTTCCACCTTGTCGAAACCCTTGCCCGCCAGGTGTTCCCGGTTCAACGTGACCCGCTCGACCTCGGCCGCGAACAAGCGGCAGGCATCGAACCGGGTGGCGACGTCCGGGTTGCCCGCACGGTAGGCATGCACGATTTCCCTGACCAGTTCCCAGAATCGCGCCCGCGACAGGTCCACGTCGTCGAACAGGATTTCGGCCCAGAACCGCAGCTGCCCGGAGAACACCGAGCTGAACAGCGACTGCGCCAGCAGATGCGCGGGCCAGCGCAGCATTTCCACCTCGGGGTCGAGCGAGGCGTAGCACTCCAATTCCTCATCGAGCAGATCCACGCCCTGCGCGAAATCCTTGATCGCCACGCGCAGCGGACGCCCGCCGGCATCGACGATCAGGATCAGGTTCTGGCCGTGCGGGCAGAAACCGACGCCATAACGCAGCAACCACTGCAACAGCGGGGTCAGCGTCAGATCCAGCACTCGGGTGAGCCACTGCTCCGGTTCGAGACCGCTGCGCCGGATCAGCTCGGTGAGCACCGAGTTGCCGTCAAGGTCACGATACGGCAGGGCGGCGAACGAGATCGCCTGCTCGTCTTCGGCCAAAGTGGACAGCAGGGGCTCGCGCCACAGCGCACCGAGGGTCTCGTGGAACCGGTAGGGAAGTTCTTCCAGGTTCCCGAAAATCGGATGCCGGACGGATACGCTCGCCACCTCGCCGAGCAGTTCGAACCGGTACTGCTCGGACAGCAGCGGGTCTGCCGCCGAGACCTGCTTGAGCCAGCTCGTCACGGCAGGCCCGGCGAGCGTGGCCGCGGAGTCGAGCCCGCGATACACCAGCGTGTTCCGCACCGAGACGGCCGTCTTCACGTCACGACGACCCGGCCTGCTCACGTTCGCGAGCGTCCGGACAGTCTGATGTGGACGGTAGTGGTCGCGGCTGGGCCCGAGGTCGATGAGCACCCCGGTGGCCAGCTCCGCCGCGTAAAGAGTGCCGACGATTTCGTCGGCCTGCCAGGGATGTACGGGCAGCCACAGGTAGTCCGCCGGATCGCCGACCTCCTCGACCCGCTGGGTGAACTCCGTGCGCTGCTCGGCGTCGAGCTCGTCGAGCAGCAGTAGCTGCTCCCCCAGCTCCGCCACCGAGCGGAACTGCGCGTGGTCGCGGTGCACGGCGAACCAGCGGAGCTGGATGTCGGCACCGGATTCGGGCGCGTACAACGCCCTGTCCGCAGCGGAAAACCCGACGCGCCCCTTGTTCAGCACCAGCCGCGGATGCCCCGTCAGGTGCCCGTCCGCGAGGTTATAATCCATTGTGGACAGTTTCTGAGCCGATGGTGCGTCCTGCAGCCGGGTGGCCTCGTTCGCGACCGTGGACGTCAGCTCCGCCAGCACGTCGGCCAGCCGCAGTCCGGTGAGCCCGAGTACCGTGCGCGCGTCGACGACCAGGACCCGGGGGTCTTCGGCCGGAACTCCGTGCCGCAGCGCCGTTCCCGGCTGGACCGACCACGAGTCGAAGGCCCCGCGCCGGGCCTTGAACTCGTACGTCACGGACCCGGGCAGCACAAGCCGCCAGCCGCGATACGCGCCGGGCACCTCGTCCCCGGTGGGCTCGGGCTCGAACAGCCCCTCGTAGGAAAGCTCGCCGAGCATCTTGTGCAGGACCAGGGAACCGGCCTGCCGCCAGGCCTGTCCGTCGTCCAACTGCTCGTCCGGATTGGTGATCACTGCTCCTCCGTACTGCTCAGCCCGAACCGGGTGAACGCCGTGCGCGACGGCAACGGGTAGACCGCGCGCCCGCACACGCTGTTGACGATCGACGCCGCGCGCCACGCGGCCAGCCCGAGATCCGGCGCGCCGACGCCGTGGGTGTGCCGTTCGGCATTCTGCACGTACACCGAACCGTCCACACCGGACAGCCGCAACCGGAAATCCCGTTCGACGACCGGCCTGCCCCGCCCGTCGGTCTCGATGCGATCGGCGAGAGGGCCGAGCAACGTGTCCAGCGGCGTCTCGGCGTAGCCGGTCGCGCAGATTACCGCGTCGGCCCGCCATACGGCGGCGGTGCCCTGCTGTTTGTGGTGCAACTCCAGGGAGATCCGGCCGTCGTGCGCGCCGGCGACGACCTCGACCCCCGGGGTCAGCTCCACGTCGGGCCAGCCGTCGAGACTGCGGCGATACAGCTCGTCATGTATCGCGGCGATCGTGTCCGCGTCGATTCCCTTGTACAGCTGCCATTGCGCCGGCACCAGCTCGTCGCGCACCGGCTCGGCGAGCGCGTGGAAGAACCGGGTGTAGTCCGGGGTGAACTGCTCCAGCCCCAGCTTCGAGTATTCCATCGGCGCGAACGAGGGCGTGCGCGCCACCCAGCGCAGACCGCCCGGCACGGCGCGGTTGCGCAGCAGGTCGAGGAAGATCTCGGCACCGGACTGCCCCGAGCCCACCACGACCACCTCGCCGGCGGCCAGCAGCTTTTCGCGCTCGGCAAGGTAATCCGCGGAATGCAGTACCGGCACCGCCGGATCCGCCGCCAACGCGCGCAAGGATTCCGGCACGAACGGCGCGGTGCCGACTCCGAGCACCACGTTGCGCGCACGCACCGGCTCGCCCTCGGCCGGCTGCAACGAAAAGGACCCGCCGCCAAAGGAAACCGACTCGATCTCGACCCCGAAGTGGCAGCTGTCCAGTCGCTCGCCGGCCCAGCGGCAGTAGTCGTCGTACTCCGCGCGCGCCATGTGGAACTTCTCCGCGAAATAGAACGGGAACAGCCGCCCGCGCTCGCGCAGGTAGTTCAAAAAGGACAGTTCGCTGGTCGGGTCGACCAGCGAGACCAGGTCGGCGAGGAACGGCACCTGGATGGTGGCACCCTCGATCAGCAGCCCCGGATGCCACCGGAACTCCTTGCGCCGCTCGAACATCGCGACCCGCAGCCCCGGCACGCCGTCGGCCAGCGCGGCGAGCGAGAGGTTGAACGGGCCGATCCCGACCCCGGCGAGGTCCACCGTCACGAGGCGACCGCACCTTCGGTGAGGTCGGCGTGCGCGGCCGCCACGGTCGCGTCCAGCACGCCGAGGTAGTCCGCGACGGTCGCGTGTGGGTGCAGCAGGGTGAGCTTCAGCCAGACGTCGCCGGGCGGCATGGTGGCCCGGCCGACGATCGCCGTGCCCGCCTCCAGCAGTACGCGCCGTACCTGCGCCACATCGCCGGACCGCGGCCGGAACAGCACCGTGGACAGGGTCGGGCGGCCCCACAGCTCCAGCGACGGATGCCGCTCGATCGCCGACGCGACCTCCTGCGCGGTGCGGCAGCAGCGCTCGATCAGCTCACCCAGCCCGTCGGTGCCCAGCGCGCGCAGGGTGACGGCCATTCGGAAGGCGTCGGGCCGCCGGGAGGTGCGGATGGAGCGGCCGAGCAGGTCGGGCAGGCCGGCTTCGGTGTCGTCGTCGGCGTTCAGGTACTCCGCGCTCACCGACAGGGCCTGCAGATCGGCGGCTTCGCGGGCGGCGAACAGGCCGGCCGAGATCGGCTGCCAGCCGAATTTGTGCATGTCGAGTGCGACCGAGTCCGCCTCGGCCAGCCCGTCGAACAACGGCCGCAAAGCCGCGCTGCACAAGGCCAAACCGCCATACGCGGCGTCGACGTGCAGCCGCGCGCCGTGGGCGCGGCACACCTCCGCCAGCTCACGCAGCGGATCGATCTCGCCGGTGTTCGTGGTGCCGGCCGTCGCGACGACGACGGCCGGACCATCCAGCCTGCGCAACGCCTCGTCGAGCGCCGCGGGACGCATGCGTTCGCCGTCGCAGTCCACGACCAGCGGGGCCGGGAGCCCGAGCAGCCAGGCCGCGCGCGCGACGCTGTGGTGGGCGTTGCGGCCGCAGACCGGACGGACCGCGGGCTCCTTTTCCCGCGCCAGCAACAGACCGAGCAGGTTCGACTCGGTGCCGCCCGTGGTGACGACGGCGTCCGGCGTCGCCGCGTCCGGGTAGCAGAGCCGCGCGATCGAGGCGCAGAAAGCGCTTTCCACCTCGCTGGCCACCGGCGCCTGGTCCCACGAGTCCATCGATGGGTTCAGCGCGCTCGCCGCGACGTCCGCCGCCACCGAGACGGCCAGCGGCGGACAGTGCAGATGGGCCGCGCAGCCCGGTTCGGCCGGGTCGACCGAACCGGCCGCGAGCAGCGTGCTCAGCTCGGAAAGCGCTTGCTCGGCACCCACCCCGCGGGCGGGCACCAGTGACCCGGCCGCCGCCACCGCGGCGGCGACCGCGGCGGGACCACCCACGGGGCCGGGTGCCGCGCGCTCGACCGAACCCGCCGCTATTCCGTTGAGCACCAACGGAATCAGCTCCGCGAGCCGCTCATGCCCGTACCGCCCGCCGGCCAGCGCTGCCGAATCGCCCACTGATCACTCCCTTAGGTATGCCTACGCTAAGCCACGATACGGGCGCAGGTGGCCTAGGGATACCTCCCGCGCGGCACTTTCCCACCAAAGTGCCCCTCGCGGGCCCGGGAAAGAAGACTCTCCGGGACGAATGCACCCGCCCGGATCAACGGGGAGCGAGCGCCTCGATCTGCGGGCCGGGGTCGTCACCGGTGGGCAGCAGGGCGATGACCGGCGTGCTCAGGCCGTTGTCCACATAGGACTGGACGCGCTCGCGGCAGGCGTCCGGGTGCCCGTGCACGACGAGGTCGTCGACCACCTCGTCCGGGATCGCCGCGTTGGCCCCCTTGCGGTCCCCGGCCGCCCACAGCTCGTGCATCTTCTTGAGCTGCTCGCCGCGGCCGAGCCAGTCGTGGAACTTCGCGTACACCGGCACGGTCAGGTAGCTGCTGATGAGCATCCGGCCCAGCCCGCGCGCGGCGTCGGCGTCCTCGGTCGGGCAGACGAACAGCCGCGCCACCAGCTCCACGTCCGGCCCGATCTCGGCGCGCACCTTCGGCACGTCGGTCGGGGCCAGCCAGTTCGTGATCGCGCCGTCGGACTCCTTCGCGGCCAGCTTGAGCATGCCCGGGCGCAGCGCGGCGAGCATCACCTTCGGCGGCTTCGCCGGCACGCGCTCAAGCTTGAACCGGTTGACCGAGAACGTCGGGTAATCCTCGGTGACCTTCTCCCCCGCCAGCGCGGCGCGCAGGAATCGCAGCGTGTCCCGCGAGCGGCCGAAGGGCTCGGTGAACTCGGCGGCGTTCCAGCCCGACACGATCACCGGCGAGGACGTGCCGATGCCCAGCACGAACCGGTCCGGCGCCGCCTCGGCGAGGGTGGCCGCGCTCATCGCGAGCAGGCCGGGGCCGCGCGTGTAGATGGGCACGATCGCGGTGCCGAGCCGCAACTGCGGCGCCCACTGCGAAGCCAGCAGCAGCGGGGAAAACGCGTCGGTGCCCGCTGTTTCGGCCGACCACGCGTCGGTGTAGCCGAGGTCGGGCAGCCGCTCGATCAGCGGCCGGTGCTCCAACAGCGGGACGCCCGTCAGCGGGATCGTGATTCCCCAGCGCTTCACCGGTTCAGCTCCTTCTTGATCCACTCGATCTGCACCTTCATCAGGTTTTCGGCCACCTCTTCGGCCTGCGGGGTCATGTGCGTGGCGCCGACCAGCGGCAGGAACACGTGTTCCCGGCCGGCGGCCAGCAGCGCCGACGACAACCGCAGCGCGTGCGCCACGAACACGTTGTCGTCGGCCAGCCCGTGCACGATCAGCAGCGACCGCCGCAGGCTCGCGGCGTCGGCGAGCAGTGAGTTCCGCTCGTACGCCGCCGGATCGTCCTGCGGTTTGCCCAGGTAGCGCTCGGTGTAGTGGGTGTCGTACAACGACCAGTCCGTCACCGGCGCGCCCGCGACGGCGGCGTGGAAGACGTCCGGGCGGCGCAGCACGGCGAGCGCGGACAGGTAGCCGCCGTAGGACCAGCCGCGGATCGCCACCCGCTCCAGGTCCAGCTCCGGGTGCTCGGCGGCCGCGGCCGCCACGGCGTCCACCTGGTCAGCCAGGGTGACCTCGGCGAGTGCGCCGGCGACCTCCTTCTCCCACGCCGGACCGCGGCCTGGCGTGCCCCGGCCGTCCGCGACCAGCACGGCGAATCCCTGGTCGGCCAGCCATTGCGAGGTGAGGAAGGCGTTGCGGCTCTGCAGCACGCGCTGCGCGTGCGGCCCGCCGTACGGGTCGAGCAGCACCGGGAGCTTGTCGCCCGGTTTGTGGCCGGCCGGCAGCAGCAAGGCCGCGCGCAGGCCGCGTTCACCGAGGGTGAGCCACTGCGGACGCGGCACCAGGCCAGGGTCCACCGGGTAGGAATCGACCTTCGCGACCGGTTTTCCGTCCCGCAGCACGGAAACCTCGGGGCCGGCGTGCTCCAGGCTCCACGACGAAAGCACCGTCACCCGAGCGTTGCCTGCCCCGATGTGGATACCGTCCGAAGTGGACAGTCGGGTGACCGGGCCGGTGCGGTACACGTGGATCTGCGTCGGGTCTTCGTCGGAGGCGCTGAACAGCACCTCGTCGCCCACGTCGAGCACCGAGCGGACCTGTAGCCCCGGCTCGGTCACCGGCTGCCCGTCGATGATCAGCCGGTACGAGCCGTCGGCGGCGCTGACGTGCACCAGCCGCCCGTCGGTGGTCCAGGCGGGCACCCCCGGCACGATCTCGACCCACTGCTCGTCGGTCTCGGTGTGCAGCAGCTTGGTCTGCCCGGTCGCCGGGTCCACCGAGTGGATCTCCAGTTTCCGCTGGTCACGGGGCTGCACGGCGAGCAGCGGTGGTCCGCCGGCCGACCAGTGCACGGCGACGAGGTACTCCCAGTCGCCGCGCGCCACGTCCACACGCGTGCCGTCGAGGCCGAGGAACGCCAGCGACACCTCGACGTTCTGCGTGCCCGCCGCCGGGTACGCGACGGTGTTCACCGGCGTGTTCGGGTTCGCCGGGTCGGAAATGTTCCAGCGCGGCACGCCGGACCGGTCGGTGCGCTCGACGAGCACGCTCGCACCGTCCGGCGACCACCAGTAGCCGCGCGCCCGGCCGAGCTCCTCGCCCGCGATGAACTCCGCGAGACCCCAGGCGATGTCCTCGCCCTCCTCATCCGCCAGCACCCGGTCCTCGCCCGAGGCCAGCTCGATCACCCGCAGCCGCCGTTCGCGGACGTAGGCCACGTGCGTGCCGACCGGGTTCGGCCGCGGGTCGATCACCGCGCTGTCGACGAGCCCGGTGACCGCCCTGGTCTCCAGGTCGACGGTGAACAGCTTGCCGGACAACGAAAACGCGGCGATCCGCGATTCGGCGTCGGTCGCGTAGCCCACCACGCCACCGGCGCTCTCGCGGCTGCGCTCGCGACGGGCGCGCTCCTCGGGCGGCAGCTTTTCCTCACCCGGCAGCAGCTCGGCGGCGTCGACCACCTTCGTCTCCGCGCCCGACTCCAGATCCAGCTCCCACAGGCTGTTCCGCCGGTCGACGCCCGACTCGGAACGCAGGAAGAGCACCTTCCGCTCGTCCGGGCTGATCCGGAACTCTCTGGGCGTGCCGAGGGTGAAGCGCTGGGTGCGGGCCTGTTTGCGGAGAAAGGGAAGCTCGTCGGTCACTCTGGCACTCTTTCAGACGTGACGGACGGGAGCCAGCACCGCGGGCGCCCGGCGGATCCCGGAACGGAACGCGGCTCGTCTGGCCTGATCCGCAACGATTCACCGCCGACCGAGCCCAGAACGCAACGATCAGGGCCTCCCGGCGCCGCCCCGCGTGCTCCTAACCTGGTGTCATGACCAGCTTCATCGCGCTCGACGAACAGTGGAGCACGCACAACTACCACCCGCTCCCGGTCGTCATCACCGAGGCCGAGGGCGCCTGGGTGACCGACGTCGAAGGCCGCCGCTACCTGGACTTCCTGTCCGCGTACTCGGCGCTCAACTTCGGGCACCGGCATCCGGCGCTGATCGAGGCGGCGACGGCGCAGCTGGGCCGGGTCACGCTGACCTCGCGCGCGTTCCACCACGACCAGCTGGGCGCGTTCTGCGCGGAGCTGGCGGCGCTGACCGGCACCGAGATGGTGCTGCCGATGAACTCCGGCGCCGAGGCGGTCGAGTCCGCGCTGAAGGTGGCCCGCAAATGGGCCTACGAGGTCAAGGGGATTCCGGACGGGCAGGCCGAGATCGTGGTCGCCGGCTCGAACTTCCACGGCCGCACCACGACGATCGTGTCCTTCTCCACCGATGAGTCCGCGCGTGCCCACTTCGGCCCGTTCACGCCGGGTTTCGTCGTGGTCAAGTACGGGGATGTGGCCGCGCTGCGCGACGCGATCACCGAACGGACCGCGGCGGTGCTCTTGGAGCCGGTGCAGGGCGAGGCGGGCGTCATCGTGCCGCCGGACGGGTACTTCGCCGAGGCGCGGCGGCTGTGCGACGAGGCCGGCGCGCTGCTGATCGCCGACGAGATCCAGTCCGGGCTCGCCCGCACCGGCACGCTGCTGGCGCTGGACCACGAGCACGTGCGCGCCGACCTGTACACCCTCGGCAAGGCGCTGGGCGGCGGGATCGTGCCGCTGTCGGCGGTGGTCGGGCGGCGTGACGTGCTTGGCGTGCTGCGGCCGGGCGAGCACGGCTCGACGTTCGGCGGCAACCCGCTGGCCTGCGCGGTCGGGCGCGCGGTGATCGGACTGCTGTCCAGCGGCGAGTTCCAGCAACGCTCCACCGCGCTCGGCGCGCATCTGCACGGGCGCCTGGGCGAGCTGATCGGGCACGGGCTCGCGGAGGTTCGCGGGCGCGGGCTGTGGGCGGGCATCGACATCACCCCGGGCGGGCTGACCGGGCGGCAGGCGTCGGAGGCGCTCGCCGGGCGAGGCGTGCTGTGCAAGGAAACGCACGGGAACACGCTGCGGATCGCGCCGCCGCTGATGATCAGCGAGGAGGATCTCGACACCGGGATCGACGCGATCGCCGAAGTGGTGCGCCGCTGAACACGCGGGCCGCCGTCGCCGGTGTGACCGCGCCGGCGACGGTGGCGCTCGCTTTCGTGCCCTACGGCGGCGGGGTGCCGGCACATCAGAGCGTGCTGCTGGACCTGTTCGTGGCGCCCACCGAGCCGTATGTGCTCATCCCGCTGGTCGCGTTGATGACGGTCCTTTGTGGACTACAGCGGCAATGGCGGGACGCTGTCCTTTGTGTACTCGGCGCGGTGGTCCCGGTGCTGCTGAACACCTTCGTGCTCAAGTTCGTGTTCGCACACCACCTCGACGACTACCTGGCCTACCCCAGCGGGCACAGCGTCAGTCTCGTCGCGCCGCTCACGGTGCTGGTTCTTCTTGCCGGGCAAGGGATCGCGCGGGTGGTGACGTTCGTGGTCGCGGCCGTGGTGACGGTGCTCGCCGGGATCGGGCTGGTCGGCCTCGGCTACCACTACCCGCTCGACGTGGTGGGCGGCGCGTGTTTCGCCGTGGCCGCCGTGCTCACGCTTTCGCTGTTGCTGCGTCCCGCGCCAGCGCCGTCAGGCGGCTCACCGCGCGCAGGTACTTCTTCCGGTAGCCCCCCTGCAGCATCTCCTCGGTGAACAGCGCCGACAGCGGTTTCCCGGAGGCGAGCACGGGGATCGCGCGGTCGTAGAGCCGGTCGGCGAACGCGACCAGGCGCAGCGCCACGTTCTGGTCCGGCGCCGCGTGCACGCCACGCAGGTGCACCAGCGGCACGCCGTCGACGAGCCGGCCGTACTTCGACGGGTGGAGGCTGCCGAGGTGGTCGCACAGGGCGTCGAAGTCGTCGATCGAGGAGCCCTCGTGCTGCTCGGCCGAGGCCGCCAGGGCGGCGTCGTCGACCGGGGCGGGTGGCTCGGGCAGGCCGCGGTGGCGGTAGTCGGGGCCGTCCACCCGGACGACGGAGAACCGTTGGGACAGCGACTGGATCTCGCGCAGGAAGTCCTCGGCCGCGAACCGTCCCTCACCGAGCTTGTCGGGCAGCGTGTTGGAGGTGGCCGCCACGTGGACGCCCGCGTTGGTGAGCTCCTTCAGCAGCCGGGTGACCAGCATGGTGTCGCCGGGGTCGTCGAGCTCGAACTCGTCGATGGCGAGGATGCGGTGCTCCGACAGGCGTCGCACCGCCTCGGTGAACCCGAGCGCGCCGACGAGGTGGGTCAGCTCGACGAAGGTGCCGTACGCCTTGGGCGAGGGCGCGGCGTGCCAGGTGGAGGCGAGCAGATGGGTCTTGCCGACGCCGAACCCGCCGTCGAGGTAGAGGCCGAGCGGGCCGGCCGCGGCGGCGTTGCCGCCGAAGAGCTTGAACCGCTTCTTGGGCGCGTGGCCGCCGATGCGCTCGGCGAACGCCGAACAGGCCGTGACCGCCGCGGCCTGGCTGGGCTCGTCCGGGTTCGGCACGTAGGTGGAGAACCGGACAGCGTCGAACCGCGGCGGCGGCACGAGCGCGGTGATCAGCTCGTCGGCCCCGATCTCGGGACGACGGTCGGTCAGATGCATACGGCGAGGGTAGTGCGCTCTTCCCGGCGGCTCCCGCGTCCATCTCCTGGTGCGACGCAGGTCACCCGGTACGAAACAGAAGATCCGCGACGGCACAGGATTCCGGCGCGCGAAACACCTCGGCGTTTGACCCAGCACCGCCCTCAGCGCGTAAAAGCCCGCCGGTAAGCGGTTGGCGTGGTGTCCAGTGCGCGGCGGAAGTGCAGCCGCAGGTTGGCGGCGGTGCCCAGGCCGCACTCCCGAGCCACGCGATCCACCGACCGGTCAGTGGTTTCCAGCAGTTCCCGGGCGTGGGCGAGGCGGGCGTCGAGCAGCCAGCGCAACGGCGTAGTGCCCGTCTCCTCGGTGAAGCGGCGCAGGAAAGTCCGCTGCGACAGGCCCGCGTGCCGGGCGAGTACGCGCAGCGTGAGCGGCTCGCCGAGGCGGTGCAGGGCCCAGCCGCGGGTCTCGGAGAGCGACGCTTCACCGGCCACCGCGACCGGAGCGGGTACGTACTGGGCTTGCCCACCGTCGCGATGCGGGGCGGCGACGAGACCGCGGGCGATCTGGTTCGCGGGCATCGCACCCAGGTCGCGGCGCACGATGTGCAGGCACAGGTCGATGCCGCAGCACACCCCGGCCGACGTGAGCACCTCTCCCTCGTCGACGTAGAGCACATCGCGATCGACCGTGACCGCCGGGAAATCCCGCGCGAGGTCTTCGATGTGCTTCCAGTGGGTCGTCGCGTGCAGCCCGTCGAGCACGCCGGCCGCGGCCAGTGCGAAAGCGCCGGTGCAGATCGACACCACCCGCCGGCCACGGTCGCGAGCCTCGGCCAGCACGTCGAGCACGGCATCGGGCGGGCGGCCCAGCGGCTCGAACCCGGGCACGATCACGGTGTCGGCGTCGCGCACCCGCGCCAGGCCCCCGCGGGGCGCGAGGGTGAAACCGGCGGTGGTGGCCACCGTGGAACCAAGCGCGCACACGGTCATTTCGTACGGGGTCTCCGGGCGGGCACTGAAGATCTGCGCCGGGATCGCCAGGTCCATCGGGGTGACCCCGTCCAGCGCCAGCACGGCGACTCGATGCACCATGGCAAGATCCTAGCGAAACGAGGCAAATTTGCCACTCGCCAGGTCAGGGCCAGGACGGCCAGGCTGCAACGCATGCCCATCGAGACGACCACGGCCCTGCCGGGCACCCCACTTGCCGACGCGGTCGTGCACCTGATCCGGCCGGTGGAAACGCCTTCCGTGTTCAACCACAGCATCCGCAGCTACCTGTTCGCCCGGCTGGTCGCCACCCGCCTCACGCTGGTCGCCGGGCGCGACTACGAGGACGATCTGCTGTTCGCCGCCTGCGCGATGCACGACCTCGGGGTGGCGCGCGACGGACCGCACCGGCAGCGGTTCGAGGTCGAAGGCGCCGACCGGGCGGCCGAATTCCTTGTCGCCCAGGGAGTTTCCGCGGCGAAAGCCGACGAGGTCTGGCAGGCCATCGCCCTGCACACCTCCCCCGGCATCGCGGAACGCCGTGGCGCGCTGTGCCTGCTCGTCCGCGAAGGGGTCGCCGTCGACTTCGGTGGCCCACTCGGAGCGGGGCACGTCGAAGCCATCACCGACGAACAAGCCGAAGCCGTGCACGCCGGCTATCCCCGGCTGGACATGATCCGCTCACTCGTCGACGCGATCGTCGCCCAGGCCGCGAAAAGCCCGGGCAACGCGCCTCGCTACTCGATTCCCGGTGAATTCCTCCGCGAACGTGCCGCCTTCGGCCGGACCCGGCTGGAACACGCCTGCCGTTCGTCCCGGTGGGGCAACTGAAGAAAGGGAAAGCACCATGACCACCTACCCCGTCGAAGTCCCCGCGGACTCCGCGGTTTTCGGGGAAGGCACCAGCGCCTTCGCCCGGTTCGGCTATTCCGCCGCGGTCCGGGCGCACGACCACCTGTTCATCGCGGGGCAGATCGGCAGGCGCGCCGACGGAACCATTCCGGACACCATCGAGGAACAAGCGGAAAACGCGATCCTCCGGGTCGGGGAAATCCTGCGGCTGGAAAAACTCGATCTTTCCGCACTCGTCGACGTCACCAGCTATCACGTCGACATCCATCAGCACCTGCCCGGTTTTCTCGAAGCCAAGGCGCGCCTGGTCGAAGCCCCGTACCCGGCGTGGTCCATGATCGGCGTCAGCGGCCTCGCCAGCCCCGGCCTGCTCGTGGAGATCCGCGCGACCGCCGCGTACCGGTAGGCCATTCCCTACCCTGGTGATCATGCGGATGTTGTGGCCCTCCCCAGCCGACGAAGTCTCCGACGCCGACCTCGAGCGGCTCTACGGCTATCCCGAGCAGCTCGACAAGCCCTGGGTGCAGGTCAACTTCGTCGCCTCCGCCGACGGCGCCGCGACCGTGGACGACAAGTCCGAAGGCCTGTCCCACCCGGCGGACAAGCGGATCTTCCTCCTCGGCCGCGACCTCGCGGACGTGGTGCTCGTCGGCGCGGGGACGGCGCGCGCGGAGAACTACCGGGGCGCCCGTGCCAACGACGAGCGGCGGGACCGCCGTGCCCGGCACGGGCTCGCCCCAATCCCGCCGATCGCCGTGGTCAGCGGCAGCGCGCGGATCGAGCCCGACTGCCCGCTGTTCACCGACGCCGAGGTCCCGCCGATCGTCATCACTACCGAGCAGGCGCCGGCCGACCGCCGCAAGCCGCTCGAAGACGCGGGCGCCGACGTCGTCATCGCCGGGGAACAGATGGTGGAAATGCCGGTCGCGCTGGCCGAACTGGACCGCCGTGGGCTGCGCCGGGTGAACTGCGAGGGCGGGCCGCACCTGTTCGGCGAGCTGATCGCGGAGGACCTCGTCGACCAGCTGTGCCTCACCGTCGCCCCGGTGCTCGCCGGCGCGGGTGCGAACCGGATCGCGATGGGCCGCAACGCCAGCCTCGCCCGCCGGCTGGAACTGGCTTCGCTGTTGCTGGAGGACGATTTCACCATGTTCCGCTACCGCAAACGCGAATAGCCTTGGCGGTATGCCGGTCCACTCACCGCGCCTGGAGCTGGTGGAGTTGAGTCCCCAGCTGCTGTTGTGGATTGCCGACAGGGATCGCGAAGCGGTCGCGGCTTCGCTCGGTGTCTCGGTGCCCGCGGACTGGCCGGCGACAGTGCCCGCGAGAACGAATTTCAAGCTCCTGCGCGACGATCCGGCGAGCCGGCCCTGGCTTTCCCGCGGCATCGTGCTGCGCGAGGAGCGCACGCTGATCGGCGAGGTCGGCTTCCACAGCCCGCCGGACGAGCTGGCCGTGGTCGAGCTGAGCTACGAAGTCCTGCCCGGCTACCGGCGTCGCGGCTTCGCCGCCGAAGCGGTGCGCGCCCTGACAGACTGGGCATACGAGAGCGGAGACGCCGGCACCGCGTACGCCACGATCGCCGCCGACAACGCCGCGTCGATCGGGCTGGTGCGGTCACTGGGCTTCCGGCGCGGCGAAGGATGCGAAGAACCCGGCATCCTCTTCTACGAAAGCGGGCTCCCGCTGGCCCGCTGAGGCAGAATGGCGGCCATGCTGCACCCGCCGATCCAGCCGATGCTCGCCAGGGCGGTCAAAACCATCCCGGATGGCGGTGACCTGCTGTTCGAGCCGAAATGGGACGGCTTCCGCTGCCTGGTGTTCCGCGACGGCGACGAGCTGACCCTGCAGTCCCGCGCCGGCAAACCGCTCAACCGCTACTTCCCGGAGGTGCTGGCCGAGCTGTCGGCGACCCTGCCGGAACAGGCGGTGCTCGACGGGGAGCTGGTCATCGCCCGCGACGGGAGGCTGGACTTCGACGCGCTCACCGAGCGGATCCACCCCGCCAAGAGCCGCGTGACGCTGCTCGCCGAAGAGACCCCGGCCACCTTCGTCGCGTTCGACCTGCTCGCGCTCGGCGATGAGTCCTTTGTGGACGAACCGACCACGGCGAGGCGGGCCCGGCTGGAGAAACTGGCCGACGGCGGGGTGCACATCACCCCGGCCACCACCGACCCCGAGACCGCGCGGCACTGGTTCACGCTGTTCGAGGGGGCCGGGCTGGACGGGGTCATCGGCAAGCCGCTGAACGAGCCGTACTCGCCGGGCAAACGAATCATGGCCAAGTACAAGCACACGCGCACCGCCGATTGCGTGGTGTCGGGATTGCGCTGGCACAAGGACAGCACACCCGGAGACGCGGTCGGCTCGCTGCTGCTCGGGTTGTACGACGAAGCCGGGGTGCTGCACCACGTCGGCGTCGTCGGCGCGTTCCCGGTGGCCCGCCGCCGGGAGCTGGCCGCGGAGCTCGCCGGGCTGATCACCGACGGCGAGCACCCGTGGCTCGGGGACGCCGTCGTCGAGGGCCAGCGGCTGCCGGGCGGGATCACGCGCTGGCGCAGCACCGAGCACGAATGGGTGCCGCTGCGGCTCGAACGCGTGGTCGAGGTGGCCTACGAGCACACCGAGGGCGGTTATCCCGGCCGCTTCCGGCACACCGCGCAGTTCGTCCGCTGGCGCCCGGACCGCGAACCGTCCTCCTGCGGCTACGCCCAGCTGGACGAGCCCGCCCGATACGACCTGGAAGCAGTGTTCTCCGGTGAGGTCAGGACAGTCTGACCCGCTTACCCGCCGCTCACCGGCGCCATGCGAAGGTCAAGGCCGAACGCGTATCGAAGTGAGGGGACCCGTCTTGCGCCGCCGGCCTACCTTGTTCCTGCTCGCCGCGCTGGTGCCCGCCCTGCTCGCCGGCTGCACGGCGGGGCCGTCGCAGCGGCCCGCGGTGGTGGAGAACGACGAGCCCGTGGCGTCCGCGCCGGCCAGCACGAGCCAGGCCGTGCCGCTGCCGCCGCTCACCGAGCCGAAGTCCCCGTCGGTGCAGTGGACCGACTGTGATCAGCAGACGCGCGCCGCGCTCGACCCGCCCGCGGTCCCGGATTCGCTGAAGTTCAGCTGCGCCGACGTCTTGTCCGTGCTCGATGCCCCCGATCTGCCCGGCCGCGCGCAGACCCACATCGCGCTGCTGAAGGCCGGCACCGGCCCGATCCCGCTGGTGGTGCTCAACGACATCGACGGCGAGCCCGGCACGCTGTACGCCGCGCACCTCGCCGCCACCCTGCCCGCCTCGGTGCTGCAGCGGTTCTCCCTGATCGGGATGGACCGGCGCGGCACCGGCGACTCCGACGCGACGGCGTGCGTGCCCAGCGATGTCCGCGGCCAGCTGCTCAGCCAGGACCCGGCGACGACGGACGTGGAGACGGTGCTCGACGCCGCCCGCAAGGCCGGGCAGCAGTGCGCGATCGAGCTCGGTTCCACCCAGCAGGCGCTGGACAGCTGGCGCACGGCGGGTGATCTCGACGAGGTCCGCGACCAGCTCGGCGTGCCGAAGCTGAACGCCATCGCGCGCGGCGAAGCCTCCTCGGTGCTGACGGCGTACAGCAACCGGTTCTCCACGCACGTCGGCCGCTTCGTGCTGGACGGGATTCCGGACCCCTCCAGCGATCCCGCGACGGTGCTCGGTGAGCTCGCCACAGCTCAGCAGGCCACCCTCGACGCCTTCGGCAAGGCCACCGGCCAGGACGCGACGAGCACGGTCACGGCCTTGCTCGGGCAGCTGCGTTCGGCGCCGCCCGAGCTGTCGAACGGGGTGCCGTTCGCCCCGGGTGTGGCGCTCAACGCGATCCTCACCGGGCTCGCCGCCCCGGCGCGCTGGCCGGAGCTGGCGGAGGCGATCCGGGCGGCGCAGAGCGGAAACCCGACACAGCTGGCGAAGTTCGTCGCCCCGATGCTCAACGGCTCGCCGCTGGCGCCGTCGCGGTTCGACGGCGCGCTCGCCACTCTGTGCAACGACACCGCCACGAGGATGCCGGCGAACCAGATCGGCACCCTGACCGACAAGCTGCGCGCGCAGTCCCCGTTGTTCGGCGGCCTGGTCACGCAGCGGTTGTCGTGGTGCCTGCCCTGGCCGGGGCCGGCAGACGGGATGCCGTCGCTGGGCGTGTCCGGGCTGCCGCCCGTCCTGGTCACCAGCACGGCGACCGACCCGGTCACCCCGGCGAGCGGCACGAACCGGGCGGCCGGGCAGATGTCCTCGGCGGTGCGGGTCTCGTGGCAGGGCACCGGGCACGGTGCGATGAGTTCAGCCTGTGTGGGCGAGGCGGTGCGGGGCTTCCTCGTGGACGGGACGGTGCCCACCGACGGCACCCTCTGTCCTGCTTGAGGGGGCCGGTAGTCTTGGCCCTCGCCATTAGTCAAGTCCCACGCTGGGGGTAACCGTGTCGTCATCCGCCCTCGAGGCACCGGCCGCCGCGCCGAGCCCCGCGGCGCCGGAGAGACGCACTCTCAAGGCCGCGGTGTTCTGGCCGATCCTGGTCATCGGCGTGCTCGCCGGCGGCTGGTACGTCAAGCAGGTGCTGGCCGACATGGGCACCCTGATGCACCTCAAGGACCTCGGCGTCTACCAGATCGCCGGCCGTCGCGTGCTCGACGGCGTCTCGGTCTACGACACCCCGCTGCTGGGCAACACGCGCGGGGTGTGGGAGTTCGTGTACGCGCCCTTCGCGGCGCTGCTGTTCGTGCCGCTGGCGAAGCTGCACGGCGACGTGTTCACCTACGTCGGCGCATTCGGTGACTTCGTGATGCTCGCCGTCGCGGCGTGGGCGGCGCTGGCGCTGCTGAACTACCGCCGCGACCTGAAGCTGGTGGTCTTCAGCCTGCCGGTCGCCGCGCTGCTGCTGTGGACCGAGCCGATCCGCGAGACGATGGCGTTCGGCCAGATCAACATCCTGCTGATGACGCTCGTGCTGGTCGACATGGCGCTGCCGGATTCCTTCCGCGGCAAGGGCGTGCTCACCGGGATCGCGGCCGGGATCAAGCTGACGCCCGCGTTCTTCGTGCTGTACTTCCTGTTCACCAAGCGCTACCGGGCCGCACTGGTGTCCGCGGGTTCGTTCGTGGTCACCATGGCGATCGGCTTCCTCGCGATGCCGCACGATTCGAAGACGTTCTGGTCCGGTGCCTTCGCCGATCCGACGCGGGTCGGAGTGCCGGAGAACCCGTCGAACGAGTCGCTGCGCGGGATGTTCGCCCGCAGTGTCGGCATCACCGGCGGCTATCAGTTGCTGTGGCTGCTGGTGGTCGCGGTGCTCGCGGTGGCGTGCCTGCTGCTGGCCCGGCGGCTGTCGTTCGGCAACCAGGAGCTGCTCGCCGTCGTGCTGTGCGGGCTGGCCACCACCGCGGTCTCCCCCTACTCGTGGGTCCACCACTGGGTGTGGCTCGGCGCGCTGGTGATCTACCTGCTGGACGCGTCGCTGCGCCGCTGGGCCGTGCTGTCGTGGATCGGGCTGCTGCTCACGTTCGCGGTGTCCTCGGGCGGGGTGCTGCTGCTCTTCGGCGCGGACCAGAGCAGCCCGCTGACGTTCCCGTCGTGGGCGCACCTTGGCGTGGTGTACCACAACGGGTACATCTGGCTGACCGTCATCGCGTTCGTGGTGGTGGCGCTGCGGCTCAAGAAGCTGACGGCGGACCGAACCACCGGGTGAGCGCGGCCGGCACCGGCCCGCGCCACGTAACCGTCGGGCCGGATCAGCATCGGCTCGTCCCCGGGCAGCACGCCGACGCGGTCCTGCCGGCCGTCCGCCTGCGCGCCGACGAGCACCGGCCTGCGCTCGACGCCGTAGCTGTCCAGCAGGTCCGGCGGTGCCCAGCCCGCGACGGCCGTGGCGAGCTTCCAGCCAAGGTTCATCGTTTCCTGCAGACCGAGGTCGAGCCCCTGCCCGCGGCACGCGTGAACCGGATCTCCCGCCCGGCGACCCGGCTGACCGCGGCGGCCACCTGACTAGTTGAGCTCCCTCGCCGGACTGTCCTCAACTCAGCGCCGGATAGTGGCGCAGCTGAACGTCCGCGCCGCGCCGAGCGCTGCTCGCGCATCAGGACGTGCTGCTCGACCGGTGCATCGAGGTCCTGCACGGCGCCGTTCGACTACCCGCCGGGGGCGTGCGGCGCATCGGCGCTGTTGTGGTTCGTGATCGGGCGCACGGTCGAGGAACGGTCCCCGCCCTCGGCCGAGGAGGCACGCGAACTCCTTGACACGCAAAGACTTCCGGCAAGAAAGGTCAGCCGACGAGACCTTCGCCTACAGTCTCCGCGTCGTGTTCACCGGGCTCCGTGAGTTGCAGCCCGGCTAACCGGCGATAGGAGTCCAGCATCTCGCCACGGTCGAAAGTGCTTGTGGTGACCAGGATTTCGTCGGCGCCCGAGCGCACGACCAACCCGCCGAGCGCTCGGGCGACGTCGGCCTCGGTGCCGCGGATCTGCCCGCGCAGCGAATCGGTGAACACCCGGCGCTCGCGCTCGGTCATGTCCGCCGGGATCTCGTCGGCGGGGATCAGCGGCGGGAACACACCGTGCGTGCGCGAGTAGGCGGCCGACCACGCCTCGGGCAGCAGCAAGCGCTCGGCCTGCTCGGCGGTCTCGGCCACCGCGATGGTGGCGGACACGACGACGTAGGGATATGGCGACCACGACGAGGGCCGGAAGCACTCGCGGTAGCGGTCGATGGCGGCCAGCATGCGCTCCTCGCCACGAACATTGGCGATCACCAACGGCAGGCCGAGCTCGGCGGCGAGATCCGCGCCGGCTCCGGTCGCGAGCAGAAACGGCGGGATGCGCAGGCCCTCGGCCGGATACGCGTGCACGCCCGGATGTTCGGCCTGCGTGCCGTCGAGATAGCCGAGCAGCAGCCGGACCTGTTCGGCGAAGCGGCCGGCGTCGCCGGAGTCCCGGCCGAGCGCGCGGCGGATCCCGTCGGTGAACCCGACCGAACGGCCCAGCCCCATGTCGATCCGCCCCGGGTACACCGAGGCCAGCACCCCGAACTGCTCCGCGACCACGAGCGGCTGGTGGTTGGGCAGCATCACACCGCCGGTGCCGACGCGGATGCTCCGCGTCGCCGCCGCGACCGCCGCGGCCAGCACCGTCGGCGCCGAACCGGCGACCCCGGGCACGCTGTGGTGCTCGGACACCCAGAACCGGTGGTAGCCCAGCTTTTCCGTCTGCACGGCGAACTCGACGGTGTCCCGCAGCGCGTCGGCATGGCTCGCCCCGCGCCTGCTTCGCGACCTGTCGAGTACCGAAAGCCTCATACGGTGGTCAACACCGGCGCCCGCCCGGTGGATTCCCCTAGGCTCGGGTCATGCGCTTCGCGATCTCGATTCCGCAGTTCGTGGCCGACGGTGAGTTCGACCCCGCGGCCTTCCGTGCCTACGTCCAGCGCGCCGAGACCCTCGGCTTCCACAGCGGCTGGACGCAGGAACAGTTCCTCGGCACGTTCCCGCACCTGAACGCGCTGGAGACGATGGCCTACGCCGCCGCGTGCACCGACACCCTGCGGCTCGGCTGCGCCGTCTTCGTCACCCCGCTGCACAATCCCGTCCACCTCGCCAAGCACCTCAGCTCGCTGGACCAGCTCAGCCGCGGCAGGCTCGAGGCCGGGGTCGGCACCGGTGGCCGGGGCCGCCCGTTCGGCGCGTTCGGCATCACCGGCGAGGGCCTGGTCACCCGGTTCACCGAGGGCCTGCACGTGATGCGGGAGCTGTGGACCAAGCCGAGCGTCACCTTCGACGGGCGTTTCTGGCAGCTGGAAAACGCTTCGATGGAGCCGAAACCGTTCCAGAAACCGGGCCCGCCGGTGTGGTTCGGCGGCAGCCACCCCAACGCGCTCGCCCGCGCCGTGCGCCTCGGCGACGGCTTCTTCGGCGCCGGCTCCACCACCACCGCGAAGTTCGCCGAGCAGGTGGCCATCGTGCGCGAGGCGAACCCGGATTTCCCGATCGCCAAACGGATCTACATCGATGTGGACGACAACGGCGACCGCGCGCGCGAGCACGTCGCCGACGGCCTGGCCGCGATCTACGGCAAACGCGGCCTCGAAGCGGTCGCTGTCGCGGGCACGCCGGAGGACTGCGTGCGCGGCGTGCAGGAAGTGGCCGACGCGGGCGCCGAGTTGATCCTGTTCACCCCGGTACGCGACCAGGCGAACCAGATGGAACGGCTGGCCGCGGAGGTCATGCCTCAGGTGTCCTGACGGCGCTGGAGGCGATCCAGTCCTATCAGGACAGTGGTGGACTGGCGTTCACCCCGCCAGGGCCGTGGCGCCGACCCACGGGTGCTCGAGGTACTCGGGGCCGACGCGGTGGGGGCCGAGCACACGTTCTTCGCCCACACACCGGGGCCGGAGGAGGTGCGGGGCGCGCATTTCCCCTTCCATGACGACCTGCCGACGTGGGCCATGGACGGCGACGCCGATCTGTGCGTCACCAGCACCCGCAAGATGGGCGGTGGGCTGGGACAGGCTTCGGTGTTCCACCCGCAAGGCGAGCGCGTGACCGCCGAAGTGCTCAAACTCCGCGAAGACCTGCTGGGCACCACCAGCCCTCCGCGCTGCTGTTCGCGGCACTCGACGGCTGGCGCCGCCAGATGGTCGAGCACGGAACGGAACTGCTGACCACGGCGCTCGAACACGCAGTCACGGCACGCGCCGCGATCGACGCGATCCCCGGGCTGCGGGTGGACAAGGAGTTCCTCGGACCCCGCCTGACCTTCGCACACGACCACTCAAGGTCCTCATCGACGTCACCGGACTCGGCACCACCGGGTTTCCAGGCCGCCGGCTGGCTCGCCGACCACCACATCCACGTCGGTCTCGCCGACCACCGCCGCCCAGAGCACCCACACGCCGACACCGACGAGACCGTCACCCCGCTGCTCGACGCGCTGCGCGAACTGGCCGGCGCTGCCGAGATGATCAGCCCCCGTCCGCCCGGCGTCCCCCTGATCGCCCCCGGCCGAAGCCTTCACCGAACCGATCCTGCGTTACCTGCGCACCGGGCTCGACCCCCGTCCGCGTCGTCACCTGAGCCAAGAACAGGGCGAGAGCGCGATCAAGTAAAGCCACTGGTGCAAGAAATAGGGCGGAGACGAGTTCCTTGTTCTGTCCACAAGGGACAGGACAAGGGACTCGTGGTCAGTCGGTGGACAGTGCCTGGAGCAGGTCTCCGACCTTGGGGTCCTCGATGGCGCGAGCCACGTCCGCCTGCGCGACGATGCCGACGAGGTCGTGCCCGTCGATCACGGGGAGGCGGCGGACCTTGTGCTCGCTCATGGTCCGGAGGATCTCCTCGGCCTCGTCGTCCGCGCCGATCGTCACGGCTTCGCCCTGGGCCAGGTCACCGGCCCGGATCGCGCGCGGATCCTTGCCCGCGGCCAGCACCTGCACCACGATGTCGCGGTCGGTGAGCATGCCCTTGAGCCGGTTGTCCTCTCCGCAGATGGGCAGTGCCCCCACCGACAGATCCGCCATCCGGCGCGCCGCGTCGAGTACCGCCTCGCTGGACCGGACACACTGCGCGTCCTTGGTCATGATGTCGCGTGCCTTGGGCATCGTTTTCTCCTTCCCGCGCTGTTTGCCCTCGTTCTCGGCTACCCGGATCTCACCTGGGCAAACGAGCACGGTCACGCGGCGGCCAGCGCCATTTCCACCGCGGGGAAGGACGGCGGCGAGACCGGCCACGCTGATCGAACGCAGCGTCCACTCCGTCTTCGGCGGCGTCCAGCTTTTCGCGCGCTTTCGCCGGCGGGCCGTGGAACCGGTGATCGGCGTCCCACGAGGTCCGGTGCAGAACCCGGGCGTTTTCGTCGTCGAGACCGAGCACATACCCGCGCCGATACCGGCGAAACCCGGCGAGGTCCCTGTTTACCTGCGGCTGCGCCGGGTAGTTGAAGGACGAATAAGCCGGACGCAGCAACGAAAGAGGCAAATCGTGGCCGAACAACAACCCGACGCCAAGGACCGCCAGCTGGACGCACACCGGGTCGACATCAGCGACAGCGCCCTCACCACTCAGCAGGGTGTCCGGGTCGACCACACCGACGATTCGCTGACCGCCGGCAGCCGGGGTCCCACGCTGCTGGAGGATTTCCACGCCAGGGAAAAGATCACGCATTTCGATCACGAGCGCATCCCCGAACGCGTCGTACACGCGCGGGGTGCCGGGGCGTACGGCTTTTTCGAAGCCTACGACGACGGTCTCGCCGACTACACCACGGCCGAGTTCCTCACCAGCGGCGAGCGGATCCCCGTGTTCGTGCGGTTCTCCACCGTCGCGGGCTCCCGTGGATCGGCCGACACGGTGCGCGACGTCCGGGGTTTCGCGACGAAGTTCTACACCCGCCAGGGCAACTACGACCTCGTCGGCAACAACATGCCGGTGTTCTTCATCCAGGACGGCATCAAGTTCCCGGACTTCGTGCACGCGGTGAAACCCGAGCCGCCCAACGAGATCCCGCAGGCGCAGTCGGCGCACGACACGTTCTGGGATTTCGTCTCCCTGCAACCGGAGTCGCTGCACATGGTGCTGTGGCTGATGTCGGACCGGGCGCTGCCGCGCAGCTACCGGATGATGCAGGGCTTCGGCGTGCACACCTTCCGGCTCGTGAACGCCGAGGGCAAGGGCACCTTCGTCAAGTTCCACTGGAAGCCCGGACTGGGCACGCATTCGCTGGTGTGGGACGAATGCCAGAAGGTGGCGGGCAAGGACCCCGACTTCAACCGCCGTGACCTCTGGGACGCCATCGAGGCCGGCCAGTTCCCGGAATGGGAACTCGGCGTGCAACTGGTGGACGAAGCCGACGAGCATTCCTTCGACTTCGACCTGCTGGACCCGACGAAGATCATCCCCGAGGAGCAGGTACCGGTGCGCCCGGTCGGGCGGATGGTGCTGGACCGCAACCCGGAGAACTTCTTCGCCGAGACCGAGCAGATCGCCTTCCACACCGCCAACGTGGTGCCGGGTATCGACTTCACCAACGACCCGCTGCTGCAGGCACGCAACTTCTCCTACCTCGACACCCAGCTGATCCGGCTCGGCGGCCCGAACTTCTCCCAGCTGCCGGTGAACCGGCCGGTCGCGCAGGTCCACCACAACCAGCGCGACGGCTACGGCCAGCACGAAATCCACAAAGGACAGACGAGCTACTTCAAGAACAGCCTCGGCGGCGGCTGCCCGGCGATCGCCGACGCCGACACCTTCCGCCACTACACCGAAGCGGTGTCGGGCAAGAAGATCCGCGAGCGCAGCCCGAGTTTCCAGGACTACTACAGCCAGGCCACCCTGTTCTGGAACAGCATGTCCGAAGTGGAACAAGAGCACATCGTGGCCGCCTTCCGGTTCGAACTGGGCAAGGTGGTCGACAAGGACGTGCGCGCCAGGACCGTCACCGAGCTCAACCACGTGGACCACGACCTGGCCGTGCGGGTCGCCAAGGGAGTCGGCGTGCCGGAACCCGCCAAGGCGGCGGAAAAGAACCACGGCCGCACCTCCCCCGCGTTGTCCCAGCTGACCGCGCCCGTCGAGGGCATCGCCACGCGCAGGATCGCGGTGCTGATCGCCGACGGCGTCGACGCGAGCGGCGTCCGCAAGCTCACCGATGCGCTGACCGCGGAGGGCGCGATGGTCGAACTGCTCGCGCCCGCCGACGGCGAGGTCTCCGCGGGCAGCGGCGATCCGCTCACCGCCGACAGGCAGCTGAACACGATGGCGTCCGTGCTCTACGACGCCGTGGTCGTCCCCTGTGGTCCGAAAAGCGTGGAGGCACTGAGCGAGGACGGCTACGCGGTGCACTTCGTGACCGAGGCGTACAAGCACGCCAAGGCCATCGCCGCCAGCGGTTCGGGGCTCACGCTGCTGCGCCGTGCCGGCATCGAAACCCGACTGGCCGAGGACGAGAAAGTCGTGGTGGACAACGGAGTCGTGTCCACCACCGCCGCGGCCGACACCCTGCCGGACGACTTCGTGAGCGCGTTCATCGCCGAGGCAGGCAAGCATCGCGCCTGGCAGCGCCGCACCGATTCGGTGCCCGCCTGAACCCGGGAGGGATCATGCAGACCGCGGCCGAGGCGCGCGAAGGCGGTGTGTCGACTTACGTCCGCGGGCTCGATTTGACCGACCCGTCCACCGCGGGCGGTGTCATCGACCAGTGTGCTCGCAGCGCGCCGCCCGGCACCTGATCGACGCGGGCCGCGGCGGCCGGATCATCACGATCACGAGCGTGCACGAGCACGCCCCGCGCGTCGGCGCGGCCCGTTACTGCGCGGCCAAGGCCGGCGCCGAAGCGCTGACGACGGCCCACCGCAGGGAAAACGGGGCGAACACGGGCATCGCGCGGATCTTCAACACCTACGGGCCGCGGATGCGGCCCTTCGACGGCCGGATGGTGCCCACTTTCATCCGGCAGGCGATCGCGGGTTCCGGCGAGCAGACCCGCTCGCTGTGTTACGCGTCACCGGAAGGTCCTCTCCGCTGGCACACATCGACGCGGCCACCGACGATCCGCGCCGCCGGTGCCCGGACATCACGCTCGCCCGTACGGAACTGGGCTGGGAGCCGGCAATCGGCATGGCGGACGGGTTGCGCCGGACGGTCGCGTGGTTCGCCGGGCTGCTGCCGGAACAAGAGTCGCTTCGGTGAGTAGCGACGTCCTCGGCTTCTCGGCCGGCGGGCCGTTCCGGTTCGCGGTTACGGCCCCGAACTGCTCGACGAGATGACCAAGGCGAAGGTGGTGCACCTCGGCGCGGCGGGGTGGAAAACGTGTCAACCGCACCAAAAGCGGGTACTCACCCGCCATGCGACTCGCTGCTCTGGACATCGGCTCGAACTCCGCCCAGTTACAGGTGGTGGACATTTCGTCCGGGGCGCCGCCGCTTCCGGCACACGCGGTGAAGGAGCCGACACTCCTGGGTGAGGAATTGCAGGCGGACGGCAGCCTGAGCGAAGAAGGTGCACAACGTGCCGCCACGGCGGTGCGGCGCGCCGTGGAGTCCGCGACCCGGCTCGGCGTGGAGCAGCTGTACCCGTTCGTCACGGCCGCGATCCGGGACGCCACCAACAGGGCCGAGGTCATCGATCTCATCGAGGCCGAGTCCGGCATCCGGCCGCAGCACCTTTCGGGCGAGCAGGAGGCGCAGCTGACGTACTTCGCCGCACACCGCTGGTACGGCTGGTCGGCGGGCAGGCTGCTGCTGATCGACATCGGCGGCGGCTCGATGGAGCTCGTGCTCGGCCGTGACGTGGAACCCACGCTGGCCGTGTCGCTGCCGCTCGGCGCGGGACGGCTGACGCGGGCGTTCTGTACCACCGACCCGCCGAGACGCGGTGAGCTCAAGGCCATCCGGCGCCATGTCCGCGGCACGCTGTCGGAGGTGCTCGACAGGCTGCGCTGGGAAGGCACTCCCCGGCGGGTGGTCGCCACCTCGAAAACGTTCAAACAGCTGGCCCGGCTCGCCGGCGCGCCACCGCAGCGCAAGGGCCCGTTCGTCCGGCGCGAACTGACGCTGGCCGGTTTGCGTGAACAGATCCCGCGGCTGGTGAACGCCACCGCGAAGGAACGCTCGAAACTCCGCGGTATCTCGAAATCGCGCGCCCGGCAGGTGGTGGCGGGCGCGCTGGTGGCCGAAGCCACGATGGCGGCGCTGGACCTGCGATCGGTGGAGATCTGCCCGTGGGCGCTGCGGGAAGGCATTCTGCTGCGGCATCTGGAGGCCAACTCGGCGTTGCCGGAGCTGCCGCTGCAGGCCCTCACCCGCAACAGCGCCCCGGTTCGGCCGCTGCCCGTGACCGCTTCCTGAGCCGGTGCGCACTCCACAAAGGACTGGAAGGGAAAGTCATGGACGCACTCGAGTTGTTGCGCGACGATCACCAGCAGATGCTCGACCTGCTGGCGAAACTGGAGGCTTCGCCCACCGTGGCGCAGGGCAGCGAGTCCGCGGTGCTGCACGCCAGGAAGAACCTGGTGACCGAGGTCGTGATGGCCGAGTCCCGGCACGAGGCGGTGGAGGAGCACGACGGCCGCGCACACATCGAGTACGAGCAGAACGAGGTCTGGCCCCGTCTGCGGAATTCGGTCGGCAGCGAAGAGCTCGACGATCTGGGCGCCCGGATGGCGGCGGCCAAGAAGCACGCGCCGACGCGCCCGCACCCGGATACCCCGCCGTCCCCCGGCGCCCTGAACACCGTCGGCCGTGTCGCCGCGTTCGGCGACCGTATCCGCGATTCCCTGAGCCACCTCGGAAAGTAGGCCGGTCCACTCAGGACAGATCGCCGAGTTCGCCGTGCCGCGAAGTGAGTGTGGTGGCGAGACCGACGAGTTCGATGTCGAGGTCCGGCGTAGCAGGTCGAAAGCTTCGTCCGCGGTCAGGTTCTGGCGCGCCGGCGCCCCCAAGCCATCACGAGCCGTTCCCGACCACAGTACTCACGCCCGCTCGCAGTCGAACTTCGCCGACACTGGCCTTTCCGTCCTCGGCAAGGGGACCGTTGGCCCGCGGTGGAACGCCGCACATGCGGATCGGCGTCGACGATGCCTTCCTGCGCCTGCGGGCCCACGCGTTCAGCACCTGGCGGCCCCTGTTCGCCGTCGCCCGCGACGTGCTCACCAGCAAGCTCGTCGAACTGCTGCCGGCACAGCCCCTGGGAAGGCCCGTACCTGGACTGCATCGCGGCCGACGCACTTGTCACTGCCGACATCGCCGCCGAAGAAGAGCGCTGGCCCCGCTTCCTGCCGGCGGCCACCGGCGCCGGTTTCCGCACCGTGTACGCCTTCCCGCTGCGGCTGATGAACCGCGCCGTCGGCGGTCTCAACCTGTTCCACCGCGAGCGCACCGATCTCACGTCCTCGCAGCTGCAACTGGGCCGGGGGCTCGCCGTGCCGGGGCCGACCCAGGAACACGACCAGCGGCGCGTCGAACGCTCGCCTAGCAGACGCTCACGACACTGAACGACCGCGTGCACATCAGCCACGCCATCGGCATGATCGTCGGCACCCTGCGGATCCCGCCGGATGACGCGACGGCGCCCTCACGCCCGGCCAACTCGGCAAGGACTCCGAAGCCGGCTGACGGTTACGTGCTGCTCGCGTACGCCTACTTTCGGTCGGCTTGGCTGAGCGATTTCTTTGCTGTACGCAACTGTTCCTCGGTTGTTTCGGACGCTGCGGCTGCGAAGCGGGCGAAGGCCGTGATCACGGTGGCCCGGGTTTCGGCGTCGAGACGGTCGAGCACGGTGGCGAGCTCGCGTCTGCGGTCCTCGTCGACCCGGTTGACGAGGCGGCGCCCCTTCGCCGTCGGCGCGAGCAACGTCTCCCGTTTGTTCAGTGGATTTTCCGCCCGCTGCACCAGATCCATGGCGGCCAGCCGGTCGCAGGCCCTGGTGACCGTCGACGGGTTCAGCGCGAGTTCGTCGGCGACCCGGCCCATGGTGACGGGCGTGTGCCCGTCCACTGCCCGGAGTGTGCGGAACTGGGTGAGGGTGAGCTGCCCCGTGTTGCGTTCGACCGTCGAATCCGCGATCGCGACCATGGCCCGGAGTACCGCGAGCGCGCCGTCCACCGCAGTCATTTGCGTCACGCAAGCATAGTAGGCGGCAAAACCGGGTACAGCGACCTCGGGCCCGGTCCGCCCGGCGAACGCCGCGTCGGCCCGGTAAGGAGACATCGATGAAACCGGACTTCGGGTACGGGGAAACGGTGGCGCTGCGCGCGTACGTCGAATCCGTCGCCGAATTGCTGGGTGTCGAGCCGGCTGCGTCGTGGAGCGAGCCCGGAAACCCCGCCGTGGCCTACATCGCGCTGGCGGAGCGCTCTTCCCGCTATCCCGGCCGGCTGCTGATGGCGCAGTGGAACAGCGACACGGGGTGGTGCCTGGCGCTGGAACCGGAATGCGGTGAGGCGCCCGTCGTGCTGGCCGCGTGGCCGGAGCCCCGCCGGCCGGATCCGGCGGTGGTCGCCCGTCGCGTGCGCGAGGCGACCGCGGCAGGCAGGTAGCCACAAGCACCTTGGATGCACCGGATGAGGAGTTCTCATGGTGGAAACGGTCGGCGACTACCTGCTTCAGCGGTACCACCTGGCGTGTTCGCGGAGCACGCATTCGGTATCAGCATCGACGAAATCCAGCGCGAAAGACGCCCGGGGAACAAGCGCAGCCTCGGGTTTTCCCTGCCTGGTCAGAAGCGTATCCTGCCGACCTTACCCAATCACTTCAGGGCCTTGAAATCGGTGCTGGAAAATCACCCAGGCGGTGACTTCCAGCCCAAAGACTGCGACGGGATGGGCCTGTCCGCGCCACCACGGCATCGTCAGGTACACACGGACAATTCTGAACGTCGCCGCGACCAAACAACCATCGCAAACACCAGAAGGGATCTTGCGGACGGGACACGGCCCCACCGCTACTCATTCCGTCGGGTTCTCGCGTGTTGTAACTCGTTCCCGTCGCCCGGGTTTCGCCACATGATCTTGGTTTCCGGGACGGTGCCCGCACCACGACGTGCCAGACCCATCCGTAAGGGCCCTGACCAGGGTATCCACGGACCAATCGTGAATACAACCTCGCGAATCGGCTGCGCACAGGCGTGTCAAGGATTGCCTGCTGTCGCACGGGAACCACGGCTACGCCGGGGAACTGCCGTTCGAACAGCGCCTGCGCGACGTCATGGCGGTGGAGATCGCCGACGGCACCGCGCAGATCCAGAAGATCATCATCGCCAGGGAAAGGTGCGGCCGGGACTTCGTGCCCTACCCGCGCTGAACCGGTGTCCCGGCGCCGATCCCGGCGACCACCTGCGCGGTGGAGACCACGTGGCACCCGAGCCAACCCGCGACCGACAGCGCGGAAGCGTGGATCTCCTCACTGTTCGCACCGCACGCGTCATCCACAATGGACACCGAGTAGCCCAGGTCCCAGGCCGCCAGCGCGGACAGCAGGACACAGGCATTCGTGATCACGCCACAGAAGACGACATCGGTCACACCCGCGTTGCGGAGCAGGATGTCCAGGTTCCCGGTCCCGAATGCCGACGACCCGGCCTTGTCGACGACGGCCTCTCCCTGCCGTGGAACGAGTTCCGCCAGCACATCGAACTGGCGGGTGCCTCGTAGCGAACCGGAACGCCGGTGCAGGTCGCGGATGTGCGGCTGCGAATCGCCGTAGTCACCGAACTGCGCGCCGACCCGAGTGAAGACGATCCTTGCCCCCGCGGCCCGGAACGCGTCGAGCATCCGCGCCGAGTTGGGCAGGACGTCTCCGGCCAGCCGTTTCCAGTAATAGGCCAGATCGACTCCGTCCTCGGCGAACACTTTCGCCAGGCCGCCATCCGGGTCGGCGTCGAAGGTCGTCAGATCGACGACGACGAGCGCCGTGCGTGCCGGGTCCAACGATGTCGCAGCGGGGGTTAGCACCGTCTCCATCGCCTTCACCCTCCGTAGACGGCGTTCAGTTGCGCCGTGTCGTAGTACTCCTCGAAGGAAGCGACCTTGCCGTCACGGAACCGGAAGATCTGGACGTAGCGCCCCTGGTAGCACAGTTGCTTGTTGCCCCAGTAGGCACCGGTCCGCACGTCGATGTCGCTGTGCGAGCGCGTGACGATCGTGTCCGGGTCCGCGCCCGGGATGATCTCGTCGATGAACCAGTCGAAACGGCCGTGCATCTCGTCGTGGATCGGGTCCCAGAACGCCCGCACCGCGTCCCACCCCGAGTGCACGGTCACCGCGCAGTTCTTGACGTCCTCGGTCGCATACGGCGTGACTACCTCGGGCGCGTCCGCGACCCATAGCCGGTAGAAGCGCGCCTTGTCCTTCAGGTACAACGAAAAGAACTCGATGATCGTGTCGATGTTGCGGCGGGCGGTCTCGTCCGCGGTGGTGACCGGCGAGGCCAGGGTGACGCCATTGACCACGGTTTCCATGAGTCGCTTCTCCTAAGCCAGGTGGGAAGGGCTGCCTTCGAGAATCACGGTCTTGTTCTCCAGGTACGGGCGAAGCCCGTCGACCCCGCCTTCCCGGCCCAGCCCGGACTGTTTGAAACCGCCGAACCCGATCCGCATGTCGCTGCGGAAGACGTTGTGCCCCACCGTTCCCGACCGCAGGCGCCGGGACACCGCGTAAGCCCGGTCGACATCGTCGGTGAACACCGAGTTGTTCAGGCCGAAGATCGTGTCGTTGGCGAGCTCGATCGCGTGCTCCTCGTTGTCGGCGGGGATCACGCTCAGCACCGGGCCGAAGATCTCCTCTCTGGCAACGGTGGCACCATTGTCCACATTGGCCAGAACCGTCGGTTCGTAGAACCAGCCGCGGTCGAGTTCCTTCGGGCGGCGCCCGCCGGCGGCCAGCCGTGCGCCTTCGGAGACGCCCAGCCGGACGTAATGCTCCACTTTCTCCAGCTGGCGCCGGGTGGCGATCGGGCCCATGCCCGTCGCCGGGTCGAACGGGTCGCCGAGGCGCACCTTCCCGAACACCGCGGCGAGGGCGTCCACCAGCTCGTCGTGCCGGTCGCGGCGCACGATGATCCTGGTCAGCGCCGAGCACACCTGACCGGTGAGGAAACATGCGTAGCCGCCGATCGCCTCGGCGGCGGCGCCGAGATCGAAGTCGTCGAGCACGACCGCGGCCGACTTCCCGCCCAGCTCGAGGGTGACACGGGCGATCCGCCCGGCGGTGATTCCCGCGATCTTCCGCCCGGCCGCGAGGGAACCGGTGAAACTGATCTTGTCCACTCCGGGATGCCGCACGAGGCGTTCCGACGGCCCGCGATCCGCCGTCACCACGTTGAGCACGCCCGGCGGGAGCCCGATCTCCTCCGCGATCTCGGCCATCACATAACCCGACCCGGGTGCCTCCGGCGAACATTTCAGCACGACCGTGCAGCCCGCGAGCAGGGCCGGCGCGATCTTGTAGGCCATGATGTTCACCGCCGCGTTCCACGGCACGATCGCCCCGACGACGCCGACCGGCTCCCGCACGATCAACGCCAGTTCACCGCCGCCGGGCGGGTTGTCGAACCGTTCCTCGAACGGGAAACTCCCGGCCAGCCCGGCGTAGTACTCATACACAGCGCCGATCGTGCCCGCGAAGGCGTGCGCGACGGCGTGCGTGCTGCCCATCTCGCTCGGCCAGATCCGGGCGACGTCGTCCACCCGTTCGTCGAGTTTCGCCGCCATGGCACGGAGATAACCCGCCCGCTCCGCAGGGGACAGTCGCGGCCAAGGGCCCCGGTCGAACGCGGCGCGCGCCGCGGCGACCGCGCGATCGATGTCCGGTTCGGTGGCTTCCGCGACGCGGACGAACACCTCTTCGGTGGCGGGGTCGATCACCTCGATCCGCCCGCCCGCACTGGGGTCGACCCAGGCGCCGTCGAGGTAGAGACTGCCAGGGCGCGCGATCGGCGCCGCGGTCGTCGGGTGGGACATCATCGTCTCCCTCAGGTTGTGCTGTTCCGAAGCGCGGGGCCCGGAAAGACCAGGTGGTTCAGCTGCGTCACCGCACCATCCCCAGCCCGCCGTTGACCGCGATGATCTGGCCGTTGATGAACCGCGCCCCGTCCCCGGCGAGGAACACCATGACGGGCGCGAAATCGCGGTCCGGGTCACCGAGCCAGCCGCCGAGCGGCACCTTGGCGTACCGCTCACCGCGGTCCTTGGTGCCCGCGTCCGTCATCGGGGTCGCGATCGCCGGCACCACCGAGTTGACCCGGATGCCCTGGCGGCCCCACTCGTCGGCCACCGTGCGGGTCCACGACATCACCGCGCCCTTGGTCGCGGAGTAACCGGCCAGGCCGGCGATCGGGTTGAGCCCCGCGTCCGAGCCGAAGTTGAGGATCGCTCCGGTGCCGGCCTCGCGCATGACGGCGAACGCGGCCTGGTTCGTGTAGACGGTGCCGCGCAGGTTGATGCCGAACAGGAAGTCCAGATCGGCAGGGGTCAGTTCGTGCGCGGGTTTCGCCCGCTGCACACCGGCGATGTTGACCAGGACGTCGAGCCCGCCGAGAGTGGCCGCCGCGTCCCGCACGGCTTCGGTGACCTCGGTGTGGTCGGAAACGTCCACAAAGGAGAACCGGACCGAGCCCGGCCCGGTGCGGGTGGCCTCCGTTGCCACCGACCGGCCCGCGCTTTCCTTGATGTCAAAGGAAACCACCTGCGCGCCTTCGCGGGCGAACGCACGCACGGTGGATTCGCCCATGCCCTGTGCACCACCGGTGACGATGATCCGTTTGCCTTCGAGCTGCATCCCGGTCATGCCTTCCCCGCCGGCTGCGCGGCCCGCAGCTTCCGGTGGTCCCAGCTGATGATCCGCTTCGGGTGCACCACGATCACCGCGCGGTTGTGGATGCTGCGCTCGACGATCCGCTCGACATCCTCCGGGGAGTCGTCGGTGCCGCCGTGCCGGGTGCGGTACAGGTACTCGCCCACCGTCCACAGTGCCTCGTGATCGTCACGCACCTCGCCGTCGCCGATCAGCGTGAGGCCGCGCAGGTCGTAGTACTTCTCGCCCTCTTCACGCATGACGGTGACCCTGGGGTCGCGTCGCACGTTGACGACCTTCTGCGACTTCCGTTTCGCGAGGAACGCGACCTCGTCGCCGAGGAAGGCGTAGTACAGCGCGGTCGTGTGAATGTAGCCGTCGGGACCGATGGTGGACAGCGCCATCTTTCCCGTCGGGCGAAGGAAATCCCGCTGTTCGTCCAGGGTCATTTTGATCTCGGCACGCCGGTCAGCGCCCATGTTCGCTCCTTTCCACCGCCAGGCGCACCAGTCCGGCGAACTCCTCCGGACGGCGCCGGTGTGCGGCGTGATCACCTGCTTCGACAGTCTTCAGCCGGACGTCGGGGACCCGTTCGGCCAGCAGCCTCGCCGCACGCGCGTGCCTTTCGTCCGTTGCGGTCCCGTATGCCGCGATGACCGGAACCGGCACCCGTTCCGGCTCGAACGGTGGCAAGTCGTGGGCCGCGGACCACAGTTCGGCCGCCCAGGCCGGGGCCGAACGAAGGAATCGCTCACGACGGCCCGCAGGAAGCCGGTCCCAGGCCTCGCCGATGTGCCGGCGCAGAAAGCCCTCGGCCGCCGCCCGTGCTTCCGCCACCGGCGCGTCGCGGCGCGCGGGCAGTGCCGGGCCGGGCCACCACGGCAGCCAGGGCATCGGCGGTTCGTACACACACGCCGCGCGCACGAGCGCCGGTTCCCGCATGGCTGCCGACAGCGCGATGACGCCGCCCAGGCTGTGCCCGACCACCACCGAGGGCGCGCCGTCGAGCACCTTGAGCAGGTCGTCGACATGCCCTGGCAGATCCGGCGTACCGAGTTCCAGCGCGGAGCCGTACCCGCGCCGGTCGTAGGTGACCACCGTACAGTCGTCCAGAAGTGCCGCTGTGGCACGGAAACTCGCGGACGAGTCCATCGAGCCGTGCACGAACACCAGCCGCGCGGCCGAACGGTCAGTCACGCGGCATCCCCAGGCATTTCTCGGCGATCGAGTTGCGCACGATCTCGTCGGTCCCGGCGAAGATGTGCACCCCGGGTTCGCCCAGCAGGAACGAGTTCCACGAGAACGTGCCCCATTCGCCGGTGTCGGCGACCAGGCTCGGGCCCAGCACCCGGCTCACGAAGTCCGCCCCGGCACGCAGGTTCGCGCTCAGCGCGAGCTTCGACACCAGCGGTACCGGGTCGGTGCGCAGGAACGGCGTGGCGGCCTTGTCCGAGCCTTGCACGCCGAGCTGGCGGGCCGCCCAGAAGCCGGTCAGCACCTTCACCAGTTCCTGCCGGACGAGGGGATCATCGGCGACTCCCATGGCCCGCACCAGTTCCACGAACCGGGTGCCGTTGGCGATACCGGAACCGGACTTGCCCATCCCGCCGCCGATACCGGCCCGTTCCCTGGCCAGGATCTCGCGCACCACGTCCCAGCCCTGGCCGACCTCGCCGAGCAAGGCGGCATCCTCGACCACCGCGTCGTCCAGGTACACCTCGTTGAACGCCGCGCCACCGGTCATCTGGGTCAGCGGTACCACGCGCACGCCGGGCTGATGCATGTCGAGCACGAACGTGGAGAACGCGCCCTTGCCCCGCTCATTGCCGCTGCGGCAGAACACGATGCCGATGTCGGCCAGGTGCGCGTCGGACGTCCACACCTTCTGCCCGGTGATGCGCCAGCTCCCGCCGTCACGAACCGCGCGCGTGCGGGCCGAGAACAGGTCGGACCCCGCCTCGGGTTCGCTGAAGAGTTCGCACGCGACCAGGTCACGCTGCAGGGCACGGGGAACGGTGCGCCGGATTTCCTCGGTGGCGTATTTCAGCAGCACCGGCCCGATGACGTGGTCCAGCTTGAAATAGCTGTCGTTGGGCACGTCGAACTCGCGCTCCAGGCGCCGGTAGGCCCGCGCGTACTCGCCCGGCAGACCGCGGCCGCCGAGCTCCGGCGGCCCGGACAGCCAGCCGTACCCGGCGTCGAACCGCTTGCGCCGCCACTCGCGCGCCTCGGCGAGTCGTTCCCGTTCCTCCTCGGAATCGGGCTCCTCCCACAGGTCGACGCCGGTGTCCTCCCCGGCGCCCCATTCGAGCTTGCGGCGGGTGGGCGGGCGCGGCGGAAGGTGCTCGGCGAGGAAGGCGCGCGCGTCGCGTTCGAACTCCTCGACGGTCTGGCTGGTCATGCGATCACTCCCGAGGTACGGAGGGTTTCGATCTCTTCCGGCGTCCGGCCGATGGTGGCCAGCACGGAATCCGTGTGCTCACCGGGAAGAGGACGCCGGCGTGCGGCCGGTGGCGTGCGGCCGAACCGGGGCGCCGGGGCGGGTTCGGCGAACCCGTCGACGTCCACGAACGCGTCCCGCGCCCGGTGCGCGGGGTGCGCGACCGCCTCGGCCGGTGTGAGCACAGGCGCGAAGCATGCCTCCAGACCGTCGAAGGCCGCGCACCATTCGTCCCGGGTCCGCTCGGCGAAGGCCTCCGCGAAAACCTTCTTGCGCCTGGCCCACAGCTCGCGGTCGTACTGCGGGAAGGCGTCCTCGGCAGGGATCCCCAGCGTGGCGACGAGCTGCTCGTAGAACTTCGGCTCGATCGCGCCCACCGATACGTGACGGGCATCGCGGGTGCGATAGACCTCGTAGAACGGGGCCCCGCTGTCGAACAGGTTGGTGCCACGCTCATCGGACCAACGGCCCACCGAGCGCAGGTGGTGCACGACGGTCATCAGCAGCGACGCACCGTCCACACAGGACGCATCGACGACCTGCCCGCGCCCGGACGCCGCCCGCTCCACGAGCGCGGCGCAGACCCCGAGCGCGAGCAGCATTCCCCCGCCGCCGAAATCGCCGACGAGCGACAGCGGCGGGACGGGATCCTCCCCCGCCCGCCCGATCGGCTCCAGCGCACCGGCCATCGCGATGTAGTTGATGTCGTGCCCGGCGACGCCGGAGAGCGGGCCCTGCTGACCCCACCCGGTCATCCGGCCGTACACCAGCCGTGGGTTGGCCGCCAGGCACTCATCCGGGCCGAGCCCGAGGCGTTCGAGCACGCCGGGCCGGTTGCCCTCCAGGAAAACATCCGCCCCCGACACCAGATCCGCCACCAGATCCCGGCCCGCGGGCCGCTTCACGTCGATCACGACGGAACGCCGCCCGCGGCCGAACGAGTCCAGCTTGCGGGCCCGCTCCGGATCCCGCGCCGGCCGCTCCACGCGGACGACGTCGGCGCCGAGATCGGCCAGCATCATGGCGCAGAACGGCGCCGGGCCCTGGCCGCCCATCTCGACGACCCGGATGCCGTGCAGGGCGCCGGTCATGGCCGGTTCTCGTCGACGATGTCCTCCAGGCCGCGTTCGGTCCACTGCTGGAGCAGTTCGCGTTTGGCGATCTTGCCGACGCCGGACATCGGCAGCTGCTCGCGCCGGATCCACCACCGCTCCGGCACCTCGAACCGCGCGAGACGTTCCTTGCACAGCTGCGTGAGGTCCTCGATGGCAGGCAGGCCGGCATCGACCGGCGGCACGACGACCGCGCCGACGATCTCGCCGAGATCCTTGTCCGGCACACCGAGCACGCCCACGTCCGCGACAGCCGGGTGCGACAGCAGCGTGTTCTCCACGTTCGCCGACGCGATGTTCTCCCCGCCCCGGATGATGACCTCCTTGACCCGGCCGGTGACGTAGAGGTACCCCTCGTCGTCGATCCGGCCGAGGTCGCCGGTCGCGATCCAGCCGTCCTCGTCCTCGATGGGGCCCTCGCCGAGGTAGCCCTCGGGCACGTTCGGCGTGCGGCCCATGATCTCGCCGACGCCGTCGGAGTCCGGGTTCGCGATCCGCACCTCCACGACGGCCAGCGGTTTGCCGACCCGGCCGGGATGGTCGCCGATCTCCGACCCGGCTCCGGCCGCCAGCAGCCCGCCGGACTCGGTGAGCCCGTAGAGGCTGCCGACCCGTTCCTTGACCCCGGGGAAGGCTTCCCTGATCCGCTCGCGCAGGTTGGCAGGCACCGCGGAACCACCGAGCGGCACGGACTTCAGCGTCGAAGTGTCCCATTTGGAGAGATCGGGATGGTCGAGCACACGGGTGACCATGGTCGGGATGCTGCCCCAGGACCTGACCTTCTCCTCCTGGATCAGCCGCAGCACTTCCACCGGATCGAACTTCCCGTTCAGCATCACGATCTTCCCGCCCTGCAGCAGGGTCGCGCAACTGACCTGGACACCGGCGAGGTGGAACAGCGGGACCGTCTGCAGGCTCGTGGTGCCGACGTAGTCCTCGGGCAGCTCGTCGGGCAGGCGCCGGGTCATCGCCAGCAGGTTGTGCAGGTTCCCGATGATCGACCGCTGGGACATCAGGATGCCTTTCGGCGTCCCTGTCGTGCCCGAACTGAACATGATGACCGCGGGGTCCTCTTCGGACACTTCCGCCCCGGGAAGCACCGCCGGATCTCCCGCGTCCACAATGGAGCGCAACTCGGCGAAGGAGACCCTGGGCACGGAGTGCAGATCGCGGTCGGAGATCATCAGCTTCGACTCGCTCTTGCGGACCAGCGCGTCCACCTCGCGGTCGCTCCACCACGAGTTGCCCAGCGCGGTCACCGCGCCGAGGCTCTGCACCGCCCAGAACGCCACGACCCATTCGATGCTGTTGAACCCGAGCAGCAGCACCCGGTCGCCCTTGGTGACGCCATAGGCCGCCAGCCGGTTCGCCACCGCGGCGACAGCCTGTTCATGCTGCTCGAAGGTCAGCCGCCGGTCGCCCTGCACCAGCATCTCCCGCCCGGTCCACCGCCGTGCGCCGATGAGCAGGTCGCGCACCCGGTGCGGCCGGTCCTTGTACATCAGCGACGGGCGGCCGTGCACGGTTCCGCGCACCACCTCGCGACCCCACTTGATCTCCGGTGTGGACTGCGTTAGCGCCTGCATTCAGGAATCCTCTCGCACCTGCGCACTCGATTCGACTTTCCATTGTGGACTCCCGTGTCCGGGAAGTTCCTTGATCTCGTCGCCGGCCCCGGTCACGACGGCCATTTCCCGCGCGTTGGGCAGCAGCTTCCAGGCCACGAAAACCTCGCACAGCGCGACGACCGCGACGTAGTAGGCGGGAGCGACGCTGTTGAACGTGGACACCAGCCACGTGGCCACCAGCGAAGCGGTGCCGCCGAACAACGCGAAACCCAGCTGGTAGGGCAAAGCACTCGCCGACGCGCGGACGTCGACCGGGAACAGCTCCACGACCGCGAACCCGGCCGCCAGGTTCATCGGGTACACGAACACGATGTAGACGGCGATCGCGATCGTCGCCGCCACCGGCCCCTGCCCGATCAGCAGGAACGCGGGGACCGTCCAGACGGCGAGGCCCAGCGTCAGGCCACCGGCGAACATCTTGCGGGACAACCGATCCGAGAGCCGGCACAGGTAGTGCACCACCGGCATCGCGATCAGGAACGCCAGCGCGATCACCAGCAGCGCGGCCGACATGGTGTAGCCCTCGAACTTCACCATGAGGGTGACCATGAACCCGATCAGCAGGTATCCGGCCAGCGACACGATGCCGATCCACGCGAACAGCGTGAGCATCTCGCGACGCACCGTGCGGAACGCCTGCACGAGCGGGATGTGCCGGCGCCCGGTCCGCGCGACCTCGACCGCCGCCGCCTGGAACGTCGCCGACTCCCGCAGTTTCATCCGCAGGTACAAACCCAGCAGCCCCAGCGGGATGCCGATGAGGAACGGGACACGCCAGCCCCAGGAGTCCATCTGCCCCTTGGTCGTCACCGCGCTCATCAGCAACGACAGCAGCGCACCACCCATGACCCCGGCCATCACCGACAGCACGAGCCAGGAACCGTTGCGCCCGCGCCGGTCCACCGGCGAGTGCTCGATCACAAGCACGTACGAGCCGCTTTGCTCGCCACCAGCGGAGAACGCCTGTGCCAGCCGGCAGAGCAGCAGGAGCAACGGCGCAGCGACCCCGATCGCCGCGTAGCCCGGCAGCACACCGATGGCCGCGGTGGAGACGCTCATCAGCACGACCGCGATCAGCAGCGCTCGTTTGCGGCCCCAGCGGTCGGCGACGTGCCCGAACACGATCGCACCGACCGGGCGCATCACGAACGAACCGCCGTACACGGCAAAGGTGGCCAGCAACGCCGCCTGACTGCTGAAGGCCGGGAAGAACTGCTGCGAGATGGTGATGGCGAAGAACCCGTAGAGCGTGAAGTCGTAGAACTCGATGAAGTTCCCGATCGCGCCCGCCCGCGTGGCGCGTGCGCGTCTGCTCCTGGCCTCCGCGGAGGCGGGACTGGTCATGGTGATCCTCCGGGCTGTTACACGACGTCGGGTAAACGGGGGATGCTCAACTGTCCTTCTCGGACTTCACCGCGCCCGCGGAGTGCAGGGCGCGGATCTCCGCGTCGCCGTACCCGGCTTCGCGCAGGATCTCGTCGGTGTGCTCGCCGAGCCCCGGGGCATAGCCCCGCGGGCCGGTCGGCGCGTGTTCGAACCGGATCGGGTTGTTGGGAACCAGGTACTTGCCGTACTTCGGGTGGGTCAGCTCGGTGACCGCCTGGTTGGCGACCACCTGGGGGTCTTCGAGTGCGTCTTCGAGCCGGTGGATCGGCCCGCACGGCACGCCTTCGGCTTCCAGCTGCTCCAGCCACACGTGCGCGGGCCGCTTGTCGAACACGGTCTGCAGGCGGGCGCACAGCTCGTCGCGGTGCTCGATGCGGCCGGAGTTCGTGCTGTAGCGCTCCTCGTCGAAGTCACCGAACTCTTCGAGCATCGGCAGCAGCTTGCGCCAGAACTTGTCGTTGAGCACGGCGAGGATGAAGTACTTGCCGTCGGAGCCGGTGAAGGGCTGATACGGCACGAGCTGCGGATGCCCGCCGCCCTGCGGGCGGAACGGCACGCGGGTCTTGTCCCACGCCGTGATGTAGTTGGCGAACGAGGCGACCTGCCCGTCCAGCAGGTTGATGCTGATCTTGTCGCCGCGGCCGGTCCGGTCCCGCAGCCGCAGCGCGGCGCAGACACCGAAACCGAGGAAGTAGGAACCGACGAAGTCCGCGATCGGGACGCCCACCTTGACGGGGCCACCACCGACCTCACCGGTCACGCCCATCATCCCGCTCATCGACTGGGCGAGGATGTCCATGCCCGGCTGGTGGGCGCGCGGGCCGGTCTCGCCGAACGCGGTGATCGAGGCGTAGATGAGGCGAGGATTGAGCTCACGCAACGTGTCGTAGTCGATACCCATGCGCCGCACCGCGTCCGGCCGGAACGCGACGACGAAGACGTCGGCCTCGGCGATCAGCCGCCGCAGCACCTGCTGTCCGCCGGCACTCTTCAGGTCCAGCGAGATCGATCGCTTGCTGCGGTTGACACCGAAGAAGTAGGCGCTCTCACCGGGGTCGAACGCGCTGTCGACGTAACGGAAGCTGTCCCCGGCGAGCGGTTCGACCTTGACCACGTCGGCACCGAGGTCGCCGAGCATCGAGGTCCCGTAGGGCCCGGCGCCGATCTGCGAGAGGTCGACGACGCGGACTCCGGCCAGTGGCAGTGCGTCCTCGGCGGACAGGTCGGTGTGCAACGGACTGCTCATCTCCTACCCCTTGTTGTCGGGCGTGGCCGCGACGCAGGTTCACGCTATTGGTCAAACCATTAGAATCCAGCCGTAGCACGATGTCAACAGCTTCTGATGAACCCTCGCTTCGTGTTACGGTCACCTGAAAACTAATGGTTTGACCAAAGGACACCGCCTGTGACGGATCAGGTCGAAAGCAGATTCATCGAGGTCGACGGACTCCGCGCGCACCTGACGCTGCCCGCCGCCGGCACGCCACCGCGCGCCGCGACCCTGTTGCTGCCCATGATCACCGGGATCGGCAAGCGAGTGCGGGAGTTCGGTGAGTCGGTCACCGCCCGCACCGGAGCGCTCACCCTGGCCTGGGATCCCTGGCACGGCAAGTGCTCCGACGATACGGAGTTCGCCGAACTGCAGAGGCTGCACGCCGCGCTGGACGACGAGACGGCGTTGCACGAGCAGCGACGGCTGCTGGACCACCTGCGCCGGGAATTCGGCACGCCCGCACCGTCGGTGGCCGGCTGGTGCCTTGGCGGGCGGCTCGCCCTCATCCTCGGCGCGAGGACGCCGGAGTTGTCCGCGGTGGTCGCTTTCCATCCGACACTGCCCCTCGAACCGGAGCCAGGCCACAGCATCGACGCCATCGACGCGGCCGGCGCGATCGCGGCGCCGGTGATGGTGCACTACCCGGGCAAAGACTCCCTGGTGCCGTGGGAGAACTTCACCCGGCTGCAGACTGCGCTGCAGGGCCGCGACACCGAGTCGGCCACCATCGTCCACCTCTACCCGCGTGCCAAACACGGGTTCAGCGACGACCGGCGGCACGGCGAGCAGGTCAACGCGGACGCGTGGGCCGTCTCGTGGCCGCAGACACTGGAATTCCTCAAATCCACCGCGAACAGGAAGGGCAAGGACGCCTGATGGAGCTGAAAGTCACCAAGTACGAGATCGACGACGGCGTGGCGACGGTGTGGTTCCACCGGCCCGGCCGTGGCAACTCGTGGACCAGCCGCATGAACGCCGAGTACCGGTGGGTGATGGACACGCTCGACCGCGACCCTGGGGTCCGGGTGGTGGTGCTGACCGGTTCCGGCGACCAGTTCTGCGTCGGCGCCGACAGCAAGGCGCTGGACTTCTACACCGAGACCGACAAGGACTACACCGAGACCGTCGACCCGGCCGCGCTCGCGCAACCCGGCACGGGCGTGCACCAGGAGTTCGAACACGACCTGGTGTGGCACTGGGGCCTGCGGGTGCCGGTCATCGCGGCGATCAACGGCGCCTGCGCCGGGATCGCCGCGGCGATCGCGAGCTTCTGCGACCTGCGCTTCGCGGCCGAGGGCATCAAGTTCACCACGTCCACCCCGCGGCTCGGGCTGCCGTCGGAATACGGCCTGTCCTGGGTGCTGCCGCGGATCGTGGGCACCACGAACGCCGCCGACATCCTGTTCACCGGCCGGGTGGTGCGCTCGGAGGAGCTGATGCGGATGGGGTTCCTCAACGGGGTCTATCCGCGGGAAGGGTTTCTCGACGAGGTGTACCGCACCGCGCGGATGATCGCCGACCAGGTGTCGCCGGCGGCGATCACGTCCGCGAAGCGGCAGCTGTACGCGGATCTGCTGCACCACAGCGTCGGTGGCGCGATCGAACACTCCAAGGAACTCATCGGCGTGATGATGCGGCAGCCGGACTTCAAGGAGGGCGTGGCGGCTTACGCGGAGAAACGCCGCCCGCGCTTCGCCCCCGCTGTCACGCCCGGCACGTGACATGCTCGAGCCCCCGGCCCGCAAGCCGGGGGCTCGGCCACGTCAGACGTGCACGAATCCGGTGAACAGCCGTCTCGTCGTGCGATACGCCGTCGCGTACTGCGCACGGAACCCTTCCGGCGCCGAGGAATCCGCCACCACCGAGGCGTCCACCTCCAGCGGCCCTGACGGCGAACCCAGCCGCAGCGAGCCGCCTGCCCGGTGGTCACGCACCTGCCGGTGCACCACGGAACCCGGCAGCCGCGCGGCGATGGCCGTGCACAGGGCACCCGTGAGCGGCAGCGCGCGATGGGCCTTCCCGTTGGACCAGAACCGCACCAGCAGGTCGATCTCGTTCTCCGGTACTTCTTCCCCGGAGAGGGTGCGATAGGCCGCGGGCGGCGCGACCACGGCCACGAACGGGGTCATCCGCCGCTCGCCGGCGGCCCGCTCGTCCCCCGCCAGTCCCATCCGGACCGAACCCTCCCGGCGCAGCGACTCGACGCGCTCGGCCGTCTCCGCGTCCCCGTCGAGCGCTTCGGGCAGCTCGGTGGCGGTCAGGCCCAGGTCCGCGGCGTCGAGGAACACCACGGGGTTGCTCGCGTCCACGAGACTCGCCGCGACGGTCAGCCGCGTGGTCACCTGGCCCGCGGGGAGGAGCGCTCCGGTGGCCGCACCGCCTGGCTCCAGGAAATCCAGCCGGACCGGCGCTCCGGTGCCGGCGACTCCCTGCAACCGGTAGTCGCCCTCGGTGACACTGCGGCCGTCGCGCACCTCGAACGCCGCACGGATGATCTTGCCGGTGTTGACGTTGTGGACCCGCACCGAGGCTTCCCCCGCGACCGCCGGTACGAGCCCTTCGTCGACGGCGAACGGCCCGATGGCCGAGGACATGTTGCCGCAGTTACCCGTGTAGTCCACGGCCGGTGTGTCCACCTGCACCTGTGCGAACAGGTAGTCCACATCCGCGTCGGGACGTGACGGCGGCCCGACGACGCAGACCTTCGAAAGCGACGACAGGCCGCCGCCCATGCCGTCGAGCTGCCTGCCGTAGGGATCCGGGCTGCCCATCGCCCGCAGGAAGATCGCGTCGCGCTCTTCCCGGGCCTCGGGGAGATCCCGCTCGTGGAACACCAGCGCTTTGCTCGTGCCGCCGCGGATGAACGCGGCCCGGTAGTCAGCGGGCACGGGTCCGGCCTCCTTTCAGAACGGCCGCGGCGCGGGCGCGGCCTCGATCACGGTAAGCGACATCGCGCCGATCGTGTCGATCTCGATGGTCACCTCGTCGCCGGGAACCACCGGCCCGACCCCCTTCGGCGTGCCGCTCGCGATCACGTCGCCGGGCTGCAGGTCCACGACCGACGAGATGAGCTCGATCGCCTCCGCGACGTCGACGATCATGTCCTTGAGCGCGGCACCCTGCCGCTGCTCGCCGTTCACCGACAGCCGCGACGAGAGCACCGTGAGGTCCCCGACTTCGTCGGCCGTCACGAGATGCGGGCCCAGCGGAGTGAAGCCGCGGAACGACTTCCGCAGCGACCGCTCTTCCTCGAACTCCCCCGGCTCGATCCGCATCGTCAGGTCGATCAGGCACGCGTAACCGAAGACGTGTTCCACGGCCCGTTCCCGCGGCACGTTCCGGCCGTGGGAGCCGATGATCACGCCGAGCTCGCACTCGTGGTCGAACCGGCGCGACGATCCGGCGGGCAACGGAACCGGCTCCCCCGCACCGCTGACCGAACCGGCGGCCTTGAGGAAGAACCCGTTCTCCCGCGCCGTCCTGCCGCGTTTCGTGATCGCCCGCGAGCCGATCTCCCCGATGTGCGCGTGGTAGTTCGCCGGGATCGCGAACAGCTGTGGCGGCGCCGGGTTCGCGGCCCGCAGCACCACCGAAGATGCCGGTACCACGGGGAATTCCGCCAGATCCGCGAGCCTGCCGCTGACCCGCGGCCAGTTCCGGATCAGCCAGTTGACGCGCTGCGCCGGCCAGGACTCGAACTCGGCGGGCACGATCGCGGTGATGTCACGGATATCTTCGCCCTGCACGACGCCGACCCGGTAGTCGTCGAAAACGGCCAGCCTCATCGGACGATTTCCTCGTGGTAGACGTTCAGCGTCCGGTACACGGGACTGTCGTCGATCCGGAACAGCCTCGCCTCGGCGTCGTGTTCGTTCACGTGCCGCACCGGCGCCCACGGCGGGACCGCGAGGAAATCGCCCTTGCCCCAGTCGAAGCGCTCGTCGCCCACGAAGGACGTGCCCGCGCCGTCGATCACCCAGTACACCTTGCTGCCGCTGTGCCGGTGCGTGACACCCTGGAACCCCGGTCGCAGGGTCTGGGTCTTCATCGACATCGAGGGCAGCGCGGGACCGCCGCCCGCCGGGTTCTGATACTCCAGGATCACGTCGTCACACGGGTCCGGTTCCAGGCCCTTGGCCAGCTCCAGCGCCGCCTCGGCCTGCTCGCGCGAGTAGACCAGCAGCGGGTTGCGCCGCGGCGCGGGCGCGGCGCCGACCGGGCGCAGCAGCCCGGAACCGAACTCGCGCCAGGACTTCTCCGGCTGCTCCCCGACAGGCTGCACGTCCTCGGGGTACGGGTCGAAGAAGATGTTCTCCAGCTTGCGCATCAGCGAGACGTCGAGCACGTCGAGCCAGATCATCGGCTCGTCGCCGTGGTGCACGTGGTCGTGCCAGGCCCAGTTCGGGGTCAGCACCAGATCGCCCTCGTGCATCGGGTAGTTCTCGCCGTCGACGGTCGTGCGGCAGCCGCTGCCGTACATCACGAACCGGAAGGCGTCCGGGCTGTGCCGGTGCGCGGTGGCGACCTCGCCGGGGTTGATGTACTGGATCGAAGCCCAGAACGTCGGCGTGGTCCCGTATTCCAGGCCGGGGTTGGCCAGGCGCAGCGTGCGCCGGTCGCCGCCGGGGCGCAGGTCCAGCACCTCGCCGAGTTCGTGCAGGAACGCTTCGAGTTCCGCCCACCGCCAGTGCATCGGGCGCATCGGCGACTGGGGCACCCGCGTGAACAACGGCGGATCGTCGGGCTGCGCGATCTTCAGCCCCGACCGCGCGAGCTTGTCCCGCAGCCGCAGGCGGGCGGCCGTGTCGTCGACGGCTCGTGCCGCGGTGTCGGTCATCGCTTCCTCCCGGATCCATTGGTTTGACCATTTCAGTATGGTGCGCCGTTCCGGACCCCGTCAACATTGACGGAATCAAATGGTTTGACCATACTGCGTTCATCCGGTTCCACTCACGGAAAGGCACGAGCGCATGGTCCAACGAGTACCCGTGTTGATCGCCGGCGGCGGTCCCGTCGGCCTGGCACTGGCGGGTGATCTCGGCTGGCGCGGGGTGCGTTCCGTCGTCGCCGAGGTCCGCGACGGTTCGGTGTTCCAGCCCAAAATGGACATGGTGGGCATCCGCACCATGGAGTTCTGCCGCCGCTGGGGAATCGTCGGCGACGTGGAATCGGCCGGTTACAACCGTTCCTACGTCCAGGACTGCGCATGGGTGACCAACCTCAACGGCTACGAGTTCGGCCGCGAAGCCTTCCCCCCGCCGGAGCGCGAGAAGCCGCCGCCACAGAGCCCGCAGCACCGCGAGCGGTGCCCGCAGAACTTCTTCGACCCGGTGCTGACCCGGTTCGCCGGATCCACCGGGCAGGCCGACATCCGGTATCGCACGGAGCTCGTCTCCTTCACCGACCACGGTGATCACGTACGGGCCGTGCTCCGCTCCGCCGAGACGGGCGAGACATACGAGCTCGATGCCGACTACCTGGTCGGCGCGGACGGCGGCACGAGCACCGTGCGCACCGGGCTGGGCATCGAGATGAGCGGGGACGGCGCGCTCACCTACACCGCGAACGCGATCTTCCGTTGCGACGGCTTGGAAAAGCTGCACACCACGACACCGGGCTACCGGTATATCTTCATCGGCCCCGAGGGCACCTGGGCCACCCTGGTGGCCATCAACGGCCGTGATCAGTGGCGTTTCTCGCTCATCGGCGACGACACCCAGCAGGAGCCGACGGCCGAGGAGATGCGCGCGGCCATCGTGCGCGCCGTCGGCCGTGAGTTCGATTTCGAGATCCTGTCCGTGCTGCCGTGGGTTCGGCGGCAACTGGTCGCCGACAGCTACCGGAAGGGCCGGGTTTTCCTGGCCGGGGACGCCGCGCACCTCACCTCGCCGACCGGCGGGTTCGGGATGAACACCGGCATCCTCGACGCGGTGAACCTGTCCTGGAAGCTGGCCGCCCGGCTGCACGGCTGGGGCGGTGAGGCACTGCTGGACAGCTACGACTTCGAGCAACGGCCGGTGGCCGTCCGCAATGTCACCGAGGCCGGGGACAACCTCAAGCGCATGCTCGCGCCGCGGATCGCCCGCCCCGACCCGGCGCTGTTCGCCGACGACGACAGCCCCGCCACGCAAGAGGCGCGGAAACGGTTCGGCGACGACTACACCGCGATGATGAAGCGCGAATGGCACAGCATCGGCATCCACCTCGGATACGTCTACGAGGGATCGCCGGTGATCGTGCCCGACGGAACTCCGATCCCGTCCATGGCCGTGTCCAGCTACACCCCGTCGGCCCGGCCGGGATCGCGGGCGCCCCATGTCTGGCTGGACGGCGAGCGTTCGCTGCTCGACGAGTTCGGCCCCGGATTCGTCCTGCTGCGCTTCGACTCTTCGGTGGATGCCGCAGCGCTGCTGGCGGCGGCCGGGGAATCCGGTGTGCCCGCCCGGGTCGCCGACATCGACTCCGTCGAGGCCGCCGAGTTGTACGAGCGCAAACTGGTGCTGGTGCGCCCCGACGGGCAGGTCTGCTGGCGCGCGGACGAGGTGCCCGCCGACCCCGCCGCCGTTCTGCGACGGGTCACCGGACAGCCCGCGGCCGCCAAGGTGGGGGCCTGACATGGACGCCGAGCCCGAAACCGAGGCGGACAGCGTCCTGGCGGAATACGCGGCGGAGGCCTGCCGCCGGATGGCCGCCGGCCTGCTCGAACACACCGGCTCCGAGCTGCGATCCTTCCTCGGCGCGGAAACGGCGCGGCTGCGCGCCGCGCTGGACGATCCGGCCACCCTGGAACCCGCCGAGGCGCCCCACGACCCACCGAGGTTCAGCCGCAAGGGCCACGTCGTGATCAACACGAATCCGGTGACCAGCCACCGCAACGTCCTCGCCCCGCTGCTCACCGAGAAGTTCGACGGCGACTGGGCCATCGCCACCGTCGGCCCGCTGTCCCGCCAGTTCCAGGGGCCGCGCGGGAAGTTGCACGGCGGCTACGTTGGCGTGCTGCTGGACCAGGTGCTGTGGGACGCGGTGTTCCACCGGCTCGGAGCCGCCAGTTTCACCCGCACCCTGAACATCACCTACGAAAGCCCGGTCCCGCTCGGCGAGGAGCTCACCATCGAAGGCCGCGTCACCTCGGTCGACGGGCGCAAGACCTTCGCCGAAGGCGAGTTGCGTTGCGGCGACACCGTTTGTGCCCGCGCCGAAGGCCTCTGGGTTTCGCCACGATGAGCGGCTCGGCGCGCTTCCTGGCCGCCCGCGGACCGCGGTCGCTACACTGGCCGGGTCCAATGGTCAAATCATTAGCAACCGGGGAGGCCGGCAGATGACCGAGTCCGGCTCGTCACGCGCGATCACGGCCGTCAATCCGTGGTCGGAGCACGCAGGTGGCGACGGTTCCGCGCTGTTCACCAAGGTGCGCACCCGCCGTGGCTTCGAATACATCTACGACCAGATCAGGAACGCGGTGGCCGACGGGCGGCTGCGCCCCGGCGACCGGCTCCCCGCCGAACGCGAGATGGCCGAGATCTTCGGGGTCAGCAGGCAGGGCGTCCGGGAAGCCATCCGCGGCCTGGAGACGACCGGGCTCGTCGAGTCCCGTCCCGGGGTCACCGGGGGTGCGTACATCCGCGAGGGCGATCCACAGGTGGTGTCCCGGGCGCTGGGAGACCTGGCGTCGCTCGGCGCGCTCTCGTCGGAAGACCTGCTCGAAGCACGGATCCTGCTCACGTCCACCGTGGTCCGCCTCGTCGTCGAGCGCGCCACCGAGGAGGACTTCCAGCTGCTGGAAGAGGATGTGGTCGCCACCGAGCGACAGGCGAAGAACGCCGAAGTGGGATTCGAACGGACCGCACAGATCACCGAGTTCTACCGGATCCTGGCCAAGGCCACGCACAACCAGGTCCTGGTGGTCCTCACGGACTCGCTGGCCCAGATCGTGCATCTGCGGCTCAACCGGGTCGGGCCGCCGCCGAACAAGGACATCGGCAAGATCCGCCGCCGGATCCTCAACCGGCTGCGCGAGGGCGACGCGGACAAGGCGATCGCGGAGATCACCCGCCACCTGCGCCGGCTGGAGAAGGTGCTGGTCGCGGCCGAGAACGAACACGCGGCGGCCAACGGCTCACGCTGAGAACACAGGAAAGTGCCCTGGCTCCCCTCCGGGGGCCAGGGCACTTTTCGCTCAGAGTTGCACGGCGACGAACTTCGTCTCCAGGAACTCGTCGATTCCCTCCGAGCCGCCCTCGCGGCCCAGCCCGGACATCTTCGCCCCACCGAACGGCGCCGCCACGTTGGACACCGAACCCTGGTTCAGCCCGACCATCCCGGTCTCCATCGCCTCGGCCACGCGCAGGGCCCGCCGGTAGTTCTCCGTGAAGATGTAGGCCACCAGGCCGTAATCGGTACTGTTCGCGGCCGCGATGACCTCTTCCTCGGTGTCGAACGGAATGAGCGGGGCGACCGGGCCGAAGATCTCCTCCCGGGTCACCCGCGCGGTTTTCGGTACGTCCTTGAGCACTGTCGGCTGGTAGAAGTACCCGGGCAGGTCCGGCCGCGCACCGCCCATGACGAGTTCGGCTCCCGATTCCAGCGCGTCGGCGACCAGGGCCTCCACGGTCCCGCGCTGCTTCTCGGTGATCAGCGGCCCCAGTGTGACGCCTTCCGCCACGCCGCGTCCCTGCACGAATCCCGACATGCGGTCCGCGAGTTTCCCGGCGAAGGTGTCCATAATGGACCGTTGCACGTAGACCCGGTTGGCCGCGGTGCACGTCTCCCCGCCGTTGCGCATCTTGGTCATCATCAAGCCGTCGAGCGCGTTCTCGATGTCCGCGTCGTCGAACACGATGAACGGCGCGTTGCCGCCCAGCTCCATCGACACCTTCAGCACCCGCTTCGCGGCCTGCTCCAGCAGGTGCACCCCGACCGCGGTCGAGCCGGTGAAGGAGAGCTTGCGCGCCTTGCCGGACGTGATCAGCGGTTCGACGACCTCGGCGGGCGAGTTCGTGGTCACCACGTTCACCACGCCGTCGGGGACACCGGCCTCGGCGAAGATGTCCGCGAGCATCAGCATCGTCAGCGGGGTCTCCGGCGCCGGTTTGACCACGCAGGTGCAGCCGGCCGCGATGGCCGGGGCGATCTTGCGCGCGCCCATCGACAACGGGAAGTTCCACGGCGCGATCAGGATCGCGGGCCCGACCGGCTGGCGGGTGACGATGATCCGGCCGCCACCGGCCGGGCTTTCCTGGTAGTTGCCCCGGATCCGCACCGCCTCCTCGGCGAAGTGCCGGACGAAATCGGCCGCGAGCGCGATCTCGGCCTTGGCCTCGTCGACCGGTTTGCCCGCTTCCAGCGTCATCACCAGCGCCAGCTCGTCCGCCCGCTCGTGCATCAGCTCGAACGCACGGCGGAGCATCTCCGAACGCTGCCGGGCCGGGACTCGCCCCCAGGATTCCTGGGTCCCGACCGCGACGTCGAGCGCGCGCATACCGTCTTCCGGGGTACCGTCCGCGACCTGGCAGAGCACCTCCCCGGTGGACGGGTCGTAGACGTCGAACGTGCCGCCGCCGGACGCCGCGCACCATTTCCCGCCGATCAGCATCTGCTTCGGCGCGGCCGCGATCGCGGCCCGTTCCTGCTCGATCGTGATGGTCACCCTTGACTCCTCACCGCGAAAACTTCCCTCGAGGGTTTCAAATGGTTTGACCATAAGCGTACCATGACGGAGAACGATGCCGGGGCGAAAACCTTTGGTACACAAGGAATCATGCGGCCATGCGGCCCGAACAGGAGGATCGACATGCGATTGGCGAACAAACGAGCGGTCATCACCGCCGCGGCGTCCGGCATGGGCCGCGCCGGCGCGGAACTGTTCGCCCGCGAGGGTGCCAAGGTAGCCGCGATCGACCGTGACGCCGGCGCGCTGAAGTCCGTTGTGGACGGGATCAACGACCAGGGTGGCAAAGCCGAAGGGTTCGTCGCCGACCTGTCCGACAACGACGCGGTGGCCCGCTGTTTCGCCGAGGCGACCGCCTGGCTGGGCGGGGTCGACGTGCTGTGGAGCCACGCCGGGATGCCGGCACCGTCGGAGTTCGAAGGCCTCGACCTCGACCGGTACCAGCGCGCGGCCCAGCTCAACGTCACCCAGGCGACTCTGCTGGCGAGCCTCGCCGTGACGGAGATGCACAAGCAGAACAAGGGATCCATCGTCTTCACCTCGTCCTCGTCCGGGCTGGTGGGCTCGGCGTCGAGCCCGCTGTACTCCTCGCTCAAGGCCGGCCTGATCGGGTTGACCAAGGGCCTCGCCGTGCGGTACGCGACCGAGGGCATCCGGGTCAACGCGATCTGCCCCGGCATGGTCGCCACCCCGATGCTCTACAACGACTTCATGGCCGACTCCCCGTTCAGCCGGGAGGAGACCGAGAAGCGGTTCCTCTCCGCCATCCCGATGGGCAGGCCGGGCCAGCCCGAAGAGATCGCGCACGCCGCATTGTGGCTGGCCTCCGACGACGCCTCGTTCGTCACCGGCGTCGCGCTCCCGGTGGACGGCGGCCTCGTCGCACGCTGAGCGCAGGAACGGCTTTGCGGGCCACCATCGACAAGAATGGTGGCCCACAAGGCTTTCCGGCTACTCCTCTTCCGGTGCCAGCCGCACGGTGATGCCGTCAAGGGCGGCGTCGTGCGCGACCTGGCACGACAGCCGGGACGTGGCCTCGTCGAAATGCTCGGTCTCCTCGAGCAGTTCCATCTCGTCCTCGCCGCGCTCCCCCAGCCTCGTGACGACCGCGGGGTCGAGGAAGACGTGACAGGTCGCGCACGAGGCGGTGCCACCGCAAGACGCGAGGACCGGAAGCCCGTTGTCCCGCAATGCTTCCATCAGCGACTGGCCCGGCTCCCATGCCAGCTCGCTGGCTGCGCCGTCGCGGTCGAGCGCGGTCAGTCCGATGGTGGCGGTCGTGGTGTCGGTCATGGCTCTCCTCCTCACACAGTCGCCAGGTACTGGGCCTGGGACAGTTTCACGGCCGGGTCGGCGGCCAGTGCGCGGTCGATGCGGGCACCGGACGCGATGAGTTTCTTCGCCGGTGCGAAATCTCGCGCCGAGCCGACGGTGTCGATCGCGGCCAGCCGCCCGTCGCGCAGGTACAGCACGGCGAACCGGCCCTCGGCCACGCTTCCCCGGAGCACGATCTCGTCGCCGGGTTCCCGCAGGCCGGCGGTCTGCAGCCGGACGCCGTGCTGGACGGTCCAGAACCACGGCACCTCGCACCTGACCTGACCGGCGCCGGCGATGGCCTCCGCCGCGGTGATCCCTTGCGCCACGGCGTTCTGCACACTCTCCAGCCGCCGGTCGATCCCCTCTTCCGGGCACACCTGCCGCACCACGTCGCCCACGGCGTGGATGCCGGGATCGGACGTGCGGCAATGCCGGTCCACGAGTACGCCGTCGGCGCACGCGAGCCCTGCCTCCTCGGCGAGCGACTGGTTCGGCACGACCCCGACGCCGGCCACGACGAGATCCGCGTCGTGCACCGACCCGCTCGACGTCACGACACGTTCGACGGCACCGTCACCCTCGAACGCGGCGACGCCCTCACCGAAGACGAACCTGGTTCCCTTGCCACGGTGGAGATCCTCGTAGAACCGGGACACCACTTCCGAGGTCACCCGGCTCATCACCCGGTCCTGCGCCTCGATCACCGTGACGGCACAGCCGAGTTCGCCCGCCGCGGCCGCCACCTCCAGTCCGACGTACCCGGCACCGACGAGCACGACCCGGCGCCCGGGCATCAGCTCCCGCCGCAACGCACTGGCGTCCGCCCACGTCTTCAGCGTCCGGACGCCACGCAGGTCACCGCCTGGCACCGGAAGCGTTCGCGCCGTCGAGCCGGTCGCCAGGACCAAAGTCGCGTAGCCCAGCCGTTCCCCGGTCCCGAACTCGATTTCCCGCTCGGCGCGCGCGATCCGCACGACCCGCTTCCCGGCGATCCGGTGGATCCCGCGCGCGGCGTAGAAATCCTCCTTCCGCAGCGGGGGCGGCGCGGTGGCGCCACCCTTGAGCACGTCCTTCGACAGCGGCGGCCGCTCGTAGGGCACGACGTCGTCCTGGTCGACCAGCACGACCTCCCGGCCCAGCTCGGCGAGCCTCGCGGCGGCCTGGACGCCCGCGTGCCCGGCACCCACGATGACGACCGGCCATCCGTCCACTTCGGTCACTTCCCGCTCACGGGCACGAGGTCCACCCGCAACGACTCGGGACCGGTGGTCATGCTGTTGCCCTTGAGGAACACGAGATCCCGGTCGTGGTCGAACGACACCGACGCGACCTTCTCCCCGAGCAACTCCGCCGTCACGCGGGTCTCCAGCCGCGCGAGCGGGGCGCCGAGGCAGCTGTGGATACCGTGCCCGAAACCGAAATGCCCGTCGGCTTCGCGGTCGATGTCGAACTCGTCGGCACGCGGCCACACGTTCTCGTCGCGGTTGGCCGAGGCGATCAGCAGTCGCACGATCGAACCCGCGGGAATCGTCACGCCCCGGATCCCCACGTCCTCGGCAGTGCGCCGGACCGCGCGGTGCACCGGCCCGCGCATGCGCACCAGCTCCTCGACGAACCGCTCGGCGTCCGCCGGGTTGTCCCGCAGCCTGCCCAGCAGCGACGGGTTGTAGGTGAGTTCGCGGAAACCACCGCCCATCAGGCGCATCGTGGTCTCGAAGCCCGAGACGAACACGAAACCGCACAGTTCGATGGCTTCCTTTTCGGAGATCAGCCCGTCGTCCAGCCAGGAGCGGGCGATGCTGCCACCGACGGATTCGCTCTTCGCCTCGTACAGCCGAAGCAGGTTCTGGTGCAGGTATGCGAAGAACTCACGCGTATAGCGTTCGTCGTCCGGCGTGCCGGGGGCGCTGCGCGCCAGCCGCGCGAAGAAGACGAACATTTTCTCCGACAGGAACGACACATGCTCCAGGTCGTCGATCGGGACGTCGAGGATGCTGCTGATGGTCGCCATGGTCAGCGGCCGGGCATAGCCCTCGAGCACCTCACCGCCCCCGGCGGCGATCATCGCGTCCAGCTTGGCGCTCGCGACCTCCCGCACGCGCTGCTCGACGAGGCCGATCGTCTTCGGCGTGAACGCGGCGGCGACCACCTTGCGCAGGCGCGTGTGGTCCGGGGCGTCCATCAGAGTCAGGAACGCCAGCTCCTGCGGGTCGTTGATCTGGGACCGGAAGATCTTGGGCTTCCGCAGCGCCCAGCGCACGTCCTCGTGCCTCGCCACCATCCAGACGTCGCCATCGGTGTGCTGGACCCGCAGCACCGGCGCGTTCTTCCGCATCCACGCGTAATGCGCATAAGGCTCACCCTGCGTGCCCGTGTGATCGATGATGCGGTACGGCTCGAGGCCTTCGGGCCAGTCGAGCTCGTGGGAGTACGGCGGCAACTGCGCGGCCGTCGGCGTCGTCGTCGACATCGTCCGTCCTTTCAGCCGGTATCACCGCTTCCTTGCGGCTGAAGTCCACTGTGGCAACGCGTGACCGCAGGCACATAGCCGAATTTCGATGAGTAAAAGAATTGGCCCCTGCCTGGTGAAAACAAGGAAGCGGCGACCTGATGGCCGCCGCTTCCCCGCGCAGGACACCGGGACTACTCCACCGAGTAACGCTTCTCCAGGTCGTCGTAGAAAGGCTTGCCGACCAGGCGCTGCCGCTCCTGCCAGCCGGTCAGGTCACCGGCCACCGACGCGAGCGAACCGGTGTCTCGCAACCCTTCGAGGACTCGCAAAGTGCCCTTGACCGCGCCCTGCAGCGGCGCGTTGGCGAACAGGGCGATGGCGAAGCCGTCGAGCTGATCGAGCGGGACCATCGGCGTACGCCCGCCTTCGACGAAGTTGATGACCTGCGGACCGCCCAGCTTCCGCGGGATCTCGTGGATCTCTTCGACGGTCTGCGGTGCCTCCAGGAAGATCACGTCCGCGCCCGCCTCCTGGTAGGCCGCGGCGCGCTCCAGCGCCCCTTCGAAGCCTTCGCCTGCCCTGGCGTCGGTGCGCGCGATGATCAGCAGGTCGTCGTCGGTGCGGGCCTCGACCGCCGACCGCACCTTCTGCACCATTTCCGCGGAACCGATCAGCTCCTTGCCACCGAAATGCCCGCAGCGCTTGGGAAAACGCTGATCCTCCAGCTGGACCGCGTCGGCACCGGCCCGTTCCAGCTCCCGGATGGCGCGCCGGACACCGATGGCGTTGCCGAAACCGGTGTCACCGTCCACGATCAGCGGCAACGACACCGCTTCGCGGATCGCCGCGACGTGCGCGGTCAGTTCGCTCAGCGTGACCAGCCCGATGTCGGGCGTACCGAGGAAGGTGTTCGCGATGCCGGCTCCGGTCACATACACCGCCTCGAAGCCCACTTCGGCGATCAGCCGTGCGGTCAACGCGTTCGCGGCCCCTGGAACCACCAGCAGCGGGCCATCGGTCACGCGGGCACGCAATGTCTTGCGCGTGTCGCTCATTCTCAGATCCCCATCCGCCGCGCGACGAGTTCCCGGTGCTCGTCCGGGGTGCCGAACAGCGCGGCATTGCTCTTGGCCCGGCGGAAGTACAGGTGCGCCGGGTGTTCCCAGGTGAAGCCGATTCCGCCGTGCACCTGGATGGTGTCATAGGCGATCCGCACGAACGTGTCCGAACACAGGGCTTTGGCCATGCTCGCTTCGGCCGCGGCCGCCGCCGGATCGGTGCCGGCGAGCTCGGCCACCCGGTACACGGCGGCCTTCGCCAGTTCGGCCGACATCAGCATGTCGGCGAGTTTCTGTTTGATCGCCTGGAAACCGCCGATCGGTTTGCCGAACTGCTCGCGGGTACGCGCGTACTCGGCGGACATTTCCACCAACCGCAACGCGCCGCCGACGTCCTCCGCTGCCAGTGCGAGCGACACCAGGTCGAGCGTGCGCTCCAGGGCAGGCAAGGCCGCCCCCTCTTCGCCGAGAAGCTCGGCGGGCGTGTCCGCGAGCACGATTCCGGACAGTCGTCGCGTGTGATCCATCGTCCGCATCGGCGACACGGCCAGCCCCGCCGCCCCCTTGCGGACCGCGAACACGCTCACGCCCGCCGGAGTGGCCGCGGTGACGAGCAGGACATCGGCGATACCGCCGTCGAGCACGTAGAACTTCTCGCCGGACAGCCGCCACCCGCCGTCCCGGCGTTCGGCCGCCAGCCGGACCGTGCCCGGGTCCCAGCCCCGCGAAGTCTCCGCGAACGCGGCCGTGGCGAGCACCCCGCCGGCACACACCTCGGGAAGTAGCTCGCGAGCGGTGTCACCACCGCATTCCAGCAGCAGGTTCGCCGCCAGTACCGCGCTCGACAGCCACGGGCCGCCGAGCAGCGCGCGCCCTGCTTCCTCGGCCACGATCGCCATCTCGACCTGCGAAAACCCGGATCCGCCGTATTCTTCGGGGACCGCCAGCCCGGCCAGCCCCAGCTGGCCCGTCAGCTGCTCCCAGACGGCCTTGTCGTAGCCATCCTCGGTTTCCGCCAGCCGCCGCACCTGGGCCTCGTCCGACCTGTCCGTGAAGAACCGCCGGAGGACCCGGCGCAGCTCGTCGCGCTCCTCGCCGAATACCGATGCCACGCCCGATCCGTCCTTCCCGCCGATGGGAACCTAATGGTTTGACCAATAGGCTAGACTCGGCCCCGGACGAGGTCAAGCACCGGAAGGCAAACCCCGATCGGCGCTTGACAGGCGCGAAGCGGGAGGCACAATGGACAACCATTCCGGGCTCCCGGAATACTCGCCGAATCCGTCTCCCCGGTGTCCACTGTGGATCTATCCGGCGCGCGGATCCGTTGATCGGCAGCGTTCATTCCTGACCATTGAGTGCACAACGAGGTGTCGCACATGGAAAGCACGGCCGGATCCGCACGCCCGAACCCGGTGGACATCAGCAGGGTCCGCCGGGCGGGCGCGATCGGGAACTTCATCGAGTACTTCGACAACGCCCTCTACGGCATCTTCGCGGTCACGATCGCGAAGCTGTTCTTCCCCAGCTTCGACCCGGTGGTGGCACTGCTGTCCACCTTCGCCCTGTTCGGCGTCTCGTTCGTGGTCCGGCCGGTCGGCGCGATCGTGTTCGGCCACATCGGCGACCGCTGGGGCCGCAAAACGGTGCTGATCAGCTCGATCCTGCTGATGAGCATCGCCACCACGCTCGTCGGCCTGCTGCCGACATACTCCACCGTCGGCGTACTGGCGCCGGTCCTGCTGTTGGTGTGCCGGCTCTGCCAGGGTTTCTCCACCGGCGGCGAGTCGACCACGGCGCTCGTGCTCGTCGCCGAGCATTCACCGGTCCCCGACCGCGGCCGCAACGTCGCACCGCTCATCTCGGCCACGATCCTGGCGAGCGTGATCGCCTCGCTGACCGCCATGATCGTGAGCCTCGCGATCCCCGCGAGCGCGCTCAGCGGCGGATTCTGGCGGGTGCCGTTCCTGCTCGCCGTCCCGCTGGGCATCGTCGGTCTCGTGCTCCGGCTGCGGGTCGACGACGCCGAGGTCTACAAGTCCGCCGCCGAGGTCTCGGCCGTGATCGGCAAGCAGGACAGCGAGCGGCGGGCGCCCCTCGTGCAGGCCTTCCGCACGGCCAAAAAGTCGATGGTGATCCTGTTCCTGTGGGTCGCGCTGCAGGCGACCGCGGGGTACATCACCGTCAGCTACATGGCGACCCATCTGATGCACTTCGACGGGCACAGCATGGTGAGCACGTACGGGATCATCGTCGTCGCGCTGGGTATCGCCACGGTCGCGATGCCGGTACTGGGCAGGCTCACCAGGCGGATGAGCCGCAAGACGTTCGCGATGGCGATGTGCGCCGGACTCGTCGTCTTCAGCTATCCGGCGTTCGTGCTGCTGGGCAAGGGCGCCGTGGTGGCGGTCGCCGGGCTGGCGGTCTTCGCCATCCTCCAGTTCGGCACGATGATCAGCTCGGGACTGGCTGTCGTGGAGTTGTTCCCGGTGGACGTCCGGGCGACCGCGGCCGCGCTGCCCTACGCGCTCGGGTTCGCCGCGTTCGGCGGCACCGCGCCGTTCGTGTCCACCTGGCTGGCCGCGGAGTTCTCCCCCACCGCGCCGGCGTTCTACGTCATCGGACTGGCCGTGATCGGGTTCTTCGTCGGCTGGCTCGGGCTGCCCGACGCCCGCGAGATGGCCGTGCTCGCCGACGGCCGGACCGACCTGCGCGTGGGTCAGGTGCCTGGTGAAGACCGGCGAACACCCGCATGATCGGTCTCGCAGGAGAAGCCCGGAGGTGAGCAGGCAGTGCCAAGGACGGATGGCGAGTCACTGATCAGCCGTGTCGCGCGCGTGCTGGAGGCGTTCGACCGGAACACCGAATCGGTGTCGCTCAGTACGCTCGCCAACCGGACCGGGCTGCCGTTGCCCACCACGCACCGCCTGGTCACCGAACTGGTGCGCTGCGGGCTGCTCGAGCGCAACGGCACCAAGGACATCAGGATCGGCCTGCACCTGTGGGAGCTGGCGGGCCAGGGCAACCGCGGCCTGGACATCCGGGACGCCGCCCTGCCGTTCATGATCGACCTGCGCACCGCGATCCACGAGATCGTGACCATCTCCGTGCTCGACCAGGGATCCGCGCTGTTCCTGGAGCGCCTGGCCCCGGCGGCGACGACACTGGTGGCGGGCCGGATGGCGGAGCGGCACCAGCTGCACGCGTCGTCGTCCGGCCTGGTGCTGCTGGCCTTCTCCTCGCCGGACTACCAGGAACAGGTGCTGTCCGGCCCGCTGGAGAAGCTCACCGACGAGACCATCACCGACCCCGGTCAGCTGCGCCAGCTCCTGGCCGACATCCGGCGGCGGCGGATGGTCTACGTGCCGGGGATCGGCACCAAGGACTGGAGCGGAATGGCGGTCCCGGTCACCGGCGCCGGGGGCGAGGTGGTGGCCGCGCTCAGCGTCGTCTACCGGCGCGGTACCGAACGCCCGCTGGCTCACGAGCCCGCGATGCACACGGCGGCCGCGGGCATCTCACGGGTGCTCGCCCAGGGCCATCCCTGGGCGAGCCACCCGTGACCGGCCGGGAAGGGAGAAACCGGTATGGCCCGCGAAATGTGTGCATTCCCACCCGTTCGTGACCGCCTCAGGATACGGTTCTCCTTATCGGGCAGGGATATCGTGGAATCATACCCGGCACGATCGTCCACAACGGACTTGTCGCCGGGACAGTGAAAGGAAGCGATATCCATGCGCGGCTGGCAGTTCACCGGTGTCGGCGAACCACTTCGACTCAAGGACGACATCGCCGATCCCGCACCGGGGCCGGGTGAACTCGTCATCGACACGGCCGCCGCCGGGCTGTGCCACAGCGATCTGAGCTACCTCGACGGCACACTGTCGTCTTTGCTCGGTCCGGCACCGATCGTCCTCGGCCACGAATTCGCCGGCACGGTCGCGGAAACCGGCGACGGCGTGACCGGGTTCAAGGTCGGCGACCGGGTGGCGGTCAATGCCGACACCGACGGCCCCGGCACCGCGATCGACGGTGGTTTCGCCACGAAAGTGCTTGTGCGGGACTGGGAAGCCGTGCACATCCCGGAGGGTGTGTCGTGGGAGCAGGCCGCACCGGCCACCGACGCGGGCCGCACCGCCCACCACGCCGTCTTCGGGATCGGCGAGGTCACCGAGGGCACCCGGCTGGGCATCGTCGGCTACGGCGGCCTCGGCTCGCTGGGCGCGCTGATGGCCAAGGCGAAGGGTGCCGAGGTGTTCGTCGCCGACGTCAGCGAGCAGGCCCGCGCCAGCGCGACACAGGACGGCGCCCGCAAGGTGGTCACCGATGTGCGAGAGCTGGCCGGCGACGAGCTGGACGTCATCATCGACTTCGCCGGTTTCGACACCACCACCTCCGGCGCGATCGCCGCGGTCCGCAAGCGCGGCCGCGTCGTCCAGGTCGGACTCGCGAAGCCGACGGTCACGTTCGACGTCCAGGACCTCGTGCTGCGCGAGGTCCAGTTGCACGGTTCGGTCACCGGAACCACCGAAGACCTCGCCTCGGTGCTGCGGTTCATCAAGGACGGCGCCATTTCGTCCCGCGTCGAAACGCTCACGTTCGATCAGATCGGCGACGGCTACGACCGCATGAAGCGCGGCGACTACCACGGCCGCCTGGTGGCGCTGTTCGAGTAGCCCGCATCAGCCGCGGCGAAGGCCGACCGTCGCCCCGAGGTGGACAGCACCGCCCGCGGTGCCGTCACACCCGGCGCACGAATGCCCCTTGCCGCAGTGCGGAAACAGGCTGATGCCGGTGCCGGCGTCCTGCACTGGGTCAGCCAGACCGTCCATCAATACCTCATCCCCGCGACACGAGCAGGTGTCAAAATCCCCGTCGCCGACAATGGCAAGATCGGCCGCATCCACGTCGCGGTCCGGCAACAGATCCCCGGAAATGGCTGCATGTGGTGCAACGGCCTGATCAATCCGACCGAGCTGGCCCTGGACATGCTCCCCGACGGCGTCCGAAAGCACGCCCGCTACCTCGACGAGATCCCCGCACCCAGCGTGATCGCACTCAACAGCCTCGCGGCCGGCGAAGCCGTGAACCAGTTCGTGTTCGCCGTCGCCAACCTCCACACCGACGAGGACGAACACTCGCTGCTGCACTTCCCCCGCACGGGCCAACGAATCCCGCAGCAATCGTCCCGCAACCCGGGCTGCGCCACCTGCTCTAACAGCGGCCTGCTGGCCCCAGGCTCAAGCGGCTGAACGAGCCCAAACGAAGCTGGCCGACCCCGGCGATGAACGAGCGCCGCGAGCCCGCCCCACCACTGTCACATTTTCCGGCCTTGCCGCGACACGATCTGCACGGGAGAAAGCAGAAAGGGACCACCTCGCGGATCGTGTTCATCGACGACAGCCAACAGCAGGACCCGCCGCGGCAAGGGCTTGGGCACCTGCTGGCGGTCGGAGCCGTCGGCTTTCCCGCCGAGCAGCTCGCCGGTTACACGGCTGACCTGGACACCATCCGCGAGGAGCTCAGCATTCCGGCCGACGAGGAGCTGAAGTGGGCGCCGAGCAAAGGTAGCTACCTCAGTGGCCGATGGGAAACCCTGCGGGATCTGCGGACAGAGATGCTGCACGCCGCCGCTCGGCGAGACGTCAAGACCATGGTCGTAATTCTGGACCGCTCCGCTCGATACGCCGACCGCACGCAAGCCGGGGCCGGTGCTGAAATCCTCAAATGGCTCTACGAGCGTGTGAGCATGCACCTTGGCGATCTCGGTCAGCTCGGCATCGTGATCGCAGACAAACCAGGAGGCGGAACGTCCGAAGAAAACAAATGGCTGAGTGCCTCGCTCGACCTGACCGACTACGGCACCGAATACGTCAAACCGGACCGGATCGTGACTGCCCACCGTCACCACGTCCGTCATCTGCAACTAACCTCGTTGTCGCCGCCACAACCGCTGCCTACGCGGGCCGTCCGAGAGCCCTCGACCTCGTTCCACTACTCAGGCCACTTATGCACCGGCACCGCCTCGGCTACGTCAACGGCGCCGGGAACTTCGCCCCAAGGCCCTGCCGAGGAACCGCACCAGACCTTGCGCTAGCTGGCAGTCAGGTCGTCCCGATAGCCCGGCCGCAAGGCCATCGCGAACCACAGGGCCAGCAGGGCTTCGGCACCTCGTCCGGCTCGGCCTCGGCCTTCCGCGGCAGGTGTCGCCGGCACCAGCCCGAGATCGGGTGACTTCGCGGCGTTCCCAGCACTTCATCGCGTCCGGGTCGGGCGGAGGCGTCTCACCATCCTCATCGACCTAGGGGCACGAACGGCGGTAGATGATCACGGCGGGTTCCGACTCGGCCCTTTGCCGGCGCAGAAGTACAGTTTTCCTTCGTCATCGTGCACCGGTGGGACCAGTGGCGCTTCGCCCTCGCGGGCGGACCGTGACGATGTCGCGGCGGAACTCCTCCGGACAAGGCTTCGGCATGACAGACATCCTTCCGTTGTGGACGCGGCTCCAAAAGTGGCGGCCCGCTGTTGTCCATCACTCGTTGCCGCGGGCGGCGTGGCCACCTAGCGTGGTGGGCGACCTGCCAACGGAGGCTCGAGCACGACATGGACGCGGTTGACCAAGGCGAATCGACACCAGCTGGGTCGCCAGGCGACGCGAATCCTCCATCGGAGGCCGTCGGCGGACCCTGGGGTGAGGACAAGGTGCTCGCCGCGTTCCGGAGGCTGGCCGGTGCCCTGGCGGAAGAGCAGGAGCTGGACACCATCCTCCACCTGGTGGTCGACACGCTCAGTGAGCTGACCGGTGCCGACCGGTGCAGCCTCCACCTGCGTGATCGGGAGACCGGCCTCTTCCATGGCAAAGTGGCCCACGCCGCGTCGGACATCGACGTCCCGGTCAGACAGCTGGTCAGCGGCATGCCGGGTGATGACTTCACCCGCGAGATCCTCGAAACCGGCCAGCCGGTGATGCTGACCAACACGCTGATGGACCCGCGGCCGGTCCACTCGGCGATGCGTCGCTGGCGGGCACGCTCGGTCCTCGGCGTTCCCATGCGGCTCCGCGGCGAGGTCATCGGGATCCTCTGCCTGGACAGCGAGGACACCGCGATGGAGTTCTCCGCCTCCGTCCAGGAACTGGCCCTGTCGTTCGCCGAACTCGCGGCCACCGCCATCAACCAGGTCCAGCTGACCACGCAATTGCGCGACAGCCTCCGCACGCAGGCCAGGCAGCTGGAGATGCTGCAGCGGGCCCGGCGCATGGAGGGCCAACTCGCAGACATCGCGCTGAGTGGCTGGGGCGTCCGGGAGCTGGGACAGACGGTCGCCGAGCTGCTGTCGAAGCCGTGCGCGGTCTACGACGCCGACTTCCGCTGCCTGTCCTGTGCGGGGGCTCCGGACAGGCTGCAGACGAGGCTCCGGTCGCTGGGCGAGACGCGGCACGATCCGACCGTGGAGCCGTTCCTGGAGCCGTTCGTGGAGGGGCTGGAAGCGGGACGCCCGCAATGCCTCATGCCGCTGCCGCAGATCGGCATCAACCACCGAATGCTGCTCACCGCGATCGAGCTCAACGGGCAGCGCCAGGGTTATCTTCTCGTCGTCGAAGCCGCCGGCCGGTTCGGGCCGCTCGACGAGGTCATATCCCGGCGAGCGGCCCACAACATCGCCCTCGAGCGGTCGCGCAACCGGCTCGACCAGGACCGGGAATGGCACGCCGTCGAGGCGCTGGTCGGAAGCCTGATCCGCGGGGAGGGACAGCTCGACGACCGAGCTCGCTCGCTGGGGGTGGACCTCTCCGCCCGGCGCGTGGTTTGTCTCGTCGCACAACGGGACTGCGTTTCGGGCAACCGTGTCACGCCGCGACAGGTTGCCCAGATGCTGACGGACCGGGAGTCCCCGTCGAGCGTGCTGGCCGCCTGGTCCGGTCTCGACATCGCCGTGATCATCGAGGTGCCCCATGAGCACGACCGGCGCAGGGCGATCGAATGGGTGCGAGCGCGGCTGCGGGCCCTGCTGACCGAGCTGAGTCCCGACGGCCAGCTCTGTGCCGCGATCTCGACGGTCGTCGAAGCGCCCGGCGACGACCATCGGGCGCACCGGGAAGCTCAGCAGGTGCTGAAGTGCATTCGCGAGCACCTCTCGGACGCCGAGCTGGGCCTGCTCGCCGCCGACGATCTGGGAGCCGCCCGCCTGCTCCTCGCGTCGACCAGCCGTGACGAGGCGCGCCAGCTCGTCCTCGACACCTTCGGCCCGCTGCTGGGGGATCCGGACGCCAGGTCCGCGGCATTGCTGAGCACGCTCGAGCCGTTCCTGCGCCTGACCCGCAGCGTGCGGGACTGCGCGGACGAGCTCGGTGTCCATCCCAACACGGTCCGCTACCGGCTGGGCAACATCGAGCGGCTCACCGGTCTGCAGATCACGACGAACGACAGCGACTACCTCACCGCGGAACTCGCGATGGCCGTCGTTCGCCTGCGTGGTGGCCCGTCAGCGGTCGCCGGGCTCGGGTACATCGCCTGAGCCGTCCCTGACGAGCTGTGGTGTGTCGATCCCCAGTTCGGCGCGCACGTCGGCTGTTTCGTCGTCGGACGTGGTGCGGGTGATCGGCTCGAGTCGCGACCGGCTGAAGCGGGGCGCGGGGGACGGAAGCACGTCGCCGCCGACCCGGGTGAAGACCCCGCGTGCCACGTTGTGCGGGTGTACAGGAGCCTCGGACATGGTCAGCACGGGCGACAGGCACACCCCGGCGTGCTCCGCGAGAGCACACCAGTCCGCCTGGGTGCGCTGCCGGAACGCGGCCGCAAGCCGCTTGCGCCACCACGGCCAGTTTGCCCGGTCCCACCTGTCCACCGGCTCGTCGTGCAGCCCCAGCATCCGCACGAGCGGCTCCCAGAACCGATCCTCCACTGCGCCCACGGCGACCAGTCGGTCGTCCGCGGTCTCGTACACGTCGTAGAAGGGCGCGCCCGAGTCGTTGAGGTTGCTGCCGCGCTCCTCGACCCACCTGCCTTCGTTGCGCAGGTCGTGGCTCATCGTGCTGAGCAGGGCAGCGCCATCGAGCATCGAGGCGTCCACGACCTGGCCCGTGCCGGACGAGCGCGCCTCCAGCACGGCCGAGACGACTCCGAGAGCCAGGAACATGGCGCCGCCACCGTCGGCCAGGAGGTTCATGGGCGGAAAGGGGAGCGTCCCGGCTCGCCCGAGGTGGGCGAGGACCCCCGAGACGGCGAGGTAGTTGATGTTGTGGCCGGGCTCGGAGGTCAACGGCCCGGTCTGGCCCCAGCCAGTCATGCGACCGTAGACCAGGGCGCGGTTGTGAAGCGCGCAGTCCTCCGGTCCGAGGCCGAGACGCTCCGTGGACCCGGGCAGGAACCCTTCGATGACCGCGTCGACGCGGCTGATGATCTCCAGGGCCATGGCGCGACCCCCGTCGGACCGCAGGTCCAGCCGCACACGTCGCCGCCGGCGGCCCAAACCGGCCTCCGACAGCGGCGTGATGTCATCAGCGCGCCGGGGTCGATCGATCGAGATGACCTCAGCGCCCAGATCCCCGAGCAGCATTCCGCAGAAGTGGACCGGTCCGCGACCGCCGAGCTCGAGAATGCGGACTCCACGCAACGGACCCACGGCATGTTCCTCCGGATGATCGGTGGCGAGCAGCACAGCAGGGTCCGTCGCCGCCCGCTGACAGGTACTCACGAAAGTTAGCGCCCGCTCCCGGCAAATCCTCGATCGACGCCGGACGGCGACTTGTTCGACCGACCAATCCAACCCGCTCTTGGTTTGGTGACCAGACGTGCAGAGCACTGTGCCCGCCCGGGGTCGTCACCTCGGACGGGCACAGGCTCGTTCACAAGTCGTGGACGCGCGGTCAGGCCGGCACGTGCGACCTGGTGAAGTCGAAGCCGGGCAACCCGGCGTCGACTTCCTTGTCCACCTCGGCACGATAGGCCGCCAGGCCGCCGAGATAGCACAGCGTGCTGGGCTTCTTGCCTGGCACGTTCGCCCCGAGGAACCAGGGCCGGTCACCCATGCCCTGGGGTAGGAGGGTGGCGGCGAGGATCGCGTCGCACTGGTCGGACCACGCCTGGGCGGCTTCTTCGGTGGCCTGCACCCGCTCGGAGCCGTCCTGCAGAGCACGCCTGAGCACGTTGCCGATCAGCTCCACCTGCGTTTCGATCACCGGCGGGTGGCTCGCGAACGGTGCCTGGGGCCCAAGGATCGCGAACAGATTCGGGAATCCCGGAGACGCCAGGCCGAGCAGCGCTTTGGCATCCTCGGCCCACTGCTCGGCGATGGTGCGATCGCCGACGCCGTGTACGTTCATCGCGGCCAGCGGCCCGGTGATCGCGTCGAAGCCGGTCGCGTAGATGATCACGTCGAACTCGTACTCCGCGGTGCCCGTGCGCAGCCCGGTCGGCGTGATCTCCTGGATCGGGTCCTCGCGAACGCTGACCAGTTTCACGTTGGGACGGTTGAAGGTCTCGTAGTAGAAGTTGGCCAGTGGAGGCCGCTTCCCGCCGATCGGGTGTGTCTTCGGGCAGAGGAGCTCGGCGGTCTCCGGATCGTTGACGATCGCCCGGATCTTGCGCCGGACGAATTCCGAGGCGGCGTCGTTGACCCGCTGGTCGACCAGCATGTCGTCGAAGGTCTCGAAGATGTAGTGGAACCCGCCTGCTTCCCAGCCTGCCTCCAGCACCCGCTCGAGTTCCTCGTCGGAGACCTGTGAGCCGAGGCGGTTGGCCGGATCCATTGGGAAGGCGAACACGTGGTTGAACGTCTTCTCCCAGATCCTTTCGAAGTCATGCCGCAGTTCCTGTTGCTGCTGCGGGCTGAGCGCGTGGTTGCGCCCGGGCAGCGCGTAGTTCGGCGTCCGCTGGAACACGGTCAGGTGCTCGGCGACCCGGCCGACCTCTTGGATCACCTGGATGCCGGACGCTCCGGTGCCGATGACGGCCACGCGCTTGCCCGTGAAGTCGACGGGCTCCTTCGGCCACTGCGATGTCACGTAGGACTCGCCCCGGAACGTGTCCATCCCTGAGAACGGCGGCTTGTAGGCGATGCCGAGCCAGCCCAGCCCGGTGATCAGCCACCGGCAGGTGATCCGCAGCCCGTCCTCGGTGGTGACGGTCCAGCGGTTGGTCGCCTCGTCGAAGAGGGCGCCGTTGACGCGTGTCGAGAAGCGGATGTGTTTGCGCATGTCGTGCTTGTCGGCCACAGCTCGCAGGTACTCGAGCACGTCGGCCTGGGCGGTGTAGCGCTCGCGGAAGTTCCACTGCTGCCACAGTTCGCGGTCGAACGAGAAGCAGTACGCCCAGCTCTCGGTGTCGGTGCGTGCGCCCGGGTACCGGTTCCAGTACCAGGTGCCTCCGACGTCGTCGCCGGCCTCGAAGACCTGCATGCTCAGGCCGAGCTCGCGCAGGAGGTGAATCGTGCGAAGTCCTGCGAAGCCCGCACCGACGACGACGGCATCGACGTCCGGGAGTGTTTGCGTAGGCATACGCGCATGTCCTTTCGTAGGTCCACGCTGACGGTGGGTGAGCCGCCCGGACGGGCGGGATGGGATGCGGAAACGGCTGCCGGTCAGGCCGGCTGCTGAACGTCCAAGATCACGTAGGCGAGCGTGGCCGGCACATTGCCGTGGTTGCGCCACCCGTGCCGGGCGCCGTTCTGCACGACGCAGGATCCCGGGGGCAGGTGGACTTCCTTGCCGTTGTCGAGTTCCACCCAGAGGTCGCCCTCGACGACGATCACGTAGTCGACGGTTTTGGTCTGGTGCATCCCGGGCGCATCGGGCTCGAACGCGCCGAGCAGGCCGGGGACCTTGGCCTCGGCCTCGGCGACCTGGCTGTCCAGGTCCGCCGCGCCGTCGGCGGGTTCGGACGATCCGGCGTCCTGCTCCGGGGGCAGGCGGAACAACCCGAAGCGCGTTCCGCCGGGCCCCGGGAAGAAGGTGGCGTTGTCCGGCTTGGGGTCGCTGAGGGGGCTGCGCAGGGGGCCTTCGGTTCCCCAGACCTGGAACATCTGGACCCCCGGCATGATCGCCAGCTCGACAGGCTGCAATGGGGCGTCTTCATAGGCGATGGACTGCCCGGAGTCGTCGACCCCGGTGACCACGCGCTTGATGGAAATTGTCATGGCGGCACTGTGACAGTGATCGCAGTCGACGGGGAGCGTCGCTCGCGGAGCGATTTGTACGGCGCTCCAGACGGAGCGCCTCACAACCGTCGAACCGCCTGCCGTGCGGACGTAGTCTCGCGCTTCCCGAAGCACCTGGAGAGTTTCGATGGAAACCGTGTACGACCCGACCGATCCCGCCCACCTGCGGGACCCCTACGCCACCTTCGCGGACATGCGCGGAGCAGGCGGTGTGCACTGGTGTGAGCCGCTTTCCGGATGGATCGCCCTGGACTGGGCGAGCGTCCAGACGGTGATCACCACGCCGAGGGTGTTCTCCGCGAACCGCCTGCTGCCGGTCCATGAACGCCTTTCCGAGGACAAGCGCGCCACCGCCGCGGACGTGCTGCGCTGGCTTTCGCTGTGGATGGTCTTCCAGGACCCGCCGAACCACACCCGCCTGCGCCGTTATCTCTCGACTGTCATCAACCCGCGCATGGTGGAGTCGTTGCGGGCGTCGATCACCGACATCACCGCGGACCTGTTCGACGGCCTGCCCAAGGATCGTCCGATCGACTTCTTCACCGAGGTCGCGCTCACCCTGCCCGGGTACGTCGTCATGGACCTGCTCGGCGTGCCGCGCGACCGGCTGGCTGAGGTCAAGCAGTGGTCCGACGAGATGATGCTGTTCATCGGCAGCTCGCGCGGCGTCGAGAACAAGTACGAGCGGGCACGGCACGGCGCCTACTCGATGGCCGAACTGTTCCGCCAGCTGATCGACGAGCGGCGCTCGCACCCGAAGGACGACGCGCTCACGCGCATGATCACCACGGAGGTCGACGGCGAGACTCTGACCGAGGACGAGCTGATCGCCAGCATGATGATGATCGGCAACGGAGCGCAGGACACGACCGCACACCTGCTGACCAACGGTCTGATCGCGCTGCACCAGAGGCCGGAGGTGGCCGCGAAGCTGACGGCGGACGTCGACGGGCTGATCGTTTCGGCGGTGGACGAGTTCCTCCGCTTCGACTCGCCGGTGTTGTCGACCGGGCGTTTGGTGGCCGCCGACACCGAACTGGGCGGGCAGCAGCTCAAGGAGGGCGACCGGATCTTCGCGATGCTTGCCGCGGCGAATCGTGACCCGGCCGTCTTCGACTCGCCCGACGAGATCGTCCTGGAGGGCCGGCCCAACGGTCACCTCGCCTTCTCCAAGGGGGTGCACTTCTGCCTGGGCGCGCCGCTCGCTCGGCTTGAGGGCCAGATCGCCTTCAGGCACTTGCTCGAGCGGTTCCCCGGCCTGCGGATCGCCGAGCCACTGGAGACGATCCCGTGGAGCAACTCACTGGTCAGCCGTGGCCCGCTGCGGTTGCCGGTTGTGCTGGGGGGCGAGTGAACGTCGGCCTTGTCCCGCGCGACGACGCGTTCGTCCACATCAACCCCTACCCAGTCGCGCACCCGGCGGCTCCGCCGTCGGCCGATCCCCGCTTCTTCGAGCGGTACTGGAACGTGTGGCACGACGACACGGGAGACCTGCTGCTGGCGGTGGGCGGCACGTGCTACCCGGCTCTGGGCCGGGTCGAGTCGTACGCCATCGTCAATTTCCGCGGCGACCACCGCTCCGTGCGCTCCTACCGGCCCTTGTCGTCGGATCCGGCCGACCTCGCCGTCGGTCCGATCCGCCCGACGATCGTGGACGGGCTGCGCCGCTGGCGGCACACGCTCGAGCACGGCGAGTGGGGCTGTTCCTACGAGTTGGAGTGGATCGACACGCGTCGCCCGACCTACGGCGCCGCGTGGGGGCCGGAACCGCCGCCCGGTGCCGGGGAACGGCAGGTGACGGCCGGATTCGAGACCTTCGGCCAGGTCCGCGGCTGGGTCCGGATCGGAGACACCCGCATCGACTGGTCACCCGGCCTCGCGCACGGCACCCGGGACCGGCACTGGGGTGTCGGCCGGGGGGTGGGTGGCCCGGCGCTCAACGGCGGCCGCGCCCACCGGCCTGGCTGGAAGGGCGGGATCTGGATCGATCTCCACGATGTCGGACTGTGGGGCAAGAAGCTGCTCTACGGCTTCGACGATCCCCGCCCCGGCCACGGCGCCGTCCGCGGTATCGAGCGCCGCCTGCGGTTCGAACCGGATACCCACCTGTTCGTCGAGGGGCTGATCGACCTGACCTTCGACGACGGCCGGCGCCGCTCCCTGCACTTGCGGCGACTGGGCAACCAGACCGCGTTCATGTGCTGTGGCTTCTACGGCGGCACCCCGGACAAGGGGCTGCACCCGGGCGAGTACGGCGGACCGGAGCGGACCGAATGGGACCAGTTCGACGTGACCGATTCCCGGGTCCGTCTCGCCCTCAGGGGCCTGGACGAGCACCACTGCGTGGTCACCGACGGTGACCACGTCACGACCGGCATCCTGCAGCCGGTCGAGCCTGACGTCTACGAGGCCTGCCTGGCCGGGAAACCGGGGTGGTCGCTGTGGTGACCACGAGGTTTGGAACCGCGAACAGGACACCACCGGGCTCGGCCTTCGTCGCGGACGCTGATCCTGGTTACCGTCCTGTTCCACCACGCGCGTGTTCGCGCAGTTTCGAGAACCGGAGTGCATCCATGAGCCTGAAGTACGACTTCTCGTTGATGTGTCCCGACGTGATCGCGCACAACGCCCGGGTGAGCGCCGAGGACATCGCGGTCGTCTGCGAGGACGAACGCCTCACCTGGCGGGAGCTCGACGAGCGGACCAACCGGTTCGCGAACCTGCTGCGAGCCCAGGGACTCGGCAAGGGCGACAAGGTCGCGCTGTTCCTGCCGGCCTCGCTCGACGCCTTCATCGCGTTCTGGGGAAGCGCGAAGGCCGGCTGCGTCACGGTGCCGCTGAACGTCATGCTCGACGGTGACTCGCTGGCCCGCCTCGCCGGCGACTCCGATGCGGTCGTCATGATCGCGGGCCCCGAGACGGAGCCGACGCTGGACGCGATCCGGGAACAGCTGCCGCTGATCGACGACTCGCGCTGGTTCACCGCCGGCCCGGGGCACGATCGGTGGCGCTCGTTGCGCGACCTGCTCCCCCAGTTCCCGACGACGCCGTGCGGCGTGAAGATCGATCCCTTCGACATCATCACCATCCTCTACACCTCCGGGACCACCGGACATCCGAAGGGCATCGAGCACACCCACGTCAGCCGGATGATGTACCCGTACGGCTTCGCGATGGGGCTGAAGATCGACCGCTACTCCGTCGCGGTGCTGGGCACCCCTCCCTACGCGTCGGGCACCTGGATCACCATGATCCCGACCATGTACCGGGGCGGCACGGTGGTCATCCTGCCAAAGTTCAGCCCCGAGGCGTTCCTCGCCGCGGTGGAGCGTGAACGAGGCACGCACGCCTTCCTGGTCCCCACGCAGTGGATCGCCATCCTCGCGCACGCCGAGCGGGCCAAGTACGACGTGAGCAGCCTGCGCTGCATCGTCACTTCGGGCCAGCCGCTCGCCGAGAAGACCTACCACGCACTGGAAGAGGCGATCCCCAACGCCGGCATTCACGAGGTCTACGGGTTCTCCGAGGGGTTCGCGACCCTGCGGCTGCCTGAAGACGCCGTGCGCGGCAAGCGTTCCTCTGTCGGCAAGCCCCTGATGCTGGAGGACATTCGCATCGTCGACGAGGCCGGCGTCGAGGTGCCCGCCGGGGAGAGCGGCGAGATCGTCGTGCACTCCATCGGCATGATGACCGGCTACTACAAGAAGCCCGAACTGACCGAGGAGGCGACCTGGACAGCGCCGGATGGGCGCAGCTTCATGCGTACCGGGGATATCGGTCACTTGGACAAGGACGGGTTCCTGTTCGTCTCCGGGCGGCTCAAGGACATGATCAAGTCCGGCGGGATCAACATCTTCGCCGTCGACATCGAGCAGGTGTTCATGCGGCACCCGGACGTCAGCGAAGCCGCCGCGATCGGGGTGCCACACCCCAAGTGGGGAGAGACGCCGCTCGTGATCGTCATCCCCACCTCCGGCGCCGAAATCGACCCGGAACAACTGCGGCACTGGGCCAACGAACGGCTGGCGAAGTACCAGCGCGTCAGCCAGGTGCTCGTCCGTGCGGACCTGCCGCGGGCGGTCTACGGCAAGGTCGCCAAGGCCGAGCTGCGCAAGGAGTTCGGATGGGGAAAGGGACTGTGACCGACGTGAAATACCCCGACTACGAAAGCCTTGAGCTGGACTGGCCCGAGCCGCACGTGCTGCGGGTGACCCTCAGCCGCGGGAAGATGAACTCCTTCGACTTCCGGATGCACCGCGAAATCAGCTCGATCTGGCGCCTGATCGACGAGGACCCCGGCGTGTCGGCCGTGGTCCTGGGCGGCAAGGGCCGCGCCTACAGCGCCGGCGGCGACTTCGACATGGTCCAGCGCATCATCGACGACTACGACTTCCGCTGTCAAATGTGGAAGGAAGGCCGCGCGCTGGTGCAGAACATGCTCGACTGCGGCAAACCCATCGTCTCGGCGATCAGCGGTGCGGCAGCGGGCGGGGGACTGGCCACCGCCCTGATGGCCGATGTCAGCGTTGCGGGCCGGACGGCCAAGCTCGTCGACGGGCACACCACCCTGGGCGTCGCCGCCGACGACCACGCCGTCGCGATCTGGCCACTGCTGTGCGGGCTGGCCAAGGCCAAGTACTACTTGATGACCAGCGACGTGATCACCGGGGAGGACGCCGAGCGGATGGGCCTGGTCACGTTCTGCGTCGACGACGACCTGGTGGACGAGCGGGCACTGCAGATCGCCACGCGGCTGGCGCGCGGGGCGCCCAGCGCGATCCGCTGGACCAAACAGTCACTGAACAACTGGGTGCGCGCGGCCTGGCCCTCCTTCGAGGCATCCCTCGCGTTCGGGATCCTGGGCTTCACCGGACCCGAGGCGAAAGAGGGGCTGGCCGCACTGCGCGAGAAGCGCACGCCGAACTTCGAGCAACGTTCCTACATCTGAAGGCGAGAGTTCTCCATGTCCAACACCGCGGTCACCCCTCCGGACCGGCCCACGATCCCCCTCGACGAGCGCACCTACATCGTCACCGGCGCCGGAGGTGGCATCGGCGGCGCGGCTGTCGCGAGACTGCTGCGGGCGGGATCGAACGTCGTGGGAGTCGACCTGAGTTCCCGGCGCCTCGCCGGAACCGTCGAAGCCACGCGCGACCTGCCCGGAACCCTGCGGACGGTCAAGGTCGACGTGACCTCCGAGAGCGGCGCCGCCGAAGCGATCGACTTCGCCCTGAGCCAGTTCGGCTCGGTGCAGGGTGTCGCCAACGTCGCCGGCGGCATGGTCAACATCAATCGTGACGTCTACGACGTGCCGTTGGAGTCCATCTCACTTGACGGCTGGCAGCAGATGTACGCCCTCAACATCAACAGCGCCTTCCTCATGTGCCGCGCACTCGAAAAGCACTTCATCGCCCAGGGCTACGGGAAGATCGTCAACGTCGCCTCGCTGGCCGCCTTCGCCAATCGGCTCGAACTCGGCAACGCCGCCTACAACTCCGCCAAGGCCGCTGTCGTCGCGTTCACCCAGAGCGTGAGCATGCAGCTGGGCCGTCAGGGTGTCCGCGCCAACTGCATCGCGCCGGGTCTGGTACTGAGCGACCGGGTACGGCAGTGGATCGACGACGGCTACCTCAACCGGCACCTCGCCTACACCGCTCTCGGCGACGTGGCCCGGCCCGACGACCTCGGCGAGGGGATCGCCTTCTTCCTGGAACCCCAGTCGGACGCCATCACCGGCGAGACGTTGCGCGTCGCTGCGGGAGTCCGATGACTGCCCCGACCCTTGATTGCGCCGACCCGGCCACGCTGGCGGCCCGAGTGGAGGACCTCCTGCGGGCGCGCGTTCCCGCGGCACGGGATGTCACCGTTTCGGATCCGGTGCGCGTCTTCGGCGGGAACGCGCGTATCGCGTGGGCCTGTGATGCGACCTGGACCGTGGAGACGTCCCCAGCGGATGCCCCCGGCGGAAAGCACGAGGAGCCGCTGATCCTCCTGATCAGGGCGGCCGGCTCACAGGTCCAGACCGACCCGGCCCGTGAGTTCGCGGCTCTGGACGGTCTGGCCGAGCGTGGTGTGCGAGCTCCGAGGGTGTGGGCACATGACCCGGACGGACGTGTGTTCGGTGCGCCCGCGGTTCTGCTGGAGCGTCTACCGGGCGGTGCGGATGCCGTGGAGTACCTGTCCGCCAATCCCGCACTGGGCCGCGCGCGAACCCTGGACCTGGCACGTGCGGCCGCCGAACTGCACATCGCGACCCCGGCCCCGCGACCCGACGAATCGCAGCTGACCTACTGGCGAGAACGATACGAAGACAGCCGGCTCGAGCCGTACCCGGCCCTGACCTGGTTGTTCGACTGGCTGGAGGACAACACGTCCGAGCCCGAGCACTTCGCGCTCGTACATGGCGACTTCCGTCCGGGCAACGTCCTGTACGCCGGTGAGCGGATCGTGGGCCTGCTCGACTGGGAGATGGCGCACGTCGGGGACCCGGTCGAGGACATCGCGTGGGCCTACCACGCGCTGTGGAGCCCGGAGCGGTTCGTGCCGATCGAGGATTTCGTCGCCGCGTACGAAGCGGCTGGAGGCCCACCGGTCACCGAGGCCAGGCTCCGGTGGAACCGCATCTTCTGCGAGGTCAAGTACGCCACCATCAGTCTGCAGGCGGCCCGTTCGTTCCTCGACGGGCGCAGCCGGAACCTGCGGCTGATCGACAGGGCCCGGACTGTGATCCCGTCCATCCAGGCGTGCCTGGGATGGATCGCCGCTGCCGGGCATCAGGAGGTGCGGCCATGCTGAGGCCGACGCCGGGCGAGCTGCTGGAAGGGCTGCGCCGCGAGCTGCGCGAGGAGGTCCTGCCCGCTGTGCCGGCCGGAGCCGCGGCTCGTCAGCTCCGCGCCGCAATCCATGTCCTCGGCAAGCTGGCACAGACCTGGGATCTGCAGCACCGGTATCTGGAAGCAGACAACCTCGACCTCGACGTGACCCTGGCCAATCTCGCCCGGATCGCGCGCGTCGAGCGCGCCAAAAGGCCAGTGGGGCAAGGAGTTCGGTGCCCCGGCGTGTCGGACCGTGCGTTGAGCGATCTCATCGCCCGCAACGAGTCGCTGCAGCACGAACTGGAACTGCTGCAAGCCCGGTACCGGGCCGCCGGAGACCCGCACGACGAATTCGAACGCGTCCTGTTCGAGCTGCACCACCGCAGGACGAATCGTGCAGCCGCCGCATCGGGAGTGAGTCATGACGGATGAGATTCGCGAAGTGGTCGTCACCAGCCGGGTCGAACACGCCCGCGACGTGGTGGGGTTCACCTTTGCCGATCGCTCGGGGAACGCCCTTCCGGACTGGCAGCCCGGCGCTCACATCGATCTCCTGCTGCCGGACGGCCGGGTCCGCCAGTACTCCCTGTGCGGGAGTGAAGACGACGGAACGTGGCACATCGCCGTCCGCAACGCTCCCGACGGACGCGGCGGTTCGGCGTGGATCCACGACAACCTGAACCAGGGTGACGTGGTCCGCGTCCGCGGTCCGCGGAACAATTTCCCGCTCGTCAGCGCGCCACGGTACGTGTTCGTCGCCGGCGGGATCGGCATCACACCGATCATCGCCATGCTCCGGGAGCTGGAGCGCCGCGGTGAGCGGAACTGGCGGCTCACCTACGGCGGCAGGTCGCGCGACTCGATGGCCTTCCTCGCGGAACTCGAAGGCAGGGCCGATCAGGTGACCATCGCGCCGCAGGACGAGACCGGGCTGATCGACATCCCCGCGGCTCTCGGACAGCCGCAGATCGGCACAGCCGTCTACTGTTGCGGGCCTGAACCGCTACTCAAGGCAGTGGACCGCGCGTGCCGCTCCTGGCCGCCAGGGACGTTGCGGTTCGAACGCTTCACCCCGGTCGAAACCGACACCTCCGGTGACGAACCGTTCGAGGTCGTGGCCGAGCGCTCGGGCGTGACCGTGACGGTTCCGCCCGGAGTCTCCATTCTCGACGCGCTGGCGGACCAGGGCATCCACGTCGCGACCTCCTGCGGCGAGGGCGTATGCGGCACCTGCGAGACGAAGGTGCTCGAGGGCGAGGTCGACCACCGGGATTCCTTGTTGACCGAGGACGAGCGAGCCGCGAACAACGTGATGATGGTCTGTTGTTCCCGTGCCCGTTGCCCGAGGTTGGTCCTTGACGTGTGATCAGCGGTCCGCACGGATGTGTCCTCCGAGGATGATGCGCGCGCCCTGGTGGCTCAGACCGTCGACATGTTCGGCGGCATGCAAAGGCGCGTTCAACAACGCCGGCATCGGGCCCGGACACCGGGCATCGCCGGAGCAACGGTGCTTGCGCACCCGAGTGTGCTCGGGCGGGTCCTGGAACACCATCCCGGTGGACAGCCAGCGCGACACGTCGGCAGGCCTGCGCAGCTGAGTGCGGAGTGAATCGGTCTCGAAGTCCGGTCGTTGGACGGCGCCGGCATCTCGCCCGTCGGTTTTCTGGAGGAGCGCACAAGCTCCACCCCGATCGAAACTTCGTCCCGTGGCGCACCCTGCGACGATCGCCCCACGGCCGGACACGGGGGGCGCTGCACCTCGCTTCCGGCGACCTTCCACTGACGTAAGGAGAAAGAGCCACATGAGCAAGCCGGTACTGCTCGTCCACGGTGCCTTCATGGGGGCCTGGGCATGGCGGAACGTGATCGACGCACTGCGCGAGCGCGACGTGTCCGCGACGGCGATCGACCTGCCGAGCCAAGGCCCGCAGGGGTCGCTCGCGGCGGACGCCCAGGCGGTTCGCGACGCGCTGGCGAATCTCGGTGAGCCCGCTGTCCTGGTGGGGCACTCGTACGGGGGCAACGTGATTACGGAGGCCTCGGCCGACAACGATACGGTCGCCCACCTCGTTTACGTGTGCGCGGCTTTGCCGCAGGAAGGAGAATCCGTGGGCGCGATCATGGGGCGCGACCCCGAACCCAGCCAGTTCGCCACGGCCATCCGCCCTGACCAGGACGGCACCGCGACGCTGGATCGCGCGGGCGCGAAGACGTTCGTGTACAACGATGCCACCGACGAGCAGGCAGCCCCGGCGCTCGACTCGCTGGGTACGCACGCTCTGGTGACCTTCGAAGAACCCGTCACGAAGCTCGGTTGGACACAGCACCCGTCAACGTACGTTCTCTGCACCCAGGACAAGGCGTTCTCACCAGCACTGCAGCGCGAGTTCGCCAGCCACACCACCACCGTGGTAGAGGTCGACTCCGGACACGGTCCGATGCTCACCCAGCCCGGGAAACTGGCGGAAATCATCGTCGCCGCCGCGGGCTGACACCGCGGCTCCGGCGCCCCGGAGCGTCCTCACACAGCAGAGCCCCCTCGCTCCGTGGCGGGTTCTCGGGGTCCTGGCAACACCTGATGGTCTGGATGGTTGTCAGTAGATCACGTAGACGCTCGGCTGGGGTTTTCCAGCCGAGCGTTTTGCGTGGACGGCGGTTGAGTTTCTGGGCGATGTG
>NZ_DASZWC010000012.1:0-239577 GCF_035546795.1 Amycolatopsis sp.
CGGTCCCGGGGAAGCCGGGGGCGGCAGTGTCATGCAAGCCCACGAAGGGCGACCGCACAAGGCCGTCACCCCGGCTTCCGCCTAGTTCCTACCACAAGCCCCCTTGGCGGGCCTGCACGGAAGAGGGTGCACTAGTGACCGTAGACAGCCAGGAGGGGAAGCCAGGCCGACGCGAAACGCGTCGGCGACAGTTCGCTGCGGAGGACCCGCTCGGGTCTTTTTCGACATCCAGATCGCCGAAGGCGCCGACGCGCAGCTGGAGCAGACACGAGTAGCACGGGAGGTGATCGCGTGGGTAGGCCAGAGCCGATCCGAGAGTGGGCAGGACCACGCCGCGTAGATCGCACAGATCCACTGGCGGGGCCGGTCACCTGTGAAAAGTCGGCGATCATCCGAGTCGCCTTCGCAGGACGAGCCTCCACCTACGATCAACAAGACCCGACGCTGTCGCTGCCGCGGCAACTGCGCACCTGCCAGCTCGCGCTGCCTGAACAGGCGGTGATTGTGGCGCACTTCTACGACATCGAATCCGGGCGCATGGACTTGGCCAAGCGGGGCCGTGGCCATGCCCACGGGATGCTCGAGATTCCCATCCCGCGCGACGGCGGGATTCACGACCTGCTGGAGGAGGCCGAACGCCCGGGTCGCCGGTTCGACGTCGTCATCTGCGAGGACATCTCCGGCATCGGAGGCCGCAGCTACAATTCCGCTGAGGTGGAGCGCCGCTTCGAACGGGCTGGCGTGCTGCTCATCGCGCCACATGAGCCATTCCGGCTCGAACTGAGTGGGCGCCGCACGAAGACCGCCACCCAGGTGCTGAAGCTCCGACTTCCCCCAGGCGCCTACCGTCGCGTGATGGAGATCCTCTTCGAACCTCACGCTGATGACGAGGCAGCCTAAGATAGCCATCATATGGGTGACCCCGGTGGGTGCTACCACTCCGGGCCTGGCCAGTCTTGAGGTGACATGTCGAAGAATCTCATAAGCGCCAGCACAACCGCATGCCGAGCAACAACCACCACCAGGCTTCGTGCCGTCGATTACCTCCGCGTCAGCACCGAGGAGCAGGTCAAGGGCTACGGCATCTCCTACACCGGCAAGCGCACCAAGAAGCACATCGCCAACAAGCAGTGGGACCACGTCGGCACCTACGCCGACGAAGGCTTCAGCGGAAGCCTTGAAGCCCACGAGCGTCCCGACCTCAATCGCCTTATGGAGGACGCGCGCCAAAGGCCCCGCCCCTTCGATGTCGTCTGCGTCCCCGAAGAGCGCGCCATCGGCCGCGCCGGACGAGCATTCTGGCCTTGGGTCTGGGAACTCGAAGACCTCGGCGTCTTCGTGGCCATCGTCAAGGGCGACTACGACAACACAACCGCCGAAGGCCGCTCCCGGATGCGCAAAGAAGCTGACCGCGCCGAAGACGAGCGCGAGACCATCCGCGAGAGGACTCAAGGAGGTCTCCAGGAAAAGGCTGAGGACGGCGGCTACATCGGCGGCAAGATCCCCTACGGCTACCGAGTCGTCAACAAGGGGATCAAGGGCGAGTCACGCCTCGCCATCGACGACTCGAAAGATTGCCATTCAGACTGCACCATAAGGCACGAAGCGGACTGCCTCCGCCAAGGCCGCAAGCACTACGTCGAGCTGCGCGACTGGGAAGAAGTCGCCAAGGCGCTCAACGCCGACGGCTACCGAAAGCGCAACGGCGACCTCTGGAGCTACCACTCGGTGCGGCAGCAGATCCTGAGCGACATCGTCCTGGAAGCTCGCCAGATGTTCCGGGGCTCGCGCTACGTACAGCGCGACGCCGACGGTAACCCCGTTTACGGAGAACCCGTCGTCATCAAGCTCGATCCGATCTTCACCCCAGAAGAAGTCGCAGAACTCAAGAACGCCAACAAGAAGCCTCCCCGTAAGCCGCCGACATCTCGCATCTACACCCTCAGCGGCGCGATTGTCAGCCCGTGTGGAAAGCGCTATGTCGGAGGGGGAAAGGGGCGCCGCGAAAAGCAGTACCGCTGCCAAGGGCGTACCGCTGCATACCCAAGTGCTCCCACATGTGACTGCGCACACCTGCGAGCCGAGCCGATCGAGGACGAGGCGTGGAAGAAGGTTAAAGGCCTTCTCGGGAATCTGGACCAGCTCAAGGCAATGGCCGACGACTGGATCGGTGTTCGCTCAGAAAGCCGAATCAGCTTCGCCGAACGCATCGCGGAACTGGACAAGCAGATCGCCGTTCAGAAGAAGGCGGTCAACATCACCATCAGCATGACTGCCAAGCAGATCGCGCTGGAGGACGAGGAGCTTTCGGAAGAGGAAGCCGAGAAGCGGGTCGCTGCAGTGGTCGCGCCACTCCAGCAAGAGCTGACCAAGCTCCAGAAGGATCGCTCAGACATCGCCTCCTGGCGGGACGAGTCCGACGCTGCCGGGGAACGGATCACGCACCTCATCAACCTTGCCGAGATGGCGAACCGTCGGCTGCACAACATGCCTCTGGAGAAGCAGCGCGAGTTCATGGTCCTGCTCCAATCCGAGGTGACCATTATCGGCGACGCTCCTCAAGGCCGAAAGGGTCAGCCGTGTGCTCTCGCCGCTTGGTTTTCCGAGCGGGGGCTCGAAGTTCCCGTCTTGACTGATGACGGCTGGGAGAAGGTCGCCTCGCTCGTCGACTGGAAGTCGCGAAACCTTTCGCCTCGCACGGTGCTGGAGGGAATCCTCTACAAGGTGCGGACGGACACTCCGTGGCAGAACGTCCCCTCGGTGTTCGGCAGCCCGGCGACGCTCCAGACCTACTGGGCGCGGTGGAGGAAGTCAGGCTTCTTGGAGCGGGCGATGGAAGCCCTGGTTCATGAGCGCAGCACGCCCCTCCCGGCTCCACCGCCCGTGAAGATCAAGCTGCGGTGCCTGATCGAGCCCGAGACACTGCTGGAGTCCGAAAGCCGCTCAGGAGAGTCAGCCGTTCCGGGCTCACCAGCAGCACGTCGACCTCGCCGGCCGCGATGCGTGCCTGCACCTCGTCCCACTCCTGCGGGTTGGCCGAGTTCATGGTGGCCGCGTGGATCCCGGCACGGGCGGCCGCCGTGATCTGGTTGCGCATCAACGCCAGTAGCGGGGAAATGATCACCGTCGGCCCCGCGCCGCGGGCTCGTAACAGCGCGGTGGCGAGGAAGTACACCGCGGACTTGCCCCAGCCGGTGCGTTGCACGACCAGCGCACGCCGGTGCTCGGCGACCAGTGCGGCGATGGCCGCCCACTGGTCCTCGCGCAGCTCGGCGTCCGCACCGGCGAGTGCACGGAGCGACGTTTCGGCTTCTTCTCGTAACTGCTGGAGGTCCACGCGTCCACTTCTACGGCATCCGTCCGACAACCTCAGCCTGGAAAGTGCATGAACGGTCCATTCATGCGTAATGTGACGCGTAACACAGGTCGGAGTGCCGTGTCCGGGGTCGCCCGAAGGCGCCTCACTCAGTGCTCCGGCCCGTGTACGACGGGCCGGACGCCTCCGGAGGCTCCCCTCGGGCCACCGGCGGCAACGGTGCGTGGGCCCTTCGACCGGGGAGCGGGGAAGGGCCCGCGCACGCCCGGTATATACGCTCGAACCCATGTCACCACGGCGTATCGGGGTCATGGGCGGCACCTTCGACCCCATCCACCACGGCCACCTCGTGGCGGCCAGCGAGGTCCAGGCCCGCTTCGGCCTCGACGAGGTGATCTTCGTGCCCACCGGCCAGCCGTGGCAGAAGTCCAGCCGCACGGTGACCAGGGCCGAGGACCGCTACCTCATGACAGTCATCGCCACCGCGTCCAACCCGGTGTTCTCGGTCAGCCGCGTGGACATCGACCGCGGTGGCGAGACGTACACAGTGGACACCCTGCGCGACCTGCACCAGGAGTTCGGCGAGGACGAGCTGTTCTTCATCACCGGCGCCGACGCGCTGGAGCAGATCCTCACCTGGCACAACGCCGACGAGCTGTTCACCTACGCGCATTTCATCGGTGTCACCAGGCCCGGCTACCGGCTCAACGACCACCACCTGCCCAGCGGGAAGGTCAGCCTCGTCGAGGTCACCGCGATGGCGATCTCGTCCACGGCCTGCCGGGAACGCGTCGAGAGCGGCGAGCCGATCTGGTACCTGGTGCCCGACGGTGTCGTGCGGTACGTGGACAAGCGGAAGCTGTACCGCAAACCGGAATGACGGTCACAGTTTCGCCGAACGGCCCCAGCCGCGGCTGATCCGCCAGCCCGCGAGCAACGCCGCGGCGACGGCGAAGCCCAGCAGTACGCCGGATCCCCGCCACGCGGCCGCCGCGTCGCCCTGCACTGCGCCCCGCAATGCCGTGACAGCCCAGTAGCCGGGCGAAATGGGCGCGATGGTGGCGAGCCAGCTGGGCATGGCGGTGATCGGCACGAGCGCACCGCCGAGGCTGCTGAGCAACAGGCCGCCGATGTCGTAGTCGGCGGAGAGCGCGGAATAGCTGCTCGCGAACACGCCGAGCGTCGCGCCGAGCGCGAGCAGTAGCAGCGTCCAAGCCAGTAGCGAAATCACCAGCAAAGCCGGAGCGGCCACCGGCATGCCGAACACGAGAATCCCGAAGACGAGCACCACCGCCTGTTGCGCGAGCAACGCGCCCAGGACGGGGATCCCTTTCCCGGCAAGGAGTTCCGCGGGGCGCAGGGCGGTGGCGCGCAGCCGGTTCCAGGTGTGCCAGACACGTTCGTTGAGCACCGAGGCGCCGACGATGCTCATCGCCAGCAGGGAGAAGGTGATCAGCGCGCCGAGTACGGCCTGCGTCGTTCCGCCGGCCGTGCCCTGTGCCGCGGTGTAGAGCGGGCGCAGGGTCAGCAGGAATGCCAGCGGCAGGATCATCCGCGACAGCAACGGCCCCGGCTCGCGCAGCAGGAGCGTGGTGTTGTGCCGGATCAGGGCGGTCACTTCAGGCATCGACGGTCTCCAGGGAACGGTAGAGGTCATCCAGGTCGGGCCGTCGCACGTCGACCGCGACCGGCATCAGGCCGGCGGCAAGCAGCGCGCCGAGGTCGGACGGGGCGTCGGCGGTGGTGATCCGGATTTCGCCGTCCACCGTTCGCGCCCGCTCGCGCAGGGGCGCGGGCAGCTCCCGTGTCTCGTCGAAGGCGACGCGCAGTTCGCCGGGAAGGTCGCGGGTCAGCTCGTCGCGAGTGCCGCGGGCGACGATGCGACCTGCGCGGGCGACGGCGAGCGTGGCATCCAGATCGACCAGCTCCGGCAGGTAATGCGTTGTGTATACAACCGCGGCACCGGCGTCCGCGCGGGATCGGACGGCGTCGAGCAGCGCTGCGCGGGTCTGCGGATCCGCGCCCGCGGTCGGCTCGTCGAGCAGCAGCAGGGGAGGGGCGCCGATCATCGCTGTGGCGGCCTGCGCACGTCGCCGTTGTCCGCCCGAAAGCAGTCCGGTGGGCTTGTCGAGGCAGTCCGACAGATGTAGTTCCCTTGCCAGGCCTTCGATCCGGGCCTCCCGTGCCTTGCGCAATCCCGCGAGAGCGCCGAAAAGCCGCATGTTCTCGCGCACGGTCAAGCTCGGGTACAGCGCGGTTTCCTGCGGGGCGTAGCCGATCTTCCGGCGAACCGGCCGTGCGGCTGGCCGCCCGCCGACGAGCACCTGTCCGGCGTCGGGGCGGACCAGCCCGGTCACCACTTCGACGAAGGTGGTCTTGCCCGCGCCGTTGTGCCCGATGAGGCCGGCGATTTCACCCGGCTCGACGGTGAGGTCGAAACCGTCGAGCGCGTGCTGGGCGCCATAGCGTTTGCGGAGCCCTTCGACGCGAAGCATGACCGCCTCCCAAAGATGATCTACGCCGTATAGATCTACACTGTATACCCATGAGTGGCAGGCGGGAAGAGATCCTGGACGCGGCGGTGGCCATCGCCGACGATCGCGGGCTCGAAGCGGTGTCCATGCGCGCCGTGGCCGAGCGCGTCGGCGTCACGCCGATGGCGCTGTATCCGCACGTCGGCGGCAAGACCGGGCTGCTCGACGCGATGGTGGGCAGACTGCTCGCGGATCTCCCGGCCGGCAAGGCCCGTCGCTCCTTGCGCGACCTAGCCCACGCCGCGCGCAAGCTCGTGCACCGCCATCCCTGGGCCGCGACGCTGCTGTTCGCCCGCCCGGCCATCTCGTCCGACGCGGTCGGCAGCGTCGACCGGATCTATCTCGCACTGCTGGACTCCGGGGTGCCCGAGGCGGAGATCCCGCGGCTGGAACGCATGGTCAGCACGTTCGTCATCGGCTTCGCGGTCTCCGAGACCGCGGGGCGCTTCCAGGAGCTCAACCCGCGAGGCCGCCGCGACGAGGCGGCGGGCCGCGCGCTGCCCGGCCACGCCGCACTTGGGGAGTGGCTCGCGCGGCCGGTCGACTGGGACGCGGAATTCGAGGCCGACCTGGACGATCTCGAGGCGATGATCCAAGCCGTCGTGCGCCGGGCGCCGGGGGTGCCAGGTACCCTCGACGAACCGACAGACGCCGATCCGTGAGGGAGCAGGAGTGGCAGCGACGTCCCAGGCCCGTGAGATGGCCAGCGTGGCCGCGCACGCGGCGGCCGACAAGAAGGCCACTGACGTGGTGGTGCTGGACGTCTCCGATCAGCTCGTCATCACGGACGCGTTCGTGATCGCCTCCGCGCCGAACGAGCGCCAGGTGGGCGCCATCGTCGACAGCGTGGAGGAGAAGCTGCGCTTCGCCGGCCACAAACCGGTGCGCCGTGAAGGTGCCCGCGAGGGCCGCTGGGTGCTGCTGGACTACGTCGATGTCGTGGTGCACGTCCAGCACGACGAGGAGCGCTCCTTCTACGGGCTCGAACGGCTGTGGAAGGACTGCCCCCGGATCGACGTGCCAGGCCTCGCCGCCGCCGGCGAGGACGCCACGTGAGTCTGCAGCGCCTCGTGCTGTGGCGGCACGGGGAGACCGATTACAACGCCGCCGGACGGATGCAGGGGCACCTCGACTCGGCGCTGACCGAGGTCGGCTGGAACCAGGCGCGCTTCGCCGTGCCGGGGCTGGCCCGGTTCGAGCCCGACCTCGTGATCGCGTCCGACCTGCACCGCGCCACCGACACCGCGACGGTGCTGACCGAAGCGATCGGGGTCCCGCTGCGTATCGACAAACGCTTGCGGGAGACCCATCTCGGCGAGTGGCAGGGGATGACCGGCGCCGAAGTGGACGCCGAGTACCCCGGCGAGCGGGCTCGCTGGCGCGTGGACGCGACGTGGGCCCCGCCGGGCGGTGAATCGCGCGTCGAGGTGGCCGAACGGGCCGCCGAGGTGGTCAACGACCAGCTGGCTTCCACTGATGAGCTGGAGACGGTGCTCCTCGCCGCGCACGGCGGGCTCATCACGGCGCTCACGGCGCGGCTGCTGGACCTGCCGGTGGCGATCTGGCCGCAGCTGGGCGGCATCCGCAACTGTCACTGGGTGGAGCTGACGCGCCGCGACGGGAACTGGCGGCTCAGCGCCTACAACGCAGGTATGCCGGGGTGAAGCCGCGGCTGCTCGTCCTGGCCGATTCGCTGAGTTTCCACGGCCCGGACGGTCCGTGCGCCGCCGACGAGCCGCGGCTGTGGCCCAACATCGCGGCTGCCGCCCTCGGAGGACAGGCGGACCTGGTCGCGGGCATCGGCTGGACGGCACGCGACGCGTGGTGGTCCCTGATCGGCGACCCCCGGGTGTGGGCCGATCTCCACCACGTCGACGCGGTCGTGCTGGCCGTGGGAAGCATGGACACGCTGCCCTCGCCGCTGCCGACGTATCTGCGCACAGGGTTGCGGTATCTGCGTCCCGACGGGCTGCGCCGGGTGGTGCGCAACGCCTATCTGGCCGCGCAGCCCCGGCTGGCCGTGGCGCTGCGAGGCCGGCCGACGGTGCTACCGACGAAGCTGACAGTGCACTACCTGGACACGGCGGTGGGGGCGTTGCGCGTGTTGCGCCCGGAGCTGCCGATCATCGGGATCCTGCCGAGTGTGCACCGTGCCGCGTCCTACGGCGGCGTGCACACGGCACGCGCGGCCACCGCGGCCGCGCTCGCGTCATGGGCCGAGCGGGTGAACGTGCCGTTGCTCGACCTGGCCGCGGTGGTGGGTGAGCACGTCCTGAGCGGACGCGGCAATCCCGACGGTATTCACTGGGGCTGGGAGGGGCACGCGTCCGTCGGCAAGGCGATGGCCACCCTGATCGGGCCGCTGCTGACCCCCGACGATCCACCCGGCGCCCCGTAGGCTGGCGGTCGTGCCGGTCGCCGTCATCACCGACTCCACCGCCCATCTCCCGGAAGGCTTCGCCGAGCGGTTCGCCGTCCGGGTGGTTCCGCTGCATGTATTGATCGACGGCGCGGCCGCGCTGGACGGCATCGACGTCGGCCCGGTCGCGCTCGCCGAGGCGCTCGGCCGGCGGCGGATCGTCACGACATCCAGGCCGACGCCGGGGGCATTCGCCGCCGCGTACCGCGAGGCGCTGGCCGAGGGCGCGGATTCGGTCGTGTCGGTGCATCTTTCGAGCGAGATCTCGGGCACCTGGGAGTCCGCCGTGCTGGCCGCGCAGGAGGTCGGGCCGGACATCGTGCGCGTGGTCGATTCGCGGACAACGGCGATGGGGCTGGGCTTCGCGGTGCTGCACGCCGCGCAGGCCGCAGGCGCCGGAGCGGCGCCGGAGGACGTCGAGCGAGCGGCTGTCTCGGCCGCCGGGTCGTCCAGGACGTTGTTCGTGGTCGAGACCTTGGAGTACCTCCGGCGGGGCGGGCGGATCGGGGCTGCGGCCGCGCTGCTGGGTACGGCGCTGGCGGTGAAACCGTTGCTGCACATCGACGACGGGCGGATCGCGCCGTTGGAGAAGGTCAGGACCATGAACCGCGCGATAGCCCGGCTGGTCGAACTCGCGTGCCAGGCGGCCGAGGACGGGCCGGTGGAAGTCGCGGTGCACCACCTCTCCTCGCCGGACCGTGCGGCGTTGCTGGCGAATTCACTCGAAGAGCGGCTGACCGTTTCCGGTGGCTGCCTGGTTTCGGAACTCGGCGCGGTGATCGGCGCGCACACCGGCCCTGGCGTCGTCGGCGTCGTCGTGCAACGAAAGCCGGACTTCTCGGGTTGATCTCCTTGTGGGAAAAGGAATCGCGCTCATGGAAGCTGCTGAAACGCGGCGTGGCCACGTCGCCGTCCGCGGTTTATCCACATACCCCCACTTATCCACAGCGGCGCCGATTCCCCCTTTCCTCACCCGGGCCGTCCTCGTAGCGTCGAAAGCGTGTTCGAACAAACCATTCCCGAAACCCCAGCCCGTACCCGACTCGACCAGCTTGCCGACAAGGCGCGCGCCGGTCAGCGTGAGCCGCCCGTCGTGGGCAGGCTCGTCGAACGCTGGGTGCCTGCCGCGCTCTCCCGAAGTCCCGTACGCCGGAGATCCGCCGCGGTCGCCGCCGCCCTGATCGCGGTGGTGGCCGTCGTCGTCGGCTCGATCCTGCTCCTCGGCGGCAGCCCACAGCCGGAACGAGCCCCGGTGCTCCCAGCTGCGCAGAACACGCCTTCGGTGCTCGCCGCGACGCCGTCCAAGGCTGCGGACAGTTCGTTGGTCGTCAGCGTGGTCGGGAAAGTGCGGAACCCGGGGCTGGTCACAGTCCCCGGCGGCGCACGCGTCGCGGATGCCTTGCGCGCGGCCGGCGGCGCCGTCGACGGCACCGACGTCACCGCGTTGAACCTCGCCCGCAAACTCGCCGACGGCGAGCAGCTCTACGTCGGCATCCCAGCCCCGCCGGCGGCGGTTGCCGCGCAATCGGCCAATCCGGCGGATCCTGCCGCTCCTGGCGGAAAAATCGATCTGAACACGGCCTCGGCCGAGCAATTGGATTCCCTCCCCGGGATCGGTGAGGTAACCGCGAAACGCATCGTCGACTGGCGCACGCAACACGGGTCCTTCGCCAGCGTCGATCAGTTGCAGGAAGTCGACGGCATCGGTGCCACCAGGTTTTCCCGCCTCCGTGACCAAGTGACGGTCTCATGATCGCCTCCTTCGCACACCGCGATTTCCGTTCCGTACCGAGCAATGCCGGCCACTTGCCTCGGCTCGGTGCCGATGCTGCCGGGCACCTCATGGCGGCTTGCTCCGCCACATCGAACGGTTTCGCCGGGCAGCTGAGCCCGGTCCGGCTTACCGCTGCCAACCCGGTGGTGTCATGATCGACCAGCTCGAAACGGCGCCCCGGCAGGATTTCCGCCTCGTGCCCGCGGCGATCACGCTCTGGATCGGCGTCCTACTCGGGCTCCTCTGGGGCTGGTGGGCCGCGCTCGTCGGCGCGATAGCAGCAGTAGCGATCGCGTCAGGCCTGTTGTGGCGCTGGCGCAGAACCAGACCACGCTGGTTCGCCGGGGCCGCAGCGCTGTTCGTTGCCGGGCTGCTCCTCGCGGGCCCCTTGACGATCCGGCTTGTGCATGCCCAGCAAGACCCGCTACGTGCGCTCGCCGCTCGTGGAGCGCAGGTCACGTTGCGAGTCACCGTGGACGCACGGCCGAAGCCGGTGCATTCGGCCGGCTATGCCGGTCAGCAGGCAGGCACTCGGACGGTCGTCGTGGCAGCGACGGTCGTGCGTGGCGAGTCGGCTGGGCATCCGGTCGCTTCGGCGAGCAGGGTCGTGCTGCTCGCGCCCTACCCGCAGTGGGCGAAAGTGTTGCCAGGGCAGGAAGTCACGGCGAAGGGCTCGCTCGCGCCGGCGCGGGGTGCGGACCTGACAGTCAGTGCGGTGTACGTGCGAGGTCCGCCGCCCGACGCGGGGCAGGCGCCGTGGTGGCAGCGTGCGGCCGAGTCTGTCCGGATGGCTCTTCGCGAGGCGGCTTCGGTGTTGTCGCCGGACGCTGCGGCTCTCGTGCCGGGGTTGGTGGTCGGCGACACCAGCGGAGTTTCCGAGCAGGTCGAGCGCGAGTTCACCGATGCCGGCCTGTCGCACCTGATGGCCGTCAGCGGTAGCAATCTCGCGGTGATCGCGGGTGCGGTTCTCTTGCTCCTGCGAGCGTTCCGTGTCGGGCCGCGTGCGTCGGCCTCGGTCGCTGGTCTGGCGTTGATCGGGTTCGTCGTGCTCACCGGTGGAGAGCCGAGTGTGCTGCGGGCCGGGGTGATGGGCGCCGTCGGTCTGCTCGCGCTTGCCTTGGGGCGGCAGCGATCCGTCCTGCCGGCCTTGGCGGCGGCAGTGTGCGTGCTTGTCGTGTACGACCCCGCGATGGCGGTGAGTTTCGGTTTCGCGTTGTCAGTGCTGGCGACCGCCGGGCTGGTGTTGCTTGCCCCACGATGGGTCCAGGCGATGACACGTCGTGGTGTCCCGCCGGGGATCGCCGAAGGGATCGCAGTCCCGCTCGCGGCGTTCTTGGTGACGGCGCCGGTGATCGCGGGCATGGCGGGCACCGTCAGCGTCGTCTCCATCGCGGCCAACGTGCTCGCGGCGCCGGTGGTGGCGCCGGCGACCGTGATCGGAGTCGTGACCGCGGTGTTCGCGACGTTCTGGCCGGCGGCGGCCAGGGTGATCGCGCACGCGGCGGGGCCGGAGGCCGACTGGCTATTGCTCGTGGCGAAGCACGCCGCACGTATTCCGGGCGCGGTTCTGCCGTGGCCCGGCGGTTGGTCCGGCGGGGCGTTGGCGCTCGTCGCCCTCGTCGTGCTCGCGCTCGCCGTGCGAAGGCCGCGTCTGCGGATCGGGTTGGCGCTGATCCTGGTCTGCGTACTGCTGATTGTGGTGCCGGTGAGGGTGATCGCGCCGGGCTGGCCGCCGGCGAGCTGGTCCTTCGTGGCATGCGATGTCGGGCAGGGGGACGCCGAGGTGCTGTCCACGACCGAAGCTGGGCGGGCCATCCTCGTCGACACCGGGCCCGAGGCAGGGCCTGCCGACGAATGCCTTGGCAGGCTCGGCGTCGACCGGATACCGCTGGTGGTCCTCAGCCACCTGCACGCCGACCACATCGGCGGTCTGGACTCGGTCTTCGCCGGGCGCTCGATCGGCGCGATCGCGGTCGGGCCTGGCCGCACGCCGGCCTGGGCGTGGCGGCAGGTATCGGATGTGGCGGCGCGTCATGGCGTCCCGCTGGTGGAACTGGAACTCGGTACACGCCTGGATTTTCCGGGCCTGACCCTGGAGGTACTCGGACCGCGATACATCAACCCGAACCCGGACGACAGCGACTCCGACGGCACGAACATCAACAACACCTCGGTCGTGCTGCGGGCCACCACCCCGGCCGGCAAGGTACTGCTCACCGGTGATGTCGAACTGCTCGCACAAGGCGATTTGCTCGCCGACGGTGTCGATCTGCGTGCGGACGTGCTGAAAGTGCCGCACCACGGATCCCGCTATTCGCTTCCACCGTTCCTGGCGGCGGTGGCACCGCGACTAGCGCTGATCAGTGTCGGAGCGGGCAATCCCTACGGCCACCCGAGTAAGTCCACTGTGGACACATTGACCGCGGACGGGGCGCTCGTCACGCGGACGGACACCGATGGGGACACGGCCGTCATCCCCGACAACGGAGAACCGGCGGTGGTGCGACGGGGAAAATGAACCTCTCGCCACAGCGCACGGCGAACACGCTGCCGGCAAAGCACAACGGGGCCCGGCCGAAAACGCTGCGGCGCTCTCGGCCGGACCCGGTTGCGGAAACTGCGAAACAGAAAGGAGTGATACTCAGCCTTCGAGAACCTTGCGCACTGCCTCGGCCGACGGCGGGACGGTCGCCTTCGGGCCGACGCGGCCTTCGATAGCGTCCAGCGTCTTGAGCCCGTCGCCGGTGATGAGCAGGACGGTCTCGGCCTCGGGGTCGATCTTGCCGGCTTCGATCAGCTTCTTCGCCGTCGCGACGGTGACGCCACCGGCGGTCTCGGTGAAGATGCCTTCGGTGCGGGCCAGCAGCCGGATGCCTTCGACGATCTCCTCGTCGGTCACGTCCTCGATCGCGCCGCCGGTGCGGTTCACGGTGTCGAGCACGTACGGGCCGTCGGCCGGGTTCCCGATCGCCAGCGAGCGGGCGATGGTGTCCGGCTTGACCGGCTGCACCACGTCGTGGCCGTTGCGGAAGGCGGCGGACACCGGCGAGCAGCCGGTGGCCTGGGCGCCGAACACCTTGTACGGCGTCTCCTCGACGAGGCCGAGCTTGCCGAACTCGCGGAAACCCTTGTCCACCTTGGTCAGCTGCGAGCCCGAGGCGATCGGGATGACGATCTGTTCCGGCAGCCGCCAGCCGAGCTGCTCGGCGACCTCGAAGCCGAGGGTCTTCGAGCCCTCGGAGTAGTACGGCCGGACGTTGACGTTCACGAACGCCCAGGTCTCGTGCTCGGCGGCGAGCTGGGTGGCGAGCCGGTTGACGTCGTCGTAGTTGCCGTCGACGGCGATCAGGTTGCCGTCGTACACGGCGGTGGTCAGCACCTTGGCGCGTTCGAGATTGGAGGGGATCAGCACCACCGACTGCCAGCCGGCGCGGGCGGCCGCGGCGGCCACCGCGTTCGCCAGGTTCCCGGTGGAGGGGCAGGCCAGGGTGTCGAAACCGAATTCGCGGGCAGCGGCCAACGCGACGGCGACCACGCGGTCCTTGAACGAGTGCGTGGGGTTGCCGGTGTCGTCCTTGACCCACAGGCTCTTCAGTCCGAGCGCCTTGGCGAGCCGGTCGGCCTTCACCAGCCTGGTACAGCCGGGCTCGGTGTTGGGGATCTCCTCGACGTTCGACGGCACGGGGAGGAGCTTCTTGTAGCGCCAGATGTTCTTCGGGCCCGCCTCGATGTCCGCACGGCGGACGGTGCCGAAGTCGTAGGCGACCTCGAGCGGCGAGAAGTCCTCGGCGGAGACGAACTCCGGCGCCAGCGGCTGGCGGTGGCCCTCTTCCTTGGACACGAGCTCCACGGCCGGGCCCAGGTCCAGGGCGCGCTTGGTGGTGTTGAGGGCTGCAGTCATCGCGAGGTCCTTCCTCATCTGTCCCGCGTGCGCGGGCCGGAATTGGCACCGTGATCGTCAGCTACCTCGCGGAATCGAGATGACAGGCTGACGCCGGTTGCCGGGGCTTCATCGGGCCGTTCCCTCTGCCCCTCTGGATGAGCTGTATTCGGTTGTCCGCTTACACCGTGTGCAATGCGTCGGTAACAAAGGTACGTCACGGGGGTCGGCTCACGCCATGCCCCTGCGGCGTTTGTCACCGTGGCAGGATCGTGGGGTGACCGCCTCCACCACGATGTCGCCGCTGCAGCTCGTCCTCGGCGAGGAGGAACTGCTCATCGAGCGTGCCGTGCGCGCGGCGCTCGATTCCGCGCGCCAGCTGGACTCCACCGCCGAGCTCACGCGGACGAAGGTGTCCGAACTCACCGCACCGGCGCTGGCCGAACTCGTCAGCCCGTCGCTGTTCAGCGAGGGCCGCGTCATCGTGCTCGAAGCCGCGCAGGACATTTCGCAGGAGCTGGCCGACGCGGTGATGTCGTATCTCAAGCAGCCGGCCGACGGCGTCGTGCTGGTGGTCGTGCACACCGGCGGTGGCCGGAGCAAGGCCGCCAAGGCGCTGCCTGCCGCGCTCAAGAAGGCCGGGGCGCTGATCACCGAATGTCCCAAGATCACCAAGGCCACCGAGCGGGAAGCCTTCGTGCGCAACGAGGTGCGGCAGGCCGGCGGGCGGATCGAGCCGAGCGCGGTCGCCGCGCTGATCGACTCGGTCGGTTCGGATCTGCGTGAGCTGGCGTCGGCCTCGGCCCAGCTCGTCGCCGACGCCGGGGGGAAGGTCGACGAGCAGGCAGTTCGCCGCTACCACCGCGGCCGGGCCGACGTCACTGGGTTCGCGGTCGCCGAGCAGGCCGTCTCGGGTGACAGGGCGGCGGCGCTGGAGGCGATGCGCTGGGCGGAGCAAATCGGCGTCCCACATGTCCTGGTCGCCGACGCGCTCGCCGACGCGGTGCGCACCATCGCGCGGGTGTCCGCGGCGGGACGGGGCAACCCGAACCAGATGGCGGGGGAGCTGGGGATGCCGCCGTGGAAGATCCGCAAGGCACAGGGGCAGGCGCGCGGTTGGCACGCGGAGGGCCTGAACCGTGCGATGGCCGTCGTGGCCAGGGTGAACGCCGAGGTCAAGGGCGCCGCCGCGGATCCCTCTTATGCACTGGAGAAGGCGATCCTCGACCTGGCCAGCGCCCGCGACCTTCGCTGAGCTGCCCGCGCTTCGGCTGAGCTGCCCGCGCTTCGGCTGAGCTGCCCGCGCTTCGGCTGAGCTGCCCGCGCTTCGGCTGAGCTGCCCGCGCTTCGGCTGAGCTGCCCGCGCTTCGGCTGAGCCGCCCTCGACCTGGCCAGCGCCCGCGACCTTCGCTGAGCCGCCCGCGCTTCGGCTGAGCCGCCCGCGGAGCCGTCCGTGACCTCTGCTGAGCCGCCCGCGCCTCTGCCGAGCCGCCTGCGGAGCTGCCCGTGACCTCCACCGAGCCGCCCGCGGAGCCGCCCGCGACCTCTGCTGGGCGACCTGCGCTTCTGCCGAGTCGCCCTCGGCCTGGCCAGCGCCCGCGACCTCCGCGGAGCTGCCCCGCGCTTCAGCCGAGCCGCCCGCGCTTGCGCCGAGCCGCCTGCGGAGCCGCCCGCGACCTCCGCCCGAGCAGCCCACGGAGCGGCCTGCCGGAGAGCGTCGAAGGCCTCCGGCATCCTCCGCTGAGCATCGTCGCCGGAACGCACGAAGGCCCGCCGCGAAACGCGGCGGGCCTTCGGGGAAAAAGCGTCAGAGCGAGTTGGCGCGCTTGGCCATCGCCGACTTCTTGTTCGCGGCCTGGTTCGGGTGCAGCACACCCTTGCTGGCGGCCTTGTCCAGTTTCTTCGCGGCCTCCCGCTGCAGCTCGTCAGCCTTGGCCTTGTCACCGGCGTCGGCGGCCTCGCGGAACTTGCGGATCGCGGTCTTCACCGAGGACTTGATCGCCTGGTTGCGCTGGCGGGCCTTCTCGTTGGTGTTGATGCGCTTGATCTGGGACTTGATGTTGGCCACGCGGGCGCTCCTTCGATCTCTCCGGTTTGGTCGCTGCCGCGTCTCGGGTGGCCCCGGACGACCGGGTTTCCTCCTGGGCGGAATGCCACACGGCAACGATCGACAAGGTTACCAGCCAGGGTAGGGTGGGCCGCGTAGTGCCTAGGGTTCCGTCGCCACCCCGCCCGGTGCGCCCACAATCAGGGGCGGCGAGTCCGGTCCGAGCGGCACCCGCCGGGGGAGTGGGATCCCACCGGTACACCTGACAGGACAAAAGCCTAGAGGGCCTGGACCTTTCGCGCCCGCGAAAGGCCGGAAGGCTCGCAGATGAACGGCACCGCCCTGTCCTTCGTCCTCGTCGCCGCGTTCGTGCACGCGGGCTGGAACCTCGCCGCCAAGCGGGTGCACGGCGGCGGAAGTGGCTTCGTTTTCCTTTACTACACAGCGAGTGCGGTGCTGTGCGTGCCGGTGTCGGTCGGCTGTCTCCTGTTCGAACCCGTCCGTCCACAATGGACCTGGCTGCTCGCGGCGGTGCTCACCGCGGTGTTCCACATCCTGTACGGCCTTGTCCTGCAACGGGGTTACCAGGTGGGCGATCTGTCCGTCGTGTACCCGCTGGCCCGGGGCAGCGGCCCGCTGCTGTCGGTGTGCGTGGCCGTGCTCTTCCTGGGGGAGCGGCCCGGCGTGGCCGGGCTGATCGGGGCGGTGCTGGTGGTCGGCGGTGTGCTGGTCATCGGCAGCGGTTCCGGTGGGCACGACCGCGCGGCACGCCGCGCTGGAGTCGTGTACGGCCTGCTCACCGGCGCCACCATCGCGGCTTACACGATCTGGGACGACCACTCCGTCAACGCGCTGGCCGTGCCGCCGCTGATCTACTTCACCACCGGCGCGGTGCTGCAGAGCGCCTTCCTCGCACCTGTCGCGCTACGCAGGAGCGACCTCGGCGAACTCTGGCGGCGGTATTGGCGCGAGGTGCTCATCGTGGGGCTCTTCTCGCCGGTCGCCTACCTGCTGGTGCTCTACGCGATGCGGTTGGCGCCGGTCAGCCTCGTCGCCCCGGCCCGCGAGGTCAGCATCGTGCTCGGCGGCCTCGCGGCGTGGAAACTGCTGGGCGAGGCGAACCCCGGCCGGCGGCTCGCGGGCTCGCTGGTCGTGCTCGCCGGAATCGCCGCGATTGCCGCATCCTGAAGTGCGGGGTAGGCATGCAGGCATGCAGGTGTTGAGCAGCCGGCTCCTGGTGCGGCCCGGCGATGTGGAGAAGTCGACGGCGTTCTACCGCGATGTGCTGGGCCTGGCCATCTACCGGACCTACCCCGGCGGCACCGTCTTCTTCCTCGGGCAGGGTTTCCTCGAGGTGTCCGGGCACGGCGAGGGCGGCGGGCAGCCCGACGGGATGGCGATCTGGATGCAGGTGCGGGACCTCGCCGCGGCGGTCGCCGAACTGTCCGCGCACGGTGTTTCCCCGGACCGTGAGCCGCGGCTGGAACCGTGGGGGCTGCGGGAGGCCTGGATCTCCGATCCGGACGGCCTGCGCATCGTGCTCGTGGAGATTCCCGCCGACCATCCGCTGAGGACGGACGTGCGGTCGAACTGACCGTCGTTCAGGACCGGCCTGCGTCCGAGCGCCACGCGCGCAGCTGGGCGGCCGTGCCACTGAAGCGGGGCGGCTCCCAGGTCCAGCTCTGCAGATCGGTGAATCCGGCGGCCTCGGCTTCGGCGGCGAGCCGGTGGCGGGGCACGGGCAGCGCTTTCTCGTGCGTGGAAAGCACTATCCGCCCGCCGGGCCGCAGCACCCGGTACAGCTCGGCGAAGCCCGCGGCCCGGTCCTCCCACAGTTGCACGTTGTTCACGCTCAACACGACGTCCACGGATTCGGCTTCCTGCCCGGTGTCGGCGGCCGAGCCGTTCCGCAGCAACGCGTTCGCGGCCCGTTCCCGGCAGCGGGCCAGCATCTCCTCGGACGGGTCGACCCCGATCACCACTCCGGCGCGGCTCGCGGCCGCGGCCAGGCCGACGCCCGGTCCCGGCCCCACGACCAGCACGGTTTCCGTACGCGTGAGCCTGGCCACCGCCACCACGTGTTCCTCTTCCGGGCCGTTGGCGAAGGCCATCAGCGCGCCCCCGATCCGGCCCAGCAGACCGTGTGGATGCCCGAAGGCCCGGTCCAGCATCGTCGTACTCATACCTCCAGGTCAGCACGGAAGCCGTGATCCGGCATCGGGGATGACCCGGAAAACGGGCATGGGACACTGGGGGTGAACCGACGAAGAGCCGAAGGAACCGAGTGACGACGTTCGCTGACACCACGTTCACACCGCCGGAGCTGATCCGGAACTTCTGCATCATCGCGCACATCGACCACGGGAAGTCCACCCTGGCCGACCGGATGCTGCAGCTGACCGGTGTGGTCGAGGAGCGGGCCATGCGCGCCCAGTATCTCGACCGGATGGACATCGAGCGCGAGCGCGGGATCACCATCAAGGCACAGAACGTCCGGCTGCCGTGGCAGCACGAGGGCCAGGACCACGTCCTGCACCTGATCGACACCCCCGGCCACGTCGACTTCACCTACGAGGTCTCGCGTGCGCTGGAGGCCTGCGAGGGCGCGATCCTGCTGGTCGACGCCGCGCAGGGGATCGAGGCGCAGACGCTGGCGAACCTCTACCTGGCCCTGGACAAGGACCTGCACATCATCCCGGTGCTGAACAAGATCGACCTGCCGGCGGCGGACCCTGACAAGTACTCCGCCGAGCTGGCGCACATCATCGGCTGCGAGCCGACCGACGTGCTGCGCGTATCGGCGAAGACCGGCGAGGGCGTCCGCGAGCTGCTCGACGAGGTCGTGCGCCAGGTGCCCGCGCCGCAGGGCGAGGACGACGCCCCGGCCAGGGCGATGATCTTCGACTCGGTCTACGACACCTACCGCGGCGTGGTCACCTACATCCGGGTGGTGGACGGCAGGATCACCCCGCGCGAGCGGATCCGGATGATGTCCACCGGCGCCACGCACGAGCTGCTGGAGGTCGGCATCATCTCGCCGGAACCCAAGCCCAGCAAGGGGCTCGGGGTTGGCGAGGTCGGCTACCTCATCACCGGGGTGAAGGATGTCCGGCAGTCCCGCGTCGGTGACACCGTGACCAGTGAGAAGCGCGGCGCCGAGGTCCCGCTGACCGGCTACCGCGAGCCGAAGCCGATGGTCTATTCCGGGCTGTACCCGATGGACGGCTCGGACTACCCCGAGCTACGCGAGGCGCTGGAGAAGCTGCAGCTCAACGACGCCGCGCTGACGTTCGAGCCGGAGACCTCGGTCGCGCTGGGCTTCGGTTTCCGGTGCGGGTTCCTCGGGCTGCTGCACCTGGAGATCACCCGGGACAGGCTGGAGCGCGAGTTCGGCCTGGACCTGATCTCCACCGCGCCGAACGTGGTGTACCGGGTGGTGCTGGAGGACGGCAGCGAGCACACCGTCACCAACCCCTCGGACTGGCCGACCGGCTACAAGATCTCCGAGGTGCACGAGCCGCTGTCCAAGGTCACCGTGATCGCCCCGTCGGAGTTCATCGGCGCGATCATGGAGCTGTGCCAGAGCAAGCGCGGTCAGCTCTTGGGCATGGACTACCTGTCCGAGGAGCGCGTCGAGCTGCGCTACCACCTGCCGCTGGCGGAGATCATCTTCGATTTCTTCGACTCGCTGAAGTCGCGCACCCGCGGCTACGCCTCGCTCGACTACGAGGATGCGGGCGAGCAGAACGCGGACCTGGTGAAGGTCGACATCCTGTTGCAGGGCGAGCCGGTGGACGCGTTCTCCGCGATCGTGCACAAGGACGCGGCGTTCGGCTACGGCAACAAGATGGCCACCCGGTTGCGTGAGCTGATCCCGCGGCAGCAGTTCGAGGTGCCGATCCAGGCCGCGATCGGCTCGCGGATCATCGCCCGCGAGACGATCCGCGCGATCCGCAAGGACGTGCTGGCCAAGTGCTACGGCGGTGACATTTCGCGGAAGCGGAAGCTGCTGGAGAAGCAGAAGGAAGGCAAGAAGCGGATGAAGACCGTGGGGCGGGTCGAGGTCCCGCAGGAGGCCTTCGTCGCCGCGCTGTCCACCAGCGAGCCCGCCGAGAAGGGCAAAGGCAAGAAGTAGCGCTCAGCCCCGCGCGTTGCCGGTGAGCTTCGCCGCTTCGACGAACACGCAGCAGCGGCGCTCGGCGGCCATCACGCGGTCGTACTCCGCCCAGTCGTCGTGCGTGCCCGTCGCGGCGCGGAACACGGTCCGGAGCAGTTCGGGCAGCCCGGCGGGGTCGAAGGCCGCGTCGGGGTCGTCCGGCCCGATCAGCCGCACCGGCCCCTGCACGGCGGCCCATTCCCAGCCGCGGCGGAACACGACGGTCGCGTTGCCGCGCTCGCGGAACAGCTCCAGCTTCCGCGTGCCGCCGCGGGCGACGAAACCGATGCTCGTCCGCCCGCTCACCGGGTCGTCGAGCAGGCCGGCGTTGACGATCGACGCGTGCACCGTGCCGTCGGCCCTGGCCACGGCGATGGTGGCCAGGCCGTGTTCGGCGACGGCGAGTTTCCTCACCAGATCCAGATCAGCCATGGGCTCAACCCTAAGCTGGATTCCATGTTCGAGGAGCTGCGTTTCCCGGTGTTCGTCGCGCCGATGGCGGGCGGGCCGACCACGCCGGAGCTGGTGGCCGCGGTGGCCGAGGCCGGGGGCTCCGGTTTTCTCGCGGCGGGCTATCTCGACGCCGCTGCGCTCGCGGAGCGCATCGCCCGCACGCGTGAGCTGACGGCGAAGCCCTTCGGGGTGAACCTGTTCGTGCCCGGCGAGCGCTCCACCACCGATCTCGCCGGCTACGTCCGGCGTGTCGAGGCCGAAGCGCAGCGGTACGGGACCGAGCCTGGCGAGCCGCACTGGGATGACGATCGTTACCCGGAGAAGCTGGATCTCGTTGTCGCGCAACGGATTCCGCTCGTTTCCTTTACCTTCGGCCTGCCCTCGGCCGAGGACGTGCGGAGGCTGCACCGCGCGGGCAGCACGGTGATCGCCACGGTGACGGGCCCGGAAGAAGCGGTCCGTGCGGCGGAAGCCGGCGCCGATGCCTTGTGCGTGCAGGGTTTCGAGGCAGGTGGGCATCGGGGTCTGTTCGCCGATGACCCGGCGCTTCCCGCGGGCGGTGAGACGTACGGCCTACTGGCCGCGCTCCGGCTGATCGGCAGGCGGGTGGATCTGCCGCTGATCGCCGCAGGCGGGCTCACGCACGGCGCGGACATCGCCGCTGTGCTCACCGCGGGCGCCGTCGCGGCGCAATTGGGCACGGCCTTTCTGCGCGCCGACGAGGCGGGCACTCAGCAGCCGCAACGGCGTGCGCTGACCGAAAGCGCCCGCGGCACGGCATTCACGCGCGCGTTCAGCGGGCGCCCGGCCCGTGGCCTGGTCAACAGGTTCCTCACCGAGAACTCCGCTGCGCCCGCCGCCTATCCGCAGGTGCATCACCTGACCCGCCCGGTTCGGGCCGCGGCGGGCAGAGCCGGGGATCCCGAAGCGATGAGCCTGTGGGCGGGCCAGACCTACGAGCTGAGCACCGAAGGCCCGGCCGCGCGGATTTTCGCGCGCCTGCTGACCGAGGCCGAGGCCGCGATCGAGAAAGTCCACATCGGACGCTAACCGGCCGCGGCGTCCAGCGTGGTGGCGACCCGCACCCGCGACTTGCGCTTGTGTGTCACGCCCGCGGCGAAGTAGGCGAACAGTTCGGCCAGCCCGGCCGGGTCGTCGAGCTGCGGGCAGTGCCCCCAGTCGTCGCGCACGACGAGCCTGCTTTGGGGGACAAGGGAATGCAGCCGACGCCCCGACGCGGCGCTGACGAGCCGGTCCTTCCCGCAGGCGACGACGAGCAGCGGGATCTGGATCCTGTCGAGCCCTTCGTACGCTTCGGCCAGCTCCTCCACCAGATGCCGCGCTTGGTCCAGCCGGGTGGTGGCGGACCGGTAGTCGGGGAACAGGCTGGTGAACCGCCCGACGTGCTCGGCCTCGGCGATCGCCCGGTCGGCATAGAGCAGCCGTGGGACGACGTAACCGGCGATGGTCCGGACCAGGAAACCCGGTACCGGCAACGGAAGCGACGCGGCCAGCCGCAGCGGCAACGGGTACCGGCCGACCGCCCGCACCAGCCAGGTGTCGGCGAAACCCGGTGCCGCCACGGAAATCACGCCCGCGATGGGATGCCGCGAACTGTAGGCGGCGCGCAGGCTCATGGTGCCGCCCAGCGAGTTGCCGGCCAGGATCACCTTGCCGAATCTGGCCTGTTCGGCCAGCAGTGCGTCGACGAACCTGTCCAGCTGGGGCAGCATCGCGCCGGAATTCAGCGGCTCGGCCTCGCCGAAGCCGGGCAGGTCCACGGCGATCGCGGAGAAGCCCGCCTCGGCCAGTTCGGACAGCGCCGGCCGCCAGGTGTCGGCGCTGTCGCAATAGCCGTGCAGCAGGACGAGTCTGGTGACGCCGCGCTTGGACTTGCGAGGGCCGACTTCCAGGACACGAGTGCGGACGCCGGCGTAGCTCCGCTGGCCGACCCGGACGAGGTCCGGGTCGGCGGCTGGAGCGCCCGGGTCTGCCGCCTTCTCCCGCTGCATTGCGGTCATATACCCAGATTAGCGAGGAAATCTCGCTTTTTCCGGGCATTGGGTGGATCACAAACCTGTCTCGGACCGGTGTCAGGTCTGCGTCCCCGCAGGTAGGGGGCTGTTTCCGGCAGGTTAACGAGTGAAAACAATTTTTCCGGCGGTTTCTCCGTCCAGCATGGACTGGAACCCCTGTTCCGCCTCGGCCAACGGCAGTTCGGCCCCGATCTGCGGCCGGATCCCGGCCAGGTCGAGGTAGCTGAGCAGATCCGCCAGCTCGTCGCGGGTGCCCATGGTGGACCCGACCACGCGCAGCTGCAGGAAGAAGACCCGCTGCAGGTCGGCGCTGGGATCGGGGCCGCTCGTCGAGCCGGAGACAACGACCACCCCGCCCGGTTTGAGCGATTTGAGGGAATGTCCCCAGGTGGCCTTTCCGACGGTCTCGAAGACCCCGTCGACCCGTTCCGGCAGCCGTGCCCCGGACTCGAAGGTCTGGTGCGCACCCAGCTGCTCGGCGAGCGCCCGCTTCTCCTCGCTACGGCCGGTCACCCAGACCCGCAGCCCGGCCGCGCGGCCCAGCTGCACCAGCGCTGTCGACACACCGCCCGAGGCGCCCTGTACGAGCATCGTCTGGCCCGGCTTGAGCCCGGACTTGACGAACAGCATCCGGTACGCCGTCAGCCAGGCGGTACCCATCGTGGCGGCTTCGGCGAAGGACAGCCCCGCGGGCTTGGGCACGGCGTTGCGGGCGGGCACGATCACGTAGTCGGCGAAGCTGCCCTGGTGCTTCTCGGTGAGCAGGGTCCGCTTCGGGTCGAGCGTGTCGTCGCCCTGCCAGCCGGGCGCGTTGATCACCGAGTGCAGCACCACCTCGGTGCCGTCCTCGAGTACCCCGGCGCCGTCGCAGCCGAGGATCATCGGGAACTGGTCGGGCTTGATCCCGACGCCACGCAGGGTCCAGATGTCGTGCATGTTCAGGCTGGCGGCCTTGACGGCGACCTTCACCCAGCCCGCCGGCACGTCCGGGTCCGGGCGCTCGCCGACGACGAGCGAGTCCAGCGGCTTTTCCTGGTTGGGTTCTTTGGCGTAGACGGCGAACATGCCAGCAACGTACCTTCCGGCGGGCCCGCGTAGGCTGTGAGCTGTGTTCGATGGAGTGGCCGGCTGGTGGGACAACGCCGAGCTGTGGCTGGCACAGCTGTGGTTCCCGCTGCAGTTCGTGCTGGTCATCGCGGTGCTGGGGCCGCTGTGTCTCGGGGTGGCCTGGCTGATCGACCGGATCGTGGACAGGGTGGGCGCGTGGTTCGGCCCGTCCCGTGACGAGGACTGTCCGCCCCGGTCCTAAGGTTGCCTGGTGTCAAGCAGAAGGCGCATTACCGTCGCGCTGGTCGGGCTCATCGTGCTCGTCGTGGGCGGCTGGCTGGTCAAGGACCTCGGCGGTGGTGATTCCGGCAGCGGTACCGGGATGCGCACCGAGTCGCTGTCCCAGCTGCCGGCCGAGGCGGGGCAGACCTGGCGGCTGATCCAGCGCGGTGGGCCGTTCCCGTATCCCCGCAACGACGGGGTGGTGTTCGACAACCGCGAGAAACTGCTGCCGCAGCAGCGGAGCGGTTACTACCATGAGTACACCGTGCCCACCCCGGGCAGCGCGGACCGCGGTGCGCGCCGGCTCATCACCGGTGGGTCGAAGGAGCTGTACTACACCGGTGACCATTACGCGTCTTTCGTCGTCGTAGATCCCACGAAGTAGCAAGTTGAAGGCCATGACCACGAACTCGAAGACCATCGCGGACCAGGCGCGTGCGCGTGGCGCGCACTCGCACCTGATGGCGGGCCAGCCGGTCGACAAGCTGTCCACAATGGACGCCATCGCGGCGGCGCTGTCGTTCCCCGGCTACTTCGGCCGGAATCTGGACGCGCTCTACGACTGCCTGACCGATCTGTCCTGGTTGCCGACCGGGGAGCACGTGCTCATCTGGACCGGCTCGGATGCCTTGAAGGCGGCTGATCCCAAGGCGTACCTGGCGATCCGCAGCGTGCTGTCGGACGCCGAGCGCGCGCTGGCGCCGGGCGGCGACCGGGCGGACAGCCGCCGCCTGACGGTGGCGCTCAGCGACGAATAGCTAGCCGGCCGGGACCCAGTTCGGCTTGCGTTTCTCGGCGAACGCCGTGATGCCCTCTTGCCCTTCTTCGCCGGCGAAGAAACGCGCGGAAAGCGCATTCATCGCGGCGAATCCGGCCGATGGGGTGGGCTGGCGGGGGCTCGCGAGCAGTTCCTTCGTGGCGGCCAATGCCGCCGGGCCGCCGAGGGTGAGCGCATGCACGTAGCGCTGCACCTCGTCGTCGAGTTTCTCCGCCTCGACCGCCGCGGTGATCAGCCCGATTCCGGCCGCCCGGTCGGCGCCGAACACCTCGCCGGTGAGCAGCAGCTCCTGCGCGGCGCGCGGCGCGATGCGGGGGAGCACCACCAGCGAGATGATCGCGGGCACGACACCGATGCGGACCTCGCTGAACGCGAAGGTGGCTTCCTTGGCGGCGACCACGATGTCCGAGGCGGCGACCATGCCGACCCCGCCGGCGCGGGCGGGCCCGGTCAGCCGGGTGACCACCGGTTTCGGGCTGTTCCAGATCTGGTCGAGGATCTCGGGGAACTCGTTGACCCCCTGGTCCTCGGAGCCGGCGCCGCGGGCTTCCTTGAGGTCCATGCCCGCGCAGAACACCGGTCCGGTGTGGGTGAGCACGATGACGCGGACGGCTTCGTCGCCCTTGGCCTTGGCGAGCGCGGCGCGCAGCTCGCGGCGCAGCTGGGCGGACAGCGCGTTGCGGTTGTGCGGCGAGTCGAGCGTGATCGTCGCGGCGCCACTCGCCACTGAGTAGTGCACCAGTTCGTCGGTCATGGTCACCGACTTTGCCATATTCGCCGGGGAGCGCACGCGTGAGATTGGCTGCACCCCGGCTGGGGTGTCCGATGTGGACGGTTCAGGCGGTCAGCCGGGTGAGGTCGAGCTCGGCGGGGAAGGGTTCGCGGGTGGTGAATCTGCCGGTCGCCGCGGGGGCGTCCTGGTAGCCGAACTCGCCGGCGAGGTGACAGGCGACGAGCGAGACGGGCGCATCGAGGTCGACGATCCAGTAGCGCGGGATTCCGGCGTCGGCGTAGTCGTCGTGCTTGACGACGGTGTCCATCCTTTTCGAGCTCGGCGACACTACCTCGACGACGATCAGCACCTCGCTCGCCCGGAGCATGTCCCCGTCGCGCTGCACGCGTTCCAGATCGATATCGATGTCCTGAACGACGGCATGCTCACGTGACAGCTGGGCATCAAGCTGGAAGGCCAGCCGCATCGAGGCGATATTGTGCAGCGGTCGCGGGCTCGGCGACATCAACAGGCGGCCTTCCTGAAGCTCCGTGTAACCAGGCTCGGTTTCACCGAGCGCCGCATACTCTCCGCGACCGTCAGCAGACGGGGCTCGCCAGCTACCTGGGTTGTGGAGCGCGTCACAACGTCTCCTCACGTCGCCGCAACGTCTGGCAGGTCCGCGTTTATCCGCGTCACCAGGCCAAACGTTCACCTTCGTCATCGCGGAAGAGACCGGCACCTGCCAGGTCAGTTCTGCCTCGGGAGCAGTTCCGCCGCGAACCGGTCCGCGAACTGGTCGAAGGAACCGGGCCCGCGGTGGTACACGACGAACTTCGTCAGCCCCGCGTCGATGTACCCGTCCAGCAGGCGGTGCAGCTCCGCCCAGCTGCCGGCCACCAGCTCCGCCGGGTCGACGTCCGGGCGGCGTTCGCGCACCACCTCGGCCAGGCGCGGTGGGACACCGCCGTCGGTGAGCGTCAGGCTGACCCCGTAGTGGTCCGCCTCGATCTCGCGCCCCGCTTCGGCCGCGGCGGCTTCGATCGTCTCGCGGGCTTGGGCCGCTTCGCTTGCGGTCAGGAAACTGCCGAGCCACCCGTCGGCATACCGGCCGATCCGCCGTAACGCCGCCGGGGCCTGACCGCCGAGCCAGATGTCCAGCGGCGCGGCCGGACGCGGGCCGACGCGCACGCTGTCCAGTTTGTAGAACTCGCCCGCGAACTCCGCACCCTCCTGCGTGAGCGCCGAACGCAGCAGCCGCAGGGACTCGTCGAACACATCCGCGCGGCGGCCGTCCGGCACCTCGAACAGATCCCGCTCCGGGCGTTGCGCGGGCCGCAGGCCGAAAACCGGCAGCACCCGCTTCGGCGACAGCGCGGCCAGTGACGCCAGCTGTTTCGCCACCAGTACCGGATGCCTGCCCGGCAGCACAGCCACCGAGGTGCCCACCTTGAGCCGCTTCGTCCGGGAGAGCGCGTGCGCCATCCCGATGAACGGGTCCACCGCGCCCGAGTACACGTGCTCGGAAAGCCACAGCGAATCGATCCCGGAGGCTTCGAGCCGGTCGGCGATCGCCGACAGTGCCGAAGGTCTGGTCTCCGCCCCGAGACCCACGCCGATGCGGATTTTCATACTGTGCCTTTCGTGACCAATCCGACCACAATCACGGCTGGCCGGCTTGTGTAGCAAGGGTTACGGGTTGCTCGGGGTCTGCCTACTTCTGGTCGGATTGCTAACACCAAGCTACGCCGCCGCGGCCGGCGCGGAAGCGTATCGGCACAAAATCAGTTCTCCCACACGGGAATCCGGCGCGAGCGGGTCCGCGAGCAGCACGCCGGGCGCGGCTTCTCGTGCCAGCGAAGCGATCCTGTCCGGCAATAGGCCCGGTGCGAGGAACCAGGACGCCACCGCGAAGCGCCGCGCGCCGCGTGCGCGCAGCTTCGCGATCGCGGCCGGCACATCGGGTTTCGTGGCGCTCGCGAACGCCGGTGCGACCGACATCGGGAACCGTTTGTCCCACCGCCGCGCAAGCTCCTTCACCGCTTCGTTGGCGGGCTCCCGTGACGAACCCACCGCCGCGAGCACCACGCCCAGCTCGGGATCCGCCGAATCCGCGCCTGTCTCGGCCAGCCTGTCCAGTGCCACCTCTTCCAGCACCGGATCGACGCCGAGCACATCCGCGACGGATACGCGAAGTCCTGGCACCGCACGCACCACCGCGGGCAGGTCGACGCGAGCGTGATAGGCGCGGCCCAGCAACAACGGGACCACGACAGCTTCGGGATGACCCTGCTCCCGGAGCCCGCGCAGCACGTCGGTCAGCAGTGGCTCCGAAAGGTCCAAAAAGGAGGGTAACGCGCCGATTTCCGCCACCTGGGCCCGAATCGTCGCGGCAGACCGGGGATCCCGGCTGCCGTGTGCGACGACGACGAGTGGCGCGGTCAACCTACAGTGCCCCGGTCAGCCCACGTGTCCGCAGTACGGATCGTTCCAGCGGCCGGAAGACCAGCAGCTCGATTCCGACGCCCACGAGCAGGATCAGCACGATCGCCGAGATCACCGTCGGCATGTCCGACAGGGTGCGCCCATCGTCGAGGTACGCGCCGAGTCCCTTGCCCAGCAAGGGAGAAGTCGCGATGATCTCCGCCGCCATCAGCGACCGCCACGAGAACGCCCAGCCCTGCTTCAGGCCGGCGAGATAACCGGGCAGCGCGGCGGGCAGCAGGATGTGCCACGACGCCTTCAACCGCCCCGCGCCGAGCACCTTGCCCACCCGCGGCAGGATCGGCGGGATCTGGTCGATCCCCGCCACCAGGCCGTTGGCGATCGACGGCACACTGCCCAGCAGCAGCACCGCGTACATCGTCGTGGGGGTGACGCCGAACCACAGCACCGCGGCCGGCACCCAGGCCACCGAGGGCAGGCTCTGCAGCCCGGACAGGAACGGCCCGATCGCCGAGCGCACCACCCGGACCTTGGCCACCAGCAACCCCAGCGGCGTGGCGATCACGATCGCGATCAGGAAACCCAGCACCGCCCGGTGCACCGACGTCCAGATGAACCCGAACGCCTGCCCGTGGCTGATCTGGCCCCACAGCTCGTCCCACACCGCCAGCGGCGCCGGCAGCTGGTACTCCGGCCAGAACGCGGCCGCCCACAGGCACTGCCAGACGACGATCGCGACCACGAGGAACAGCACCGGCGGCATGACGGCCCACAGCACCCGGCGCGTCCTGCTCCGGCCCTGGTCGAGATCCGGCGGGGTGTCCAGCGCGTCGAGACCCGCCTCGACCTTCGCGTCGAGGTCGTCAAGCTGCGGCATGGCTGGAAATCACCTCGCGCAGCCGTTGGTTGATCACGTCCACCGTGGTCACCTCGTCCGCGCCGGACAGGCCGTCCACATCCCATTCCTGCACGACCCGCCCCGGCCGCGAGGACAGCAGCACCACGCGCTGGCCCAGCCGGACTGCTTCGCGCACATCGTGTGTCACGAACACGACGGCGGCCCCGGTCGACTCCCACACCCGCAGCAGCTCGCCCTGCAGCACGTCACGGGTGATCGCGTCGAGCGCGGAGAACGGCTCGTCCATCAGCAGCAGCGGCGGAAGGTCGCCGTCGGAGGTGTGCAGCGCCGAGGCCAGCGCGCGAGCCAGCGCGACGCGCTGCCGCATCCCGCCGGAAAGCTCGTGCGGGCGTTTGCCGCCGACTCCGTTGAGCCGCACCAGTTCCAGAAGTTCGCCGGTGTGCTGCTTGCGCGCCGACCGGGACACCCCGGCCAGCCGCAGCGGCAGTTCCACGTTCGCCGCCGCGGTCAGCCACGGCATCAGCGCGGCCTCCTGGAACATCACCGCCGGGCGCGAGCTGCGCAGCTCGATCTCGCCCGCCGACGGCCTGTCCAGGCCGGCGACCAGGTTCAGCAGCGTGGTCTTGCCGCACCCGGACGCACCGAGCAGGCAGACGAACTCGCCGGGCGCCACGTCGAGGTCGACGCCGCCGAGCGCGACGACGCCACGCCCGCCCTGGCCGAAGCTCTTGTGCACCCCGGTCAGCCGGACAGCGTGCTCGATCGCGGGCTGCACCGTCGGATCCTCCAGCGTGGCGGTCATCGCGCTCGCCTGCCTTTCTCGGTCGTCGGGGTGGTTACTTCTTGTCCAGGCCGTCGGCGCTCACCGTCGGCTTGCCGGCCTGGGTGAGTACCGCGTTGAGCGCGGTGAGATCGAAGAACCCGTTCACCTTGGCCGCGCTCTTGGCTATCCCGGCCGTCACCTGGTCCTGCGCCAGCTGCGGGAAGCGCGAGGCCAGCGGGTCGGTGGTCAGCTCGATGTTCTTGAACGAGCTGTCCAGCACCGGCTGGGACAACGCCGAACCGGTCAGGGACTTGAGCTGCCGGTTGATCGCGGCCTTGGCCTCGGCCGGGTCGCCGGCGGCGAGGTTGTTCGCGTCCAGCACGGCCTTGAGCACGGCCTGCACGGTCTGCGGGTGCTCGTCGAGGAACTGCTTGCGCACCACGATCACCGTGGTCGGGAACTGACCGTTGGGCCACAACGTCTTCTCGTCCACCAGCACCTTCGCGCCGGCCTCGTTGACCAGCCGCGAGGACCACGGCTCGGGCAGCCAGGCACCCGCGATCGCGCCCTTCTTGAACTGGTCGAGGGTGACCGAGTTGTCCTCGCTCTGCACGTTGACCCCGGTCAGCTTCTGGTCGGAGATCCACTTCTTGAGCGAGACGTCCTGGGTGTTGCCCGCCTGCGGGTCGGCGACGATCTTGCCCTGCAGGTCCTGCGGGGTGTTGATCTCAGGCTTCACCACCAGCTGCGCGCCGCCCGAGGTGGCGCCCGCGATCAGCCGCACCGCGTCGCCGTCGGACTTGGCGAAGGCGTTGATCGCCGGGCCGGAGCCGATGAACCCGATGTCGACGGAACCGCCCAGCAGCGCCGAAACCTCGTCCGGGCCGGCGTTGAACTTGGTCGGCGTGAGCTTGGTGCCGCTGCCCAGCTCCTGGGTGAAGTAGCCCTTGTCCAGCCCGATCAGCGCCGACGCGTGCGTGACGTTCGGGAAGTACGCCAGCCGCACCTCGGTGGCCGGGGTGCCGGCGCCGGTCGTGGCTGCCGAGGAGGAGTTGCTGCCGCTGTCCGCCCGGGAACATCCGGTGACCACAGCCAATAACGACAGAGTTACAGCCACGACACGGGTGCTGCGTCGCACAGTTCTCACGGGCGGGACCTTTCGGGGGAGGGGTTTTCTGTCAGGGGCCGGGGGAAACGACGTCACGGTCGGAGCGGAGCACCGGCAGGGGTGCGCCGACCAGACCGGCCGCCAGGGTGGTGCCATCGGACGGGTCGATCACCAGGAACGCGCCGCTGCGGCGGGAAACGGTGTAGTCGTCGACCGGGAGCTGCTCCGCGGTACGGATCTTCGCCAGGCCAATCTCGTTGAGCTGCAACGTTTCCGGTGCATCCACAGTGGACAGTTTCTGCTCGTCGAAGCGTGCGGTGATCTCCTCGACGAGCGCCTGCACGGTGCGCGCGCCATGCTTGACCAGCACCCGGGCACCGGGCTTGAGCGGCTTTTCCGACAGCCAGGCCAGCGTCGCGGCCAGCTCGTCGGTGGCCACCGGAGGCTCGGCCGCGGCGGCGATCACGTCGCCGCGGGAGATGTCGAGGTCGTCGGCCAGCACCAGGGTGATCGAACGGCCGGCCGCCGCCTCCGTCAGCTCGCCGTCGGCGGTGTCGATCCGCTCGACCGTGGTGCGCAACCCGGCGGGCAGCACCACCACCTCGTCGCCCTGGCGGACGGTGCCCGCCGCGACCTGGCCCGCGTAGCCGCGGTAATCCGGGTACTCCGGCGTGCGCGGGCGGATCACGTACTGCACCGGGAACCGGAACGGCGCGTCGTGCGGATCCGGCGCCGCCGGCACCGTCTCCAGGTGGTCCAGCAGCGTCGGACCGGTGTACCACGGGGTCTTGGCCGAGCGGTCCACCACGTTGTCGCCGACGAGCGCCGACACCGGGATGGTGAGCACCGAACCGGCCGGGTAGCCCAGCGACGCGGCGTGGTCGCTGAACTCCTTGGCGATGACGGTGAACGTCTCCTCGTCGTAGTCGACCAGGTCGATCTTGTTCACCGCCAGCACCAGCCGCGGCACGCCCAGCAACGCCAGCACAGCCGCGTGGCGGCGGGTCTGCTCGATCACGCCCTTGCGCGCGTCCACCAGCAGGATGGCCAGCTGCGCGGTGGACGCGCCGGTGACCGTGTTGCGGGTGTACTGCACGTGCCCCGGGGTGTCGGCCAGCACGAAGGACCGCTTGGGGGTGGCGAAGTAGCGGTACGCGACGTCGATCGTGATGCCCTGCTCACGCTCCGAGCGCAGCCCGTCCACGAGCAGCGAAAGGTCCGGAGTGGACAGTCCGCGGTCGACGCTGGCGCGGGTGACCGCGTCCAGCTGGTCGGCCAGCACGGACTTGGTGTCGTAGAGCAGCCTGCCGACGAGCGTGGACTTGCCGTCGTCCACGCTGCCCGCGGTGGCCAGCCTCAGCAAACTCGACATCAGAAGTAGCCTTCCCGCTTGCGGTCTTCCATCGCGGCCTCCGAGAGCCGGTCGTCGGCGCGGGTCGCGCCGCGCTCGGTGAGCCTGCTCGCCAGCACTTCCGCGATGACCTCGTCCACCGTGGTGGCGGTGGATTCGACGGCGCCGGTGCAGGATCCGTCGCCGACGGTGCGATAGCGCACCGACAGCTCCTGCACCTGTTCGCCCTCACGCGGGCCGCCCCACGGACCTTCGGTGAGCCACATCCCGTCGCGGCGGTAGACCGCGCGCCGGTGCGCGTAGTAGATCGAGGGCAGCTCGACCTGTTCGCGCGCGATGTAGTTCCACACGTCGGCTTCGGTCCAGTTGGACAGCGGGAACACGCGCACATGCTCTCCCGGACGGTGCCTTCCGTTGTACAAGTTCCACAATTCGGGACGCTGCCGCCGTGGGTCCCACTGCCCGAACGCGTTGCGGAGGCTGAAAATCCGCTCCTTCGCGCGGGCGCGCTCCTCGTCGCGGCGGCCGCCGCCGAACACGGCGTCGAACTTGTGCTCGGTGATGCTGTCCAGCAGCGGCTGGGTCTGCAGCGGGTTGCGGGTGCCGTCGGGACGCTCGGTCAGCCGCCCGTCGTCGATCCAGTCCTGCACGTTCGCCACGATCAGCCGCAGGCCGTACTTCTCGACGACGTGGTCGCGGAAGGAGATGACCTCGTCGAAGTTGTGCCCGGTGTCCACGTGCAGCAGCGGGAACGGCACCGGCGCGGGCCAGAACGCCTTGATCGCCAGGTGCAGCAGCAGGGTGGAGTCCTTGCCGCCGGAGAACAGGATCACCGGCCGGTCGAACTCGCCCGCCACCTCCCGGAAGATGTGGATGGCCTCGGATTCCAGAGCCGCCAGGTTGTCGGTGGCCGCGTCGGTCGCGGGGGCTTCCAGAGTGGTCATCCCTGCCTCCATGCTCGTGTGGCCAGCAGCTTGCGCCGCTGCGGGTTCTGAGGTGGCCTCTCGCGAGGACAGCGCCGACGTGGTGACGGCGCTGTCGCGCGGAGCGCGTCCGTCAGGGGTGGTGGTTGGGCTGGCGGGCGGGAATTCATGAGGAGGCGATCCCACAGTGAGAGATCGCCTCAGGTTCCGCTACACGCACTGCTTCGCAGGCCACGATTCGAATCTCCTTCTCAGCCGTGCAGGCCGCACTCGGTCTTGTTCTGTCCGGCCCAGCGGCCGCTGCGCGGGTCTGCGCCCGGCGCGACCTTCGCCGTGCACGGGGCGCAGCCGATCGACAGGTAGCCCTCGGACACCAGCGGGTTCTCCAGTACGCCGTGCTCGGCGATGTAGCTGTGGAACTCCTCGTCGGTCCACGGTGCGATCGGGTTGATCTTCACCAGGCCGTTGCGGTCGTCCCAGGTGACGATCGGGGTGTTCGCCCTGGTCGGCGCGTCCACCCGGCGCACGCCGGTGACCCACGCCGAGTAGCCCGACAGCGTCTTGCGCAGCGGGATCACCTTGCGCAGGTGACAGCACTGGTTGGGGTCGCGGTCGTGCAGCTTCGGGCCGTACTCCGCGTCCTGCTGGGCCACTGTCTGCTCGGCCTGGGCGTTGACCACGCGGATGTCCGGGTACACCGTCGCCACCGCGTCACGGGTGCCGATCGTCTCGGCGAAGTGGTAACCGGTCTCCAGGAACAGAACGTCCACATCGGACTTCACCTGGGTCGCCAGGTCGATCAGCACCGCGTCCTGCATGTTCGAGGCAACGATGAAGTCGTCACCGAAAGTTCCCACGGTCCAGTTCAGCGCCTCGAGCGCGGTTGCGTCGGCGAGTTCCTCGGATGCCTTGTCCGCCAACGCTTTCAGGTCTTCTTTGGTGGTGGCCGTGGTCATTTCGCTCCCTCGGGTAACCGGATTCCCAGGAAATTCACAGTGAAGACTCGTCTACAGGCGCAACAAAGCCACGAGTCGTTCTCTTCCGGCCGCAGGTCTTCGTCACCGCAGAACGGGCAGTAGAACGGCGTGGTGCGTCCGCTCATCGGAGGTCGGCCTCCTCGGCCCGCGCCACCCACTGCGCGAACCGCTCGCCGTTCTCCCGTTGCGTGTGGTAGTTGCGCACGATGCGCTCGACGTAGCCGACGAGCTCGTCACCGGTCACCTTGTGGCCGCGCAGTTTCCGGCCGAACCCGGCGTCCAGGCCGAGCCCGCCGCCGAGGTGCACCTGGAAGCCCTCGACCTGCTCGCCGGCGTCGTTGGTGACGATCTGGCCCTTGAGCCCGATGTCGGCGGTCTGGATACGGGCGCAGGAGTTCGGGCAGCCGTTGAGGTGCACCGAAACGGGATTGTCCACATCGGACTGGATGTCGGCGAGCCGCTTGTCCAGCTCGGCCACCAGGTCCTTGGCGCGGGCCTTGGTCTCCACGATGGCGAGCTTGCAGAACTCGATCCCGGTGCAGGCCATCACGCCGCGGCGCCACGGGGTGGGCTGCGTCGGCAGGCCCAGCTCGGCCAGTTCCGCCTGCAGACCGGGAAGTTCGGCCTCGGGCACGTCCAGCACGACCAGCTTCTGCTGCGGGGTCAGCCGGACCCGGCCGGAACCCGCGCGCTCGGCGGCCTTCGCCACCGCGATCAGCGTGGAGCCGGACACCCGGCCCGCGATCGGCGCCGCGCCGACGTAGAACTTGCCGTCCTTCTGCTTGTGCACGCCGACGTGGTCGCGCTGCACCTCGGGCGCCTCCGGCGCGGGGCCGTCGATGAGCTTCCGGTCGAGGTACTTGGTCTCCAGGATCTCCCGGAACTTCTGCGCGCCCCAGTCCTTGACCAGGAACTTGATCCGGGCGCGGGAGCGCAGCCGGCGGTAGCCGTAGTCGCGGAAGACGGAGATGACGCCTTCCCATACCTCGGGCACCTCGTCGCGCGGGACCCAGGCGCCGAGGCGCTGGCCGATCATCGGGTTGGTGGAGAGCCCGCCGCCGACCCAGACGTCGAAACCGGGGCCGTGCTCGGGATGTTCGACGCCGACGAAGGCGACGTCGTGGATCTCGTGCGCCACGTCCTGCAGGCCGGACACCGCGGTCTTGAACTTGCGCGGCAGGTTGGCGTACTCGGGCTTGCCGAGGTAGCGGCGCTTGATCTCGTCGATCGCCGGGGTGCCGTCGATCACCTCGTCCTCGGCGATCCCGGCCAGCGGCGAGCCGAGGATGACGCGCGGGCTGTCCCCGCAGGCGGTCATCGTGGTGAGGCCGGCGCCTTCCAGCTTCTCCCAGATCGTGGGCATGTCCTCGACCCGGATCCAGTGGTACTGCACGTTCTGGCGGTCGGTGATGTCCGCGGTATCGCGAGCGTAGGTCTGGGAGACCTCGCCGATCACGGCCAGCTGCTCGGTGGTCAGGTCGCCGCCGTCGATCCGGACGCGCAGCATGAAGTACTCGTCGTCCAGCTCTTCGGGCTCGAGCGTGGCGGTGCGGCCGCCGTCGATCCCCGGCTTGCGCTGGGTGTACAGGCCGTACCAGCGGAACCGGCCGCGCAGGTCACCAGGGTCGATGGAGTCGAAACCGCCGTGCGCGTAGATGTTCTCGATCCGCTCACGCACGTTGAGCGGGTGGTCGTCCTTCTTCGAGCGTTCGTTGGGGTTGAGCGGTTCGCGATAGCCGAGAGCCCACTGGCCCTCGCCACGGCGCTGCTTGACGCGCGGGGCGCGGGGTGTGGAGCTGTCGCGCGTCGGCGGTGCCATGTGGTGTCCTCCGGAGTTTCGCGAGGACGTCGGCGCGCATCGGTGCCCGGGTCACAACTGTGGTGGGGAGGCAGTCCGCGGCGTCCGGCGCCCGCTGTCGGCAATTCGTGGTGGCGGGGTGGCGGCGTCAGTGGGACGTGCGGCACAGTGCGCTGGCGACACGACGGAGGTCGACGTGGCGTCGGGCCACGAGGAGCACTCCGGCATAAGTCACGTTCCCAGCGTGCCACGTGCCCACAATGTGGTCCAGCAATGCCCAGGTGCTGGGACGAGCATCACCCTCTTTGGGACGCCGGGCGGTAGTGGACAATCGAAGACGTGTTCGGTGTGTACGTGCATGTGCCGTTTTGTGCCACTCGCTGTGGGTATTGCGATTTCAACACCTACACGGCGGGTGAGCTCGGCAGTGCCGCGTCACCCGCGTCATGGCAGGAGGGGTTGCGCCGCGAGCTGGAACTGGGTGTCCGCCAAGTGGGTCAGCGACCCGCCGAGACGGTGTTCGTCGGCGGCGGGACGCCTTCGCTGCTCGGCGCGAAGGGGCTCGCGGAGGTGCTCGACGCCGTGCGCGGCACCTTCGGGCTGGCCGAGGGGGCCGAGGTCACCACGGAATCCAACCCCGAGTCCACGTCGCCGGAGTTCTTCGCGGGCATCAGGGAAGCCGGGTTCACCCGGATCTCGCTGGGCATGCAGTCCGTGGCGACGCATGTACTGAAAGTGCTGGACCGGGTGCACACGCCGGGGCGGCCGGTGGACGCGGCGCGGGAAGCGCGCGCGGCCGGCTTCGAGCACGTGAATCTCGACCTCATCTACGGCACCCCGGGCGAGCGGGTGGACGACCTGCGCGCCTCGCTCGAGGCGGTGCTGTCGGCGGGCGTCGACCACGTGTCCGCGTACTCGCTGATCGTCGAGGACGGCACGGCGATGGCGCGGCGGGTGCGCCGCGGTGAGCTGCCGATGCCGGACGAGGACGTGCTCGCCGCGTACTACGAGCTGATCGACTCGACGCTGTCGGCGGCGGGGCTGACCTGGTACGAGGTGTCGAACTGGGCCTCGTCGGACGAGGCGCGCTGCCGGCACAACCTCGGCTACTGGCGCGGCGGCGATTGGTGGGGAGCCGGGCCGGGGGCGCACAGCCACGTCGACGGTGTGCGCTGGTGGAACGTCAAGCACCCGGCTCGCTACGCGGCGCTGCTCGCCGAGGGCAAGTCCCCGGAGGCGGGGCGCGAGGTGCTCACCGACGACGACCGGCACCTGGAACGGATCATGCTCGAACTCCGCCTCGCCGAAGGGCTTCCGCTGGAGGCGCTGGACAGTGCGGGTGCGGGGGAGGCCCGCACGGCGGCCAGCGAGGGTTTGCTCGAACCGGTCGCGCTGGGGTCCGGCCGCGCCGTACTCACCGATCGCGGGCGGCTGCTCGCGGACGCGGTGGTGCGGAGGCTGGCCGCCTGAGGATTTCCCGCCGGCGCGGTGGTCGCGCCGACCGCCCGGAAATTTCTGCCGGGTTACTGCAACCGGGTGGCGACGAGCGGCATTTGAAGTATGTGCACTTCGACGAGTTCGCCCGGGAACAGCTGCCCGGGCTCGTTCGGTTCGCGGCCGTCCTGACCGGAGACCGCGAGCTGGCGCAGGACATCGTCCAGGATGCGCTGGTCCGCGCCCACCTGCGCTGGGCCAGGGTGGCCGGGACGGAGCGTCCTGATCTGTACCTGCGGCGGATGGTGGTGAACGGCTACCTGTCCTGGCGGCGGCGCTGGTACCAGCGCACGGTCCAGGCGGTGGCCGACATCGGCCGGTTCGGCGAGCAGCACACGCCGGATCCGGCGAAGCGGCTGGCCGACAGCGACCAGCTGGCCGGCCTGCTCACCAGGCTGAGCCGTCCGCAGCAGGCCGCGATCGTGCTCCGGTTCTACGAGGACCGGGCCGACGAGGAGATCGCCGAGGTACTCGGTTGTGCGGTCGGCACCGTGCGCAGCCATATTTCCCGTGGGCTGGCCGTCCTGCGGGCTCGTATGCGCAATGAGGAACTGGAGGTGGCGTGAGATGGACGAACTGCGTGAAGCCCTGCTGGCCCGTGAACCGCTCGCGCCGGACCCGGACGAGATGCTCGCCGCGGCCGGGCGGCGGGTCGAACGTCATCGCGCCCGGCGGCGGGTGGCCGGTGCGGTGGCGGCCGTCGCGGTCGTCGTCGCCGGGGTCACCACCGGGATGAGCCTGTTGCGTTCTCCGGCACCGGAAGCGCCGGGGCTCACGGTGGCGGCGCCGGGCGCGGTTTCGGCACCGGAGCTGCCCTTCACGCTCTCCGGTGAGCTGACGGGGTACCAGGTGACGAACTGGACGCAGAGCGGCACCGGGTTCTCCGCGGAGCTGACCGGGATTTCGGTACTGGGAAGTGTGGAGATCTGGCTGGGCACCGAAGATCCCGAGATCGGGCAGACCAGCCCGGTGACGGCGGTCGAGGTCAACGGCGGGCCTGCCACCGTGCGCACGGTCGGTTCGCATGGGCAGCTCCGGATCTCGTGGCAGCCTGCGCCGGGCAGGTGGGCCACGATCCTGGCCGGCGTCAGTGGTGCCACGGCCGAGGCGCTGGAGCTCGCGGCGGAAGGGCTGAGTATCAAGCCGGTGCCGGCAGAGGCGCTGCTGCAGTCGTTGACGGTGCCGGGTTCGCTGAGTGTGGCGTCGTGGACCGGGTACAGCGGGGCTCTCGACACCGTGGTGCTGTGTCCCGTTGACGTCCCGTCGAAGAATCCGCCGACGTTTCCGGGAGGTCTGAGCAACACGTCGTGCGTGACGGTCCAGGCCGGGAAGGGCGATGCGCCCTACGCGCCGTTGCCTGCCGGGAACACCTCTTTCAAGGAGGTGGAACGCACTCGCAACGGGGATGTGTACCTCTCCGACGACCACCGGATGGCGCTGCGGCGGGTCGGTGCGGACGGATGGGTGCTGGCCCAGACGGAACACGGGGATGCCTCGGTGCTGCCGGAGCTGGTCATTTCGGCGAAAGTGGGGTGAGGCCAAGCCTTGGGCGTGTCACGATGAACTGGCCAGCGCTGTCGCGGGGAGGGGACGAAGATGTCCGAGCGAGCAGAGAGCATCGCGAACGATCCGTTCGGTGGCCGGCGCCCGACGAGTCATGAACGGATGACCGGACGTCCCTGGGACGCGTCCTACCACGACGGACCCGCGCCGTGGGATGTCGGACCGCAGCCGGCGATCGTGCGCGTGGCGGCCGCGGGCGGGTTCACCGGCACGGTGCTCGACGCGGGTTGCGGAACGGGGGAGAACGCGCTGCACGTCGCCTCGCTGGGGTTGCCGGTGCTGGGAGTCGACGTGGCGGAGACGGCGATCGGGCTCGCCCGGGAGAAGGCCGCCGAGCGTGGGATCGAGGCCGAGTTCACGGTGGCCGACGTGTTCGGCCTCGATCGGCTGGGCCGGACGTTCGACAGGGTGCTGGACTCCGGGATGTTCCACACCTGCGATGCCGACGAACGCGGGACATACGTGGCAAGCCTGGCGTCGGTGACCAAGCCCGGCAGCATCGCGTATGTGTTGTGTTTCAGCGATATCGGCACCGGCACCGGCCCGCATCCGGTCAGCGAGGCAGACCTGCGGTCGGCGTTCAACCCCGGCGCGGGCTGGAAGGTCGCCGCGATCGAGCCGGAACGCGTGCACACCACGTTCCATGGCGCGAACGGCGCTCCGGGCTGGCTCGCGACTCTGCACCGGGTCTGACCGGAGTCAGCTCCAGATCGTCACGTAGACCGGCGGCCGGAAGCGGGACGGTGGTACGCCGGCGCCGGGCGAGCGCATCACCTGCATTGCCGCCGGAGTGCTGACGAAATGCCGCAACGACGCGGCAGCGGTGGAGAGCCGGTCGCGCGGCAGGGTCGTCAGATGCCAGCACACCGTGGCGGGTGTGGCCGGGGTCGGCACCACCACTAGTTCCCGTCGGCGCAGCTGGGGTGCCGCCAGATGCTCGAAGGCGAACGAAACCCCGTGCCCGCTCGCGGCTGCCGACCAGGCCGCGGTCTGGTTGGGGAACACCTGGATGTCGTCCTCGCGAATTCCCATGCTTCGCAACAGTTTCGCGGTTTCGCTGTCCGGGTCCGCGCCCGTCGGGTCCACCAGCCACGGCCATTTCGCCGGGTTCCCGCGGGGCCGGAAACCGGGCGCTGCCAAGGCGATCAGCGCGCACCGGAAGACCGGGGTGCTGTCCAGCCCGCCGTCCAGCTGGGGCCCGAGCGCCGCGTCGGCGAGGCGGTTGCCCAGCAGCACCGGCATTTCCGCGGTTCTGGCCAGGCCGGCGGTGGCGTCGATCGGCAGTCCGGATTTCGCGGTGAAGGCTTCCAGTAAGGGATTCGCCACGAATTCCGCCAGTGTGCTGGTCACCGCCACCTGCAGTCGTTCGGCCATGCCGTTCGCCTCGCGTACCGCGGCGTCGGCGTCCGCGCCGAGCGCCACCATCTGCGAAGCGATGGGCAAGAGCCTGCTACCACCGGGCGTCAGCGTCATCCCGCCGGTACCGCGCACGATGAGTTTGTCCCCGTGATGCTGGCGCAGCGCCGCGAGCGCCTGCGAGACGGCGGGTTCGCTCACCCCCAGCGCCCTGGCCGCGTCCGTCACCGAACCGAGCCGTGCGACGAGTACGAAAGCACTCAGCTGACCTAGGGTCACGAACGGGAAGTCTAGGCCGGACGACGTCGATGGACAGCTCCCATAACGGAACCCTTATCCAGCTGTTGTCAGCCCGGCGGACGCGGACCACGCTCCCCGTATGCAGGTACCCGCACAGTTCCAGTACGAGAAGGCGACCAGCGTGGCGCATGCCCTGAGCCTGCTCGGCAAATACGGTCCCGAAAGCAGGGTGGTCGCCGGTGGGCACAGCCTGATCCCGATGATGAAACTGCGGCTGGCGCAGCCGCAGGCGCTGATCGACATCAACGATCTCACCGAACTCGCCCGAATCAGCGTCGAGAACGGCGCGCTGTGCATCGGCGCCATGGTGCGGCATGCCGAGCTGCTCGCCTCCGCGGTGGCCGGCGAGCATTTCCCGATCTTCCACGACGCCGAGCACCTCATCGCCGATCCGGTGGTGCGCAACCGTGGCACCATCGGCGGATCGCTGTGCCAGGCTGATCCTTCCGAAGACCTCTCGGCCGTTTTCGCCGCCGTGCGAGCGGAAGCGGTGATCGAGGGCCGGGACGGGCAGCGCGTGGTCCCGGTGCGGGAACTGTTCGTCGGGCCCTACGAAACCGTGGTCGGCGACGACGAAATGCTCATCCAAATCCGGGTGCCGATCCGTTCCTCGGCTTCGGCGTATCAGAAGGTCGAGCGGCGCGCGGGGGACTGGGCGGTCGCCGCGGCGGGTGCGGAACTGCGGTTGGACGGGGAGAACGTGGCCGAAGTCGGCATCGGGATCACCGCCGTGGGCGCGCCCAGGTTCCACGCTCCGGAGGCCGAGGAGTTCCTCACCGGTGGCCCGGCCACCGACGAACGTTTCGCCCACGCCGGCCGGATCGCCGCCGAACACTGCAACCCGGTGCCGGACCAGCGCGGCCCGGCCGGCTACAAGCGCCATCTCGCCGCGGCGCTCACCACCCGCGCACTGCGGAAGGCTCGCGCCCGCTGGAACACGGAGGCCTGACATGGAGATCAACGTGACCGTCAACGGCACGGCCTACCAGCGGGATGTCGAACCCCGGCTGCTGCTCGTGCATTTCCTCCGTGACGAACTCGGCCTGACCGGGACGCACTGGGGTTGCGACACCTCCAACTGCGGCACCTGCGTCGTCTGGCTGGACGAGGTGCCGGTGAAATCCTGCACGGTGCTCGCCGTGATGGCCGACGGGCACCGGGTGCGCACGGTCGAAGGGCTCGCCAACGGGGTCGGGCTGGACACCGTGCAGCAGGGGTTCACCGAATGCCACGGGCTGCAGTGCGGGTTCTGCACGCCGGGGATGATGATGACCGCCCGCTGGCTCATCGACAACAACCCGCGACCGTCCGAAGAGGACATTCGCGAGGCGATTTCCGGGCAGCTGTGCCGGTGCACCGGTTACGAGAACATCGTGCGCTCGATCCGCTGGGCCGCCGACGCCGAGGCCGGGGTGGCCGGGGCCGAACCCGCGCCTGCCGAGGCCGCCACCACCGCGAAGGAGGTGCAGGCATGACGACCACCCCGATGGGCTATGGCTCGATGCATCGCAAGGAGGACGCGCGGTTCATCCGCGGCCACGGCAACTACGTCGACGACATTTCCCTGCCCGGGATGTTGCACGGCGCGGTGCTGCGCAGCCCGCTCGCCCACGCGAAGATCGTCTCGGTGGACACCAGCGCCGCCGAAGCGCATCCGAAGGTGCGCGCGGTCATCACCGGCGAGACGCTCGCCGGGCTCGATCTCGCGTGGATGCCGACCCTCTCCCACGACGTGCAGGCGGTCCTGGCCACCGACAAGGTCCGCTTCCAGGGCCAGGAAGTCGCCTTCGTCGTCGCCGAGGACAGGTACTCCGCCCGTGACGCGCTGGAACTGATCGACGTCGAATACGAGGCCCTGCCGCCGGTGGTCGACGCCCGCCGGGCGCTCGAGCCGGATGCGCCGGTGATCCGTGACGACGTGGAAGGCCGCACGGACAACCACATCTTCGACTGGGAGACCGGCGACAAACAGGCCACCGACGACGTGTTCGCCCGCGCCGACGTGGTGGCGGTGCAGGACATGCTCTACCCCCGCGTGCATCCGGCGCCGATGGAGACCTGCGGGGCCGTCGCCGACCTGGATCCGGTGACCGGCAAGCTCACCATGTACACCACCACCCAGGCGCCGCACGCGCACCGCACCATCTACGCCCTGGTCGCGGGCCTGCCCGAGCACAAGATCCGCGTGGTGTCCCCGGATATCGGCGGCGGGTTCGGCAACAAGGTGGGCATCTACCCCGGGTACGTGTGCGCGGTGGTCGGCTCGATCGTCACCGGTAAACCGGTGAAGTGGATGGAGGACCGCTCGGAGAACCTGATGAGCACGTCCTTCGCCCGGGACTACCATATGCACGGCGAGGTGGCGTCCACAAAGGACGGTAAGCTGCTGGGTATCCGGGTCAAGGTGCTGGCCGACCACGGCGCGTTCAACGGCACCGCGCAGCCGACGAAGTTCCCCGCCGGGTTCTTCGGGGTGTTCACCGGCTCCTACGACATCGAGGCCGCGCACTGCGAGGTCACCGGCGTCTACACGAACAAGGCGCCCGGCGGCGTCGCCTACGCCTGTTCGTTCCGCATCACCGAGGCCGTGTACCTGGTGGAGCGGATGATCGACGTGCTCGCGTTCGACCTCGGCCTGGACCCCGCCGAGCTGCGGATGAAGAACCTGCTGCGGCCCGAGCAGTTCCCGTACGAGAGCAAGACCGGCTGGGAGTACGACTCCGGCGACTATCCGCGTGCGCTGCGCAAGGCGCTCGAACTGGTGCGGTACGACGAACTTCGCGCGGAGCAGGCGAAGCGGCGTGAATCCGGCGGTGACAACCTGATGGGCATCGGCGTCTCGTTCTTCACCGAGGCGGTCGGTGCCGGGCCGCGCAAGCACATGGACATCCTCGGCCTCGGCATGGCCGACGGCGCCGAACTTCGGGTGCATCCGACGGGCAAGGCGGTGCTGCGGCTGTCCTGCCAGAGCCAGGGGCAGGGCCACGAGACGACGTTCGCCCAGATCGTGGCCGAGGAGCTGGGCATCTCCCCGGACGACATCGACGTGGTGCACGGCGACACCGACCAGACCCCGTTCGGGCTCGGCACCTACGGTTCGCGCTCCACCCCGGTGTCCGGCGCGGCGACGGCGGTGGTGGCGCGCCGGGTGCGGGACCGGGCGAAGATCGTCGCCTCCGCGATGCTGGAGGTGAGCCCGGACGACCTGGAATGGGAGAAGGGCCGCTGGTTCGTCAAGGGCGACCCGGAGGCCGGGAAGTCCATTCAGGACATCGCGATGGCCGCGCACTCCAGTCTCGAACTGCCCGACGGCGTCGAGGGGCACCTGGACGCGAGCTGCGTGTACAACCCGCCCAACCTGACCTATCCCTTCGGCGCCTACGTCTGCGTGGCCGACGTGGACGCCGGGACCGGGCAGGTGAAGGTGCGCGAGTTCGTCGCGGTGGACGACTGCGGGGTGCGGATCAACCCGATGATCGTCGAGGGCCAGGTGCACGGTGGCCTCGCCGACGGGGTCGGGATGGCGCTGATGCAGGTGATGGCGTTCGACGAGGACGGCAACCACCTCGGCGGCTCGTTCATGGACTACCTGCTGCCCACGTCGATGGAATGCCCGTCGTGGCGGCTCGGCGAGACGGTCACCCCCTCGCCGCACCACCCGATCGGCGCGAAGGGCGTCGGCGAGTCGGCGACCGTTGGCTCGCCGGCCGCGGTCGTCAACGCCGTGCTGGACGCGCTGAAGCCGTACGGTGTGCGGCACGCGGACATGCCGCTCACCCCGGCCGCGGTGTGGTGCGCGCTGCAGGGGAGTCCACTTCGGACAGATCTGGCGATAACCTGATGCCCAGCCACGAACTGCTCGCGCAGGCGGATTCGTTACGGGCCAGGAGAAGCCCGTTCGTGCTCGCGACGGTGGTCCGCGTGCAGCGGCCGACCAGCGCCAAGCCGGGGGACTGCGCGCTGGTGCTGCCCGACGGGACCATCGAGGGTTTCGTCGGTGGCAGCTGCGCGGAGTCCACGGTCCGCACCGAGGGCATCCGGTTGCTGGGCACCGGCGAGGCCACTCTGCTGCGGATCACGCCGGACGTCGCAGGCACGGGCACGATCGAGGAGGGCGTGGTCACGGTGGGCAATCCGTGTCTGTCCGGCGGAACGCTGGAAATCTTCCTGGAGGCGCAGCTGCCGCCGACGCTCGTGGTGGTGTTCGGGGACGCGCCGGTCGCCCGCGCGCTGATCTCGGTCGGCCGGGCGATCGGCTATGACGTGCGGGTCCTGGACAGTCCGGCCGCGCTCCCGGCGGACGCGGACGCGGTGCTCGTCGCCTCGCACGGGCGGGACGAGGAGGACGTACTGCAGGAGGCGATCGCCGCGGACGTCGGCTACATCGGGCTGATCGCGAGCAGCAGGCGCGGAAGCGCGGTGGTGAGGACGCTCGGGGAGCGATCGGAACTCGTGCACACCCCGGCGGGACTGGACATCGGCGCCCGCACCCCGGCGGAGATCGCGGTGTCGGTGTACGCGGAGCTGATCACCTGCCGTCCCCGGGCCCGGCTGCGCGATCAGCCCGCGCCGGCGGAGGCGCCCGATCCGGTGTGCGGGATGACGGTGACCGTGGTGGGTGATTCGCTGCAGTTGCCCTACGAAGGCAAGCGGTACTACTTCTGTGGTCCCGGCTGCCGTCAGGCGTTCGCGGACGAGCCGTCCCGGTACGTGGCCGATGCCTGAAAACGTGGCCGAACTCTCGGAAAGCCTTGCCACGGCGGGTTATCTGACCGACGAGCAGCTGGCGACCGCGCTGTTCCTCGCGGTACGGATGGCCCAGCCGATCCTGCTCGAAGGCGAGCCCGGCGTGGGCAAGACCGAGGCCGCGAAAGCGCTTTCCCGTGCGCTGGACACCCCGCTGATCCGGCTGCAATGCTACGAAGGGCTCTCGCTGGCGGACGCGCTGTACGAGTGGAACTACCCGCGGCAGCTGCTCGGTATCCGGCTCGCCGAAGCGCGCGGCGAGCAACTGTCCGAAACGGACCTGTTCAGCGAGGACTACCTGCTGGCGCGGCCGTTGCTGGCGGCGATCGAGCATCCGGGCCCGCGCCCGGCGGTGCTGCTGATCGACGAGGTGGACCGCGCCGACGACGAGTTCGAGGCCTTCCTGCTGGAACTGCTCGCCGAGTCCACGGTGACCATTCCGGAGCTGGGCACCCGGCGCGCGGTGCTGCCGCCGATCGCGGTGCTGACCTCCAACCGCACTCGTGAGCTGCACGACGCGCTCAAACGTCGTTGCCTGTACCAGTGGATCGCGCATCCGGACTCCGAGCGGGTCGCGGCGATCATCCGGTTGCGGGTGCCCGGGATCGAGGGCTGGCTGGCCGAGCGGGTGGCCGCCGCGGTGCGCCGGTTCCGGTCGCTGGAGCTGTACAAACCACCCGGGGTGGCGGAGGCGATCAACTGGGCTTCGGCGCTGCACGTGCTGGGCGTCGAGGTGCTGGACGAAACCGCGCTGCGGCGGACGATGAGCGCGGTGCTCAAATACGAAGAGGACCGGGCGGCGGTGGAGGCCGCGGGGCTCGCGTACGTGGCAGGCGATGGCTGATCTCGCCGACTTCGCCGCCCGGTTTTGTGCTTTGCTGCGGGCACAAGGGGTTTCGGTCGGCGCGGACCGTGCGGCACGGTTCGCCGACGCGCTCGTGCAGGTTTCGCCGCGAAGGCCGGAGGAGCTGTACTGGTGTGCGGTCGCGACGCTGGCGGCGGCTCCTGGTGACGTGGACTTGCTCGGCCAGGTGTTTGAAGAGGTGTTCGGCGACGCCGTGCATGCGGCTTTCCGGGATGAGCGAACCGCTCCGGGTGCCGGTGCGCCGTCGATCTCGCCGGGCGCGGGAACGGGGCAGGTGCGCGAGGTGCCGACGGCGGGCAGTGCGCTGGAAGTGCTCGCCTCACGGGATTTCGGCGAACTGGAACCCGGCGAACTGGCGCTGCTGCGGGAAATGATGCGCCGCTTCCGGTTCGCCCCGCCCGTGCGGAAGTCCCGGCGCAGGCGTCCCGCGTCGGGAGGTCGACGTGTCGACATGCGCGAGACCTTGCGCGGGGCGCGGCGCAGCGGGGGAGAAGCAGTGACGCTGCATCGGTGGGCGCCACGGGAGAAACCTCGGAAACTCGTTGTGCTGTGCGATATCTCGGGCTCCATGCAGGCATATGCGCGGGCCATGCTGCAGCTGCTGATGTGCGCGCACGGCGGTGCGCGAGCGGAGGTGTTCACCTTCGCGACGAGGCTGACCAGGCTCAGCAAAACGCTGGCCGCAGACTCGGTGGCGGCGATGCGGCGAGCGGGGGAGGTGGTGCCGGACTGGTCGGGCGGCACTCGGATCGGCGCCGCGCTGCGGGAGTTCCTCGACAGTCACGGGGCACGCGGAATGGCGCGCGGCGCGGTGGTGGTGATCATTTCCGACGGCTGGGAGACCGGCGAGCCCGGTGAGCTCGGCGCGCAGATGGCGCGGCTTTCCCGGCTGGCGCACCGGATCGTATGGGCGAACCCGCGTACCGCGCGGCCCGGTTACCGGCCACTGGCCGGCGGGATGGCCGCCGCCTGGCCGTATTGCGACGCGGTCGTCAGCGCACACCGGCTGGACGCGATCGGAGAGCTGCTGGCCGCGATCGGGGGTGAGGACAGCCCTACCCCGGATCCGGGGGCGCGCGCGGGTGTGCCGGGAGCTTCGCGCTGGTGAGCTTGAGCCATGACGACAGCGATCGACACCGGCCGCGCCACCGCGGTGGATCTTCGTGCGGTGACCAGGGAGTATGGCGGGAAACAGGCGCGGGTGCGGGCGCTGGACGGCGTGAGCCTGAGCTTCCCCGCCGGCTCGTGGACGGCCGTGATGGGGCCGTCCGGTTCGGGCAAGTCCACCCTGCTGCACTGCGCGGCCGGGCTGGAAAGGTGCACCAGCGGGCAGGTCGTGCTGGCGGGCACGGACATCACGGCCGCGTCGGACAGCACGCTCACCGCCTTGCGCCGCCGGGAGATCGGTTTCGTCTTCCAGAGCTTCAACCTGATCGGCTCGCTGACCGCCGAGCAGAACGTGGCGCTGCCGCTGCGGCTGGCCGGGCAGCGGGTGTCCAAAAAGGACGTCCACGCGGTGCTGGCGAGCGTCGGCCTGCAGAACCGGCTCAAGCACCGGCCGCGGGAGCTTTCCGGCGGCCAGCAGCAACGGGTGGCGATCGCGCGGGCGATGGTGACCCGGCCCGCGGTGCTGTTCGCCGACGAGCCGACCGGCGCGCTGGACTCGAAGTCCGCCCGCTCGGTGCTGGCCCTGCTGCGGCAGATGGTCGACCGGTCGGGGCAGACCATCGTGATGGTCACCCACGATCCGGGCGCCGCCGCGAGCGCCGACTCCGTGGTCTTCCTCTCCGACGGCCGGATCGTCGACCGGCTGCGGCGCCCGGACGCGCGGCAGGTGGCCGACCGCCTGGCCGGGCTGGAGGGCTGAGCGATGTTCGGGCTTTCCCTGTCGACCTTCCGTGAGCGCTGGCAGCTGTTCCTCGGGGCGATCCTGACCGTCCTGATCGGCGTCGCGCTCGTGCAGTCTTCCTTGCTCATCCTGATTTCCGCTGCCGCTCCCGACATTCCCGCCGGGCTTTCCGAGGCCGCGGCCGACGAGCTGCGCGACAGCTACGTCGGCGCGATCACGTTGCTCGCGATGACGTTGGGCATCGCGACCTTCCTGGCGGTGTTCATCGTCAGCTCGACGTTCGCCTTCACCATCGCGCAGCGGCGCCGGGATCTGGCGCTGCTGCGGCTTTCCGGTGGCAGCCGCGGCCAGTTGCGGCGGCTCCTGCTCTCCGAAGCGTTGCTGCTCGGGGTGCTCGGCACCGGGCTCGGGGTGCCGCTCGGGCTGTGGGTGATGAAGCTGCAATCCCGGCTGTTGATCGAACTCGGGTTCGTGCCGGATGGGTTCGTTCCGCGGTGGCAGGGCTGGATTCTCGGTGTCTCGGCCGGTGTCGGGATCGGTGTGGCGCTGCTCGGCGTGCTGTCGGCCTCGCGCCGCGCGTCGAAGGTGCGGCCGCTGGAGGCGCTGCGCGAAAGCGGCGAAGCCGCCCGGGTGATGACGTTTTCCCGTTGGTTCTTCGGCATCCTGTTCGTCTCCGGTGCCGTGGCGCTGGCGATCGTTTCCCGGTTCGCCGGGCCGAGCGGCGCGGTGCCGCTGTCCATCAACGTGGCCATCACCGGCGCCATCGGCCTGAGCGCGCTGAGCCCGCTGGTCGTGCCGCTGACGGGGCGCGTGTTCGGCTTCGTCCTGCGGTTCACCACGCTCGGCTCGCTGGCACAGGCGAACCTGCGTGACGGAGTCCGCCGCAGCGCTTCGACGGCCGCGCCGCTGCTGGTGCTGGTCGCTCTGATACTCGGGCTGTCGAGCACGCTGGCCACGCTTTCGGTCGCGGACAAGGAAGACCAGCTGCGCACGATCTCCGCGGACGTCGTCGTCCCCTCGGCCGACGTGCCCCGCTCGGCGGACATCGCGGTCGCCGACACCGAGGTCTCCACCCGGGTCGACGTCACGTTCGACAAGCACGACAAGGACAAGAACGACACCGCGGACGCGTTGATCGTGGACGCCGACGCCTACCGGCAGACCCATGCCCGCGGCCCGCTCAGCGGCAGCCTGGCCGATCTGCACGGGCCGACGGTCGCGGCCACGGATTTCGCGGTGGGGGACACGATCGTGGTCCGGATCGGCGGCCAGGAGGAGCAGCGCCGGGTGGTCGCCGTGCTGCCGCAGGCGGTCAACGGCGGGGTGGACTACCTGCTGCCCCGTGACTCGGTGCCGGCGGCCGCGCTCGCCGGGGCACCGGCGCAGACGCTGGTCAAGGCCGCGACCGGGGTGGATCCGGCGGCGCTGCTCGCGGCCGCGCCGGGTGCCGTGACCTTGCCCGACTGGGTGGATTCCCGTTCGACGAAACAGGATTCGATGAACTCCGGGATCATGACCGTGCTCATGGGACTGGCCGGGCTGTACGCGCTGATGGCCGTGGTCAACGCCGTGGTGATCGCGGCGGCTGCGCGGAAGGCGGAGTTCGCCGTGGCACGGGTGACCGGGCTGACCCGGCGCCAGGTGGTGGGCGCGGCGCTCGTCGAGTCCTGGGCCGTGGCCGCCATCGGCGTGCTGCTCGGTCTGCTCGCCGCCGCCGGCACCCTGGCCGGGATCGGTTCGGCGCTCGGCGAGCTCACCGGGGTGGCGACCTACGTGGTGCCGTGGTCCGTGCTCGGCCTGGTGGTGCTCGGCGCGTTCGTGGTGGTCGGGGTGGCGAGCGTGGGCACGAGCCTGGCCGCCACCAGGACCGCTCCGGTGTCTCTGGTCGGTGCGCGGGAGTAACGCTCAGCTTGCCCACAAGCTCACCCGGCCGTCTTAGGGTAGCCTAAGTACAACTACCCGGGACTGAATGAGGAGTTTCCTATGGCGGAAAGGCCCGAACGGAAGGCCCGGCCGGCGGTCAGGCTGCGGGTGTTGCGGACCCAGCAGCTCACCCCGCACATGATCAGGATCGTGGCCGGGGGCGAAGGGCTCGCCCTGTTCCAGCCGAACGAGTTCACCGACGCCTACGTCAAGGTACTCTTCCCGGTCCCTGGCGTGAGCTATCCCGAGCCGTTCGACATGGGCGTCATCCGTGCCGAGCTGCCGCGGGAACACTGGCCGGTGATGCGCAGCTACACGGTGCGTCACTACGACGCCGACGCGGGTGAGCTGACGATCGACTTCGTGCACCACGGTGACGAGGGCGTGGCCGGGCCGTGGGCCCGGCGTGTCCAGCCGGGCGACGACCTGCTGCTCAACGGGCCGGGCGGGGCGTACGCGCCGGGCGCGGAGGCGGACTGGCACTTGCTGGTGGGCGACGAGAGCGCACTGCCCGCGATCGCGCTTTCGCTCGAGCACATGCCCGAAGGGGCGCCGGTGCGGGTGTTCGTCGAGATCGAGGGCCCCGGCGAGCGGCAGCCGCTGACGACCAAGGGTGACGCGCAGGTCCACTGGGTGCATCGGTCGGCGGGGGAGAGTCTGGTCGACGCCGTGCGCGGACTGGAGTTTCCCGCGGGCACGGTGCAGGCGTTCGTACACGGCGAAGCGGGTTTCGTGCGTGAGCTCCGGCGGTATCTGCTCGACGAGCGCGGGGTGCGCAAGGACCTGCTGTCGATCTCCGGTTACTGGCGCCGCGGCGCCACGGACGAGCAGTGGCGGGCGGAGAAAGCCGCGGAGCGCGCCGCGCAGAAGTAGCACGGACCTTGACGTTCCCGGCCGGCGGCGTGAAGGTACCGAACATGGTTCCTCTGCGTTGTTCATCATCGATCCGGTTCCGGTTGTGCGGTTTGCCTGCTTGTGGCCGGATCGATGAAAACTGAGCTGGAGCCCGCCGAGGTCGGGCTGGACGCGGGCAGGCTGGCGCGGATCGACCGGCACTTCGCCCCCTATGTGGACGACGGCAGGCTGCCCGGCTGGCTGATCGCGGTGAGCCGGCGCGGCAAGCTGGCCTACGTCTCGGCCTATGGCCGGCGGGATATCGAGGCCGGGCTGCCGGTCGAGACGGACACCCACTGGCGGATCTTCTCGATGAGCAAACCGGTCACCTCGGTCGCGGCGATGATGCTCTACGAGGAAGGCGCCTTCGACCTCACGGACCCGATTTCCCGCTGGCTGCCCGAATTCGCCAACCCGCGGGTCTACGTCAAGGGCTCCGCGCTCAAACCGCTCACCGAACCGGCCACCGAGCCGATCCGGGTGTGGCATCTGCTCACGCACACCTCGGGCCTGACCTACGGCTTCCACCACGCGCATCCGGTGGACGCGATGTACCGCAGCGCCGGGTTCGAATGGGGCGCGCCCCCGGGGCTGGATCTGGCCGCCTGCACCGAAAAATGGGCCGAGCTGCCACTGGTGTTCCAGCCCGGCAGCGAGTGGAACTACTCGGTCTCCACCGACGTGCTCGGCCGGTTCGTCGAGGCGGTCTCCGGGCAGCCGCTGGACGAGTTCTTCGAGCAGCGGATCTTCACCCCGCTCGGGATGGAGCACACCTCGTTCGGCACGGAGAAGGAAAACCTCGCCGCGCTGTACGTGCCGGACCCGGCCACCGGCAAGGCGCTGCGCAACGACGGCTTCGGGCAGGTCGGCGTCGGGCGGCCGGACTACTTCTCGGGCGGCGGCGGGCTGGTTTCGACCGCGGGCGACTACCACCGGTTCACCCAGTTCCTGCTCCGCGGCGGGGAGCTCGACGGCACTCGGTTGCTCAGTCCGCGCACGGTCGGGCTGATGGCGAGCAACCACCTGCCCGGTGACGTGGACCTGGAGGCGTACGGGCGGCCGCTGTTCGCCGAAATGCCCTTCGACGGACACGGTTTCGGGCTCGGCTTTTCGGTGCTGCGCGACCCGGTGAAGGCGAAAACGCTGGGCAGCCGCGGCGAATACGCCTGGGGCGGCGCGGCGAGCACCGCGTTCTGGGTCGACCCCGCCGAGGAGCTGACGGTGCTGTTCTTCACGCAGCTGCTGCCGTCGAGCACGTATCCGATCCGGCAGTACCTGCGCACGCTGGTGTACCAGTCACTGGTGGACTAGGGACTGTTTTGGAAGTGGTTTGCGTGGCGGTGCGGTAGCGGGCCCTCCCGTCGCCCACCACCACCCTCAACGGACACGCTGCGCGCGACCCCGCCGATTCACCACGTCGGCGCTGTCCTCGCCAGGAACCACCTCAGAACCCGCAGCGGTGCCGGTTGACGGCCCACCGCAAGCGGCTCCGCCACTTATAAAACACAACCTAGGCCGCCAGCTTCCCGATGATTTTCTCGTACGCGGCAAGGGTGCGTTCGCGCTCGTCGTGCATCAGGTACAGCGAGAACTGGTGCACGCCGAGCTCCGCGAACTCCTGCAGGCGTGCCACGTGCGCCGCGGCCGGGCCGGTGAGACAGAACCGGTCGACGATCGCGTCCGGGACGAAATCCGTCGACGGGTTCCCGGCGCGGCCGTGGTGCGCGTAGTCGTACCCCTGGCGAGCCCGGATGTAGTCGGTCAGCTCATGCGGCACCGGGCCCGAATCCCCGTACCGCGCAACGAGATCCGCCACGTGATTGCCCACCATCCCGCCGAACCAGCGCAGCTGCTCCCGCTGGTGCGCGAGATCGTCCCCGACGTAGGCCGGTGCCGCGACGCAGATGGTGATGCCCGCCGGATCCCGCCCCGCCGCACCCGCGGCCTCGTGCACCGCGCCGATGGTCCACCGGGCGATGGCCGGGTCGGCGCACTGCAGGATGAACCCGTCGGCCTGCTCGCCAACCAGCTTCAGCGCCCTCGGGCCGTAGCCCGCCATCCACATCTCCAACCGTCCATTGCGGACCCACGGGATGCGCACCGGCGTGTCCCGCAACAGGACTTCGCGGCCCTCGGCCAGTTCCTTGATCACGTGCATCGACTCGGCGAGAGTGGCCAAAGTGGACGGTGGCTTGCCGACCACGCGGTGCGCCGAGTCCCCGCGCCCGATCCCGCACACCGTGCGGTTGCCGAACATGTCGTTGAGCGTGGCGAACAACGACGCGAGCACCGACCAGTCCCGGGTGCCCGGGCTGGTCACCATCGGCCCCACCGTCATCGACGACGTGGCCGCGAGGATCTGTGAATAGATGACGAACGGCTCCTGCCACAGCACGCACGAGTCGAAGGTCCAGCCATAGCGGAACCCGCGCTCCTCGGCCGCCTTCATCAGCCGGACCACTTCCCGCGCCGGCGGATCGGTCTGCAGCACCACCCCGAAGTCCATGCCCGCTCCTTCAGCCGAGGTACTGGCACAGATCGCGGGACAGGAACCGGCCGTCACCCGGCTTCGCGCCGAACCCGGCGGGCGACACGACGACCTTTCCCCGCGACAGCACCGTTTCCACCTTGCCGGTGAGCTCGAACCCTTCGTAGGCCGAGTAGTCCACAGCCATGTGGTGGGTCTCCGCCGACAGCGTCTGCTTCGCCGCCGGGTCGTAGATCACGACATCGGCGTCCGAGCCCGGGGCGAGCACGCCCTTGCGCGGGTAGAGCCCGAACATCCGCGCCGGGGTGGTCGAGCACGCCTCCACCCAGCGTCCGAGCGAGATCTCGCCGGCGACGACACCCTGGTGCAGCAGGTCCATCCGGTGCTCCACGCCGGGGATTCCGTTGGGGATCTTGGAGAAATCGCCTCGGCCGAGTTCCTTCTGGTCCTTGAAGCAGAACGGGCAGTGGTCGGTGGAGACCACCGACAGGTCGTTCGTCCGCAGCCCGCGCCACAGGTCGGCCTGGTGCTTCTTCTCCCGCAGCGGGGGAGAGGCGACGTACTTGGCGCCTTCGAAATCCGGCCTCGCCAAGTCCTCGATGGACAGATAGAGATACTGCGGACAGGTCTCGGCGAACACGTTCTGGCCCGCGTCGCGTGCCTCCGCCACCGCGGAAAGCGCTTCCGCGGCGGACAGGTGCACGATGTACAACGGCGAACCGGTCACGCGTGCCAGTGTGATCGCACGTGAGGTGGCCTCACCCTCCAAAGCGGACGGACGGGTGTAACCGTGCTGTACCGGTTCGCCCTTGCCTTCCGCGAGGGCCCGCGCCGCCAGCTCGTCGATCGCGATGCCGTTCTCGGCGTGCATCATGATCGTCGCGCCGATCTCCCGCGCCTGCTGCATGGCGCGCAGGATTTCCCCGTCGGTGGAGTAGAAGACCCCGGGGTAGGCCATGAACATCTTGAAACTCGACACCCCGGCGTCGAGGCAGCCGCGCATCTCCTTGAGTGTCGAGTCGTTCACGTCGGACACGATCATGTGGAACCCGTAGTCGATCGCGCAGTTCCCGTCGGCCTTCTCGTGCCATTTGTCCAGAGTGGACCCGAGCGAGGTGCCCTTGGCCTGCACCGCGAAATCGATGATCGTGGTCGTGCCGCCCCACGCCGCGGCCGTGGTCCCGGTTTCGAAGGTGTCCGAGGAGAACGTGCCGCCGAAGGGCATTTCCATGTGGGTGTGCGCGTCGATCCCGCCCGGCAGCACGTATTTGCCGGTGGCGTCGAGCACTGTGTCCGCGGTGTCGAACACGCCGGGCGCGGCGACGGCCGCCACCTGCTCCCCGGCGATGAGCACGTCGGCGGGCACGCCACCGGCGGGGGACAGCACTGTCCCGCCCTTGATGAGAGTGCGCATCACGGCTTCACAATCGAGTCGTAGGAATCCGGCCTGCGGTCGCGGTAGAACGCCCACAGATCCCGGACCGCGGCGAGTTCGTCCATGTCGAGATCGCGTACCACGACCTCGTCCTTGTCGTCGGCCGCGGCTTCGCCGACCAGTTCGCCGCGTGGGTCGACGAAATAGGTCTGCCCGTAGAAGTCGTTGTCGCCCAAGGGTTCCACGCCGACACGGTTGATCGCGCCGACGTAGTACTCGTTGGCGACGGCCGCCGCGGGCTGCTCCAGCCGCCACAGGTACTGCGAAAGGCCACGGCTGGTCGCGGACGGGTTGAACACGATCTTCGCCCCGGCCAGGCCCAGCGCCCGCCAGCCCTCCGGGAAATGCCGGTCGTAGCAGATGTAGACACCGATCCGGCCGACCGCGGTGTCGAACACCGGGTAGCCGGTGTTGCCCGGCCGGAAGTAGAACTTCTCCCAGAAGCCTTTCACCTGCGGGATGTGGTTCTTCCGGTACTTGCCCAGATACGTGCCGTCGGCATCGATCACGGCCGCGGTGTTGTAGTACACCCCGGGCTGCTCCTGCTCGTACATCGGCGCGACGATCACGATCCCGTGCCGTTCCGCGACCTCCTGCATGAGCTTAGTGGTCGGCCCGTCCGGGATGCCCTCGGTGTAGGAGTAGTAGTCGGCGTCCTGCACCTGGCAGAAATACGGCCCGTAGAACAGCTCCTGCAGGCAGACCACCTGCGCGCCCTGGGAGGCGGCGCTGCCGATCGCCTCGACGGCGCCGGCGATCATCGAATCCTTGTCACCCGTCCACCGCTGCTGCACCAAGGCGGCCCTGACCAGGTTGCTCACTGGCTTCCTCCTTCGATTCTGCCGCGCGACCCGGCAGGGTCAGCACGAGATAGACCACGAATCCACCGACCAGCCCGGCGACCCAGCTGTAGTCGTAAAGCGGTTTGAGGAACGGGATCAGCCCGTCCGAGGGGAACGGCCCGTCCGAACCGGGCGCGGTGTAGGCGCCACCGACGGCGAGTACGGCGCCGACGACGGTGGCGACCAGGGCTTGCCAGCTCCAGCCGCCGGCGAACCAGTACCGGCCCTTTTCCTGGTACAGCCCGACAAGATCGAGCGTGCGCCGCCGCTGCACCCAGTAGCCCGCCACCAGCACCCCGGCGACCGCGCCGAGGACGCCGCCGTAGAAACCGAGCCAGGTGAAGATGTAGATGTTCGGGTCGGAGTAGAGCTTCCACGGCATGATCACCACCCCGATCACGCCGGTGATCAGCCCGCCGAGCGCGAAGGTGATGCGCTTGGGGAAGGCGTTGGAGAAGTCGTAGGACGGGCTTACCACGTTGGCCGCGAGGTTCGCCGAGATCGTCGCCAGCACCAGCGCGATCAGCGCGACCACCACCAGCGCTGGGTTGGAGAAGTGGTCCGCCAGCTGGGCCGGGTCCCAGATCGCGTCGCCGTAGAGCAGCTGGCCGCCGGAGGTGGTCAGGATCGCCACCACCGCGATGAACGTCATCGTGGTCGGCAGGCCGAGCAACTGCCCGCGCACCTGGGTGCGCTGGCTGCCGCCGAACCGGGTGAAGTCCGGCATGTTCAGCGAAAGCGTGGACCAGAACGCGATCATCGCCATCAGCGAAGGCGCGAACACCTTCCAGAAACCGGTGCCCCAGCCCAGTTTCGCCGGCTCGGACAGGATCGGGCCCACGCCGCCCGCCTTCACCAGCACGTAGCCCAGCAGGATCAGAAAGCCGACCGACACCAGCGGCGCGGTCCAGTTCTCGAACCGCCGCACGGCTTCCATCCCACGCCAGATGATCAGCATCTGCACGATCCAGAACACGGCGAACGAGAGCCACAGCGTCCACGGCTGCCCGCCGATTTCGGCCGCGTGCCGCCAGCCGCCACCGGCGAGCTTGCCGACGAGGATGTAGATCGCCTCGCCGCCGACCCAGGTCTGGATGCCGAACCAGCCGCACGCGATGAACGCCCGCAGCAGCGCCGCGAAATTCGCGCCGCGGATTCCGTAGAAAGCGCGCGCGAAAACGGGGAACGGGATGCCGTACTTGGTGCCGGCGTGGCTGTTGGCGAGCATCGGGATCAGCACGATCAGATTGCCCAGCGTGATCGTGATGAGCGCCTGCAACCAGTTCATGCCCAGCGCGATGAGCGAGGCCGCGAGCGCGTACGAGGGGATGTTGTGCGCCATCCCCATCCACAGCGCGAAATAGTTGTAGGTGTTCCAGGTCCGCTTCTCCACCGGGACCGGCGCCAGTTCGCTGTTCCAGAACCGGCTGCCGGACACCGATGCCGTGTCGCCGAGATCCACCCGTCCGTCCGGGTGCGTGATCTGCGAGGGTGCCATTGCGGAATCGTGCTCGCCGAGCTGGTCGGCTGGCAGTGGCAGAGTGTTCACTTTTGCCCCCGGCGAAACGCATTCTGTTTGTTGCGTGCGGAGGCCGGGAGTGTATGCGTGCCGCGGGGCCGAAGCCGGTAACGCGGCCGAAACACGGTGGGCGCTCAGAAACCGAAGACCCCGCCGGAGTCGGCGTTGGCGGCGCACCGGTTCGGATACTCGCGCTGCACCAGCACCGGCCGCCCGTGCCAGTGGCCGCTGGCGGTGGCGGCGACCGGGTCCCAGATCAGCGGGCAGAGCACGTTCTGCTTGGGCAGGTGGCCGAAATCCCCATCGGCTTCGGTGAGCGCGGCGCACGCGCGCTCGGCGTGCGGATGGCTGCCACCCGCCGGTTCGCAGTCGAGGGTGACGACGGCGGTGCCCTCGTCGCCGCGCAGGGAGAGCATCATCGAGTCGGCGGGAGGGGCGGGTACCAGCGCCAGCACGGAGGCCAGGGCGGGCAACAGAGTCGAAACAGGCATATCGGCGCTATCGGCGGTTCGATCTTGTCCCCGTACACCTCGATCAGGTGAAAGATTCTCGGTTCACGGCTTCAGGTCGTGGGCCAGGAGCGCGACGTACAGCGAGAGCATCGATTCGGGATCTTCCAGCGGCACGCCCAGTACCTGCTCGATCCGGGCGAGCTGCTGGTAGTAGGCGGTGCGCGACGTGTGCGCGGCCGCGGCGGCGGCGGATTTGTTGCCGCCCTGCTCGCAGTAGTGCCGCAGCGCCTGCACGAGGCGGGTGCCCGACGCCGCGTCGCGCGAGAGGAGCGGGCCCAGCTCTCGTGCGGCGAAGGCCTGTACGCGCTCGTCCTCGGCGAGCAGGTGCAGCAGCCCGCGCAGGCGCACGTCTTCCAGGCGGTGCACCGCCTGCCCCGTCGACGATCGCAGGGCAGCCGCGGCCACGTGATCCGCCTCCACGAGGCTGCGTCGCGCCTGCGTGGGACTGTCCACTGTGGTCCCGGCGGCGAGCACGCACGCGGGGTGCACCCCGGCGGCGAGCCGGTCCAGTACCGCGTCGACATTCGCCTTGGGGGACAAGGAAAGCAACAGTCGCACGTGCTGGTCGTCGGTGGCCACGAGCGCGGACACCCTGGCCCGCCGTGCCGTCAGCGACACCGTCTCGGCCAGCTCCCGCAGCATCGCGTGGGCCGAGGCCGCGGCCTGCGGGGCGGCGGTGAGCCGGGGCCGGATCGCGACGCCGACCAGGCGCTGCCCGCGCAACGGCACACCGAGCGCCGACGCGCGCGCGAGCACCTCCGCCGACGGGGTCGGCGTGGCCAGCAGCTCGGCCAGGACCGCCCGATGCGCCTGCCGCTCCAAACCGTCGGAATCCCGCGCCACCAGCCGATGCACGGCCAGCGCCGATGCCGCGCGCTCGATCACCACGACGTGCCGGTGCGGTGGCGCTTCGTCGGACACCACGATCAGCCGCCCCCAGTCGAGCCCGCGCGCGCCTACGACAGTGAGCAGCCAGCCCGCGTCGGCGTGGTACGCCGTGCGCTCCCCGACGTGCACCGAACGCGAGCGGGCGAGCCAGCCCGACAACAGCTCACCGGGGTCGGCGCCCGCCGCGTCGTAGGCGAGCACCTCGTGCGACAGGGTTTCCAGCACCACGGGGTGTTCGGTCAGCCGCGCCACTTCGCCCAGCACCACCGCGGGCTCGGCGCCCGAGACGGTCAGTTCGGTGAAGATCTGGTGCACCTGCTCGGCCGCCCGCAGCTCGGCGACCTGCGCGTCGACGATCAGCCCGTTCACGGTTTCGGTGATCGTGACGTAGCGCGTTTCCCGGGACAGCGTGATCAGCGGGATCCCGTTGTGCTCGGCCGCCTCCACCAGCGCCTTCGGCAGGGCGTGGCTCCAGTGCCGCACCAGCTCCACCACCAGCCCGGCCACCCCGGCGCCCGCGAGCCCGTCCACGTACTTGGTCAGCGCGGCCGGATCGTCGGGCAGGGCTATCCCGGTGGTGAGCACCAGTTCGCCGCCCTTGAGCAGGTCGCCGATGTCGGCGACCTCGGCGACGTGCACCCAGCGCACCCGCGCGTCGAGCCCGGCCGCGCCCGCCACCACCCGAGGGCGGCCGTGCCGCACCACCGGGAGCACGAGCACGTCGGCCACGGTCGGATACATCAGACACAAACTGTACGGGCGGGAACCCGAGTCCGTACATGTTGCGTGTGTCGGCTCCGGCGCGTGCTCGTCAGACTCGTCAGCTATGAGCGAATCGTTGGTGGCCCGGCATCGCGCCGTTTTGCCCGACTGGCTGGCGCTGTACTACCGAGAACCGATCGAGATCGTGCGCGCCCAAGGCAGGCGGGTGACCGACGGCGACGGCAACACCTACCTCGACTTCTTCGCCGGCATCCTCACCAACGCCATCGGATACGACATCGCCGAGATCTCCGGTGCGATCCGGGCGCAACTCGACACCGGCGTCCTGCACACCTCCACGCTCTACCTCATCCGCAACCAGGTCGAGCTGGCCGAGCAGATCGCCGGACTGTCCGGCATCCCCGGCGCGAAGGTGTTCTTCACCAACTCCGGCACCGAGGCCAACGAGACCGCGCTGATGCTCGCCACCCAGTACCGGCGCAGCAACCAGGTGCTGGCCATGCGCAACTCCTACCACGGCCGCGCCTTCGCCACCGTCGGCATCACCGGCAACCGCGGCTGGTCGGCCAGCTCGCTTTCGCCGGTGAAGGTCAGTTACGTGCAGGGCGGCTACCGCTACCGCGACGCTTTCGGCGGTCTGTCCGATGCGGACTACATCAAGGCCTGCGCCGACGATCTGCGTGATGTCCTGCAGACCACCACCTCCGGTGACGTGGCCGCGCTGATCGCCGAGCCGATCCAGGGCGTCGGCGGGTTCAACGTGCCGCCGGACGGGCTGTTCGCCGCCTTCAAGGAAGTCCTCGACGAGTACGGCATCCTGCTGATCTCCGACGAGGTGCAGACCGGCTGGGGCCGCACCGGCGAGCATTTCTGGGGAATGCAGGCGCACGGGGTCACCCCGGACGTGATGACCTTCGCCAAGGGGCTGGGCAACGGGCTGGCCATCGGCGGCGTCGTCGCGCGCGGCGAGGTGATGGATTCGCTGCGGGCCAACTCCATCTCCACCTTCGGCGGCAACCCGATCGCCACCGCGGGCGCGAAGGCCACTTTGGACTATCTGCTCGACAACGACCTGCAGGGCAACGCCGCCAAGCTCGGCAACAAGCTCATCGCGGGGCTGCGTGACCTCGGCGAGAAGTACGACATCGTCGGCGACGTGCGCGGGAAGGGCCTGATGATCGGGGTCGAGTTCGTCGAGCCGGGCGGCAAGGAACCCAGTCCGGCCAAGGCGGGCGCGGTACTGGAGGAGACCCGCGAGCGCGGGCTGCTGGTCGGCAAGGGCGGGCTGCACAACAACGTCATCCGGCTCGCACCGCCGATGACACTCACCGACGAGGAGGCGACCGAAGCGCTGGAAATCCTGGGCGCGTCCGTCGCCGCGGCGCGGGAGGACGCGCGATGACGGGCCGGATCAGCCACTGGATCGACGGGAAACGCTGGGCTGGGGTCGCGGAGCGGACCGGGGAGGTGTTCGATCCCGCCACCGGCGAAGTCCGCGCGCACGTGGACTTCGCCGGTGACGGGCAGGTGGCCGAAGCCGTCGCCGCGGCCGCACGCGCTTTCCCGCGCTGGCGCGACACTTCGCTGGCCGGGCGCGGCCGGGTGCTGTTCGCGTTCCGCGAACTGCTCACCGCCCGCAAGGACGAGCTGGCGAAGATCATCACCTCGGAGCACGGCAAGGTCGAATCCGACGCGGCCGGGGAGATCGCCCGCGCCATCGAGAACGTCGAGTACGCCTGCGGCGCCCCGCAACTGCTCAAGGGCGGGTTCAGCGAGAACGCCTCCACGGGCGTCGACGTGTTCTCCCTCGCGCAGCCGCTCGGTGTGGTCGGGGTGATCTCGCCGTTCAACTTCCCGGCGATGGTGCCGCTGTGGTTCGTGCCCAACGCGCTCGCCTGCGGCAACACCGTGGTGCTCAAGCCGAGCGAAAAGGACCCGTCGGCGTCGGTCTTCATCGCGGAACTGTTCGCCGAGGCCGGGCTGCCCGACGGGGTGCTCAACGTGCTGCACGGGGACAAGGTCGCCGTCGACGGCCTGCTCTCGCATCCCGGCGTCAAGGCGATCTCGTTCGTCGGCTCCACCCCGATCGCGCGCTACGTCTACGAAACCGGCACCTCACACGGCAAACGCGTGCAGGCGCTGGGCGGCGCGAAGAACCACATGGTCGTGCTGCCGGACGCGGATCTCGACCTGGCGGCCGACGCCGCGGTGTCCGCGGGGTTCGGCTCGGCGGGGGAGCGGTGCATGGCCGTGTCCGTGGTCGTCGCCGTCGATCCGGTCGGCGACGAACTGGTCGCGAAGATCAGCGAGCGGATGGCGCGGCTGCGGGTCGGCGACGGCCGCGATCCCGGCTCGGAGATGGGGCCGCTGGTCACCTCGGCACACCGCGCCAAGGTGCAGTCCTATGTGGACGCGGGAGTGGCGTCGGGCGCGGAGCTGGCGGTCGATGGACGCGGGATCTCGGTGCCGGGCAACGGGTTCTGGCTGGGTCCCACGCTGTTCGACAAGGTCCGGCCGGACATGTCGATCTACACCGACGAGATCTTCGGCCCGGTGCTGTGCGTCGCCCGCGCCGAGAGCTACGACGCCGCGCTGGAGCTGGTCAACGCCAACCCGTACGGCAACGGCACGGCGATCTTCACCAACGACGGCCGCGCCGCCCGCCGCTACCAGAACGAGGTGGAGGTCGGCATGGTCGGGCTCAACGTGCCCATCCCGGTGCCGGTCGGCTACTACTCGTTCGGCGGCTGGAAGGACTCGCTGTTCGGCGACAGCCACGCCTACGGCCCGGAGGGTTTCCACTTCTTCACCCGCACCAAGGTCGTTACCTCCCGCTGGCCGGACCCGAGCCAGGGCGGGGTGAACCTTGGTTTCCCGCGGAACTGCTGACCTCGTCCGGCGGTTCTACGCCGACGCCTGGAACCGCTGGGACGACGCGGCGGTCGCCGAGCTGCTGGCCCCGGACTTCGTCTTCCGGGGTTCGCTCGGCGACGAAACCCGTGGTCACGACAGCTGGCGAGGCTACCGCGACCGCGTCCGCGCCGCCGTGCCCGACTTCCACAACGAGATCGTCGAACTGGTCGCCGAGCACGACCGGGCGGCGGCCCGGCTCTGGTACTCCGGGCACGCACAGGGCGAACTGCTGGGAGTTTCCGGCGGCGGCGCGCCGATCGGCTATTCCGGTGCGGCCTTCTTCACCGCGGCGGGCGGTCTGCTGACCTCCGCGTGGGTTCTCGGCGACCTGGATACGCTTCGCTCCCGTCTTCCGTAAACTCGGTGTCAGGTACGTCGGGAACACGGAGGTGTGCGTGGCCAGTTCGGACGAGCGTCGTTTCGAAGTGCTGCGGGCCATCGTCGCCGATTACGTCTCCAACCAGGAGCCGGTCGGCTCGAAGGCGATCGTCGACCGGCACAACCTCGGGGTGTCCAGCGCCACCGTGCGCAACGACATGGCGGCGCTGGAGGAGGACGGCTACATCACCCAGCCGCACACCAGCGCCGGGCGGATCCCCACCGACAAGGGCTACCGGCTGTTCGTGGACCGGCTCGCCGACGTCAAACCGCTGACCAGCGCCGAACGCCGCGCGATCATCAGCTTCCTCGACGGCGCGCTCGACCTCGACGACGTGCTGCGCCGGTCGGTCCGGCTGCTCGCACAGCTGACCAGGCAGGTCGCCATCGTGCAGTACCCGACGATGTCGGGCGCGGCGCTGCGCCACCTGGAGGTGGTGCCGCTCACCCCGGCCCGGCTGATGCTCGTGATCATCACCGACTCCGGCCGGGTGGACCAGCGCACCGTCGACCTCGGTGACGTGGTCACCGAGGAGCAGGTCACGCGCATCCGCGACGTGCTGAACTCGACGCTGGCCGGCCGCCAGCTCACCGACGCGGCCGCCCGCGTCGCCGAGCTGCCCGAGCAAGCCCCGGGTGAGCTGCGAGACGCGCTGACCCGGATCTGTACCGTGCTCGTCGAACACCTCGTCGATCATCCGGAGGAACGCCTGGTCCTCGGCGGCACCGCCAACCTGACCCGCAACGTGGCCGATTTCCCCGGTTCGCTGCGCCAGGTGCTGGAGGCGCTGGAGGAGCAGGTCGTCGTGCTGAAGCTGCTGGCCGCCGCCCGCAACCCCGGTGCGATCACGGTGCGTATCGGCGAGGAAAATGAAAACGAGCAGATGCGCAGCACCTCGGTGGTGTCGATCGGGTACGGGAAGGACGACATGCTCCTTGGCGGGATGGGCATCGTCGGGCCGACCAGGATGGACTACCCGGGAACGATCGCCGCGGTCCGCGCGGTGGCGAACTACGTGGGGCAGATCCTGGCCGGCGGCTAGCCGGGACGGGGTGTGTTCAGGAGGATTTGAGAACGGTGGCGAGGGACTACTACGGCATTCTCGGCGTGGCCAAGAACGCGACCGATCAGGAGATCAAGCGCGCGTACCGGAAGCTGGCCAGGGAGCTGCACCCGGACGTGAACCCGTCCGAGGACGCCCAGCACAAGTTCAGTGAGGTCACCACCGCTTACGAGGTTCTCTCCGACCCGCAGAAGCGCAAGATCGTCGACCTCGGCGGCGACCCGCTGGACAACGGTGCCGGCGCCCGTGGCGGCGGAGGCGACCCGTTCGCCGGCTTCGGCGGGCTCGGCGACATCATGGACGCCTTCTTCGGTGCGTCCGGCGGTGGCGGTGGCCGCGGGCGTGGTCCGCGCAGCCGCGTGCAGCCCGGCTCCGACGCGCTGATCCGGATCGGGCTGACCCTGGAGGAATGCGCCACCGGGGTGAACAAGGAGATCACCGTCGACACCGCGATCCTGTGCGACGTGTGCCGCGGCAACGGCACCGCGCCCGGCGGTTCCGTGCACACCTGTGACACCTGCGGTGGCCAGGGTGAGATCCAGTCGGTGCAGCGGTCCTTCCTCGGCCAGGTCGTCACCGCGCGGCCCTGCCCGGTGTGCCGCGGTTACGGCGAGGTCATCGACGACCCGTGCCGCCAGTGCGGCGGCGACGGCCGCGTCCGCTCGCGCCGCACCGTCAACGCGAAGATCCCGGCCGGTGTCGGCGACGGGATGCGGATCAGGCTGTCCGGCCAGGGCGAGGTCGGCCCCGGCGGCGGCCCGGCAGGCGACCTGTACGTCGAGGTCGACGAAGAGCCGCACGAGATCTTCATCCGCGAGGGCCACGACCTGCACTGCAGCCTGCCGATCCCGATGACCACCGCCGCCCTCGGCGCCACCGTCCCGCTGGAGACGCTGATCGACGGCGAGTACGAACTCGAGGTCGAACCGGGCACCCAGCCTGCCGCCGAACTCGTGCTGACCGGCAAGGGGATGCCGCGGCTACGTTCCTCCGGCCGCGTCGACGGCCGCGGTGACCTGCACGTCCACATCGACGTGCAGGTACCGACCAGGCTCGACGACGCCCAGCGTGAGCTGCTGCTCGAACTGGCGCAGCAGCGCGGCGAGGACACCCCGACGCTGGCCCACAACGGCCGGTCCGGTGGGCTGTTCTCGAAGCTGCGCGCCAAGAGCCACCGGTAATGCCGGGCACGACCGCGCCGGTGTTCCTCGTCGGGGAACTGCCGGCGGGGTCCTCGGCCGTGCTCACCGGGGACGAAGCGCGACATGCCGTGACAGTCCGGCGCCTGCGCGCAGGAGAGCGGCTCGTCCTCGGCGACGGCGCGGGTTCGGCCGCGGAATGCGTGGTGGCTTCGGTTCAGCCGGGTCGTGAGCCGTCGTTGCACCTGACGATCGAAGAGCGCTGGACCGAGCCCGCACCGCGCCTGCGGGTGACCATCGCGCAGGCCCTCGCGAAAGGCGATCGCGGCGAACTGGCGGTCGAACTCGCGACGGAGGCGGGCGCCGACGCGATCCTGCCCTGGCGCGCCGAACGCAGCGTCGCCCGCTGGGACGAGGGACCCCGTGGCACGAAAGCGCTTTCCCGCTGGCGCGACACCGCCCGCTCAGCCGCGAAACAAGCCCGCCGCACGTGGGTCCCCGAAGTCGCGGAGGCGATCGGCACCCCGGAATTGGCCGCAGCGGCGGGGAAAGCCGACCTCACGCTCGTCCTGGAAGGCACCGCGCCCCGGCGGCTCACCGAGCTTTCACTGCCAGGAGAAGGAGAACTGCTCCTCGTCGTGGGCCCCGAAGGCGGAATCACCGACAACGAACTGGAAACACTGACAGCGGCCGGCGCCGAACCAGTCCGCCTCGGCACCACAGTTCTCCGCACCTCCACCGCCGCGGCCGTCGCACTCGGCGCACTCGGTGCGCTGACAGCACGCTGGTCCTGAACCATAAAAAGTTCACCAAGCCTGTGGCGCTCCCCCGGCCACAACCGTTACGCTTGTTAACGACACCTGGGGCTTGGTCCCGGGTACCCGAAAGACCCCGCCGGACACCTCCCCCCTCGGTCCGGCGGAGCCGCGGAGGCGGTGGAGCGACCCCCAGGCTTCACCGCCCCGCGGCGTCGAGTCGTGTTTGCCAGCTTCGCTGGCTGCCCTTGTTGCGCGGGGCGGATATCTTTTGGGGGTCGAACCCCCAAACCCCCGCCAGGCGGGCTCCGCCCCCTGGACCCCCGCCAGGGAGGCTTCGCCCCTGGACCCCCCACCAAGGGCTTCGCCCCTGGACCCTGTTGGGGCTTCGCCCCTTGCCCCCTTTGCGGTGGGTGTGTGGGTGGGTGTGTCACCGGTGGTGGGTGCGTGAGTGGTGTGTCGCCGGGCGCGAAGCGAGCGCACCCATCGGCCGCACCCCGGCCACGCGCGTTCGTTGCTGTCGCAACCTGCACCCAACGGGGCGCAAGGAAGCCGCAAGATCACACGAAGAACCCCGTCCCCACAACAAAAATCAGCGGCGCTTGCCTTCGGCGTCGTAAATCCGGCGGGCTTCTTCGACCTCGGCGAGTTTGGGGGACCAGTCGGCAAGGGCGGCGAACAACGGCGCGAGGCTTCGGCCGAGTGGGCTGATCTCGTACTCCACGCGCGGCGGCACCTCCGGGTAGTAGGTCCGTGTCACCAGGCCGTCGCGTTCGAGGCGGCGCAGGCGCTGGGTCAGGACCTTGGGGGTGATGGTGGTGATCCGCCGTTCCAGTTCCACGAAGCGCTGCCGGCCGAATTCGTTGAGTGTCCACAGGATCGGCGTCGTCCACCGGCTGAACACGACATCCACCACCGGCGCGATCGGACACGCCTGCTCCGGCGCGATCTCCGCTGTGGTCTCGGTCACCGGAGCCCCCACTTTCCTCTAGGTACCTACTAGCCCCACGATAGTAGCGTCAGCGGCGCCCGAACGGGAAACGTCGAAGGGAAACGAAATGATCGTGGTGACAGGCGCGACCGGGAACGTGGGACGGCCGCTCGTCCAGGCGCTCGCCGAAAGTGGCGCGTCAGTGATGGCGGTGTCCCGCAAAGTCACCGAACTGCCCGACGGGGTGCGGCACCATCAGGCCGACCTCGCCGAGCCGCACATGCTCGAACCCGCACTCGACGGGGCTGAGGCGCTGTTCCTGTTGACGTCCCCGGAGTTTCTCGCCGGAGGTGACCTCACCGGAGTGCTGAGAGCCGCCCGGGCCGCGAACGTCCAGCGGGTTGTTTTGCTGTCCTCCCAAGGAGTCGCGACCGGCCGGCATCCTTCGGCGCACGAGGACGCCGTCCGTGAATCGGGTCTGGAGTGGACGGTGCTGCGGCCGTCGGGCTTCTTCTCCAACGCGTTCCAATGGGCCGGATCCGTCCGCGCCCGGCGCGAAATCGCGGCGCCCTTCGGCGACGTGGCGCTCCCGAACATCGATCCGGCGGACATCGCCGCGGTCGCCGCCGTGGTGTTGCGCGAAGCCGGGCACGGCGGGAAGAGCTACACGCTCACCGGCCCGGAGCCGATTTCGCCGCGGCAGCAGGCCGAAGCCATCGCGGCCGCACTGGGTGTGCCCATCCGGTTCGCCGAGCAGACCAGGGAAGAGGCCCGCGCCGGAATGCTGCTTTTCATGCCCGAGCCGGTCGCGGACGTCACCCTCGACATCCTCGGGACCCCGACCCCGGCCGAACAACAGGTCGGCCCCGGCGTCGAAAACCTGCTGGGCCGTCGTCCCGGGAAATTCGCCGACTGGGCAAGGCGAGCCTTCCGCTGACCTGGCCCGGCGATAAGGTGCCGGGTATGAGTGACGCGGAGACGCTGTTCGAGCGCATCATCGCCGGCGAGATCCCGGCCGACGTGGTGTACCAGGACGAGACCACGTTCGCTTTCCGGGACATCAACCCGCAGGCCAGGGTGCATGTGCTGGTGGTGCCGAAGCAGCGGTACCGGAACGTGGCCGAGCTCGCCGCCGCCGATCCCCAGCTGCTCGCCGACGTGGTCGCCACCGCGCGCAAGGTCGCCGAGCTGGAGGGAATTTCCACCTCCGGCTACCGCGTTGTCTTCAATACCGACAGTGACGCCGGGCAGACCGTTTTCCACGTGCACGCGCACGTACTGGGCGGTGAACAGCTCGGCCTGTTCGGGCGGCACGCTTAACCACCTGCGACGAGCGGGCGGGTGCCGCTAGCATCATGGGTGTCAGTACTTCTCGACTAGCGCACGCGCAGAAAGCAGGCCCGAGGGCACGTGGCCGGTACCGCACAGGGTGGAGCCGCTCGATCCGACGTCCCGGCGGACGTCCCGCAGAACGACTCCACGGACGTCACCGAGATGGCCACGCAGAGTGCCCAGTCCCGGTTCCCCATCCCGGATACGGCAGTGCTGACGCTGCTCGGCTCCCGCGACGAGAACCTCCGCGTCGCCGAGGAGTTACTCGAGGCCGACGTGCACGTCCGCGGCAACGAGGTCACCCTCACCGGTGCCCCCGCCGACGTCGCGTTCGGTGAGCGCGTCTTCGCCGAGCTGGTCACCCTCGCCGGGCGCGGCCAGCAGCTCGGCCCGGACAGCGTGCGCCGCACGATAGGCATGCTCTCCGCGGGCTCCAAGGAGTCCCCGGCGGACGTGCTGAGCATGGACATCCTGTCCCGCCGCGGCCGCACCATCCGCCCGAAGACACTGAACCAGAAGCGTTACGTCGACGCGATCGACAAGCACACGGTCGTTTTCGGGGTCGGCCCGGCCGGCACCGGCAAGACGTACCTCGCGATGGCCAAGGCCGTGCAGGCGCTGCAGGCCAAGCAGGTCACCCGCATCATCCTGACCCGGCCGGCGGTCGAGGCGGGGGAGCGGCTGGGCTTCCTGCCGGGCACGCTGTCGGAGAAGATCGACCCGTACCTGCGCCCGCTGTACGACGCGCTGCACGACATGGTCGACCCGGAGTCCATCCCGCGGCTCATCCAGGCCGGCACGATCGAGATCGCGCCGCTGGCGTACATGCGCGGCCGCACGCTGAACGACGCGTTCATCATCCTCGACGAGGCGCAGAACACCACGCCCGAGCAGATGAAGATGTTCCTCACCCGGCTCGGCTTCGGCTCGAAGATCGTGGTCACCGGTGACGTCACCCAGGTCGACCTGCCCAACGGGCAGCGCAGCGGCCTGCGCGTCGTCCGCGAGATCCTCGAGGGTGTCGAGGATCTGCACTTCGCCAACCTCACCAGCCACGACGTGGTCCGCCACCGGCTCGTCGGCGACATCGTCGACGCGTACGAGAAGTGGCAGGCCACCCAGGATGCCGGCAATGGCAACGGACAGGGAAAGGGTCGTCGCTGACCCATCATGAGTATCGAGATCGCCAACGAATCCGGAATCGCGGTCGACGAGACGTCGATCGTTTCCGCTGCCCGGTTCGCACTGGACCGGATGGAGGTCAGCCCGCTGGCCGAGCTGTCGATGGTGCTTGTCACCCTCGAAGTCATGTCCGACCTGCACGAACGCTGGATGGACCTGCCCGGCCCCACCGACGTGATGGCCTTCCCGATGGACGAGCTGGACTCCTCCCGCCGTCCGGACGCCGGGGACGCCTCGCCGGCGCTGCTCGGTGACATCGTGCTGTGCCCGGCCTTCGCCAGGGACCAGGCCCGCACCGCCGGGCATTCCCTGGTCGACGAACTGCACCTGCTCACCGTGCACGGGGTGCTGCACCTGCTCGGCTACGACCACGCCGAGCCTGCCGAGGAGCGCGAGATGTTCGGCCTGCAGAAACGCATCCTGGCCGACTTCAAGGCCGCCGTCGCGGCCGCGCGCCGCCGCGCGGACCAGCGCAGCACCGACGACCGGCTGCTCGGCGCGGCCGGTCTCGATGCCGCGGAAGACGTCTAGGAAATATCGTGCAGATGGCTTGCGAGGCGGTGCCCTCAATGGACACGCTGCGCGCGACTTCACTCACTCAAAACCCGCAGCGGTGCAAGCTGACGGCCCACGACAAGCGGCACCGCCGTCCGAGAAATCCGGTCTAGCGATGGCGAGTTCCGCCTCCCTGCTGGTGCTGGCCGTGGTGCTGGTCCTGCTCGCCGGGGTGTTCGCGGCCGCCGACGCGGCGGTCAGCACGGTCTCACCCGCGCGGGTCGACGGGCTGATCCGGCTCGGCAGGCCCGGCGCCCGTCAGCTCGCGGTCGTCGTGGCCGAGCGGCGACGGCACCTCAACCTGATCCTGCTGCTGCGGATGATCTGCGAGCTGACCGCGACGGTGCTGGTCACCGTCGTGTTCCTGCGCTGGTTCGAGCCCGAGTGGCTGGCCGTGCTGGTCACCGCCGTGGTGATGGTGGTGATCGCGTACGTGCTGGTCGGCGTGGGCCCGCGCACCATCGGCCGCCAGCACCCGTACCGGGTCGGCGCGCTGGTGGCCGGGCCCGTCCGCGTGCTTGGCACCGTGCTCGGCCCGCTGTCCCGGCTGCTGATCATCATCGGCAACGCGATCACCCCGGGGCAGGGTTTCCGCGAGGGCCCGTTCAGCAGCGAGGTCGAGCTGCGGGAGCTGGTCGACCTCGCCCAGGAACGCGGGGTGGTGGAGCCCGGCGAGCGCGAGATGATCCACTCGGTGTTCGAGCTGGGCGACACGGTGGCCCGCGAGGTGATGGTGCCGCGCACCGAGATCGTGTGGATCGAACAGGACAAGACCGTCCGGCAGGCGCTGGCGCTGTGCCTGCGCACCGGTTTCACCCGGATCCCGGTGATCGGCGAGTCGGTGGACGACATCGTCGGCGTGCTCAACCTCAAGGACCTGGTGCGCGCCTCGCTCGACGAAGGTTCGGCCACCCCGGTCGCGCAGCTGATGTACCCGGCGTCGTTCGTGCCGGACTCCAAACGGCTCGGCGACCTGCTGCGGGAGATGCAGGTTTCGCACAACCACATGGCGATCGCGGTCGACGAGTACGGCGGCACCGCCGGCCTGCTGACCATCGAAGACATCCTGGAGGAGATCGTCGGCGAGATCACCGACGAGTCCGATCAGGAGGAACGGCCGCCGGTGGAACACCTGGACGAGAAGTCGGTGCGGGTCTCGGCGCGTCTCGGCGTGGACGATCTCGGTGCGCTGTTCGGCATGGAGCTGGCGGACCACGACGTGGAGACCGTCGGCGGCCTGCTCGCGCAGCGGCTCGGCCGGGTGCCGCTGCCCGGCGCGGAGGCCGAGGTGGACGGGCTGCGGCTGCACGCCGAGGGCGGCAAGGACCGCCGCGGCCGGATGCGGATCACCACTGTGGTGGTCCAAGCGGAGGGCGCGGCGATAGCCGGACGTAGGGTGCGTACCGGCAGCGCGAACTCCACCGCTGACTCGGAACGAGATGGGAGCGTGGACGATGTCTGAGCTGGACCCCGAGGACGAGAAGATCGTCATCCTCGCCCGGGCGGCCAGGGCCCGGACGCAGGCCGCCGAGGGCGCCGCGGTGCGCGACACCGACGGCCGGACTTACGCGGCGGTGACGATCGACCTGCCGTCCTTCCAGATCACGGCGCTGCAGGCGGCCATCGCGGCCGCCGTGTCCAGCGGCGCCGAGGGCCTGGAAGCGGCCGCGCTCGTGACCGGCGAACCGCTGATCGTCGGCGCGTCGATGCAGGCGGTGCGCGATCTTTCCGCGACGGCGCCGGTCATCCGCGCCGACCTCAAGGGCGACGTGCAGGAAGTGGTGCGGTGACCCACCGTTCGGGGTTCGCCTGTTTCGTCGGCAGGCCCAACGCGGGCAAGTCGACCCTGACCAACGCCCTGGTCGGCACCAAGGTCGCGATCACCTCCAGCAAACCGCAGACCACCCGGCACGCCATCCGCGGCATCGTGCACCGCGAAGACGCGCAGCTGGTCGTGGTGGACACGCCGGGCCTGCACCGCCCGCGCACCCTGCTCGGCCAGCGCCTCAACGACCTCGTCTACTCGACCTGGTCCGAAGTGGACGTTGTCGGGTTCTGCGTGCCCGCCAACGAAAAGATCGGCCCCGGCGACAAGTTCATCGCCACCGAGCTGCGCAAGATCGCCAAGCGCACCCCGGTGATCGGCATCGTCACCAAGACCGACCTCGCGAGCCAGCAGCAGATCGCCGAGCAACTCCTTGCCCTGCAAGAGGTTCTGGACTTCGCCGAGCTCGTCCCGGTGTCCGCTGTGGACGGTTTCCAGGTCAGGACCCTGGAGGACCTGCTCGTCGCGCGGCTGCCGGAGGGGCCGCAGCTCTACCCGGACGGCGACCTGACCGACGAGCCCGAGCAGACACTGGTCGCCGAGCTGATCCGCGAAGCCGCGCTGGAGGGCGTGCGCGACGAGCTGCCGCACTCGATCGCCGTCACCGTGGAGGAGATGCTGCCGCACGAGGGCCGCGACGACCTGCTCGACGTGCACGCCCTGCTGTACGTGGAACGGCCCAGCCAGAAGGGGATCATCCTGGGCCACAAGGGCGAGCGGCTGCGCAAGGTCGGTTCGGAAGCGCGGCGGCACATCGAGGCGCTGCTGGGCACGAAGGTATACCTCGACCTGCACATCAAGGTGGCCAAGGACTGGCAGCGCGATCCCAAGCAGCTGCGCAGGCTGGGCTTCTGAGGAGTTCCATGGGATATCCCTACGGACAGCCACAACGAGGGTATTACGGCTACCCGCCGGTGCCGGAGATCCCGAACCACAAGGGCTGGGCGGTGTTCACGCTCTTCTGCGGATTCGTGTTCGGCGTCGCCGCGCTCGCCAAGGCGAACGAGGTCGACATGGCCAGGCAGCGCGGCGACCTCCCACGCGCATGGCAGGCGTCGAACACCGCGAAGGCGCTGTGCGTCATCGGCAACATCGTGGGTGTTGTGGTGTACGCCGCATTGATCGTGTGGATCGTTGTGCTCGCGTCGTAAGGGCTTTTGTCGGTGCCGGATGAGACGATAGGGCGGTGAGCCTCTATCGCGATACCGGTGTTGTGCTGCGTGTGCACAAGCTGGGCGAGGCCGACCGGATCATCACCCTGCTCACCAGGCGGCACGGCAAGGTGCGCGCGGTGGCCAAGGGCGTGCGCCGCACCAGCTCGCGTTTCGGCGCCCGGCTGGAGCCCTTCGGGCATGTGGACGTGCAGTTCTACACCGGCCGCACGCTGGACGTGATCACCCAGGTGCAGACGGTGGATGCCTTCGCGCTGCCCCTGGTCGGGGACTACCAGCGCTACACCGCGGCCAGCGCGATAGCCGAGACGGCCGACAGGCTCAGCGCCGAAGAGGGCGAGCCGGCGCTGCGGCTGTACCTCCTGGTCACCGGCGCGCTGCGGGCGCTGGCCGACGGTCAGCGGGACGCTTCACTGGTGCTCGACGCGTTCTTGTTGCGGGCGATGGCTTTCGCGGGCTGGGCCCCGGCGATCACCGAATGCGCCCGGTGCGGGCTGCCCGGCCCGCACCGCGCGTTCAGCGTGCAGGCGGGCGGGTCGATGTGCGGGAACTGCCGCGCGCCCGGTTCGGTGCACCCGGCGCCGGAGGTGCTGGTGCTGCTGGAGGCGCTGCTGCACGGCGACTGGGAGGTCGCGGAAGGCACCGTCGGCAACACCCGCCGGGACGCGAGCGGCCTGGTCGCGGCGCATCTGCAGTGGCACCTCGAACGCCAGCTGCGCTCGCTGCCGCTCGTGGAGCGACGGGCCCGAGAGGTCGTCGCCGGGGGCAAGTAGGGTCGGTGCGGACCCTTACCCACGGGAGGCGAATCAGGTGCTGCGCAGGGGACGCCAGGCGACGACCACGGAGTTGCGGGCGCCGGATCCGCATCCGTCCGGGGCGCGGCCGCCGGAGATTCCCGCCGAACTGGTGCCCAAGCACGTCGCGCTGGTGATGGACGGCAACGGGCGCTGGGCCAACCAGCGCGGCCTGCCCAGGATCGAAGGGCACAAGCGCGGCGAGGCCGTGATGATCGACGTCGCCAGCGGCGCGGTCGAACTCGGCGTGAAATGGCTTTCGGTGTACGCGTTCTCGACGGAGAACTGGAAGCGCAGCCCCGAAGAAGTGCGCTTCCTGATGGGCTTCAACCGCGACACGATCCGCCGCCAGGTGGACTACCTCGGGTCGATCGGCGTGCGGATCCGGTGGGCCGGCCGGGCGCCGAAGCTCTGGCGCAGCGTCATCAAGGAGCTGCAGGCCGCCGAGGAGAAGACCAAGCACAACACGCTGCTGAACATGACGATGTGCGTGAACTACGGCGGCCGCGCGGAAATCGGCGATGCGGCGCGCAAGATCGCGAAGCTCGCGGCCGAGGGCAAGATCAACCCGGACAAGGTCGACGAGAAACTGCTCGCCAAGTACCTGTACCAGCCGGAGATGCCGGACGTGGACCTGTTCCTGCGGCCCTCCGGCGAGCTGCGGTCGTCGAACTTCATGCTCTGGCAGTCGGCGTACGCGGAGTTCGTCTTCCAGGACACCCTTTTCCCGGACTTCGACCGGCGGCAGCTGTGGTCGGCCTGCCTGGAGTTCGCCCAACGCGACCGCCGGTTCGGTGGCGCGATCGACGCGGCCAAGGCCAAGGCCGACGCAGAAGGAGCTTCATGAGCACCGAGGCAGCCGACACCGCGGAACTGCTGGCGCGGGCACGCGAGGGGCTGGAGCGGTACCTCGAAGTCCATGTCGACGACGACGGTGCGCTGACTTTCTCGCACAACGGGGTGCCGTGCGTGATCCAGTCGACGCAGCTCGCCGAGGGGCTCACGGTGCTGAGCCTGACCTGCGTGATCGCGTGGGACCTGCCGGACAGCCCGAACCTCGCCGCGTCGGCGGCCGAGCGTGCCGGGCAAGGCTTGTTCGGCACGCTCGGCGTCACCCACGGCGAGCGCGGGATGGACCTGACGTTGCGCTACGCGTTTCCCGCCCAGGGCCTGGATTCCGCGGCACTGGGCACGCTTTTGATGCTGGTCATCTCCACCGCCTCACAGCTTCGCGGCGAACTCATCCCCACGGAAGGCTGACTCCGCGCGCCGGCCGCACGGCGTCCCTGATACGCCGTGGATCCCCGATCGGGTGTGCGTCACCTTTCGGATGAACTGCGAACTCGCTGGTCAGCGGTGCCCCCACCGGGGCGGAAACTGTCGGAGGCTGCTGGCATCATCTGGCGCGTGGAAGTCACGACCGAATCCGAGCGCGAGGAGCAGGCGCCGCCGCGCCGCCGCCGCATCTCGTCCGTCGAGGTGCTGTGCGCGCTGCTCGTCGTCGCCATCCTGGCGCAGTCGTGGCTGCAGGACGCGCTCGACGTACCGGCCCTGCGCACCGGGGCCACCGTGTTCGTCGCGGTGTGCGTGCAGGCGCTCCCGTTCCTCGTCCTCGGGGTGCTGATCTCCGGTGCCATCGCGGCCTTCGTGCCGGCGCGTGTCCTCCGGAAAGTGTTGCCGCGCCGCACAAGCGCGGCCGTCGGCGTGGCCGGGCTCGCCGGCGTGGCGCTGCCGGGATGCGAATGCGCGTCGGTCCCGGTGGCGCGGCGGCTGATGGGGCAGGGCGTCGCGCCCGCGGCCGCGCTCACCTTCCTGCTCGCCGCCCCGGCGGTGAATCCGGTCGTCCTGGTGGCCACCGCGGTCGCCTTCCCTGGCAAGCCGGAGATGGTGCTGGCCCGGTTCCTCGGCTCACTGGCCACGGCGGTGGTGATGGGCCTGCTGTGGGCGCGCTGGGGCAAGCTCGACTGGATCGTGAGCCGCGCCTTGGACAGGTTGCCCGAAACGGACGGCGGCCGTTGGCGCGTCTTCGCCGAGACGGCGCGCACGGATCTGGTGGAGGCGGGCGGTTTCCTGGTGCTCGGCGCGCTGATCTCGGCCGCGCTCGGGGTGCTGGTGCCGCGGTCGTGGTTCGACGTGCTCGGCGGGCAGCTCGTGCTCGGTGTGCTGGTGATGGCGGTCCTGGCGGTCGTGCTCGCGTTGTGCAGTGAGGCCGACGCGTTCGTGGCCGCCTCGCTGACGGCGTTGCCGTTGTTGCCGAAGCTGGTGTTCCTGGTCGTCGGGCCTGCCGTGGATGTCAAGTTGTTCGCCCTGCACGCGGGCACTTTCGGGCGCCGGTTCGCGGTGCGGTTCGCGCCGGTGACGTTCGTGGTGGCGGTGTGTTGCGCGGTGGTCGTCGGCGTGCTGCTGATCGGGGGCGCGCGGTGAGAACGGGATTGGCGCTGGCGTCGCTGGCGCTCGGGCTCGTCGGGGTGGTGTTCTCGGTGTCCACCTGGGTGGCGTGGGCGATCGTCCAGCCGGGGTCGGCCGGCACGCTGCCGCAGTCGGGCACGGTGATCATCGCCGTGTTGCTCGGCGCCCTGTGGGTGCTGGTGATGGCGGCCGCCGGGCTGGCGATCGTCTTCGGCGCGTTCGCGTGGCGGGCCGGGCCGGCCGCGTTGTGGGGTGTCGGGCTCGGCGTGCTCAGCGGGGTGCTGTCCTTGGCGGGGGCGATCGTGTTCGCGGTGACCGTGGTGAACTGGCCGGTCACGGCCTGGGCGGGATGAGGGCAGCGGATGCGTCGTGAAACCCAGAACGTGCTGCTCGTCCTGCTGGGCGGGGCGCTGCTGAAGATCGGCATCACCGGCGACTACCTGCGCTACGTCAAGCCGGGTCAGCAGCCGTGGCTGCTGGCCGGGGGAGCGGTGGTGCTGCTGCTGGGCGCGGTGGCGATCGTGCGGGACGTGCTCGCCGCTCGTGCCACGGCAGCCGCCGCGACGGACGGGCCCGCCGATCACCACGGCCATCACCATCCGGCGCGGGCGGCCTGGCTTTTGGTGCTGCCGGTGCTCGCGGTGTTCCTGATCGCCCCGCCCGCGCTCGGTTCGGATTCCGTCACCCGCGCCGAGGCACGTGCCCCGGCGCAGGACACGGCGGCCTTCCCGCCGCTGCCCGCCGGCGAAGTGATTCCGTTGTCCATGACGCAGTTCGTGGCGCGCGCGGGCTGGGACGCGTACGGCTCGCTCAACGGGCGCAAGGTGTCGCTCACCGGCTTCGTCACGCACGCCCGCGGCTCCACCCTGCTGGCGCGCATGGTCATCACGTGCTGCGCGGCCGACGCGTACCCGCTGACAGTGCGGCTCACGGGCACGCAGGCCGCGAGCTATGCCAACGACACCTGGCTACAAGTGACCGGCGAGGTCGTACCGGGCACCGCCAAGGAGGCCAATCGCTACACCCCCGACGTCACGGTGGCGGCGCTGCATGTGATCCCGCAGCCACCGGACCCCTACGAGGACTGACGGCGCAGCGCGGCGCAGTCGGCGCAGGTGCCGACGATCTCCACGGTGTGCGTGATCTCCGAAAACCCGTTCCCGGACGCGATTTTCTCGGCCCACCGCTCCACCGCGGGCCCCTCGACCTCGACGGTCCGGCCGCAGTACCGGCACACGAGATGGTGATGGTGGTGCGCCGAGCAGCGCCGGTAGATCGCCTCGCCGCTGGAGGTCCGCAGGACGTCGATCTCCCCGGCCTCGGACAGCGACTGCAGCGTGCGATAGACCGTGGTCAGCCCGATCCCGTCGCCGCGCTTGCGCAGCTCGTCGTGCAGCTCCTGGGCCGAGCGGAACTCGTCCACCTCGGCCAGCAGCTCCACCACGGCCGCGCGCTGCTTGGTGGCCCGGCGGCCGGGAACCGGTGCGAGACTCACTTACCCTCCTGTGCGTGTGCGACGGCGTCGACGACGATGTGTGCCAGGTGATCGTCCACCAGCCGGTACACGACCTCGCGCCCGCGTCGCTCGCCGTACACCACACCGGCCCCCTTCAGCACCCGCAGATGCTGGCTGATCAGCGGCTGCGCGACGGCCAGCGCGTCCACCAGCTCGTGTACGCACCTGTCCCCGTCGCGCAGCTGCAGCACGATCGCGATCCGGACCGGGGCGGCCAGCGCCCGCAACAACTCCCCGGCCTCGGCCAGCGCGGCGGCAGGCGGCGCCGGGACGGATGGCCGCCCGGAACCCGCCGAGTGCACCTCGTCGGCCACCGCGTCCGGGTTCGCCGTCGGCATGTCGATCTCCAGCCTGTCGTCGGGGTCTGTCTCCATCCTAGTGGGCGTTAAGCGGTAGCCGGCCGATCTGTCAAGCCCCCCGCCGTCCTGGGCGGACCCGCCGGATACGCTGGAGGAAATCAACACCTCAGCCCTGGAGAGCGTGGAGTGCCCGCGAACACCATCGAGACCGTCGTCAGCTTGTGCAAGCGCCGTGGCTTCGTCTTCCCGAGCGGGGAGATCTACGGCGGTACCCGCTCGGCGTGGGACTACGGGCCGCTCGGGGTCGAGCTCAAGGACAACATCAAGCGCCAGTGGTGGAAGACCATGGTGCAGAGCCGTGAGGACGTCGTCGGCCTCGACTCCGCGGTGATCCTGCCCCGCAAGGTGTGGGAGGCCTCCGGCCACGTCAACGCGTTCAACGACCCGCTGGTCGAGTGCACCTCGTGCCACCGCCGCTTCCGGTCCGACCAGCTGGCCGAGGAGTTCAGCGAGCGGACCGGCAAGGAGACCACCGAGGACGACCTGTCCGAGGTGCCCTGCCCGAACTGCGGCACCCGTGGCCAGTACACCGCGCCGCGCGAGTTCAACATGATGCTCAAGACCTACCTCGGCCCCGTGGAGTCCGAGGAAGGCCTGCACTACCTGCGCCCGGAGACGGCGCAGGGCATCTTCGTGAACTTCCTCAACGTGCAGACGGCCGCCCGCAAGAAGCCGCCGTTCGGCATCGGCCAGATCGGCAAGTCCTTCCGCAACGAGATCACCCCGGGCAACTTCATCTTCCGCACGCGCGAGTTCGAGCAGATGGAGATGGAGTACTTCGTCGAGCCGGGCGAGGACGAGCGCTGGCACCAGTACTGGATCGACCTGCGCACCCAGTGGTACACCGACCTCGGCATCGCCGGGGACAACCTGCGCCACTACGAGCACCCGAAGGAAAAACTGTCCCACTACTCGAAGCGCACGGTGGACATCGAGTACCGCTTCAAGTTCTCCTCCGGTCAGGAGTGGGGTGAGCTCGAGGGAATCGCGAACCGCACCGACTTCGACCTCACCACGCATTCCAACCACTCGGGTGTGGACCTGTCCTTCTTCGACCAGACCACCGGGCAGCGCTACCGGCCGTTCGTCATCGAGCCGGCCGCCGGTGTGGGCCGCCCGATGATGGCGTTCCTGCTCGACGCCTACGCCGAGGATGAAGCGCCCAACGCCAAGGGCGGCGTCGACAAGCGAGTGGTACTGCGGCTGGACCGCCGCCTCGCGCCGTTCAAGGCCGCGGTACTTCCGTTGTCGCGCAACGCGGATCTGACCCCGAAGGCCAGGGACACCGCCGCCATGCTGCGCAAGCACTGGAACGTGGATTTCGACGACGCGGGGGCGATCGGCCGTCGTTACCGTCGGCAGGACGAGATCGGCACCCCGTTCTGCGTGACCGTCGACTTCGACTCCCTGGAGGACCAAGCGGTCACCGTCCGCGAGCGCGATTCCATGGCGCAGGAGCGGGTCGCGATCGACAAGCTCGAGTCGTACCTGGCGGCCCGTCTCATCGGCTGCTGACATCAGGCGCGAACGGCGCCGCCGTGCCCTCGGGGCGGCGGCGCCGTTGTCATTCGGTGGCCTCGGAAACCTGCACCAGCGCCTTGCCGAGCTTCCCGCCGGTGAACAGTTTCGTATACGCCGCCAGGGTGTTCTCGAGCCCTTGGGTCACGTCGAAGGCCATCTTGAGCGCGCCGCCGGCGTACCAGGGCAGCAGCCGCCGGTTGATGTCCGGGCCGCGGTGGTAGAAGTCCGGGGAGAAGAACCCGGTCATGGTGAGCCGCTTCATCAGGATCTGGTCGAACTTGTACGGCCCGGTCCGGTCGTAGTTGGCCAGCAGCCCGCAGACGGCGACCCGGCCGAACAGCGCCATGTTCTCCAGCGCCGCGTCCAGCACGGTGCCGCCGACGTTGTCGAAGTAGACGTCGATCCCGTCGGGGCAGGCGGCCCGCAGCGCGCCGGGGAGGTCGCCGTCGCCGCGGACGACGGCCGCGTCGAAGCCCAGTTCTCCGGTCAGCCAAGCGCTTTTCTCCGCCGAACCGGTGATCCCGACGACCCGGCAGCCGTGTTGTTTCGCGATCTGTCCCGCCAGCGCGCCGGTGACCCCGGAAGCCGCGGACACGACGAACGTCTCGCCCGGTTTCGCGGCGCGCCGTACTCGAGCACGCCGAGGTACGCGGTCCAGCCGTTCGCGCCGAACACGCCCAGGTGCCGGCGCAGGTCGTCGAGCGCCCAGCTGACCCGTTCCACGTACACCTCGTCGGGGCGCGAAACCGAGAAGTCGGCCTACTGGCCGTAGGCGCGAACGAGGTCACCGGCGCGGAAATCAGGGTGGCGGGAGCCGCGCACCCGGCCCAGCACGGTGCTGATCACCGGCGAGCCCAGCGGGGTGGGCGGGGAGTAGGAGTCCTCGCGCGGGCCCATCCACATCCGGGTGCCCGCGTCGAGGGAAAAGTAGATGTTGCGGATCAGCACGTCGCCGTCGGACAGGTCGGGGGTCGCGGTGTCCCGCAGTTCGACCGCGTCGGCGTACTCGTTGCCCACAGGCCGTTTCGCCAGTACCCATTGCCGGTTCTTCTCGCCCATGCCGCAAAAAGAACCACCGGCCGGCAACACCCCTGACACTTGTCACGGCCGGGTCGTGACGCTCGGCCTGCGTACCGGCGCCCGCCGCGCGGGAATCTTGGTCCATGAACGGAACTGGGAGCCAAATCCGCGGGGACGCCGCGGTGATCGCCGGGGCCGCGGTGCGGCTGGGCGGTCTGCGCAAGCACTACGGCGAGGTGCGTGCCGTCGACGGCATCGACCTCACGATCGCGCCGGGCGAAGTGGTGGCGCTGCTCGGCCCGAACGGCGCGGGCAAATCGACCACAGTGGACATGATCCTCGGCCTCACCAAGCCGGATTCCGGTGCGGTGACCGTGTTCGGCTCGACGCCGGCGGAGGCGATCGCGAACGGCACGATCGGCGCGATGCTGCAGGGCGGGGCGTTACTCGACGACGCGACGGTCGGCGAGATGGTCGGCATGGTCGCGTCCCTGCACCGCAAGCCGATGCCGGTGGCCGAGGCCTTGCGGCGCGCGGGAATCGAGGAGCTGGCCGGACGCCGCGGCAACAAGCTGTCCGGTGGCCAGAAGCAGCGCGTGCGGTTCGCGGTGGCACTCGTGAGCGACCCCGATCTGCTGTTGCTGGACGAGCCGACCGCCGCGATGGATGTCGGCAGCCGCCGCGAGTTCTGGCGGTCGATGCAGACCTTCACCAACGCCGGCCGCACGGTGCTGTTCGCGACGCACTACCTCGAAGAGGCCGAGGAGTTCGCCGACCGGGTGGTGCTGATGCGGCGTGGCCGCGTCGTGGCCGACGGTTCGGTCGCCCAGGTCCGTGCGCTCGCCGGAGGGCGCACGGTCCGGGCGGTCGCGCCGGGTGCGACGGACGAGGTGGTCGCGAGCCTGCCCGGGGTCACCGAGTACCAGGTCCGCGGCGAGCAGATCGCCGTGTCCAGCTCCGACTCCGACAAGACCCTGCGGGCGCTGCTGGCGGAATTCCCTGGCGCGCACGACATCGAGATCACCGCCGTCGGCCTCGAAGGCGCCTTCCTTTCCCTGACTTCCGATGAGGAGGAGACGCGATGAGCGTCAAGTATCTGGCACTGGAGATCCGCCGCGTGCTGCGCTCGCCGCGGTTCCTGATCTTCACCGTGGGCTTCCCGGTGGTGCTCTACCTGCTCTATGTGGGCATCTTCGGCGGCGATCCGGAAGCGAAGGCCGTGCTGATGGTGAGCATGACGTCGTTCGGGGCGATGGCCGCCGCGTTGTTCACCGGCACCAGGGTCGCGCTGGAACGAGCCGCGGGCTGGCAACGTCAATTGAGACTGACGCCCCTGTCCGGCAGCGGTTACCTGACCGCCAAGGGGGCGGTGGGGATGACCCTCGCGCTGGCGCCGGCCGTCCTCGTCCCGGTGGTCGCCGTCGTCGTCGAAGGGGTCTCGCTGGACGCGGGCGGGTGGCTGCGGGCCACTCTCGGGGTGTGGCTCGCCGCCATCCCGTTCGCGCTGATCGGCCTGCTGATCGGGCAGATCGGCACGTCCGACTCGACCCAGCCGATCACCCAGCTGGTGATGCTGCCGATGGCACTGGTCGGCGGGATCTTCATCCCGATCGACGCGATGCCGCACTGGCTGCTGAACATCGCGCACGTGCTGCCGACGTACTGGATGAGCCAGATCGGCCGCGGCGCGGTCACCTCGGACCTGACGACCAGTCTGGGCAAGGACGTACTGGTGCTGGGGATCTGGACGGTGGTGCTCGGGGTGGCGGTGATCCGGCGTTACCGTAAGGATTCGGCGCGGGTGTGACGAGGAGAGACGTGTCGGATCGACGTGAGGGCTGGCGGCGCTGGTGGGGCTCTGGTCAACCCAGTGCCGCACCAGGCCCCGGCCTGTTCGTGCGGTGGCCGGTCGTGGGCTGCCTGTTCCTGCTACCGATCGTCGTGCCGGTGGTGCGCGATGTGGCCGACGGGGTCACCACGTTTCCGCGCAGCGGGTTCGAGCTCGTGCTGCTCGCCGCGTACAGCGTCTGCTACCTGATCTTCCCGCACATGCTGTTCCGGGACCGCGCCCAGCGAGCCAAGATCCTGTTCGGCTTCGGCATGCTGGCGCTGGGCTGGCTGGTCGTCCTGTTCGTGCACGACGGCAATCTGTATGTGCTGATCTACGCGATGGCGGTCATCGCGTTCGGGCTGCCGCCGGCCTGGGCCGTCGCCATGGACGGTGGCTCGCTGCTGGTGGGTGCGGCGCTGGCGCTCTGGGGCGCGGGCAAATATGGCTCGACGAGCGATATCGGCGCTGTGGTGGGCGTGACCACGGCCCTGTTCTTCATGGGGCGCCTGCTGTACACGGTCCGGACGCTGCGGGAGGCGCAGGACGAGATCGCGACGCTGGCGGTGAACGCGGAACGGGCGCGGCTGGCCCGGGATCTGCACGACATCCTCGGCCACAGCCTCACCACGATCACGGTCAAGGCCGGCCTGGCCAGGCGTGTGCTGGAAACGGGCAACGACAACGAGCGCGCCATCACCGAGATCCACGAGGTGGAAGGCTTGGCCCGCAGTGCACTGAGTGACGTGCGCGCGACGGTCTCGGAGTACCGCGAGGTGTCGCTGTCCGCGGAACTGGTGGGGGCGCGGGCGGCGTTGCGGGCCGCGGAGATCGACGCGGATCTGCCGCACGCGGTGGACAATGTGCGGCCGGACCTGCAGCAGACCTTCGGGTACGTGCTGCGGGAGGCGGTGACCAACGTGCTGCGGCATTCCGGGGCCAAGCAGGTGAAGGTGCGGCTGGGCGGGACGTGGATGGAGATCGAGGATGACGGGGTCGGCGCACCGGCGGCTGCGTGCGGGAACGGGTTGCGTGGCCTGTCGGAGCGGCTCGCCGAGGTCGGCGGGACGTTGCGGGTCGAGTCCCATGAGCGGGGCGGCCTGATGCTGCGCGCGGAGGTCCGGCCGGCGCTGGAGGCCGCTTCGTGATCAAGGTGCTGCTGGCCGACGACCAGGCGATGGTGCGGGGCGCGCTGGCGACGGTGCTGGGGCTGGAGGCCGACATCGAGGTGGTGGCGCAGGTCGGTTCCGGCGACGAGGTGCTGCCGGCGGCCAAGGAGTTCGCGCCGGATGTCGCGTTGCTGGACGTGCAGATGCCCGGCAAGGACGGGCTGACGGCGGCCGCGGAACTGCACGCGGCGCTGCCGGGCTGCCGGATCATCGTGTGTACCACGTTCGGCAGGCCGGGCTATCTCGCGCGGGCGATGGCCGCGGGCGCCGCCGGTTTCGTGGTCAAGGACTCGCCGCCGGAACAACTCGTGGACGCCGTGCGCCGCGTCAGCAACGGGTTGCGCGTGGTGGATCCGGCGCTCGCGGCAGAGTCGCTGGTGACCGGGCCGAGCCCGTTGACCGGCCGCGAGCACGAGGTGCTGCGCGCGGCCAGCGACGGCGGCACGGTCGCGGACGTGGCGCGGCGGTTGCACCTGTCGGAAGGCACGGTGCGCAACCATTTGTCCGCGGCGATCGGCAAGACCGGCGCGCGGACCAGGGCCGAAGCGATCCATCTCGCCGAGGAGAACGGCTGGCTGTAGGCGTGCGAAAATGGCCGGGATGGGGAAACTGATCTGGATCCGCCGCTTCCTGTTCGGGGCCGTGCTCGTTCTCGGCCTCGTCATCGGGGGTACCGCGTTCCGCGTCTGGCAGGTGGCCCGCGACGACGACCGGGACAAGGCCGACGTGATCGTGGTGCTCGGCGCCGCCCAGTACAACGGGAAGCCGTCGCCGATTTTCCAGGCGCGGCTCAAGCACGCGCAGCAGTTGTACGAGGCGGGCGTCGCGAAGGTCATCGTCACCGCGGGCGGCAACCGGGCCGGTGACAACTACACCGAGGCTTCCGCCGGCGCGAATTGGCTTGTGGAGCAAGGAGTTCCGCAGGCGAGCACGCTGGCCGTCGGCGAGGGCAGGGACACGCTGGGCAGTCTGCGCGCGGTCGCCGCCGAGGTCGCCAAGCGCGGCTGGCACACCGCGGTACTGGTCAGCGATCCGTGGCATTCGCTGCGCGCCCGCACGATGGCCGACGACGCGGGCATGGACGCCTGGACTTCGCCGACGCACAGCGGACCGATCGTGCAGACCCGGCAGACGCAGGCGAATTACATCCTGCGCGAGACCGGCGCGCTGTTGTTCTACCGGCTCACCCGCACCCCGGCCGACGACATCGGCGGCACCGGCCTCGGCTGAGCCCGCCGGTTTTGTCGGTGCTCCTGGCTAGAGTGGCGAGGTGAGCGGGTACGACGAGCACGACAGGCAGCGCAGGCTGACCGAGCAGCCGAAAAGCGCCGCGCTGCCGGGTTCGCTGGCGGACGGGCGCGGCGATTTCGCCCGGGACAGGGCGCGTGTGCTGCATTCCGCCGCGCTGCGCCGGCTCGCGGGCAAGACGCAGGTGGTCGGGCCCGGTGAGGGTGCCGAGGTCACTGGCGTGCCCCGCACCAGGCTCACGCATTCGCTGGAGGTCGCGCAGATCGGCCGCGGCATCGCCGAGGAGCTGGGCGCGGACCCGGATCTCGTGGACACCGCGGGCCTCGCGCACGACATCGGGCATCCGCCGTTCGGGCACAACGGGGAGCGCGCGCTCAACGACGTGTCCCAGGCCTGCGGCGGGTTCGAGGGCAACGCGCAGACGTTGCGGATCCTGACCAGGCTCGAGCCCAAGATCGATCCGGTCGGGCTGAACCTGACCCGCGCCTGCCTGGACGCGTCGACGAAATACCCGTGGCCGCGGCGCCCCGGCGAGGTGAAGTTCGGGGTGTACCAGGACGATCTGGAGATCTTCGAGTGGATGCGCGAGGGTGCGCCACCGCGCCGGCGGTGTCTCGAAGCGCAGATCATGGACTGGGCCGACGACGTGGCCTATTCGGTGCACGACGTGGAGGACGGGGTGCTCGCCGGGCGCATCTCGCTGCGGGTGCTGGCCGACCCGGGGGAGCGGGCAGCGGTCGCCGGGCTGGCGGCGAAGCATTTCTCCGCGCAGTCGGTGTCGGCGCTGGAGGGTGCCGCGGAGGAGTTGCTCAAGCTGCCGGTCATGGCCGCGGTGGCCAAGCCGGGCTACGACGCGTCGTTCGCCGCGCATGTCGGGCTGAAACGGCTGACCAGCGAGCTGGTCGGGCGGTTCGCGTCCGCCGCGGTCACCGGCACCAGGCAGGTGCACGGGGACGGTCCGCTGACCAGGTATGCGGCCGAGCTGCAGGTGCCGGAGCGGGTCGCCGCCGAGGTCGCGCTGCTGAAGGCGCTGGCGTTGCGCTACGTGATGAGTGATCCGCGCCGTCGCGCTATGCAGGAGGGGCAGCGGCAGCTGCTCGCGGAACTGGTCGAGCTGCTGGTCGAACGGTCCCCCGAGGCGCTGGACGCGGTGTTCCACCCGGCGTGGGACGAGGCGGCGGATGACGCCGCGCGGCTACGGGTGGTGATCGATCAGGTCGCTTCGCTCACCGACGCGCAGGCCCACGCGTGGCACGCCTGGCACACCGGGCGGCACTGAATTTCGGGTAGCGTCACGGGGGTGACCAAGCCCAGGCTGCGTGGTCCCGAGCGCGACCACCTCCGGTTCTGTTTCGCCCTGCATCGTGCCGTCAGCGGCAGCGGTGACTCCTGTTTTTCGCCGTATTCAGTGGCGAGCGCGCTGGGCCTGACCAGCCAGGCCACCCAGGGTGAGACCGCCGCGGAGCTGGTGCGGCTGCTCGCGGGTGCGGACGCGGACGTGACGAAGCAGGCCGAGCTGTTGCGCGCCGCGGCCACGCTGGAGGAGCGCGGCCGTCGTGAGCCGCCGGTGCTGGAGGTCGCGAACACCTTGTGGGCGGCCGAGGACCTGCCGCTGAACGAGGATTTCCTCGGCAGCCTGGCGGCCTGGCCGAACGGCGGGGTCAAGTCCGCTCCGTTCGCCGGTGACCCCGAGGCGGCCCGGCGCGCGATCAACGCCGACGTGTCGGACACCACCCACAACCTGATTCCCGAGCTGCTGCAGCCGGGCTCGGTGGGCACCGACACTATCGCGAGCCTGGTCAACGCCTTGTACCTCAAGGTCGCGTGGGTGCACCCGTTCCAGGAGAACCGGACCGAGGACGCCGATTTCCACAGCCCGTCGGGCACGCGCCGGGTGCCGGCGATGCACCAGTCGGAGCTGCTGCACTATGCCGCGCGCGACGGCTGGCAGCTGGTGGAGCTGCCCGGCGCCGGTGACGTGAACGCGCTGATCCTCTTGCCGGACAACGATCTCGCCACGGCGGAGTCTACTTTGGACGAAGACCGGCTGGCCGGTTTGCTGGCGGCGAAGAAGCAGAAGCAGGTCCGGCTGTCGGTGCCGAAGCTGGATCTGGAGATGCGCGCGAGCCTCAAACCGGCGCTGGCCGGGCTGGGCGTGCGGACCATGTTCGTCCGTGACGCGGATTTCACGCCGCTGACGCCGGATCCGCGGTTGTTCGTCGACGACGTGGTGCACCAGTCGGTGCTGCGGGTGGGGGAGCAGGGCTTCGAAGGCGCCGCGGCGACCGCGGTGATGATCCGCACACTCGCGATGATCAGCGCCGACCCCGTCGAACTGGTGGTGGACCGTCCTTTCCTGCTCCTCGTGCGGCACGCTCCCACGGGTGTGGTCTACTTTTTCGCCCGGGTTGTCGAACCGTGAGGTAGAGAGTTGACCGCGTTGCTCCAGGCCCCCGAGACCGTGCCGGTGGTCGAGCCGCCGCGGCGCAGGTGGAACCGCGTCGATACGCTCGTCGTGCTGTGCTACCTGCTGGCCGCGTTCGTCATCTATGCCGGGTTGTGGGTCAACCTCGGCAGCGGCTACCTGTACAACAGCGCCCAGGACCAGAACATGTGGGAGTGGTTCTTCCAGGTCACCGCGCACGCGGTCTGGCACTGGGAGAACCCGCTGGGCTCGACGCTGCAGAACTATCCCGACGGCGTCAACCTGATGGCCAACACGGCGATGCTCGGCCTCGGCATCCCGCTCTCGCCGATCACGCTGCTGTTCGGCCCCACGGCGACGTGGGCGATCGCGCTGACCGGCGGGCTCGCCGCCACTTCGGCCGGCTGGTACTGGGTGTTCTCCCGGCATCTGGTGCGCTCGCGGCTCGGCGCGGCGATCGGCGGGGCGTTCTGCGGGTTCGCGCCGGCGATGATCTCGCACGGCAACGCGCACCCGAACTTCGCGGTACTGGTGCTGCTGCCGTTCATCGTGCTGCGGCTGATCAAGCTGGCGCAGGGCGAGCGGCCGGTGCGGGACGGGATCTTCCTCGGCCTGCTGCTGGCCTACCAGGTCTTCCTCGGCGAGGAACCGCTGCTGATCACGATGCTCGGCTTCGTGGTGTTCGCCATCGCCTACGTCGCGTCCCGCCCGCGCGAAGCGGTGAAAATGGTGCGGCCGATGGTGATCGGGCTGGCCGTGGGCGGGGTGCTCGCGCTCGTGCTGACGATCTACCCGCTGTGGTGGCAGTTCTTCGGCCCGCAGAGCTACAAGACGCTGGAACACGGTTCGGTCGGCAACGACACCGCCGCGTTCACCCGCTTCGCCACCGAGTCCATCGCCGGGCAGGCGGACGCGGCCGCGGACGTGTCGATGAACCGCACCGAGGAGAACGCGTTCTTCGGCTGGCCGCTGGTCGTGTTCATGGTGGTGCTCACGATCTGGCTGTGGCGCAACGTGGTCGCCCGCTCGATCGCCATCTCGATGTTTGTGCTGGCCTGGCTTTCCCTCGGGCTGACCATGGTCGTGGCGCACGACGACACCGGAATCCCCGGGCCATGGGCGCTGCTGGCGAAACTGCCGCTGTTCGATTCGCTGCTGGAGTCGCGGCTGGCGATGGCCTGTATCCCGGCGGTGGGCGCGCTGCTGGCGATCGCCACCGACCGGATTTTCCAGGTGGCGCCGTCGTTCAGGGACAAGCAGCTGCCGTTGCGGTGGCTGTGGCTGGGCGTGCTGGTGGCCGTGCTGCTGCCGGTCGCGCCCACCCCGCTGGAGACGATCTCGCGCCCGGCCACGCCCGCCTTCTTCACCGACGGCACCTGGGCGCAGTACGTCGCCACGGGTTCGGTGGTCGCCGTGCCGCTGCCCAGCCCCGGCGACGCGCGGGCGCTGAACTGGCAGAACCGCGCCAACTCCGGTTTCCCGCTCGCGGACGGGTACTTCGTGGGCCCGAACGGCCCGAACGACAAGCGCGGCCGCTATGGCGCGGTCGAGCGGCCGACGGCCTCGCTGCTGAACGACGTGCGTGACAGCGGGAATGTCCCGGAGATCACCGACAAACAGCGCGCGCAGCTGGTCGCGGACCTGCGGTACTGGCACGCGGACGTGATGGTGCTGGCGCCGGTGACGAACCAGCAGGCGCTGCAGTCCACTGTGGAGCTTCTGCTGCGCACCCCGGCGCGCTATGTCGACGGGGTCTGGCTGTGGGATGTGCGCTCGCTGACGGCTCAGTAGGCGACCGGGCCGGCGCCGCGCACGATCCGAGCTGGCACAGGAATAACGCGCTCGACATCACCGGCCAGGGGTTCATGTCCGGGGAGGCGTGCCGGGTTCCGCGGCCGGGACTCGGGTGAGCTTGTCCGGGTTGGCCAGGTCGTAGATCGCCACGATGCGGCCGTCGCGCACAGTCATGGTCTGCAGGTGCGCGTCGATCCCGCGCTTGCCACCGGAGCCCTCGCCCTTCGGGACGAACAGCCCGAGGTCGCCGTTGACCAGCAGCGGACGGCCGGCACCGAGCGCTTCCGGCGAGTACATCCGCGTCAGCCCGAACAGGAAACGCGCGATCTTTTCCGCGCCGACGATGACCTGCGCGGCGGTGCGCGCCTTGCCGTTCGAGTCGCCGATCATCACCGCGTCCGGGTGCAGCGCTTCGGTGACCCCCCGCACGTCACCGGAGAGCAGCGCCTTGAGGAACCTGTCGAGGATCTCCTGCTGCTCGGTGAGGCTCGCGCGCGGCGGCGGCTCGGCGTCCCTGAGCGCGCGCCGTCCGCGGGAGGCGTGTTGCCGCGCCGTCTCCACCGACTCGCCGAGGATGCCGGAGATCTCCGCGAAGGGCACGGAGAACGCGTCGTGCAGGACGAAGGCCACTCGCTGCTCCGGGCTGAGCTTGTCCAGCACGACCATCGCCGCCATCCGCAGGCCCTCGTCCCGCACGGCGACCTCCAGCGGGTCCTCGCCCGGCTGCCCGGCCAGCGGGGTGACGATCGGCTCGGGCAGCCATTGCCCGACGTAGCGCTCCCGCTGGACCGCGGCCGAGCGCAGCTTGTCCAGCCCGATCCGGCCGACGACCGTGGTCAGCCAGCCCTTGAGGTCGCGGATCTCGGCGCGTTTGGCCTCGCTGAGCCCGGACAGCCGCAGCCAGGACTCCTGGACGGCGTCCTCGGCGTCGGACACCGAACCGGTCAGCCGGTAGGCGACGGAGACGAGATGCGGGCGCAGCGCGGTGAACTCCTCAGCCAGAGCCATGGCCCCGACCCTAATGACATATCCTCGGTTCGTGGCAGGTCGTATCCGGGAAAGTGACATCGCGGAGGTACGGGAGCGCAACCGGATCGACGAGGTAGTGGGCGAGTACGTCGCCCTGCGCAACGCCGGTGGGGGAGCGCTCAAGGGCCTCTGCCCGTTCCATGACGAGAAAACCCCATCGTTCAACGTCCGGCCGACGCACGGCACCTTCCACTGCTTCGGCTGTGGCGAGGGTGGCGACGTCATCAAGTTCCTGATGAAGATCGACCACCTCGGTTTCGTCGAATCGGTGGAGCGCCTCGCCGACCGCGTCGGCTTCCGGCTCACCTACGAGGGCGGGGGCGGCAGCGTCCAGCGCGACCGCGGCACCCGCACCCGGATGGTCGAGGCACACAAGGCGGCCGCCGAGTTCTACACCGAGCAGCTGCGCACTCCCGACGCGCAGCTGGCGCGCGACTACCTCAAGGAGCGCGGCTTCGACGAGGCCGCGGCGCAGCGGTTCGGCTGCGGGTTCGCGCCCGCGGGCTGGGACAAGCTGACCAAGCACCTGCTCAACCGGGGTTTCGAGCTGACCGAGCTGCTCAAGGCGCAGATCGTCAAGGAGGGCCGCCAGGGCCCGATCGACCGGTTCCACCGGCGGCTGGTGTGGCCGATCAAGGACCTCGGCGGCGACATCGTGGGCTTCGGCGCGCGCCGGCTGTTCGACGACGACCCGATCCAGGCCAAGTACCTCAACACCAGCGAGAGCCCGATCTACAAGAAGTCCCAGGTGCTGTTCGGGCTGGACCTGGCCAAACGCGAGATCGCCAAGCGGCACCAGGTGGTCGTGGTCGAGGGCTACACCGACGTGATGGCCATGCACGCCGCCGGCGTCCCCACGGCGGTGGCCTCGTCGGGCACGGCGTTCGGCGAGGACCACATGAAGGTGCTGCGGCGCCTGCTGATGGACGATGACGCGTTCCGCGGCGAGGTGATCTTCACCTTCGACGGTGACGAGGCGGGCCAGAAGGCGGCGCTCAAGGCGTTCGAGGGCGATCAGACTTTCGCCGGGCAGACCTACATCGCGATCGCGCCGGACGGGATGGACCCGTGCGAGCTGCGGCTGGAAAAGGGCGACGCGGCGGTGCGGGACCTGGTGGCCCGCCGGATCCCGCTGTTCGAGTTCGCCATCCGCAGCATGTTGCGCGAGTACGACCTGGACTCGGTCGACGGGCAGGTCGCCGCACTGCAGCGCACGGTGCCGCTGGTCGCGCAGATCAGGGACAGGGCGAAGCGGGACGGTTACGCGACGAAGCTCGCGTGGTGGGTCGGCTGGCAGGACGCCGACATGGTGGTCCGCCGGGTGCGCGGCGCTTCGAACAGCGCGGCGCCGGTCAAGGGCGGGCGGCGTGCGCCGCAGCAGCAGGCCAACGCCCCAACGCCGGGGCAGGTGTCGGACGTCGAGCGGCCCAAGCCCGGTGACCCGCGGCTGACGGCGCAGCGCGAGGTGCTCAAGGCGGCGTTGCAGGAGCCGGCGCTGGCCGGGCCGGAGTACGACGCGCTGCCCGAGGACGCGTTCACGCATCCCGCGTACGTCGCGGTGCATCGCGCGGTGCTGAAGGCCGGTGGCGCCAGCTGCGGGCTGACCGGGCCCGCGCTGATCGACGCGGCGAGCGAGCACACTCCACAAGGGACAGTGCGCACGGTGCTGTCGGAGCTGTCGGTGGAACCCTTGCGCGCCAGGGGAAAGGTCGATGTCCGCTACATCGGCAGCATGATCGCGGCGGTGCAGGAGAACCTGGTCGGCAGGCAGATCGGAGAGATCAAGTCCCGGCTGCAGCGGCTGTCCCCGGTGGAGGCGCCGGAGGACTACCGGGCGCTGTTCGGGGACCTCGTGGCGCTGGAGGAGTACCGGAAAGCGTTGCGGGAACAGGCGATCGGCGGATTGGACTGAGTTCGATGGGGTGGCTCGCCCGGCTGACCGGCGACCGGCTCCCGGCGGATTTCCCGGGGTCGCTGGAGCCGACGGAGAACGCGCTCGCGGTGGCCGAAGTGGCGTATGGCGGCCATCTCGTGGTGACGGAGCTGGGGCTCTGGCTGCCCGAGGGGCGGCGGGTCGGCTGGCATCTGGTCAGCAAAGCCGTGTGGGCACAGGGGATCCTGACGCTGATCGAAGCGGAGGAGACCGGCACGGCGGGAGACGCGGTGCTGCTCGCCGACCGTGAGGCGGTGCGTTTCGCGCTGCCGAAGCCGGGCAAGCTGCCGGTGATGGTGCGGCAGCGAGTGGACAGTTCGATCCGCGGCCGGCACCGGCACGAGGCCGCCGGCGGCGGGATCTGGTTCGTGCAGCGGAAACTCCCCGGGCGCGACGGCAGTGTGCTGCAGGCACGGCCCGATCCGGGCGTGGACCCGGAGCTGGTTTCGGCCATCGCACGGGAAGCCGCGGAGAAGCTGGCGGAGCTTTAAGACTGCTGGTGGACTGCTTCGAGCCGGGTCAGTTCGTCCGGCGTGAGCCGCAGCGCGCCGGCGGCGATGTTGTCCTCGATGTGGCCGAGGTCGCCCGTGCCGGGGATGACCAGCACGTTCGGGCCACGCTGCAGGGCCCAGGCGAGGCGGATCGCGGCCGGAGTCGCCTGGTGCTCACGGGCGATCGCGAGCACCTCGTCGTGCTCGGCCCCGCCGGCGCCCGTTTCGCGCCCGGCTCCGGCGATGGCGAAGAACGGGACGCGCAGTGGGCCGGGCGTCGCTTCGGGCAGCCAGCCGCCGGACGCGTCACGACGCGGCCCGACTTTGGTGGCGATGATCAGGTTCTCCGGGAGGGCGACAGCGCGGTGTTGATCAGCCCGTTGGCCGAGCGCAGCGAGGAGCAGTAGAACGCGGCGGTGTCGATGTGGTTGACCCCCAGTTCGACCGCGCGGCGCAACACCTTGATCGCCCTGGCGCGGTCGCCCGGGACGGCTTCGGCGGCGAACGCCGGGCCGCGCTGGGGAAGCCGCATCGAACCGAACCCGATCCGGTTGACCGGCCGGTCGCCGAGGAGTCAGGTGCCGGAAGCGGCGGCGTCGATCGGTTCGGAAGCCATCCCTACAGCCTGCCAGGCAGCTCTGGCGCACCCCGATTCCTAGCAGTACGCTCGTACTGTGTGGGACCCGGCGAAATATCTCGACTACGCGGACCTGCGGGCACGCCCGTTCTACGACCTCATCGGCCGGATCGGCGCGCAGGCGCCGCGACGGGTGTCCGATCTGGGCTGCGGCCCCGGAAACCTCACCGTCGAGCTGGGCAAACGCTGGCCCGGCGCGATCCTGGACGCCAGTGACAGCTCGCCGGACATGGTGGCCGCGGCCCGTGCGGCGGGCGTCGACGCGCGGCTGCTCGACCTGCACGACTGGACGCCGGAGCCGGATACCGACGTCGTGGTCACCAATGCCGTGCTGCAGTGGGTGCCCGACCACCGCGAGCTGCTGAAACGATGGGTCGCGCAACTGCCTTCGGGTGCTTGGCTGGCGATGCAGGTGCCCGGCAACTTCGACGCGCCGTCCCACGTCCTGGCGCGCCGGCTGGCCGCCGAGGTGGCGCCCGACGTGGATCTTCGTGGCGAGGACGCAGTCGGCGAACCACTGGAATACGCCGAGCTGTTCGCCGACGCGGGCTGTGCCGTGGACGCCTGGGAAACGACCTACGCCCAACGCCTGGCGGGCGAGAACGCCGTGCTGGAATGGATTTCCGGGACGGCCCTGCGTCCGGTCAAGGCCGCACTGTCCGAACCGGACTGGCAGAGCTTCCGCGCGGAGCTGGCGAAGCGGCTGGACGAGGCATACCCGCCCCGACCCGACGGGACCACGTGGTTCCCGTTCCGCCGCATCTTCGCCGTCGCCCGCGTGCCCTGATCTTCAGGCGGCGGGCTCGCCGGCGCGCCGTCCGAACGGGAGCTTGTCGCCCACCTTCTCGCCGACCTTCGCGCGCACCACCCCCGCGGCGCCTTGCACCATCGGATGATCGGCCACCGTCCGGTACGTGCGCACGATCTGGTCGTAGCGCGCCCGGCCTGCCTTCGCCCCGAGCACATACCCGACGGCCGCACCGAGCAGGAAAACCTTCATTACCTTCTCGCCTCCGCACTCCTTGTGACGCCCGTTCCGCCATTGTCCACGAGGTTGCGCCGCCGCGTCGGGGCGTCACCCGGCGCCGGGCTCGCCGGCCTCCCACTGCCGGGTGTAATCGGTGAGCAGCGTCTCGAGTGCGCGGACCAGTTCTCGGGCGAGGGTGAGCAGCTGGGTGGTCGCGTCGAGCTGGTGGCGCAGGCAGCCGATCCACGCGTCGTCGTGCCAGCGGAACAGCGGGGGAGCGGTTGATCTCGCTGTCGCACCGGATCCACGCCGGGCCGGTGCACGTCGGGATCTGCGCGGAGTACGAGGCCAGTACCGCGGCGAGCGTGATCCCGGACAGCAGCCGCGGCAGGTGGATCGTGCGCCCGGGCACGGCGGAAAACCTTGCCACGCTTAAGGAACGGGTGCGGCGGTGCTTCGAGGCCGGGGCATGGGCGACCGGTTGTGAGCTGACGACCAGCCCGCACCGGATTACCTGGACCTGCGCCCGGACGCGGAGATCCTGGCGTCTACCGCGCCAATGCCGTTGCGGCAGGCCGGATTTTTCCGCCGACGGCAGCCGATGCGCCGGCGGGCGCCGCGACCGACCTGGGCAACGTCTCACACCACGTGCCGACGATCCACCCGATGCTCGGCCTGGACTGCCTGCCTGCGGTGAACCACCAGCCGGAGTTCACTGTCGCCGGCCGCGCGGTGCTCGGAGGGGCCGCGGCGATGGCGTGGACGGTGGTGGATCTGGCACGCCGGCGCCGTTAGGCCTCCGGCATCGTGTCCGCGTGGCGGTGGACGACCTTCCACTCCCCGTCCTCACGGCGGTAGACCTGGGTCGCGCGAAGGGCGTACTTGCGCGGCCGGCCGTTGACGGAGGTCTCGGTCCGCTCATAGCCGACCGTGTAGGCCATATCACCGACCACGTCCGCCGCGACGATCTCGAACTCGGCGGAGGCGCAGTCCGAGAAACTGGCTTCGAGTAAACCGAACAAGCTCTGCACCGCGGTCTGCCCCACCGCGTCCCGCCAGGCGCCGAACACCGTGACCGGTTCACCACCGGACCAGATCGCCCGCCGGGGCCGCGCGTCGCCGTTGTGCAGCGCCGTCTCCGCATCCTTGAGCCGCGTATCGACCCAGGCGAGAAACTCCTCACGATCGCCCATGACGTCCACCTCCAGGCCATTCCATTGAAGACTCCCGGGAGCCGGAAGGCCAGGCTCGGCCGCTTCGGGCAAGCGGCAGGTCACGCCTCGGACCAGTTGGGTAACTCGCCGAATGTGGCGGAGAAGCACTACCGCAGGCGCAGGGTCGCCAACGAGGCGTCGGCTGAGGCCCTGGAGCGGATGTTCGTGGCGTCCTGAAAATGGACGGTTTCTGGACACTCTGGGCTACCGAGTTCCGGACATAAAAGAACCCCAGGTCGCTGACCTGGGGTGATGCTCCCCCGGTTGGACTCGAACCAACAACCCTTCGGTTAACAGCCGAATGCTCTGCCAATTGAGCTACAGGGGAATGCTCTATCGCTCGCCCGGAGTGCTCCGGGCCAACGGGTTGAAACCTTAGCGCACCGGCGATCGCGCTCTGCGACCGCCCCCTGTCAGAACCGGCGGGTGAACGGGAGCGGCTTGCGCATGCGGATCAGCAGCAGCAAGGGCACCAGCACGTACGGCAGGTTGAACGCGAGGAACTTCGCCGGGTTCTGGGTCCGCGTCGCCTGCTCGCCCCAGAACTCGACGCCGAAGACGACGACGCCGGTCAGGGTGACGATCATCGTCGCGTAGATGACGGCGGGCAGTTGGATCCAGTTCCGGGCCGTGGCCAGGGCGTACACGAGCACGACATAGAACGGCATGTACACGAAGGCGGACAGGCCGGTCACGATGCGCATCCACGAGGGAGGGTGCATGAACAGCGGATCGGCGTCGTGGGCGTACCAGTAGTTCGAGTTCACGAAGAAGTTCGCCGACGGGTGGGTGAAGTCCACGCCAACGGTGGGCAGCAGATCGCTGATGATCGAGGTCACCGTGAACGCGGAGAACACCACGACGAAGAAGATGTCGACGCCCCGTCGGCGGAGCGGGAGGTTCACCGCTTCCTGCGTCTGACCGGGCGGCCGACCCGCCGGCTCGCGGCCAGCGTCGGCCAGGCGGCGACGGCTCCGAAGGCGACCGGCAGGCCCTGTTGCCAGCCGGGCGCGCCCAGCGCCTCGGCACCGGTGGTCTGCGGGTTCGTGTCACTCACCCCGCCCCACCGGCTCGGCGGCAGCACGATGATCCTGGCCTTGCCGATGATGTCGTTCACCGGCACGGCACCGTTGACGCCACCGCCACCTTGGTACCGCGAGTCCATCGAGTTGTTGCGGTTGTCACCCATCACCCAGACCTCGCCGTCCGGGACTTTCACCGGATCGAATGAAGCCTGGTGCTGGTCGTTGGGGTCTTCCCAGTGGATGTACGGCTCGTTCAGCGGCTTGCCGTCCACCAGGACCCGGTTCTGCGCGTCGCAGCATTGCACGGTCTGGCCGCCGGTGGCGATGATCCGCTTCACGAAGTCGCGCTCGTCGGGCGGGGCGAGGCCGAACACCGAGCCCACGTTCTGGAAGAACCGGATGAACGAGTTGCTCGAGCGCTGCGTCGGCGCCTCGTTCTGCAGCCACGGCTCCGGGCCCTTGAACACCACGACGTCGCCGGGGGTGAAATCCGTGAAGTTCTTGGTGAACTTGTCGACCAGTACCTTGTCCCCGTAGCAACCATCGCAGCCGTGCAGCGTGGTTTCCATCGAGCCGGACGGAATCGTGTACACGCGGGCGAAGAACTGCTGGAACACGAACGCCAGCACCAGCGCGATGACGATCAGGATCGGCAGCTCGATCCAGAACGGGCGCTGTTTCTTCGGCCTTTTCTTCCGTCGACGCGTTTCGGAGCTTTCCGGGTTTACGTCCGAATTCGGGCGTTCCGGCTCGTCCGCGGCGGCACTCGGGTGTACAGGTTCGACCACCGCGCCAGGCTACCGACAACCCCGAAGCCATGCCGGGCGGTGCTCACGAACGGAGCACCGCCCGCAGCGACTCCAGCACCGCGGGGTCTTCGATGGTGGATGGGACCGGTTCGTCCCGGCCCTCGGCGAAGCCGCGCATACTCTTGCGCAGGATTTTGCCCGACCGCGTTTCCGGCAGCGCCGCCACGGCCGAAACCTGCCGGAACGCCGCCACCGCACCGAGGTCACGCCGGACGGCCGGGACCAGACGGTGGGGGAGCCCGGTTTGACCGGCATCGGCTCCAGGACGCGGGGGTCGGTGGCGATCGCCCAGCCGGTCGGTCCGTCACCAGTGGTCGATTACCGGCACTCCGAGCTTTTCGTGGGCCCAGTGATCCGACGCGTCCGGCGTGCCGACCGGTTTTCCTTCGTACACCACGGTTGTCGCACCGGCGAGCAGTGGGGCGCAGACGACGTAGGAGTGCCCGACCATCCAGCCGGCCTCGGACGCGGTCCACTGCATATCGCCAGGGCCGACGTCGTAGATGTTGGTCATGCCCCGCGCGAGCGCCACCACGTGGCGATACAACACGTATAACGGGTCTGTCGCAGGCACTTCGACGACGGGCCGGTAGGCGATCAGGCTTTTCGGAGCAGCCGCCCATCGTGCTCCCTCAGTCCAAAGTGGCCAGTTCTGCATCGGTCAGCAGCCGGGAGCGGATCAGGAACCGCACGCCCTCGGGGGCTTCGAGCGAGAACCCGCTGCCCCGGCCGGGGACGACGTCGATCGTGAGATGCGTGTGCTTCCAGTACTCGAACTGCGCGGCCGACATCCACACCGGGACCGGCGCGGGCACCCCGGCGACGGTCAGGTCGCCGAGGTGCACGTCCGAAGCCCCGGTGCGGAACTCACCCGCCGGGTAACACATGGGCGCGCTGCCGTCGCAGCAGCCACCGGACTGATGGAACATCAGCGGCCCGTTGTCCCCGGCCAGCCGGCGCAGCAGCTCCGCCGCGGCCTCGGTGAGGTCCACCCGACTTGCCGGCATGATCAGAAGAATCCCTGTGCGTCAGGCGAGTAGGACACCAGCAGGTTCTTCGTCTGCTGGTAGTGGTCGAGCATCATCTTGTGGTTCTCGCGCCCGATGCCGGACTGCTTGTACCCGCCGAACGCCGCGTGCGCGGGGTAGACGTGGTAGCAGTTCGTCCACACGCGACCGGCCTGGATGTCCCGTCCCGCACGGAAAGCGGTGTTGCCCTCGCGAGACCAGACGCCGGCGCCGAGGCCGTAGAGGGTGTCGTTGGCGGTCTTGATCGCGTCGTCGTAGTCGTCGAAGCGGGCCACCGAGACCACCGGGCCGAAGATCTCCTCCTGGAAGATCCGCATCTTGTTGTCGCCCTCGAACACCGTCGGCCTGATGTAGTAACCGCCCGCGAGTTCCCCGCCGAGGTCGGCTTTTTCGCCACCGGTGAGGACTTTTGCGCCCTCCTGCTTGCCGATGTCGATGTAGGACAGGATCTTCTCGAACTGGTCGTTGGACGCCTGCGCGCCGACCATGGTGCCGGTGTCGAGCGGGTGCCCCTGCTTGATCTTCTCGACCCTGGCGACGCCGTCGCTGATGAACCGGTCGTAGATCGAGGACTGGATGAGCGCCCGCGACGGGCAGGTGCACACCTCGCCCTGGTTGAGGGCGAACATGGTGAAGCCCTCCTGTGCCTTGTCGTAGAAGGCATCCTGGGCCGCGGCCACGTCGGCGAAGAAGATGTTCGGGCTCTTGCCGCCCAGCTCCAGGGTGACCGGGATGATGTTCTCGCTGGCGTACTGCATGATCAGCCGCCCGGTGGTGGTCTCACCGGTGAACGCGACCTTGCGGATGTCCTTGTGCTGGGCCAGCGGTTTGCCCGCCTCGACACCGAACCCGTTGACCACGTTGAGCACGCCGGGCGGCAGCAGGTCGGCGATCAGCGAGATCAGCACGTGGATCGACGCCGGGGTCTGCTCGGCGGGCTTGAGCACCACGGCGTTGCCCGCGGCCAGCGCCGGTGCGAGTTTCCAGGTGGCCATCAGGATCGGGAAGTTCCACGGGATGATCTGCCCGACCACGCCGAGCGGCTCGTGGAAGTGGTAGGCGACGGTGTCCGCGTCGAGCTGCGAGATCCCGCCTTCCTGCGTGCGGATCGCGCCGGCGAAGTAGCGGAAGTGGTCGATCGCGAGCGGGATGTCGGCCGCGAGCGTTTCGCGGACCGCCTTGCCGTTGTCCCAGGACTCCGCGACCGCGAGCTGCTCCAGGTTCGCCTCCATCCGGTCGGCGATCTTGTTCAGCACCGCCGCCCGTTCGGCCGGTGACGTGCGGCCCCATGCCGCGGCCGCGCCGGTCGCGGCGGCCACCGCGCGGTCGATGTCGGCGGCCGTGCCGCGGGCGATCTCGGTGAACGTCTTGCCGGTCACCGGCGTCGGATTGTCGAAGTAGCCGCCTTTGGCGGGCGGCACGTACTCTCCGCCGATGAAGTGGTCGTAGCGCTGGTCGAACGCCACGACGCTGCCGGTTTCTCCCGGCGCCGCATACTTCGTCATGGAGCAGGTCCCTCCTGGTCGTCATTGGCCGGTGCAGGGCGCAACCGTAAGGACCGCGACGTTGCAGCGGCGTTGCACGAGGCGGAACGCCGGTTGCCGCGCACTTGCCGAATCCGGGTGGCGCGCGGCATGCTGCCTGGTGGGCCGGGGTGCGCGTACCGGTCCGGCCGCCGTCAACGTCGCCGCGGGGAGCCTGATGAACGTCGAGTCCACCCGGTCGCTGTCCTCGGATCCGGCAGCGCAGTTCCGCCTGCTGCAACGCGTCCGCGAGGCCACCCTCAGCGGTGACCGCCCGCCCACGTCACCGCGTTCGGTCATCTCGGCGTCCTGGCAGCGTTCGCTGGACGCCCACATCGATCCCGAGTACTTCCGCCCGCCGGTGGTGTACGGGCCGGACGAGGTCGCCGACGTGCGCTCGGCGCATCCGTTGCAGGCGGTGCTTTCGCCGATGCGCGAACTGCTGGTCAGCATCGCCGACGAGTCGCAGCACGTCATGATCATCACCGACGCCGAGGGCACGATCCTGTGGCGGGAGGGCCCGGCGGCGCTCTGCCGGATGGCCGACCCGGTCGGGCTGTGCGAAGGCACCGGCTGGTCGGAGTCGGCGATCGGCACCAACGCGATGGGCACCGCGCTCGCGGTCGACGCGCCGGTGCAGATCTACTCGGCCGAGCACCTCGTCCGGACGTACCACACCTGGACCTGCGCGGCGGCCCCGATCCACGACCCCGACACCGGCGTGGTGCTCGGCGCGGTCGACATCAGCGGGCTGCTCGACGCGCTGCACCCGGCGACGGTTTCGCTGGTCAACGCCACGGCGCAGCTGGCGGAAAGCCAGCTGCGCCGGCATATGGCCTGGCACGACGAGCGGCTGCTCGCCAGGAACATGTCCCATCTGGCGAGCCTGCACGGCGAGCCGGGAGCGCTGCTCACCCCGAGCGGCCGGGTGATCGCGGCGGAACCCTGGGACGACTTCCCGCCACGGGTGCGGATCGGCACGGGCGCCGACAGGGTGCTGCTCGACAACGGACGCGAAGCCAGGCTCGAGCCGTTGAGCGAGGGATATTTACTACGGCTGCCCCGCAAGTCGTCCGCCGCGTGCAGGCCGAAGCTGTCGTTGTCGTTTCTCGGCCGCCGGCCCGCCATCGCGCTCAACGGCCGGGAATTGCCGTTGACGTTGCGGCGCGCGGAAATCCTCGCGTTGCTCGCGTTGCATCCGGCGGGTTTGAACGGGGAGCAACTGGCGCTCGAACTGTACGGAGACGAAGGAAACCCGACGACGGTCCGCGCGGAGATCCACCGGTTGCGCACGCAGCTGGGCGGCGAGGTGATGAAGGCGAAGCCGTACCGCCTCGACGCCGAGCTGGAGGCCGATTTCCTCGCCGTGCGCGCGGCGCTCGACGCGGGCGATGTCGCCGCGGCTGTCTCGGCGTGCCGCGCGCCGCTGCTGTCGCAGTCGGACTCCCCGGCCATTCGCGCCGAACGGGACCAGCTGGTCGCCGCCGTCCGTTCGACAGTGCTGGAGCGGGGCGACGTCGACACGCTGTGGTCGTTCGGCCGGACCGAGACCGGGCAGGACGATCTGGAGGTTTTCGAGCAGCTGAGCCGGCTGCTTCCGGCGGCGGACCCGCGCCAGGCCGTGGCACGGGCCCACCTGACCTGGCTGCTCAGCGAACCTCTGTGAGCGTTTCCCTGGCGCGCAGCACGTCGCCGATGAAGAAGTCGTAGGCCAGCGCGCCCACCAGTGGCCCGACGATGGGTATCCACAGGTACGGGCCGGCCCCGGGAGCCGTGCCCGGGATGGCGTTGTGGCCCCAGCCCGCGAAGAACGCGAACAACCGGGCCCGAAGTCGCGGGCCGGGTTGATGTGGGCGCCGCTGACCCCGCCCGCGACATACACGGCGAAGGCCCAGCCCACACGATCAGCAGCCAGTCGCCCGCGCCCTGGAAGATCACCGTGGGCCCGGCCACGGCCATCGCCACGCACCCGTCACCGAGTGCGATGAGCACGATGCCGCGCGGACGGCGCAGCGCTGGAATGTCCGTCGCGGGGTCCTCCTTGACCTCGAAGTGCCGCGCGTTGCTGCAACGTCGATGCAACGTCGCCCGACCTACGTTCCTTGCGTTCGTTCGATGGCGAAGGCAGGTGGACCGTTGACGTTGTCCAGTACCCCGGAGCTCGATCCGGCCCGCGACTATCCACTCGCGTCCCGGCGCCCGGAACTCCTGCGCACGCCGACCGGGAAAAGGCTCGACGAGCTGACCATGGAAGCCGTGCTGGCGGGCGACGTGGCCCCGGAGGATCTGCGCATCGCGCCGGCAACCCTGCGGTTGCAGGCCCAGATCGCCGATCAGGTGGGGCGGCGGCAGCTCGCACAGAACTTCCGCCGCGCGGCCGAGCTCACCGCGCTGCCGGACGAGCTGGTCCTGTCGATCTACCACGCGTTGCGGCCGCGGGCCTCCACGAAGCGGCAGCTGGAGGAAATCGCCGGACGCCTCGAGCGCGAGTTCTCCGCGACGTTGTGCGCGGGCCTGGTGCGCGAGGCGGCCGACGTGTACGAGCGACGCGACATCCTGGCGAGCTGAGGAGCACGAGATGACGACGCGGCACTCGAAGCGCACGGAGATCCTCGAACAGCGCCCGGTCAATCTCGACGGGTTCGTCGAGGAATGGCCCGAAGTCGGCATGGTCGCGATGGACAGTCCCTATGACCCGGAGCCGAGCGTGCGGGTCGAGAACGGGGTCATCGTCGAGATGGACGGCAAACCCCGCGCCGAGTTCGACTTCCTCGACCAGTTCATCGCCGACCACGCCATCGACGCCGATGCCGCGGAAGCGGCGATGGCCTTGTCTCCCACGGAAATCGCGCACCTGTTGATCGACCCCCGGGCCGGCCGGGGTGACGTGCTCGCGGTCTCGCGCGGGCTGACCCCGGCGAAGCTGCTGGAAGTCGTCAAAACCATGAACGTGGTCGAGATGATGATGGCGCTGCAGAAGATGCGTGCCCGGCGGACCCCGGCGAACCAGGCGCACGCGACCAGCGCGCGGGACAACCCCGTGCAGGTGGCCGCGGACGCGGCGGAGGCTTCGCTGCGCGGGTTCCGTGAACTGGAGACCACGCTCGGCGTCGTGCGGTACGCGCCGCTGGTCGCGATCGCGCTGCAGGTCGGCTCGCAGGCGGGCACGCCGGGCGTGCTCACCCAGTGCGCGCTGGAAGAAGCGACCGAGCTGGAACTGGGCATGCGCGGGATCACCGCCTACGCCGAGACGATTTCGGTCTACGGCACCGAACCCGTGTTCTGCGACGGCGACGACACCCCGTGGTCCAAGGCTTTCCTCGCGTCGGCGTACGCGTCGCGCGGCATCAAGATGCGGTTCACCTCGGGCACCGGCTCGGAGGTGCAGATGGGCAACGCCGACGGAAAGTCCATGCTGTACCTGGAGATCCGCTGCATCCTGGTGACCAAGGGCGCCGGGGTGCAGGGGCTGCAGAACGGTTCGATCAGCTGTATCGGCGTGCCAGGCGCGGTGCCGGCCGGGATCCGCGCGGTGCTGGCGGAGAACCTGATCGCCAGCACGGTCGACCTGGAATGCGCGTCCGGCAACGACCAGTCGTTCTCGCACTCGGACATGCGGCGGGTGGCGCGCCTGCTGCCGCAGCTGCTGCCGGGCACCGACTTCGTCTGCTCGGGCTACTCCTCGACACCCAACTACGACAACATGTTCGCGGGGTCCAATGTGGACGCCGAGGACTACGACGACTGGAACGTCCTCCAGCGCGACCTCCAGGTCGACGGCGGTCTGCGGCACGTGCCGGAGCCGGAGATCCTGGCCGTGCGCAACCGGGCCGCGCGAGCGCTACAGGGGGTGTTCGCGCGGCTCGGCCTGTCGCAGATCACCGACGCGGAGGTCGAGGCGGTCACCTATTCCCACGGCAGCGAGGAACTTCCGCCGCGCGACGTGCTGGAGGACCTCAAGGCCGCGCAGTCGGTGATGGACCGCGGGATCACCGGGCTGGACATCGTCAAGGCGCTGGAGGCGTCCGGGTTCTCCGACATGGCCCACACGCTGCTGGCCGTGCTGCGGCACCGGGTCTCCGGCGACCTGCTGCACACGTCGGCGATCCTCACGCCCGAGCTGGAAACCCTGTCCGCGGTCAACGACACCAACGACTACGCCGGGCCGGGCAGCGGCTACCGCCCGTCCGGGGCGAGGTGGGAAGAGATGAAGCGGCTGCGGCACGTGGTCAGCGCGCGGAACCCCGAGCAGGAAGTCGGCTGAGGAGAGCGACATGGCAGATACCGGTACGGGCACCCGCATCCTGGAGATCACCGAGCGCGGACCGGCCGAGCGCGGCACCCGGTCCGACGAGGTCGTGATCGGCCTTTCCCCGGCCTTCGGCGACTTCTTCTCCAAGACCATTGTGGACATTCCGCACGCCGAGGTGCTGCGCGAACTGCTGGCCGGGATCGAGGAGCAGGGCGCCCGCTCGCGGGTGATCCGGTTCCGCGGCGGCTCGGACCTCGCGGTGATCGCGCACGCGGCGGCGAAGCTGTCCGGCTCGGGGATCGCGGTCGGCGTGCTTTCCCGTGGTACCACGATGATCCACCAGAAGGACCTGGTCCGGCTGTCCAATCTGGAGCTGTTCCCGCAGGCGCCGCTGATGGACCTGGAGACCTTCCGGAAGGTGGGCCGCAACGCCGCGCGGTACGCGAAGGGTGAGTCGCCGGAGCCCGTGCCGGCACGCAACGACTTCATGGCCCGGCCGCGCTGGCAGGCGAAGGCGGCGTTGTTGCACATCAAGGAAACCGAGTTCGTCGTGCCGGGCGCGGCGCCGGTGGAGCTGGATGTGCGGATCCGGCCGGCCGACGCGGGCTGAGGAGGGCGATCGTGACCCTCGTCGTCGGCGTCGACATCGGCAACTCGACCACCGAGGCGTGCGCCGCCGAGGTCGGGCCGGACGGTTCGGTGACCTACCTCGGTGGCGCGCTCGCGGCCACCTCGGGCATCAAGGGCACCACCGACAATGTCCCCGGGGTCGCCCGTGTGGTGCGCGAAGCGCTGACGTCGGCCGGGCGCGCCGAGCCGGCGGTGGTGCTGGTCAACGAGGCCACCCCGGTGATCAGCGGACTCGCGATGGAGACGATCACCGAGACGATCATCACTGAGTCCACGATGATCGGGCACAACCCGGACACCCCTGGCGGCGCCGGGCTCGGCGTGGGCATGACGGTGGATTTCGCCGCACTCAAGGAAAACTCGCCCGGTGACGCGGTGATCTGCGTGGTGGGCAAATCGGTCGATTTCGAGGATGCGGCAGCCGGGATCAACGAAGCTGTGGCGCGCGGGGTCGAGGTGACGGGCGCGGTGGTGCAGGCCGACGACGCGACACTGATCGCGAACCGGCTGCACACCCCGGTGCCGGTGGTCGACGAGGTCACGCTCATCGACCGGGTGCCGCTGGGTATGCCGGCCGCGGTCGAGGTCGCCGAACCCGGCCGCACCATCCGCACGCTGTCCAACTCCTACGGGATCGCCACGGTCTTCGGGCTCGACGCCGAGCAGACCAGGATGATCGCGCCGGTCGCGCGGGCGCTGGTCGGCAACCGCTCGGCCGTCGTCGTGCGCACCCCTGCGGGAGACGTGACCGACCGGCGGATTCCGGCCGGGAGTCTCACGCTGATCGGCGAGCGGTCGCGCCGTTCGGTCGGAATGGACGCCGGGGCCGGCGAGATCATGGCGGCGCTGCGCCGGGTCACGCCGTTGACCGACGCGGAAGGCGAGGCGGGCACCCACGTCGGCGGGATGCTGGCGCGGGTCCGGGACACGATGTCCGGGTTGACCGGCACCACCGCCGTGCGCATCCAGGACGTGCTCGCGGTCGACACCTTCGTGCCGCAGACGGTCACCGGTGCCCTCGCGGGCGAGTTCGCGCTGGAGACCGCCGTCGCGCTCGCGGCAATGGTCCGGACCAGTCGAGGGCCGATGCGGGCGCTCGCGGCGAAGCTGCGCGAAAGGCTGGGCGTCGAGGTGATCATCGGCGGGGTCGAGGCGGACATGGCCGTGCTCGGCGCGCTCACCACCCCCGGCACGGACCGGCCGGTCGCGGTCCTCGACCTGGGCGGCGGCTCGACCGACGCCGCGGTGGCGGACGAACACGGCGTGCGTTCGGTGCACCTGGCCGGCGCGGGCGATCTGGTCACGAAGCTGATCGACGCCGAGCTGGGCCTGGAGAACCGGGAACTGGCCGAGGACATCAAGAAGAATCCGCTCGCCAAGGCCGAGAGCTTCTTCCACGTGCGGATGGAGGACGGCACGGCGAAGTTCTTCGACCAGCCGCTGCCCGCCGACACCTTCGCCCGCGTCGTCGTGCTCGGCGAGGAAGGAATGCGGCCGATCCCGACCCGGCATGGCCTGGCGAAGATCCGTCAGGTTCGCCGTAGTGCCAAGGAAAAGGTGTTCGTGGTCAACGCGCTGCGGGCGCTGGAACAGGTCGCGCCCGGCGGGAACCTGCGGCAGATCGGGTTCGTGGTGGTGCTCGGCGGTTCGGCGCTCGACTTCGAAATCCCGGACCTGATCGCCGAAGCGGTCGCGGGGCTGGGCATCGTGTGCGGAACGGGGAACGTGCGCGGCAGCGAAGGCCCCCGCAACGCGGTGGCGACCGGGCTGGTCGCGCGGTATGCGCTCACGCAGGCGCTCGGCGAAGCGGTGGGGAGCTGACGATGCCCGAACGTCCCGCTGTCGTCGTGTACTGCGCGCAGCCCTGCCTGCGGGAAATCCTTGCCGGGCTGGAAGAAGAAGGCGTGCCTGCCCGCGTCGAACTACGCGACGACATGGATGCCACCACGCTGGCCTTCCTGGCGGCACAAGAGTCCGCGCTCGATGTGGGCATCGGCGCCGACACCTCGGGCGCGGTCTGCGTGCACCACGCGAAACTCCCGCCTTCCTGCCCGGCGCTGCTCGCCCCGGCCGCGCAAGCGCGTCGGCTCGGGCACAACGCCGCGCGGCTCGTCACCAGGATTCCGTTCAAGACACCGTGAAGGAGAACGAAACGTGGCCCCACGACTCGCACTCGCCGACGCCCAGCGGGTTCTCGACGCCGCACTCGCCAAGGCCGTCGAGATCGGGCAGCCGATGAACGTCGCGGTCGTCGACGACGGTGCGCACCTGCTGGCGTTCGCCCGCCAGGACGGCGCGATCCTGGCCAGCGTGGACATCGCGATCAGCAAGGCCCGCACGGCGATACTGCTGAAGATGACCACCGCGGCGCTCGGCGAGGCGGCGGCCCCGGGCGGCCCGCTGTACGGGATCGAGGCGACCAACGGCGGCCTGGTCATCTTCGGCGGCGGGATCCCCCTGGTGCGCCGGGGCGACTTCGTCGGCGCGATCGGTGTGAGCGCGGGCAGCGTCGAGCAGGACACGCTCGTCGCGGAGGCAGGCGTGGTGGCTCTGCGTAAACGCTGAGCGAAGAACTCGCCCCGGCGGTGCGGTAACGAATCGGGGCGGCCCGGCGACTGAGGTGTGTCCTAAGACGACAGTCGGCCGGAATGGAAGGTTATGAACTCGAAACGAAGAACCTTGTGCGCGGCACTGGCCGCGGTCGCTTGCACGATTCTGCCGGCGGCGCCCGCACTCGCCGCCGACGAGCCGACCAGTTCGGCCACCGTCTCACCGGCCACGGTCGCCCAGGGCGCGACGTTCACCGTGACCGAGCAGATCCACAACTCGCAGACCTTCACCGTCACCGGTGCCAAGGCCGCGCTCTATGGCGCCGAGCGGTCACTGGTCGACCTCGCGGATCTCGTCTCCTGCACCGGCACGATCGCGCCCTGCGGCGCATTGGGCAGCAGTTACCGGGGTGGCGTCGGCGATCTCGCGGCGGGGGAGAGCCGTACCGTCGTGTTCACCTTCCGCGTCAAGGACACCGCCGATCCCGGCGCCCTGACACTGCGGACGCAGTTCGTCGGCGACAACTTCGCCTTCGAGACCGTCGACGGCCCGGTGCTGACCGTGACCGGCGCCCCGCAGGCGGCCGACATCAAGGTTTCGCTCAATGCCACCGCCACCAGCGGCCTGCTGGGCACCAAGATCACTTACACCGCCACGCTGGCCAACACCGGCCCGGCCGACGCGTCCGCCATCCGGCTTTCCGGGACCTTCGCCAACGGCCTGCTCTACTCCGGTTCGACCGACTGCACGCATCCCGCCGGCAGCCGCACCGTCACCTGCGATGTGGCCGATTTGGCGTCGGGCGCAAGCAAGACCGTGAAGTTCGCGGTCGTGCCCGGTCTGCTCGCCGTCGGGCCGTTCACCACCACGGTCCAGCTGACCCAGAGCACTCCCGCCGATCCGAACGCCGCCGACGACACCGCCTCGCGTACCTGCTCGGCCCTGACCGGGCTCCTGGTGCGCTGCTGAAAGACCCGGGCCCCGCGGTGTCACGCCGTGGGGCCCGGCTTCCTAGTTCACGCACCCCGCGTCGTCGGACGGCGGCGGGGCGGCGATGAAGTCCCGCACGAACTGCTGCACCTGCTCCGGCACGACACCGATGGCGCTGCCGCTGTCGGGAGTCCGGACGTCCCGATCTCCGAGCGGGATCGTGGCGGTGCTGAGCCCGCCGCGCAACATTCCCGCGGCTGTCAGCGGGTTCCAGCCCGGGTCGGTATGCACACTGTCCCGCACGGCGGCGACCACTCCGGCGTCGGAAAGCTTCCCGAGCGTCTGCTTCACCAGCGACCGCAGGAACAGCTGGAGCCGCGCGATCCGGTCCAGATCCCCGTTCGGCAGGCCGTGCCGCTGGCGGAGGAACGCCAGCGCCTCCGTGCCCGACAGGGTCTGGTTGCCCGCGGGCAACCAGAGACCGGTGAACGTGTCGTGCGCGGGCGCGCGCAGGCACACCGGCACCCCGCCGACAGCCGTGCTGAGCTGCGCCACCCCGGGCATGTCGACGATCGCGTAGTGGTCGACGGTGGCGCCGGTCAGCGCCCGTACCGTCGCCACCAGCCCGTCCGCCCCACCGAGGTGATAGGCCGAGTTGAGCTTGCCCTGGCCGTGGCCCGGGATGTCCACCAAGATGTCGCGCGGCAGCGCGATCGCCGAGGCCGAGCCGTCCTTGCCGAGGTGGGCGAGCACGATCGAGTCGGTGTACCCGTTGTCGTCCAGCCCGGCGACGAGCACGTTCTGGTCGGCCGGCGCGGCGGGCGGCAGCGCTGGGGTGCGCAGCACCTGCGGCACGACGACAGCCACGGCGGCGGCGATCACCACGGCGGCCGCGGCGAGCACGATCAGGCCACCCCGTCGCCGGGGCTTGCGGCGTTCCAGTCCGGAGAGCACGAGGCGGGGGTCGACGGCACGCTCGGCCTCGGCCTCGAACGCCTCGCGGATCAGGCTTTCGGTGTCGCGGGTCATGACAGGGCCTCCGTGACGGAAAGACGGGTTTCCCCGGCGCGCAACGTGCTCAGCGCCCGGGAGATGTGACTGCGGACGGTGCCGGTGGCACAGCCGAGCACTTCGGCGATCTCTTCGTCGGTGCAGTCCTCGTAGTAGCGCAACAGGATCGCGGCCCGCTGCTTGCGCGGCAGCCGCGCTATCCGGCCGCGCATCGCGTCGCGTTCGGCGTAACGGTGGGCGTGGTCGGCGGTCGGAGTGCCGATCTCGTCCAGGGTGCTGTGCGTGGCCGCGATGTTGCGGGCCGCGCGCAGGCGCCGCCACGACAGGTACTCGTTGGTGACCATGCGGCGCAGGTAGCTTTCCGGCGCGTGCATCGCGGAGATGCGTTGCCAGCGAGCCTGCGCCCGCAGCAGCACCTCCTGCACGACGTCCTGCGCGAGGTGCGGATCGCAGGTCAGCGCGGTGGCGTAGCGCAGCAGCCGGTCCAGCCGGCCGGCGACGAACTGCTCGAAGCGCTCCGGCACGCGTCCCCCTCTTCGTTCTGATGACCACTACGAGGGGGATAACGCGCCGGCACGACCGATTTGTTGAATGCCCCGTGAACCTTTTTCCGGGAGAAGCTACGTGCTGCGGCCGGACGCCAGGGCACAGCCGAGTGCGATGAGCGCGAAGAACACCCCTACCGCCCAGGCCCACCAGGCGGCGGCGCTGATCGCGAGGAAGACCTGGAGGCCGGCGGTGACGGCGAAGACGAGCGCGCACAGCAACCACCAGAACCGACGGTGCCGCATGCTCGCGGCGCTGGAGCGGATGGACACGGGCATCACCTCGACCTGGCGCTTATGCACCGTTATCGGCCCTGGCCCCGTGCCGTTACCTCAGCCTGTGGCGAGCGCGGCGTCCCGGGAGGGGTAGAGGGCGAGGACCTCGTCCAGTCCGGTCACCGTGAACGCCCGGTGGATCTCCCGCGCCGAGGCGACGATCCGCAGCTCCACGCCGCCTGCCTGCTCGTGCGCCCGCATCAGCGCGGCGAGCCCGGCCGAGCCGAGGAACGCCACCGCGGTGAGATCCACCACCAGCACCTTCGGCGTCTGCGCGAGCAGCTCGCCGAGCAGGCCCCACAGCTGCGGGGCGGTCAGCATGTCGAGGTCTCCGCTCACCGTGACGACCGCGAGACCCGACTGGGGCCACGAGGTCTCCAGCTTCAGCGGACCCGGCGGCTGCGACATGGTGGGGGTGACCTCCGTTTCCCAGCGCCTCACGGCGTGGCCGAACCCAGGGCTGGGCCTGCGGCTTCCCCAGCATCGGCGAGCCCGGCCGCGGCTGTGGGATCAACCGCGCCATTGCAGCGTAGTCGTGATCTTTCGGCCCGCAAACGTGCGCCGGGTTTCGATCCGGACGCCGTTCACGCGACGTTTCCCTCCCCTTCGCCCCGGGTATGTGACCGGCATGGGTGCACCGGAGTGCGGCGAGCAGATCGAACGGCTCACGTTGAGTGGCCTGCGGGATCTGGGCGAAGTGCGCGAAGCCGTGAGGGCGGTGCTGGTGGGCTGTGCCCAGAACGACGTCATCGACTCCGTGCTGGTCGCGGACGAGCTGTGCACGCTGGCGTGCGAGTACGGCAACCTCCCGGCGGGGGTCTGCCTGATCCGGTCGTTCCACCGGCCGTCACTGCGGGTGGCGGTGACCGCCCCGCACCTGTCCATCCCGATGTCCCCGAGCGACTCGCGGACGAGCCAGTTCGTTCTCGCCTCGTGCGCCACCGACTGGGGTATCGGCAACGAGGGGGCGCGGATGACCCTGTGGGCGTATGTGCAGGTGCGCCAGGACGTGTTCGCCGACAACTCTTACGCGTTCACGAATTCGGGTAGCGGTCACCGATCGAGTTGACCTCGGGCAGCCCGATGAAATCGGTGAACTCGCCGAATCCCGGCAGCGAGCCGACCACGTTGAGCGGCGTGCCGTCCTTCTTGATCCGGCGCAGGATTTCCCGGACCGCGCCGGTTGCCGCGAGCAGCGCCGAAATGGGGCAGATCACAAGGCGGAAACCCAGTTCCCGCAACCGGCCCAGGCCTGCCGGCGGCGTCTTGCCACCCTCCACCCAGTTGAACAGCAAGGGAAATCCGCTGAACTCGGCGGCGACCCGCTCGATTTCCTCGTCGGTCTGCAGTGCCTCGATGAACAACGCGTCCGCACCCGCGTCGCGGTATCGGTGCGCACGCTCGATCGCGGCGTCCACACCTTCCACGGCGCGGGCGTCGGTGCGGGCGATGAGCAGGAAGTCGGAGTTGCGACGCGCGCGCACGGCGGCCTTTACCTTGTCCACCATGGCTTCCGGGGGTACCACCTGCTTGCCTTCCAGGTGCCCGCAGCGTTTCGGCGAGACCTGGTCCTCCAGGTGCATCCCCGCGACCCCGGCCGTCTCGTACTCCCGCACCGTGCGGATCACGTTGAGCGCGTTGCCATAACCGGTGTCGGCGTCGGCGATCACCGGCAGATCCACCGCGGCCGCGATCCGCCGTGCGGCGTCGACCATTTCGGTCATCGTCAGCAGCCCCACGTCAGGACGGCCGATCAGCGAAGCGGTCACCCCGAAGCCGGTCATGTACACCACCGGAAAACCGGCATCCTCGATCAGCCGGGCGCTCAGCGCGTCGTAGGCGCCGGGCGCCACCACGGGTTCGCCGCCTGCCAGCAATTCGCGCAGCCGCGCCGGTCCGTCGAAGTCGCCGCCGAGAAGCCGAGCCATTGTTCACACTCCGTATCCGATCCTGGGCCCACCCTAACCCGCGCCGGGGAAGCGTTTGGAGGCAAAGGTTTGACCGCTTGGCCTGCCGGGCAGTTCTTTTGTCGATACGAGAAGTGGGGCCAGGAGGGGATTTGCCATGACGGAGGTGGCGTTCGGGACACCGGAACTCACGACAGAGGCAGCGGAAGAGCTCGCGGCCGCGGTAGCCGCGGCGCTACGACCGGACGCACTGCCCCTCGACTACGACCCGTGCCGGCGTGGTGTCGGGGCCGCGGTCGCGCGGCTGGGCGACGCGCTCGTCCGGCTGATCGAGCAGTTGGAGGCGGGCACCAGCGCCGGATGTGCGGACAGCGCGGTCGCCAGGGCGGGGGAGCTGGCGGCGCAGGTGCGCTTCACGCGGGCACCGGCAGGGCTGGAGGTAACGGCCTGACATGGTCCAAAGTCCCTCGTGGTCGGGGCCGAACGCCAGCGGTGCGGCGGCGTTTCGTTTCGTAGGTTCGGAGCATGACCGAATTCACGGGCGGCCCGATCGTCGTGGGCGTGGACGGGTCCGAAGCGTCGTTGCGGGCAGTGCGCTGTGCGGCGGAGGAGGCGCGCTGGCGGCATGCGCGGCTGCGGATCGTGCATGCGGTCGAACCACCGGCGTTCCATTTCACCAGCGGCTACGTGGACACCGCCGGAGTGCTGGTCAAGATGCGGGCCGAGGGCCAGCGGATCGTGACCGAGGCCGGGGAGACAGCAGGGGGTGCCGAGGTCGAGACGGCCGTGCCCACGATTGCGCCTGCCAAGGCGCTGCTCGCCGAATCGCGTGGGGCGCAGCTGCTGGTGCTGGGCATGACCGGGCAGAGCGCGTTCCCGGGCCTGATGGTGGGTTCGCTGCCGGCGACTCTGGCGGCGCACGCGCACTGCCCGGTCGCCGTGGTGCGCGGAGAGAGCCGACAGGGGCCGATCGTCGCGGGAATCGACGGCGGCCCGTGGTCCGACGCGGTGATCGGGGTGGCGATCGAGGAGGCGGCACATCGGGGTGTGCCGCTGATCGCCGCGCACGCGTGGAGCGACTCGGAGTTCGAGGGCGGGGCCGTGCGGCCGTACTTCGGCTGGGAGCCGGTGGCGGAGGCCGAGCGAGAGATCCTGACCGACACGCTCGCCGGGTGGCAGAACAAGTACCCGGAGGTCGTCGTCGAGCGCGTCTTCGTCCGCGACCGGCCGCGGCACCTGTTGCTGGAGTGGAGCCGCACCGCGCGCCTGGTGGTGGTCGGCAGTCGCGGGCGGGGCGGGTTCGCCGGGCTGTTGCTGGGATCCACCGGGCAGGCGCTGGTGCACCACGCCCTCGGGCCGGTACTGGTCGTGCGGAGCTGATCGCCGGTAACTTCGAGGTATGGGGGCACTCGAAGGTGTCAGCCGGCGATCACCGGTGACGAGGGACCGGATCGGCGTCGTCGCGGCGTACGTCGCCGGGGCGCTCGGCCTGGTGTACGCGCTGTTGAGCATCTACTGGACCGCGGGCGGGCAGTGGTTGGTCGACACTGTCGGCGGCCAGATCGAAGACCTCGCCCGCCGCGGCGGCGCGGCCGCGTTCGCCCTGGGCGCCGGCGCGACAGTGCTGAAGCTGGTCGGGGCGGCGATGGGCGTCTGGCTCGCGGTGACCCACGGCCGGCGGCGATGGCTGCTCGTGCTGTGCACACTGGCCGGTTCGCTCTTGATCGTCTACGGCGGAGTTCTCGTCGTGACCGGTGCACTCGTGCTCACCGGCGTGACCACCCCGGTCGGCGAGGTGGACTACACGGCCCTGACCTGGCACGTCGCACTGTGGGATCTGTGGTTCCTGGTGGGGCATCGCGTTTGCCGTCGCGGCGGTCGCCTTCCGCTCGAAGTGGCGGTAACCAGGGTGTCCATAGTGGACGGTGTAGCGCGGGTTCTAGGCTTCGGGTATGACGAAACTGGACATTGAGCCCTCGGGCCTCGCCGTGCTGACCATCGACGCCGGGCCGCTGAACCTGTACACCCCGGAGGCACACGAAGCCCTGGACAAGGCGCTGGACCGGGTGACCGGTGAGGTCAGGGCGCTGCTGATCCGGGCGGAGGGCAAGGTCGTCAGCGGTGGGGTCGACGTGCACCAGTTCGCGGCGCAGGAGACGCCCGAGCAGGCCAAGCAGCTGTTCGACCGGATGCTGGCCCTGCCGGACCGGATCGCGGCCCTGCCCGTGCCGACTGTCTTTGCCGCGCACGCTCTCTGCCTGACCTGGGCCTTCGAGGTCGCCGTCGCGTGCGATCTGATCCTGGCCGCCGAGCGCGCGAGCTTCGGCCTGGTCGAGAAGGTCGTCGGCCTGACTCCGACCATGGGCGGCACCCAACGCCTCGCCGCCCGCGCCGGTGTCGGGCGGGCCAAGGAGTTCGTCATGACCGGCGACCGCTACCCGGCGGCGACCTTGGAACGCTGGAACGTCGTGAACCGCGTCCTCCCGGACGACGGCTTCGACGAGGCAGCGCGCGCCTTCGCCACCACCCTGGCCACCGGCCCGACCCGCGCGCACGCGGCGACCAAACAGGTACTCGCCCACTTCGAACACGGCGGCGTCCCCGAGGCGAACGCGCACATCACCACTATCGCAGCGGACCTGTACCGGACCGAGGACCTGCGCTCAGCCGTCCGGTCCTTCCTCACGGAGGGCCCCGGCAAGGCAACCTTCACAGGCCGATAAGGCGTTTGGGGGCGGCGGGTGTGGCTTCCCGGCGCCAGCGGGGCCCGCTTCGCGTCGCTTGCCCCAGCTGGCTGTGTCTTGCTGCGCCTTTGCCGCGCCTTTGCCGCGCCTTGTTGCGCCTTGTTGCGCGGCCCCGTTTCGCCCCGTTTCGCGTTGCTCAGCCCACCCCTCCTCGCCCTGCTTCGTCTTGTTTCGCCCCCCGCCCGTGCCGAGTCTCGCTTCGCGCCGCCTCGCCCCATCCCCGCCCCGCTTCGCCCCATCCTGCCCCGTTTCGCGTTGCCCCGACCGATCCCGCCCATCCACGCCCCGCTTGGGTCCCGCCCCGCGCTGCTTCACCTCGCCTTGTTTCGCCTCGCCCTGCGCCTTGATTCGCTCCGCCAGCCCGCTTCGCCTTGACTTGCGTCGCCCTGCCGCGCCCCGCCCTGCCCTGCCCTGCCCCGCCCTGCGCTGCCCTGCCTCGCCCTGCCCTGCGCTGCCCGGCCTCGCCTGCGTCTTCCTTCGCGCTGCCCGCCGTTTCGTCCTGCTTTGCGTCGCGTCGCCCGCCGCTCTGCTCGGCTTTGCGCCGCGCCGCCTGCCGCTTCGCCCGGCTTTGCGTCGCGTCGCCCGCCGCTTCGCCCGCCTTGCGCCGCGCCGCCCTGCCCGCTTCACCTTGCTTCGTCGCGCGCCACTTCGCGCTACCGCGTTCGCCCCGCCCGGTCTCGCGCGGCCTCGCCCCGCGTCGCCTCGTACGATGCCGGTCTGCAGTTATCCCGCGCCGGCCTGCTTTGCCTCTATCGGCCTGCCCCCGGTCCACCTCGCCCGGCACCGGCTCGCTTGCGCTTGCCGCGTCCGCCCGGCCCGCCTCAGTGGCTCAGTCGGCCTGCTCCTGTCCGGTGAGCAATCTGATGAGGCTGTGGGGCGCGTTCTCTCCAAAGCAGAGCTCGAAATCGCGGGCGGCTTCGGCAGCGGCGTCCGTGCTGCGCGGAAACAGTGCCTGCTCGTATTCGGCCAGCGCGATCTCGGCCTCGCTGGGGTGGGCGGCGATGGCCTTGCCGAGTTCGGCGCCGTCCTGCATGGCCAGGTTGGCGCCTTCGCCGTTCGGAACCGAGAGATGCGCGGCGTCGCCGAGCAGGGTCACCCCCGGCGCCCGATCCCAGTTGTGCCCGATCGGCAACGCGTTGATCGGGCGCAGGACGGGCGCGGTGTCGCCGTCGGTGATCAGTGCGGTGAGCTCCGGCGCCCAGCCCTCGAACTCCTGCACGATCCGCGCGGTGGCCGCCGCGGAATCGGTGAAATCGACACCGGCGAACCAGTCCTGCGACTTGGACAGCACCACATAGGTGTGCAGGTTTCCGCCGCTTTCCCGGTGAGCCTGGATCCCCTTGCCCGGCACTTGTGAGAGCAGCGCCCCGCCACCGACCGTTTTCGCGCTGGCCGGGTGCCGGGTGTCACTGTCGAACAAGTAGGTCTCGATGAACGACGTGCCGACGTACTCGGGTGTAGCGCCGGAGAGCAGCGGCCGAACCCGCGACCAAGCGCCGTCCGCGCCGACCAACAGGTTCGTGATGACGGTGGCACCGTTGGCGAAGGTCACCTCGTGGTGGCCGTCACCGAGGGCGCGGACACCGCGGACCTTGTGCCCCCACTGGACGGTGCCGGGCGGGAGTGAGTCGATCAGGACCTGCCGCAGTTCGCCGCGCTGCACTTCGGGACGTCTGCCCGTGCCGTCGTCAGGTTCGTCGAGCAGGACCGTGCCGTGTCGATCAAGAATTCGCGTCGCCTCGCGGCCCTCCAGGATGAGGCTGCGGAACTCGTCGATCAGGCCCGCGGCCTGCAGTGCCGGCTGGCCGTTGTAGTCGTGGATGTCGAGCATCCCGCCCTGCGTGCGCGCGGTCGGGAAGGGCTCCGCCTCGTAGATCGTGGCCGGGATGCCGTGGACGTGCAGGACGCGAGCGAGCGTGAGACCGCCGAGTCCGGCGCCGATGATCGTGACTTCGGTGTTCATGATGGCTCCCTCAGGGATCGAGACCGCCCGGACAGTGCCGGCCGACCGTTCTGGAATGTCGTTCCATACTCATGTTGGAACGATGCTCCAGATATGTCAAGATGGCCGCATGGCACCACGAACGCGCAAGTCCGAGCGGCGTACTGATGCGCTTTCCCGGCAGCGCATCGTCGAGACTGCCGTCGAGATACTCGACAAGGCAGGTGAGAGCGGGCTTACCTTCCGGGCTCTGACCGAGCGTCTGGTCACCGGGCCCGGTGCGATCTACTGGCACGTGGCGAACAAAGGTGAGCTGCTCGACGCCGCGACCGACGCGGTCATCGCCGCCGCGCTGACGACTGCGCCCGCGAAGTCTCCGGACTCGCCGGAGAACCAGATCCACACCGTCGCGCTCGGCCTGTTCGACGCGATCGACCAACACCCGTGGCTCGCCACGCAGCTCTCGATCCAGCTTTCCCGTAGTCCCTGGGGGTCGGTGACGCCACGGATCTTCGAGAGCATCGGCAGGCAGGTTCGCGCGCTGGGCGTGCCCGAGGGCAGCTGGTTCACCGCGACCTCCGCGCTGGTGCACTACATCCTCGGCGCCGCCGGTCAGAACGCCGCGAACGGGCGCATCCCCGATCCCGGCGTGGACCGCGCCGAGTTCCTCGTCGCAGTATCGAGCGCGTGGGAGAAGCTCGACCCTGACGAATACCCGTTCACCAGGGCTGTTGCCAAGCAGCTGCGCGACCACGACGACCGCGAGCAGTTCCTCGCCGGCGTCGATCTCGTCCTCGCCGGCATCACCACCGTCCACCCGGTGCGCACGTAGCCGCTTCGATCACCACTTCGCGGGAACGGTCCAGTCGGCCATGACGGCGCGGTCAAGCTGTCGCCCAGCGGGCGACAGCTCAATGTTTTCCGTATGCCGCAAGGAAAACTCGAACCCCGGGCGCGGTGAGGCGAACCACGTCCGCGGGCGCGAGGGGCTGTTCCTGGCCGTGGAACAGCGCCCGGTCCAGCGGACGCCCCAGGATCAGGAAAGCGAAATGCTCGGCAGCGAGCATCGGATCCTCGACCGCCAGTACCCCCCGTTCCGCCAGTTCACCGAAACACTCGGCCAGCCGCGTCAACGTCCGCTCCGGCGCGCGCTCGTAATAGGTGCGGGCGAGTTCGGGCAGCCGTCCCGATTCGCCGATGATCAGCCGTCGCAGCCGGATCACAGGGGGCTGCAGGACGGCCGCGAGATACCGGCCCGCCAGTTCGTGCAGCGCCTTCTCCAGGTCGCCGGCATCGGTCAGCGCCCGGATTTCGGTCCCGAACGGTTCGGCGACGGCGTCGAGGGTGCCCAGAATGATGTCGGTGAACAACCTTTTCTTGTCTGCGAAGTTCTTATACACGGTCTGCTTGGAGACCGCGGCGGCCGCCGCGATCTCGTCCATGCTCGTGTCCTGGTAGCCCTTTTCGAGAAAGATCCGGGTCGCGGCGTCGACGATCGCCTGTCGTTTACGGGCTGATCGGTTCAGATCATCGGGCATTGCGACCTCCTCGGCGAGAACTAGACTGTCCAGTACTCGACAGAGTACTGTGCCGTCCAGTACTGAGAGGATGCCGAATGGCCACTGTCTTCTCAAGACGGCACCACCCTCACCTACGACCGCGCCGGCTCCGGACCGCCGGTGGTGATTGTCGATGGTGCGCTGTGTCATCGGGCCTTCGGCCCGAGCGGCCCGCTGGCCGAGATGCTGAAGTCGAACTTCACGGTCTTCACGTATGACCGCCGAGGACGTGGCGGCAGTGGTGACACCCCGCCCTATTCGGTCGAACGCGAGGTCGAAGATCTCCAATCCATGCTGCAGGAAGCCGGTGGCTCCGCATTCGTCTACGGCGCCTCGTCCGGGGCAGGCCTGGCCCTTGAAGCCGCGAAACACCTCTCCGGCATAACGAAACTTGTCGTGTACGAACCACCTTTCGTCGTGGACGACAGCCGTCCTCCGGTGCCGGAGGACTATCCGGCGCGAGTAGCCGCCGCCGTCGAGTCCGGACGCCGTGGTGAGGCCGTCAAGCTGTTCATGAAGTCAACGGGCGCACCAGGGTTCTTCGTTGCGATCATGCCGTTGGTCGCTCCGTGGGCGAAGCTGAAAGCCGTGGCGCACACCATCTCTTACGACCTCACAATCATGGCCGCGCATCAGCGTGGCCGCCCCCTGCCTGTGGAGGAGTTCGGCAGGGTCGCGGTGCCGACCTTGGCGATGGCCGGAGGCAAGAGTCCACGGTGGATGCAGCAGAGCGTGCGCGCAGTCGCCTTGTCCGTCCCCGAGGCCCGTTTTCAGGTACTGCCCGGACAGAACCATATGGTCAAACCCCAGCCCCTCGCGCCGGTGCTGATCGAGTTCTTCGAGGAGTGACCCATGAAGTTCCGTGCCGAGCTCCGGCTGAATGGCAAGACTGCGACCGGCATCCAGGTACCCGACGAGATCGTGGCCTCGTTCGGCTCTCGCCGGCCGGCAGTGCGCGTGACGATCAACGGGCACAGCTATCGCAGCACCGTGGCGGCGATGGGTGGTGAGTTCCTCCTTCCCGTGAGTGCGGAAAACCGGCAGGCCGCCGGTATCTCGGCGGGGGACGAGGTCGACGTTGACCTCGAGGCCGACACCGAACCGCGCGAGGTGACGGTCCCGGATGATCTCGCCGAGGCCTTCGCTGGGGACAGCGAGGCCCGTGATTTCTTCGCAGGTCTTTCCTACAGCCATAAGCGCGCCTACACGCTCTGGATCGACGGCGCCAAGAAGCCGGAGACCCGGCGACGCCGCGTCACTCAGGCCGTCGAGATGCTGCATGAGAAGCGTCGGCGCTGAGACGCGGCGAGGTTTTCACTGGCAGCTTCCTTCCTGTGGACAGGTTCCGCGACAAGGTCCGTGCCGATGACGAATACTCCGCAGCGGGTGTCGAGATGGCGCCGGTCGCTCCGACTTGTCTGCGAGAGGACACACCGGGGCCATCCCGCGAACCGAGGAGCGAGATATGAAATACCTGCTGATCATGCACATGAACCCGAAGATCTGGGACTCCCTGACCGAGGATGAGCGCAACGCCGTGATGAGCGGGCACGAGCCGTTCATCGCCACGATCCGCGAATCCGGTGAGATGATCAGCACCGAGGCGCTCGGTGATCCGTCGACCAGTGCCGTGGTGACGGTGACCGGCGGGACGCCGGTGGTGACCGACGGCCCGTTCCTGGAAACCAAGGAGTATCTCGCCGGGTACTACCTCGTCGACTGCGAGACCAGGGAGCGCGCGCTCGAGTTGGCCGCGATGATTCCCGACGCCGCGATACAGGGAATGGGCGTCGAAGTCCGGCCGGTGATGTTCTCCGCCGGAATGGAGATGTGAGTACCGCCGCCGGGATCGGGGACCTGCTGCGCGAGTCGGCGCCGCAGGTCCTCGGCGTGCTCACCCGTCGGTACGGCGTGTTCGACGCCTGCGAGGACGCTGTCCAGGAAGCATTGCTGGCCGCCGCGGTCCAATGGCCCGAGGAGGGAGTGCCGTCGAGTCCGCGTGCCTGGCTGATAACGGTCGCGTCCCGCCGGCTCGTGGACCTGACCCGAAGTGAGGAGGCCCGTCGCCGGCGCGAGGAGTTGGTCGCGGCGATGGATCCCCTCGAGATTCCCGGGCCGGACGACCGTCCTTCGGACGACGACGACACCCTGACCCTGCTGTTCTTGTGCTGCCATCCAGAGCTTTCGGCAAGTTCGCAGATCGCGCTCACCTTGCGCGCGGTCGGTGGCCTGACCACCGCCGAGATCGCCAGGGCATTCCTGGTGCCGGAAGCGACCATGGCGCAACGGATCAGTCGTGCGAAGCAGCGGATCAAGAAGTCCGGGGTCTCGTTCCGGATGCCGCCGTCGGACAAGCGGGCGGCGCGGCTGCGTGTGGTCCTGCACGTGCTCTACCTGATCTTCAACGAGGGTTATGCCGCCACGTCCGGCGATCAGCTGCATCGCACCGATCTGACCGGTGAAGCGATCAGGCTGACCCGGCTCGCGCACGCCCTGCTGCCTGGTGAAGATGAACTCACCGGGTTGTTGGCGCTCATGTTGCTGACCGACGCCCGCAGGCCGGCGCGCACGGACTCGCGAGGATTCCTTGTCCCGCTTGCCGAACAGGACCGAACCCGCTGGGATCAGGCCGAGATCACCGAGGGAACCGACCTGGTGGCCTCTTCGCTTGCCCACGGTGAACTCGGGGAATACCAACTGCAGGCGGCGATCGCCGCGGTACACGCCGAGGCGTCCGGCATGGCGGATACCGATTGGCCGCAGATTCTTGTGCTGTACCGGATTCTCGACCGGATCGCGGCCAACCCGATGATCACTCTCAACCGCGCGGTGGCCCTCGCGATGGTCGAGGGCCCGCGCGCCGGGCTCGATCTGCTCGACACTGTCGCGACCGACAGTCGCATGGCCGGCCATCACCGGCTCGAAGCCGCCCGCGGGCATCTGCTGGAGATGACCGGGGACATCGCCGCGGCACGCGAATGCTTCCGCAGCGCGGCCCGCCGGACGCCGTCCATTCCCGAACGCCGTTACCTCGAGGCCCAGGATGCGCGCCTGGCCCCGGCGGAGAACGTTTGACGTAGGCACTGTGTGTGCCACAGCTTTCGACCACGGACCGCGGCCGATGACTCGCATTCGGGAACGAGGTGCCTTGCACCCCAACGGGTTGCGTGCGGTTCGAGTGCCGCGGAAGATCGCTCGAATCAGCCGGCGAGCCAGGGACAGCGCGCCGTGTCCTTGCCCGCGTGGTCCGGGTCGAGGTAGATGAACACGCGCTGGACTTTCCAGTCGCGCACCTCGAACACGTCGCACCAGCGCCCCGCGGCCCGGTCCGGAACACCGGCCCGCCAGGAGCCGTCCTGGTGCTCGCCGTGGCTGGTGCCTTCCGCGACGAACATGTCGCCGCCGGAGAAGATCCAGTTGAAGCTCGCGTAGTCGTGGCGGATCGACCGGATCGTGCCGCCGACGTCGCCGAAGAGCTTGCCGATCTCGGCCTTGCCGTTGGCCAGCCCCCATTTCGGGAAGTAGACCTGTGCGTCTTCGGCGAACAGATCCAGGATTCCGTCGCCGGAGCTGGTGACCCCACCGTTGTCGAAGGCTTTGAGGTACTCCAGTGCCACCGACTCGCGTTGCTCGCCGGTCATCGTCTGGGTGGACAGCGCCATCGCCGTCTCCTTCCGTCTGTCCCCGGTGTCCCAAGAACGGCAGCCTGCCGTCGATGGTCGAATTCATGGTGATGCCCCCTCGTTGCTGAGACCACCACGTTAGCGGTCTTCGGGGCCGCCCGGCATCTGCCAAAAGACAGATTTTCTTTTCGGCCGAGACGCGCTACCGTCGAGATCACCGCCCGCTTCGAGGCGGTGGAACCAGGGGGAGTGATCACGTGCGTTTCGTTGCGTCCATCCCGTCTTCGTGTGACAGAATTCGCCAGGAAGATGTTGTGGTACAAGGAAAGTTGTGCGATCTGCCGACGGTTGAGGTCGACGTGCGACATCGGGCGAAGCCGGCGGCTGTCGGTAGCGGCCCTTGAGTTTCGCAACGGAGGATCCCGCGGCTCATGGATGATTCTTCACGTTTCGATCACCCGTTCGTGTAGCTGATGCCGTGCCGGGTTTCAGTGGAAGAACGCGGTGAGTTCGACGCGGGAGCGGATCCCCAGTTTGGCGAAGATGTTCCGGAGGTGATGTTCGACCGTCCGGGGGCTCAGGAAGAGTTGGGCGGCGATTTCACGGTTTGTGGCACCTTCGGCCACGAGACGTGAGATCTGGGTCTGTTGTGGTGTCAGCTCCACCGATGCCGGCTCTGCGCGGTCCACGGCCTCGCCCGCCGCGCGTAGCTCGGCCCGGGCACGGTCTGCCCAGTAACCGGCTTCGTAGCGTTGGAACGTCTTCCACGCGTTGCGCAGGTGGTTGCGGGCGGCGCGAGGTTTGCGGTTGCGGCGGAGACGTTCCCCGTAGAACAGCTCCGTCTTGGCGAGTTCGAACGGGCGATCACTGGCGCGGTGCAGGCGCAGTGCCTCCCGGAAACGCTCGTCGGCTTCGTCGTCGTCGGCCACAAGGGCTTGGCAGCGTTGGGAAAGCGCGAGGTGCGCCGGATTCATCGTCGCGCACGCCCAGCTGTCGAAGGTCTCCAGTACGGCGGTCGCGGCAGCGTGTTCGTCGCAGCGCACTGCCGCCTCGATGAACTGAGGAGTGGCCATTACCCGGATGAAGGGATTGGAGTTGTCAGCACCGGTCAGCACCGGGCGTAGCCGTGTCAGCGCGTCGGCGGGCCGGTCGTCGGCGAGGTCGAGGCAGGCCAGTGTCCAGGCGCTTGTCGCGGAAGGCCGGGCCAGCCCCCGTTTGGCGGCCTCGCCGGCCGCGTTTTCCAGGCGCAGCAGCGCCTTTTCCCGGTCGCCCAGCAAGGCGGCGACCAGAGCGAGCATGGTGAGGTGATTGATCGCGCAGTTGTGCTGCCCGGCCACCTGTGACAAGCGGAGTCCGTCGACCGAGGACGCCACCGCCGCGCTGTAGTGATCCAGCCGCAGGGCCGAATGAGCAAGGAACTCCAGTGCCCAGGGAGCCAGGACGGAGTTGCCGTCGCCGAGGGCGGCATCCACGGCCTGGGCGGCCAGTTCCTGGGCCCGCTTGTCGTCCCCGATCACCAGGGCCGCCAGACAGGCCCAGGTTTTGGGTGCGCATCCGGGGAGAAGTTCGGCGGACTTCGTGACTCGCTGCAGAGGGTCGCGAGCTTCGTCGTGGCGTCCGCCGAGCGTGGCCGCCAGTCCATCGAAATGATCGAACATGAGTTGCAGCAAAGGAGGTTCTTCAGGACGTGACAACGCGCTCGCGCGTTCCGCGGTCGCGAAGAAGCCGGCGACATCACCGGCAAGGCAGCTGGCTTCACCGGCATACATCAGGGCGGTGGCGGCCAGTGGCAGGTGGGACTCGGTGAGGCCGTCCGCGGCGTCGAGGAGGAGACGACGGCCGATGGGCGGAGTCCCGTCACGGAGTTCGATCTCGCCCTGGAGAAGATCGGCGAGTCCGCGGACGCTGGCGTCGCAGGTGAGTGGACGGAGACGGTGCAGCAGCGCGCGGCTGCGCTGGGTCCGCCCGGCGAGCCAGCAGTCTCGGGCGGCGGAAAGGAGACGCAGTGCCTTGACGGTCGGATCCGGTGTGAGATCGGCGGCCTGCTGACAGGCACGGGCAGATGCTTCGTAGTCCCTCGATCTTCGGGCTGTCGCGGCGGATTCCTCGAGTTCGTCGGCCAACTGCCCGTTGGGGGTGGGGGAGATGGCTGCCCGGTGCGCGAGCGCGCGGAGATGGCGTTCTTCGCTGTCGAGGACCCGTGCCAGCAGTTCGTGCGTCCACTGACGTTCGGGCAACGGCATGTCGGCGTACAGCGAGGAGCGAACCAGCCGGCTGGGAGTCTCCACGAGGCCGCCCTGGTCCAGCAGGAGGCCCGACGAAGTGGCTTCTTCGATGGCTGCCAGGTCGATTCCGGTTTCGGCGGAGAGCCGGACCACCGTATCGACGTCGAGCCACTCGTCTGCCGCGGTCAACCGGACCAGGCTGCGTGCGTCCGGGGACAAATGCTCGAACTTGCGGCGGAACTCGGCGCGGAGCGGACTGTCCGCGGGAAGTGCGACCGGCGGTGCGCTCGTGCCCGCTAGCTGGCCGGTGGTCAATGCCTCCGCGAGTTCGGTCAGCGCGCGCGGATTGCCCGAAGCCAGGGAAACGAGTTCCTCGACCAGATCCGTTGGCAGGCCATCGGGGACGCGCTCGTCGAGCAACTGTCGGCTCGCATTGTCGTCGAGTGGCTCCAACGTCAGACGCGGGAATTCCGCCGGCCCGGGTGAACTGCTGGCCAACAGGAACACGACCGGGTCGGTGCCGAGCCGGCGTGCGGCGAAAAGCAAGGCGTGCCGGGATTTCTCGTCGAGCAGGTGCAGGTCGTCGGCGCAACACAGTACCGGGCTCTCCTGGCCCAGATCGGTTAGCAAGGAGGTGAGTGCCGAACAGAGTGAGAACTCGTCCAGTGGTGCGGGATCCGGTTCGCTGTCGTCAAGGTCACAGCCGACCACCGGTGCCAGGGTGGCGGCGTGTCGTTGGGAGAGCGAGGAAATCCGGTCCGCGAGCGGCCTGAGCAGCTGATTCAGCCCAGCGAGCGAAAGCGCTTTCTCGCTTGCCACACCACGGATGTGCAGTACCGCGAAACCTTCGGCAGCGGATTGGGCGGCGGTCAACAGCGCGGTCTTGCCAACGCCGGTTGTTCCGTGGATCTCGACGGCGCCACCGCGGCCTTCACGTGCGGATCGCAGCAGGTCGGCAACGGTGGCGAGCTCGTGGTCGCGGCCGTGCAGGCTCGGCGGAAAGCCGGTGGGGACAGCGGAAAACCCGTTCTCAACGGACATACCGACAGTGTTGCTCTTTGGTAACGGTAAGGGAAGGGACTGGTGATTTCACCGATGCAGCGGGTCGCCGACGGGCCACAAGATGCGACGCCTGGTCCGCTGAGTTCAGGAGACGGTGATGCACGCAGGAAACGCGGTGGTGGAGGGTGGGCGCCTGGCCGTGATGGAGGAGCGAAGACGGCGGTTGGCGATGCTGCTGCGGCCGGAGTTGCCCAGCCTCGTCGACGAGATCGTGCGCGAGATCCGCCGCTGTGTGCCCGAATACGGCCGTCCGCTCGACGAAGCCGACACCACAGTGCTGCGGAACCGGGTGGAGTACGCGGTAAAGCTGTTCGTGGATCTGCTCGAATATCCGCACCTGGCCAGAACCGACGCCGAGCGCACCTTTCGCAGTATCGGCCGCGCGGAAGGGCACGCGGGCCGCACGCTCGACCAACTGCACGCGGCGTTGCGGATTGGTGGGCGGGTGGCCTGGCGCCGGGTGGCCAGGGTGGAACGCCAGCGTTCGCTGCCCGCTGTCGATGTCTCGTGGCTGGCCGACCGGCTTTTCGTGTTTCTCGACGAACTGGCGGCCTTGTCCGTCAAGGGATATCGCGAAGCGCAGACCCGGGCCAAGGACGCCGGGCGCGGGATGCGGCGGCGGCTGCTGCAGCTGATCCTCAAACGCCCCGCGGTGTCCCGGGCGGCGATCACCGAACTGGCCAGGACGGTCCGCTGGACGGTTCCGGAACAGTGCGCGCTCGTGGCCGTGGACGCCGAACCGAGTGGTCATGTCCGTGCCGACCCCATGCTGGGCCCGGACATCCTGGCGGATCTCCGGGAACCGGAACCCTGCCTGCTGTTACCGGGCCCGGTGACCACCGAGCGGTTGCAACGGCTGTCGGCCGCGTTCCACGGGGCGCATGTCGCGGTCGGCCCGACGGTCGCGATCACCGATGCAACGGCGTCGTTGCGATGGGCCCGTCAGGCGCTGCGGCTGGTGGGTGACGGCGTGCTGCCGGACATGCCGGTCACGGTGTGCGGGGACCATTGGTCGACGCTGTGGCTGCTTGGTGATCCCGGCTTGCTGAAGCAGGTCACGAAGCGACGGCTGTCGCCGCTGAACGTGTTGCCGGCCAAACAGCGTGCCCGGCTGGCGGGCACGTTGTTCGCCTGGCTCCAGTCGCAGGGGAATGTGCAGGACACGGCGTCGAAGCTGGCCGTGCATCCGCGAACGGTGCGCTACCGGATGCGGCAGGTCGAGGAGATCTTCGGCGAGGATCTGCGTGATCCGAACGCCCGATTCGAGATCGAGGCCGCCTTGCGGGCGCTCAAGCTGCTCGGGGTGGAGTATTGAGCCCGTCGTGATCTCCGGTGCCATGGCGGCCTTGATCCGCGACGACGTGCTCGCCACGGTGGGCAGGTCGGTGCCGGGGCCGGTGGCCGAGCGGCTACTCGCCGACTACCTGGCCGCCGTCACCACCAGCTTCGAATGGACCGAGGAACGACGCGGGTTCCATGCGCTGCATGCGGATGCCGCCAGGGCCGTGCTGCGGGCGTTGTGGCGGCGGCTGGAGGCGCTCGTACGCGACGGGCAGCTGCAATTGGATGCGGTGTGGCGGCTCGGCGACATCGCACTCGCCGCGCGTGACGCCATCGACGCCACCGCGGCCGCACACCACCGACTCCTCGGCCAGCTGTTGTCCGAGCGGCAGAGCGAGCGACGTGCCGCTCAGCGCACGGCGCGCCAGGTCGGCTGGCCGATGCCCGAGAAACTGTGCATGGTCGTGCTCAGCCGGCCGACATCCGAGCTGCCCGTTCGGTCGCTGGCCGATCTGGCCCATGAAGTGCCGAGAGTGCTCGTCCCGGATCCCGACGGTCGCGACTGGGTGCGGTGCTTCGCGGGACAGCGCGTGGTCGTCGGCCCGGTGGTGCCGCCGACCGAGGCGTCCCGATCGCTCGAACAAGCCTTGGAGGTCGGGCAACTGGTGCACGCCGGGTTCATCGCCGCGGACGAGGTCGTGTGGTGCGACGAACATCTTCGGGCCCTGCTGTTGATGCGCAACCGGGGGTTGATCCGGCAGCTGGGGGACCGGACGCTGGCTCCGCTGAAGCAGATGGAGCCGAAGAAGCGTGCGCGTTCGTGGGAGACGCTGCTGGCCTGGCTCCGGGCGCGCGGGAACCTCGCCGAGGTCGCCGAAATCCTGCGGCTCCATCCGCAGACCGTGCGTTACCGGATGAAGGAGCTGCACCGGCTCTACGGCGACAGCCTGGACGATCCAGGCTTCCGTCTCGACCTGGAATTGGCTTTGCGTGGGCTGTCCGCGCTCTACGCCGGGCAGGTCGGGCGGGACAGCGTCCCGCCGCTGGTGAACGTGCTGCGGGCGCGGGGCCTGCCCGATCTGGCGGACCAATACTCGGGGGACTCCGTGTGATCGAGGTGGCCGGCGCCCCAACAGGGGCCGCATGACCTGGTTTCTGGGGACACCATGCCCTCACGACCGCCGACCAAGATCGCAGGGCACGACCAGGCACGCCCATCGGGCATGGGGGGGCCACGACCGCGGGCAAAAGACATCGGCGCCCCGGGCGGGTGGCGCCGATGCCTCTGTTGTGGTTGGGACGGGCGTCTGCCGTCCGGCCAGGGATACCTACGCTCCAGGGATACCTACGACGCAGCCTTCACCTTGTCGGCGGCGAACTGGGCTGCCTTCGTGGCGCTGCCGTCGAAACCGTACGTCAGGTGGGCGAGCACGTTCACACCGTTCGCGCACACCGGGTCGCCGACATTGCACAGGTCGATGGCCCGGCTCCCGTAAGTCGGGCTGTTCGCGGGAATGTTCTGGCCGAACAGTCGCAGCGGATTGCCGAAAACGGCAATTGCCGCGATCTTGGACGCCAATGCGGCCGGAATGGTCTCACCGCTGCCGAGCACGGTAGGGATGCCGATCGAGATATCGGTGACGCTCGCGCCCTGCGAATAACCGCCCAGTACGAATTTCGTGCCGGGGCATGATGCGGCGACCGAAGTGACGTGCCGGGTCATGTCGGTGGCGCCGGGGCCGGCACTTGTCTGCGCGAGATCCGCGGCGTAGTCCACCGCATACGAGCTCACTGTCTTCCCGGGAAGATCCGCTTTCACGGCATCGGCGAACGGGCCGCCCGTGATGCCGAGACCGGGCAGCTCACCCGAACCGCGGGCGAACACGACATCCACGTCGGAACAGGTGGCGGCCGACGAGGTCGCGGTGCCGAGCACGATCGTGCTCATCGCCGCGGCGGTGGCGCAACCGCCCGCGACGAGACGGCGCGCGAGACGAGAAACAGGCATGACGGATTTCTCTTCACGGAAAATGACAATGAAAAAGACCGACCGCTGGCGGTGGAATTACCGGCAGGGTCGTCGAAAAGCTACCGCTGTCCCGAAAAGTCGACAAGAATAGCGCGGTGACAAATCCGGGGGCACATTTCATAAAGCGGCTATGAAGGGTCGGGTGAAACCGGTCCTCCGGGCGGCGGCTACCGTGCTGAACCATGCACGATGAACCGGGCCGCCGCCCGCACTGGTACGAGGAAGGCGAGGAACCCGACTACCGGTTCACCCTGGCCAACGAGCGCACGTTCCTCGCCTGGCTGCGCACGGGCCTGGCGCTGCTGGCCGGCGCGGTCGCGCTGGCCCAGTTCGTCCCCGAGTTCTCGATCACCGCACTGCACACCGTCCTGGCGGTGCTGCTCGCTGTGACAGGCACCCTGCTGTCCGCGTTCGCCTACCGGCGCTGGGCCCAGGTCCAGCGCGCGATGCGCCACGGACGCCCGCTGCCGATGACCTGGCTGCCGTTCGTGATCGGCTGGGCGGCCGCGATCGCGGGTGCGGTGGTACTGGTTCTCGTGCTGGCACAACCACGGTGAGGCGTGATCGCGGGCTGCAGCCGGAGCGCACCGCGCTGGCCTGGCAACGCACCTCGCTCTCCGCCGCGGTGCTGGCCGTCCTGCTTGTCCGGCACGGGATTGTCGGCCACGCGCACTTGGAGATCGCGGCCGGGGCACTGGCGGCGGCCCTCGTGGCGCTGTCCGGCTTCGCCGCGCGGGCGGTGCCCAGCACGGGCGCGTCCCGGCGGCGGCTGATGCTCGCCGCGGCGGTGGTGGCGGGTGCGGGGGTGCTCACCACGATCCAGCTGTTCACGGCCTGACCGGGGCGGACCGGTCTTGCTGCGGCGGGCTGTCCGGTGTGGCGGGACGCCTGAGTGGAGCGGGACGCCTGAGTAGAGCGGGGATCGGCTGACTGCGGGCCGCCGGATGGTGGGGAGACTGGCTGTGGGCCGCCGGGTGGTGTGTGGGAGGCTGGCTGTGGGCTGCCGGGTGGTGTGTGGGGCGGCTGGCTGTGGGCTGCCGGGTGGTGTGCGGGGATCGGCCGACTTCGGGCCGCCGGATGGTGTGCGGGGGGCGACGGCGCGCCGTCGGGTGGGGTGTGGGGCGGCCGACTGCGCGCTGCCGGGTGGGGTGCGCGGAGGCTCACTGCGGGACGCCTGAACGGAGCGCGGTCGCCTGACTGCGGCAGGCTGGCTGCGGGCCGCCCGGTCGTGTGCGGGCATGCCGGCCGCGAGGCACCTGCTCGTGGCCGACGCCGCGCTTGGGTTCAGGACGGGTGGCGGCGCAGGCGTACCCGGTACGAATAGTGCTCGGGCAGGAAATGGCTGACCGCCAGTTCCACCGGCTTGCCGCTGGAGGCCAGGTACAACCGGTCGATCCGCAGCAGCGGCCGCTCCACCTCGCAGCCCAGCTGCTCAGCGACCGCGCTGCCGGCGAGTGCGACGGTGACGCTTTGCTCGGCCTCGGCGATCGGGTCGGGCAAGCGGCCTTCGAGTAACCCGATGATCGTCGCGCGGCTCGATGCCTCCGGTTCGGTCAGCTCCGGCGCTGACTCCAGCAGCCTGCCTACCTCCGGCGGCAGGAACACGGTGGTCAGGCAGAACGGCACGGTCGCGTGCAGGCGCAGGAACGACAGCTCGAACACCCTGTCCGACTCCAGCCGCAACCGCCCGGCGGCATCCACGTCGATGCGCGGCCGCAGGGGCGAGACCAGGCGCATGTCGGTGTCGACGGACAGCGCCATCAGGTCCTCGATCGAACCGAACTGCCGCAGGTAGCGCCCGTCCGGCCGGGACGCGAACGTGCCACGCCCCGGCACGCGGTGGACCAGGCCCTCGGCGACCAGGTCCTGGAACGCGCGGCGCACGGTCTGGCGGCTCACCCGGTGCGTGCTCGCCAGCTCGCTTTCCGTCGGCAGCCGCACCCCTTCGGGGAAATCCTGGCGCAGGATCCCCTCCCGCAGCTCCCGTGCCAGCCGCACGTAGGCGCTGTCCATCGGACATTTGTACGGCCAAATCCGCAACCGGTCAATCGTTGTGGTTGACGGGGAAGCGATCTCCGTTTGAAACTAGGCGAAGCATTTGTACGGCCGAACGACAAGGGAGTGGCATGGACCTGGGCGGATATGTGACGGACTGGCGTCCAGGGCCGGTGCACGCGGCCGACGAGCTGCCGCCGGGGCCGGCAGGCGCGCTGTCGGCGGTGTTCGACCAGGCCTCGCCGGCCGGGGCGCTGCCGCCGCTGTGGCATTGGCTCTACTTCCTCGACTGGCCGGGGCAAAGCGAACTCGGCGCCGACGGGCACCCGCGCGACGGGCATTTCCTCCCGCCGATCCCGGATCGCCGCCGGATGTTCGCCGGTGGCCGTCTTGAGGTCCGCCGGTCGCTCGAGCTGGGCAAACGGGCCGAGAAGGTGAGCACTCTGGGTGAGGTCGCGGTCAAACAGGGCCGCACCGGCGAGATGATGTTCGTGACCGTGCGCAGCGAGTTCAGCCAGGACGGCGAGGTGCGCGTGGTCGAGGAGCAGGACATCGTCTACCGCTCCGGCGAGGACGAGCGCCGCGGCGGGCTGCTGCAGCTGGACAGCGCCGACGCGCCTGCGTCGGACGCCGAGTGGCAGCTGGACAAGCGCCCCGACTCGCGGCTGCTCTTCCGGTTCAGCGCGCTGACCGCGAACGCGCACCGCATCCACTACGACGAGCCCTACGTCACCGGGGTCGAGGGCTATCCCGGGCTCGTCGTGCACGGCCCGTTGCTGATCCTGTTGATGCTGGAACTGGTGCGGGACAAGGAGGTCCGGTCGCTGTCGTACCGGCTGCGCAAGCCGCTGTTCGTCGGCGAGCACCTGCGCGCGCTGGGCGACCCGGCGGGCGAGGGCGCGACGTTGCGCGTTGCGTCCGGCCGGGACGAACGGCACGCCACGGCGGAAGTGCGGTTCGCGTGATCGCCGCGGCTCGTGCGCTGTTGTTCGTGCCCGGCGACCGTGCCGAGCGGTTCGCGAAGGCTGCCGCCTCGGGCGCGGACGGGGTGATCCTCGACCTGGAGGACGCGGTAGGTGAGGCGGACAAGGACGCGGCGCGCGCCGCGGTCGACGAGTGGTTTTCGGCGGGGAACAAGGGGATCGTGCGGATCAACGGGGCGGGCACCCCGTGGTTCCAGGCTGATCTTGACCTCGTCGTGAAGCACGGCTGCCCGGTCGTGGTGCCCAAGGCCGAGGACCCGGGAGTGCTCGGCGGGATCGACGTGCCGCTGGTGCCGATCATCGAGACCGCGCGTGGCGTCGAAGCCGCGACGGCGGTCTGCTCGGCGCACAACGTCGTGCGGGTGGCGTTCGGCAGCGTGGACCTGGCGACGGATCTCGGCGTTCGGCACGACGATCAGCTCGCGCTCGGGTACGCGCGGTCCCGGCTGGTGATCGCCAGCGCGGCGGCGGGGATCGCGCCACCACTGGACGGGGTGACCACGAACCTCGCCGACGAGGCCGTGCTCGAGGACGACATCCGGCATGCCCTGCGGCTCGGGTTCGGGGGCAAGCTGTGCATCCACCCGAAGCAGGTTTCGCTGGTGCGTAAGGGTTTCTCCCCGTCGGAGGAGGAGCTGGAGTGGGCGCGGAAGGTGCTCGCTGCCGGGGACTCGGCGGTGGCGGTGGACGGCCAGATGGTGGACCGCCCGGTGGTGGAACGCGCGCGGCGGTTGCTTGCCCAGCAGGGCTGAACCCCGGGTGGATTGGCTTGTTCGACGGTGAGGAGGTCGATGTGACGGAGCTGCCGCTGGACGGAATCACCGTCGTCGCGCTCGAACAGGCCGTCGCGGCGCCGCTGGCCACGCGCCAGCTGGGCGACCTCGGCGCCCGGATCATCAAGATCGAGCGGGTGGACGGCGGGGATTTCGCCCGCGCCTACGACACTTCGGTGCGCGGCATGGCCTCGCATTTCGTGTGGCTCAACCGTGGCAAGGAATCCGTGGCGCTCGACGTGAAGAGCGACGAGGGTTCGGCGCTGCTGAAGGAACTCATCGCGCGCGCCGACGTGTTCGTACAGAACCTCGCGCCCGGTGCGGCGGCTCGCCTCGGACTGGATGCGGAGACCCTCCGCGCCGGTCACGAGGAGCTGGTCGTGGTCGACATGTCGGGTTACGGCTCCTCGGGCCCGTACCGGGACCGGAAGGCGTACGACCTGCTGGTGCAGAGCGAAGCCGGGCTGGTGTCGATCACCGGCAGCCCCGAGGCACCAGCGAAGACGGGCGTGCCGACGGCGGACATCGCGGCCGGGATGTACGCCTACTCCGGGATTCTCGCGGCGTTGTTCCGCCGGATGCGGACCGGCACGGGCGCGCATCTGGAAGTGTCCATGTTGGACGCGGTCGCGGAGTGGATGGGGCATCCGCTCTACCTCGCCGCGCACACCGGTCAGCAGCCGCCGCGCACCGGGCTCAGCCATCCGATCATCGCGCCCTACGACGCGTATCCGACGGCGGACGGCGACGAGGTGCTGATCGGGATCCAGAACGACCGCGGCTGGGTTCAGCTGGTCACGAAGGTGATCGACCGGCCGGAGCTGGCCGAAGATCCCGAATATGCGACGAATGTCGCCCGGGTGCGCAATCGGGCGCTGGTGGACGAGGCCGTCGCGGCGAGCACCCGGCAGTGGGACGCCGAGGACCTGGTTCGCAAGCTGGACGCGGCCGGGATAGCGTCGGCGCGGGTCAACTCGGTGCGGCAGCTGATCGAGCATCCGCAACTGTCCGAACGCGACAGATGGCGGCCGGTGGACACCCCGGTGGGCAGCATCGACGCGTTGCTGCCGCCGGTGACGTTCGCCGACGTGGAGGCGCGGATGGGTGCGGTGCCGGCGCACGGCGAGCACACCAGCGCGGTGCTCGCCGAGCTGGGTCGCCGCGGGGACGAGGCCGGGCTGCGGGAGCGCGGGATCGTCGGCCCGTAGTCACCAGGTGTCGACGCAGGGGCGGCCGGGCACGGGGCCGCCGTCGAGCAGGGTGGTGATCCAGCGGCGGGAGTCGGCCGGGTCGATGACGTCGTCGATCTCGAACGCCGAAGCCACGTTCGCCGCCTTGCCGCGTTCGTACTCCGCGGCCACCATTTCGTCGAATTTCTCCTTGCGTGCCAACGGGTCCTCGATCGCTTCGAGTTCCTTGCGGTAGCCGAGCCGGACCGCGCCCTCCAAGCCCATCGGGCCGAACTCGCCGGTCGGCCAGGCGACGACGAAGCGCGGCTCGTGGAACCCGCCCGCGGCCATCGCCTGCGCGCCGAGGCCGTAACCCTTGCGCAGCACGATGGTGCCGAACGGCACGGACAGGCTGCCGGCGGTGACGAACATCCGGCTGACGTGGCGCACGGTCGCGGTGCGCTCGGCCTCCGGGCCGACCATGAAACCCGGGGTGTCGCACAAGGAGAGCACCGGCAGGCCGTAGGCGTCGCACAGCTGCAGGAAACGCGCGATCTTGTCCGCCGCCGGTGAGTCGATCGCGCCGCCGAGGTGCGCGGGGTTGTTCGCGATCAGGCCGAGCGGGCGCCCTTCGACCCGGATCAGCGCGGTGATCGCGCCGAGGCCGAAGTCGCGGCGCAGTTCCAGCACACTGTCCACATCGGCCAGACCGTCGACGACCGCGCGCACGTCGTACACGCGCAGGCGGTTCTCCGGGATGCTGTGCCGCAACAGCCGCTGATCCGGAGTGTCCCAAGTGGACTCCGGCCCCTGGAAGTACGACAGGTAGCTGCGCGCCAGCCGGACCGCGTCCGCGTCGTCGGCCGCCATCAGGTCGATCACGCCGTTGGCGCGCTGGACGCCGGCCGGGCCCACCTCGTCGGGGTGGAACACGCCGAGCCCGCCGCCTTCGATCATCGCCGGGCCGCCCATCCCGATGGACGCCTCGGGTGTCGCGATCACCACGTCGGAACAGCCCAGCAGCGCGGCATTCCCGGCGAAGCAGCGTCCCGAAGCGATACCGACGAGCGGAACCTTGCCGCTCAGTCGCGCGTAGCGGGCGAACGCTTCGCAGTCCAGCAGCGTGACCCCGGCACCGTCGGTGTCGCCTGGCCGTCCGCCACCGCCTTCGGCGAAGAGCACGACCGGTAGCCGGGAGCGTTCGGCGAGCTCGAACATGCGATCTTTCTTGGCGTGCCCGCGCATTCCCTGCGTGCCGGCGAGCACCAGGTAGTCATACGACATCGCGATGACCTTCGACCCGTTGACGATGCCGACACCCGCGACGAGCCCGTCGGCGGGGGTGCGCTCCATCAGGTCGTGGATGCTGCGGCGCCCGCGCTGCGCGGCTATCGCGAGCGCGCCGTACTCGACGAAGTCCTCGCACAGATCGGCGATGTTCTCGCGTGCTGTCCTGCGCCCGGCCGCGTGCCTGCGCGCCACGGCCTCCGGTCGCGCGTCGTCCTCGGTGAGCGCCCGGCGGTCGAGCAGGGCCGCGAGATCGGGGCGCGGGTTGTCGAGATCCAGCTCGGTTTTCCCCGCGACGGCACCGGTTTCCACTTCCCCGGGAGTGAGGACGGCGAGCCGCTGTCCCGCCGTGACGATGTCCTCCGGTTTCACGAGCAGCTCGGCCACGGTGCCGCTGACCTGCGCGGCCACCGTGTGTTCCAGCTTCATCGCTTCGAGCACGAGCAGCACGGTGCCCGCCGCCAGCGGATCACCGACCGCGTGCGTGATCTCCACGACCGTGCCCGTCATCGGGGCGGTGACGACCTCACCGCCGCCCGTCGCGACCGGCAGGTCCGGCAGGATCTCGTCGACGAACGAGGTGTAGGCCGGGATTTCCTCGCGGGATAACAGGTCCCGCAGCAGATCCCGGTTGGTGCCGACCCCTTCGATGCGGAACTCGGCGAGCGCGTGCCGGGCTTTCCGCACCGCCGCGGGCAGATCCGGCGCGTGGGCGATCACCTTGGCCAGCATCGAGTCGTACCGCGGATTCGTCTCGTACCCGGCATATCCGCAGCCGTCCACCCGCAGGCCCGGCCCGCCCGGCGGTTCGTAACGTTCGAGCGTGCCGGGCTGCTCGACGTTCACCCGCGCCTGCACCGCGAACCCGCGGGGCTCGGGCAGTGTGGGCAGCGGCTCGCCCGCGGCGATGCGGAACTGTGTCTGCACGAGGTCGACGCCGGTGACCTCCTCGGTGACCGTGTGCTCGACCTGCAACCGCGGATTGGCCTCCAGGAAGAACCACTCCCCGCCGCTGACCAGGAATTCGAAGGTGCCCACGCCGACATAGCCGGCGCGCCGCGCGAGCTTCGCCGCCGCTTCGGCGAGGTCCGCTCGCTGGGGCACGTCGGGGGCGGGCGCGATCTCGATGAGCTTTTGCTTGTGGCGCTGGAGACTGCAATCGCGGTCGCCCAGTACCGCGACGCTGCCGTGCGCGTCCGCGACCACCTGGACCTCGATGTGCCGCGCCCGCTGCAGCAGCCGCTCGACGAACACCTCACCGTTGCCGAACGCCGACAGCGCCTCCGACCGGCAGCGTCGCATCGCTTCGGCCAGATCCTCGCCCGGCGCGACCGCGCGCATCCCGCGCCCGCCGCCGCCCGCGACAGCCTTGATCATCACCGCGGAACCTTCGGCCAGAAAGCGTTCGGCTTCCTCCGCCCCGCCACCGGCGATCACCGGCACGCCCAGTTCCGCCGCGAGCCCGCGCGCCTTTGTCTTGTCGCCCAGCAGTTCCAGCGTTTCCGGTCTCGGCCCGATCCACACCAGGCCCGCCTCGACACAGGCGCGGGCGAACTCGGCGTTCTCGGAGAGGAACCCGTATCCCGGGTGGACGGCGTCGCAACCCGCCGATTTCGCCGCGGCTATCAGGGCTGCGCCATCGAGATACGCCGCCGGGCCACTCCGCGGGAGAGACACGGCGCCCGAAGCGAGCCGGACATGCAGAGCGTCGGCGTCGTCCTCCGCGTAGACCGCGACCGCTTCGAGATCCGACTCGGCCGCCGCACGCAGCACGCGCACCGCGACTTCACCACGATTGGCGACCAGCACGCGCACCACCGTCACCGCCTTGGACCCGGGGCAAGATCACCCCAGCGTCACCGGCGGGCCGGTGCGCTGTCAATGCGTCACGGGTAGTACGGGCCCTGGCCCTGATCCCACTGGCGGGTCGGCGCCCAGTCGTTGGCGGGTTGTTGTTGCCGCGTCGCCGCGGCGCGTTTGAGCGCGCTCTGCGCGACGCTGGTGATCAGCAGGGTGATCACCAGGCCGATGATGAGGTTGAGCAGCCCGGTCGCGATCTTGGTGTCCCATTTGACCGACAGGCTCAGCGGCAGCACCACGGCGATCAGCGTCAGCAGCACCATGATCCAGCCGAAGAACGTGGTGGGCCGCGGCGTGGCCAGCGCCAGCAGGTGCATCAGCCCGGTGGCCAGCAGCGCCACGATCGCGGAGCAGACCGCGTACGTGGCGGTGTTGGCGTTGCCCCACAGCCCGGACCCCTTCGGCGCGAGGATCGCCACGTCGGCCAGGCCGCGGGCGATCAGAATGCCGACGATGGCGACCAGCGCCGCCACGATCGCGGTGGCGGCACCGCCTGCCCACAGTCGCGCGGGGTCCGGCTTGAGTTGCCGGCTGTCCGTGTAGTCGCTCATCGGTGTCCCTCCCACGACAGACTTCCGACGTGGGCTACCCCGGGGTCAGTGCGGGCAAACCAGCAGCAGTTGAAGATGGCAGGCGAGCCGCTCGCGGGGGTCTTCGAGCGTCAGCCCCGACACGGCCGTCGCCCGGCGGACCCGGTGGCGCAACGTGTTCGGGTGCACGTGCAGTCCGGCCGCCGCGGCCCGGACGTCGCCGAGCGCGTCGAGGTACGCCAGCAGGGAGGGGACGAGCTCGGTGCCGTTCTCCTTGTCGTGCGCGACGAGAGCGCCGACCGCGGGATCGCGCAGGTCCGGGTTCGCCTCCAGTAGCGCGACGGTCTCGCCGAGCAGGACTTCCGCGCGCAGGTCGGCGATCGTGGCCATGGCGCGGCCGGGAGTGCGGGCCATCGCGGCCAGCACCCGGTCGGCCTCCGAGCGCGAGGCGACCACGTCAGCCAGCGTGCGCACCGGCGAGCCGATGCCCGCCTGCGCGCGCACCCCGGCCCGCCCGAGCACCTCGACAACGTGTTTGGCAAGCGTTTTCAGGGCCGGTTCTGCTTGCTGCTGCGGCACTTCCGGCAGCACGGCGTACACCCGTGAGCCGATCGTGCCGACCAACGCGCCCCGCCGGTAGGACGTGGCGTGCACGGACACGACGTTGCTGACTTCGAGGCGGTGCAGTTCGTGCTCGGAGCGGTCGTGCTCGATCTCGCGCGGCGCGACGGCCAGCACGATCGCGGGCGCCGCGGGGTCGAGGCCGAGCTGCCCGGCGACCAGATCGGCGCTGACCTTGCCTTCCAGCAGCCCGGACACCAGGTCGTCGGGCGAGCGCAGGGGAGAGCCGCGGCGGCGGAGCAGGTGCACGGCGGCCAGCCGGCCGGCGCCGAGCAGCGCGCGTTCCGCCTGCTCGGCGAACGGACGCTTGCCTTCCTGCACCCAGATCGCGCCGAGGTGCTGGGCGCCGGCCCGGATGCCGACCGCCAGCCGACGGCGGATGCCCAGTTCGGGCCGTTCCTCGACGAGCACCACGTCCTCGCTCGAACGCAGCCGTTGGAACACGCCCCATTCGCGCAGCAGCGCCAGGTACTGCTCGGGGCCTTCCCAGCCGAGGATGGACAACCGGCGCAGCTCGTCGATGTCGTCGTCGGAACGGGAGTACGCCAGCACCCGGTTGCCGGCGTCCTCGATGCTGACGCTGCCCCCGGTCAGCACAGCCACTGTCTGCGCGAGGGAGAACAGGTCGCCCTGTCCGGCGTCGGGCTCCACGGCGGCGCCGTCCACGACCTCGTGCACGAGGGTCTGCAGCTGGTCCCAGCGCACCTCGGGGCGCACTGTCACCAGCGCTATGCCCGCGTCCTCCGCGGCAGCGCGCAGCGCTTCGGGCTTGCCTTTGACCGCAACGGCCGAAGCGCCCGCCCGCGCCGCGACGCGCACGTAGCGCACTGCTTCGCGACCGCGCGCGCCGATGACGAGCACCAGTTCGTCAGGGCAGGCGGCGAGCTCGTCGTCCGGGTCGAGGATCGCGACCCCGCGCACGGGCACGTCGAGACTGCCCGCGCCGAGCGTCAGCAGCGGTTCTCCGACCGCGAGCAGCAGTTGTCGCAGGTTCATCGCACTTTGTCCAATCGAACAATGCTCTCGCCTCAAAGGTAGCCGATCGGCCAACCTCAAGACGGGTCCCGCTGCCTAACCTTCAGCACATGGACGCGATCACCCACCCGCCCGCGCCGCGCAACGAACCCGCGCGGGAGTACGCCCCGGGCAGCCCCGAACGCGCGAGCCTGACCGCGAAGCTCACCGAGCTGGCAGGCACCCGGTTCGAGCTGACGTCGACGATCGACGGTGCACAGCGGATGGCCGGTGGCGCGCCCATCGATGTCGTCCAGCCGCACAACCATGCGCACGTGCTCGGCGTCATGCACAACGCCACGCACGAAGACGCGAAGTCCGCTGTCGCCGCCGCGCTGCGCGTTGCGGAGTCGTGGCGCGCGCTGCCCTTCGACGAGCGCGCGGCCGTGCTGCTGCGCGCCGCTGACCTGCTGTCGGGACCGTGGCGGGACACGCTCAACGCCGCGACCATGCTCGGCCAGTCCAAGACAGCGGTGCAGGCGGAGATCGACTCGGCGTGCGAGCTCGCCGACTTCTGGCGGTTCAACGTGCACTTCGCGCGCCAGATCCACGAGCAGCAGCCGCAGAGCAGCCCCGGCGTGTGGAACCGGCTGGACTACCGCCCGCTGGAGGGTTTCGTCTATGCGGTGACGCCGTTCAACTTCACCGCCATCGCGGGCAATCTGCCGACCGCGCCCGCGCTGATGGGCAACACGGTGATCTGGAAGCCCTCGCCGACACAGGGCCTCGCCGCGCATCTGACCCTGCGGCTGCTCGAAGAAGCGGGGCTGCCGCCGGGCGTGATCAACCTGCTCACCGGCGACGGCCTCGCGGTGTCCGATGTCGTGCTCGCCGACCCGGCGCTGGCCGGGATCCACTTCACCGGATCGACGAAGACGTTCCAGCACCTGTGGTCCACGATCGGCGCGAACATCTCGCAGTACCGCGGCTATCCGCGGCTGGTGGGGGAGACCGGGGGCAAGGACTTCGTCGTCGCGCACGCGTCGGCGGATGTGGACGTGCTCCGCACGGCGCTGGTCCGCGGCGCGTTCGAGTATCAGGGGCAGAAGTGCTCGGCCGCGTCGCGGGCCTTCGTGCCGCGTTCGGTCTGGGCGCGGCTCAAGGACGATCTTCTGTCCGAAGTGGACTCACTCGCCATGGGTGACGTCACCGACTTCCGCAACTTCCTCGGCGCCGTGATCGACCGGCGCTCGTTCGACCGGCTCGACGGCGTGCTGCGGGCGGCGCACGCCGCGCCGGACCTGGACGTGCTCGTGGGCGGCACCGCCGACGCGTCGGAGGGCTTTTTCGTGCGCCCCACGGTGATCGCGAGCGAGGACCCGACGAACGACGTGTTCAGCACCGAGTACTTCGGCCCGATCCTCGCCGTGCACGTCTACGAGGACGCCGAGTACAACCGGGTGCTGCGCCAGGTCGACCAGGGCGCGGCCTACGGGCTCACGGGTTCCGTCATCGCCACCGACCGGGCGGCGGTCCAGCAGGCGAGCGCGACGCTTCGCTTCACCGCGGGCAATTTCTACGTCAACGACAAGCCGACCGGCGCCGTCGTCGGCCAGCAGCCCTTCGGCGGGGCACGCGCCTCGGGTACCAACGACAAGGCCGGCTCGATCTACAACCTGGTGCGCTGGGCCAGCCCCCGCACCATCAAGGAGACATTCGTGCCGGCGACGTCTTCCGGCTATCCGCACCAAGGAGAGTGACATGTTGCGTTCGGTGTTGATCTCCGCTTCCCGGTCGGCGCGCTGCAGGGCGCTGGCCGAGCGTGCGCCGGTGGTGCGTGCGGTGGTGAACCGGTTCGTCGCGGGCGCGGGGGTGGACGACGCGATCCGTGTCTGCCGCGAGCTGGCCGCGGACCGGCTGGTCTCGCTGGACCATCTCGGGGAGGACACGCTCGAACGCGAGCAGGCGACGGCGACCGTCGACGCGTATCGCACCGTGTTGCGGCGGCTGGACGACGAAGGTCTGGCCGCCCGCGCGGAGGTCTCGGTGAAACTCTCCGCGCTGGGCCGCGCCCTGCCGGTGGACGGGGAGAAGATCGCGCTGGAGAACACCCGGCTGATCTGCGCGGCGGCCGCGGCGGCGGGCACGAGGGTGACGGTGGACATGGAGGACCACACCACCACCGATTCCACGCTGGCGATCGTGCGCGCGTTGCGGGTCGATTTCCCGGACACCGGGACGGTGTTGCAGGCATACCTGAAGCGCACCGAGGCCGACTGCGCGGACTTTGCCGGCCCGGGTTCGCGGATCCGGCTGTGCAAGGGCGCCTACGACGAACCGGCTTCGGTCGCGTTCCGGAAGAAGTCCGAAGTGGCCGCTTCCTACGTCCGGTGCCTCAAGGTGCTGATGCGGGGCAAGGGGTATCCGATGGTCGCGACCCATGATCCGCGACTGATCGACATCGCGGGGGAGCTGGCCGGACGGATCGATTTCGAGTACCAGATGCTGTACGGGATCCGCCCGGACGTGCAGCAGCGACTCGCGGCGCAGGGCCGGAAGATGCGCGTGTATGTGCCCTACGGCACCGAGTGGTATCCGTATTTCGTGCGGCGGCTGGCCGAGCGGCCGGCGAACGTCGCGTTCTTCCTGCGCGCGCTCGCCGGTGCTCAACCCGTGCGGTAGATCGTGAGGGCCCTCGGCTGCTTGGCGATGGTCGTCTTCGGGTCGACGCGGGTGAACTCACCGTCCAGGGTCAGGTGCAGGGAACCGTTGGGGGAGTGGATATCCAGCTTCGTGGCAGTGGCGCCCTCGTAGGGCGTGGCCCAGCGCAGGGTGCCGGTCAGCACGGACAACAGCACCCGGGTGCGGGCGTAGGGGCGTGCCGCGTCGACGATCCGGATGTCGAGCAACCCGTCGTCCAGTTCGGGCCTGCTGGTGGGGGCGAACCCGGTCGGCAGGTAGCGGCCGTTGCCGGCGAACAGCATCCAGACGCGGCGGTTCTTCCCGTCCACCACCAGATCCTGGGGTTGCGCGCGGCGCAGCACGTGCACCAGGCCGACCAGCATGGCGGGCCACTTGCCGAGCCTGCGTTCCCACCTTTCGCGGTAGCGCACCAAATCGGTGTACAGCCCGGTGCTGCAGGTGTTCACGAACACCTCGCCGCCGGCCGTGCCGAGGTCCACTTCGATGGCGGTGCCTTCCTGCAGCGCGCTCACCGCCTGGTCGGCGTTGTCCACGCCGAGGTCGCGGGCGAAGTGGTTCAGCGTGCCCGCCGGGATCACCAGCAGCGGAACCCGGTGGCGTGCGGCGGTTTTCGCGCCGAGGTTGATCGTGCCGTCACCGCCCGCGACACCGAGGACCCGGGCCCGGATCGCGGCTTCGGCGAAGACCGCTGGCAGGTCGTCGCCTTCTTTGGGTTCGATCACTTCGGCGTCGGGTAAGCGCTTTCGCAACGCGTTGAGCACTTCACCGTCCGCGCTGCCCGCCGAGTTGTTGACGATGATCACCACGCCTTCGCCGGTCTGCGAGGCGACCGCCTGTACCTGCTTCGCCTGCGCGGGGCCGGGTGTGCTGCGCGGCCACCACCACAACGTCAGCACGCCGGCGCCCAGGCCGAGCGCGATGCCCGCGAGCACGTCGGAGGGGTAGTGCACGCCCGTGACGACGCGGGAGGCGGCGACCCCGCCGGCCAGCACACCGACCGGCGCGGCGAGCAGCGGCCACTCCAGCGCGACACCGGCGGCGAACGCGGCGGCCGACGCGGAATGGCCGGAGGGGAACGAGGTGGTGATCGGCGCGCGGGCCAGCCGTCGGGCGACCGGGGTCAGCTCGACAGGCGGGCGGGGCCTGCGGACGGCGCGCTTGCTCACCACGTTCGCGGCGATGCTGGCCACACCGATGGACACCATGCCGCGCAACGCGGCCCGCCGCGCGCGGCGATTGCCGGTTGCCGCGAGCGCCGCGCTGAGGCCCCACCAGAGGCGGGAGTAGTTGGCCGCGCGGCCGAGGGGCGGCAGGGCGTTGGTAACGGGGTTGGCGCCGCTGCCCGCGACGTGTCGCAGGATCCAGCGGTCCGCCGCGGGGAGTCTTCGCCACATGGTAGTTCAGCGTACGGAAGAGCTGCGACACTCGTGTGGTGACGAAGCGGCGCGGACGCCGCCCGGTCTCGTCTTCGGTGATCCGGGCGGTCGGCTATGACCCTGACCGGCGAGTGCTGGAAGTGGAGTTCCACAGCGGGAACCTGTACGCCTACGACGGGGTGGCGCCGGAGGTGTTCGAGCAGTTCCTGCGCGCCCCGTCGCTGGGCCGCTACTTCAACCGGTGGATCGCCGACCGGTATCCGTTCGCCCGGTTGGACCAGTCCTGAACAACATAGGTGTCCGCATCCGGCAGCTCATCCGGTCCGGCAAGCTGCCCCCGGCGCGGAACTCCCGCCCGAACAGCAGCTGGGCGTGTCCCGGTGCGCGAGGCGACGTTGGACATGGAGCTGCTCAGCCGGCACGATGCGGCGTTCCATCACTCCGTCATCGAGGCGGCCGGGAACGAGGATCTCCAGCCGCGCCCTGCGCGCGCGGACCTGGCGCGGGCCGCGGCGCTGATGCACGTGTGCACCACGGCACGCCGGCTGCGCCGGGTGCACGAAACCGGCGCCGAGGGACGGGCATGAAACGCGCGCCGGGTTCCTGGTGTCCACAAAGGCCGGATGCCCGCCGCGGCCGGGCCGGGACAGGTTCACGCAGCCGGGTTTGCCGGCAGGCGCGCGCGAAAGCCGTTCGTGGCGCAGAATCTTTCAGTGAGCACCGGAACGCAGGGCTGGCAGCCGGAACCGGGCGGCCCGCTGGCCGGGCTGCGGGTGGCGGTCTGCGGTTCGGGCGCCACGGTGTGGCACGCCGGCCGGTTGCTCGCGTCGCTGGGGGCCTCGGTGCGCGCCGAGCCCGGTTCCTGGCAGCAGGCCGACGGGGTCATCGACGCGATCGGGGTGGTGGCCGCCTCCTGGGGCGGGCCCGCGGTGCGCACAGTGGACACCACCGCGATCGGGGACTGGGCCTCATCTGGCGCGATGGCGCTGACCGGTCGCCGTGACGGGCCCGCGCTGCGGTCGCCGGGGCAGCCGGCCAGCGCCGCGTGGGGAGCGTTGCTCGCCATCGAACTGCTCGGCCGGATCGGTGGCCGCGCGGCGATCCTGCCCGGGCCGCGGGTGCTCGGCGAACGCGCCGCCATCGCCGGGCGCGGCCGCAACGCGCCCGCGTCGGTCAGTGGTGCTTTCCGGCTGCTGCGGGCATCGGACGGCTGGGTGGGCGTGAACCTCGTCCGGTCCGCGGAGCTGTTGTCCTTGTGGCTGGGCGAATCGGTGCCCTTGGACGACCCGTGGCCCACCGTCGCCGCCGCGGTCGCGTTGCGCGACGCGGCCAAGCTGGTCCACGAGGCCCGCCGGATCGGCCTGCCGGCCGTTCTGCCCACAAAGGACGACGAGCAGCTGGCGGCACGGGATCAGCAGGATGGGGTCTGGCCCTTCGTGCTCAACGGCAAGGTCCGTCGCGCCCGGCCCGGGGCAGGTCCGACGCACGGGGAGCGCAGGCGATGGCGATTTCCGGACACCTTGGTCGTCGATCTGACTTCGCTGTGGGCAGGGCCGTTGTGCGGGCACCTGCTGAGCGCGCTCGGCGCCCGCGTGGTGAAGGTCGAGGACCGCCGGGTGCCCGACCCGGCGCGCTCCGGGCCGCGCGAGTTCTACGATCTGCTGCACTGGGGCCAGGAATCCGTGGCGCTCGACTTCGCGGCTCCAGACGGTCGCGCGGCGCTGGAAAGGCTCGTCGACGCGGCCGACGTGGTGATCGCGAACGACCCGCCGGTGCGAGCCGAACAAGTGCTGACCCGCGCGGCCGGCAAATGCTGGTTGAGCATCACCGCCTTCGGCCGCACCGGACCGTGGGCGAGGCATCCCGGCTTCGGTGACGACGCCGCGGTGGCCGGCGGGCTCCTCGCGTTCGACACCGAAACCTGGACGGCGGTGCCCTGCGGGGACGCCATCGCGGCCCCGCTCACCGGTGTCAACGCCGCGCTCGCGGCCGTCGCGTGCCGGCTCGGGGGCGGCACCTGGCTGGTGGACCTGGCGTTGCGGGAACAGGCGGCGGCCACGCTGGCCGGTTCGCTCGGACCCGGCCCGATGCCCGCGGTCGCGTCTCCGGTGGCCCGCCGCCCACCGGGGACGGCGGCGCCGCTCGGCGCGGACACCGGCGCCGTGTTGTCGGAATTCGGCTGAGTCAGCCGACTCCGGGCCGGTATCCCGCCCACTCCCGGTCGCCGACTTTCAGCAAGTACTCCAGCAGCGCGGAAAGGACGTGCTTGCCCGGCTCGCGCCGCCGCGCGTCGCACAGCACGACCGGAATCCCGCCGTCCAGATCGAGCGCTTCGCGGACTTCGTCGGCGTGGTACACCGGCGCGTGGTCGAAGCAGTTCACGCCGACGACGAAGGGCAGCCGGCGGCGTTCGAAGAAGTCCACGGCGGCGAAACTGGTGTCGAGGCGGCGCGGGTCTGCGAGAACGACCGCGCCGAGCGAGCCGCGGGCCAGTTCGTCCCACATGAACCAGAACCGCTGCTGCCCCGGGGTGCCGAACAGATACAACACCAGTTCCGGGCTGATCGTGATGCGGCCGAAGTCGATCGCGACCGTGGTGGTGGTCTTGTCCTCCAGCCCGGACAGGTCGTCCACCGCCGAACCGGCGTCGGTCAGCAGCTCCTCGGTGCGCAGCGGGCGGATTTCACTGACCGCGCCCACCAGTGTGGTCTTCCCGACGCCGAAGCCGCCCGCGATGAGTATCTTCACCGTCGCGGCCAGTGCCGGTCGCTCAGAGCCTTCGGATGCCATCAAGGACCGCCTGAAGTAGTTGCCTGCTGGGGGTTGTCGTGGCCGGCGGGGACCGGTGGATCAGGTGGCCGCGGTCGATGAGGTCGCTCAGCAGCACCTTCACCACCATCAACGGCAGGTTCAGCAGCGCCGAGACCTCCGCGACCGAACAGGGCCGGCGGCACAGCCGCAGAATCTCGGACTGCTCCGGGCTGACCGTCTCGCGGATCTCGTCGGTCGCCGTCACCACCAGCGTGATCAGCTCCAGGTCGTCGCGCGCGGGACGGCTGCGCCCGCCGGTCAGCAGATACGGGCGGACCAGCGGAGCGGAGTCGGGGTTTTCCCAGCCGTCCATTGGTTTCACCGCAGGTCATGGGGCCTGCCACCTGGGGCCGCGACGGGGCGCGATGGCGCGGACATCGTCGTCCCGACCCGTTTGACCAGCCGGTTCATCTCGTAGGCGACCAGCCCGAGGTCCGAGTCGCGCTCGGCGAGCGCGGCCAGGCACGAGCCGTGGCCGGCGGCCAGCACGAAGAGGAACGCGTTGTCCATCTCCACCATCGTCTGCCGCACGCCACCGCCGCTGAAATGCCTTGCGGCGCCACGGGAAAGGCTCTGGAAGGCCGACGCCATCGCGGCGAGATGCTCACCGTCCTCTTCGGACAGACCGCCCGAGCGGCCCATCAGCAGCCCGTCGGCGGAGAGCAGCACCGTGCGGTCGATCGCGACCACCCGCTCGACGAAATCGTCGAGCAGCCAGTTCAGGTCCGTGTTGCGGGTCGTCTGTTCCATCGGGTCCTCGTCTCCGCGGCGCGGTTCAGCCGTGCCGGATCTCGTCGTCGGCACGGCCGCGGGTGGTGCCGTCCTGTAACGCGGCCATCAGGTCTCTCGCCTCGGCCGCGGTCGCTTCGTTGTCGGTGTCGGCTTCCGGTTCGGGCGGGTCGTGCAGCTGGTGCGCCAGGTTCGCCTGGCGACGCCGTTTCGGCAGCGGTGGCCTGCTCTCCGACGGCGCCGGCGCGGCCTCGGGCAGCATCGCCACGGCCGTCCGCGGCCCGGTGTCCTGGGTGGGACCGGGCTGCGCCGGCACCGGGGTGTCGAACCAGTCGGTGTGCCCGGTCTCCGCGGAGGCCAGCGATTTCGCCTGTGCCAGTGCGCTGTTCGGGATCATCACCACGGCGCGCGTGCCGCCGTAGGCGGATTCGAGCAGCGACACGCGGATGTCGTGCTGCGCGGCCAACCTGGCCACGACGAAGAACCCGATCCGCGAGTCGCCGGTCAGCGCCATCACCCCGAAGTCCGGCGGGTCCGCGAACATTTCGTTGAACCGGTCGCGGTCCTCGGCGGGCATCCCGAGGCCCTGGTCGTCGATCTCGACCACCGCGCCCCTGCCGACCGGGTTGCCGCGCACCTCGATGCGGGATTCGGGCGGGGAGAATGCGATCGCGTTGTCGACGAGTTCGGCGAGCAGGTGCATCAGGTCGGCCACCGCGCGGCCGGTCACGCGCAGCTGCGGGAGCCGGCCGAACGTGACCCGGTTGTACTGCTCGGTTTCCGCGACCGCGCCGCGCACGATGTCGAGCAGGTTCACCGCCGTATGCCACTGGCGGGTCAGCTGGGCGCCGCCGAGCACGATCAGGTTCTCCGCGTTGCGGCGTTCCCGGGTGCTGAGGTGGTCGAGCTGATAGAGCAGCTCCATCTGCTCCGGGTCGTCGGCCGCGCGTTCGGCCTTGTCCAGCACCTGCAGCTGCCGGTGCACGACCGCCTGGCTGCGCCGGGCGATGTTGAGGAACACCGTGTTCGTGCCCTCGCGCAACCGGGCCTCCTGCACGGCCGCGGCAACAGCGGCCTGTTGCGCCTTGCTGAACGCGTCGGCCACTTCGCCGATCTCGTCTCCGCCGTAGTCCAGCGCGGGCATTTCCCTGGACACGTCGACGTCTTCGCCGCGACGGATGCGCTCCACCACCTCGGGCAGCCGCTCGTCGGCTTCCAGCGTGTCCGCGCGCAGCGTTCGCAGGCGGCGCACCAGATCGTTGCCCATGCGCAGGGCCAGCAGCAGCACGATGACGGCCAGCAGCAGGCTCGCCGCGGCGATGACGATCGAGCGGCGCAGGGTGTCGTCGGCGGACTGTTTTTCGGCCGCGGCCGCCGCGCTGCCGAGATCGCCGAGCCCGAAGCTGCTGATCGTGCTCGACACCCGGGCCACGGCGTCCTGCCATTGCCGGATGGTGACCGGCACCGAAGGCACCACCCCCGGCGGTGGCGGGCGTGGGTCGTATCCCTGCCGTACCAGGGCATCCTCGACAGTGCCCAGCAGCGCCCAGTCCGGAGAGGACGTCAGCGCGTCGATTTTCTGTTGCTGGGCAAGGGGAAGCTGGGGGCGAAGGCCGGTCAGTTCGGCGCGGTAGGCGCGGGTCAGCGAGTCGAACGCGGCCACTTCGCCGCCGGTGAGCCCGCCGCTCTGGTAAGCCGCGAGCGCGAGCGAATTGCCGCGGTCGGCCCAGTCCGAGACGCGCATCAGGTCCGACGCCGACGAGCGCATCAGCGCCACGTCCTTGTCCGTCGAATCGCGGCCGATCGCGCCGGCGGCGACGATCATCGCGTCGGCGATCGTGTTGTACGTGTCGTAGACGGCCAGCCGCGGGGCCTGGCCGTTGTCGATCTGCTGGCGGATCCGCGGCAGCACCCCCATGGTCTGCACGAACCGGTCGATCGACTCGCGCGCCTCGGCCGGCATGGCGCCGGCGACCTCGGTCGAGATGGTGCTGAACGCGCCGAGCAGCTGGTTGAACCCGGCGCGGGCCTCCTCGAGCGCGGCCTTGTGCGCGTCGGACGGATCGGCGGCGTAGGCGATGCTCGCGCGCCGTTCCGCGGTCATCGCGGGCATGAACGGCACCGCCAGGCTGTAGCCGCGGGTCAGCAGCGCCGCGGTGTCGCGCTGGCGGACGGCGGCGGTGATCAGATAGGCGTTGATCCCGACCCCGGCCGCGAGCAGGACGAAACTCGGGATCAGCGCTATCGCCAATACCCTGGTCCGCAGGGGAATCCTGGATTTACGCCTGCCGGCGGGCGAAGATCCCATTTTCTTTGCCGATTTATCGAGCACTTCGTTGCCTTTCGACGAAAACGTTCGGTCGCGGCGTTCTCGTGCGATCGGGGAGCGGTGGAGCAGATGGCGTACAACAGATAGTCCACCGGGACGCCCACGTCCAGACCGTTCGGCTGTTTTCATCCGGCTACGTTGAGCGACCATTCTCCGGCCGTGTCCACGATGGATCATGATGCCCGCTTCGGACGCATGATCGAAATCGGATCACGGCAGGCGGTGATCGCCGATCCGCTCTCCTCCGCCGGAAGGGATCAATTGGTTCGCGCAGCGAAAGGCACCCGCGCACGCCCGCTTTTCGCTTCCGCGACCTCACGCAGGAACGCCGCCGCGGCCGCGCCGACCGGACGTGCGCTGACCCCGGCCGTCGCCCACGGCGGCAGTCCGCCGGCGAGCCCGACGAACGCCACCTGGTCGGTCTTCACCGAGAACGACTGCGGGACCAGCGCTATCCCGAGCCCGGACGCGACGAGGTCGAGCAGCGAATGCACGTCGGTGACCTCCAGCGCGACCCGGCGGTCCACCCCCGCGGCGGCCAGCACCTCGTCGGCCAGATCCCGCGAACCCCAGCCCGGCACGAAATCCACGAACCGTTCCCCGTCTGCCCGCGCCACGTCCAATCCGGCCTCCTCGGCGAAGGGGTGACCGAGCGGGCAGGCGAGCACGAGCGGCTCCTCCGCCAGCGGGGTGACGACGAGATCCGCGCAGCGATCCGGGCGCGCGACGAAGGCCAGATCCAGCTGGCCGCCGCGCACCTGCTCGATCAGTTCGCCGGAACCGCCGTGCCGCAGCTGGATGTCCAGCCCCGGATGCGCTGCCAGGAACCGGGCGAGCACCTTCGGCAGATCCACCACGTGCAGGCACTGCAACGAGCCGATCGCGAGACTGCCCCGCAAGAGCCCTTGCACCGCGGACACCGCTTCGCGCGCGGCGTTCGTCGCCGACAACGCCCGCCGCGCTTCGGCCAAAAACGCGCGCCCGGCCGCGGTCAGCTCGACCTGTCGCGTGTTTCGCAGGAACAGCGACGCGCCCAGCTCCCGCTCCAGCGACCGGATCGACGCGGACAACCCGGACTGCGCCACCCGCAAACGCTTGGCAGCCCTGGTGAAATGGCATTCCTCCGCGACCGTGACGAAGTATTCGAGCTGGCGAAGCTCCATGACTGATCACCCTGACTGCTCAACCCGATCAGAATCTTCTGTTGGACAGCTTAATCCCGCGGGCGCAGGGTGGAGGTGTCAGTACTGCTGCACCGGAGAGGACCACCATGCAGACTCGCCGAATCGGCGAAACCGAGGTCAGCGCGATCGGCCTCGGCGGGATGCCGATGTCGATCGAAGGCAGGCCCGGCGAGGCGCGTTCCGTCGCCACGATCCACGCCGCACTCGACGCGGGCATCACGCTGATCGACACAGCCGACGCGTACCACCGCGACGCGGGCGAAGTCGGTCACAACGAATCCCTCATCGCCCGCGCCGTCGCGAGCTACGGTGGCGACACGTCCGACGTGCTCATCGCGACCAAAGGCGGCCACCTGCGTCCCGGCGACGGCTCGTGGACCCTCGACGGCTCGCCCGAATACCTCAAGCAGGCCTGCGACGCGTCGCTCAAACGCCTTGGCGTGGATGCGATCGGGCTCTACCAGTTCCACCGCCCCGACCCGAAGGTCCCGTACGCCGAATCCGTCGGCGCGCTCAAGGATCTGCTCGACGCCGGGAAGATCCGCTACGCCGGGATTTCCAACGCCGACCCGGACCAGATCCGGCTCGCCGGCGAGATCCTCGGCGGGCGGCTGACCAGCGTGCAGAACCAGTTCTCGCCTGCTTTCCGGTCCAGTGAGCCGGAACTGCGGCTGTGCGCGGAACTGGGCATCGCGTTCCTGCCGTGGAGCCCGCTCGGCGGGATCGCCCGCGCCGGCGAACTCGGCAGCCGGTTCGCCCCGTTCGCCGAGATCGGCGAGGCGCACGGGGTCAGCCCGCAGCAGGTGTGCCTCGCGTGGCTGCTGGCGCAGGCGCCCGTGGTGCTCCCGATTCCCGGTTCGTCCCGGCCGGAGACGGTGCGCGATTCCGCCGCGGCGACGGAACTACGCCTTTCGGACGAGGAACTGGCGCGGCTCAACGAGGCCGGCTGATCGTTTCTTCCCGGCCCGGCACCGAATCCAGCCACGAAAGCAGCGCGCCGGTGCCCGGCGGCAACTCGCCGTCGCGCACCACCGCGCGATGCTCCCGTCCCTCGGATTCCACGGTGATCTCGTAGGTCTGCGCGTCGGGCCGCGGTTCGCCCGCGCCCGGGGAGGCGTCGAGAAGGCCCGCGTCGCGGACCTTCTCGCGCATCGTCTCGGCGTCCCCGGGCGCGAGCGAACCGCTATCGGCCACGGTGGTCACCACCAGGCCCGTGATCCCCCCGCCGCGTACCACCGAAACTTTCAGCGGACTCCTACCTCCGTCCAGGCGGACGAGACGATTTCCGCCTCCTTGTCACCGTACAACTCGCGGGCGCTGGTCACGGTGGCGTCGGCGGTGGCCTTGAAGTCCGAGTCTTCGCCCAGTTTCGTGCTCAGCGCGTGATACCAGACCTTCCCCGCGGTCTCCCACGAGAAGCCGCCCAGTCCGGTCGCCGCAAGGTAGAACGCCTTGTTCGGGATACCCGAGTTGATGTGCACGCCGCCGTTGTCCTCGCTGGTGTCGGCGTAGTCCTTCATATGCGCCGGCTGGTTGTCCAAGTCGTACGCGGTGCCCGGAGCCTTCATCGACCGCAGCGCCGCACCGTGCAGGGCACTGCCCAGCACGCCGGCGCCGATCAGCCAGTCTGCTTCGTTCGCGGCCTGGTGTGCCACGTACTGCTTGCACATCGAGCCGAACGCGTCGGCCATGTGCTCGTTGAGCGCGCCGGACTGGCCGCGATAACGCAGGCCGGCGGTGAACTGCACGACCCCGTGCGTGATCTCGTGCGCCACCACCGCGATGTCCTTGGTCAGCGAACCCTTCGCCAGTACCCGGCCGCTGCCGTCGCCGTAGACCATCTGCAGCCCGTTCCAGAACGCGTTGTCGAAGTCCGTTCCGAAGTGGACGGACGAGATCAGCTCCATCTCTTTCCCGTCAACACTTTCCCGGCCGAAGACCTCCCGGTAGAAGTCGTGGGTGCGGTCGGCGCCGTCGTAGGCCTCGTTCACCGCCCCGTCGGGATCGGGGCCCCCGCCCTCCTTGCGCCTGAGCTCGCCCGACAGGTCGCTTTCGGTGCCGTGCCCGACGTCATAGACCGATTTGCGTTCCCCGCTGTCCGGGGTCAGTCCCGCCAGCGCCGCGGAGCCCACCCCCAGTTGCTGCACCGCCTGGGTGAACGTGGTGCGCTGGGTGCGCAGGGACGCCGAGGCCGCGATCGTGCGCAGCGCGGTCTCGCGCAGTTCGGGGTCGTCGCGTCGCGCCAGTTCGGCGAGCACGGACTCCGGCAGAATGAAACAGGGCGTCATCTGAGTGTCTCCGTTCTTCCCGAAGGCCGGCGTGGCGCGGAGAACCCCTGTCCGACGGGGAAGAACGCGCTCCTTGGCTGTTCCCTCGTGGAGCGCCCAGTATGCCGTCGGTGCCCCTGGCCGGTTTAGGGCCGAAGGGCCCCGATGCGGAGTGACCCCGCTGCTATGATCTCCGACGGCTGGAGGAGAACTGTGTGCGAACGGGGACCCGATCCCTTTCCGCCCGAGGGCGTCGATCTCGAACACCCCAGCGTGGCCAGGGTGTACGACTATCTGCTCGGCGGTTCGGCCAACTGGGCCATCGATCGCGCTTTCGGGGAAAAGGTGACCGCCGGCTTCCCGGTGCTGAAATCGGTCGCGATGGCGAACCGGCTGTTCCTGCACCGCGCCGTGCGCCATCTGGTCCGGCTGGGTGTGCGGCAGTTCATCGACGTCGGCTCGGGCATCCCGACGATGGGCAACACGCACCAGATCGCCGACGCGGTCGCGGCCGACTCCCGTGTCGTCTACATCGACAACGAACCGGTCGCGGTCGCGCATTCGCGTTACCTGCTGGACAACCACGGCGACCCGGGGCGGCACGCGGTGATCCGCGGCGACATGCGTGACCCGGAGGGCCTGTGGGAGCAGGTCGCCGAGACCGGAGTGATCGACTTCGAGCAGCCGGTCGCGCTGCTGCTGGTGGCGGTGCTGCATATCCAGCAACCGGGGCACGACGGCACGGACATCGGCCCGCGGGCCGTTGCCCAGTACCGGGAACTGCTGCGATCCGGTTCGTATCTGGTGGTCTCGCAGGTCACCGACGAGGGCGTGCCGCCGGAGCTGGACCAGAAACTGGTCGAGCTGAAAGCGATGTACGACAAGTCGACGAGCCCGGTCGTGTGGCGGTCGCAGGGAGAGATCCGCGCGCTGCTGGGGGATTTCGAGCTGGTCGAGCCCGGCATGACGTGGACCCCGTTGTGGCATCCGGAGGAGAGCGGCCCGGACGCGCCGGTCATCACGTTCGCGAAGCCGGAGGAGTCGGTGATCTGGGTGGGCGTCGGCCGGAAACCGTAGGCCCTCAGGCGCACCACAGATCGCCGGAAACGTTTCCGCCGGGGCGCAGCCCGATTTCACCGGCGTAGCACGGGGGACAGATCAGCGCGCGTTGCACGATCGCCACGATCGCCGATTCGCACTGCTCGCGGCAGCGCGGGCAGGCGAACACGATCAGCTCCGCGAGGCTGTACAGGTGCAACCTTTGCGCCGGCCGGTAAACGGTGAGCACTTCCACCGCCCGGCCCGCGCAGACGATCCGCGGCCGGCTGCCCGCCAGAAAGCGGGCAGGCCACGCCGGTAACGTTCGCCGATCCCGTTGCACATCCATGTTTCCCCACCCCGCTGGGGCCGCCGCCGTGCAAGCCGGTCCGTTCCCGCTCCTCCAGCAGCCGAGCTGTCCCCCCGGGAAGCGGGAAATGCCCGGCCCGGCACGGCGACGACCCATTCCCTGCTTACCAGGAATTCGGGGAATCCGGGATCAGGAAAAAATCGCGGCGCAATCACGTAACGGGATTATCCGCCAGGTCGGCGTGCGATTTCCGGTGAGGGGGCCAGGTTTCCGGCCGCCACGGTCTAGCCCACATGGGTGTCGCCTGATCGGCTGGACTCAGTCCTCCGTGATCTCGACGCGGTCGGGGTAGAAGGCCACATGCGCTGCGATTTCCCGGACCGCGGGATAGGGCGACTCGTACGTCCAGACGGCGTCGGTCCCCCCGTCCGCACCGACGAGGCTGTAGTAGGAAGCTTCGCCTTTGTAAGGGCAGTAGGTGCTGCTGCTCGTTTTCTCCAGCGCGCCTGGTTCGACGTCGGCGAGCGGAATGTAATAAACCCCCGGATAACCGGCTTCGTGCAGCATCAGCGCCGCTTTCGTGTCGGCGACCAGTTTGCCGCCCGCGTGCACCCGCACCCGCGCCGCGTTCTTCTCGATGGTGATCGGGTGATCCGGACCCGGCACCTTCATCTCTTTGGTCATGGCCACACTCCTCGCGTATCGCCTTGCCTACGCCGGGACCAACCACACCGGCGCCCGCCCTATTCCGGAGTCAGCCGGGGCGCAGCGAAGGCAGAAGTTGGTGCGCGATTTCCCGAAGTTTCACGTTGCGCGCCTGGGATTGTTCGACCAGACGGAGGAACGCGTCATCCGCCGTACAACCGTGCGCGGCCATCAGTGCGCCCTTCGCCTGCTCGATCCGCGCGCGCGAAATCAGGGCGAACTCCAGCCGTTCGACGTGCCGGCTGGTGCGCTGCCACCGGTGCGCGTTGCTGATCGCCGCCGAAGCCGCGGCGGTGAACACCTTCATCAGGCCCTCGTCGAAGGACGTGAACTCGGGCCAGTCGTCCGGCTCCGCACCGAGCACCGATAACACCGGCTGCCTGCCGCGTGCCGCGTCGAGGCCCGGGCCGCGGAACGCCGTCCGCTGTTCCTCGTCGATCGCGAGAATTCCGGCATCGGCGAGGGCCGCGGTGCGCAGGCCCCCCAGCTCCAGCAGACTGATGCTCACCGCGTCGGCGTCGGGGACTACTTTCACCGCGCTGTCGGCGACCCGCTGCAGACTCTCGTCCAACGGTTCGACCGCGGCCGCCTCTTCGCGCGGAGCGTGCAAGGCCGGTGCCGCGTCATCGAACTGCTCCAGCCGCTCCGCGCCGGTGTCCATGTATCAGAATTACTCGACTCCGCAGCGAAGGTTCAGCGCTCGCTACGGACTGGACAGCCCCGGTGAGGGCGTGATACCAACAGAGGGCGGGCGAGACAGCCCAGTCTCTCCCGCGCCCGGTTGACCACACAGCCGTATGCACCGCCGCTACGAACATCAGGTAGTTAGCGGGGGCCTCGGACTGATCCGGAAAACTGATTGGCCGTTCTCTCCCCTAGCTGCTCCGCAAGGAGGCAGCATCATGAGCGTCAGCGCGCTCCCGGACCCGCAGCTGAGCTGGTCCGAACACCGGCCCGGCCGCGACATCACGGTCCTCGCTATCGAAGGTGAACTCGATCTCGCCACCGCTCCGCAGGCGGAGGCACTGCTCTTGCCGAGGCTGACCGGCACCGGGCCGCTCGTACTCGACCTGTCGGGTCTGACATTTCTCGGTGCCGCCGGGCTGAACCTGCTGCTGCGAGCCCGGTTGCTGGCGACCCGCCAGGGCATCGAGCTTCGTCTGGTCGCCAGGTCGCGGGCCGTGCTCCGGGTGCTCGAGCTGGCGCGGGAGGCCGGCTGGCCGCCCGTCGTCGCGTACCCGGAGGTGGCCGACGCGCTCGCGGACGCCGCCTGAACCGTCCTAAGTGGACGCTCAGGCGTGCTGCGCCCAGCAGGCTGCACGTGGACCACTTCCCGCCCGGCCGTTCGGGGACCCGGCCGGGCGGGAAGTGAAGTACTTACAGGGCGCCGACCGGGAGCCGTCCGGGCGAAACGGCGTGGATGCTGGCCAGTACCGCGGTGAGGCTGGGCAGCCAGCGCTGGCTGGTGTTCGGCGGGATGACCCAGCGCGCGATCTCGTCGGGGCGCTGCTCGGTGGGCAGCGGGATCGCCGTGCCGGCGGTGAGCACGCGCACGCCCGGAGGCAGCTCGGCGTCGACCGGGGCGAGGACGTCGGCGTCGACCAGCATGATCACGACCATGCCGTGCTTGGTGGGCACGTTCAGGGTGGGGCCGGCACACCCTTGGCGCGCCACGCTTTCCAGCACTCGCTCGGACAGCGCCTTGGGAATCGCGACCGCCCCGATACCGGAGCCGGTGACCAGCCGCAGCCCGCCGTCGTGCCAGTGCACGGGCCAGCCGAAGGACCCGCGGTAATCGACGCGTGATGGGGGCTGCTGTGGCACCACGTGCTGTTCGACGCGCATGAGCGGGGTCCCTTCGGGCGGTACACCGATGTCCGTACCTGAACACTCTAATGGCACGCAGTGCCTTTAGCAAGATGGCCTGTTAGGTTCTTCCCATGTCCGAAGAGCCCCAGCGTTCGCCGAGGCCGCGTGCGGGCCGGACCACCGCCGGCCGCCGCAGGCTGCGTCATTCGCTCACCGTCGCCGCGATCGATCTGTTCCTCGGCCAGGGGTACGACGCCACCACGGTGGACGAGATCGCGTCGGCCGCGGGGGTCGGCAGGCGTACCTTCTTCCGGTACTTCCGGTCGAAGGAGGATTCGATCTTCCCGAACCACGAGGAGGTGCTGCGCGACATCGAGCAGCTGTTCGCCGCCGCCGACCCCGCGCAGAACCCGGTCGAGGTGGCGTGTGCCGGGGTCGGTCTGGTGCTCGATTTCTACCTCGCCGACCCCGACGTCTCGGTGAAGCGCTATGCACTGACCCGGACGGTTCCTTCCTTGCGTGACAAGGAAGTCGCGAGTGTCGACCGGTACCAGCGCGTGCTTGCGCGGTATCTGCGGGGGCGCTTCGAAGCGGACGGGGAACCGATGGCGGACCTGCGCGGCTCGGTCGCCGCGGCCGCGGTGGCGGCGGCGCACAACCACGTGCTCCGGCGGTGGCTGCGCAGTGGCGGCAAGGACAACGCGCACGCCCACGCGAAGGAAGCCTTCGCGCTCGTCGTGGACGCGTTCTCGCCGGAGGCCGGTGCGCCTGAGGCTGATGCGGTGGAGGAGAAATCCGAGGAGGACACGGTCATCGCGGTGATGCGCACGTCGGCCGGTCTGTCCGAGGTGGTCCGCCAGATCAGCGAGACCTTCCGCGCGAAGTAGTGGCACGCAGTGCCGCTAGGGTGTGAGCTGCCCGCGACGGTCACTTGACCGGCCATCGCGAGTCGAGGATCTCAGGCGACCTTCGACTGACGGCGTACCAACGGATGCAGGACCAGGATCACCGCGAGGCTGAGCACGCTCAGGTACAGCTGCGAGCGACGACGCGGAGGCGATGGCGAGGATGGCCGCGATCGAGATGGCGAAGGCCAGGAACGCCACGATGTCGTCGACACGCCGGCAGGTCATCGCCGCCGTGGCGATGCCGAGCGCGACGCGGGCGCTGCGGTGGCGCAGGGCCAGGTCCGCCCGGCGGGTGCCCATCGCCGGGCGCCGGATCGTGCGCAGCAGGATCAGCCACGCGACGGCCACCGCAGCCGCGGCGACGCCCGGTGAAACCCACGACCGATGTGTTGCCAGGAAAGCGAAAGCGCCCAGTTCGACGACGGCGCTGACGATCAACGTCCACAGCTGGGCGAAGTCGAGCAGGCCCAGGTATTCGAGCACCGCTTCGCGCCGGGCGCCCGCGACGGGCGTTGGGCGAACAGTTCGGCCAGCGGGCCGCCCAGCAGCACTGTGACGGCGACCTTGTCCGCCAGGTCCGAGCCCTGGAGCTCCTGGGGATGGCAGGCAGCAAGAAGAACAACGCCGGATACCACAGGCGCCGGTTCGGGTATTCGACGCCGACCGCGACTTCTCTCACCTGAGGGGTCCGCGAGGCCCCACTTGGCCAGGACCTTGCGCGGTCTTTTCGACCAGGGCGACTTCGAGTGTCGTCCCCAGACCCACGACGGACAAGGAGTTACCGGGTCGTCGTCGCCTCGACCCCGGCCGTGGTGCCCTTCCTGGCCGGCTCGCGGGTGCCGAACAGCATCAGCCCGGCCCCGATCAGCGCCAGCACCACCATGACCACGAACCCGCTGGCGAACGTGCCGGTGCTCTGCACGATGAAGCCCATGACCAGCGGCGCGACCACACCCGACAGCGCGAAGCACGCGTCCGCGAACCCGGCGGCGCTGCCCGGGTGGCTCGGTTCGGCGTCGATCGCGGCCACCCACCAGATCCCGCCGGTGACGAACCCGCAGCCGACGCCGATCGAGATGAACACGATCGCCGTCACCAGTCCCGGCGCCACCACGATCGGGATCAGGGCGGCGCCCGCCAGCAGCAGCGCGATGCCCATGATGGTGAACCGGCTGCGGATGCTGCCCGTACGCGCGTAGACCCGGTCGACCAGGATCCCGCCGATGATCGCGCCGACCACGCCCGCCGCCCACGGCGCGATGGTGAAGGCGCCGACCTGCTTGATGCTCAGATCGTACGAAGTGGACAGGTATTCCGGCAGCCAGTACATGAAGGCCCAGAAGATGAAGCCCCACGCGAAGTAGCCGACGCCGACGATCCACAGGTTGCGGTTGGTGAGGATCCGCCGCCAGTTCACTTTTTCCTGCCGCTCGGTGCTTTCCTCGGCCAGCTGCCCGGCTTCGATGTGCGCGCGCTCGGCCGCCGAAACCCGCGGCGCGGCCGCCGGGGTGTTGTACAGCAGGCCGACCGCGACCACTGCCCACACCACGCCGAGCACGGCCAGCACCCAGAACATGCCGCGCCAGCCCAGCCCCGCGATCAGCTGGGTGACGATCGGGCCGCCGATCAGCAGGCTGCCCGATACCGCGACACCGCCGACCAGCGCCAGCGCGAAACCGCGTTCCACGCTCGGCAGCCAGCGGCTGACGATCCTGGTGGCCGCCGGGAAACCGGGAGCCTCCCCGGCGCCCAGCACGATCCGGATGAGCAGCAGGCCGGTGAACCCGCCGCTGATCGGGGTGATCGCCGTGGCGATCGACCAGATCACCATGCCCACGAGCAGGATCCGGCGCGGGCCGTAGCGGTCGACGAGCGGGCCGGCCAGGAACGCGAACACCATGTACCCGATGGAGAACGCGGAACTGATGATGCCGTAGCCCGCGGAATCGATGCCGAACTCACTCGAAAGCGGTTTCACCGCATAGGAGATCGCGCTGCGGTCGATGTAGTTGATCACGACGAGGACGACGATCATCGCGACCGTGGCCCAGCGGAAATGTTGGCGCATGGTGGTTACCTCATTGTCCACCGACATTGTTCCGCTTGCCGGAACATTTCGGATTAGTGGTGCTGGAATTATGTGCGAGCACCTAGCCGAACACAATGGCTGTGCTCGGCTTTTCGTGCTAACTCCGGGAAAAATCAATGTTTCCCATAGTGCGACTGCGGTCTTATGTTCCGCTGACAGGAACGCTCGTCAGTACGTCGGCCACCGAACCGCCTTCGGGCAGCCGCCAGACGGCCTCGGCCAACCGTCCGGCCGCCTCCTCGGAGAGCGACCGGGTCGCGTTCAGGGTGAACTTCCTGGTCAGTTCCCCGGCCGACAACGGATTCGCCGGGCCGCCCCGGTTCTCCGAAACCCGTTCGCTGCGCGTCGATCCGTCGTCGAGCTCGACGGTGAGCACCGCCGGGAACTGCCGGGGGAAGATCCGCGTGCACTCGGCGTCTGCGATCACGTTCACCTTGTCCGCGATGGCCAGCCGCGCGGGATCCCGCACCGCGCTGTCGGTGAAGTCCTCGTGGAACACACCGAGCCCGCCACCGCCGAGCAGCGCCGCGGCCACTGTGTACGGCCCGCTGAACGCGCCGTGATAGCCCGACCTCGGCCGCCGTTTCTCCTCGATCGGCTCGCCGATCGTGCGCAGCACGGGTTCCGGGACGCCGAGCGTGATCGAAGTGATCCGCGCCGGGTCCACCCCGGACCGGCGCAGCCGGAGCGCCGCGTCCACGCCCGCATGCGTGAAGTGGTTGCAGGGATAGGGTTTGAAGAAGATCCCGGGGGTGTCCCACTGCTCGCCGAGGTCGCGGGTGACTCGCGTGATGTCGAACTGGTCGCCGCAGAACGCTTGCAGGAAGCCGAACCTGCCCTCCAGCACGGTGGGCGGCCCGGTCAGCCCATGTTGCGCCATCTCGGCCGCGACCACCCCGGCGTGCGCGGCCCAGCCGCAGTGCACGCGCTTGACGGTGCCGCCGGTGCGGTTCGCCTCGATCACACCGGCGCCCATGCTGCACGCGATGCCGATCGCGGAGGTCAGCCCGTCGGCGTCCAGGCCGAGCAGCATCCCGGCGGCCACCGCGGCGCCGACCGCGCCGCAGATCGCGGTGGCGTGCTGGCCACGGTCGAAGAACACCGAGTTCGCGTTCTCCTCGTCGTAGCCTGCCATGCCGAGCCGGCAGGTGACCTCGATCCCGACCGTCGCTGCGTCCAAAAAGGACGGACCGCTCGCGCCGGTCCGCTCGGCCACCGCGAGCGCGGCGGGGATCACGGCCGACGAAGGGTGCAGCACCGAAGGCAGGTGCGTGTCGTCGAAATCCAGGCTGTGCGCCAAGGTTCCGTTGACCAGCGCGGCAGACGGGGCGGGCAGCTTGCCGACGCCGAGCGCGGTGGCGGCGGGCACGCCGCCCCAGGCCGTCACCACGTTCGTGATCACCTCGGCCGGTTTCTCGCCCAGCGCGGCCAGGCTGTTGCCCAGCAGGTCGAGCACGCGCCCGGCGAGATCGGTGCGCAGGTTCGCGCGCAGCCCCTTCAGCCGGACCTGCTCGGCGAGCGTGCCGAGGCGCTGCGCCGGGGTGGCGGCGTTCATGGGGGTGCTCACGCGCCCACCACCGCGACCGGCCGGATCGGGGATCCGGTGCCGCCGACGATGCGCAGCGGCGCGACCACGAACAGGAACTCGGTCAGCCCTTCGGAGGCCGCGTCCTCCAGGTTCAGGTGCTCCATGATGTAAATCCCGTGCTCTACCAGCAAAACCCGGTGCACCGGCAGTTCCCGGTGGCCCGCGCCCGGCGGGATCCGCTCGTACGCCGTGGTGTCGGCGCCCGTGGCGACCACTCCGCGCGCGGCGAGCCAGCGGGCCGCTCCCTCGGTCATCCCGGGCACCCCGGCCACCTGGCCGAGGTACGTGGTCGCGTCGGAAAAGTGCCGCGCCCAGCCTGTGCGCACCACCGCGACATCACCGGCCTCGGGCTGCACCCCGGCGCGCTCGGCGGCGTCGACGAGGTCGGCTTCGGTCACGCCGTAACCGGGCTCCAGCACGTCCACGCCGCGGGTGCCGGCCACGTCCAGCAGCACCCCGCGGGTGACCAGCGGCGGGATCTTCTCGACCCCGTGCTCGGTGAACCCGCCGCCGCGCTGCGCGTCGTCGGCGTCCACCCCGCCGTGCAGTTTGCCGTCCTGGCTGACGTGCGAGAGCGAGTCGATGTGCGTGCCGACGTGCCCGCCGGTGATGATCACCTCGTTGCTCGCCGATCCGCCGTCCGGGCGCACCATGTCGCCGTGGCGGCGGGCCAGCGTCATCCGGAAGCCGGGGTGGTTGGGGGAGCAGGGCATTCCGGTGAACAGCGGCTGGCCGAGCTCGATCGTGCGCAGTCCTTTCGCGACGGTTTCGAGCAGGGCGCTGGTGACGGAGTCGGTCATACGTCGGTCCTTCCGGTTTCGAATTGCGTGGCGAGTTCGAGCACCCACCGGCTGCGTGCGACGACGGCCGGGTCGACGAACCGGCCGCGCTCGTCCAGCCACGCCGCGGATCCCTGCTCGTGCACGGAGTCCAGCAGCCGTTCGGCGTCGGCGATCTCGGTCTCGCTCGGGCTGAATATCTGGTTCACCGGCGCCACCTGCGCGGGGTGCACCACGGAGCGGCCGAAGAAGCCGCGATCGCGCGCTGTTCCGGTGTCGGCGATGAGCCCGTCGACGTCCGCGACGTCGGTCCACACGGCGTGTGGCGGGGAGGGGAGTCCGGCCGCGCGGTTCGCGTTCACCACCCGCTGCCGCGCCCATTCCAGGGCAGTGGTGTCGCGGACGCGGAGGTCGGCGAGCAGATCGGCTTCGCCGAGGGAGACGGACGCGATCAGCGAATGACGCGTGGCGAGGCGGAACGCGTTCTCCACCCCGAGCGCGGACTCGACCAGCAGGTGCAGCGGGGCTTCGAGGCGGTCGGCGAGCTTGGCCACGACCTCCGGATCGGCGCTTTTCGGCACCCGGAACCCGGCCGCCCCGCGTCCGCCCAGTTCGGCGACATCCTGGTCGCCCCAAGGGGTTTCCGGCGCGTTGATGCGCACCCAGAGCGGCTTCGGCCACGACGCGCCGACGGCCGCGACGGCGTTGTCACGTGCGATGTCCTTGTCCCGTGGCGCAACGGCGTCTTCCAGGTCGTACACGACGGCGTCCGCCGGGCCCGCCATCGCCTTGACGAGCAGTTCCGGCCGGTGCGCCGGCACGTAGAGCCAGCTGCGTGCCCGGCCGATCACGCCACGCCCTGCGCACGCAGTCCGGCCAGCTCCTGGGCGCCGATGCCTTGGCGGGCCAGGATTTCCGCGGTGTGCTCACCGAGTTTCGGCCCGGTGGTGCGGATCTCGGCGGGGGTGTCGCTGAGCCGGAACGGCACGTTCGGCATCTTGACCGGGCCGAGTTCGGGATCGTCGATCTGCAGGATGCTGCCCAGCGCGGCGAACTGCGGGTCGGTGACGATGTCGGCCGCGGTGTAGATCGGCGCGACGGCGGCCTCCGCCTTCTCGAACGCCGAGACCACCTCGTCCCGGTCGCGTGCGGCGATCCACGAGCCCACGGCCTCGTCCAGTTCGTCCGCGTGCTCCGCGCGGGTGTTGCCCGCGGCGAACCACGGTTCGTCGATGAGTTCCTCGCGGCCGACCATCCGCAGCACGCGCTCGGCGATGGACTGCGCGCTGGTGGACACCGCCACCCAGCTGCCGTCCGCGCAGCGGTAGGTGTTGCGCGGCGCGTTGTTGGTCGACCGGTTGCCGAGTCGTTGCGGGAGCACGCCGAGCTGGTCGTAAGCGGTGATCTGCGGGCCGAGCACGCTCAGCAGCGGTTCGATGATCGCCAGGTCCAGCACCTGGCCGCGGCCGGTGTTCTCCCTGGCGCGCAAGGCGGTCATGATGCCGAACGCGGTGGTCAGCGCGGCCACTCCATCGGCGAGCCCGAACGGCGGCAGCGTGGGCGGGCCGTCCGGTTCCCCGGTCATCGCGGCGAACCCGCTCATCGCCTCGGCGAGCGTGCCGAAGCCTGGCCGGGACGAGTACGGCCCGAACTGGCCGAACCCGGTGACGCGCGCGAGCACCAGCTTCGGGTTGGCCTCGGCGAGCACGTCGTAGCCGAGCCCCCAGCGTTCCAGCGTGCCGGGCCGGAAGTTCTCGATGATCACGTCGGCGTCGGCGGCCAGCTCGCGGAAGATCCGCTGCCCGTCGGGCGAACCGAGGTAGAGGGTGAGCGATTTCTTGTTGCGCCCCAGCATCTTCCACCACAGGCCGACGCCGTTCTTGCTGGCGCCGTGGGTGCGGGCCGGGTCGCCCCTGGGGTGCTCGACCTTGATCACCTCGGCGCCGTGGTCACCCAGCAGCGTGGCCGCCATCGGCCCGGCGAACAGGGTGGCCACGTCGAGCACCTTGATCCCGTCGAGGGCGCGCGGAGTCGTCATTGCGTTCCTTCCCTTGCAGCGGCGATCAGGGTTCGCCGCGATAACCCATCCGGCGGGAGATGCGCTCGGCCGTGTCCACCACGCGCGGCGCGACCTTCTCCACGAATTCCTCGGTGATCCGGTAGCGCGGCCCGCACACCGAGATCGAGCCGATCACCTCGCCGGTCATGCCGAACACGGGCGCGGCGACCGAACCGGCGTCGGCTTGGCGCTCCCCGCCGGACCGCGCGAAACCGACCGCGCGGATCTCGGCCAGCGCGGCGTCCAGCGCCTCCGGATCGGTGACCGTGTCGGCCGTCAGCGCCGCGAGCGAACCGTCGAGGATCCGCCGCCGGGTCTCGGCGGGCAGGTGGGCCAGCATGGACTTGCCCGAACTGCCCGCGTGCAACGGAAAACGGCGGCCCAGCTCCACGGTCATCTTGATCTCGTGGGTGCCCTCGACCTGGTCGAGGTAGATCCGGCCCGCGGGCACCAGTGCGCTCAGCGTCGCCGTCTCGCCGGTCTCGTCGCGCAGTGCGTGCAGCAGGTCCAGCGCGCTGGAGCGCAGATCCGAGTCGCGGAACGCGCGGGCGCCGAGCGCGGTGGCCGCCGGGCCCAGCCGGTACTGGCGGCTTTCCCGATCCAGCACGACCATGCCGCGGGTGGCCAGCGACTGCAGGATGCGGTGCACGACGGCCTTGCTGAGGTCCAGCTCGCGGGCGATGCCGCTGACCCCGAGCGTCGACGGGCCGTCGGTGAACAGCAGCAGGACATCGGCGACCCGCGCGGCGGCCTCGGTGCCGGGTGTCGGCTCGTTCATGCGTTCTCCAGAAGGTTGTACCGGCTAGCGGAACGCTATTGTTTCCGTTTCGCGTGCCGGTGTCCAGGGAAACATCCCAGGCAACCACCTTGTCAAGTGGGTCTTCGCGGAAAAGTCACGTTCTTGTTGACGTTCCGGCGAGATTGGTGTCAGGATCGAAGGCAGTTCAAGTGGTCCGCTCAGCGGTACGGACGGAAAGGCGGTGACGATGGCCTGCTCGGTCACCGGGGCGGTGTCGGCGCTGGGCCGGTGGGTTTCGGGGCTGCGCTGGGAGACCGTGCCCGGCCCGGTCGCCGGCCGGCTGCACACGGTGCTGTTCGACATCCTGGCCGCGAACGCCGTTGGCGCGCGCACCGAGGGCCAGCGCGCTTTGCGTGCCGCCTGGCCCGCGCCGCCGGGAAACAGCCCGGTCATCGGCGGCACGCTGACCGACCCGGTCACGGCCGCTTGGCTGAACGGGCCCGCGACGGTATGCCTCGAGCTGGACGAGGGCAACAAGTACGCCAAGGGACATCCGGCCGCGCACGTCTTTCCCGCCGTGCTCGCACTGGCCGCCGATCTCGACGTCGGCGGCACCCAACTGGCCGCCGCGCTGCTGGCCGGTTACGAGGTGGCCGCGCGGTTCGGCCGCGCGACCTCGTTGCGCCGCGGCGCGCACCCGCATGGCAACTGGGGCGTGGCCGGGGCCGCGGCGGGCTGTGCGCGGTTGCTCGGCCTGGACGCGGAACGCGCCGCCGCCGCGATCGACACCGGTTCCGGGCTGGCGGTGGCCGGGCATTTCGACTCGGCACTGGACGGAAACCCGGTGCGCGACGCCTGGCTGGGCGCGGCGAACGCGGCCGGGATCGCGGCCGCCCGGCTCGCCGCCGCGGGCACCGCGCGGAACACCGGCACCGCCGCCCGTTCGCTCGGCGACCTGCTCGGCACCTTCGCGCCGGGGGAACTGACCCGCGAGCTGGGCGTCCGCTTCGACATTCTGGGCAACTACTTCAAGCGGCACTCGTCATGCTCGTATACCCACCCGGTGGCCGACCTGCTGATCGACGCCCGTGCCGCGCTGTTCGGCGAGCGACCAAGCGCCGACGAAATCGCGCGCCAAAAGCCGGAGATCGAAGTGCGCACGCACGCGCTGGCCGCCGCGCTCGACCGCACCACCTGGCACAACCAGCTGTCCGCGATGTTCTCGGTCCCGTTCGTCTCCGCCGTCGCGCTGCTGCACGGCGAAGTCACTCCGCACTACACCGCGCTCATGCCACAGGGCGCGCTGGCCGAGGTCGCCACCCGCGTGCGAGTCACCGAAGACCCCGCGCTCACCAGGCTTCTGCCGGAACAGCGCGCGGCCCGCGTCACCGTGCGGCTGGCGGACGGCCGCAGTCACACCGCCGAAGCCGGAAACCCGGTCGGCGACACGGATTTCCAGCCCTTCGACCGCGACCAGCTGGCCGCGATCTTCGCCCGGCTGCTCGACGGAGAGCAGTCCGATCTGCGTGCCATCGGCGCCGTCGTGGACGGCCTGACCGCCGCACCGTCGGCCCGCGCGCTGCTCGGCACCCTGTCCTCTGCCCGCCGCACGAAGGAGCATTGATGCCCCGCATCTTCTCGGTGACCCCGATCCACGTCGAGCCCGACGAGCTCGACCGGCGTCGCCGCCGCTACGCCGAGCTCGCCCCGGACGGGCTCACCGTGGAGCTGGTCGACGCCGGGCCGGGCGCCCCCGCGCAGCTGGCCGCCGAAGCCGACCTGGAGGCGTCCGAGGGCGTGGTCGCCGCCGCGCTGGCGGGCGTCGAGGGCTACGACTTCCTGATGCCGGACTGCGTTCTCGACCCGGGCGTGCCCGAGGGCGCACGCGGCGCCGGGATGCTGCGGGTGGTCGTCGATCATCTCGTCGCCGAGGGGCACCGGGTCGCCGCGGTCACCCGCAACAAGGTGATCGGGGACGAGCTGGCGCGCAAGGTCCGCGAGTACGGCCACGGCGAGGCGTTCCTCGGCGTTGCCGTGCTGGACCTGGACGTCGACGCGATCGCCGACACCGCCGCCTGGAACGGCGCGATGCGGTCCGCTTTGGACGGTCTTGCCGCCAAGGGCGCCACGGCGGTGATCAACGGCTGCTCCGCGGTCGAGGTCGAACAGCCCGCCGGTGCCCCGCTCGTCGTCGACCCCGCGGCCGTCGCGTTGCGGCTGCTCGCCTCATGACCGGGACGGACGTCGATCTGGTGGTGGCCGGCGCGGGCGGCGGGCTCGCCGGTGCGCTGCGGGCCGCGCAGCTCGGCGCGCGGGTGCTCGTCGTCGAGGCGAACGAGCATTTCTTGCGTGGCAACAACACTTCGATGTCCACCGCGATGGTGCCGGGCGCCGGTTCACGGTGGCAGCGGGACGCCGGGATCGACGACTCGCCGGAACGGTTCCTCGCTGACATCGCGGCCAAGACCCACGGCGACTTCGCGACCCCGGTCGCCGAAGCGCTGGCCGGGGTGAGCGCGGAACTCGTCGAGTGGCTGGCCGACCACGCCGGGCTCCCGATCGAGCTGCCCACCGATTTCCACTACCCTGGCCATTCCGCGCAGCGCGTGCACTCCATCCCGGGACGGCACGGCGCGCGGCTGCTGCGTCACCTCGCCGACGCGGTGTCCGCGGAGCCGCTGGTCGACCTGATGGTGCCCGCCCGGATCACGGCTGCTCGCACCGGCGTGGTCACCGTGTCCTATCCGGACGGTGGCGAGGAGGAGATCACCACCCGCGCGTTGTTGCTGGCCACCAACGGTTACGGTGCGAACCGGGAACTGGTCGCCGAGTACCTGCCGGAGATCGCGGACGCGGAGTACCACGGCAGTGAGTACTCCACCGGCGACGCCCTGCGCATCGGTGCGACTTTCGGCGCACAGAAGTCCTATCTGGACGCATACCAGGGTCACGCCGGACTGTCGGCGGAGGCGCGCACGCTGGTCACCTGGACCGTCGTCATGCACGGCGGGTTCGTGACCACAGTGGACGGACGACGGTTCGGCGACGAATCCACCGGCTACTCCGAGTACGCCGCCACGCTCGCCGCACAGCCCGGTTCGACCGGCTGGCTGGTCTACGACGAGCGGATCCACGATGCCAGCCTCGCCTTCGGTGACTACGTCGACGTGGTCGAAAGCGGTGCTCCCCGGCGGGCGGAATCGGTGGCCGACCTGGCTGCCACCATCGGCGTTCCCGCCGACACCCTGCAGGCCGAACTCGACGAAGCCGCCGCCGTGGCCCACGGCGAACTTGCGCGGGATCGCTTCGGCCGCACCGAATTCGAGCGGCCGCTCGCAGCGCCGTTCTACGCCGTGCGGATCCTGCCCGCGCTGTTCCACACCCAGGGCGGCCTGACGGTGGACCGCCATGCCCGCGTGCTCGGCAGCGACGGCGAGCCCATCCCCGGCCTCTACGCCTCGGGCGGCGCCGCGGTCAGCATCTCCGGCCACGGCGCGGCCGGGTACCTCGCCGGCAACGGCCTCCTTCCCGCATTGGGGTTGGCGTACCTCGCGGCCGCGCACACCGCGGCCACTCTTCCGACAGTGAAAGGTAACCGATGAGCAACACCGACCTGATCATCCGCAACGTCCGGGTGGTCCGCCCCGGGGTCGACGAGACCCCGCTCGCCGACATCGCCGTCCGCGCCGGCAAGATCACCGAAGTCGGCCCCGGGCTCGACGCGGCTTCCGCGCGCGAGGTCGTCGACGGTGGCGGCAAGCTGGCCTTCCCCGGCGTGGTCGACGCGCACCAGCACTGGGGGATCTACAACCCGCTCGACGAGGACACCGAGACCGAGAGCCGGGCGTGCGCGCAGGGGGGTGTCACGACTTCGCTGACATACATGCGTACCGGGCAGTACTACCTCAACCGCGGCGGGAACTACTCCGAGGTCTTCCCCGAGGTGCTGGCCGCCGCCAAGGGCAGGTCCTATGTGGACTATGCGTTTCACCTCGCGCCCATGCAGTCCTCGCATATCGCCGAGATCCCGTCGCTCATCGCCGACCACGGCGTGACGTCGTTCAAGATCTTCATGTTCTACGGCAGCCACGGCCTGCACGGCGCGTCCAACGACCAGAACTCGTTCCTGATGATCCCTGAGGGCGAGCGTTACGACATCGCGCATTTCGAGTTCGTGATGCGCGGAGTGCAGGCGGCGCGCGAGCGGTACCCGGAGTACGCCGACTCGATCTCCCTTTCGCTGCACTGCGAGACCGCGGAGATCATGACGGCGTACACGAAGATCGTGCAGCAGGAAGGGAAACTGTCCGGTCTGGAGGCCTACAGCGCTTCTCGGCCGCCGCACTCCGAGGGCCTCGCCGTGACGATCGCCTCGTACCTGGCGCACGAGACCGGGCTGCCGAACATCAACCTGCTGCACCTGTCCTCGGCCAAGGCGCTGGAAGCCGCGGTGCTCATGGCCAAGACGTTCCCGCACGTGAACTTCCGCCGCGAGGTCACCATCGGGCACCTGCTCACCGACATCACCACCGCGGACGGCATCGGCGGCAAGGTCAACCCGCCGCTGCGCCCGCGCGAGGACGTCGAGGCGCTGTGGGGCCACCTGCTCGCCGGTGACATCGACTGGGTGGTGTCGGACCACGCGTGCTGCAAGGAGGCCACCAAGTTCGGCGACGACCCGACGGACGTGTTCGCCGCCAAGTCCGGGTTCGGCGGCACCGAATACCTGCTGCCCGGCCTGGTCGGCGAGGGCCGCAAGCGCGGGCTGTCTATGCGGCAGGTCGCGGAGCTGACCGCGTGGAACCCGGCGCGGCGCTACGGCCTGCACACCAAGGGCGACCTCGCGCCGGGCTTCGACGCGGACATCGCGCTGGTCGACCCGGACCGCTCGTGGGTGATCAAACCGGAGGACTCCGAGTCGACGCAGGAGTACAGCCCGTTCCGCGGGCTGGAGGTCGGCTCCACGGTGACCAACACGTTCTTGCGTGGCACCGAGATCTTCGCCGACGGCAAGGTGAACGGGCAGCCGGGCGGGCAGTACGTGCGGCGGCCTTCGCAGCGCTGAAAAGCTACGCGCCGCGCGGGCGTTCAGCCGGGCAGTAGTCCGGCAGCCCGCGCGGTGCGTGCCAGATGTTCGATCGTGGCCACGGGGTCCTGGCTGCCTTCGTCGATCACGATGAGCGAAGCCAGCCCGGCGCCGGCGAAACCACGCAAGCCGGTGACGCAGTCCTCGTCGTCGCCGCAGATCGTGAACCTGCGGGCGATCTCGTCGGTCACGAGGTCGTCCGCCGGACTGCCCAGCCGTTCCCGGAGGGCGCGCACGGTTTCCGCGGGCGGCCCGGGGACCGTCGTGATCGGCGTTTCCCCGTGCACGCCGAGAAAATGGCCCGTCCGCGCCGCGATGCGAGCCCGCGACGTGCCACGTCCGCGGGCAGCATCACGGTTCGCCACCGGGTTGCGGACGATCGAACGCCTGCTGGGCCGAGCGGTCACCGATGCGGTCGCTTGTGCGGATCTGATTCTCGGGCCGCGCTGGCTGGACCTGACGGATCGCTGACGGGCTCAACACCGGGGTTGGACGTATACGGGAGTGGCTCTTCAGGCGTTGGCCAACCCTGGATTTACTTCGGAATCGCGATCGATCCAACCTTTGCCCTCCGCGGCGATACCCTCCAGAATGCGCAGCGTATGGGTGAAGCCCGCGTTCTCGAGGTTCATGTCGCGGACCGAACGCTGACCAGCTCCCGCGGCGAGTCGCCACGGGAGCTTCGGTGTGTACCGGTCAGTCTTCGCGTGTCCAGGCGAGCGAGATCGCCACCTCGCTGAGCCGCCAGCCCGCCGGGGTCCGCGCCACGGTGGCCGCCAGCCGCAGGCCGCTCGCCACATGGGGTGGTTCGCCGTCGCGGTGGTAGTAGACGAGCGAGTTCGCCGAGGCCGTGGCCTGGTCGCCGTCGACGTCCACCAGCAGGTCGGTGGTGATGTGCTGGGTGTGGACCCCCTCGACGTAGGACTGTCTGGCGAACCCGACGACCTTGTCGATGCCGCGGATGTCGCCCGCGCGCGGTGAGTGCACCGTCACGTCGTCGGTGTAGATCGTGGGCGCGTCCTCGAAGCGCCTCTCGTCGAGGAAGGTCGCGAAGCGGGTGAACAAGTCGGCGATCTCGATGCGGTCGGCGAGCAGGGTTTCGGACATGGCGTACCTTTCGTTAGTCAGACTAATGTTAGTCACGCCAACGATACACAGATTCGTTGGCCGTGCCAACGATGTAGGGTGGTTGCCGTGGACGAGACACCCGTGAGCCTGACCGCGAAGCCGAGTTGGCTGCTCACTCAGCTGGCGGTGTACGCACACCGGCTGGCGACCGACGGCTTCGGCGCCGCGGGCGCGCGCGGGTACCACTACCGGATTCTGGCCGCGCTGAACGAGTTCGGGCCGGCCAGCCAGGCCGAGCTCGGCCGCCGGTCGAGGATGGACCGCAGCGACGTCGTGGCGGCGATCAACGAACTGGCCGAGCGGGATTTCCTCGAGCGGGCCCCGGATCCCGGCGACCGGCGGCGCAACATCGTGACCCTGACCAAGGCGGGCGGGCGTCAGTTGCGGCGGATCGAGCGAGCACTCGAGAAGGTGCAGGACGAGGTGCTGGAACCGCTACCGGCCACCGACCGCGAGACCCTGGTCCGGCTGCTCACCCGGCTGCTCGTGCATCATCAGCGCGGCGCCGCTTCCGCGGACTGACCGTGCTGGGCGCGTTCGCGCGCTGCGAGGATTTCGGGGACGTGGGTTTCCGCCCATTCGCGGACGGCGCGCAAGGGGATCAGCAGGGACCGGCCGAGGTCGGTGAGCCCGTATTCGACGCGGGGTGGCTGTTCCGCGTAGTCGACGCGGGCAAGCAGGCCGTCCTCCTCCATCGTGCGCAGCGTTTCGGTCAGGACTTTCGGGGTGACGCCCTGGATTTTCGCCACCAGGGCGGTGAAGCGCAGCGGGCCGTGCTCCAGCGCGTTGACCACGAACACCGTCCACCGCGCGCCGATGCGGTGCAACACCACCCGGGACGGACAGGTGGCGGACATGACGTTGTAGCCCACGGCGGTTCCTCCGGCTCCGGTTACGTTGAAGTACCTGGTTACTTTTCCATAGCGTACGTCGGCAACGACAACCGACGGAACGGAGAACACCATGGGCAACCAGCTGGCCGGGCAATCAGTACTCGTGCTGGGCGGACGGCACCTGGGTACGGCGATCGCGGCGGCCGCGACCGCCGAGGGCGCGAGGGTACACGTCGCGTCCCATCGGCCCGGCGGACTGCACATCGACCTGCGCGACGAGGCGACCATCGCCGCCGCGGCCGCTGAGCTCGGGGCGGTCGATCACCTGGTCAACACGGCGGCGGCACCCCACGCTGTGCCGGTCGGCGAGCTCGACCGGGACAAGACCGTGGACGCCTTCACGGCCAAGGTGATCGGGCCCTTACTACTCGCGAAGCATTTCACCATCCGGCGCTCACTGCTGCTGTTCTCCGGTCAGGTCGGCTGGCGCCCGGCGCGCGGGAGCGTCGTGACGGGCGTGACCAACGGGGCGGCCGCGTTCGCCGCGCGGCACCTCGCCGCCGAGTTGGCGCCGGTCCGGGTCAACGCCCTGTCGCCGGGGATCATCGATTCCGGCGCCTGGGACGCCAAGGGCGAGGCCAAACCGGAGTTCCTCGCGAAGGCCGCGGAGCGGACCCTCGTCGGCCGCACCGGCACCGTCGCCGATGTGACCGAAGCGGTGTTGTGGTTGCTGCACGCCGAATTCCTCACCGGCGAGACCATCCACCTCGAGGGCGGGCGGCGCTGACCGCGACCTGGTCCCGGCCGGCAGGGAGGCGGAATCACCCAGGCCTGCCCCGGTCCCCGCAGGTCAGGCGTTTGTGCAGGTCAACCAGGGTGGCGTAACTGTGGCGGAACCGGATCGCGGCTATCGTGAGCGGCATGGACGTGTCCTCCCGGCCACGCGCGGAACGTGCCCGGCAAGCAGCAGACGTGCTGCGTCAGCAGATCGTCCGCGGCGCGTTCGCCGACGACGTGCTGCCCGATGAGCGAACCCTCGGCGCCCGGCTCGGTGCCTCCCGCAACGCGGTGCGCGACGCGCTCGCGCTGTTGCGTTCGGAAGGACTGATCGCGCGCCGCCAGGGCGTCGGAACCACCGTGGTGAAGCCGAAATACGGGCACGGGCTGGACCGGCTCGCCGGGCTGGCCGAGACGCTGGACGGGTACGGCACGGTGACCAACGAGGTGCGCGCGGCGTGTGTGGTGCCGCGGCCACCGGAGGCGATCGCGGAGCGGTTGCGGCTCCCGCGCGACGCCGAGGCGGTGTACATCGAGCGGCTGCGGCGACTGGGCGGTGTGCCGCTTTCGCTGGACACGACGTATCTCGCCGCGGACATCGGCAGGCCGCTGCTGGCGCGTGACCTCGCCGGCCGTGACCTGTTCGCGTTGATCGAGGAAACCGCGGGTGAGCCGCTGGGCAGCGCCGAGGTCGACGTGCACGCGATCAACGCGGGCCCGGACACCGCCGCCCTGCTCGGCATTCCCGCCGGGGCGGCGGTTTTCGCGATCGACAGGCTGACCCGGCTGCCCGACGGCCGCCCGGTCGACGCGGAGTCCATCCACATCCGCGCCGACCGGCTGACCTTGCACACGACCGTGCACCGCAGGCCCGTGTCCGCATGACCGGACTGAGCGTGCCGATCCTGGTACTGCTCGGCGTGATCGGGCTCGCCGGCGGGATCGGCATCACCGCCGTCGGGCCGGGTGGCGTGCTGCCCACCATCGGGTTGTTCGCGCTGACCAGCCTGCCGCCCGCGCAGGTCGCGGGCACGGCGATCGTCACCCACATCGCGACCGGTGCGCTGGGCACGGCCGCCTACGCGCGCTCCGGTCAGCTGAGGGCGCCGGAAACCCGCCGTACCGCAACGATCCTGGCCGGTGCCGCCGTCGTCGGCGTACCGGTGGGCGTGCTGACCAACACGCTCGTCTCGAAGCGTGCGTTCGGTGTGGTGCTGGGGATGTTCGTTGCGGGGGCGGCGATTCTCGTGTGGTACCGGGAAACGCGGCCACCCGTGGGCAAGGCCGCGCACCCGCGCGCGGCCGTGGTCGCCTGCCTCGGGTTCGCGATCGCCGTGGTGGCCGGGATCGTCGGCATCGGCGGCCCGATGCTCGCCGTGCCGCTGCTGGTCGCGCTCGGCGTTCCGGTGCTGGACTCGCTGGCCTCCGCGCAGGCGCAGTCGATCGTCATCGCCACGGCCGGCAGCGCGGCGTACCTCGCTGCCGGCAGTGTCGACTGGCCGCTGGCGGCGCTCGTCGGCATCCCGGAACTGGCCGGTGTGCTCGTCGGCTGGCAGATCGCCCGCGCGTTGCCCACCCGCCGCCTGAAGCACATCCTGATCGCGACCTTGCTCGCCGTCGCCCCTTATGTCGCCTGGTCGAGCTCCGCGAAGTAGGCGTTGAGGGCACGCCAACCCTCCCAGGCCCTGGTCACACCGAACTGCGCGTTGAAACGCAGGGCGGCGCGCACGTCCTCACGGGAGGCGCCACCGCGCAGGGCGCGGCCGACGTGTGCGTGGAACGTCTCGTGCAAGGTCTGGTAGTGCACGTCGATGCTCAGGCTCGCGAAGCCCCGTTCCCGCTCGCTGATCGTGCCGGGGCCGTGCCCGCTGCGCAGCCTGGACTGCAGGTCGAAGAACTCCAGGAAGTGCTCGTCCAGCTCCCGTAGCCGGCCGCGGACGCCGGCCGGCAGCGGGCTCGGCGCGGCGCCGGGGCCGGTGGTGAGCACGTCTTCGGTCAGTGGTTCGACCTCGCCGGGGGTGATGCCGTTCTGGGCTTCGAACTCGGCGAGCCGCTCGAAACCCGTGGTGGCCGCGTGATAACCGCAGTCGTAGGAGATGAACCGCAGCAGCGCACGGATGTCCGATGTGGACACTCCGGCCGTCAGGCCGGCGCGGATGTGGGCCTCGAAGGCGAAGCCGAGGCTCGCCTGGCACACGTCGGCTGTCACGCACAGGAAGGTCTTCTCGCGGTCGGTCAGCTCGGGGATCGCGCGGACGTGCCGCGCGGTGGCGCCGACCATCTGCGCGAACACCGGGTCCACCCCGGCCAGCCGCCGCAGGTTGGCCGGGGCCGCTGTCTCCGTCGTGGTGCTCAAGGGAAACTCCTCTGGATGAACAGTGGTAGCGCTACAGCTGTAGTGCGAGTTCACGCTACAGCCGTAGCGCGATACTTGTCCAGCTACACTCGGGAGATCATGGAAAAGAAACGGCGGCCCAACGCGCGCGGGCAGGGTGAGCTGCTGCGCGAGGAGATCATCGTGGCCGCGGCCCGGATGCTCGACGAACTCGCCGACGACGAGGCCCTGTCGCTCCGCGCGGTCGCCCGCGAGGTGTCGATCGCCGCGACGTCGGTCTACCTGCACTTCCCGGACCGGGACGCGCTGGTGCTCGCCGCACTGCAGCGCTGCCACGAACAGCTCGTCGACGGCGGTGACGCGGCCGCCGAAGCCGCGGACAATCCCGCGGCGGCGCTGCGTGCGCGGATCCTGGCGCAGGCCGCGTGGGCGCAGGAACATCCCGGCCTGTACAAGGTGCTGCACGAGAGCAAGGTGCACCGGCGGCTCGGGATGCCGTTCAAGAAGGTGCTGGTCGATCGCACCACGGTGGCCGTGCAGGCGTGCATGGACGCCGGGCTCGCCCCGGCCGACGACGCCGCCACGGTCACCATCGACCTCCGCACCGCCGTCAACGGGATGCTTTCCCAGCGCATCAACGAACCCGACCTGCCGTGGCCGCCGGCCGAGGAACAGCTCGACCGGTTCCTCACCAAGCTCGTCGGGCTCCGTTAGCGCAGTTCGTGTTTGCCGAGCCAGTTCGAGAGGTCGGCGGCGATGAGGCCGGGGTGGTCCTCCGGGGTGTGGTGCCCGGCGACGAGGTCGTGTCCGGCGATCTCGATCCCGGCGATGTGCCCGGCGCACCATGCGGTCAGCTCCGGCCCCATCATCGATCCCGGGCCCGGCTTGAAGGCCAGTAGCAGCTTGGGCACGTCGGCGCTGTTCGCCAGCCAGTCGTCGTAGCGCTCGATCCGCGCCACGACGTCGGCCGGGTCCCCGCCCAATGGCATCGATCGCGCCCACTGCAGCAGCGGCACGCGGCTTTCCCTTGTCGGATAGGGCTTGCGGTAGACATCGTGGTCCCCGGCCGCGATCGGGTTCGCGACGCTGCCGGGGAGGATTTCGAGGAACATGTTCTGCTCCAGCATCATTTCCTCGCCGACGCCCGGGGCCTTGACCGAACGGAACAGCTCCCGGCCGGCTTGCGGAAACTCCTGCCAGGACATGGGTTTCACGATCGTCTCGGTGAAGGCGACGCCCCGCACCCGGCCCGGATGACGGGCGGCCCAGTCGAAGGCGAGCGCGCCTCCCCAGTCGTGTCCGATGAGGACGACGCTGTCCAGGCCGAGCGCGTCGAACCAGGCGTCGAGGTAGCGGGCCTGATCGTCGAAGGTGTAGGCGAGGTCCGGTTTGCCCGAGTCGCCCATTCCGATCAGGTCGGGCGCGAGCCGGCGGCCGGGGTCGCCCACCGCGGGCAGGATGTTCCGCCACAGATACGACGAGGTGGGGTTGCCGTGCAGGAAGACCAGCGGGGCGCCGGTGCCGATCTCCCGGTGGAACATCGTCGAGCCGAGAACTTCGGTGACAGGCATGGGTTTCCTCCGGATCCGAGGCTGGTTGCCGGTACGCGAAAGCTAGCCCCGGCGGGCCAGTGGGTACCTAGGGGAAAGTGGCGTCGGCGTGACCGAGGCCACCTGCCACCCGGTTCATCGTCCGGCCGCGCATGGTTCTGATCGCCGAACCTGGTGTTCCACCGACGGTTCGGGACCGGCCTGGTCGCGCCCGGCGCGGCGCGGCACGCCTGGTGGCTGGCGCTGAAACTCTCCGATGAACGCAAAACCCTCCTCGTCGCCGGGGTGGCGGGCGGGATGGCGGCGACCTTCAACGCACCGCTCGCCTCTATCCTGCTGGCCGTGGAGCTCCTGCTGTTCGAATGGCGGCCGCGTAGCTTCGTGCCGGTGGCCGCCGCGGTCGTGGTCGCGACGGTCCGCCGGGGCTGGTTGCTGGGCGCCGAACCGGTGTTCCCGGGCCCGCTTTCGACGGCCTGGCACGGAATTCCCGGCCTCGCCGGTGGTCTGCTGGCCATCGCGGCCACGGCGCTGGTTTACTTCGCCGAGCACTCTGTTTCGCCAGGCTGCCGCTGCACTGGATGTGGGGGCCCGCACCGGGCGGGCTGATCATCGGCGCCGCCGAGGGCTCGTCCTGCCGGGCGCCGCGCCGGGGTTCTGGGCGATCTGCGGACTGGCGGCTGTCGTCGGTGGTGTGATGCGCTCGCCGCTGACCGGGTTCGTGTTCACGCGCGAACTGACCCACGCCCGGGTCCTCCCTCCTGCCGCTGGTGGTGGCGAAGGTGGTCGATCGCGCAGACCCCGCCACTGTGCTGGGCACCGTCACGCCGGCGCGGCTGCTGCACGCCCGGCGTCGTGACCTGTACGAGGAACACACCGGGAACGCCTCCTGCCCGCCCGGAAATAGAAACGGACTTTAATCACAAAACGGTGCAATACGGTTCAGCTGTTCAGAGCAATTCCGGGTAACCGGCCCGAACGGCCCGCGAATCGGTGGTTTGCTCGTCCTCTCCAGCTCGGGAAGGGGCGGTGGACGATGAGTGACCCGTTGTCGGACGGTGGCGCGGAAGCCATCGCGGGCGTCGACCGGATGGTCGCCGACGCGAAGGCGAAAGCCCAGCGCTACCAGGCGATGCGGGCCGCGCTCGGACAGGTGTCGGTGACCGAGACGGCCAAGGACGGGCTGGTCACCGCCACCGTCGACGCGGCGGGGAACATCACCGATCTGCGCATCACCGACCGGGTGCGCGACATGTCCGGTGCGCAGGTCGCCGCTGCCGTGCTGAACACCGTCCGGCGCGCGCAGGCGAAGCTGCCGGAACGGCTCGGCGAGGTCATGGCCGCCACGATCGGCGATGACGAACAGACCCGGGAAACGATCGTCGGCAATTATCGCGCGAAATTCCCGGAACCGGAACCGGAACCGGAACCGGAACCCGGGACGTCCCAGCCCCCGACGGAGAACGTGCGGCCGATCGGCAGGCTGCCGGAGGAAGGCCCGCCTGCCCCACCGCGGCCGGCGCGCCGACCGCCGGCGGGCGAGGGCGACGATGACGATTTCGGCCAGTCGTTCATGGTGCGGGAATGACCTCCCGGGGGAAATGATGACGGACAACGGTTCCGGCGGATACCAGGTCCGCACCGACGAGCTGACCACGCACGCCAAGGCGGTCGACGGAGTCACCGAAACGCTCGCGCAGGCGCTGTCCGCGGCCGAGCAGGTCACCTTGGGGGTGCAGGCGTACGGCATGATCTGCGGGCCGCTGTTCGTGCCCATCGTGCTCGCGGTGAGCGCGCCGGGCCTGGTGACGCTCGGGCTGGCGAAGGAAACGATGGGCTCGGTGTCCGAATCGGTCACCAAGGCCGCGAACGCCTACGACTCCGTCGAGCAGGCGCATGCGAAGGCGCTGACCGACCTCGGCCGGGAACTGGCATGAGCAACCCGCTGGTGGCGCAGAAACAGGATTCCACGACCTGGCACAGCGGGATCAACGTCGTCGACGACGCGGCCGGTGTGTACGACGGGGTCCAGTCGGGTTCCTGGATCGAGGGCGGGATAGCCGCGCTCGGCACCGGGCTCGATCTGCTGACCATGGCGATGAACCCGGTCGGCACGCTGATCTCCTACGGGCTGAACTGGCTCATCGAGCACGTGAAACCGTTGCAGGACGCGCTGAACCAGCTCGCCGGGGACGCCGATCAGATCGCCGCGTACTCCGGCACGTGGAAGAACATCGCCACCGCGGTCCGGAAAGCGGCGGGCGACCTGGCGAACACCGTCGACAAGGACACCGCGAACTGGACCGGTCAGGCCGCCGACACCTACCGCGCCAACCTGAAGAACAAGATCGACCACCTCAACGCGGCCGGCACCTGCGCCGAGACCATCGGCACCGTGGTGCAGATCGTCGGCGTCATCACCGCCGCCGTCCGCGGCATGGTGCGCGACATGATCACCCAGGCCGTGGGCGACTTCATCCAGGACGCGCTCGAAGAGGTGTGCTCGCTGGGTCTCGGCACGCCCGTCGTGGTGGCGCAGGTGGTCGAGCAGGTTTCCGCGTGGCTGGAGAAGATCGGCGCGCTGCTGAAGAAACTCATCAACTCGGTCGAGGCGCTGCGGCCGTTGATGAGCAAACTGGAGGAGATCTTCGCCGCGATCAAGAAGGTCATGTCGGCGCTGCACGGCCACCCCGGCGAAGCCGAGCCGCACGTGGGCGAGGGCAGTACGCACGCCTCGTCCGCCGAGCATGTGCCGGAGGAAGCCGCGCCCGGCGGTCACGGCACGGACTCCGGCGCGACAACCCCGGCCGGCACGGACGATCCGGGGCTGTACAGCCGGATTCCGGAGGGGGAGAAGCCGAAACCGTGGCCGCCGGAGCGGCGTGACCCGAACCTCGAATACTGGGACCGCCCCGGCGAGAGCGGGGCGCTCAAGGTCACCCCGAACAACCTGAAGGCGATCCAGCAGAAGTACGGGATCGAGATCCAGCCGGGCACGAAGGTCGGTATCAACAAAGGACTTCGCGGGGCCTACGGGGAGACCGTGCCAACCCCGCGCGGGTCGCGGATCGACATCTCGCCGCAGGCCTTCGTGAACGAGGAGCAGCTGGCGCGCACCCTCTACCACGAGAACGTCCATGCGGGCCAGCTCGCCGAAAACGGCGGCCGTTATCCTTCCACGCAGGCAGGCCACGATGCCTGGGAGGATTCGGCGCACGCGGGTGACCAGCAGTGGTGGGAGAATCACCCGCTCAACCAAGGGCAGGCGAACTGATGGCCACGGTCCAGCACGCTTCGTACAACGACTGGCAGCGTGTCTACGGTGACGTCTACGAGGCGCTACCGGCGCCCCCGGCGCACACCTGCCCCAACTGCGGGCACCGGGACACGCTGCGCCTGGAGTTCGTCGCGTCCGAAAGCGACCGGATCGGCTACGGCATGTTCTGGTGCGGCTTCTGCCTTTTCGGCATCCGTATCTCGCGCACCTGGGTGCCCGAAGGTGTTTCGTTCCACCCGTTCGGTACCCCGCAGGAAGAACTGCGCCGGCTCGTCCCGGAATACACCGTGGTCTACCCGCCCGCCGACGAGGACCCGGAAGGCTTCGAGGAAGTCGTCTTCTGACGATCCGGGCCGAGCACGTGGCCTGATCATCACGGTGCTGCTACGGGAACGGTGACAGTCTTGAGCTCGACGTACGTGCCGAGGCCGGTGGCGCCGTATTCGCGGCCGAGCCCGCTGGCCTTGAAGCCGCCGAACGGACCGTCGAATCCGATGGGTGCGCCGTTGACGGTGACGGTGCCGGTGCGCAGCCGGCGCGCGACGTCCAATGCGCGCGTTTCACTCGCCGACCACACGCCGCCGGAAAGCCCGTACTCCGATTCGTTCGCGATGCGGACGGCGTCGTCCTCGCCGTCGTAGGCGATGACGACCAGCACCGGCCCGAAGATCTCCTCCTGGGCGATGCGCATGGAATTCTCGGCGTCGGCGAACAGCGTTGGCGTGACGTAGTACCCCTCTTCCAGCCCGGCCGGGATTTCCGGCCCGCCTGCGACGAGCCGGGCGCCTTCGGCGACGCCGGTGCGGATGTAGTCCAGCACGCGCTGCTGCTGGTCACGGCGGACCATCGGGCCGATGAAGGTGCCTGCGTCGGCCGGGTCGCCCACGCCCAGTGATTCGACCAGTTCTTTAAGCGCCGCAACAACTTCCTCGTAACGGCTGCGTGGCGCGAGAATGCGGGTCTGCGCGATGCACGACTCGCCGTTGTTGAGCAGCGAAGCGAACTTCAGCCCGTGGGTGACGGTGGCCAGGTCTGCGTCAGGCAGGATGATCGCGGCCGATTTCCCGCCCAGCTCCAGGCTGACCCGCTTGAGCTGCTCGCCCGCCAGCGAGGCGATCCGGCGGCCCGCCCTGGTGGAACCGGTGAACGCGACCTTGTCGACGCCCGGGTGCTTGACCAGGTACTCGCTGGTCTCGCGGTCGGCCGGCAGCACGCTGATCACGCCCTCGGGCAGGCCGGTTTCCGCCAGCAGTTGCGCGAGCAGGTTCATGCTCAGCGAGTTCTCGGGCGAGACCTTGAGCACCACGCTGTTCCCGGCGAGCAGCGCGGGGATGATCTTCGCCATCGCCGCCGAGAACGGCGAGTTCCACGGGATGATCGCGGCGACGACCCCGATCGCCTCCCGTCGTACGACCGAACGGAACGGCGCCGCCGGGTCGGACGGCGCCAGCGTCTCCTCCCAGCCGAAGCCCTCCGCCGCCTTGAGATAAGCGTTGGCCTGCCGGGAAAGTCCGGGCTGGCCGGCCTTGGTGAACCACAGCGCGGAACCATTCTCCGCGGAGATGAGTCCGGCGATCTCGCCGGCGCGCTTCTCGCGGAGCGTGGCCAGGTGGCGGATCACCGCGATCCGCTCCGTGGGCGCGGTCCGCGGCCACGGACCTTCGTCGAAAGCCCTCCTGGCGGCGGCCACGGCACGGTCGATGTCCGCGGGCAGGGCCTGCGCGGCGCGGCCAAGGAGCGATTGGTCGTGCGGCGAAACGATGTCCAGCAGGCCGGTGCCGCTCGGTGCGGTCCAGGAGCCGCCGATGTAGAGCTGGTCATTCGTGAGCACTGGGGCCTCCTCAGATCGATCTGTCACACCAATGTAGCACTTAAATGTCACATCAATGAGGCGGTTCTGCTGGTATGTTCGCGGGGTGAGAGCAGATGCCGCACGCAACCTCGAACTCGTGCTGACCACCGGCGCCCGGATGCTGGCCGAAGACCCGTCCACGACCATCGCGGCGATCGCCGTCGAAGCGGGAGTCGATCGCCGCACGGTTTACCGGCGCTTCGCGGGGCGCGAGGAGCTGCTGGCCGCGGTGTATCAGGCGCGTCTGGACGCCATCGAGGCGGCGATCGACGCGGCGCGCTTGCGGGAGGCGCCGGTTCCGGTCGCCTTGCACCGGTATGTCGAGGAGATCATCGGCGTGAACCGGCGCTGGCCGGTGGATCTGAGCCGCCTGACGGCCGACCCCGCGGCGCGGAAACGGCGCAACCACGCGATCGACGAGGTTGAGGTGTTCCTCCAGCGAGCCGTAGACGACGGTTGTCTCCGGGCGGGAATGCCCGCCGGCTGGGCGGGCGCCGTGCTCGGCCAGCTCCTTAACCTGGGCGGCCGCGTACTGCCGGACCTGACCGACGCGCAGGCTGCCGACGTCCTTGTCGACACATTCCTGCGCGGGTGTGGCAGCTGACTTCAGCCGTCTTCCAGCGCGACGGCCGCGTCGAGGCTCACCTCGATGTTGCCGCGGGCCGCCTTCGAGTACGGGCACACCTGGTGCGCGCCTCGGACCAGCTCGTCGGCGGTGGCGTGGTCGATTCCGTGGCCTCCAGGTGCAGCGCGGCGCCCAGCTCGAACTCGCTCGCCTCGGTGTTGTGGTGCCGGGTGACCTCCGCGATCACGGCGAGGCCGGCGAGCTCCACCTTCCGCACGCTCGCGACCCGCTGCACGGCACCGGCGAAGCAGGAAGCCCAGCCCGCGGCGAAAGGCTGCTCCGGGTTCGTCCGCGCCGCCGAGTGCCTTCGGCACGGCGGAATTCCGGCCGCGCCCGGCGACCGTCGGACGACGTCACCGTTGTACGTCGCCGCCGGTCAACCCGGTGCGCTGCTGTCACTTCACCGCCCCGCGCCCAGGTCGCCGTTTTCGAGCCGGAGCCGGCGGCCGATGCCGATCTCGCCGAGGAACCGTTCGTCGTGGCTGACCACCACGAACCCGCCCTGGAACGCGTTCAGCGCGCTTTCCAGCTGCCCGGTGCTGACGAGATCGAGGTTGTTCGTCGGCTCGTCCAGCAGCAAAAGCTGGGGCGCGGGCTCGGCGAACAGGATGCACGCGAGCGTGGCGCGCAACCGCTCGCCGCCGGAGAGCACCGCCACCGGAAGGTGGGCCCGTTGGCCGCGGAAAAGGAAGCGTGCCAACAGGTTCATCCGCTGAGCAGGCGGCATCGTCGGCGCGAAAGCCGCCAGGTTCTCCGCCACCGTGCGCGCGTCGTCGAGCAGATCCAGGCGTTGCGACAGGTACGCGATCCGGCCGTCGGCCCGTTGCACCTCGCCGCCGTCCGGTTCGAGATCGCCGGTGATCATGCGCAGCAGCGTGGACTTCCCGGAACCGTTGGCGCCGGTCAGCGCGATCCGCTCCGGCCCGCGGATGGCGAGGTCGATTCCCTTGGCACCGAACAGTTCCCGCTTGCGCAGGCCCTCGCCGAGGAACAGGGTCCGGCCCGCGGGCACCGCGGTCCGGGGGAGTTCCAGGCTGATCTTCTGGTCCTCGCGCAGCGATCGCTCGGCCTGGTCGAGCCTGGCCTTGGCGGCGCTCACCCGTGCCGCGTGCGTGCCCTCGGCCTTGCCCGCCGACTCCTGCGCGGTGCGTTTCATGGCACCGGCGACGATCTTGGGCAAGCCCGCGCTCGACAGGTTTCGCTGAGCGTTGCTCGCCCGGCGGGCGGCGCGTTCACGTGCCTGCTGCATCTCGCGCTTCTCGCGTTTGACCTCCTGCCCGGCGTTGCGGATGTTCTTCTCCGCCACCTCGCGCGCGGCCTGGACCGCCTGCTCGTACTCGGTGAAATTGCCGCCGTAGAAGCGAAACTCGTCGGCATCGAGCTCGGCGATGCGGTCCATGCGGTCGAGCAGTTCGCGATCGTGACTGACCACGAGCAGACAGCCGTTCCAGTCGTCGAGCACGGCGTAGAGCTTGTGCCGCGCGTCGAGGTCGAGGTTGTTGGTCGGCTCGTCGAGCAACAGCACGTCGGGCCGCTTGAGCAACTGGGCCGCCAGCCCGAGTGAGACGATCTGGCCGCCGCTGAGCGTGCCCAGCCGCCGGTCGAGCGTGAGCTCGCCGAGGCCGAGCCGGTCGAGCTGCGCGCCGGTGCGCTCCTCGATGTCCCAGTCGGTGCCGATCGTGGTGAAGTGCTCCTCGTCCACCTCGCCGGACTCGACGGCGGCCAGCGCGCCCAGGATCCTGTCGATCCCGAGCACCTCGGCCACGGTCGGTTCGCCGGTCAACGGCAGGTCCTGCGGCAGGTAGCCGAGCAGGCCGTCCACGGACACGCTCCCGGCAGCCGGCCGCAGCTCACCGGTGATGAGTTTGAGCAGAGTGGACTTTCCCGCGCCGTTGGGCGCGACCAGTCCGGTGCGGCCGTCCGGGATGGTGCCGGAGAGCCCGTCGAAGACGGGGGTGCCGTCGGGCCAGGAAAAGGACAGACCGGAAACGACGATACGGGAATCGGACACGACGGAAACCTCGAAGAGTGGGTGTGGCAAACGGATGGATGACGACATGGCCCGCGCGGCACTGTTGCCGGGGGCCTGCTACCGCCGGGGCTCACCCGGAGATGTCGTCTTCACCTGCCACGTTCGGATCTCCTTGTCCTCTCGTTCGACCGTATCAGCCGAAAGGCCGGACCTGCCAGCGATTTCGGTGGTATAGTGGACCAGCCAGTACATTTTTCGGGAGGTCCCGTGCTCACCAAGAAGGGTGCCGCCACGCGCCAGAGGATCATCCAGGCCGCGGCGGACGAGATCCGCGAGCGCGGGGTGGCCTCGACGACCCTCGACGACATCTGCCGGCGCAGCAGCACCGGCAAAAGCCAGCTGTTCCACTACTTCCCGAACGGCAAGGAGCAGTTGCTGCTGGCCGTCGCCGGCTGGGAGGCGGGCCAGGTGATCGAGGACCAGCAGCCGCATCTCGGGCAGCTGACGTCGTGGGAGGCGTGGCAGCAGTGGCGTGACGTCGTGGTGGAGCGGTACCGGCGCCAGGGGGTGAACTGCCCGCTCGGCGTGTTGATCACCGAGATCGGCAGGCACACCCCCGCCGCGCAGGCCGTCACCCGGCAGCTGCTCGAACGCTGGCAGCACGAGGTGCAGGCGGGTATCGAGCAGATGCTCGAAAGTGGCCGGATAACCCGGGAAATCGACCCGGCGCGCGTCGCCGGTGCGCTGGTCGCCGCGATCCAGGGTGGGGTGACGATCCTGATGTCCACGGGGTCCGCGGAGCACCTGGAGTCGGCGCTGGACCTCTGCCTGGACTACCTGCGCACCGGCGCCCCGGCGTACCGCTGATCAGGTCCAGTTCCGCACGGCAGGCCGGTAGCCTGCCGGTTTGTCGCCGACCTTGGTGCCGGTGCTGATGATCCACGACTGGTACTCCGGCGTGAACATCACGTACGGTTTGCCCGGCGGCACCGCGCCGGCCGTGTCGAGTTCGGCGCGCAGCCCGGCAGGCAGTTCGAAGTCCAGCGCCGCCATCGACGAGTCGAGCTGCTTCGTGCTGCTCGCCCCGACGATCGCCGAGGCGATACCGGGTTGGGTCGCCACCCAGTTCAGCGCCACCTGCGCCATCGAAACCCCGAGCTTGTCCGCCACGTTTTCCAGTGTCTTCAACAGTTCCCACTGCCGCTCTGTCCACTCGAGACCTACCCCGCCGGGCCCGGTGAGCCGTCCCTCGCCGGCCAGGCCCTGATCGGAGTTGCGGTACTTCCCGGTCAGGAAACCGCCGGCGAGCGGGCTCCACGCCGTGATGCCGAGCCCCAGCGTCTGGCCCGCCGGGACGTGCTCGGCCTCGATCGTCCGCTCGGCGAGGGAGTACGGCAGCTGCAGGCTGACCATCGGCACGAGCGAGTGCGCCTCCGCCAGCGTCTGCGCCCGCGCGGCGTACCAGGCGGGCACGTCGGACAGGCCGGCGTAGCGGATCTTGCCCGCCTTGGTGAGGTCGTCGAACGTGCGCAGAACCTCCTCGACCGGAGTGATCCGGTCCCAGGTGTGCAGCAGGAACAGGTCGAGATAATCGGTCCGCAGCCGGCGAAGTGAGGCCTCGGCGGCGCGGATCATGTGCTTGCGGCCATTGCCGCCCGCGTTCGGGTCGCCGTGGTCGACGCTGTTGGTGAACTTGGAAGTGAGCACCAGCCGCTCACGCTGCCCGGTTTCCGCGATGAGCTTGCCGAGAATCGTCTCGCTTGCGCCCGCGGTGTAGAAGTCCGCCGTGTCAAGGAAGTTCCCGCCCGCCTCCACGTAACGCCGGAAGATCGGCCGGGCCTCGTCCTCGGTTTTGCCGTAGGGGGCGTGGAAACCGTCGGTGCCGAAGTTCATGGTGCCCAGCGACAGGCGGCTGACCCGCAGCCCGGACCGGCCGAGCAGGTAGTACTGATCGAGTGCCATGGTGGCTTACCCCTCTTCCGTGAGCAGGTCTTCGGTGCTCACGAATTCAGCATGCAGACGCAAAAATGGACCCGCAAGTACAAACGTGGCCGCGGGAGCCGGAAAAGGGTTGGCGACGGTGCCGCCGGGACTGATAGCGTTGCCGCACCGTGAAATCACGCCAGGAGGTGAGACCCATGAACGCAGTACCGAAGTGGGTGCTCCCGCTGGATCACGGTTGGGGCGGCTGACGTAGGTGTCGCCGGGAGCGCCTTGCGGAACAGGCACTCCCGAAAGGCGGAAACCTATGTCTTCTTTGAAGTTCACCGCGGAAACATCCTCGGACGGTGTCGTCGAGCGCGATTTCACCGTGGGCGAGATCCCCGGCGTGCTCTGGTCGCCCGCACCCGGCCGCGATCGCGCGCCGCTGGTGCTGATGGGCCACGGTGGTGGCACCCACAAGAAATGGCCGGCGATGCCCGGCCGGGCGCGGCGCATCGTGGCCGAATGCGGGTTCCACGTCGCGGTCATCGACGCGCCGGGCCACGGCGGCCGGCCCCGAACGGAAACCGATGAGCGGGAAATCGCCGTCATGAAGCGGGCTATGGCGGCCGGTGAGCCGGTCGGCCCGATCGTCGTCCCCTACAACCTGGACATCGCCGAACGGGCGGTGCCGGAATGGCGGGCGACGCTCGACGCGCTCCAGGAGCTGCCGGAGATCGGTGCCGGCGGGCCGGTCGGTTACTACGGGCTGAACATGGCCACCGCCATCGGGATTCCGTTGGTGGCGGCCGAACCGAGGATCACGGCAGCGGTGTTCGGACTGTTCTGGCCTCATCCGCTGAGCGAGACGGCGAAGCGGATCACCATTCCGATCGAGTTCGCGCTCCAGTGGGACGACGAGCACATCGACCGCCAGGCGGGGCTCGAGTTGTTCGAGGCGTTCGGGTCGAAGGAAAAGACGTTGCACGCCAACGTCGGCGCGCACAAGGACCTGCCCCGGTTCGAGGCCGACAGCGCCGCCAGGTTCTTCGGCAGGCACCTGGGCCAGGCCGCGTGAGGTCAGCGGTTCCGGCGCCCGGCTACCGGCCGGGCGCCGGAAGGTGCCGTGCATTCGCATGCCGCTTTCCAGCTCGCCATCGCGCTCACGGGCGAGGGGTCGCGATGGTGGACGCGTCGGCAACCCGGCATCGAGCGGCGGCGCTGGTCGTGCGGCCGATGGCGCGGCATCGCATGCTCGCCACGGGTGAACTGCGCACCTACTTCGTCGAGCCGCATTGTGCGTTCGCGGACCGGCTGCGTGCGCGTTGCGACGACGACATCATCGCCGCTCCCGAGCTGTGCGACTTGCGGGAGGAGGACACCGGCGGGCGTCCGTCCGACGAACTCGATCCGCGTCTGCTGGCGCCGCTGAACACGTTGTGGGAGCGGCATGTTCCGATGCCCGCGCTGGCCGCGCTGGTCGGTCTCTCGCCCCAGCGGCTGCGGGCGTTGGCGCGGCAGCAGGTGGGCATGCCGCTGGCGCGCTGGCGGGTGTGGGCGCGGCTGCGCCGGGCGGCGGAGGCGTTGCAGGCCGGCGAATCGCCGGCCGGTGGCGCGGCGGGCTTCGCCGATCAAGCGCATCTCACCCGCGGCATGCGGGAGATGATGGGCCTCACGCCCGCGGCGGTGCTGCCGGCGCTGCGCGGTCATTCTTTACGCGCAACGTAAATCGAGATCGAGCCGGTGACCGTGGGCGGCATCTCGGCCTCGCGCACGTCGCCGAAACCGGCGCCGGAGATCAGTCCCGGCAGGACCCCGTCGGCGTTGGGCCGGGTGCCTTCTTTGCCGTCTGCGAACCGGACCGTCCGGAAGGCCAGGGGCGCATCAGCCGCGTCCGTTGCTGTCCATAGTCGGCGATCACCAGCTTCCCGCCCGGGCGCACCGTCGCGGACATGGCGGCGAGGACAGCCCGTTTCACCGCGAGCGGGCATTGGTGGAGCACGAGGCTGGACACCACAGTGTCGGCCGATTCCGTGCCCAGCAAGTCCGGCAGCTCGTCGCCCATACCGGCCTGCCACCGCACTTCCGCGCCGCCGACCTTGCGTCGCGCTATCGCCAGCACGCCGGGGTCGGGATCGACACCGATGATCCGGGCCCGCGGCTCCACCCGGTTCAGCAACAGCGCCCGCTCGCGCGTCAGTGCGACCACGTGGTCGTAGAACCTGGTCGGCGCGAAACGGCCGAGGGCCGGGGTGAAGGCGTTCTCGCGGCGCGGCTGGTCTTGAACGAACCGCTCGCCTCAATCCGCCTGCGCGGTCGCGGCGTTCAGGTGCATCGTCCTGATGATCGCCAGGTTCACGACGAACAGCACCGGGAGCAGCACACCGAGCACGTGCTGACCGGACGCCCACAGCGCCACCGCGGCGCCGCCGAAGACCAGAATCACGGTGAGCCAGTACAACGCGGGCGTGCCGAACGTCGCGTGCGGCGCCGCGAAGAGCGCCCACAGCACGATCGCCACCGCCGGGGCGCCGATCCCGAGCAGGAGCTTCATGACCGTCGGCTCCGGCATGCGAAAACCCCAGTACCCCAAGGCGACGATCGCGGCCAGTTCCAGTACGAAGGCCAGGCCGAGGTTTCCCCAGCGCCACAACGATTCCATCATGCCCTCCAAGGTTTGAGAGCGATGCTCTCTGTTAAGAGCAGTGTTCACGATGGAGGGCGGTCTGTCAAGAGCACTGCTCTCGGTTATGTCAGTACGCCGGCGAGGTATGCGGCGGCCTCGGCGATGAGCGCGGGCTGGGGCGGGGTGTCGTAGCCCGCGCGGTCGGAGAAGATCGCCAGGACGAGGGGCTCGCCATCGGGCGGCCAGGCGATGCCGACGTCGTTCTCCCGGCGGTAGTCGCCGTGCCCGGTCTTGTTCGCCACGATCCAGCCCGCCGGAACCCCGGCGCGGATGGTGTTGCCGCCGGTGGTGCTGCGGCGCAGCCAGTCCAGCACCGGCGACCGCTTGTCCGGCGGGAGCGCGTCGCCGAGCACGATCCGCTGATAGTCGGCGGCGATCGCCTCGGGTGTGATGGTGTCACGGGGGTCGCCGGGCGCGCCCCGGTTCAGCTCGGGTTCGTAGGAGTCCATCCGGCTGACGGTGTCGCCGAGGCGGCGGAGGTGCGCGGTGAGCTGCGTCGGGCCGCCGATGTCGCGCATCAGCAGGTTGCCAGCGGTCCCGTCGCTGTCGCGGATGGCGGCGTCGCAGAGCTGGCGGATGGTCATGCCCTGCCCGATGCGCTGCCGCGTGTCGGGGGAGATGGAGTTCACGTCGGCCTTCGTGATGGGCACGACGGTGTCCAAGTGCGACAACGGAAATCGGTCCAGTACGGCCGCCGCGGCGAGGGTTTTGAACGTCGAGCAGAAGGCGAACCGCTCACCCGCGCGGTATCCGACGCTCGCGTCGGTCGCCAATGCGTACACGCCGAGCCGTGCGCCATACTTCTGTTCCAGGGTGGCAAAACGCGCGTTCGCTGCCGCGGTGTCGATCCCCGGTGGCGTCGTCGGCTTGACGTCAGTGTGTGCGCAGGCGGCGAGCGGTAAGGCGAGCGCGCCGAACAGGAAGGCCCGGCGGCCGGTGTCGCGGGAGGTCATCGTCGCAGTCTGGCGAGGCCGGTCTCGGCCTGTCCAAGACAGAATCGGCCGGTTCGATGCCGATCCGGCATGGGAAACTTCTGTACTTGCTGGTTCTTTTTTCGCGCCTACCTTCGAGCGCGCCGGTATCCCGAGACGAAAGAAGGTGCCCGATGCACGCGATCTTCGTGCGCGGCCACGGTGGCCCGGAGGTCATGACCTGGACCGAGTTCCCCGATCCCGTACCGGGTCCCGGCGAGGCGGCGGTGCGGCTGCGGGCGGCCGGGGTGAACTTCATGGACACCGGTGTCCGGCGGATGCCCGTGCCCACCTGGTCGGTGCCGACGATCCTAGGCGTCGAGGGGATGGGGGTGGTGACCGCACTCGGCGCTGGAGCGTCCGATCTCGCCGTCGGCGATCGCGTCGCCTGGTACCACCACAAGGGCAGTTACGCCGAGCGGCTCACCATTCCCGCGCGATCGCTCGTGCGCGTGCCGGATGAGATCGACGACGAAACCGCCGCTGCCGTGATGATGCAAGGGCTGACGGCCAACCACTTCACCACCGAGACCTACGCGATCCAGACCGGCGACACTGCCGTCGTGCACGCCGCCGCGGGCGGGGTCGGGCTGACGCTGACGCAGATGATCAAGGCTCGCGGCGGGACGGTGATCGGCCTGGTTTCCCGCGAGGACAAGGTTCCCGTGGCGAAAGCCGCCGGCGCCGAGCACGTCCTCGTGTCCAGCGGCGGGGGTTTCGAGGACCAGGTGCGCGATCTCACCGGTGGCCAAGGCGCGCACGTCGTCTACGACGGCGCGGGGCCGAGCACGTTCCGCTCGTCGCAGCTTTCCCTGCGGCGGCACGGGGTGCACGCGCACTACGGGGTGCTGATCGGCAACCCGAAGTTCAGCCCGATGGACCTGCCCGCCAGCATCCTGCTGTCCTATCCGGCCGTCGCCGACCACGTCCCGACGCGCGAAGCCCTTCTCCACCGGGCGAACGAGGTCTTCGACTTCGTCCGGAAAGGACAGTTGACGCCGCTGATCGGCCAACGATACGCTCGTCGCCGACGCCGCACAGGCACACCGCGACCTCGAATCCCGCCGCACCACGGGGAAACTGCTCCTGCTGCCTTGAGTTCCGGGGTGTCCGGGGCCGGGTGGCCTTCGAAGGCCGTCACGAGCACTATGCCGGGACGCAGCGCGAAGCGGGCCAGATCGAGGCTGCCCAAGCCGGGCATTCGTATGTCGAGGAACACCGCGTCGACCGGCTGATCTTCCGGCGCCTGTCCGAGGTAGCGGGCCGCGTCGGTGGTGTCCGCGGTGCTGCCCGCGATCGAACTCCGGCGCCCCCAACCCCGTCTACGCCCTGATCCCATCCATCAGCAAATCCAGCAACCGCCCCGCGAGCGCGCGCTGATCGGGCTGCCCGGCGATCAGCGTCACCCCGCCCAGCCCCATCAGCACGTCCTCCGGATCGACATCGGCGCGGATCGTGCCGTCGGCGACGCCCGCCTTCATCAGTGTCGCCAACGCATCCGTGAGCAGATCGCGCGTTTTCATCCGCAGTTCCCCGTCTGTGACCAAGACCGCGTGCAGCGCGTCGGCCATTCCGTGCTTTGTCGCCATGTAGTCGACGAAGCGGTCCATCCACGCGCGCAACGCTTCCGCGGCCGGCGCGGTGTCGAGGAGCCCGGGCGCGGCGTCGCACAATCGGGCGGTCTCGTTGCGATAAGTGGCCTCGATCAACCGCTCGCGCGTGGGAAAGCGGCGATACAGGGTGCCGATCCCGACGCCGGCATCCTTGGCGATCGCCTTGAGCGACCCCTCGGCGCCCTCGTGGGCGAACGCTCTCGCGGCAGCCTCCAGCAGCCGGTCCTGGTTCATCCGCGCGTCGGCACGCAATGCTCGCTCTGTCGCCACCGTCACTCCCTGCGCGTCGCCATCCGGAGCCGGGTCCGCTTACGCTGGATTTAGCGGAGTCGGCTCCGCTTACGAGCTTACAGGAGGGGACATGGCCGGACGGTTGAGCGGCACTGTGCGCTGGTGACCGGCGCAAGCAGCGGGATCGGCGCGGCGACCGCGCGGAGCCTCGCCGCGGAGGGCGCGTCGGTCGCAGTGCTCGCCCGGCGTCGCGACAGGCTCGAAGCGCTGGCCGGTGAGATCGACGGCTTGGTACTCGAAGCCGACTTCACCGATCAGCAGCAGGCGACCTCGGCCGTCGAGCGCGCGGTGGCCCAACTCGGCCGCCTGGACATCGTGGTCGACAACGCCGGTGTCATGCTCGCCGACGCGCCCGCCGACGTATGGGAACGCATGCTCGCGATAAACGTGCAGGGCCTGCTGTACGTCACGCGGGCGGCCCTGCCGCACCTGGCCCGCGCCGCCGAGTCCGAGCCGGGGCGCGTCGCGGACCTGGTCAACATCAGTTCCACCGCCGGCCGCGTCGCCCGGCCCGGGAACGCCGTGTACAGCCTGACGAAGTTCGGCGTGAACGCGAGGCTGTCGCCCGCCAGACCGGGGAGATCGAACGACTCCAGCCATCGGACATCGCGGACGCGGACGCCTACATCGTCACCCGCGACCGGCGAGCAGGCCTGGTGAACGCTCAGGGCAACTGCAGGGGAGCGGCCGCACGCAGTCGCGCGGCATCCTGGCCGGGCGGCGCGCCGAACAGGCGGCGGTACTCACGGTTGAACTGTGAAGGGCTGTCATAACCGACGAGATGCCCGACCCCGGCGATGTCGTCCGCGCGCGCGATCAGCAGCGAGCGTGCTTCCTGCAACCGGATCCGTTTCTGGAACTGCAACGGGCTCATGGCCGTGATGGCGCGGAAATGCCGGTGGAACGCGGCCGGGCTCATGCCGGCCGGCCGCGCGAGCCCGGCGACGCGCATCGGTTCGGCGTAGTTGTCGCGGATCCACCGGATGGCCCGGCTCACGTGCGACAGGCTGCTGTCGGCCAGCCCGATCTGTCGGATCATGCCGCCCAGCGGGCCGTTGAGCAGCCGCCACAGGATCTCTTGCTCCAGCAGCGGGGCCAGCACCGGCGCGTCGGCCGGATGATCGAGCAGGCGCAACAGCCGGACGAGCGCATCGAGAAGGTCGGCCCCGGCGTCACAGGTCCCGATCGCGGGCTCGGCGGCGCTGCGGCCTGGCGGGGCCTGGAGCAGGAGGGGCGCGACGACGGCAGGACGCAACACCAACCCCAAACCCAGCGAGACCGGTCCGAAGAAATGGCCGGTGACCGGGAGGCTGGTGGTGACCACGAGGCACTGCCCGGCCCGGTATTCGTACACCTCGTCACCGAGCAGCAAACGTTTGCCACCTTGCGCCATGAGCACCAGCAACGGCTCGGTGAGCGAATGGTCCGGCTCCTTGCTGTCCACTTTGGACAACAGCAGGCCCTCGACCGGCGTCCGCAGATCAGGGCGGGCGTGCCGGTCGATGAGGGCGCGGATCTCGTCCAGGCTTTTACGCGCGGTCACGAGAGGATTGTGCAAGAGAAGGCGTGGATCGGTCTACCGTGAAACAGCCGGTTCGCGCTTCGATGGGAGGACCAAGCCACCAAACCACGGGAGCCCCGGCGATGCTCGATCACTACGTCACCCTCGGCCGTTCGGGACTGCGCGTCAGCCCGTTCGCCCTCGGCGCGATGACCTTCGGCGAGGACCCTGGCGGCGCCGGATGCAGTGTCGAGGAGTCGGAGAAGATCCTCGCCACCTACCTGGACCGCGGCGGGAACTTCATCGACACCGCCAACTTCTACACCAACGGCCACTCGGAAAAGATCCTCGGCGACTGGTTCGCCGCGCATCCCGGACGGCGGCAGCACGTCGTGCTCGCGTCGAAGTTCTTCACCAACCTGTTCCCCGGCGACCCCAACGGCGGCGGCGCGGGCCGCTCGTCGATCATCGCCCAGCTCGACGAGACCCTGCGCCGCATGCGGACCGATTACCTGGACCTGTACTGGTTGCACAATTGGGACCGCAACACCCCGATCGAGGAAACCCTGCGCACCCTGGACGATCTCGTCCGCGCGGGCAAGATCCGGTACCTCGGCTTCTCCAACACCCCCGCGTGGGTCACCGCCCAGGCGCAGACAATGGCGCTGTTGAAGGGCTGGTCCCCGTTGATCGCGCTGCAGGTCGAGTATTCGCTGCTGGCGCGGACTGTCGAGGGCGAACTCGCGCCGCTCGCGCTGGACCAGGGGATGGCGCTGGTGCCGTGGAGCCCGTTGAAGAACGGCTTCCTGTCCGGAAAATACCGCCGCGACAGCGCGGTGACCGACTCCGCCCGCACCGCTTTCGTCGGTGGGCCCAGCGACGACGAGTTCACGGTGATCGACGCCGTCACCGCCATCGCCGACGAACTCGGCACGACCTCCGCGGCGGTGTCGCTGGCCTGGCTCCGCGCCCGCGAAGGCACCGTCGTACCGATCCTCGGCGCACGGCGTGTGGAACATCTCGAAGGCAACCTCGCCGGCCTGGAAGTGGCGCTCGCGCCTGAACACCTGCGCACGCTGGACGAGGTCTCGGCCCCGGTCCTGAACTATCCGGCCCCACTGCACGGTGCGCTGCGGGCGATGCTGCAGTTCGCGGGGACCACTGTGGACGGTGAGCCGTCCGGGGTTTATCCGCCGTTGCTGGAAAGCAGCGTCCGCTACTGATTCCTGATGCCGGTGACGAGCAGTTCGTCGAACGCGGGCCCGAAGTCGGTCGGGTCGACGTCGCCCTCATAGACCAGCGCGATCTGGCCGGGCGGGAGGTCGGGTGAGACGCAATGCATGATCAGGCCCGCGTTCCGGGCGATCTGCATCAGCCTGGTGGACAGCGGCCGCCCGTCTTCCGCCGCGTCCTCGTCCCAGTCCGGGTCGCCGTCGGGGGAGTCGGCCAGCTCGGCGAGCGTGCGCATGGAGCGCGGGGGCAGCGGGCCGAAGGACTCGCCGTCCGCCGCGACGAATCCGGCGTGGACCTCGCGGAGGAACTTGCGCAGCGGCGCCGGAACACTGGACCACAGCCGCGGTTCGGTGGTGTCGGCCGGTGCCCAGCCGGCGAAGGCCAGCTTCCCGTCGGCGCCGTTGTCGAAAACGTAGACCAGCAATGGTTTTTCCCACGCGATGCACGTCCGGACGTCGACGAGCGTGCGCGCCGCGGTTTCGGCGAAACCCGGGACGAGATCAAGGAGATCGCGGTTCCACAGCGCCAGCGCGCGCAGCCGCCGCTCCTCGGCGTCGCCGCTTCGCGCTATCTCGGCCCAGTTCTCCGGGAGGCCTTCGGTGACGAACCGCAGTGGCCATTCCGGCAGCAGCGCCGTGATCTCCCCGGTTTCCATCCTCACCCCTGGCTTTTGAGCAGCTGCTGGATGATGTCGAGCAGCTGACGGCGGATCTGTTGCTGGAGTTCGTCCTGTTGCTGTTGCCATTCCGGGTTGACGTTCCGCATCCCGAGCACGCTGCGGGACTGTTTGGAGCGGTTCGCCTTCCGGGACAACCATTGCATGTTCAGCGGCGCGTTCACGATCCGGTACATGCTGTCGGGGGTCAGCCGCACGAACCCGGGCATGTTCATGATCTCCGCCAGCGGCACGATGTGGTCGGGGGAGACGTCGGGCCCCGGCGGGTCGGTGTCGGTCTGCGGGATGGTCCGGCCGTCATAGGCGGGGTCGTCGTCACCGATCTGCGGGCGCGGCCGGCCTTGCAGCGGAGTGTCGCCGATGTAGCGGCTGTCCGGGCTTTCGCGCAGCGCCAGGTAGAGGTCGCGGGCCGGGTCGTTCGGCGGGACCTGCCAGTTCTTGCCCTGGGGCGGGGCCGGCTGCGGTTTCCAGTCCGGCGGGATCTTTTTCTGCGCGTCGCCGATCTGGTTGAGCTTTTCCGGTGTCGGCGTCTTCGTCGGCTTCGAACCGGGGCGCGAGTCGTCGAGGGTGTTGGTGGCTTGTTCGCAGGACGCGAGATTCGCTTCGGCGGTGGCCTCGGCCGCGTTGAGTTGCGTGGCCTCCGCGTCGTAGGCGGCGAGTTCTCCTTCTTGGCCTGGGATGGTGAACACGTGGGGCGCCGCGTTGTGCGCGTCGATCTGCTGTTGGTTCTGCTCGACCGTCGCTTCCTGCGCACTGCACGCGGCTTCCCCCTCGGCCGCTGTGGCGGGGGCGAGGAAGACTGCTGCCAGCAGTGCCGTGAGGAGGAAACAAAGTACAGCGCGGAATCGTGCCGGTACCCGCATCGCTTCGCCTTCGTCTAGGAGGGTTTGCCCGCCGGGATCTGGTCGGCCGCCGGCGCGCACACCTTCCAGCTGCCGGTCTCCTTGCGTAGATACAGCGTCGAAACGGTCGGCGGCTGCGCCAGGGTCGCCGAGGCGACGTCCCCGAACACCCGCACGTCGGAGATGGTCGGCGGCTGCCAATGCGAAGCGTCGATCTGAACGCGCGGCGCGTCGGGCTCGAAGTCGTCGGCGTCGGTCATCTCCGCGGCCTCGTCCTGGCAGAGGATCTTCAGCATCGCGGGCTGATCCTCCGCGTCGACCGCCGCGGCGAAGGTGACGAGGACGCCCTTGATCTGCTCCTCGTCGGACTGCCCGCCCCGCTTCACCACCAGCACGACCGATACCGCCGCCGCCCCCAGCAGCACGACCGCGAACGCGGAGAGCGCTATCCAGCGGTGTTTCCGGCCGCGTGTGTCCTCGTCCATGAAGCCCCCAGTTCGAGTCCGCGATCATTGTGCCCGTATCGGGTTACGAAACGGCTACACAGTGGCACGAAGCTGCCGTGGTTCACCCGCAGAGGGTGGCCGGGCAGCGCTCGGCAGGGCAGACGATGGGCGCACATTTTCCCGGATCATCCTGGGAGGCATGTGATCATGGTCGCGAGGAACCGAGATTGCACGCCCCTGTCCCGGCCGGACCGCGGCGGGGTGGCGTCCTGAGTACCCAGGACGTGCCGACCGACCACACGCGGGCCCAGCCGGAAACGCCGCCGCCGGATTCGGCCTGCGCACGCGTCCCGCCCACCGGAGCGGCAGGCCGGACCAGACCACCGGCCGCCGCGTGGATCTCGTGGATCGCGCCGGCACTCACGACGACCGGTTCCGTCGCGAGCCTGCGCCCGTCGCCGACCATCGCCGCCTACGGCTTGGCGGCCGTCTTCCTTTACGTGGTCCCGGCGATCGTGTTCCTGCTGCCCACTTCCCTGGTTTCGCGGAAGTCGGTCAACCCGGCGGCGGCTCTGGAGAGCCCGTTGGACAAACCGTCCGAGGCCCACATGCGGGGATAAACCGGGGAAATGATCAAGCCCCGGGTGCCCCGCAAGCCTCTGACCATGCAGTTGTGTGGGCCGGGCGGGGCTCGAACCCGCGGCCAAGGGATTATGAGTCCCCTGCTCTAACCAACTGAGCTACCGGCCCCCGGGCGCCTCCAAGAGCGCCCTGACCCAGGGCACAGGACCCAAGGTCGCAGGTCAACATAGCAGGCAACCCGCCGACGGCCCGTCAAGGGCATACGCACGCCCACCTGCACGTGCATCCGCCGAATAGAGCAACCCTCGCGCATTGAACTTCCGGAGCGGGCAGGACAGGGTTGTAGATCCAGGCCGGGGACGTGGCGAGATGGAGGGTCTGTGGACTTCACCGATCACCTCAGGGAACGGGTTCTGGTCTGTGACGGCGCGATGGGCACGATGCTGCACGCGGCCGGGAACTCCCTCGACCGGGCGCTGCCCGAGCTCAACCTGTCCAACGCGGAGCTCGTCAGCACGGTCCACGAGAGTTACGTCGCCGCCGGGGTGGATCTGCTGCTCACCAACACCTTCGGCGCGAACCGGCTGCGGTTGGCGGAGGTGGGGGGTGCCACGACGGTCCGCGACGTCAACCTGGCGGGGGTGCGGCTGGCGCGGCAGGCCCGGCGTGGGGCGCGGCGGACGGTGTTCGTGGGCGGGTCCGTCTCGCCGGCGACGAAGGCCAGTCAGCGGCAGAACACCAGCCCCGACGAGCGGGCCGACGTGCTCGCCGAGCAGGTCAGGGCGCTGGCCGACGGGGGCGTGGACCTGCTCGTCCTGGAAACGTTCGGATGTCTCGACGAGCTGCTCGAAGCTGTCGACATCGCGGCCGGGATCACCGACGTGCCGCTGATCGCGCAGGCGACGTTCACGCCCGAGGGAATCACCCTCGACGGCAGGACGCCGCAGGAAGTCGCTGCCGCGCTCGCGGGCACGAGGGTCACGGCGATCGGGGCGAACTGCACGATCGGGCCCCAGCACATGCTCGACATCGTCAAGCAGCTCAAGGGCACCCTCCCCATCAGCGCCCAGCCCAACGCCGGGCTCCCGCGGCGCATCGGGCGGCGGTTCGAGTACGGGGTCGACGGGGACTACTTCGCCCGCTACGCCCGCGCCCACGCCGAGCACGGGGCCTCGATCGTCGGCGGCTGTTGCGGGACGACGCCGGCGCACATCCGGGAGGTCGTCGCGCGGCTGGCCGATCTGCGGCCGCCGGAGCAGCGCCGCCGGCAGCACGCGCATCGGCCCAAGGCAAGGAAGGCGCAGGGCAAGCTCGCGCAATGGTTGCGGGACAAGGAATTCGTCGTCGCCGCGCAACCGGTGCGGCCGGGGCCCGTGCCCGGCGTGGACCTGATCTTCGGCGGTGACCTGCGTTCCCCGGACACGGTCGCGACCATCACCGCCTGGGACAAAACCGTCTCGACCCTGCAGGACGAGCTGCTCGCCGCGCACGCGTTCGGGCTGCGCACCGTGGTCTGCGAGACCGGCGCCCCGCCGCCGCTGGGCGACTATCCCAACGCCGACGGCATCCTGGAGGTCGACTCGATCGGCCTCATCGAACTGCTCGCCGCCTTCAACACCGGCCGCGACCGCACCGGGCTGACGCTGGCCACCAGAACCGCCTTCCACATCGGCGCCCGCTTCAACCCGGGCGCGGCCGACCTCGACGCCGAACTCATCCGGACCAAGGCGAAGATCGTCGCGGGCGCCCAGTTCCTTGTCACCACACCGGTTTACGAGACCGAAGCGCTCTCCTGGATGCTCGCGGAACTGTCCGAAGAGGACGTTCCGGTGCTGATGTCCGTGCACCCGCTCGCGGACTACGCCGAGGCCGAGTATCTGGCCAACGAGGTCCCGGACGTGACCATCCCGCCGGACACCCTCAAAGCCCTCCGGACCGGCAAGCTGACCGGCTACGAACTCGCCGGCGAACTGCTCGCCACGGCCCGCAAGCTCACCGACGGGGTCGTCCTGCACATCCGCGACGGCGCCGAGATCCCGGAACTGCTGGCCTGATCAGCCCGGCTTCCGGCCCCACGCCGTGATCATCGGCGAGGTGGCCAGATCGATCCCGCCCACCGCGATGTTCGCCAGGTGCCGCTCGATCTCCTCGCCGGTGGCGAGCCCCGCCGCGATCAGTCCACTTCGGACCTGCCGCACCGTCGCCTCCTCCAGCGCGGCGCAGGCCGGCGAGGTGATCGGGAAGTACGCGTCGGCCCGCACGTCCAGCAGCCCGGCGTCCCGCAGCAGCCGTGGCTGCTTGCGGCCGTAGGCGAGATCCGCGCCGCGTTCGGCGAGCAGTTCCCGGAACCCGCGCCGCAGCTTGTTCGCCAGTTTCTGCGCGGGGCCGTGCTCGTCGGGGCAGATCAACGGCTGCAACGCGGGATCGGCGTCCTCCACCAGCAGCCAGCCGCCCGGCCGCAACGACTGGATCATGGTGCGCAGCGCCTGCTCCCGCTCGGTGACGTGCACCAGCACCAGCCGGGCGTGCACCAGGTCGAATTCGCCGTCGGGAGCCGTGTCCCGCCCCACGTCGTGCCGCCGCACTTCGAACGGCGCGTCCGTCAGCCACGACACATCGAGGTCCGTGGCGAGCACGCGGCCTTCCGTGCCGACCCGCTCGGCCAGCCACGACGGCACCGACCGCCCGCCCGCGCCGACTTCCCAGCAGCACCAGCCCTTTTCGATGCCGAGGTCGTCGATGTGCCGGAAGGTCCACGGGTCGAACAGCGCGGACAGTGCCGTGAACCGGTCGCCGGCCTCGGCCTGCTGGTTGTCGAGCAGATAGTCATTCATGGCACACCTCGTTGCGTATCCGGTACGCCGGTGGGTAGCAAGAGTAAGGAGGTTTCGAGTGAGCAGAGTAGTCGTGATTTCGACCGGCGGGACAATCGCGTCCCGCGCCGGCAGCAACGGCGCGAGCCTCGCCAGTGACGACGCCGGGGCGCTGCTGGCGCGGCTCCCGTTCGACGTCGGCGTGCCGGTCGAGGGCCGGGACGTGCTGTGCGTCGGCAGCTACCTGCTCACCCCGCCCGATATGGCCGGAATCGTGTGGGCGATCCGCGCCGCGCTGGCCGACGAGTCCGTGCTCGGCGTCGTGGTGACACACGGCACGGACACGATGGAGGAAACCGCCTTCCTCGCCGAGCTCACCCACGACGACGACCGGCCCGTGGTGTTCACCGGCGCGCAGCTGCCCGCCGACGCGCCGGATACGGACGGCCCACGCAACCTCGCCGACGCCATCGCCGTCGCGGCTTCGCCTGCCGCGCGTGGCCGAGGCGTGCTGATCGCCTTCGGCGGCAGCGTTTTCGGCGCGCGCGGCACACGCAAGACACACACCGTGGCGGCCAACGCGTTCGCCACGCCGGACGCCGGGCCGCTCGGGTATGTGCGCCAGGGCGAGGTCACCTTCATCGCGAGCCCGGAGCGTTTTCCCGCGCTGGACCTCGAAGATCTCAACGGCGTCCGCGTCGACATCGTCGCGTTCTACCCGGGCGCGGACACCGCCGCGCTTGACGCCGTGATCGCGGCGGGCGCGGCGGGCATCGTGCTCGAAGCAACAGGCGCGGGCAACGGCAACCTGGCGCTGCGCGACGCCGTGGCGAGGCTCACGGCGGCGGGTGTTGTCGTCGCGCTCTCCACCCGCGTGCACGCCGGCCCAGTCGCCGGGCTCTACGGCAACGGCGGGGGAGCGGATCTCGTCGAGGCGGGCGCTATACCGACCGGTGTACTGCGGCCGTCACAGGCACGGATCCTGCTCACCGCGCTGATCGCCCGCTATCACCGTGACCCGGAGCGCGTGGCCGAGGAGCTGGCGAAGCGCTCGTCGACGTCCTCCGCGGTGAGGCCGAAGTCCGCCAGCGTGTAGCGGTGCGACGGGCGCCCGGCGCCGGTCGTGCTCTCCGCGTGCAGCTTCGTCATCGCCGCGCGGGCGTCGTCGCTGAACGGCAGCCCGAAGTGCTCGTACACCGCTTCGACGGTGCCGATCGGGTCGCCGACGAAGTCGGCGTAGTCCACGTCGCAGAACTGCGCGGGGTTGTGGCGCGCGCGTTGCTCCGCAAACGTTTCCGCTCCGCGCGCCCACAGGTCCAGCTGCGTCCGGCCGACGGTCTCGCCGTGGAAGACGGTCGACCAGCCCTTGGTGGCCTGCTCGTTGAGGCTGGCGACGGACGCGATGATCGTGCTCGGCGCGCGGTGCGTCTGGATCACCAGCGCGTCCGGGTAGACGGCCATCAGCGCGTCGAGCGCGAACAGGTGGCTCGGGTTCTTCAGCACCCACCGCCGGTCCTTGTCCGGCAACCCGATCAGCTGCAGGTTGCGCCGGTGCCGGGCGTAGGCGTCGGTCCAGTCCTGGCGGCTGAGCCATTCGGAGTAGGTCGGTAGATAGGCGAGACACTCGTAGGAGATCGACTTCGCCGACTGTCGCAGCAGCTGCCAGCATTCCTCGACCTGCTCGGCGGAGGAATGGTGCAGGCCCAGGAACTCCGGATGCTCCACGTGATGCTGTTCGTAGCCGCTCTGGATCCGCTGGAACACCGGGTTGTCCGCCCACGTCTCACGGGGCGGCCGCGGCTGCGGCACCTCGGTCAGCCACACCTCCAGGCCCTGGTGCGCCGGGTCCGCGGTGAGCAGCCGGTGCAGTGCCGTGGTGCCGGTGCGGGGCAGGCCCGTGACGAAGACCGGCCGCTCGATCGGCACATCGGCGTACTCCGGGTGCTGTTTCCACGCCGCCTCGCTGAGCAACCGCGCGACGAGCGCACCGCGAAGGAACGCGCGCTTGATTTTGTTGCCGAAGGGCGTCAGCTGCGCGTCGCGCGCGTAGGACTCCAGTAGCACTTCGAGGCCTTCGCGGTAACCGGTGTCGCCGAAGTCCTCCAGTCCGGAGAACCTCGTCGCGGAGGCGTGCAGATCCTCGATCGTGCCCACGTCGTCGCGGCCGGTAGCAGGATTCATGAGTGGTACTCCCCGCCGTTGACGTCGAGACACTGCCCGGTGATCGCCCGCGCCAGGTCCGAGGCCAGGAACACCACGGCGTCGGCGATTTCGTCGGGCTCGGGCAGCTTGCGCAGGTCGATGGTCTTCGCGGTTTCGGCGTAGACCTCCTCCGGCGTGATCCCGCGTTTGTCGGCCAGGTAAGCGAAGTAGAATTTCAGGTTGTCCGCCCAGATGTAGCCGGGGGCCACCGAGTTGACCCGGATCCCGCGCGGGCCCAGCTCCGTCGCCAGGCTCTGCGCCAGCGCGAGCAGGCTCGACTTGGTCATTTTGTACGCGCCGAAGGTCCGCCGGGAATGCCGCAGCACCGCGGAGTTGATCATCACCGCCGACCCGTGGGACTCCTCCAGCGCGGGCACGAACAACCGGGTCAGCCGCAAGGCGGAGAACACGTTGGTCTCGTACGCCTGGCGTACCTGGTCGATGTCCACTTTGGTCAGATCGGTCATCGGCGGCATGGCAAAAGCGTTGTTCACCACGGCGTCCACGCGCCCGAAGGCATCCAAAGTGGACTCCACGAGGCGCGCCACACCCGCTTCGTCGTTGATGTCGGTGGGCACCGCGACGGCACGACGGCCGAGATCGGTGACCTCCTTGGCCACCTCAGTCAGCCGCGACTCCGTCCGCGACGCCAGCACCACGTCCGCGCCGGCGCGGGCGCTCTGCACGGCGATCGCCCTGCCCAGCCCGGGACCGATCCCGGAGACCACGACCACCTTGTCCCGTAACAACATCAGCCGAGCATCCTGGTCGCCACGGCGGCCTGGCGGGCCGCGATCCGTGCTGTCCATTCCGCCGGGGTCACCCGCGCCTGGTCGTGGTACGGCAGGCGTTTCGGGAGTTCGTCCACCGGCACGACCTCGACCTCCGGGCCGTCCTGTGCGCCGAGCTCGCGCGAAATCCGCTGCCAGCGGATCTGCACGTATCCGCGGTCGTGCCCGGTGCGCTCCAGCCAGTTCGCCACGCCGGGGTCGCGTTCGCTGATCACGAAACGCATCTTCCCGTCGGAGTCCACCCGCGCCTGGTCGGCCGACAGGCTGGTCTGGTGGTTGATGTAGTCCAGTGAGACGTACCAGAGGCTGCCCAGCTGGATGCCCTGGTACGGCGCGTCGGACTTGGGCACCGTGACGATCATGGCCTCGTCTTCGGTCAGCTCGTAGTGCCCGGCCGAGGAGAACTGCGTGCTCAGTCCGCCGGGCGTCTGCCGTGGCTCGGTCATCGTGTTCACCGGCAGGTTCAGGTAGAACCACTTGGGGAACGCGAGGAAGGTGTTGAGGCGCGAGGTCAGCATCTTGCCCGCCACGTTGTAGCGCTTCTCCAGCGTGCTCCGCTCCAGCGGCGGCGGCGCCTGGCCGGCCATGTCGGCGCGCTGGATGCGGATCGTGCCGCGTTCCTCGGTGGCCCAGTCGCTGTAACACTCGCGGACGATGAGCATCGCCGCGTCCGCGCCGAGGGTGAAGTAGTCGCGGCCCGCCTTGCCCGGCCCGAACCGGATCTCGTAGCTGCCGTCGGGTCCGATCTCGATCTCGCGGTCGTCGAAGGCGGTGAGGCTGTCCGGCACATCGACGGGGGAGTAGTCGCCGTTGAGCACCTGGAAGTTCAGATCCCTTGTGCTGCCGCGTTTTCCGGTGACCACGTACTCCGCGTCCGGGCGCAGGTACGAGTGGTAGTAGAGGGTGTCGGGGTTGTCCAGGCCCATCTTCGTGCCCTGGTTGGTGGAGTTGGCGAAGAACGGGAAGTCGCGTTCGTAGGCCCATGCCATCTGCAGCGAGGCCCGGATGCTCCCGGCGAGGTAGTCGTAGCCCTCGATCAGATCCTGTTCGGTGCGCACGAACGGCGCGTTCTCGATGATCTTCTCGGCCGCTTCGACGGCTTCGGCGAAGGAACGGGTCAGCACTGTTTCTCCTGCCTGGAAAGCGTTTTCAGGGTGGCTCAGGACCGGGCCCACCGGTTCGCGGTGAACTTCAGGCTGGGCAGGTCCTTCAGCGACGCGGTGTACTCGTAGGTGCGGGTGTAGCCGGTGTGCGTGATCCGCCACTGCCCGTCCTCGCAACGGCGGTAGCGGTCCTCGTAGAATGCGGCGCCGGCGATCAGGACCCCGTGTTCGACCGAGATGACCTTGTCCTCGAAGGCCCAGGTCCCGGCGGCGGTGTCGCCGTCGATCTCCAGCTCCGGCTGGCTCGCGAAATGCGTGGTGATCAGCGCGTTCTCCAGGTTCTCGCGGAGGAACCCGACGATGGCCTCGCGGCCGTCGAGCTGCAACGGTTTGCCCTTGGCGGGGGTGCCGTAATCGGCGACGGCCTCCGGCGCGAGGGTGTCGGCCACGTCGTCCCACAGCTTCATGTCCACGCAGCGGAGATAGCGGTACTTCACGCGTTTGATCTCTTCCAGCGCGACGAGGTCCATGCGCAACAGCATCCTCCGGCGGTTGACCTAAGGCAAGAACGTGTTCTAATTTTTTCCGGGTGACCTACGAGTTGTCGCACTCCGGGGCCCTGGAGGCCGAGTCGGTGCACATCGTGCGCGAGGTACTGGCGACGTTCGAGCGGCCGGTGCTGTTGTTCTCCGGCGGCAAGGACTCCGTCGTGCTGCTCCATCTGGCCGCGAAGGCCTGCTGGCCTGCGCCCATACCGTTTCCGGTGTTGCATGTGGACACCGGGGAGAACTTCGACGAGGTGCTCGCCTTCCGGGACGCCATGGTGGCGGAGCTGGGCGTGCGGCTGATCGTCGGCAGCGTGCAGGAGGACATCGACGCCGGCCGCGTGGTCGCCGAGACCGGCCCTCGGGCATCAAGGAACAGGTTGCAGTCCGTCACCCTGTTGCGGACCCTGCGGGAGCACGGCTTCGACGCGGTGTTCGGCGGCGCGCGGCGAGACGAGGAGAAGGCGCGGGCGAAGGAGCGGGTGTTTTCGTTCCGGGACGAGTACGGGCAATGGGATCCGCGCAACCAGCGGCCCGAGCTGTGGCATCTCTACAACGGCAAGCACAGGCGCGGCGAGCACATCCGCGTGTTCCCGCTGTCGAACTGGACCGAACTGGACATCTGGTCCTACATCGCGGCGGAGAAGATCCCGCTGCCGCCGCTGTACTACGCGCACCGGCGGCAGGTGGTGCAGCGCGACGGGATGCTCCTCGCGCGGACGCGGCATCTGACCTTGCTGGAGGGCGAAGAGCCCTACGAGGCGCAGGTGCGGTTCCGCACGGTCGGCGACGCCACCTGCACCGGCTGCGTCGAGTCGACGGCCGCCACCGCCGCGGAGGTCGTCGTGGAAACGGCGGCCACCAGGGTGACCGAACGCGGCGCGACGCGCGCCGACGACCGGATTTCCGAGGCGGGGATGGAAGACCGTAAGAAGGAAGGCTACTTCTGATGGCCCCGTTACTGCGCATCGCGACCGCCGGAAGTGTCGACGACGGCAAGTCCACCCTCATCGGACGACTGCTGTTCGACTCGAAAACCCTGTTCGAGGACCAGCTCGCGGCCATCGAACGCACCAGCCGGGACCGCGGCGAGGACTACCCGAACCTGGCGCTGCTGACCGACGGGCTGCGCGCCGAGCGAGAACAGGGCATCACCATCGACGTGGCGCACCGGTATTTCGCCACGCCACGGCGGTCGTTCATCATCGCCGACACCCCGGGACACATCCAGTACACCCGCAACATGGTGACCGGCGCGTCCACCGCAGACTGCGCGCTGATCCTGGTCGACGCGCGGCACGGCATCCTCGACCAGTCCCGCCGTCACGCGTTCCTGGCGACCCTGCTCGGCATCCCGCACCTGGTGCTGTGCGTCAACAAGATGGACCTCGTCGGCTACTCGCCGGACCGGTTCGACGAGATCCGCGACGAGTTCCGCGCGTTCGCCGCGAAACTCGACATCCACGACCTGAGCTTCATCCCGGTTTCGGCGCTGCACGGGGACAACATCGTGCACCGCTCGGCCACGATGCCCTGGTACGAGGGCAGTCCGCTGCTGCACCACCTCGAAGAGCTGCACATCTCCTCCGACCGCAACCTCATCGACGCGCGGCTGCCGGTGCAGTACGTCATCCGGAACACCGATTTCCGAGGATATGCCGGGACGATCGCCGGGGGCGTGTTCAGCCCCGGCGACGAACTGCTCGTGCTGCCTTCGGGCCACCGGACCCGCGTCCGGAAGGTGTGGGGCCCAGGCGGGCGGCCGCTGGAGCAGGCGTTCGCGCCGCAGGCGGTGACGGTGGAGCTCGAGGACGAGCTCGACATCGCACGCGGGGATCTGTTGTGCCGTCCGGGAAACCGGCCGCACACCGGGCAGGACCTGGACGCGATGCTGTGCTGGTTCGCCGACCAGAGCAGCCTGAGCACCGGTTCGACGTACACGCTGCGGCACACCACCCGCACCACGACGGCCGAGATCGCGGCGCTCGACTACCGGCTCGACGTCAACACTCTGCACCGCGAACAGTCGGGTTCCTTGTCCCTCAACGACATCGGCCGGGTGCGGCTGCGGACGCGGCAGCCGCTGCTGTTCGACCCGTACCGGCGCAACCGGGAGACAGGAAGCTTCATCCTCGTCGACAACGCCACGAACAACACCGTCGCGGCCGGCATGATCACCGGCCCCAGCCTGCCCGCTTCGCGCGTCGTCTGGCATTCCGCGGCGGTCGCCCGTGACGAGCGGGCCACGCAAGGGAAAACGGTGTGGCTGACCGGGCTTTCGGCGTCCGGCAAGTCGACGGTGGCGGTGGAACTGGAGCGGCTGCTGGTCTCGGCCGGGCGCCCGGCGTACCTGCTCGACGGGGACAACCTGCGGCACGGGCTCAACGCCGACCTCGGGTTCAGCGCGACCGACCGGGCGGAGAACGTGCGCCGGGTCGGGGAAGTCGCGAAACTGTTCGCCGACGCCGGGATGATCGCCATCGTCTCGCTGATCAGCCCCTACCGGGTGGACCGGGCCCGCGTCCGCGCGGCGCACCAGGACACCGGACTGTCCTTTGTGGAGGTATTCGTGGACACACCGCTCGAGGTGTGCGAATCCCGTGACCCGAAAGGCATGTACGCCAAGGCGCGCGCCGGGGAGATCCGCGGGTTCACCGGGATCGACGACCCGTACGAGGAACCCGCGTCGCCGGATCTCGTGCTGCGGCCCGGCGACGGCGACCCGACCGCGATGGCGTCGGCCATCCTCGCGCTGCTGGACCGCTGATGGGGACCAACCAGCGGGCGCGGATCCGGATGACCGGCGCCGAGGTGACGGAGTTCGTCGAGCGCGGCCGCACGGCGACGTTCGCGACCTTGGGGCCCGACGGGGGTCCGCACCTGGTCGCGATGTGGTACGCGGTGCTGGACGGGCAGATCTGGTTCGAGACCAAGGCGAAATCGCAGAAGGTGCTGAACCTGCGCCGCGACGACAGGCTCACCTGCCTGATCGAGGACGGCCGGACGTACGACGCGCTGCGCGGGGTGTCGTTCGAGGGGCGCGCGGTGATCAGCGACGACCCGGACGACATCTGGCGCGTGGGCGTCAGCGTGTGGGAGCGCTACAACGGCCCGTACAGCGAAGAGGTCAAGCCGATGGTCGAGGCGATGATGGCGAAACGCCTCGTCGTGCGGCTGGACGTCAAGCGCACCCGTTCCTGGGACCACCACAAGCTCGGGCTGCCCGCGATGCCGGTGGGCGGGACAACGGCACCCTGATCCGGTACCGCGTGCTAAGCGACCAGCTTCGCGCGCAACTCCTCAGCCTCGGCCGCGGTGAAGCCCTGGTCGGTGAGCCAGGTCGCGACACCGCCGTAGCGCCGGTCGACCTGGTCGAGGAACAAGGTCATCGTCTCGCCGCGGGGTGTCTGGTCCGGGGTCGGGCGTTTGCTCAGATCCGCGGCATACGTCGAAGAAGCCTTCAACCGCGCCAGAATGGCGTCGATGCGCTCGCCACTGGCGGCGTAGTCCGCGACCACCTCGTCCCGCGCCACCCCGGCCACCGTCAGCGCCAGCGCGACGATCACCCCGGTGCGGTCCTTGCCCGCCGCGCAGTGCACCAGCGCCGCGCCCGGCGCGTCGCGGATGGCCCGCAGCGCGGCGACCACGTTGTCCGGCCGGTCCTCGAGATAGCCGAGGTACAACGCGGTCATCGGGTTCTCCGGGAAACGCGCCAGCGTGCTCTCGCGGCGGGCGAAGAGCGCCTCCGCGGCGGCGTCCGTGTTCTCGCCGGCTTCGGCGTGCATCGAGAAGTGCATGTGCCGCACCGAATCCACCGCGCGCAGCGGCCCCGGCCCCTCCAGTTCGACCTCGCGGCTGCTGCGCAGGTCCACCACCGTGCTCAGGCCCAGATCGCCGACGAGCAGCTTGATGTCGGCCGGGGTGAGGTCCTGCAGGTTGTCCGAACGGAGCAGTCGCCGCGCCGCCGTCCGCTTGCCGTCGGCGGTGGGCAGGCCACCCACGTCCCGGGCGTTCGCCGCCCCTTCGAGTTCGAGCCAGGAGGTCATACCCCCATATTTCACGGCGCCACCGGGTCGGCCAAGGGAGCTTGCGCGTCGACGGAATCTTCGATCGGCGCCTTCGATCGCCGCGGCAGGCGCAGCGTGCCCACCAGTCCGCGCCGCCGCAACCACGGCTGCCAGCCCAGCATCCCGATGTGCGCGGCGATCGCGTGCCCGGCGACGGTCACGATCGACAGCAGCGAGCCGGGGCTGTCGGTGACATAGATCACCGCGATCGTCAGCTCGATCGCCAGTACCGCCCACAGCCGCAGCCGTCGTTCGAGGATCGGCACCATCGCGCCGGCGGTGGCGAAGAACCCGTAGCTCACCCCGATGTCGAGCCACCGCGAGTCCTCGAACGGAAGCCAGCCATGCGTCAGCGCCCACATCACCGGAAGTTCGGTGGCCAGCGTCGCGAGCACGTGCCCGCTGGCGAACACCGCGAACGTCCAGCCCGCGCCCACCCGGCGCTCCAGCGGCGCCACCGCGAGCGCGAAGATCAGCACGTAGATCAGCCAGCCGGAGTCCTCGATCCACAGCGCACTGCTGATCAGGCTCATGATCGGCCGGTGCCACAGGTTGTGCGCGTCGGTGCTGGCCATCGCCAGCAGTTTCGCCGAGACCGTCTGCCCGACCATCCGCTGCATGACGGTGGTCGCGAGCAGCAGCGTGAGGTACCAGAACGTGAACGGCGTGGCGGACGGGCTGGGCAGCAAGACGGCCGCCCTGGTGGTCCATCGCGGGCGGCCGAGCCGGGTGAGAGCGTCCTGAGGCACCACCCCAGTTTGCCGTCTCAATCTGATAACGGCCTGTGAACTCCCTTGGAAGGGTGGGCGCGGTGCGAAAGTCGCCCACGGTTGCCGCGTGCGGACAAGGCGCCGTGACCGGCTGCTTTAGGATGCCGACCCGTGGATGCCCCGGCGACCGCACCCAAGGTGCCAGCGAACGAGCGGCCAAGCTCACTCCCGCCGTTCGCGCGGCTGCCGGTGTCCGGAATCGCCGGCGCGGCCGCGGCCCTGCTGCTCGGGCTGAGCGCGCGGTTCGGGTACTTCGGTGACGAGCTGTACTTCCTGGTGTCCGGTAAGTACCACTTCGCCTGGGGTTACGCCGACAACCCGTGGCTGGTGCCCGCGCTGGCTCGGTTGATGGACGCGATCGCGCCGGGCTCGGTCGTCGCGCTCCGGGTGCCTGCGCTGCTGCTCACCGCGGGCGGGATCGTGCTCACGGCGTTGATCGCGCGCGAGATGGGCGGCGGCCGGCGCGCGCAAACGGTTGCCGCCGCCGCTTTCGCCACGTCCATCCAGCTGTTGTCTTCCGGCCACCTGCTCGCGACCTACACGGTCGACCCGTTTCTGTGGACGCTGACCTGCTGGTTCGTCGTGCGCTGGCTGCGGACGCGACAGGACCGGCTGCTGCTGTTCGCCGGGCTGGCGACAGCGCTGGCGATGCAGGGCAAGTTCCTCATCGTCTTCTTCTGGCTGGCGCTCGGCGTCGGCGCGTTGATCACCGGGCCGCGTGAACTGCTGCGCCGTCCGCTGCTGTGGGCCGGCGCGGTGATCACCGTAGCCGCGACCCTGCCGACGGTGCTGTGGCAGGCGCGCAACGGCTGGCCCTACTTCGACATGCAGGCCATCGTCGCCGAGCAGGTCAACCGGTTCATGGGCGGGCCGGGGCTGGTCGCCCCGCTGGCCATCGTGTTCGCCGGGCTACCCGCCGGCGCTTTCCTCGTCTGCCACGGCACCTGGCAGCTGTTCCGGTCGCCGCGGTACCGGTTCCTCGGCTGGGCCACGGTGCTGGTGACCGTGATCTTCATCGTGACCGTCGGCCGCTACTACTACATTTCCGGCCTGTACGGCCTGCTGTTCGCCGCGTCGGCCGTGCGCGTCGAGCGGAGCAGGCCCGCGCGCTGGTGGCGGTGGGTGCCGACGTGGCCGACGTTCGCCGTCACCGCGGCGGTCACGATCTTCGTCGGCCTGCCCGTCCAGCCGGTGTCGATGATCACCAACGCCAACTTCGTCGCCAGCGGCAGCTACGGCTGGCCGCAGCTCGTGGACACCGTGGGCAAGGCATACCACGAACTACCGCCGTCGCAGCAGTCGCACGCGGTGCTCATGGGCGACACGTACTGGCAGGCCAGCGCGCTGGATTTCTATGGCCGCCAACAGGGACTGCCCGCCGCGTACGGCCCCGAGCGGGGCTCCTGGTACAACGGCGAACCGCCGGCCGACACCGGCCCGGTGCTCTACACCGGCTCGGATTCCGCTCAGCTGAGCCGTTTCTTCGGCGATGTCCGGCAGGTGGCCACGGTGTCGATCGACACGAAACCGGACAACGTCAACCAGAACATCCCGGTGTGGCTGTGCGAGGCGCCGCGGGCTCCGTGGCCGCGGCTGTGGCAGCAGATGCACCGCGCCTGACCGTCGGTAGGTTCGCCAGAATGGAACTGCTGCCGTTCGACGAGTACGTGCGGTCGCTCGCCCGCGAGCGTATGTCGGCCGGCGTTCTCTTCCGCGACGAGGATGACCGCGTCCTGCTCGTCGAACCTTCGTACAAGGACCACTGGGACATCCCCGGCGGAGCCGTCGACGCGGCCGAAGCGCCGTGGGCGACCGCGCGGCGCGAGGTGCGCGAGGAACTGGGTATCGACCGCGCCTTCGGCCGGCTGCTGGTGATCGATCACGTCGCCGATGACGGCGGGATGCCGGAAGGGATCGCCTTCCTGTTCGATGGTGGCCTGATCACTGCCGCACAGGTCCGGGCACTGGACCTGACCGATCCGGAAATCCTCTCGGCCGGGCTGCACCACCTCGGCGCGGCGCCGAAGCTGAAACCCGCACTCGCGGCCCGGGTCGCCGTCGCGCTCACCGCGGTGCACACGCACTGCCCGATCCTGTGCGACAACGGCAATCCCACCTGACCGCCGGCTGATCGGATGCGCGCGGTCCCGGCGACCGGGCATATTGGCCCGCATGGCGAACCACAGGACCTGGGGCGACGGTGAGTTCGACGTCCCTGACGGATACCTCAACACCCCGAGCATCGGCATCCCGCCCGCGCACGTGGCCGGCGCCGTCGCGGCGGCGGTCGGGCGCTGGCGTGCCGGCATCGACTCCCCGCCCGACTTCGACGAGTCCATCGCCGTCTCGCGGCAAGGCTTCGGGGACCTGATCGGCGTCCCCGCGGACCGGGTCGCGGTCGGGGCCTCGGCGTCCCAGCTGTTCGCCAACGTGGCCGCCGGGCTACCGCCGGGGGCGAAAGTCCTTGCGGTGGAAAGGGAATTCACCAGCGTCACCTTCCCGTTCGCCGCGCACGGCGCGACCGTGCACGAGGTCGGGCTCGCCGAACTTCCCGAGCACGTCGAGGGGCACGACCTGGTCGTGGCCAGCGTCGTCCAGTCGGCCGACGGGGCGATCGCCGACCTCGACGCGCTGCGCGCGGCTGCCGAAGCGGCGGGCGTGCCGGTGGCGCTCGACGTCTCCCAGGCCGCCGGCTGGCTCCCGCTCCAGCTCGACTGGGCCGACTGGGTGGTGGGCGCGGGCTACAAGTGGCTGCTCTCCCCGCGCGGCTCGGCCTGGCTCGCCGTGCACCCCCGCGCGCTCGAGCGCGGGACGCCCGTCGCCGCCGGCTGGTACGCGGGGGAGGACCGGTGGGAGGCGTTGTACGGAATGCCACTGCGCCTCGCCGAAGGCGCCCGCCGGTACGACCTGTCACCGGTCTGGTTCGCTCACCTCGGCGCCGCCGCCGCGCTGCCGTACCTGGCCTCGCTCGACCTCAAAGCCGTCCGGGACCACTGCGCCGGGCTCGCGGATTCCCTGCTCAACGGCCTCGGACTGCCGCCGCGCGGCACCGCGATCGTCTCGTTCGACGCCGACCCGGCCCGCCTCGCCGCGGCCGGGATCCGGGCCGGCGTGCGCGCAGGGAAGGCCCGCGTCGGCTTCCACCTGTACAACACCGAGAGTGATGTAGAACGGGTTCTCCACGCTATGGGGTGAGCTCCGCGGGGCGGCCCGGTACGGTATTTCCTCGTGGTCGGTCCGCACTATCCTCCCCCGGCTCGTGGCGACACCGCGCCACTGGCCCGGATCCCGGCGTCCCCGAAACAAGGGAGGCCGGCCCTGCTCAAGGCGCTGGGCCTGGTGGCCGTGGCGGTGGTCGCCGGCCTGGTCTGGTGGCTGATCCGGCACGACTCGCAGCCGGAGACGCCGGTGGCCCAGCAGCCTCCGGCGAAGGAGTTTTCCTTCACCGCGACGGAAGGACCGGTCGCGTCCACCGACTGCGCGGGCAAATCGACCGACGACGTCAAGAAGTGGTTCAGCGCGCACCCGTGCCAGCAGCTCTCGCGGGCGCTGTACACGACAACGTCGGGCAGTGAGCGCGCGCTGGTTTCGGTCGTGGTCGTCACCATGCCCGCGGCGGATCAGGCGCAGCAGCTCAAGACCGTGGTCGACGGGGACAACACGGGCAACGTGATGGACCTCGTCCGCGACGGCACGGCGAAGATCTCCGGCGCGCCGAAGCTCTACGACGGCAAGTACGCGTCACGGATCGCGGGTAACCAGGTGACAGTCGTGCTGGCCAGTTTCTTCGGCAGCCACAAGGACGACCCGACGATCGCGCGCATCGCGAAGGAAGCGCTGACACTGACCCCGGGCGGCTGAAAACCCGGCACCGCCGCGAATCTCAGGCGGCGGCGCCCGGCAATGCCACCGCCGCAGGCGATTCGCCGGCCGCGACGCGCCAGCGGGTGCCCCGGCGGGCCGAGCCGAGCAGGGCGACGAGCGCCACCTTCCGCAGGTTCTCGTCGTCCGTGCCTTCCAGCACGCCGCGCCACGCCGCGGCCGCGTCAGCTTCCGCGCTCGCCACCACGCTCTTCGCCGACGTCGAGTCCGTCACCGGCTTCGGCGTGATGTACGCGGGCTCCGCTCCGTCGGGCGTCACGCCGGCGGCGTCCAGCATGCGTACGCACGCGTCGCGGCGGTTGCGGTGCTCGTTGGCGCCGTCGCTGACGCTCGCCGTGTAGTTGCTCGTCACGAAGGCGCTCACGAGCGCGTACACCCACACCGCCGCGTGCTCGGCGTCCAGCGCCTTTTGCAGCGGCCCCACCGCTTCGCCCGGGATCGTCGTGGCCGACGCCGTCACCGTCCCCGGGTCGGTGCCCGGCCCGAGCTTGTCGTCGAGCTGCTGCAATCCCGCGCACCCGGCCGCCACCGCGGCGACGAGCCCCGCCCGGTATCGCGGCAAGGAGGGCACCAGCTTCTCGGCCTGCTCGCGCGCCGTGGCGAGCCGCTCCTTCAACCCGGAAACCCCGGAAGCCGCCGGGGTCACCACCTGCGCCGCCGATTTGGGCCGGTTCAGCCTGTCCACTTCGGCCTGCAGCGTCTGCGCGTGCGTGGTCCGGGCGGCGGCCACCTGGCTCGCCAGATCCCCGCCCACCTGGTTCGCCGCTGCCGCGTCGGCGCGGGCCTGTTCGGCAGGGGACGCGAGCGGATCGGGCTCGTCGGAGTAGCCGGTCTGGCAGGCGGCGAGCGGGACGGCGAGTGCCGCCAGCGCGCTCATCCGCAGGACGTCACGACGGGTACGGAAGCTCACGGAACGCCATCCTGCCAGGCGGGGCAGTGACCACGGGCGGTGACGGGGGCAAGCAAGATAAGCTTGTCCACTACTGACCATCGCGGAACAAAACAGGAGAGCGCCAAGGTGCCAGGAGAACTCGCCGGCAAGCTCGAGCCGATCGTGGCCGAGGCCGTCGCCGGCGCGGGTTTCGACCTCGACGCGCTCGACGTCGGCCAGGCCGGGCGGCGCAAGCTGGTGAAGGTCGTCGTGGACGCCGACGACGGGGTCGGCCTCGACGAGATCGCCGAGGCCAGCCGTGCCGTGTCGGCCGCGCTCGACAAGCACGAACACCTCATCGCCGGGGCCTACACGCTGGAGGTCACCTCGCCGGGGGTGGACCGGCCGCTGACCGGCCCGCGGCACTGGCGGCGGGCGAAGTACCGGCTGGTGAAGATCAGCCCGCGCGAGGGCGCGGGGTTCGTCGGCCGCGTCGGGCACGCCGGCGAGGAGTCGGCGCGGGTGCTCGTGGACGGGCAGATCCGCGCGGTCCGCTATCGCGACGTCGCCAGAGCCGTGATCGAAATCGAGTTCAAGCAACCGCCGACGGAGGACCTCAAGCTGCTGGAAGAGGACGCGGCCGGGACGGAGGAGCCGAAGTGAACGTCGACATCGCCGCACTGCGCGCGATCGAGCGTGACAAGGACATTCCCTTCGACACGGTCATCGAGGCCATCGAGTCGGCACTGCTGACCGCCTACAAGCACACCGAGGGCCACCAGCCACACGCCAGGATCGACATCGACCGCAAGACCGGGTATGTGCGCGTGCTCGCGCACACCCTCGGCGAGGACGGCGAGGTCGACGAGGAGTGGGACGACACCCCCGAGGGCTTCGGCCGGATCGCCGCCACCACCGCGCGCCAGGTCATCCTGCAGCGGCTGCGCGACGCCGAGCACGAGAAGACCTACGGCGAGTTCTCCGCCAAGGAGGGCGAAATCGTCGCCGGGGTCATCCAGCGTGACGCGCGCGCCAACGCCCGCGGCATGGTCGTGGTGCAGATCGGCGACATCGAGGGCGTGCTGCCCTCGGCCGAACAGGTGGCCGGCGAGTCCTACACGCACGGCAGCCGGATCAAGGCCTACGTGGTGACGGTGTCCCGCGGCAGCCGCGGCCCGTCGGTCACGCTGTCCCGTTCGCATCCGAACCTCGTGCGCAAGCTGTTCGCGCTCGAGGTACCCGAGATCGCCGACGGCACGGTCGAAATCGCCGCGGTCGCGCGCGAGCCGGGGCACCGGTCCAAGATCGCGGTGCGGTCCACCGTGCCCGGGGTCAACGCCAAGGGCGCCTGCATCGGCCCGGTCGGTGCCCGGGTGCGCAACGTGATGAGCGAACTGGCCGGGGAGAAGATCGACATCATCGACTACTCCGAGGATCCGGCTCGCTTCGTCGGGAATGCGCTGTCCCCGGCCAAGGTTGTTTCCGTACGCGTGGTGGACGAGCGTGCGAAGACCGCCAGGGTCGTGGTGCCGGACTTCCAGCTTTCGCTGGCGATCGGCAAGGAAGGGCAGAACGCCCGCCTCGCCGCCCGGCTCACCGGCTGGCGGATCGACATCCGCAGCGACGCCGCCGAGGAGGACGAGTCGGAGGCCACACCGCGCGCCGCAACAACCGGTTCGGCTGAGTGACAGGCCACGAGCTAAACTCGAACATGGTTCGAAGGTCGTGTCCGGGTGACACGCGCGCCAAGGAACGGCAGGCACCGGTCCGGACGTGCGTCGGATGCCGGAAACGGGCTTCGGTCGGTGAGTTGTTGCGAGTGGTCGCGGAGGACAGGCACGTGGTCGTCGACGAGCGTCGGCGGCTGCCGGGCCGGGGTGCTTGGCTGCATCCCGAGCCGGAGTGCCTGACCAAGGCCGAGCGGCGGCGGGCGTTCCCCCGGGCGTTACGGGTCCCGGGAACACTCGACGCCGGGGCCGTGCGGCGGTTTCTCCAGCCGCGCGCCGAAGGAACTGTGGGCGGGGGAAGCTCCCCCACCCGACCGGAACGAAGGAAGCAGGTCGACCCGTCATGAGTCAGCCGTGAAGCTGAAGCCATGAACGCGCGACGATAGGACGAGGTCAGCGGGTCTTTACCGCCTGGCTGGCCTCCCCAGTTGAGGAGAGCAGTGGCAGGCAAGGCCCGTGTGCACGAGCTCGCGAAAGAGCTCGGTGTCACAAGCAAGGAAGTTCTCGCCAAGCTCAAGGAGCAGGGCGAGTTCGTGAAGTCGGCGTCCTCCACCGTCGAGGCACCTGTTGCCCGGCGGCTGCGGGACGCGTTCACCGCCGGTGGAAAGCCCGGTGGCAAGCAGGGTGGCCGCAAGCCGGTCCCCGGCCCCGCCGCCAACGGCAACGGGGGCGCCCCGGCGGCCCCCAGGTCCCAGGAGTCCACTCAGGACCGCCCGCGCCCCAGCGTGGTGCCCGGTCCGCGGCCGGGGCCGCGTCCGGCTCCGGCACAGCAGCAGGAGCAGCCCCAGCAGGAACAGCCGAAGCCGGCGCAGCAGCCGAAGCCGGAATCCCGGCCCGAGGTGCCCGCCGCGAAGGCCGAGCCCAAGGCGCCGCAGCAGGGGCCGCGCCCCGGCCCCGCCCAGTCCGGCGGCGGTTCGGTGGTTCCCCCCAAGCCGCAGGGTCCCAAGCCCGGTGGCCCCAAGCCCGGTCCGCGCACCCCGCGGGTCGGCAACAACCCGTTCGGTGTCGGCTCGGGCTCGCCCGCGCCGCGTCCGGCGGGGCCGCGTCCCGGCCCCGGTGGTGACCGTGGCCCGCGTCCCGGCGGCGACCGTCCGGGTGGCGAGCGTTCCGGTGGCGACAGGCCGGCTCAGGCCCCGCGTCCCGGTGGCGGCGGCAACAGGCCGAGCCCGGGCAACATGCCCCCGCGGCCGAACCCGGGCATGATGCCCGGCCGCACGCAGCGGCCGGCGCCCGGTGGTGGCCGTGGTGGCCCCGGCGGTGGAGCTCGTGGCGGTCCCGGTGCGGGCCGTGGCGGTCCCGGTGGTGGCGGCGGTCGTCCCGGTGGCGGTGGCGGCGGTGGTTTCCGCGGCGGCCCCGGTGGCGGTGGCGGCGGCGGTGGTTTCCGCGGCGGTCCCGGTGGCGCGCCCGCCGGTGGCGGCGGTTTCCGCGGTGGCGGTGGCCCGCGTGGCGGCGGTGGCCGCGGTGGTACGGCCGGTGCCTTCGGGCGTCCCGGTGGTCCCTCGCGCAAGGGCCGCAAGTCGAAGCGGCAGAAGCGCCAGGAGTACATGGACAACATGCAGGCGCCGAGTGTCGGTGGCGTGCGGTTGCCCAAGGGCAGCGGCGAGACCATCCGGCTCCCGCGCGGCGCCTCGCTGACGGACTTCGCGGAGAAGATCGACGCGAACCCGGCTTCGCTGGTGCAGGTGCTGTTCCACCTCGGTGAGATGGTGACGGCCACCCAGTCGGTGTCCGACGAGATCCTCGAGCTGCTCGGCTCGGAGATGAACTACCAGGTGCAGGTGGTCTCCCCCGAGGAGGAGGACCGCGAGCTGCTGGAGGACTTCGACATCACCTACGGCGAGAACGCCGGTGACGAGGAGGACCTGCAGGTCCGGCCGCCCGTCGTGACCGTCATGGGTCACGTCGACCACGGTAAGACGCGTCTGCTGGACACCATCCGGAAGACGAAGGTGCGCGAGGGCGAGGCCGGCGGCATCACCCAGCACATCGGTGCCTACCAGGTGGAGACCGAGCTCGAGGGCAACCCGCGGCTCATCACCTTCATCGACACCCCGGGTCACGAGTCGTTCACCGCCATGCGTGCGCGTGGTGCGAGCTCCTCGGACATCGCGGTGCTCGTGGTCGCCGCCGACGACGGCGTCATGCCGCAGACCGTGGAGGCCGTGAACCACGCCCAGGCGGCGAAGACGCCGATCGTGGTCGCGGTCAACAAGATCGACAAGGAAGGTGCGAACCCGCAGAAGATCCGCCAGCAGCTCACCGAATACGGGCTGGTGGCCGAGGAGTACGGCGGCGACACGATGTTCGTCGACATCTCCGCGCGGGAGAACATCAACATCTCGGGGCTGCTCGAAGCGATCCTGCTGACCGCCGACGCGGCGCTGGACCTGCGGGCCAACCCCGACATGGAGGCGCAGGGCGTCGCGATCGAAGCGCACCTGGACCGCGGCCGCGGTCCCGTGGCCACCGTGCTGGTCCAGCGCGGCACGCTGCGGGTCGGCGACTCGGTCGTCGCCGGGGACGCCTACGGGCGTGTGCGGCGGATGGTCGACGAGTACAACGAGGATGTCACCGAGGCACTGCCCTCGCGTCCGGTGCAGGTCATCGGGTTCACCTCGGTGCCAGGCGCCGGTGACACGTTCCTCGTCGTCGAGGAGGACCGGGTCGCCCGGCAGATCGCCGAGCGGCGGCAGGCCCGGATCCGCAACGCCATGAACGCGGCGCGGCGGAAGCGGGTCAGCCTGGAGGATCTGGACTCCGCGCTGAAGGAGACCTCGACCCTCAACCTGATCATCAAGGGTGACAACTCGGGTACCGTCGAGGCGCTCGAGGCGGCACTGCTGCAGCTGGACGTCGGCGACGAGGTCGAGCTGAACGTGGTGCACCGCGGCGTCGGTGGCGTCACCGAGTCCGACATCGACCTGGCGACCGCGTCCGACGCGATCGTGCTCGGGTTCAACGTGCGGGCGCAGGGCAAGGCGACCGAGCGGGCCACCCGCGAAGGCGTCGACGTCCGGTACTACACGGTGATCTACCAGGCGATCGAGGAGATCGAGCAGGCTCTGAAGGGCATGCTCAAGCCGGAGTACGAAGAGGTCGAGCTCGGCAAGGCCGATGTCCGCGAGGTCTTCAAGTCCTCGAAGATCGGCACCATCGCCGGCTGTCTGGTCACTTCGGGCGAGATCCGGCGTAACGCCAGGGCCCGGCTGCTTCGCGACAACGTGGTTGTCGCGGAGAACCTGCCGGTGTCCTCGCTGCGGCGGTTCAAGGACGATGTGGTCGAGGTGCGCGACGGCTACGAGTGCGGTCTGACCCTCGGGTCTTACAGCGACATCAAGGTCGGCGACGTCATCGAGACCTACGAGCAGCGCGAAAAGCCGCGTGCGTGACGCGTAGCTGATTCCGGGGCCGGTCCGAAACGGACCGGCCCCGGTCGGCGCCCCCTGGCCCCCCGAGTGGTGGAACCATTGTTCGTAGGCACATGCGAGTTCGACCTGTTGCTGGGTGACGTGCGTTCGCTCAAACAGAAACGTTCGGTGGTCCGGCCGCTGGTCGCCGATCTGCGCAAGCGGTTCGAGGTGTCGGTCGCGGAGGCCGGGCATCGGGAACTGCATCGCCGGACACTGATCGGAGTCGCGGTGGTGGCCGCCGACGGCGACCATGTTCGTGATGTCCTTGACGAGTGCGAACGTCTGGTCGCCGGCAGGCCGGAGATCGAGCTGTTGTCCGCGCGCCGCAGGCTGTTCGGACCGGAAGACTAGAAAGTAGGGATGCGTGATGGCCGATCCGGCTCGCGCACGGAAGCTGTCCAAGCGGATCTCGCAGATCGTGGCCTCGGCCATCGAGCACGAGATCAAGGACCCGCGGTTGGACTACGTGACGATCACCGACACGAAGGTGACCGCGGATCTGCACGATGCCACCGTGTATTACACGGTCCTGGGGGAGAACCTGGATGCCGCCCCGGACTTCGCCGGTGCCGCCGCCGCGCTCGAATCGGCGCGGGGCGTGCTGCGGAGCAAGGTGGGGCAGGGCACGGGCGTCCGGTTCACGCCGACGCTCGCCTTCGTCGCCGACAAGGTGCCGGAGACCGCGCAGCAGATCGAGGAGCTGCTGGCCAAGGCCCGCGAGGCCGACGCCGAAGTGGCGCGCCTCTCGGCCGGCGCCCAGCACGCCGGTGACCCCGACCCGTACCGCGCCCCCCGCGAAGACGAGGACGAGCAGGACGAGGACTAGGGCGAGCAGGACGAGGACTAGGGCGAGCCGCACCCCTCGTTCCCTTACACCGCAACGGAAACCGCCGCCGGGCAACGCGACGGCAACCACCCTCCGGGCCACCCAGCGCCCTCCACGCGCGTCCGTTGCTGTCCAAACGCAACCACCGCCGAGCCACTGAACGCCCGAGCCGTACCGGAAGTCACCAGATCCGGGGCCGCCGCCTCCCCTTGATCGCCCACCCGACGGCGGCATCCTGCTTCCGTGCGAAACCTCCGTGCGACAAGGGATTCCGGTCGTGATCGACCTTCGCCACGCAGAACACCTCGTTCCCCATCGCCGCGGCCAAGGGTGGGTTGGCGTTCGCGATCAGCTCCGCGACCGCGCGGTAGCGTGGCTCGGTCTCCGCCGCGAACCGCAGGCGCTCCACGAGATGATCCCGGGCGCTGCCGCCGGAGAAGTGCGGTGTGTGCGAGCCGAGCACTTCCCGTGCGCTGTGCGTCCGGGTGTCCAACTCGGTCCAGAGCCACGCCCACGTTTCCATTTCTCTGTCCTCCCAACGGGTTCGCTCCATTCATGATCTCCGTGCGGGACGGCCACGGGGCGCGCTGACAGCTTCCGGTCACCGAGGAACGGTCTGGAGACCGGCCCCGGTGTGGGATCATCCGGGGTATGGCAGCCGGCCCGCGACCCGAGGACGCGTCGGCCTGCCACAACGAGTTCTCCGGTTCGGCCGCGGGTTCGGTGGTGCAGGCCGGGAACATCGACGGCGGTGTCCACATTCACGACTGGCCGGTGGCGCGCTCGGCGTACCTGCACCAGGTCCGGCGCATCGCGCCCGCGGAGCTGCGCGACCGCGACCAGGAGCTCGCCGAGCTGGTCGAGTGGTGCCGGCGGCCGGGGCCGGGATACCTGTGGTGGCGCGCGCCGGCGTGGTTCGGCAAATCCGCGCTGCTGTCCTGGTTCGTGCTGCACCCGCCCGCCGGGGTCCGCATGGTGTCGTTCTTCATCACCGCGGCCCTGTCCAACCAGAGCGACAAAGTGGCCTTCGCCGACGTCGTACTCGAGCAACTGGCGGAGGTGCTGGAGGAACCCCTGCCTGAGGGGCTGAGCGAAGCCACCGGCGACGCCCACCTGCGTGAAATGCTGGAGCGGGCCGCGGTCGCTTGTGAGCGACGCGGCGAGCGGCTGGTGCTGGTGGTCGACGGCCTCGACGAGGACAGGGGAGTCGTCGCGGGCCCGTACAGTTACAGCATCGCGGCGCTGCTCCCGGAACGACCGCGGCTGCGCGTGATCGTGTCCGGCCGCCCGGATCCGCCGATCCCGCCCGATGTGCCCGAAAGACATCCGTTGCGGGACCCGGAAATCGTGCGCGAACTGTCCCGTTCACGACATGCCGAGGTCGTGCGGAAGGACGCGCAACGCGAGCTGAAACACCTGCTGTGGGGAAGCCCCGCCGAACAGGACCTGGTGGGACTGCTCGCGGCAGCGGGTGGTGGGCTCAGTGCCCCGGACCTGGCCGAGCTGACCGGTCACTCGCCGTGGGAGATCGAAGAACATCTGCACACGGTCTCCGGCCGGACGTTCCTCCGGCGCGCCCCGGACTGGGGGCTGCGGTCCGACCCGCCCGTGTATTTGCTGGGACACCAGCAATTGCAGCAGGAAGCAACCCGGATGCTGGGGGAAAACCGGTTGGCCGGGTACCGCCGCCGCCTGCACGACTGGGCCGACGGCTACCGCGACCGGGGCTGGCCGCCCGGGACACCGGAATACCTGTTGCGCGGCTATTACCGGCTGCTGCAGGACACTTCGGACACCGAGCGCCTGGTGCGCTGCGCGCTGGATCGTGCCCGTCACGACCGGATGCCGGACCTGGCCACCGCGCAGGCCGAGGTCACCGCCGCCCAGGATCTGCTCACCCCCGCTGCCGAGCCGGACCTGTTCACCTTGCTGCGGCTCGCGATCCAGCGGGACAACCTCGCGGACCGGGACGAGCGGATCCCGGCGGAAGTGGCGCTGGCCTGGGCGCACCTCGGTCACCTGAGCTACGCCGAAGTCCTGGCCCGATCGATGACCAACTCGTATCACCGGAACGACGCGTTGCTCGGCCTCGCCGACATCATCGCGGAAACCGGGGATCTCGACCGGGCCATTTGCCTGGTCAAGGACACGACCCACCCGACAGAGCAGTCACGAACGGTCGCCAGGCTGGTGACGACGCGGTCGATCGACTGGCTGGTGGCCGCGGGCGAGCCGGACCGCGCCGAACAACTCGCCCGTGCCGGCGGCGATCCGGAGGTACTGGCCGGGCTCGTCCTGGCGCTGGCGAACGCCGGTGACGCCGCACGAGTGAGCGCGCTCGCGGTCGAGGTCGCGAAGTCCGCCAGTTCGCCGGCGACGTTGGTGGAAGCGGCAGTGAAGACCGGGGACCTGGTGGCCGCTGAGAAGTTCGCGCGCTCCATGGACGATCCGTACGAGCGGGTCAAGGCGCTGACCAGCTGCGTCAAGGCCCGGGTTCGTGCCGGTGCCGACGCCGCGGCTCTCGCGGCCGAGGTCGAAACCCTTGCCACGTCAGTGGATTCGCCTCGCCGTGACTGGGCGCTCGCCAAGGCGGCTGAGGCGATGGCCGTCACCGGGAAACTCGAAGAAGCCGAAAACCTCGCCCGCTCCCTCAAGACGTCGGGCGACCGGATTTCGGCGCTGACGGCGGTCGCCGCGGTCGAACCCGGGGCTCTGCTGGCCGAGCTCGAAACCCTGGTTCGCGCAATGCCCCGATCACTGGACCAGTTCGCGCGGGCCAGCGACCTGATCGAGGTGCTGACCGCCGCCGGTCAGCCGGACCGAGCGGAAGCCGTCGCCCGCTCCATCCGGGAACCGAACTCGCAGGCACAACTGCTCGAGAAGCTGGTGCGGTTCGCCGGCCGCGATCCGGCCAGGGCCGAGGCTCTCGTCCGATCGGTCGGGGAGCCGTATCACCGGTCGCGGATGCTGGCCGGGCTGGTGCGTGAGGTGGCCCGGTCCGGCGGCATCGCTCGCGCCGAAGCCCTGGCCACCGAAGCGGAAGCGCTTGCGCGGGCGGAGACCGGGCCCTCCTGGCGGACACCGGATCTGGTCGCGCTGGCCAGAGCGGTTGCCGCCACCGGGGACGCCGTCCGCGCCGAAGCGGTGGCTCGCCGTATCCCGGCCCCCGGCATCCAGGCCACCATCCTGGCTGCGCCGGCCGGGGCCGAAACGCCCGTGTCGCGCCACAAACCGCCCGATGAGATCGCGCGGGTGAGACAGATCGCCGACGCCGGTGACCTCGAAGGCGCGAAGGCCCTCATCTGGTCCACTGTGGACCCGGAGGACCGTGACGTCGCGTTGCAGATGGTGGTCCGCTCCGCGGCCGAAGCCGGCGACATCGACGGCGGCGGGGAGATCGTCCGGCTGATCCGGGACCCCCACACGTTATCGGAAGCCGAGCTGGCCTTGGTCGAAGCCTTGGCCAACGCCGGTGACCTCGAACGCGCCGAGGCGCTCTCCGCTTCCCTTGTCTTCCCGGAATACCGGGCACGGGCGGCGCTGGCACTCGTCAAGGCGTTGGTGGGCAACGACATTGCTCGCGCCGAAACGCTTGCCCGGTCCATCGGCCAGAAGGAACGGCGCGTCGAGGCGCTGGCCGTCGTCGCCGCTGCCGGCGAAACCCGCCACGCGCGCCGGATCCTCGCTGATGCCTTGCGGGAAGGCCATTGGACCGAACTGCTGACCGCCTTCGAGCCGGAGATCGTGCTCGCCCTGGCCGATGAAGTCCTGGGAGCCGGTTCAGGCAGCGAGCATTCCCCGTAACTCCGCCATCGACTCGCGCAGCATTCCGGGCAGATCCGGCTCGCCAGGTTCGCTCGTCCAGCGCGCGAAAGCGACCCGGTACACGGCCATTCCCGCGTCGGCGGTCAGGCTCGCGGCCGGTTCGCCGACGCCCCGATCGCGTAGTGCGCCGGCCATCGTCGCGGCGAGTTCCGCGAGTTTGATCAGCTCGCGTTCCTTCAGCTCCGGATGCGCGGACACGGCGGCATCGAGCAGCCGGGCGCGTTCGGGGTACTCCTGGATGATCGCGCCGACCGTGTGCAGCGCCGCGTCCACCGCTTCCATCGGCGTTGCCGTGGGCGGCGCGTCGGCGATGGCGCGCACGAGTAGTTCGCCGGTGCCTTCCATGCCGTAGAACAGCGCCTCGCGCTTGTCGGCGAAATGCCGGAAGAACGTGCGCTCGGTGAGCCCCGCCAGTTTGGCGACCTCCGCCGTGGTGGTCGCCTCGAAACCCTGTTCGGCGAACAGTTCGAGCGCGGCTTTCGCCAGCCTCCCGCGAGCGCCCGGCTCCCAACGACCCATATCCGAATCCTACTTGATGACAGCGACTGACATCGTGCTCTAGACTGATGGCAGTCGCTGACATCAGGAGGTTTCTCATGCGAGTGTTCGTCACAGGTGCGTCCGGCTGGATCGGCTCAGCTGTCGTCTCGGAGCTCATCGGCGCGGGGCATCAGGTGCTCGGGCTCGCCCGTTCGGACGCCTCGGCCGCCGCCATCGCCGCGAAGGGAGCCGAAGTGCTCCGCGGCGACCTCGATGCCCTGGATTCCTTGCGCGCCGGGGCTTCCGGCTCCGACGCGGCCATTCATCTCGCGTTCGACGGCAACTGGGCCGAGTTCGAAAAGTCGGTACGCAGCGAGGCGCGCGCCGTCGCGGAGATCGGCGCGGTCTTCGCGGGCTCCGGCAAGGCTTTCGCCATCGCTTCCGGGACTCCCGTGGTGGCCGGGCGCGCGTCCACCGAGCGCGACGAATCCGTCGGCGGGGGCCCGGTGGCGGCCCGGATCGAAAACGCCAGGGCCGCGATGGCGTTGGCCGAACGCGGAGTCCGGGTGTCCCTGGTGCGGTTGCCCCGCTCGGTGCACGGCGAGGGCGAACGGCACGGGTTCATTCCCCGGCTGATCGGAGTCGCCCGCGAGAAGGGCGTTTCCGGTTACATCGGCGATGGCGCGAACCGCTGGCCCGCCGTGCACGTGCTGGACGCCGCGCGCTTGTTCCGGCTGGCGATCGAGCAGGCGCCGGCCGGCTCGGTGCTGCACGCGGTCGGCGACGAGGGCGTGCCGGTCCGCGAAATCGCGGAGGTGATCGGGCGCCACCTGAACCTGCCGGCAGGCAGCCTGCCCCTCGAAGATTTCGGCTTTCTGGGGCCGTTTTTCGCGGCCGACCAGCCTTCGTCGAGTGCGCTGACCCGGGAGTCGCTCGGCTGGGAACCGGTCCACGCCGGACTCATCGAGGACGTGGACAAGGGCCACTACTTCGTGGCCTGAACCCCGGCAGCCGTCCAGCAGGAAACCGAGGTGGCGCCGTTCGTCCGGGAACAACCCGGCGGCCTGCGAGGCCGAAACCACCGCGACGATCAGGTCTTCCGGGGCGAAGTCGGGACGGAGGCCGCCGGTGTCGTGGGCCCGTTCGACGATGCGGCCGAGCACTGCCCAAACGTGGCTCTTCGCGTTTTCGATCCGCGGCGCGTCTGGGAAGGTGGTGGCGCAGACTTCGCCGAGCCTGCATCTCGCAGGTGCGCACGACGACATGGGTGAAGCCCGTCCACGAGTCGTCGAGCTTCAGCGCCTCCTCGCCGATCTCGGCCCACTGCTCGATGGCGCAGGACAACACGTCCTCGATCAACGCTGTCCGGCTGGGGAAACGGTTGTACAGGGTGCCGATGGCGACCCCGGCTTTGCGGGCGATCTCCTCCAGCCGCGCGTCGAGCCCCTCCTCGCCGAACACTTCGCGCGCGGCCGGCCTGGCCACCGCACGCCGTTTCGGCGAGGAGGGGTTCCAGGTCGCGCTCGTCTGCCGCAGTGGCGGGCGCATCAAGTCCGTTGTGGACGAACGGACTGCGGAAGGCTTGCGGGTCAAGGGAATCATCGCAGACCTCGCCGGCATCAACGGCACGCGGACCTTGTCGCCGGACTGGGCAGGGTGGAGGTGGCGGTGATCAACGGGTTCCTCGGCGCGGCCGCGATCCGGCCGGTGGCCGCCATCGACGTGGCCAGCATGCGCACCGCACTGGAGGGCATGGTGCTCGCGCCCCTTTCGGCTGCTGCTTCCGGGCATGATCGCACGCGGGGACGGCGCGCTGCTCTACGGTTTCGGGCCTCGGCGAAGAACCCCGTGCCGCCGCTCGCAGGCGAGCCTGCGCAACTGCGGGTACAGCCTCAACCTCGAACTGGCCGGCAAGGGGATTTACGCCGGCGCGCTCACCATCGGCGCCCTCATCCGCCAGAGCGACGCCGAGCGTGTGTTCAACGCCGATGTCGCCGCGCGGCGCGGTTTCGAGCCGCCCCGGCCGACCGCCTCTGGTCCAGGTACACCGAGCGCAGTGAGCCTGAGCAGACCGCCGGAAGCCTGGCCGCCCAGGCGCTCGGGGTGGCGCCGGGAGATCAGCCCTTCTGCTCGGCGGCCGGGTCCGGATGCTCCTCGCGCCACTGCTGGCCCGACTCCGCCCAGGCCGCGTCGGCCTGCATCTGGATGTCGGTCAGCGCCTTGTCGAGGTTGATGGCCGTCTTGCCGCCCCAGCCGACGTAGTTCTTGCTGCTCTTGGCATCCGCGATGCCCTTGATGACCGGGTAGTACTCCTTGAGCTTCGGGTTGGTCTTGACCCAGTTCTCGACGAACTTGACCTTGTCCCAGCTCGCGCCCTTGAGCCAGTCCTCGTGCTTTTTCATCCAGCCGACTTCGGCCGGTTTGAAGGGCGAGGGGCCCGCCGGGGTGTCGGCCGGCGTGTCGCCGGTGTGATCGCCCGAGGTGGTCGTGCTGTCGTCCGGGGTCTCGTCGTGCGGCGGGGTGGTCGTGTCGTCGTCGTGCGGGGTGGAGCCGGTTTCGTCGTCGTGCGGGGTCGAATGCGTCGAGCCGGCGTCGTCGTGCGGGGAACCCGGGGTCGGGGGCTCGTGCGGGCCGTTGAGCTGGTTGTCCGCGTTCAGCCAGTCGTTGAACACGCTGTCGTCGTCGTGCGTGCTCGAGCCGTCGTCGTGCGTGCCGGAATTGGTGGAGCTGGTTTCGTCGTCGTGCTGCGACACGGGCGGGGCTTCCTCGTCGTGCGTGCCCGAGGTGGTCGAACTGCCGTCTTCGTGCGTGCCCGAGCCGGTGGCCGGCGGGCGGTCGGGCAGCTCGATCGAGTCGTCCTTCTTCACCGAGTTCTTGATGCTGTCGGCCAGTTTCTCCAGCCGGGACGCGGTGCGCCCGCCGAGCCCGACCACCTTGGCCAGTTTCGCGGCCATCGAAACGGCCTGCGCCACCGCCAGCGCGACGGACGTGGCGACCCCGGCGACGATCGACGCGCCGAAGGTCCAGATGGCCATGGCCAGCGCGACGAGCATCGTGGCGATGATGTCGCCGAGCACCGTGCTGATCAGGTCGCGGATGAGCGAGCGCACCGCGGTGATCAGCGCCCCGGTGGTCTCGACCACGTACCCGGCGGTGTCGACGGCGTGCCCGGCGTCGTCCAGCTGCCCCTTGCGGGCGGTGATCTCGCCTTTGAAGGCGTCGTAGCCGTCGCCCTTCCAGCCGGTGATCTGGGCCTTCAGCGCGGAATCCATATCCGTCGACGCGCTGCGCAGCGTCTCGGCGATCTTGTGCAGCTGCACGGCGAGCTTCGAGACCTCCGCCGGGTCACCGGCGATCTGGTCCAGCGGCTCCTTCAGGAACGAGATGTGCTCGATCAGCCAGCCGATACCGGCCGCGGCCAGCTTCGCCAGCGGGTCCAGGGCGAGCGCGACGGTGTCGGCCACCGCGCCGACGACGGTCACCCCGATCTCGACGCCGATGGCCGCGGCGTCGGCCCCGTGCGCGGTCTTGATCTCCTCGATCGACGACGCCACGCTGTGCCAGCTGTCGATCGCCCCCGCCCCGGTCGTCGAGTTCGACGCGGTGATCGGCTCGGTCATTGGCCCAGCTCCGTCTTGAAGTCGTTGAGTCCCGCCGACACGTTGCCGTCCTGGCCGGTGTACGCCTCGGCGGCCTTGTTCGTGGCGTCGGCGGTCTTCGTGATGTTGTCCGAGAGCGTGTCCAGGTTGCCGGCCACGACGCCCATCGCGATCCGCGCCGGCACGGCGAGGATCTGCGCGAGGACGATGCCGAACGCCTGGTTGTCGAAGCCGTTCGCCGAGTGCACGCCGCCGGCGGCGTCCTTCACCGCGGGCACGGTGGTGTTCGTGAGGTAACTGCCGAACGTCTTGAGCTCCGCCGGGTCGACCTCGAAGCCTTGTCCTGCCACCAGTGCTCTCCTCCCAGGTCGCGCGCGACCGAGTAGATCAGCATCGCCTGAACGGCAGGCGACGCACAGACAGACGCGTACTGAACGCGCCCGGTTCCCCGGAAAGCGCTTTCCACCTGCAAATATCAGGGTTTGCGGGCCACCATCAGGTCCCGCAGGATCGCTTGGTCCACGCGGTGCGCGAACCCGTCGAACGGCTCTCCCGCGCGCACCTCGAGCCCGGCTTCGCCGAGCAGCGCGGCCAGTTCGTCGCGCTTGATCACGTGCGTGTTCCAGGAAATGCCGAGCGCGCCGCCCGGACGCAGCGTGCGCACCCAGCCCGGCATGGCGTCGCGCAGCAGTTCGCGCGGGCTGCGGGCGAGTTCGTCGGGCCGGTGGCTGCCGTGTTGCACGCCGTAGGGCGCGTCGGTCACCAGCACGTCGACCGAACCCGTCTTGACCAGCCGCGTACCGGTGATCGTGTCGCAGTTGTAGTAGGTGATCCGGCGCGTGTCGCCCGCCTTGTAGGCCTCCTTGGTCAGCCCGAACTCCAGCTCCAGCCGGGAACCGAGCTTGACCTTGTCGCGGCGCAGCTGCCCCGAGTCGGCGGTGTGCTTGACCCGCTTGCTGCGCAGCCAGGTCTTGATGAACTGCTCGTAGGCGTCGAAATCCTTCTTGTCGAGCTCGATCCCGGTGGCGTCCAGGCCGTAGGTCATCGCCTGGTTGAGCGTGGTTCCCCGGCCGCACAAGGGATCCAGCACGTGCACCGGGCCGCGCAGGAACGCCGTCGGGTCCGCCGTGGACAGCAGGGTGACGTTGAGCAGCAGCTTGGTGAACAGCTCGTTCGTCTTGCCGGGGTACTTCTGGATGGTCAGCAGATCCGAGTCGAACTTCTCCAGCGGCGTGACCGCGACCGGGCGCAGCAGCTCGCCCTCGAACTCGAAGATCGCATAGCGCGAAGACAGGTTGGACAGCAGCGCGATGTCCTGTTCGGACAGTCGTTGCGCGGTCGAGAAGGTCACGTAGTCGATCCCGCCGATCCGCCGCTCACCGACGTCGGCCGGCGGGCTGCTCAGCGATTCGCCGAACACCGCCAGTTCGGCACGGAGCAACGCGGGCGAGGAGTCGGCATAGACCCGGTTCGCCGCCGGATAGAGGAGGATCCCGTAATCGAACATCGCGGGAAGACTATCCGGTGCGGTGCGCGTGCCCGGAAACTGTCACCCCTGGTCGTTACGCTGGCCGTGTGGTGGAGGTGATGCGGGAGCGGGTGCCCGCGCGGAAGGTGATCGGACTCGCGGTGCCGGCGCTGGGCGTACTGGCGGCCGAGCCGCTGTATGTCCTGGTGGACACGGCGGTGGTGGGCCACCTCGGCGCGCTCCCGCTGGCTGGGCTCGCGCTGGCCGGCGTGGTGCTCTCGCAGATCTCCACCCAGCTCACGTTCCTGTCCTACGGCACCACGTCGCGCACGGCCCGGCTGCACGGCGCGGGCCGCCGGGAGGAGGCGGTGAGCGAGGGCGTGCAGGCCACCTGGCTGGCGCTCGCCGTCGGGCTCGTGCTGGTGCTGGCCGGCCAGCTACTGGCGCAGCCGATAGCGCGGGCGCTTTCGGGCAGTGACGAAATCGCCGCCTCGGCGGTGTCCTGGCTGCGGATCGCCCTGTGCGGCGCGCCGCTGATCCTCGTCACGATGGCGGGCAACGGCTGGATGCGCGGCGTGCAGGACGCGGTGCGACCGCTGCGCTTCGTGTTGCTGGGCAACGGAATCTCCGCGGTCCTGTGTCCGGTGCTGGTGTATGTGGCCGGCTGGGGGCTGGAGGGGTCGGCGTTCGCGAACGTGGTCGCGCAGGTGATCTCCGCCGGGCTGTTCCTGCGCGCGCTGGTGGCCGAGAAGGTGCCGCTGCGGCCGCATCCGTCCGTGATGCGCGCGCAGCTCAGCCTCGGCCGTGACCTCGTGCTGCGCAGCCTCGCGTTCCAAGCCTGCTTCATCTCGGCGGCCGCCGTCGCGGCGCGCACGTCCACCGCGGCCGTCGGCGCGCATCAGATCGTGTTGCAGCTGTGGACTTTCCTCTCCCTGGTGCTCGACTCGGTGGCGATCGCCGCGCAGTCGCTCGTCGGCGCGGCGCTGGGGGCGAACTCGCGGGCCAGGGCGCAGGGCGTGGCCGGGCAGATCACCCGCTACGGCCTGATCTTCGGCTGCGTGCTGTGCGTGGTGTTCGCCGCGCTGTCGCAGGTGCTGCCGCACGCGTTCACCTCGGACCCGGGCGTGCTCGGCGAGGTGCCGCACGCGTGGTGGTTCTTCGTGGCGCTGCAACCGATCGCCGGGGTGGTGTTCGCGCTCGACGGGGTGCTGCTCGGCGCGGGTGACGCGGCCTTCCTGCGCACGGCGACGCTGGTGAGCGCGGCGATCGGGTTCCTGCCGATGATCTGGATCTCCCTCGGCCAGGGCTGGGGGCTGACCGGGATCTGGACGGGGCTGTCGTTGTTCATGGTGCTGCGCCTGGCCGCCGTGGTGTTCCGGTGGCGTTCCGGGCACTGGGCGGTGGTCGGCGCGGTGCGCTGAGCTGCGGTGTGGCCGAAAACACCGGGTATTCCGGTAAATATTTTCGTTGCCGGGTCGATACAACGGACGCGGGTCTGTCACCCCGCGTCCGTCCCGACTCAGCAAGGAGGCCTCCTTCGTGCCGCCCGAGCAGGCACCCGTGATCGGCAAGGCAAGCCGCCGGTCGTGGCTCATCTGGTTTTCCGCCGCAGCCGTCTATCTCCTCGCAGTCTTCCACCGGGCGTCCTTCGGGGTCGCCGGCCTGGAAGCCGCCGACCGGTTCTCCGTCGGCGCCGCCGCTCTCGGCACCTTCACCGTCCTGCAGGTGGGCGTGTATGCCGCCATGCAGATCCCGACCGGGGTACTGGTGGATCGCCACGGTCCGCGCAAGATCCTCGTCATCGCACTGCTCTTCCTCGGTCTCGGCCAGATCCTGCTCGCCGTCGCGCATTCCTACGCGCTCGGCCTGCTCGCCCGCGGCGTGCTCGGGTTCGGGGACGCGCTGACGTTCGTCAGCGTGCTGCGCCTGATCGCCGCGCACTTCCCGGGCAAGCAGTACTCGGTGGTCACGTCGTTCACCACCGCGCTCGGCTACGTCGGCAACCTCGCCGCCACCGTCCCGCTCACCCTGCTGCTCGCCGGGCCGGGCTGGACGCCGACGTTCCTCACCGTCGGCCTGCTCACCGCGCTCTACGCCGTGTTCGTCGCCGCCCGCGTGCGCGACACGCCGGCCGGGCACACGGCCAAGGCCGCACCCGTCGACCGGCGCGCGCTGCTGCGCCAGATCGGCACGGCGTGGCGGGTTCCGGGCACCCGCCTCGGATTCTGGGTGCACTTCTCCACGATGTTCGCGCCGAACGTGCTGACCCTGTTGTGGGGCGTGCCGTTCCTGGTGCGGGGCCAGGGACTCTCGACGGCGACAGCGAGCGCCCTGCTGACGGTGTTCGTGTTCGGCTCGATGATCGGCGGCCCCGTGGTGGGTGGCCTGATCGCGAGCCGTCCCGGCCTGCGGATGCCACTGGTGGTGGGGTACCTCGCCGGCGCGGCGCTGGTGTGGGCGCTGCTGCTGGGCTGGCCGGGCTCGATCCCGGTCGCGGTGCTGGTGCCCTGCTTCGCGTTCCTCTCGCTCGGCGGTCCCGCGTCGATGATCGGCTTCGCGCTGGCGCGTGACTACAACCCGCTGCGCCGCGTCGGCACCGCCACCGGCGTGGTGAACGTCGGCGGGTTCGTCGCCACCACGATCACCGCGCTGCTCGTGGGCGTGCTGCTGCAGTTGACCGGCGGGAACTTCCGGATCGCGCTGCTGACCGTGGTCGCGCTGCTGGCGCTGGGCACGTTCCGGATGCTGGTCTGGTGGCGCCGCACACGGGTCGAGCTGTTCGCGGCGCAGGAACGTGGCGAAGAGGTGCCCGTACAGGTCCGGCGGCGGATGTTCGACGCGAGGGTGCCCGAGGCGGCAGGCGCTGCCGCGGCTTAAGGTTTTGCTGTGGTAGCAGCTAAACCCGCCCCGCCCCCCGGCCTGCTCGTGATCGACAAACCGCCCGGCATGACCTCGCACGACGTGGTCGCCAGGGTCCGCCGGATCATGGGCACCCGCAAGGTCGGGCACGCCGGCACGCTCGACCCGATGGCCACCGGGGTGCTGGTACTGGGCATCGAACGGGCCACGAAACTGCTCGGCCACCTGGCGCTGGACCGCAAGACGTACCTGGCGACGCTCTCCCTCGGGGCCGTCACGAGCACCGACGACGCCGAGGGCGAGCTGCTGTCCACAGCGGACTCCGGCGCCGTCGCCGCGGTCACCGACGAGCGGATCGCGGCCGGGATCGCCGCGCTCACCGGCGAAATCCAGCAGGTGCCCAGCGCGGTCAGCGCCGTGAAGGTCGCCGGCAAACGCGCCTATGCCAGGGTCCGCGCGGGCGAGGACGTCGAACTCCCGCCACGGCCGGTCACCGTGTACCGGTTCGACCTGCTGGCCACCCGGCGCGAAGCCGGCCAGGTGGAGCTGGACGCGGTGGTCGAATGCTCGTCCGGCACCTACGTCCGCGCGCTGGCCCGTGACCTCGGCAAGTCGCTGGGCATCGGCGGGCACCTCGCGCAGCTGCGCCGCACCACAGTCGGGCCGTTCACCATCGCAGGAGCCCGCACGCTGGAGCAGCTGGAAGAGAAGCCGGCCCTGTCACACGATCTGGCCACGGCCGTGGCGACCGCTTTCCCGCGCCACGACGTGGACGCCGCCACCGCCCGCGCTGTCCAATATGGACAACAGGTGCGCGCGTCCGGAATCGAGGGCACCTACGGCGTGTTCGGCCCCGACGGCAAGGCCGTGGCGCTGGCGGTCGACGCCGGGGGAGTGGCTCGTTCGGTCGTCGTGCTCGATCCCGCCTAAGGGCCGGCCGCTTCGCCCACCACCACCCTCAACGGCCACGCTGCGCGCGGCAGTTACGCTTCGTGTGTGCAGAGGTGGCGCGGTCTGGAAGATCTCCCCGGTGGCTGGGGGCGGTGCGTGGTCACGATCGGCGTGTTCGACGGGGTGCACCGCGGGCATCAGGCGCTGATCGGCAAGACGGTCGAGATCGCCAAGGCCCGTGAGCTGCCCAGCGTGGTGCTCACGTTCGACCCGCACCCGTCGGAGGTGATCCGCCCCGGCAGCCATCCGGCGCAGCTGACCACGCTGCGCCGCAAGGCGGAGCTGGTCGAGCAGCTGGGCGTGGACGTGTTCGCGGTGCTGCCGTTCACCCCGGAGCTGATGCGCCTGTCGGCCGACGAGTTCGTGCACGAGGTGCTGGTCGACCGGCTGCACGCGGCGGCGGTCGTGGTGGGCGAGAACTTCACCTTCGGTGCGCAGGCGCTGGGCACCGTGGCGACGCTGCGGGAGCTGGGCAAGCGGTTCGGGTTCGTCACCTACGGCGCCGAGCTGCAGAGCGGCGGCACGCCCGGCACGGACAACGGCGAGATCACCTTCTCGTCCACGTACGTGCGGTCCTGCATCGACGCCGGCGACGTCGCCGCGGCGGCCGAGGCGCTGGGCAGGCCGCACCGGCTGGAGGGAATCGTGGTCCGCGGCGACGGCCGTGGGCACGACCTCGGGTATCCGACGGCGAACCTGTCCACGACGCGCTTCGCCGCCGTGCCCGCCGACGGGGTGTACGCGTGCTGGTTCGTCCGGGGCGCGCAGCGGCTGCCCTCCGCGGTGTCGGTCGGCACCAACCCCACCTTCTCCGGCCGGGAGCGCACCGTCGAGGCCTTCGTGCTCGACGTGGACGAGGACTTCTACGGCCAGCACGTCGCGCTGGACTTCGTGAGCAGGCTGCGCGGCCAGATCAAGTTCACCACCGCGGAGGATCTGGTCGCCAAGATCGACGAGGACGTCGCGAGGACCCGGAGCGCGCTCGGCGCGTGAGTGCGTTTGCGAATCGGTTCGCGAAACCGCCCCGCCCGTCCGGCCCGGCCTGGCAAGATGCAAGGGCACCGGTGGTAGCCGGTCCTGACCGGGGAGTCAGCAGCAAAGGGGAGCGGACAACGGTGGAGGACCACAAGATCGTCCAGCGCAACATCTCGTTGCAGCGCGAGTGGTACGGCGAACCACTCGGCGATCGCGTGCGGCGGCTGGTCGTGGCCTTCGATGTGTCGCAGGCTTACCTGGCCGAGGTACTGGGGATCAGCGCGCCGATGCTGAGCCAGGTGATGAGCGGGCGCCGGGCGAAGATCGGCAACCCGGTCGTGCTCGCGCGGATGATCATGCTCGAGCGCAAGTGCCTGATCCCGGAGGTGGCGGCCGGGCGCAAGGAGGCGCTGCTCGCGGCGCTGGAGGACGTGAAGGACTCGCGTCCGACGGTGGGCCGGGACAACATCCCGGTGGCTGCGGTCTCCGACGACCGGCACGTGCTCGCCACGCTGCGGGACATCGCCGAAGACGAGGATCTCGGCGAAGCCGCCAAACGCCTCGACGACGACTTCCCGGCCATTGCCGATCTGCTGCGCCGCGCGGGCTTGCGCAACTGAAGAGGTCTCACGGTCATGCTGCTGTTCTCCGCGATCGTCCCCCCGGCGCAGCTCGTCGAGTCGCTCGATCTGCGGCTGGACGCGGTACGCGCGCAGGCGCCGGACGTGCGGTGGATTCCGCCGGAGCGCTGGCACATCACGCTCGGCTTCTACGGCGAGGCGGCGGAGTCCGAAAGCCGCGTAGACTGGTTGGCGAAGGCGCTGGCGGGGCAGCGGGCGCCGGTTCTGCGCCTGGAAGGGGCGGGCACGTTCACCCGTGTCCTCTACTTGGGGGTCTACAGCGAAGGGCTCACCGCGCTGGCCGCCAGGGCGGGCGCTGAGGCGGACCGGCCTTACCTGCCGCACCTGACGGTGGCCCGAACGACGGGCGAAGTCCCGCCCGAGCTGTCCCGGCGGCTCGCCCGGTACGTGAGCGAACCGTGGACGGCCACCGAGGCGGTGCTGATGCGCAGCGACGCCACGCCGACGGGCCGCCGGTACTCGGTGGTCGGGCGGTTCCCGCTGGACGCCCACCAGGCTGGTCAGGCCCTGTCCTGATACCCTGACCAACTGGGTCCGGCTGCAGTCCGTGGCGGCCGTGACCGGCTCACCCGGCATGAACCATTGACCGGGCCGCACGGTACGACAGAACAAGGAGAACAACCGAAGTGGCGCTGTCCACCGACGAGAAGAAGTCGATCCTCACCGAGTACGGCCTGCACGACTCGGACACCGGATCCCCCGAGGCCCAGGTGGCCCTGCTGACCAAGCGGATCATCGGCCTCACCGAGCATCTGAAGACGCACAAGCACGACCACCACTCGCGTCGCGGTCTGCTGCTGCTGGTCGGCCGTCGCCGCCGGCTGCTCAACTACGTGGCGAAGGTGGACATCGCACGCTACCGGTCGCTGATCCAGCGGCTCGGCCTGCGCCGATGACCCGAACCGAGGGGGAGTGACCACCCGGTCGCTCCCCCTCGGTCCATATCAGGCAACAAAGAGGAAGGCGCGGCACGCGCGAGGACTTCTTCGCCGGTCCTCGGTAGTGGTCCCCGGGATTCGCTCCCGGAGGCTTCGATCGAAGACCGGCCTCGTTCCCCGTGCCACGCCACAGGAAATAAACGAGGAGAACCACACACATGACCGAAGCAGGCGGAAACACGGTGCACGAGGCCGAAGCCGTCATCGACAACGGCAGGTTCGGCACGCGCACCATCCGCTTCGAGACCGGGAGGCTGGCCCGTCAGGCCGCCGGGGCCGTCGTGGCCTACCTGGACGAAGAGACCATGCTGCTGTCGGCGACCACCGCGTCCAAGCACCCGAAGGAGCATTTCGACTTCTTCCCGCTGACGGTGGACGTCGAGGAGCGGATGTACGCCGCGGGCCGGATCCCCGGCGCGTTCTTCCGGCGTGAGGGCCGTCCCTCCACCGACGCGATCCTGACCTGCCGGCTGATCGACCGGCCGCTGCGCCCGTCGTTCGCCGACGGGCTGCGCAACGAGATCCAGGTCGTCATCACGGTGCAGAGCCTGAACCCGGACGACCCGTACGACGTGCTGGCGATCAACGCCGCGTCGGCCTCCACCCAGATCGCCGGGCTGCCGTTCTCGGGCCCGGTCGGCGGCGTGCGCGTCGCGCTGATCGAGGGCCAGTGGGTCGCGTTCCCCACCTGGTCGCAGCTGGAGAAGGCCACCTTCAACATGGTGGTCGCCGGCCGGGTCGTCGGGGACGACGTCGCGATCATGATGGTCGAGGCCGAGGGCACCGAGCACACCCTGGACCTGATCGCCGCCGGTGGCACCGCCCCGGACGAGATCGTCGTGGCCGAGGGCCTCAACGCGGCGAAGCCGTTCATCCGCGTGCTGTGCGAGGCGCAGCAGCGCCTTGCCGACGCGGCCGCCAAGCCCACCGGCGAGTTCCCGCTGTACCCGGCCTACGAGCAGGACGTCTACGACGCCGTCGCGGCGATCGCCACCGACGAGCTGGCCAAGGCGCTGCAGATCCCGGGCAAGCAGGACCGTGACAACGCGACCGACGTGGTCAAGGCCTCCGTGCTGGAGAAGATCGGCCTCGGCGAGGGCGAGGCCTTCGCGGGCCGCGAGAAGGAGATCGGCGGCGCGTTCAAGGCGCTGACGAAGAAGATCATGCGCAAGCGCGTCCTCACGGAGAAGATCCGGATGGACGGCCGCGGCCTCACCGACATCCGCAGCCTCTCCGCGGAGGTCGGGCTGATCCCGCGGGCGCACGGTTCGGCGCTGTTCGAGCGCGGCGAGACCCAGATCCTGGGTGTCACCACGCTGAACATGCTCCGGATGGAGCAGCAGATCGACTCGCTCTCCCCGGAGACGACGAAGCGCTACCTGCACCACTACAACTTCCCGCCGTTCTCCACTGGTGAGACCGGCCGCGTCGGTTCGCCGAAGCGGCGCGAGATCGGCCACGGCGCACTCGCCGAGCGCGCCCTGGTCCCGGTGCTGCCGAAGCGGGACGAGTTCCCGTACGCGATCCGCCAGGTGTCGGAGGCGCTGGGCTCGAACGGTTCCACCTCGATGGGCTCGGTCTGCGCGTCCACCATGGGCCTGTTCAACGCCGGGGTGCCGCTGAAGGCGCCGGTCGCGGGCATCGCGATGGGCCTGGTGTCCGATGAAGTGGACGGGGAGACGCGTTATGTCGCGCTCACCGACATCCTCGGCGCCGAGGACGCCTTGGGCGACATGGACTTCAAGGTCGCCGGCACCAAGGACATCATCACCGCGCTGCAGCTGGACACCAAGCTCGACGGCATCCCGTCCGAGGTGCTCGGTGCCGCGCTGAAGCAGGCGAAGGACGCCCGGCTGACCATCCTCGAGGTGATCGCCGAGGCGATCGACGGCCCCGACGAGATGAGCCCGTACGCCCCGCGCGTCACCAGCGTGAAGATTCCGGTCGACAAGATCGGCGAGGTCATCGGGCCGAAGGGCAAGATGATCAACTCGATCACCGAGGAGACCGGCGCCGACATCTCCATCGAGGACGACGGCACGATCTACGTCGGCGCGGCCGACGGCCCGTCGGCGGAGGCCGCGATCGGCAAGATCAACGCCATCGCCAACCCGCAGCTGCCGAAGGTGGGCGAGCGCTTCCTGGGCACCGTGGTGAAGACGGCCGCGTTCGGCGCGTTCGTCTCGCTGCTGCCGGGCAAGGACGGCCTGATCCACATCTCGAAGCTGGGCAACGGCAAGCGGATCGGCAAGGTCGAGGACGTGGTCAATGTGGGCGACAAGCTCCGCGTCGAGATCGCCGACATCGACAACCGCGGCAAGATCAGCCTGGTCCTCGTCAAGGAAGAGGACGAGGGCGAGAAGGCCGCGGACAAGCCGGCCGAAAAGGCCGACGCGGCGCAGTAGTACCACCCCCTGAATGGCCCGTCCGGCATCCGCTCGGGCGGGCCATTCTGCTCTCGAAGTAAGGATTGTCTTGGCGCGACAGATACCCGGGTACGAGCAGGCCGCCGGGACCACCCGGACCCTGGACACCTCGGTGAAGCGCACGGTGCTGCCCGGTGGCCTGCGCGTGGTCACCGAGCACGTGCCCGGCGTGCGCTCGGCCACGGTCGGGCTGTGGGTCGGCATCGGTTCCCGTGACGAGACGGCGAGCGTCGCCGGCGCCGCGCATTACCTGGAACACCTGCTGTTCAAGGGAACGCGGCGGCGCGGGGCCACCCAGATCGCGGAGGAGATCGACGCCGTCGGCGGTGAGTTCAACGCCTTCACCGCCAAGGAGCACACCTGCTACTACGCGCAGGTGCTCGACGAGGACCTGCCGCTGGCGATGGACCTGGTCACCGACGTGGTGTTCGAAGCGCTCTGCGCACCGTCCGATGTGGACACCGAACGCAGCGTGGTGCTCGAGGAGATCGCGATGCGGGACGACGACCCCGAGGACCTCCTGCACGAGACGTTCGTGAGCACCGTGCTGGCCGGGCACCCGCTGGCGAAGCCGGTGCTGGGCACCGAGGAGTCGATCACCGGGATGTCCGCCGGCGCGCTGCGCGGGTTCTACAAGCGCCGCTACAAATCGCCGCGGATGGTGCTGGCGGTGGCGGGCAACATCGAGCACGGTCAGGTGCTTCGCTTGGCGCGCAAGGCTTTGCGGGATCATCTGTCCGGTTCGGACACTCCGGTGCCGCCGCGCCGCGGCCGCGCGAGGATCACCGCGCAACCGAAGCTGGCGCTGCGCACCGACGACACCGAGCAGGCGCACGTGATGGTGGGGATGCGCGCGCCGGCCCGCCACGACGAGCGCCGCTACGCGCTCAGCGTGCTCAACGCGGCGCTCGGCGGCGGCATGAGTTCCCGGCTGTTCCAGGAAATCCGGGAGCAGCGCGGGCTTGCGTACCAGGTGTACTCGTCCACGGCGGCGTACTCCGACACCGGCCACCTCTCGGTGTACGCGGGTTGCCAGCCGGAGCGCCTCGGTGAGGTGACCAGCGTGCTGCGCGACATCCTCGGCCAAGTGGGCAAGGAAGGCTTCACCGACGCGGAGGTGGCCCGCGCGAAGGGGCAGCTGCGCGGCGGTCTGGTGCTGGGCTTGGAGGACACCGCGTCCCGTATGTCGAGGATCGGTAAGCAGGAGCTGAACTTCGGGGACTACACGAGCGTCGACGAGACGGTGTCGAGGATCGACGCGGTCACCGCCGAGGACGTGTATGACCTGGCTCGCACTCTGTTCCGGCGGCCGGGTGGGGTGTCCGCGGCGTCGGTGGTCGGGCCGTACGCTCACGTGGACGACCTGCCGGACGATCTGCACGAGGTGATCGCTCAATGACCGGAGAAAACCCGATCCGCGTGGGGGTGCTCGGCGCCCAGGGACGGATGGGCGCCCAGGCCGTGCAGGCCGTCGAGGCGGCCGAAGGCATGGATGTCGTCGCGACGGTCGACGCCGGTGACCCCAGGGAGCGGCTCACCGAGGCCGGCGCCGAGGTGGTCATCGACTTCACGCATCCCGATGTGGTGCTGGACAACCTGCGTTTCGTGGTGGAGCACGACATCCACGCGGTCGTGGGCACCACCGGGTTCAGCGAGGAGCGGTTGGCGCAGCTGCGCGAGTGGCTCAGGCCCAAGCCGGAGCTGGGCGTGCTGATCGCCCCGAACTTCGCGCTCGGCGCGGTGCTGGCGATGCGTTTCGCCCAGCAGGCGGCGCGGTTCTACTCCTCGGCGGAGATCATCGAGCTGCACCACAACCGCAAGGCCGACGCCCCGTCGGGCACCGCGGCGCACACCGCGAGCCTGATCGCCGAAGCCCGCCGCGGCGCGGGCCTGAAGCCGGGCGCCGACGCCACCACGTCCGAGGTCGGCGGCGCACGTGGCGCTTCCGTCGACGAGGTGCGCGTGCACTCGGTGCGCCTGCCGGGCCTGGTGGCGCACGAGGAAATCCTGTTCGGCGCCGAGGGTGAGACGCTGACCATCCGGCACGATTCGATGGACCGGATCTCGTTCATGCCGGGTGTGCTCCTGGGTGTGCGCGAGGTGCGCAAGCGCCCGGGCCTCACCGTCGGCCTGGAGAACGTGCTCGACCTGTGAAAGCCCGCAACGTAGCCCTGGTGATGACCGCCGCGCTGGTGGTCTACCTGGTCCTGCTCGCCGACCGTGCGATCCAGCTGGTGCGCACCGGCACCGGGGCCGGGGTGGCCCTCGGGGTGGCGGTGCTGGTGCTGCCGCTGCTGGGGGTCTGGATGATCGTCGCCACCTGGCGCTCGGGCCTGCGGATCCAGCGCCTGTCGCGGCGGCTGGACGAGGAAGGCGACCTGCCCGACGTCTCGGACCTGCCACGCCGCCCGTCCGGCCGGGTCGACCGGGAGGCGGCGGACGCGTGGTTCGAGGAGCGCCGCGCCGAACTGGAGCAGAACCCGGACGATTGGCGTCATTGGTACCGCCTGGCCTACGCGTACGACATCGCCGGTGACCGCCGGCGGGCCCGCGCCACAATGCGCAGGGCGATCGACCTCGAGGCGGCGCAGTCCAAGGCCTGAGGGACGCACACCGATGGGGGTGGGCCGCGCCAGCGGTCCGCCCCCCGAGTTGGGTTTCATCCCGTCGCCCGCGACCCCGAAATCACTTTGCCCTGGGCCCGCACCCTGCGCCGGAACCGCCGCCCGAAAGACCAAAGCGTGCGGGCCCAGGGGAAAGTGATACTCCTGGAAGCAGGCGACGGGATGAAACCCGGCTCCCCACCCAGCCACGCTGGAACCGTCGGCCGAGCTACGGACCCCCCTTCATCCTGGAGCCAGCCCGCCCGGCCAATACCGCTAACTTAGGCGGCTGGGGTGAGGACTCGTATTTGTGGTGGATGGCTGTATGTGGTGGTGTGGTCGTCGGGTTTTTTGGTTCTGTAGTGGCGGTATTTGCTGCGTTTGACGGTGCGGGGGTTGCTGCGTTGT
>NZ_DASZWC010000013.1:0-41780 GCF_035546795.1 Amycolatopsis sp.
GATCTCCGGCTTCCGGCTGCGCTGGGCCACCTCGGCCCCGATCACGTTCCGCACGGCCGCGGTGTCGATGGTGGTGCGCGGCCACAGCGAGTTCGCCGCGATGCCGTGCGCCCGCAGTTCCGCGGACAGCCCGACGGTCACCAGGCTCATCGAGTACTTGGCGATGCTGTACGCCAGATGCCCGGCCTCAAACCACTTCTCCTCGAGGCTGATCGGCGGCGACAGGGTGAGGATGTGCGCGTTGGCTGCCTTGCGCAGGTGCGGGATCGCCAGCTTCGAGAGCAGGAACGAGCCGCGCGCGTTGATGTCCTGCATCAGGTCGTAGCGCTTCATGCTGACCGCTTCGGTCGGGGTGAGGTCGATGGCGCTGGCGTTGTTCACCACGATGTCGATCCCGCCGAACCGCCGCACCGTACGCTCGACGGCGTCGGCGACCGCGTCGTCCTCGCGCACGTCGCACACGATGGGCAGGGCCTGGCCGCCCGCGTCCTCGACCGCCCTGGCCGCGGTATGGATCGTGCCCGGCAGCTTCGGGTGCGGCTCCGAGGTTTTCGCCAGCAGCGCGACGTTCGCCCCGTCCCGCGCCGCGCGCACCGCGATAGCCTCGCCGATGCCGCGGCTGCCGCCGGACATGATGATCGTCTTACCGGACAACCTCATGTCGACACGCTCCTGGGTTGCTTTTCGAAGCGCGGAGCCGCCTGCGGTGGGCGAACGGCTTGCACCGGCCCGCAAAGCCCGTTCATCGATACTCCTAATAGGACTTGGGAAGGCCAAGGCTGTGCTGGGCCACGAAGTTGAGCACCATCTCGCGGCTGACCGGCGCGATCCGCCCCACCCGCACGGCGCCGAGCAGCGAACCCAGACCGTACTCCGAGGCCATCCCGTTGCCGCCGTGCACCTGCACCGCGGTGTCCACGGACTTGATCGCCGCCTCCGCCGCCGCGTACTTGGCCATGTTCGCGGCCTCGCCCGCGCCGAAGTCGTCACCGCCGTCGTAGAGCGCGGCGGCCTTCTGCGTCATCAGCTTCGCCAGTTCCAGCTCGATCTTGACCTGCGCCAGCGGGTGCGCGAGGCCCTGGTGGCTGCCGATGGGCACCTTCCACACCGAGCGTTCCTTGGCGTAGGCCACGCCCTTCTCCAGCGCGTAGCGGGCGATGCCGATGGAGAAGGACGCGCCCATGATGCGTTCCGGGTTAAGCCCGGCGAACAGCTGCGCCAGCGCCGCGTCCTCCGAGCCGACCAGGGCGTCGTGCGGCAGCCGCACGTCGTCGAGGAACAGCTGGAACTGGCTGTCGGCCGAGACGAGGTCCATCTCGATCTTCTTGTACTCGAAGCCGGGGGTGTCGGTGGGCACGATGAACAGCGCGGGCTTGAGCTTGCCCGTCTTCGCGTCCTCGGTGCGGCCGACGACGAGCACCGCGTCGGCCTCGTCGACCCCGGAGATGAACACCTTGCGGCCGTTGAGGATCCAGTCGCCGCCGTCACGGCTCGCGGTGGTGGTGAGGCGGTGTGAGTTCGAGCCCGCGTCGGGTTCGGTGATGGCGAACGCCATCCGCACCTCGCCGGTCGCGAATTTCGGCAGCCACCGGGACTTCTGCTCGCCGGTGCCGTAGCGGGCGATCACGGTGGCGCAGATCGCCGGGGAGACCACCATCAGCAGCATCGGCGTGCCCGCGGCGCACAGCTCCTCGCAGACCGCGGCGAGGTCACCGATCCCGGCCCCGCCGCCGCCGTACTCCTCCGGCACCGCGACGCCGAGGTAACCCAGCCGCCCCGCCTCGTTCCACAGGTCGGTGGTGTGCCCGCCGCCGCGGGCGAGTTTGGTGTACCACTCGTGGCCGTAGCTGCGGCCCAGATCGGCCACTGCCTTGCGCAGGGCCTGCCGTTCCTCGGATTCGGTGAAGCTCACTGACTACTCCTTCGACGTCACAACGGCGAGCACGGCGCCGACCTCGACCTGTTGTCCCACGGACACGGGCAGTTCCGCGACCACGCCGTCGGCGGGTGCGGTGATCTTGTGTTCCATCTTCATGGCTTCCAGCCACAGCAGGGGATCCCCGGCCGCGACGGACGCACCGGCCTCGACCGCGACCCGCAGCACGGTGCCCGGCATCGGCGCCACCAGCGATCCGGCGGCGAGCGCCTGGCCCGGTTCGGTGAACCGCGGGACCGGTGTCAGCGACACCGGTCCGACACACACCAGCCCGGGATAGCGCGCTACATCGAAGGTCCGCCGCACACCGGCGACGGCGAGCACGACTTGCTCTGGGGTGGCCGCGACCACCATGATGTCCTCGCCCACGACTTTACCGTCGCGGTAGGCGATCTCATACTCGTCGTCACCCATCGTGTAGCGCTTGCGCTGCGGAACCGAAGGCACATTCCGCCAGCCCGCCGGAAAGCGCTTCCCGGCCCGGTTGGCCGCGGCGTCGGCGAACGCGGCGGCCACCGCCGCGAGCCGTTCGTCGCCCAGTGGCGCGGACAACGTGTCCAGGCCGTGCCGGTCGAAGAACGCGGTGTCGATGTCCCCGGCGAGGAAATCCTTGTGCCGCAACACATTGACCAGCAGATCACGGTTCGTGCGCACGCCGTGGACCCGGGCGGCGGCGAGCGCGGCGGCAAGCTTGCGCGCCGCCTCGGCCCGGTCCGGGGCCCACGCGATCACCTTCGCCAGCATCGGGTCGTAGTGCACGCCGATCACCGATCCGTCGGCCACGCCGCTGTCCACCCGGACGTCGCCGGGCACGTGGAAACGGTGCAGCGTGCCGGTCTGCGGCTGCCATCCCGCGGCCGGATCCTCGGCATAGAGCCGGACCTCGATCGCGTGCCCGGAAGCCTCGGGCGGCTCCGGCGGCAGCCGGTACCCCTCGGCGACGCGGATCTGCAGCGCGACCAGGTCCAGCCCGAAGACCAGCTCGGTCACCGGATGCTCCACCTGCAGCCGGGTGTTCATCTCCAGGAAGAAGAACTCCCCGTCCGCGGTGGCCAGGAACTCGACGGTGCCCGCGCCGACGTAGCCGATCGCCTTCGCTGCCTTGGCCGCCGCGTCGAACAGCTCCGCGCGCATCGCGTCGCCGACCAACGGCGACGGTGCCTCCTCGATCACCTTCTGGTGGCGGCGCTGGAGGGAGCACTCGCGCTCGCCGACCGTCCACACGGTACCGTGCTCGTCGGCCAGGATCTGCACCTCGATGTGCCGCCCGGTCTCCAGGTAGCGCTCGCAGAACACCGTCGCGTCGCCGAACGCCGAAGCCGCCTCGGCGCCGGCGCTCTCGACGGCCTCAGCCAGCTCACTCAGCTCGCGGACGACGCGCATCCCGCGCCCACCGCCGCCGGCGGAAGCCTTGATCAGCACCGGGAGCTCGGCCTCGGTCACCGCGGACGGGTCCAGCTCGCTCAGCACGGGGACCCCGGCGGCGGCCATGATCCGCTTGGCCTCCACTTTGGACCCCATCGACGCGATCGCGGCCGGTGGCGGCCCGATCCACGTCAGCCCGGCATCGAGCACCGCCTGCGCGAAGGACGCGTTCTCGGAAAGGAAGCCGTAGCCGGGGTGCACGGCGTCCGCGCCGGCCGCCTTCGCCGCGCCGATCAGCAGATCCGCGCGCAGATAAGTGTCCGACGGAGCGTCGCCGGGCAGCCGGACGGCGGCGTCGGATTCGGCGGCGTGCGGGGAACCGGCGTCGGCGTCGGAGAACACGGCCGCCCGGCCGATGCCGAGTTCCGCGCAGGTGCGGAAGACGCGGCGGGCGATCTCGCCCCGGTTCGCGACCAGAATGCTGGTGATCATCGCCCTCACATCCGGAAGACGCCGAAGCCGTCGGCGCCCCTGACTGGTCCATTGTGGATCGCGGACAGGCTCAGCCCGAGCACGGTCCTGGTGTCGCGCGGGTCGATGATCCCGTCGTCGTAGAGCATCCCGGACAGGAACATCGGCATCGACTCGGCCTCGATCTGCTGCTCCACCATCGCGCGCATGGCCTTGTCGCCTTCTTCGTCATAGTCCTGGCCACGACCGGCGGCGGACGCACGCGCGACGATCGAGAGCACCCCGGCCAGCTGCTGCGGCCCCATCACCGCCGATTTCGCGCTGGGCCAGGCGAACAGGAACCGCGGGTCGTAGGCCCGCCCGCACATGCCGTAGTGCCCGGCGCCGTAGGAGGCGCCCATGAGCACCGAGAGGTGCGGCACCTTCGAGTTGGACACCGCGTTGATCATCATCGCGCCGTGCTTGATGATCCCGGCCTGCTCGTACTCCTTGCCCACCATGTAGCCGGTGGTGTTGTGCAGGAAGATCAGCGGGGTGTCGCTCTGGTTGGCCAGCTGGATGAACTGGGTGGCCTTCTGCGACTCCTCACTGAACAACACCCCCTGGGCGTTGGCGAGGATCCCGACCGGATAGCCGTGCAGGTCCGCCCAGCCCGTCACGAGGCTGGGCCCGTAGAGCGGCTTGAACTCGTCGAAGTCCGAACCGTCCACCACCCGCGCGATCACCTCGCGCGGGTCGAAGGGCACCTTGAGGTCGCCCGGTACGATCCCGGCGAGTTCCTCGGCGTCGTAGCGCGGTTCGTCGTAGTCGGGCTTCGGCGCGGGGCCGAGTTTGTGCCAGTTGAGCCGTTTGACGATGCCGCGGCCGATCCGGATGGCGTCGTGCTCGTCGGTGGCGAGGAAGTCGGCGAGGCCGGACTTGCGGGCGTGCATCTCGGCACCGCCCAGCGACTCGTCGTCGGACTCCTCGCCGGTGGCCATCTTGACCAGCGGCGGCCCGCCGAGGAACACCTTCGCCCGTTCCTTCACCATCACCACGTAGTCGGACATGCCCGGCAGATACGCCCCGCCCGCCGTCGAGTTGCCGAACACCAGCGCGATCGTGGGGATCCGCGCGGCCGAGGCGTTGGTCAGGTTGCGGAAGCTGCGCCCGCCGGGGATGAAGATCTCCTTCTGCGTGGGCAGATCCGCGCCGCCGGACTCGACGAGGTTGATCGTCGGCAGCCGGTTCTGCGCCGCGATCTCCGCCGCGCGCAGGCCCTTCTTCAGCCCCGAGGGGTTGGTCGCGCCGCCCTTCACGGTCGGGTCGTTGGCGATGATCATGCACTCGACGCCCTCGACCCAGCCGATCCCGGCGACCAGGCTCCCTCCGACCTGGTAGTTCGTGCCCCAGGCGGCCAGCGACGACAGCTCCAGGAACGGGGAGTCCTCGTCCAGCAGCAGCTCGACCCGTTCCCTGGCCGGCAGTTTGCCACGCTTGCGGTGCCGTGCGACGTACTTCTCGCCGCCGCCCGCGATCACCTTCTCGTGCTCGGCGGCCAGCTCGGCGAGCTTGGCCAGCATCGCGCCGCGGTTGGCGGCGTACTCCTCGCCCGCGACGTCCACAGTGGACCGGATGACGCTCAACCCGTGTACCCCAATCGTTTCGCGGCCAAGTTGGTCAGGATCTCGGTGGTGCCGCCGCCGATACCGAGGATGCGCACGTCGCGGTAGTGCCGTTCCACCTCGGACTCGCTCATGTAGCCCAGCCCGCCGTGCAGCTGCACCGCTTCGTTCACCACCCATTCGGCCGCTTCGACGGCGCTGTTCTTGGCGAAGCAGGCTTCGGCGATGCAGTCGTCGCCCGCGACGAACCGTCCGGCGACGTGCCGGGTGTAGACACGGGCGAGGTCGACCCGGCGCGCCATGTCCACCAGCTTGTGCTGCACGACCTGCCGGGAGATCAGCGGCCTGCCGAAGGTCTCGCGCAGCCTGCACCAGTCCAGCGTCAGATCCAGCGCGCGTTGCGCGGTGGCATAGGCCTGCACCGCAAGGGAAACCCGCTCGGCGACGAAGTGGGTGGCGATCTGGACGAACCCGCTGTTCTCCGCGCCGACGAGATTCTCCACCGGCACCTCGGCATCCACATAGGACAGTTCAGCGGTGTCGGAACAGTGCCAGCCCATCTTCTCCAGCTTGCGGCTCACCGTGAACCCGGGGGTGCCGCGCTCGACCACGAGCAGCGAGATGCCGTGCGCGCCCGGCCCGCCGGTGCGCACCGCGGTGGTGACGAAATCGGCCCGGCAGCCGGAGGTGATGAACGTCTTGGCGCCGTTGACGACGTAATGGTCGCCTTCGCGGCGCGCGGTGGTGCGGATGCCCGCGACGTCGGAGCCGCCGCCGGGTTCGGTGATGGCGAGCGAGCCGATCAGCCTGCCTTCCAGCGTCGGCCGCACCCAGCGTTCGATCTGCGCCTCGTCCCCGGCCGCGACGATGTGCGGCAGCGCGATCCCGTTCGTCAGCAGCGACGCGATGAGCCCGCCGGACCCACCGGCGTACAGGATCTCCTCGGCAACCGTGAGCGCGTCGAGGTAATCACCCCCGCCGCCACCCGCGCTTTCCGGGAAGGACACGCCGAGCAGGCCGATCTCCCCGGCCTTGCGGTGCAGGTCCCGGGGCAGCTCCCCGGCCCGCTCCCACTCGTCGAGATGGGGCAGCACCTCGGCCGCGACGAACCGCCGCACGGTCTTGCGCAGCGCGGCCCGTTCCGGCGTCTCACTCATGCGGCCTCCTCTTCGGACGCGACAAGCCACGACTGTGCCATCACGCCGGCCAGGCACGGCGCCAACGATTCGGACCCGCAAGCAGTCCTCATAACAGCGCCTCCGGAACATCGACGTACCGCGCGCGCAGCCATTCGCCGAACGCCTTGGCCTGCGGGTCGAACCGCGCCTGCGACGCGACCCCGTCGCCGAGCAGGCCGGTGACCACGAAGTTCAGTGCCCGCAGGTTGGGCAGGACGTGCCGGCGCACCGGGAGCGTGGCTGTCTCGGGCAGCAACCGCCGGAACTCCTCGACGGTCAGGGTGTTCGCCAGCCAGCGCCACGCCCCGTCGGTACGCGCCCACACGCCGAGGTTCGCGTCACCACCCTTGTCGCCGCTCCTGGCACCGGCGATCCGGCCCAGCGGAACTCGCTTCGCGTTGCCGGTGAACGGTTCCGGCAGCACTGGTTCATCCACATCGGACAGTTCGCGGGTCTCGGTCGCGGGCGCGACATCCACCCGGACGCCATCCGCCAGCACCGCGACATGCGGCACCGCACCTACGTCCACATAGGACGCCGAGTACACGCCGAACGGTGAAGCGTCCGAAGGCGGTGCGGTGACGTGGAAACCGGGGTAGCTCGCCAGCGCCAGCTCGATCCCCGCACTGCTGAACGCGCGCCCGGCGATTTTCGGGTCCGCGTCCTTGACCGCGCAGTGCAGCAGCGCGCTGGCGCGTTCCTCGGTGTCCGCGTCCTCGTGGTCGGTCCGCGCGAGCGTCCAGCGGATCTCGGCCGGCGGCTTGTCCTTGAGCGAGGCTTCCAGCTGTTCACGCACGAACGCCGCCTTGGCCTCGATGTCCAGGCCGGTCAGCACGAACGTCGTCTCGTTGCGGAATCCGCCGAGCCGGTTCAGGCACACCTTCAGCGACGGTGGCGGCGGTTCGCCCTGGGTGCCGCTGATCCGCACCCGGTCCGGGCCGTCCTGCGCCAGGGTAATCGTGTCGAACCGCGTGGTGACGTCGGGCCCCGCGTAGCGCGCGCCGGTGATCTCATACAGCAGCTGCGCGGTGACCGTGCCGACGTCGACCACTCCCCCGGTCCCGTCGTGCTTGGTGATCACGCTCGACCCGTCCGCCTCGATCTCGGCGATCGGGAAGCCGGGCACGCCCAGCCGGTGCTCGGTGAAGAACGCGTAGTTGCCGCCGGTGGCCTGCGCCCCGCACTCGATCACGTGGCCCGCGGCTACCGCCCCGGCCAGCGCGTCGTAGTCGTCGCGGGCCCAGCCGTAATGCGCCGCCGCCGGACCGACCACCAGCGAAGCGTCCGTAACGCGCCCGGTCACGACCACGTCGGCGCCCGAGTTCAGGCATTCCACGATGCCCCAGGCGCCGAGATAGGCGTTGGCGGTCAGTGGCCTCGCGGGACACCCGCACCCGGTCGGTCCTCCCCGCGGTCGCTCCTGCGCCGCGTCCGCTGCGTGCGGGCACTCGGTCGGTTTCCCGAGCCCGAGTTCGTCCACACGCGACAGGAGGTCGTCGCCCTCGACGTGGGCGACCGAGATCTCGAGCCCGAGCCGCCCCGCCAGTTCGCGGATCGCGGCCGCGAGGCCCGCCGGGTTGAGCCCGCCCGCGTTGGTGACGATCTTGACGCCCTTTTCCTTGGCCAGTGCCAGGTTTTCCACCAGCTGGCGGAGGAAGGTCTTGGCGTAGCCGCGATCGGGGTCCTTGAGCCGGTCCCGGCCGAGGATGAGCATGGTCAGCTCGGCGAGGTAGTCGCCGGTGAGCACGTCGAGCGGGCCGCCGGTGAGCATCTCGCGCACGGCCGAGAACCGGTCGCCGTAGAAGCCCGAGGCGTTGCCGATACGCAGGGTCATGCGAACTGGCCCGCCTTCCGGCCATTGCCGGGCGGGCCGGCGAAGGCCTGTGCGATCTCCAGCCATTTCTCCGCGTCCACGCCCCGCGCGGCGAGATCGGTGTCGGCCGGATGACGGCGTTGCGTTACCAGGTAACAGAAATCGAGCGCACTGCCGGTGACCCGCTGGGCGGCGTCCTCAGGCCCGTAGGTCCACAGCTCACCGTCCGGCGCGCGCAGTTCGACGCGGAACTCCTCGACCGGCGGTGCCAGCGAATGCACGGCGAACGCGAAGTCGCGGGTGCGCACCCCGAACCGCGCGATGTGCCGGATACCGGGCGACGGCTCGCGGTCGAGCTTGAGCGCGTCGAACACGTCCTGCGCGTGCGCCCACGTTTCCATGAGCCGCGCGGTGACCATCGAGGCGGCGCTCATCGGCGGGCCGTACCAAGGGAATTTCGCGCCGGCGGGCGCTTCGGCCAGCGCCTCCGCCAATGCCGCCCGGCCGGCCCGCCATTCCGCGAGCAGCTGATCGCGCGGCTTCTCGGCTTCCTCCAGCGCGCCCTGGCCGACGTAGTCTTCGCCCGCGAGCAGCGCGGCCTTCACCTCGTCCGGGAACTTGTCCGGCGTGCGCACGGACATCAGCGACTTGGCATCGGTCCAGGCCAGGTGCGCGATCTGGTGCCGGATCGCCCAGCCCTCCGCCGGGGTCGGCGTCTCCCAGCTGACCTCCGGCCGGGCGACGACTTCGTCCAGCGACTGGCTTTCCGCCGCGAGATCACCCAGGATCGGTCCCAGATCCACCACTGCATCCGCCTCCTCGCGCTTCACAGCGAGGGTGACACCGCCGCCGAGAAAAATCAAGCACGCTTGATTGTTTTGAAGGAGGAGCGTTGGACTACGCCGAGATCACCTACGCCGCCGGCGACCGCAACGCCACCATCACCCTCGACCGCCCCGAGGCCCGAAACGGTTACACCGTCCGGATGTCCGACGAACTCGCCGACGCGTTCGGGCGCGCGGACGAGGACGAGGACGAGGACGTGCGCGTGGTCGTGTTCACCGGCGCGGGCGAGCACTTCCGCGCGGGTGCCGGCCTGACCCAGGGCGGCGGGTTCGACCTCGGCGAGTCCGCCTGGCAGGAGCCCGCCGGCCGGTGTTCGAAGCGGATCCACGAGATGAACAAGCCGGTGATCGCCGCGATCCGCGGGGCAGCCGTCGGCGCGGGCCTGACCATCACCCTCTTGGCGGACTACCGGCTCGCCGCCACGGACGCCAAGTTCGGTCTCGTCTTCACCCGCCGCGGCATGTTCCCCGAAGGCGGCTCGGCGTGGTACCTGCCCCGCCTGGTGGGCATGGGCCGGGCGCTGGACTGGATGATCAGCGGCCGGATTTTCGGTGCGGAGGAAGCGAAATCGGCCGGACTCGTGCACCAGGTGCATGAGCCGGGCGAGGTGCTGGACAAGGCGTACGAGCTGGCGCGGGAGATCGCCGCGACGACGTCGCCGGGGTCGGTCGCGGTGACCCGGCAACTGCTGTACCACCTGGCCTCCGCCGACTCCCCCTACCCCGCGCACGAGCTGGACTCCCGGCTCACCGCACTGCTGCCCACGCACAGCGACGCTGTCGAAGGCGTCGCGTCGTTCCTGCAGAAGCGCTCGCCCGGATTCCCGCTGCGGGTGGACCGCGACCTGCCCTCGTTCCTGCCGTGGACTGACTAGCACGACGCACGGACACGCCATCATATTGGGGTACGTGCACACCACAACCCCTACATGTAGTCTCTGGATCACCGGGAACCCCCAGCGCCGCGAGAGCCGGCGCCCCGGTGGTGCCTTGTCCTGAGCACGTCGTCCGCGGGTCGGCGTGCCGATGAAACACACCCATTTTTGGAGAGGCTCATGTCCCTGGACACCACCGCACGGGTGCGCACCGCCGTGCAGGTCATCCGGCGCGACGGCAGCGTGTCCCCCTTCGACGCGAACAAGATCTCGGTCGCCTTGACCAAGGCCTTCCTCGCGGTCGAAGGGGACAGCGCCGCCGCGTCCTCGCGCATCCACCACGTGGTCGCGGAGCTGACCACGCAGGTGGAGAATTCCCTGCTGCGCCACGCGAGTTCCGACGCCGCGCTGCACATCGAACAGATCCAGGATCTGGTCGAACTGGCCCTGATGCGCGGCGGTCACCACAAGATCGCCCGCGCGTACGTCCTCTACCGCGAGGAGCACGCCAAGGCCCGCGAAGCAGCGAAGCCCGCGGCGCCGGAGTCATCGGCGGACGTCGACTGGGCCCGCGTCGAGCGCGTGGTCGGCGAAGCGGTCGCCGGCATCGAAGACGTCGAAGCCGCGCCCGTACTCGCCGAGACCAGGCGCAACGTCTACCCCGGCATCAGCACCGAAGAGCTGGCCACGGCGCAGATCATGGCCGCCCGCACGCTGGTGGAGCAGGAACCGAACTATTCCTACGTCACCGCGCGCCTGCTGCTGGACAAGCTGCGGACAGAGGCGCTGAGCTACCTGGCCGGCGAGCCGCGCCAGGCCAGCCAGGCCGAGCTGGACTATCCCGGCTATTTCGCCGGTTATCTGCGCCGCGCAATCGAGCTGCAGATGGTCGACCCCGAGCTGGCGACGTTCGACCTGGACCGCGTGAGCGCCGCCCTGCGCCCGGAGCGCGATTCCGGCTTCTCGTTCCTGGGCCTGCAGACCTTGTACGACCGGTATTTCCTGCACCACGGCGGGACCCGGTTCGAGCTGCCGCAGGCGTTCTTCCTGCGCGTCGCGATGGGCCTGGCCCTCCGCGAGGACGATCGCGAGGCCCGGGCGATCGAGTTCTACGAGCTGCTGTCGTCGTTCGACTTCATGGCCTCCACACCGACATTGTTCAACTCGGGCACCACCCGCGCTCAGCTGTCTTCGTGCTTCCTGACCACTGTGGACGATCAGCTGGACTCGATTTTCCAGTCGTACAAGAACAACGCGCTGCTGGCGAAGTACTCGGGCGGGCTCGGCAACGACTGGACCCCGGTGCGCGGCCTTGGCGCGCACATCAAGGGCACCAACGGCGAGTCCCAGGGCGTGGTCCCGTTCCTGAAGATCGCCAACGACACCGCGGTGGCGGTGAATCAGGGCGGGAAACGGAAGGGCGCCGCCTGCGCCTACCTGGAGACGTGGCACATCGATGTCGAGGAGTTCCTCGACCTGCGCAAGAACACCGGGGACGACCGGCGGCGCACGCACGACATGAACACGGCGAACTGGGTGCCCGACGAGTTCCTGCGCCGGGTGGAGGCCGACGGCCGGTGGACCCTGTTCTCCCCCGACGAAACCCCGGACCTGCACGACTTTTACGGGAACGCGTTCGCCACCAGGTATCGCGAGTACGAGGCGGCCGCCGACCGCGGTGAGCTCAAGGTGTTCCGCCGGCTGCGTGCCGTGGAGCTGTGGCGGCGGATGCTGACGATGCTCTTCGAGACCGGGCATCCGTGGATCACGTTCAAGGACGCGTGCAACCTGCGCTCGCCGCAACAGCACGCCGGCGTGGTGCACTCGTCGAACCTGTGCACGGAGATCACCCTGAACACCAGCACCGACGAGGTCGCGGTGTGCAACCTCGGCTCGGTGAACCTGCTCAGGCACGTCACCGCGGACGGCCTCGACACCGCGCGACTGGAGAAGACGGTGCGCACCGCCGTCCGGATGCTCGACAACGTCATCGACATCAACTTCTACACGATCCCCGAAGCCCGCCGCTCGAACCTGCGCCACCGCCCGGTCGGCCTGGGGCTGATGGGCTTCCAGGACGCGCTGTTCGAACTGGGCCTGCCGCTGGCGTCCGACGAGGCTGTCACCTTCGCCGACGTGAGCATGGAGCACCTGTCCTACTACGCGATCTCGGCGTCGGCCGATCTCGCGGCCGAGCGCGGCCGGTACGAGACCTTCGAAGGTTCCTTGTGGAGCCAGGGAATCCTGCCGATCGACTCACTCCGCCTGCTCGCCGAAGCACGCGAGGGCGACGCGCTCGACGTCGACACCTCGTCCACTTTGGACTGGGAGACGCTGCGGCAGCGGGTGCGCGCGACGGGGATGCGGAACTCCAACGTGATGGCGATCGCCCCGACCGCGACGATCTCCAACATCTGCGGGGTCGGCCAGTCCATCGAGCCGCAGTTCCAGAACCTGTTCGTGAAGTCCAACATGTCCGGCGACTTCACCGTCGTCAACCCGCATCTGGTGCGCAGCCTCAAGGAGCGTGGCCTGTGGGACGAGGTGATGGTCTCGGACCTGAAGTACTTCGACGGCAGCCTCGGCCGGATCGACCGCGTGCCCGCCGACCTCAAGCGCCGCTACGCCACCGCGTTCGAGCTCGACGCCAAGTGGCTGGTGGACGCGGCGTCGCGGCGGCAGAAGTGGATCGACCAGGCGCAGTCGCTCAACCTCTACCTCGACGCGCCCAGCGGCCGCAAGCTCGACGAGCTGTACCGCTATGCCTGGCACAAGGGCCTCAAGACGACCTACTACCTGCGCGCCCGCGCCGCGACGAGCGTCGAAAAGTCCACCCTGCGCGGCACCGATGGCAAGCTCAACGCCGTCGCGCCCGCCCCGGCATCCGAACCGGCCGCGTGCCGGATCGACGACCCCGGCTGCGAGGCCTGCCAGTGACCGTGATCGACACCGGCGCCGCCCGGGTGAACGTGGACGACAAGGCGATGATCAACGCCCGCGCCGACGTGAACCAGCTGCTGCCGCTGAAATACCACTGGGCGTGGGACAAGTACCTCGCCGGCTGCAACAACCACTGGATGCCGACCGAGGTCGCGATGCAGGCCGACATCGCGCTGTGGAAGTCGCGCGACGGGCTCACCGACGACGAGCGGCTGATGCTCAAGCGCAATCTCGGGTTCTTCGCCACCGCGGAGTCCTTGGTGGCCAACAATCTCGTGCTCGCGGTGTATCAGCGGATCACGAACCCGGAATGCCGCCAGTACCTGTTGCGCCAGGCCTTCGAGGAGGCCGTGCACACGCACACCTTCCAGTACATCTGCGAAAGCCTCGGCCTGGTGGAGGGCGAGCTGTTCAACATGTACCGCGAAGTCCCCTCCATCACCGCGAAGGACGCCTGGGCCCTGAAGTACACCCAGGGCCTCGAAGCCGGGGCGGCACAGCACGACCAGGACTTCCTGCGTGACCTCGTGGCGTTCTATGTGGTGTTCGAAGGCATGTGGTTCTACACCGGGTTCGCGCAGATCCTCTCGCTCGGGCGGCGGAACAAGATGGTCGGGATCGCCGAGCAGTACCAGTACATCCTGCGCGACGAGTCGATCCACCTGAACTTCGGCATCGACTGCGTCAACCAGATCAAGATCGAGAACCCGCACCTGTGGACGCCCGCGTTCCAGCAAGAAGTCCGGGAGATGCTGGCCGAGGCGTGCGAGCTGGAGGTCGCGTATGCGGCCGACACCATGCCCCGCGGGATGCTCGGCCTGTCGGCGCCGCTGTGCGAGCAGTACATGCACTTCATCACCGACCGCCGGGCCCGGCAGCTCGGCCTCGCGCCGCTGTTCGGCGAGACCGAAAACCCGTTCCCCTGGATGTCGGAGGCGATGGACCTGAAGAAGGAGAAGAACTTCTTCGAAACCCGGGTCACCGAATACCGGACCGGAGGATCCCTCGACTGGGACTGACAACGGGGCTTGCCAGTCGGCGTACGGGGCGGCAACCTGAACGGGACCGTTGCAAGGAGGCATCGTGACGATCCGCGACCGGGTTCCGCCCCTCACGTCGATCCCGCTGCCCAGGGCCGTGGATCGCCGGATCCTCGGCAAGCGCTGGCCGGTGACAGCGCTTGCCTCCCCGCCGCCGGGCAGCGGCCTGGCCCCGGTTCTCGGCGACGGCGGGGCCCCGCTGATCGGGCACACGCTGGATTCGATGCGCTTCGGCGTGGATTTCGCGTTGCGCCACTACGAAACCTATGGCCCGGTGTCGTGGATGGGCTCGCTCGGGCAGAAGATCGTCGTGCTCGCCGGGCCGGAAGCCACCCAGATCGCGCTGGTGAACAAGGACAAGGTCTTCTCGCAAGAGGGCTGGCGGTTCTTCATCGAGAAGTTCTTCCACCGCGGGCTGATGCTGCTGGACTTCGAGGAGCACCACCTGCACCGGCGGATCATGCAGGAGGCCTTCACCCGCGGCAGGCTCACCGGCTACGCGAGCCAGTTCGGGCCGGTCCTCCGCGACGGGATCAGGGCTTGGGGCGGCGAACCCCGGCCGCGGTTGTACTGGGCGCTGAAACGGCTGACCCTCGACGTGGCCACGCGGGTGTTCATGGGCATGCCGAGCGGGCCCGACGCGGCCAAGATCAACCGCGCCTTCGTCGACTCGGTGCGCGCGGCGACGGCGATCGTGCGGTTCCCGGTGCCGGGCGGCCGGTGGGCCGCGGGCCTCGCGGGCCGGCGGTTGCTGGAGCGCTACTTCGCGGAAAACCTGCCGGCGAAACGGAGTTCCCCCGGCGACGACCTGTTTTCCGCGCTGTGCCACGCCACCGGCGACGACGGCGAGCAGTTCAGCGACGCCGACGTCATCAACCACATGATCTTCCTGATGATGGCCGCGCACGACACCACCACGATCACCAGCACCGCCGCCGCCTACCACCTGGCCAAGCACCCGGAGTGGCAGGAGCGCGCCAGGGCGGAGTCCCTCGCGCTCGGCGACGGGCTGCCCGGCCTGGCCGAGCTCGACCGGCTGAGCACGCTGGACCTGGTGATCAAGGAGTCGCTGCGGCTGACCGCGCCGGTCCCGTCGCTGCCCCGCCGGGCGGTGCGGGACACCGAGGTGCTCGGGCATTACATCCCGAAGGGCACCCTGGTCAGCGTTTCCCCCAACACCAACCATTTCTCGCCCGGGCACTGGAGCAACCCGCACGAGTTCGATCCGGAGCGCTTCGCCGAAGGGCGCCGTGAGGACAAGTCGCACCGGTACGCGTGGATGCCGTTCGGCGGTGGCGCGCACAAGTGCATCGGGCTGCACTTCGGCATGTTCGAGGTGAAGGCCGTGCTGCACGAGATGCTGCGCGCGCACCGCTGGTCGGTACCCGGGTCGTACCGGATGCGCTGGGACTACGTCTCCCTGCCCGTTCCTGTCGATGGGTTACCAGTACACCTGACCGCTCTGTAGCGCGGTAGCCGAAAACATCACGAATAGTGACCACATCTACACTGATCACCACTCGTTCAGCCGGTAGACAGTGCCCATCCGGAAGTGATGGCGTGGCATGACTCCGGGCCGGACACCCAGCGCAGGGGCGCCGAAGGTACTCCTGCGGTGGCTGACCTGGCTTTTGTCCGTACGTTAATGAGGTGAAGCGTGCCGGAACCTGGTGGGGCGCCAGGGTTGGCGGAGGTCGTCCAGCGCTGGGCGGCGCAGCTGGCGAACACGGATGGGGTATCGCTTCCACCCGGGGAGCTCGCCGAGATCCTGACCGGTGTCGCCCGCGACGCCGTGGCCAAGGTCGACGCGGCTCGTGAAGCGGCCACCCGCCGGTTCACCGCGCTCTTTTCCGCCGCGCCGGTCGGTGTCGCGGTCGCCGGGCCGGACGGCCGCATCGTCGAGGCGAACGCGGCGCTCGGCCGGTTCCTCGACCGCAAACCCGAGGAACTGCGCGGGCTCGAGATCTCCGGCCTCGGCTTCGAGCGGCGCGACGAGATCACGCTCGCCGACGGGCTGGAGGAGATCGAGGAGACCGACGCCGACCAGTTCACCCACCGCGTGCGGCTCGCGCACGCCGACGACACCGGGGTCTGGGCCGACGTCACCATCACCGGCATGCCCGGCGACCGGCCGGGCGCGACGTACCCGGTGCTGATGGTCAGCGACGCCAACGAGGTCTACGACCTGCAGGAGGCGCTGCGCCGGCAGAGCGTGCACGACAGTCTCACCGGGCTGTCCAACGCATCCCGGTTCAAGACCTTCCTCGAAGGCGCGCTCAACCCGTCCGCGCGGGATCAGGTCGCGTTGGTGTACCTGGACATCGACGGGTTCAAGGTGATCAACGACGGGCTCGGCGCCGGGTACGGCGACCGGGTGCTGCGTGGCGTCGCCCGCAAGCTGGAGTCGGCGTTCACCGAGTACGAGGCGCTGGTGGCCCGGCTGCCCGGCGACGGGTTCGGGGTACTGCTGCGCGGTCAGCTCAAACCGCGGGACGTGATCAAGCTCGTCGAGGACGCGCTGGCCGACCTGGCCGAGCCGATCTACCTCGACGGCCACGGGGTCGGGATCAGCGCGAGCGCCGGCATCGTGGTCCGGGACGTGGCCGACGGCGGCCCCGAGGACCTGCAGCGCGCCGCCGAAATCGCCTTGCACCGGGCGAAAGAGGCCGGCAAGGCGCAGTGGATGCTGTTCGACCCCGAGCTCGACGCGCGCGACCGCACGAGATACCGGCTGGGTGCGGAGATGGCGGGAGCGCTGGAAAGCGGCGAGTTCTCGCTGGTCTACCAGCCCACCTTGAAGCTCGACGGGTCCCGCAAGCTGGCCGCGGTCAACGCGGGGCTGCGCTGGAGCCACCGCGAACTGGGCGAGCTGGAGCCTGCCGAGTTCTACCCGCTCGCCGACACCACCGGAATGACGATGGCACTGGGCAAATGGTTGCTCGCGGAGTCGCTGAAGGCCAGCGCGCGCTGGCGGGAGCAGCACGGTGACGCCGCGCCCGACGTGTGCGTGCGGCTGCCCGGCCGGCTGGCCATCGACCCGGATCTGGTGCGGCTGGTCAAGGAGCAGCTGGACCGCCACGGGCTGCCCGCGAAGGCGCTGCGGCTGTGCACGGACAGCGCTTCCCTGCTCGACCCGCGCGGCGAGGTGCTGGAGTCCCTGTCGGTGCTGGCCGATATCGGCGTGAAGCTGGTGCTGACCGTCAGCGGGTCCGCGGATCTGGAGCTGATCCCGCGGCACGAGCTGAACGTGCAGCACATCGTGCTCAGCGGCTCGGTGGTCGACGCGATCGACGACATCGACGACGAGCCCGCCGTGCGGCATCTCGACCAGCTGATCACCCGGGCCCGCGAGCTGAGGCTGCGCATCGGCGCCGAGGGCGTGCTGACCGACGAGCAGGCGGCGCGGCTCGCCGAACACGGGGTGATCGCCGCGCGGGGCCCGTTCATCGGGATCTCGGTGAGCGGCGACGACGTGGACGAGTTGATCAATGGCGACGCCGGGAGGGTGCGGGTATGAAAAAGGGCGACAAGGTTCCGGATTTCACGCTCACCGACGACGCCGGTGAACAGCGCTCGTTGTCCGGGCTGCTGGAGTCCGGCCCGGTGGTGCTGTTCTTCTACCCCGCCGCGATGACCACCGGCTGCACCGCGGAAAGCTGCCACTTCCGCGATCTGGCCAAGGAGTTCGCGGAGGTCGGCGCGCAGCGCGTCGGGATCAGCCCGGACGCGGTGGAGAAGCAGCAGGAGTTCAGCTCCCGCAACGGTTTCGACTACCCGCTGCTGTCCGATCCGGACGGTGCCGTCGCCACCCTCTTCGGCGTGCGGCGGAAGTTCGGCCCGCTGCTGACCCGGCGGCACACGTTCGTCATCGACACCGACCGCACCGTGCTGGAAGTGATCAAGAGCGAGCTGCGCATGTCCGCGCACGCCGACAGGGCGCTGGAAGTGTTGCGCGCCAAGGCCGCCTGAGCCAGGTCACGCTCACTTCACCGTGAGCCCCACTCCCCCGGCAACATGCGCCACACCACGAGCGTGCCGGTGGACGCGGTGCCGCCGCCCAGGCTCGCGGCGCGGGTGCCGGCGCGCGTGAACCCGAGCCGCCGTGGCACGGCGCCGCTGCGCTGGTTCGCTTCGTCGTGGTGGATTTCCACCCGGGTGGCCCCGATGCGGAGCGCTTCGTCGATGAGCAGCCGCGCCGCTTGCGTCACCAGGCCCCTGCCGGTAGCGCTCTTCGCGAGCCAGTAACCGATCTCCAGGCCGCGCCCGCCGATCCGGGTCATCAGCCCGCAGCCGCCGACGATCTCGGCGCCGGTGCCGGTGATCGCGTACTCGAACCTGTCGCCGGAGCGCCATTGCCGGTCCGTCCGCCGCAGGAACTCCCCGGCGTCGGACTCCGAGTAACTGTCGACGGCCCAGGGCAGGAAGGCGCCGAGGTGGTCCAGTGACTCGTTGATCGCCCGGTGCAGGGCGGCGCCGTCGGTGGCACGCCAGCGGCGCAGCGAGACCGTTTCGCCGGCGAGTGTTTCAGCGGGTTCCATCCCCTGATGCTGCCCGTTCCACCCCTTCACCCGCATCGGATTTTCCGGGCCCCCACGCCGCGCGGCGCGTCCCATCCGGGTCGATTCGTTGGTACAGCACGGTTTTGTGCTCAACGAGCACGTCTTTCGCCGCCTGCTGCTGCTCGTTCAGCTCGTGTACGCGCAGCCTCAGCCTGGCCAGCCTGCCCCGCAGCCGCAACCGGGCGCGCCACGGACGCCACAGCACGGAAAGCAGCAGCCCGGTCGCGGCCCTGCGGTACTCGTGCGCGGCCCGACGAGCCGGTCCGCGTCCTGCCCCAGCACGCCACCGGCGTACCGGTCGAGCACGGCGATCAGCGAGCATCCGTTCGTGCGCACCACCGGCGAAGTCCGTGACACGGCGCGGCATTCCGGCGGCGAGCACGGCGGTCAGCAGGCCCGCCAGGGCTTCCCGCAGTGCCTGCTCGGCATCGGTCCCGTCCTGCAGGATCGGCACGAGGCCCAGCCCGGTGGCCAGCCGCCCGCCGGGCGAGGGATACGGCGCCGGCCCGATTTCCACGCCCCGCACCCCGCCGCTGATCAGCATCAGGCGGGTGGCCCAGTGGTGCGCGTCCGCCCGGCGGCGGCGCCGTTCCTGTGTCCTGGTGAGGTAGTCGGTCACCACCGCACCCACGACGCCGCCGCCGGTGGTGTAGGCCAGGCCCGCCACCGGCTAGTTCAGGATCACGCTGTCGGGCACCGCCGTGTCGTTCTTGAGCGCGCCGAACAGCTGTGCCGTCTTCGTCTTGTCCCAGTTCTCCGCCGAACCCGAGGTGACCGGCACCGTCGTGGTCACCACGCCGCCGCTGGAGATGCCGCGCAGGTCCCAGGCCAGCGCGGCGAGATTGTGCACGTGGTCGCCGGAGTCCATGGTCAGCGCGTCCGGTGCCGAGGACAGCAGCGGGAACAGGTCGAACGGGTTGAGCAGCGTGCCCGGTGAGGCGATCTGGCTGGCCAGCGCGCCCATGAACTTGCGCTGGTTCTCCACCCGGTCCAGATCCGAGCGCGGGGTCGCGTCGCTGTGGCGCATCCGGACGAAGCCCAGCGCGTGCGCCCCGTCGAGCTTCTGGCAGCCCGCGGGGATGGTGATGTTGGTGAAGTCGTCGTGCATCTCCTTGTCGATGCACATGTCCACGCCACCGATGGCGTCCACGATGCTGGCGAAACCGCCGAACCCGATCTCGGCGTAGTGGTCGATGTGCAGGCCGGTGGCCTGCTCCACGGTCTGGACCAGCAGCGGGGCGCCGCCGATCGAGAACGCGGCGTTGATCTTGTTCTTGCCGTGGCCGGGGATGGTCACCTGGGAGTCGCGGGGCAGGCTGACCAGGGTCGGCTTGGTGCTGTTGCCGGGCAGGTGCGCGATCATGATCGTGTCGGTGCGCTGCCCGCCGCCCGCGGCGGCGCTGTCCCCGGTGGCGAGCTGCTCCTCCTGGTCGGTGGTCAGCCCGTCCCTGCTGTCCGAGCCGACGATCAGCCAGTTCGTGCCCGAGGCCGCGGCCGGACGGCCGGAGTAGTCCTTGAGCGCTTCGACGCGGTTGATCGAGAACTCGAGGTAGATCCACACCCCGGCGATGAACGCGACGACCACCAGCACCAGGCTCAGCAGGATCTTGCCGATACCGAACCGCCGACGTTTACGCGGCGGCCCCGGTGGCGGCATCTGCTCCCGCGGCGGCCCGGGCGGCGGCCCGGCCGGGCGGCGCGGCGGCGGGCCTGGTGGCGCTTCGCGGCCGGGCAACGGCATCATCTGCGCGGGCTGGTGCTGCCGCGCGCCCCTGGGCTGGCGCGGTCGTTCCGGATAACCGCCGGGGTTCATGCGGGACACCCGCACCCGGTCGGTCCTCCACGCAGTCGTTCCTGCGTCACGCCGGCTGCGTGCGGTGCCTCGGTGCTCATGCGGGACACCCGCACCCGGTCGGTCCTCCACGCCGGCATTCCTGCGTCACGCCGGCTGCGTGCGGTGCCTCGGTGCTCATTACGCCTCGCTAACGTCCCCGATCTCGGCCTGCGTGCCCTAGTGAACCGCAAACCTCCCGAAGTGGGACGTCTGACTCCCCGAAAGGGTTGTGCGGGAGCTACAACGGCAGCCTCAGCCGCTGCTCGGGGCGCTGTTCCCAGGCCGTGAGCGGGCGCACCCCGGCGGCGTCGAGCACGAAGTCGCGGACCAGTCTGGTCCAGGCGCCCGCGCGGTAGAGCATGGCGTGCCCTTCCGAGAGCACCTCGAACCGGGCGATGCGCGCTGCGTAATCCCGTGCTCGCACAGCGTAGGAATACGACTGGGCCGCGCTGGTGATCCGGTCACGGGTGCCGTGCGCGATGAGCACGCTCCGCTCCTTCACCGGCTCGACGGGCTCGCCCTCCGGCGTCCACGGCGCCAGCGCGCACACGGCGGTGACCGCCGGGTCGTCGGCCACCCGCAACGCGACCCGGCCGCCGAGCGAATGCCCGATCACGAAAACCGGCGCACCGGGGCGTTCGGCGCGGATCCGCTCCAGCGCCCCGCGGGCATCGGCGACCGGGTGCAGGCTCGGCTCGTTCCAGCCGCGCACCCGGTTCCGGAGCAGGCGCACCTCGACCCCGTGCTGCGCCGCGGCGGCGTGGATCGCGCGGGCGAAGGGCACCATCCGCAGGTAGGCCACCCCCCAGGGCCGGACCGGGGCCAGGCCGGCCTCCGCCCCGCCGTGCAGGACCAGCGCCACGGCGCGGACGGGCCCGCGCGCGTCCCAGCGGGACAGACTCGGTTGTCGATCGATCACATCGGGGTCAACGCCCGCGCGGCCGGAAATTATCCCGATAGGGTCACCGCGTGATCGTCGATCTGGTGACCCGCGCCGTCCAGGACGCGGAAACGGCCAACACGAAGCAGCTCCAGGAAGCGGCCGAGCTGGTGCTCGGCTCACTCCGCGCCGACGGGCTGGTGTTCACGGCGGGGGCCGGGCACTCGCTGGCCGCCGTGGCGGAGACGTTCTACCGGGCGGGCGGGCTGGCCAGCGTCCATCCGCTGTACCACCCGGAGTTGCTGCCCCTGCACGGCGCGCGGTCCAGCACGAAGGCCGAGCGGCGCACCGGCCTGGCCGCCGAGGTGCTGGCCGCCGTCGCGCCGGGGCCGGACGACGTGCTGGTGGTGTTCTCGACCTCGGGCGTGAACCCGTACCCGGTGGAGCTGGCGCGGGCGGCCCGGGCGGCGGGCACCCCGGTGATCGCCGTCGGCTCCCGGGCCTCGGTGGCCGCGGCGCCGAAGCGGTCGTCGAGCACGCTGATCGACGAGGCCGATGTCGTGCTCGACACCGGGATCCGCCCCGGCGACGCGAGCTTCCCGCCGGAAAACCCGCGGACCGCCGCGCTGTCCACGGTGCTCAACGCGTTCCTGTGGAACGCCGTGCTGGCCAGGCTCGTGTCGGCCGCCGGCGCGGACGTGCCGTTGTGGGTCAGCTCCAACGTCCCCGGCGGCGACGAGGCGAACGCCGCACTGTTCGCCCGCTACCAACCGCGGATCCCTCAGCTGGGCTGAGCCTGCTCACGCCGCGGCAGGCTCCTCCGCGAACTGGGTGTGGTACAGCTCGGCGTAGCGGCCGTCGGCGGCAAGCAGCTCCTCGTGCGTGCCGCGCTCCACGATCCGCCCGGCCTCCACGACCAGGATCACGTCGGCCGCGCGGACCGTCGAGAGCCGGTGCGCGATCACGAGCGAGGTCCGGCCGGCCAGCGCGTGGTTGAGCGCCTCGCCGACCGCGGCCTCGGACTCGGAGTCCAGGTGCGCGGTCGCTTCGTCGAGCACGATCACCTTCGGCTGGGCGAGCAGCAGCCGCGCGATGGTCAGCCGCTGGCGCTCGCCGCCGGAGAGCCGGTAGCCCCGCTCCCCCACCACCGTGTCCAGGCCGTCGGGCAGCGAGTGCACGAGCCCGGCCAGCCGCGCGCGCTCCAGCGCGTCCCAGATGTCTTCCTCCGGGGCGCCCGGCCGGGCGTATTCCAGGTTGCCCCGGATCGTGTCGTGGAACAGGTGCCCGTCCTGAGTGACCACGCCGATGGTCTGCCGGAGCGACGCGAAACTCAGCTCGCGAACGTCCACATCGGACAGCCGGACCGCGCCGGAGTCCACGTCGTAGAGGCGTGGCAGCAGGGTGGCGATGGTCGACTTGCCCGCGCCGGACGAACCGACCAGTGCCACCATCTGTCCCGGCTCCGCGCGGAAGGACACGCCGTGCAACACTTCCTCGCCGCCACGGGTGTCCAATGTGGATACTTCCTCCAGCGATGCGAGGGAGTACCTGTCCGCGGCCGGATAGCCGAACCGCACGTCGTCGAACTCCACCGAGACCCCGCCTGCCGGCACCTGCCGCGCGTCCGGCTTCTCGGTGATCATCGGGTCGAGGTCGAGCACCTCGAAGACCCGCTCGAAGGACACCAGCGCCGTCATCACGTCCACGCGCACGTTGGCCAGCGCGGTGAGCGGACCGTACAACCTGGCCAGCAGCAGTGCCAGCGCCACCACCGTGCCCGGCGCCAGCTGGCCCTTGATCGCCAGCCAGCCGCCCAGCCCGTAGACCAGCGCGGTCGCGAGCGCCGACACCAGGGTCAGGCTGGTGAGGAACCACCGGGTCAGCATCGCCGTGCGCACCCCGATGTCGCGCACGCGCCCGGCGCGGCGGCCGAACTCCTCGGCTTCGGCGCGGGGATGGCCGAACAGCTTCACCAAAGTCGCGCCGGGCGCGGAGAACCGTTCCGTCATCTGCGTGGTCATGCCCGCGTTGAGCTGCGCGGATTCCCGTTGCAGCGCGGCCATCCGGGCGCCCATCCGCCGCGCGGGCAGCACGAACACCGGCAGCAGAACCAGCGCCAGCACCGTGACCTGCCAGGACAGCGTCACCATCACCGCGAGCGAGAGCACCAGCTGGATGACGTTGGTGACCAGGCCGGACAGCGTCGCGGTGAACGTGCGCTGCGCGCCGATCACGTCGTTGTTGAGCCTGCTGACCAGTGCCCCGGTGCGGGTGCGGGTGAAGAACGCGATCGGCATCCGCTGGACGTGCTCGAACACGGCGCGCCGCAGATCGAGGATCAGGCCCTCGCCGATGCGGGCCGACTGCCAGCGCTCGATCAGCCCGAACCCGGCGTCGGCGACGGCCAGCACCGCGACCACGACCGCCAGCCCGATGACGATGCCCGCCTCGTGCCCGGCGACGATCGCGTCGACCACCCGGCCCGCCAGCACCGGGGTGGTCACCGCGATGACCGCCGAGATCACGGTCAGCACCAGGAAAACCCCGAGACTGCGCCAGTACGGGCGGGCGAACCGGGCGACCCGGCCCACCGTGCCGGGAGTCAGTCCTCTGCGGGCGTCGGCACCGCGCATCGCCGAGCCGAGCAGGCTCCAGCTGTTGTCCACCGTTTCCCCTCCACCATCCCCATACCTCGACATTAGTCGAGATATTCAGCACATCATCCCTGGACAACGCAGGGTAGCGCGGCGAACTTCCCGGAATCGTGCGCCGATTCCCGGCCTCGCCGCCCGGATCGGTAATCTTGCTGGTCATGGGTGTAGACGCGTTCGAGCCGACCCGCGCCCGCACCCGTCGGCAGCCGGGGTCCGCCCGCTCGCCACTCGTGGGCGATCTGCTCTTCTACTTCGGCTGCCTGGTGTACGCGGTGGTGATCGCGTACGCCTCGGAGTTCTACGGATTCCGGATGTGGGGTGCCTTCGCCGCGATCGGCTACGGGATCGCGGGCGTGCACACGATCTGGCTCGCCACGCGGTCGCGGCGGCCGGGGTGGCTGTACTCGCGCCGGGTGGGTCTCGCCGCTGTCGGCGTGTTCGGCATGCTGCTGCCGCTGGGTTTCCTCGTCATCCGGCGGCTGACCGGGGTGGACTGGCTGATCACCCCGTTCTCGTGGAGCGCGCAGCCCGAGGTCTGGGTCATCGAGCGCTCGGCGAGCCTGCTGCTGCACCACGGCACGCCTTATGTGGACATCACCGCGCTCGGCAGGCCGCCCGAGGTCAACGACTACACCCCCTACGGCCCGGTGATGTCGGTGTTCGGCCTGCCGCGGGCGCTGTTCGGCGGCACACCGGCCGGCGACGCGCTGACCGACGCCAGACTGATGTTCGCCATCACCGCGGTGGTCTGCGTGTGGGTGACGCTGCGACTGATGGGCAGGCCCCGCGTGCCGGTGCGCGCGGCACAGCTCGCGATGGCTTGCCCGCTGACCGCGCTCACCTGGTCGGTGGCCGGCCCGGACCTGGCGATCGTGGGCCTGATGCTCGTCGCCGGCGCGCTGGCGGCACGGGACCGGCCGGTGGCATCGGCGATCCTGCTCGCGCTCGTGCTGAGCGCGAAGCTCATTGTGGCGCCGGCGGCGGTGGTACTCGCCGTCCTGGTCGCCACCAGGCTGGGCGGGCGGGCGCTCACCCGGTTCCTGGCCACCCTGGTGGCGGCCTGTGCCCTGCTCAACGTCCCCGTGCTCCTGGTCGACCCCAGTGCTTTCGTGGAGCACGTGATCCGGTTCCCGGCCGGGCTCGGCGTCGTGACCTCGCCCGCCGCGAGCCCGCTGCCCGGCTATCTCATCGCGAGCACCGGCCCGGTGGGGCAGGCCGCCGCGTTCACCCTGCTCGGCGCGGCCGCGATCGCGATCCTCTGGTGGCTGCTGCGCCGGCCACCGGTCACCGGCTCGGACGCCATGCTGCGGATCGCCGTGGGGCTGGGGGCGTTCACGCTGCTCACCCCGGCCACCCGGTACGGATATCTCGTTTATCCGCTCGTGCTGCTCGCGGCGATGCTGTGTTTTCGCCGTGCGGAGTCCGAAACTCCTTCGCCGGGTACTACTTCTTCTTAACGCGAGTAGCGCCGCCGCGCCCGCGCAACTGCACTCCCGATTCGGAAAGTACGCGGTGCACGAAACCGTACGAGCGTCCCGTCGACTCGGCGAGCGCGCGAATACTGGCACCCTTCTCGTATTTCTTCTTCAGGTCAGCGGCCAGCTTGTCGCGCGTGTTCCCGGTGATACGCGCGCCCTTCTTCAGGTCAGCCACGTCGTTCCGCCTTCCTCCAGACAGATGTTCCGGGCCTGGCGCGGCCCGCACAGGCAATGATCGATCACGCGCGGCCGGAATGCCAGACGGCAGCCGAAAAACCTGCCTCGAGAACCCGATATTGGGCCATTTCAGTGTGGTTGCCTACAACAACTAAACAACCTGTGGCCGTTTTACCAAGCCGACCGGAAGCAGAGGGACACGCGTCCGCGGCCGGCCCACTGGTGGCAACCCGTTTCCGCCGTGGCTGTGGCCGGCTTGCCAAGGAACGGCGCGGCGCTCACGCCAACTGCACCAGTTCGAGGTAATCGGCCGACCAATGATCCTCCGTGCCGTCGGGCAACAGGATCACGCGCTCGGGCTCCAGCGCCTCGACCGCCCCGGGATCGTGCGTCACCAGCACGACGGCGCCGCTGTAGCTGCGCAGCGAATCCAGCACCTGCGCGCGGCTGGCCGGGTCGAGGTTGTTGGTCGGCTCGTCCAGCAGCAGCACATTCGCCGCGCTGGAGACCAGGCCCGCCAGCGCCAGCCGGGTTTTCTCGCCACCGGAGAGGGTGCCGGCGGACTGGTTCAGCTGCTCGCCGGTGAACAGGAAGGAACCGAGCAGGTTCCGCAGTTCCTGGGCGCCGGTGTCCGGGGCGAGATGGCGGATGTTGTCCCAGACGCTCGCGTCGTGGTCCAGCGTTTCGTGTTCCTGCGCGTAGTAACCGAGCCGCAGGCCGTGCCCGGCGACCACTTCCCCGGTGTCCGGCCGCTCCATCCCGCCCAGCAGGCGCAATAGCGTCGTCTTGCCGGCGCCGTTGAGGCCCAGCACGACCACCTTGGAGCCACGGTCGATCGCGAGGTCGACGCCGGTGAAGATCTCCAGCGAACCGTACGATTTGGACAGTCCCTCCGCGGTGAGCGGGGTGCGCCCGCAGGGCGCCGGCGCGGGGAACTTGATGTGCGCGACCTTGTCGGCCTGGCGCGTATCGTCCAGGTTCGCCAGCATCTGCTCGGCGCGGCGGGCCATGTTCTTCGCCGCCACCGCCTTCGTCGCCTTCGCGCCCAGCTTCGCCGCCTGCTGCTGCAGGGCGGAGGCCTTCTTTTCGGCGTTGGCGCGTTCCCGGCGGCGGCGCTTTTCGTCGGTGGCGCGCGCTTCCAGGTACCGCTTCCAGTTCATGTTGTAGTGGTCCAGCTCGCCACGGGTCGCGTCGAGGAACCACACCTTGTTGACCACGTCGCCGAGCAGTTCGACGTCGTGGCTGATCACGACGAGACCGCCCTCGTGCGACTTGAGGAAGCCGCGCAGCCAGTTGATCGAGTCGGCGTCGAGGTGGTTGGTCGGCTCGTCGAGCAGCAGGATCGTGTCGGACCGGCCGGACGCGCCGACGTCGGAGGCGGCGAACAGGATGCGGGCCAGCTCGACCCGGCGGCGCTGGCCACCGGACAACGTGGCCAGCGGCTGCGCCAGAATCCGTTCGGCCAGGCCGAGATTCGCGCAGATTCGCGCCGCCTCGCTCTCGGCCGCGTACCCGCCGAGCGAGGCGAAGCGCTCTTCGAGCCTGCCGTAGCGGTTGATCGCCTTGTCCCGCGCCTTGTCGTCGACCAGCTCGGACATCGCCGTCTGGGCCTTCTCCATGTCGCGCAGCAACGTGTCGAGCCCGCGCGCGGAAAGCACCCGGTCCTTCGCCGTGACCGACAGGTCGCCCTCGCGCGGATCCTGCGGCAGATAGCCGATTTCGCTGCCGTGGCGGACCTCGCCGGCATACGGCTGGCCCTCGCCGGCGAGCACCTTCAGCGTGGTGGTCTTGCCCGCGCCGTTGCGGCCGACGAGACCGATGCGGTCTCCCGGCTGGATGCGCAGCGTGGTGTCGGCGAGCAGGATGCGCGAACCGGCGCGCAGTTCGAGGCCGGTGGCCGTGATCAAGTGAACTCCCGGAGCAGGGGGTGGACGTGGGCAGCATGCGACGGCCCGGCGCTGGGGGCCGGGCCGGAGCTACTCCAGCAGGATTTCCACGACGACCAGTGTACGGATCACTGTCCAGTGATTTGCGTGCCGGTGGCGGGACTCACCCCGTCCCGGATCACGATCGCCACCTCGCGCGCCCGCCGGGCGGCGTCGTCGAGCACCGCGCGGCGAGGTTCGCTCACATCCAGAACACGTTGTGCCGCAAGGGAAAACACCGGTTCCAGCCGACGGTCGGAGCGTAGCTCGTCGAGCGCGCGGCGGTCCCCGCCCAGCAGCACCCCGGCCAGCTCCCCGGCCCGCGGCACGAGCACTTCGAAGATGTCGTCGGCCGCGTCCTTGAGCGCCTGCCGGGCCTGGCCCTCGCGGCGGCGCGCGAAGCGCTGCTGCGACCAGCCGCCCGCGGCGGAGCGCCCGTGCACGTGATGCCGGTCGGTGCGGGACACGAGCACCTTGCCGCCCTCGGCGATCCCGATGCTGTGCGCGCCGAGCCGCACCAGCACCAGCCCGATCCGGCGCGGGCGTTTCGCTTGTATGGCAAGGCGAATGGTAGGCGGACCAGACCCTTCCAACGGCGGGAAGGGCACCGTCGCCGTGGCCGTGGTGCCGTTGCGCGCGGTCACCACCACCTCGGTATCGGTCGCCGTCGTGCCGTCGATTCCGCCGTTGCGCTCGGCGAAGCGGTCGAACCAGCCCGAAAGCCGCTCCGGGGACACTTCGACGATCCGCCCGCCCCCGGCGGCTTCCCGCGCCCCGCTCACAGCACGAACGAATCGGACCAGGGCTGCGACGACCGGCCCGACAGCGCGTCGAGCAGGGTCACGGCCTGTTTGTCGGTCAGTGACGCGACGAAGTCGATCACGGCGCGGCCACGGGCGAGCCCGGCCACTTCGTCCGCGCCGGTGACCGGTTCGCCGGTGGCGCCGACGAGCAGTTCCGGGGCCGTGGCGGCGAGTCCGGTGAACTCCGAGTGCGCCAGCTCGACCAGATCGTGCAGCCGGCGCGGAAGCCGTGACTCCTCGTCGCGGTCGCCGAGCCAGGCGTCGAGCGCGTCCACCAGGCTGGTCACCAGGCTGGCCTGTCCTCTTTGGTGCAACGCCAGTTCCGGGCGCAGCAGGACGAACGTGCGGTGCACGAACTTGAGCACCTGCACCTCGTGCCATTGTGCCTGGCGCAGGCTCACGTGCCCGGAGCGGGTGGTCGGCGACTCGACCACGATCACCCCGTCGACCAGGCGCTTGGTCCAGGCCGCGGAAAACGCCGCGGTCGCCTGCTCGGCCTCGGTCGAGCCGTCGAACCCGCGCACCAGCAAGCCGTCCACGAGCTCGCGGCGGACCCTCGCGACCGCGGCGGTGAAAGCGTCGTCATCGACGATCCAGCCGTCGCGCGCGTGCATCCGGCGGCGCAGCAGCTCCAGCGAACGGCCGGGCCTGCGGGCCTGCGCCGCCAGCGTGGCACTGTCCATTTCGGCCAGCTCCAGCCCGGTGGCGAGCCATTCGGTCAGTTCCGCCGCGACCGGCGCGTGCTGCAGCACGCCGATTCGGTGGAAATCCTGTAAATCGTGAATGGCATAGGCGATGTCGTCGCCGGTATCCATCACCGAAGCCTCGATAGTCTGCTGCCAGGGCTCGATTATCGAGACAAACGGTGCTCGCGCCTGTTCGAAATCGTCCAGTTCGCTCGAATAAACGCAGAATTTCGCAGAACCGGTGCCCGGGGCGTCCCCCGGTTCCGCGGCGCCCCGGGGCGGGTTGGGCATCTTCGACGGATGCGGATCCGGCCGGTGCAATCGCGCCCACGGGTATTTCAGCACCGCCGCGCGCACCGCAGCGGTGAGATCCAGCCCGACGCCGGACGGGCCCCGCACGTCGGTGGTGGTCAGGATGCGGAAGGTCTGCGCGTTGCCCTCGAAGCCGTCGGCGAGGCCGAACCGGTGCCGGGCGATGCGGTCCAGCACCTGCTCCCCCAGATGACCGAACGGCGGATGCCCCAGGTCGTGCGCGTACGCGGCGGCCTGCGCCACCACCGGGTCCAGGCCGCCGAGCTTGCCCACCAGCTCGGCCGAATCCGGCGACGCGAGCAGCCGGTCCGCGATCGCCCTCGCCACCTGCGCCACCTTGAGGCTGTGCGTGAGGCGGTTGTGCAGCAGACCGGACCCGGCCGCGCTGACCACCTGCGTGACCCCGCCGAGCCGCGCGAAGAACGGGGAGACCACGATCCGGTCGCGATCGGCGCGGTACGGGTTGTCCGCGAGATCGGTCCAGGTGGTGGCCGCTTCCGCCGCCGCGTCCCGGCGGTGCGCCCGGAGATCGTTGTGCATGGGGCTCACCGTATCTTCCGTGCATGCCTGAGGTGGTGGTCGCGGGCGCCGGGCCGGCGGGCCGGGCGCTCGCCGCCGCGTGCGCCCGGGCCGGGCTGCACACCGTCCTGCTGGCTCCCCACCCGTGGGCGCCGTGGCGCGCGACCTACGGGATCTGGCTCGACGAACTGCCGGGCCTGCCCCGCGACGTGGTGGCCGCGGCGCCCCGGCACACGATCGCCTTCGGTACCTCTCCGCATGTGCTCGACCGGCGGTACGCGGTGCTGGACAACGAAAAGCTGCGCGACTGGCTCACCGATCCCGGGGTGGAGGTCGTCGACGGGCGCCTCGGTGAGGTGACCGCCCCGGTGGTCGTGAACGCGACCGGCGGGCGCGGGCGCGGCACGGAACAGACGGCGTACGGGCTCGTGGTCGCCGGCGCCGGTGCTCTCGTTCCGCCGGACACCGCGGTGTTCATGGACTGGTCGCGGCCGTCCCGCGAACCGAGTTTCCTTTACGGCGTCCCGGTTCGCGACGGTGTGCTGGTGGAGGAGACTTGCCTGGCCCGGAAACCGGGGCTGCCGCCCGACGTGCTCGCCGCCCGCCTGCGCCACCGGCTGGTCCGGGCGGGCGTCCCGGTCGAAGGCCGCGAGGAGCTCGTCCGGATCCCGCTCGACGTGCCACGTCCCGGCGCGCTCGCCTTCGGAGCCGCCGCCGGGCTCGTCCATCCCGCGACCGGCTACTCGCTCGCCACGGCCCTCCGGCTCGCGCCCACCGTCGCCGCGGCCCTCGCCGAAGGCCTCCGCACAAGCCCCGCGCACGCCGTGCGAGCGGCCCGGCACGAACTGTGGCCGCCGTCCGCACAGGCCGTCCACTCGATGCGGCGCTTCGGATTGCGCGCGCTCCGCCGGATGCCGGGCGAGCTCGTCCCGGAGTTCTTCGAGCTGTTCTTCCGGCTGCCGCCGCGGTTACAGTACGCGTTCGTTTCAGGACGCACTGATGTGGAAGGAACCGCCGCTGCCATGCTGGAGCTCTTCCGCGCGGCCCCCTGGCGATTACGGAGAGTTCTCGCATCCTGAGATCTTCGCTGCCGATTAGCCCGTTCTAGGGAACTCTGGCTGCTGCTCGATGAACATCAGTCGACATCCGTGGAGAAACCCGGGTGCCAGCAGCGAGGATAGGTCAGTGAGCGCAGCCCCGAATGCGGTTCGGTTCGCCTTCCAGCCGCTGTACAGCCTGCACACCGGCGGCATCGTCGCACTCGAAGCACTCGCCCGGCCCGGGAAGGGCTCGGTGCAGGAGCTGCTCGACCGCGCGATGCGTCAGCACCGGCTCGCCGAGGTGGACGTCTCGCTGGCCGCCAGAGCCGTGCTCACCGAGGCCGACCACGAGACGCTGCTCCCCCTGCACCTGAATCTGACGGCGCCCACCGTGGCCGCGCCCGAATCGGCGTTCGATCCGCTGCTGGACGCGCTCGCCCGCATCGGCAGGCGCCCGCGCGAGGTCGTGCTGGAGATCGGGCCGCCGTTCTCGCACGTCTGGCCCGAGCAGCTGCTGGCCGGCCTGCACCGGCTCGGCGAGCTGGGGTTCCGGCTGGCCTTCGACGGGCTGGGCCGCGCCGACCTGCCGTTCTCGCTGCTCGCCGCCGCGCCGGTGGACATGCTGAAGCTGGACCGCACCGTGCTGCGCCGGCTGCCCGGTGACGCCGGGGCGATCGCCGTCGTCGAGTCGCTGCTGCATTTCGCCGCGCGCACCAGCCGGCGTCTGGTGGCCACCGGAGTCGAGCAGGAGGCGCAGCTGACCGCGATGCGCAAACTGGGGGTGCGCATCGCGCAGGGGAACCTGTTCGCACCGGCCGCCGACGGGGTCAACTGGACGAACCTGCTCACCCCGGCCACCCCGGACCCGGACGAGCGCGTGGTGCCGGGGCCGCTGACAGCGCCGCGGGTGCGGGACTTCCTGCGCCCCGCGAGCACCCTGCCCGAGGACGCCACCTGTGACGACGTGCGCACCATGCTCGCCGCCGCGGACGCCCCGTCCGGCATCGTCGGCGTCGACGCGCACAACTGTCCACAATGGTCGGTCGACCGGACGCGTTTCCTCGTGTCCGTAACGGGCCCCTACGGACACGCGCTGCACGCGAAGCGCCCGGCGGCCCGGCTGGCCGACTCCCCGCACGTGATCAACGCCGACGCCAGCGCGCTGGAGTTCCTGGAACTGGTCACGGACGCGGACTGGGGCCGCACCGGGGACGACGTGGTCGTGGTGGACGAGCAGGGGCGCTGTCTCGGCGTGGTGCTGGTGACCGAGGTGGTGCGCGGTGTCGCCGAAGCCAAGGTCGAGGAGGCGGCTTCGCTGAACCCGCTGACCCGCCTGCCGGGCAGCGAAACCGTGGCCAAGGACGTGGACCGCCGGATCGCCTGCCGCGAGCCGTTCGTCGCGGCCTGGCTCGACGTGGACTCGTTCAAACTGGTCAACGACAACGCCGGGTTCGCCGCCGGGGACGACCTGATCCGCGCGCTCGGCCGCACCCTGACCGACCTGACGTCCCGCCTGCCGCGCATGACGGTCAGCCACGTCGGCGGGGACGACTTCCTGATCGCCTGCGACGTGGACGAGATCGGCACCATCGCCGGCGCCCTGCTGGACACCCCGTGGTCCGCCGAAGGGATGCCGGTCACGGTTTCACTGGCGACGCTGGTGTGCGCGACTTCGTCCATTTCGTCCTACCGGGACGCGTCGAGATTGCTGGCGCCGTTGAAGAAACGCGCCAAGGACGTCCCCGGTTCGAGCTGGGTGCTGGCGCGCCCGAACTCCGAACGCGTCGAGATCCTCCGCGGCCGTCGTGCGACCCCGCCCGAGCCGCGGCAGCGACTGGACCAGCCGGCCTGAGGCTGGGTCGCTCGGCGGGGTGTGGCCGTGGGGTGGCTCGCGTTGCCATTGCCGGGCGGCGGGTGGCGAGTAGCCCGGTTTTCCCTTACCTGTACAGGAAATTCGGCGCCCGGCGCTCCAGAAAGGCTGCCACGCCTTCGGGATAATCCTCGCCGTGCAGCGCGGCCAGCCGGATCTCCTCGATCTCGGCATCCGATTCCTGTTGTCCCGCAAGGATTTTCCCGATGATGTGGTTCATCCCGCGGATCGAGGCCTGCGAGCGGGCGCACAGCGTCTCCGCGAAAGCGGCCACCTGCGCGTCCGGATCCTCGAACACCTCGTTCACCAGCCCGATCTCGCGCGCCCGCGCCGTGTCGATCAGCTGGCCGGACAACAGGAAATACCGCGCGTGCGCCGGGCCGATCAGCGACACCAGGGCCCGGGTGGACCGGAAGTCGTAGACGATGCCCAGCTTCGCCGGGGTGATCCCGAACCGCGAACCCGGCGCGGCGAACCGGAAATCGCAGGCGACCGAGATCTGGCAGCCACCGCCGATGCAGTTGCCGCGGATCTTCGCGATACTCGGCTTCCGCATCCCCGCCAGCGCCGTGACCGCACCCTCGACAGCTTTGTCGTAGGCCGCCGCGCCCTCCGCGGTGGACCGCAGCTCCCGGAACTCGCTGATGTCCGCGCCGGCCGAGAAATCCGCCCCGGCGCCGGTGATCACCAGGACTTTCAGCGCCGCGTCGGCCTCGGCCTCGGCGACGATCTCCGGGATCGCCGACCACATGCCGTGCGTGATCGCGTTCTTCTTCTCCGGCCGCGCGAAGGTCAGCGTGCCGACCTCGCCCTCGCGCGCGAACTCCAGCCCAGATGCCATACCGGCACCCTAACCGCAGCGATCAGGAAGCCGACGTGACGCGGTACACGTCGTACACGCCCTCCACGCCGCGCACCACCTTGAGCACGTGGCCGAGGTGCTTCGGGTCGCCCATCTCGAACGAGAACCGGCTCACCGCCACCCTGTCCCGCGACGTGGTGACCGAGGCGGACAGGATGTTGACCTTCTCGTCCGCCAGCACCTTCGTCACGTCCGAAAGCAGCCGGTGCCGGTCCAGCGCCTCGACCTGGATCGCCACCAGGAACACCGAGTTCTCCGACGGCGCCCATTCGACCTCGACCAGCCGCTCGGGCTGGCTGCGCAGATCCTCGGCGTTGGTGCAGTCCGTCCGGTGCACGCTCACGCCGCCGCCACGGGTGACGAACCCGAGGATCTCGTCCCCGGGCACCGGGGTGCAGCAGCGCGCGAGCTTCGCCCACACATCGCTGGCACCCTTGACGATCACGCCGACGTCGTTGGAGCCGCGGCGCCGCGTCACCGTCGACGGGGTGGAGCGGGCGGCCAGCTCCTCCTCGGCCTCCTCGACCCCGCCGATCAGCGCGACGAGCCGCTGCACGACGTGCTTGGCGCTGGTGTGGCTCTCCCCCACCGCCGCGTACAGCGAGCTGATGTCCGGATGCCGCAGCTCGGCGGCCAGCGCGCCCATGGACTCCGCGGTGACCAGGCGCTGCATCGGCAGCCCGACCTTGCGGATCTCCTTGGTGATGGCGTCCTTGCCCGCCTCGATCGCCTCGTCGCGGCGCTCCTTGGCGAACCACTGCCGGATCTTCGCCCGCGCCTTGGGCGAGCGGGCGAACTGCAGCCAGTCCCGGGTCGGGCCGGCGTTCTCCGCCTTCGACGTGAAGATCTCCACCACGTCGCCGTTTTCGAGCTTGCGCTCCAGCGCGACGAGCCTGCCGTTGACACGGGCGCCGATACAGCGGTGCCCGACCTCGGTGTGCACCGCGTACGCGAAGTCCACCGGGGTGCCGTCCACGGGCAAGGTCACCACGTCGCCCTTGGGCGTGAACACGAAGATCTCGCGGGCGGCGAGCTCGTAGCGCAGCGAGTCGAGGAACTCCCCCGGGTCCGCCGCCTCACGCTGCCAGTCCAGCAGCTGCCGCATCCACGCCATCTCGTCGATGTCGACGGCGGTGCCGCTGTGCGTGCCCTTGGTTTCCTTGTAGCGCCAGTGCGCCGCGATGCCGTACTCGGCGGTGTGGTGCATTTCGTACGTGCGGATCTGCACCTCGAGCGGTTTGCCCTCGGGCCCGATCACGGTGGTGTGCAACGACTGGTAGACGCCGAACCGCGGCTGCGCGATGTAGTCCTTGAACCGGCCGGGCATCGGCTGCCACAGCGCGTGCACCACGCCCATCGCGGCGTAGCAGTCCCGCACGTCCTCGACCAGGATGCGCACGCCGACCAGGTCGTGGATGTCGTCGAGGTCCCGGCCGCGGACGATCATCTTCTGGTTGATCGAGTAGTAGTGCTTCGGCCTGCCCTCGACCTTCGCGGTGATCCGCGAGTTGCCCAGGCTCAGGTTCAGCTCGTCGATCACCTTGCGCAGGTAGATGTCCCGCGAAGGTGCCCTGTCCGCGACGAGGCGGACGATCTCGTCGTACTTCTTGGGCTGCAGGATCGCGAACGCGAGGTCCTCCAGCTCCCATTTCACGGTGGCCATGCCCAGGCGGTGCGCCAGCGGGGCGAGCACCTCCAGGGTTTCCTTCGCCTTGCGGGCCTGCTTTTCCGGCGGCAGGAAACGCATCGTGCGCATGTTGTGCAGCCGGTCGGCGAGCTTGATCACCAGCACCCGCGGGTCGCGGGCCATCGCGATGACCATCTTGCGGATCGTCTCGGCCTCGGCGGCCGTGCCGAGCTTGACCTTGTCCAGTTTGGTCACGCCGTCGACGAGCTGCGCCACCTTGTCGCCGAAGTCCTCGGCGAGCTGCTCGACCGAATAGCCGGTGTCCTCCACCGTGTCGTGCAGCAGCGCGGCGACCAGCGTGATGGTGTCCATGCCCAGCTCGGCCAGGATGGTGGCCACCGCGAGCGGGTGCGTGATGTACGGGTCGCCGGACTTGCGCCGCTGGTCGCGGTGCAGCTCCTCGGCTACGTCGTAGGCGCGCTGCAGGAGGCTGAGATCGGCGTTGGGGTGCAGCTCACGGTGGATCGCGGCCAGTGGTTCGAGTACCTGCTTGACCGAGGCGGCGCGCTGCGCCGTGATCCGCCGCGCGAGCCTGGCCCGCACCCGGCGCGTCGCCGACGGCGCCCTGGTCACACCCTGGTGCGTCAACGCGTTGTCGTGGGGCGCCGGGGAATCGAGCTCTTGGCTCACCCCCACCTCCTCTTCGCGTGACCTGTCCGAACACCCAGCCTAACGCGCGTACGCCGAATGGCGTCGTCGTGATCCCCCGGGGCTCTTTCTGCGGCGGCCCCGCGCGCCCAGCGGTCGGTGCCGATTCGGCCAGGCCGATCAGGAAAACGGCTCAGACGGACTGGAGCGCGCTGACCTTCCGGTCCGCCAGCACGGCGCGGCCGTCCAGCGCGGCGAGCTCCAGCACCACCGAGATGCCGGCGACCGAGGCGCCCACCTGCTCCAGCAGCCGGCAGGCTGCGCCCACCGTGCCCCCGGTGGCGAGCACATCGTCCACCACCGCGACACGCGCCCCGGGCGCGACCACGCCACCCGGCAGCTCCAGCGTCGCCGTTCCGTACTCCAGCGCGTAGTCCACCCGGCCCGCGACCACCGGCAGCTTGCCGGGCTTGCGGACCAGCACCACGCCGAGACCGCGGGCATACCCGACCGCGGCGGCCAGCATGAACCCGCGTGCTTCGATCGCCGCGAGCAGCTGCACATCCGGCTCCACGGTTTCGGCCAGCGCGCCGGCGACGGCCTGGAACCCCTCTCCGCTGGCGAACAGCGGCGAGAGGTCGCGGAACAGCACGCCGGGCTCGGGAAAATCCGGGACCTCGGCGATCAGGCCCAGCGCCGCGTCGAGATCCATGCTCAGCGCTTCTTCTTCCCCGACGGCCGTCCACGGCGCGGCGCGGACCTCGCCGCCTTCGGCGTCCTCGACGGGACACTGGCCGCGGCGGCGTACGCCTTCTCCTTGCGAAGCTCGGCCGCCAGCGCGTCATCGTCGCTCGCGTCGAAGTCGTCCTCCACCGCTTCGCGCTCGGCGGCCTTGCGGGCCAGGTTCGCGCGGCGCGCCTTGACCCGCTCGGCCTGCTGCTTGTACTTCGGGTCGCGCATCTTGAAGTCGACCAGCAGCGGGGTGGCCAGGAACAGCGAGGACAGCACACCGGTGAGCATGCCGGTCAGCTGGACCAGCGCCAGGTCCTGCAAGGTACCGGAGCCGAGCAGGAGGTAGCCGACGATCAGCAGGCCCAGCACCGGCAGCAGCGCGATGATCGAGGTGTTGATCGAGCGCATGAGCGTCTGGTTCAGCGCGAGGTTCGCCGTCTCGCCGTAGGTGCGCCTCGTCAGGCCCAGCAGCCCGCGCGAGTTCTCCTTGACCTTGTCGAACACCACCACGGTGTCGTACAGGGAGAACCCGAGGATCGTGAGCAGCCCGATCACGGTGGCGGGGGTGACCTCGAAGCCCACCAGCGAGTAGATGCCCGCGGTGACCACGATGTCGTGGAGCAGCGAGATCAGCGCCGCGATCGCCATCCAGCGTTCGAAGTAGATCGCCAGGAAGATCGTCACCAGCACGATGAACACACCGAGCGCGATCAGCGCCTGGCGGGAGATCTCCCCGCCCCAGGACGCGCTCACCGCGCTGTCGCTGATCGACTGCTCGCTGGGCTGCCCGTTCGAGCCGATCGGCTGCAGCCGCTGGAAAAGCGCCTGCTTGACCTTCGCGACGTCGGTCTCTTCCAGCGCCTCCGACCGGATCTGCACCGTCGCGGCGCTGCCGACGCCGACGGTCTGCGCCGACGTGGCCTGCCTGCCCAGCGCGTCGGCGAAGACGCGGGTGGCGTCGTCGGAGGTGATGGCGCCGTGCGCGCCGTGCCCCGGCAGCTGGATCTGGGTGCCGCCCTCGAACTCGATGCCGAGGTTGAACCCCTTGATGCCCATCGACGCGACGCTGACGAGCACCAGCGCGATGAAGAAGACGTACCACCGCTTGCGCTTGCCGACGATGTCGAAGGCGCCGGTGCCGACGTAGAGCCGGTGGAAGACGCTGCCCTCGTTCTTCTTCGGCGAGGCCTGGGTGTCCTGCGGTTCCGCGGTGGACATGCTCACGCCTCCTTCGTGGCCGCGGTGGCCTTACGGGCGGACTTGCGTTCGTTCGCCAGTGTCTGCACGCCGCCGAGCCCGGTGAGCTTCGGGTTGGACAGGAACTTCGACCTCGACGCGAGCGCCACCAGCGGGTGCGTCACCAGGAAGACCACGACCAGGTCCAGCACGGTGGACATACCCAGGGTGAACGCGAAGCCCTGTACGTCGCCGACCGCGATGGCGTAGAGCACCACCGAGGCCAGGAACAGGATGGCGTCGGAAGCCAGGATCGTGCGCCGCGCGCGCTGCCAGCCTCGTGGCACCGCGGAGCGGAAACTTCGGCCCTCGCGTATCTCGTCTTTCAGTCGTTCGAAGAAGACGACGAAGGAGTCCGCGGTGATACCGATCGCGATGATGAACCCGGCGACGCCGGCGAGGTCGAGCGTGAACCCGATCCACCGCCCGAGCAGCACCAGCACCGCGTAGACCATCAGGCCGGACAGCGCCAGCGAAACGATGGTCAGCGCACCCAGCAGCCGGTAGTAGAACAGGCAGTACACGAACACCAGCGCCAGGCCGATGCCGCCGGCGATCAGGCCCGCCTTGAGCGAGGCCAGGCCGAGCGTGGCCGACACCGTCGTCGCGTCCGAGGACGTGAACGACAGCGGCAGCGAGCCGTATTTGAGGATGTCGGCCAGGTCCTTGGTCTGCTGCTGGGTGAAGTTGCCGCTGATCTGGGTGTTGCCGTCGACGATCGCGCTCTGGATCGCGGGCGCGGAGACCACCTGGGTGTCCAGGGTGAACGCGGTCTGCGTCTGCTGCTGGTAGTGCTTGGTGGTGAAGTCCGCCCAGGTCTGGCGGCCCGCGTCCTTGAAGGTCAGGTCGACCGTCCAGCCGGGCTTGCCCTGCGCGGGCGGCGAGGAGACCGCGCTGTCGATCTCGGTGCCCTTCAGGAACACCGGGCCCAGCAGGTACTTCTCGGTGCCGTCCTGGTTGCAGGTCATCAGCGGCAGGTTCGGATCGTCGTTGCCCTGCAAGGGATCCTGCGCCGAGCAGGTGAACGCGGCGAGCGCCTGCTGCGAGGCGTCGGACGCGGCGATGCTGTCACCGGTGCCGGTCATCAGCGCGGCGTCCTGGCGGGACGCCTTGGCCTGCTGGATCAGCTGCGCCGACTGGTCGTCGGTGGTGTTCGCCGGCGCCGGGGTGGGCGGCGCGGTCGCCTGGGTCACGTTCAGCACCTGGCGGAAGTTCAGCTGCGCCGTCTGACCGAGCTTCTTGGCCTGGTCACCCTGCTCGCCGGGCACCGTGATCACGATGTTGTTGCCGTCGAGGAGGACTTCGGTGCCCCCGACGCCGATCCCGTTGACGCGCTTCTCGATGATCTGGCGCGCCTGGTTCAGCGAGTCCTTCGACGGCGCCGAGCCGTCGGGGGTGCGCGCACTCAGCGTGACGCGGGTGCCGCCCTGCAGATCGATGCCGAGTTTCGGCGTCGGCTTGCCACCGCCGGTGAAGAACACCAGCGCGTAGAGCACGACCACGATCAGGGCGAAGATGGCGAGATAGCGTCCCGGGCGGATCCGCCCGGCCGATGGTGCCACGGTGGTGGTTCTCCTCGGAAAAAGGGTCGACGGCGCTGGTAGCACCGAGACAGTACTCGGTGCCACGTGAGCGCAGCGTGTTGCCCCCGGCGCCGTTCCGGAGGGCGCCAGGGGCCGGCCGCGCGGGCCTTACTTCTTGCCGTGCTCGAGCGGCGGGGCGATCTGCGGACCGGCCTTCTCGTCCTCGGCCGGGGTCTCGGCGACGGCCTCGACGGTGTCGTCGGTGTCGTCGTCCTCGATCTCGTCGACCGGGGGCTGCACCTTCTCGCGCACGGCCTGCCGCAGCCACGTGGTCACCACGCCGGGGGCGATCTCGACGTCGATCGTGGTCTCGTCACTGGTGTCGGCCACCGTGCCGTAGAGGCCCGAGGTGGTCATCACGCGGTCGCCCTCGGACAGGCTGCTCTGCAGGTTCTTCTGCTCCTGCGCGGCGCGCTTCTGCTTGCGGCTGCCCATGACGAGCGGGATCGCCACGACGAGCATCAGGAGCAACGGCAGGAAGAGGCTATTCATGATTCTCCATTCGGCGAGCGCGGTGCGCGCGCCTTTATGTCCGGATGTGCTCTCTCGAGTGTGCCAGGTGCCACCACAACTCTCATCACCCGGCGCTAATCGAACAGCGGTGGCTGGTCCATCCGGCCGTAATCAGCCGGTGGCCGCAGGCCCAGGTGCTCCCACGCGGTCGCGGTGGCGACCCTGCCCCGGGGAGTCCGCGCGAGCATACCCGCGCGTACGAGGTAGGGCTCACACACCTCCTCCACCGTGGTCGCCTCTTCACCGACCGCCACGGCCAGCGTGGAGATGCCGACCGGGCCGCCGCCGAACGAGTTGACCAGCGCGCTGAGCACCGCGCGGTCCAGCCTGTCCAGGCCCAGCTCGTCCACGTCGTAGACCTCGAGCGCGGCGCGCGTGACGTCCAGGGTGATGTGCCCGTCGGCCCGCACCTCGGCGTAGTCGCGGACCCTGCGCAGCAGCCGGTTGGCGATCCGGGGCGTGCCGCGGGAGCGGCGGGCGATCTCCGCGCTGCCCGCGGTGTCGATCTCGATGCCGAGGATCGCCGCCGCGCGGGTGACCACCTGGTCGAGCTCGTGGTCGGCGTAGAACTCCATCTGCCCGGTGAACCCGAACCTGTCGCGCAGCGGGCCGGTCAGCGCGCCGGACCGGGTGGTGGCCCCGACCAGGGTGAACGGGGCGATTTCCAGCGGGATGCTGGTAGCGCCCGGGCCCTTGCCGACCACGACGTCGACCCGGAAGTCCTCCATCGCCAGATAGAGCATTTCTTCCGCCGGCCGGGCGATGCGGTGGATCTCGTCGATGAACAGCACATCGTGCTCGACGAGGTTCGACAGCATGGCCGCCAGATCGCCGGCGCGTTCCAGCGCGGGCCCGGAGGTGACGCGCAGCGAGGAGCCCAGTTCGGCGGCGATGATCATCGCCAGCGACGTCTTGCCCAGACCCGGCGGTCCGGACAGCAGGATGTGATCCGGTGTGCCGCCGCGATTCTTGGCGCCCTCCAGGACCAGTTGCAGCTGTTCGCGCACCCGTGGCTGGCCGATGAACTCGCGCAGTGACCGGGGCCGCAGGCTGGCGTCGATGTCGCCTTCGCCGACGGTCAGGGCCGGCGAGACATCACGGTCGAACGCCTCGTCTTCGTCGTCGCCCTCGAACCTGCTCATTTCTTACCCAACATCGAAAGCGCCGCCCGCAGAGCGCTCTGCGTGGTCGCGTCCGGATCGGCGGCCAGCACCTTGTCGCATGCCTCCTCAGCCTGCTTGGCCGCAAAACCAAGTCCGACAAGGGCTTCCACCACCGGTCCGCGCACCGCGTGCCCGGTGGCCGCAGCCGCCCCGGTGCCGCCGGACACCGCACCGATCTTGTCCCGCAGTTCCAGCACCATCCGTTCGGCACCACGCTTGCCGATGCCCGGCACCCGCGTCAAGGCCGTCACGTCACCGTCGGCCAACGCCTGGCGCAGCGCGGTCGCGTCGTAAACCGCCAGCGTCGCCAGCGCGATCTTCGGCCCGACCCCGGACACTCCGAGCAGTGTGAGGAACAGGTCGCGGGCATCGGAGTCGGCGAATCCGTACAGCGTTTGGGAGTCCTCGCGGACGATCATCGCCGTGATCAGCCGTGCCTCGGTGCCGCGTCGCAGCGTGGCGAGCGTGGACGGGGTGGCCATCACCTTGTAGCCCACGCCGGCGGCCTCGATGACGACGTGGTCAAGCGCGATGTCGAGGACCTCACCGCGCACCGAGGCGATCACGGCGCGCTCCGCGACATCCGGCCGGGCGCGGCCTTCAGCCGGGCGG
>NZ_DASZWC010000014.1:0-112240 GCF_035546795.1 Amycolatopsis sp.
TTCCTTGCAGCCGACGCGGCCGAGTTCCATCCGGCTGATCTTGGATTCCGAAGCGCGGATCTCCCAGGCGGCCTGTGCCCGGGAAATGCCCGCGACCTCGCGGAAGCGCCGCAACTGCGTCCCCAGGATCATCCGCCGCGCGGTCGGTCCGGTTCCCTGCTCGAGTTCGGGAGGATCGGCCAAGGACATCGGGAGGGCCTTCCTGGTGCCGGGATCTTCAGTGCGCAAAACACCCGACTACTGAAGGTACACCGCGCCGGGACGCGGTCAAGAGCAGCCGCGCATTTACCCGGACGGTGGAGATCCCTACGCTAGGTGTGCCCAAGAACACTCCGCCGATCATCCCAGCCGGGAGAATTAGATGACCGATACCGCAGCCTCCTACCCGACCGCGGTCCCAGTGGGCGTCGATCCGACGAGGGCCAGCATCGCCCGTGTCTACGACGCGTTCCTCAACGGCAAGGACAACTACGAGATCGACCGGGAGGTACTGCGGGGGGTGCAGAAGGCCGCGCCGGAGGCCCAGGAACTGGCCACCGAGAACCGCGGCTTCCTGATCAGGGCCTGCCGGTTCCTCGCCGCGCAGACCGATCTCCGCCAGTACCTCGACTGCGGCTCGGGGCTGCCGACGGCCGAGAACACCCACCAGGTCGTGCAGCGGATCAACCCGGACACCAAGGTCCTCTACGTGGACAACGACCCGGTGGTGCTCGCGCACGGCCGGGCGCTGCTGGAGGAGAACGAGCTCACGCACTTCATCGCGGAGGACATCTTCCAGCCCGCGGCGGTGCTGGACAACAGCTACGCCCGCGACTTCCTCGACTTCGACCAGCCGCTCGCGCTGCTGCAGGTGGGCACGCTGCACCACTACGAGGGCGACCGCGACGCACCGGCCGCGATCATGCGCGAGTACATCGAGCGCATCCCGTCGGGCTCGTACGTGGTGATCAGCCACTTCCTCGATCCGGAGAACGAGCACAGCGTAGTGGCCCGCAGGATGGAGGAGGCCTTCCGGCACAGCATGATGGGCTCGGGCACCTTCCGGACCCTGCCGGAGATCGAGGCGCTCTTCGACGGGCTCGAGATGGTGACCCCCGGCGTCGTCCGCTGCGTCGACTGGTGGCCGGACGGCCCCCAGCTGCGCGAGCTGAACCAGGTGCAGCACTGCATCGCCGGCGGCATCGGCCGCAAGCCGTGAGGAATTTTTGAGTGAGCGGTTTGCGTGGCGGTGCCGGTAGCGGTGCAAGGTGACGGCCCACGGCAAGCGGCCCGCCGCTTCGCAGGGCCAGTCAGAGCCTCAGTACCGGCAGCCAGTGTGTGAGGTCGGCCCGGGTTCCCGACGCGGAAACCCGGCCGGCCTGCACCGCATCTGTCCACTGTAGACGGCCGGTGGCGAGTTCCAGCCAGGTCCGGGGATCGGTCTCGATCACGTTCGGCGGGTTTCCCCTGGTGTGCCGGGGGCCTTCGATGCACTGCACCGCGGCGAACGGCGGGACCCGCACCTCCACGCTTCGTCCGGGCGCGTCGGCGGCCAGGGCGCGTAGGCTGAGCCGCACGGCGGCGGCCAGTGTGGGACGCGCCGGCTTCTCTTCTTCTCCGCTCAACCAAGCCGAGACCGCTTGCACCGCGGCGCGTAACTCTGCGGGGTCGACCGAACGCGAAGTGGGCATGGGAGGAACAGTAGAGTGAACGTCGGCAGGAAAGCACGCGAGACGTGGGGTTGAACATGGCGCAGCGGGACGAAGCAGACCGGCTCGTACCGAATCCCCAGCCGGCCGGCAGGCTCGGCAAGCCCAAGATCACCGACGAGATGCGCGCCAACGCCAGGGCCAACCCGAACAGCTGGCTGTACGTGATCGACGAGGCCTTCGACCCCAACGGCCCGGTCCCATCGTGGGCCGTGGTCGGCGCGTACCCGGTCAACTCGTCGGGCGGCATCGTGGAGGACTTCCACCCCAACGACCGCTACCGCCCCTCGCCGAAGGCGCTCGGGTTTCCCGAGCCGGGCAACGAACTCGAGCGGCTGCTGCAGTTGGTCCGGACCAATCACCGGCCTGCCGAGGACCTGCCGTCGGTGGTCCTCAACGCCACTCTCTTCGTCTACGCGATGTCGCCGCTGCAGCGCACGGTGATCGGATTCCACAACACCGACGGCCGTGTCCTGGTGCCGGCGTACACCTCCAAGTCGCTGGTGCCGCGCGAGTGGCCGCACGCGCGGGCGGTCCTCGGCCGCGACATGGTGCCCCTGCTGGCGGGTCACCCGGTCGCGATCAACCCGCACGACGTGGTGACCGCGGTGGTGCCCGCCGAGCATCTCGCGCAGGCGCTCGCCCAAGAGGGTCGCTAAGAATTCTCACGAATTGACCAGCGAATGCCACTCGACAGAGTGACAACCGATTCGCTAAGTCCGCTCTATCGAGGCATTGTGACTCCGGGAGGATGGGAGTCACCGTGTGTCGTTGGAGTTTCAGGCGGTCGTGGTGTATTGCCGCCGCGATGGTCGTCTCGAGTGGGCTGACCGTCGGGGCGGGGCAGTCCGCGGCCGCCACAGTGGACTACGGCCGCGCGGACACCACGTCCGCCGGATCGCAGATAGCCCGTGTCGAAGGGGTCGGCCCGGCCCCGAAGTACGTCGCCGCGAACGGCCTGCTCGGGCACGACGTGAGCGGGCACCAGGGTGCCGTCGACTGGAACGCCGCCTGGGGTAGCGGCGGCCGGTTCGTCTACGTGAAGGCCACCGAAGGCACCGGTTACACCAATCCGAATTTCGGTCAACAGTACGACGGTTCCTACAACGTCGGGATGGTGCGCGGTGCCTATCACTTCGCGCGTTTCGACATTTCCGGTGGCGCCACACAAGCCGACTATTTCCTCGCGCACGGGGGTGGCTGGTCGAATGACGGCCGCACGTTGCCCGGCGCTATCGACGCCGAATACAACCCGTACGGCGACGCCTGTTATGGCCTGAGCCCGGCGGCGATCAGCCAGTGGCTGGCCGATTTCTCGAACACCTACCGGGCACGCACCGGTCGGCTGCCCGCGATCTACACCTCCACCAGTTGGTGGGTCAAGTGCACGGGGAACAACGCCGGCTTCGGCGCGAATCCGTTGTGGCTGGCCCGCTACAACTCCGAAATCGGTGCCCTGCCCGCGGGCTGGGCCGAGCAGACGATCTGGCAGTACGCGGATACCGGCGCGCTGCCGGGAGATCAGAACCTGTTCAACGGACCGCAGGCGAGCGTGCGCGAATTGGCGCTCAACCGGTGATGGTCTAGTCCATCAGGGCGACGACGAAAGTCGGTTTCCCTGGCAGGACACGCGTAAATCACCCACCTGACAGCGGAAGTTCACGGAAGTTGGTGACAAGTCGGTATGTCGTCATAAAGAATCACGCGCGGATGGCTCCCTGCAACGGCCGTCCAGACCGCGAGGGCAACTTCAGAAGGGTCACCTCATGTCCGAGCAACGAAGAAGACGGCGCTCGTTCGCCGCAGCCGTCGTCGTCGCGTCCGCCAGCGTGCTCCTGCTCGGCACGCTGAGCCCGGCCGGCGCCGACGAACAGGCCAGTGTCATCCCGGCCGGGATGACCGTGGACCAGTACGTCGCGCAGTACGACCATCCGATGGGCTCGCAGATCCGCCGGGTCGAAGGTGATCAGTCGAGCCCGTCGACCAAGTCCGCGGCGGCGCGGCCGCAGGGGCTCAACCTCGACGGCGTGACCGCCACGGCGACCGTGCCGGGGATCGATGTAAGCGGTTACCAGGGCAACGTCGATTGGGCCAGCCACTGGAGCAACGGCGTCAAGTTCGCCTACGTCAAGGCCACCGAGAGCACGACCTACACCAACCCGTACTTCGCGCAGCAGTACAACGGTTCCTACAACGTGGGCATGATCCGCGGCGCCTACCACTTCGCCACCCCGGACACTTCGAGCGGCGCCGCGCAGGCCCAGTACTTCGTCGCGCATGGGGGCGGCTGGTCGGCGGACGGCAAGACCCTGCCCGGCGCGCTGGACATGGAGTACAACCCCTACGGCGCGACCTGTTACGGCAAGTCCACCAGCGCCATGACGTCGTGGATCAAGGACTTCAGCGACACCTACCACGCGCTGACGAACAAGTACCCGACGATCTACTCCAGCACGACCTGGTGGAGCCAGTGCGTGAACGGGGACTTCAGCTCGACCAACCCGCTCTGGGTGGCGCGCTACTCCTCGAGCGTCGGCACCCTGCCCGGCGGCTGGACCGTTTACACGTTCTGGCAGTACACGTCGAGCCCCATCGACCAGGACACCTTCAATGGCGCCTACGACCGGCTGGTGACGCTGGCCACCAATCACGACTGATTTGATCACAATAGGGCTCCCGGTTCGCCGACCGGGAGCCCTATTCGCGTACTTTTCCTCTTCTGGGCCCGTTCACGCGCCAGGGGGAACCGGGCTGGGCGGCGATACGTCCGACGGGCGTAGTGACTGTTGAAAGGCGACGTCGATGACCTATCCACCGCAGCCGGGGCAGCCGGATTACGGCCAGCAGCCCGATCCCTACGGTCAGCAGCCAGGCGGGTACGGCCAGCAGCCGGGGGGCTACCCGTCTTCCGGTGGCTTTCCTGAGCAGGGCAATCCGCAGTACGGGCAACAGCCCGGCTATGGCCAGCAACCGGGTTACGGGCAGCAGCCGGGTTACGGCCAGCAGCCTGGATACACCCAGCCGTATCCGACCTACGACCAGTCCGGCGGTGGTGGTTACCCGCCCACCGGCGGCTATGGCGCGCCGGGTGGCTACGGTGCTCCGCCTCCCGGGGGCGGCGGCAAGAAGGGGCTGTGGATCGGCCTGACCGTCGGCCTCGTCGTCATCCTCGCCGCCCTGGGCATCACCGGTTTCTGGGTGCCCGGGTTCTTCCTCGGTGACGACAAGGCGTCCGGGGACAACGGGGCGCAGTCGCTCGCGCAGTCGATCGTCGCCGGCATCAACGGCCACGACAAGAACGCGCTCAACGCGGTCGCCTGCGCGAACGCGACCAGCGCCGTGAAGAGCGCGATCAACGACATCTCCTCCGTCGACAAGGCCACGCTGAGCGGTGTGCAGGTCAACGGCAACACCGCGACGGCAGCGGTCGCGGTCACGGTGGACGGTGACTCGGGTACGGCCACCGGCACCCTGTCGAACCAGAACGGCAAGTGGTGCTGGCAGGACATCAAGGTCAGCAGCTCGGACTCGAGCTCGACCTCCAGCACGAGGAGCAGCCGGAGCAGCAGTAGCTCGCCGACTTCGTCGAGCTCCAGCTCCTCGGGCAGTGGCGACTCGTACAACGTGGTGGCGCAGGACTTCCTGAGCAAGGTCAACGGCGGTGACAGCTCGGGTGCGATGGCGCTGGTCTGCCAGGCCGACGTTTCCGACATCCAGCCGAACGTCTCGAAGGCCACCTCCTCGGGGTCGCAGCTGAGCGCGGACATGTCCGGCATCGACGGCATCGGCCTCGGTGACCTGAAGGGCAGCGTCGGCGGCGAGACCATCAGCGGTGGCTTCATCAGCACCGACGAGATCTCGAACAACGTCGCCTGCATCGACAACTTCGACTTCTACTGATCGGTCGGGGCTTTCGGGCCGCACCGAGCCGGACTGGCTCGGTGCGGCCTTTTTCATTGCGCGGCAACGGTTCCGAGGCCGGGGCGGCGCGGGCGCATGATCATCGCCGCCACGTAGTACGTGCAGGGGCGCGCGGATCTGTTGGCATAGCTCAAACTCACGTCCGCGGCGAGATAGAGCGAATCCCCGGTGGCGAGCACGATCGTTTCGTCGTCGACGGTCAGGGTCAGCTCGCCCGAGTGCACGGCGACGAATTCGTGCGAGCCGGCCGCGTATGGAGCATAGGTGCCCGCTTCGCAGTGCGGTGGCAGCTCCGAGCGGATCCATTCGAAGTTCACCCCGGGTACCACCGGGGTGAGGATGGTCCGCTGCCAGCCGCCCGGCTCGCGCACGGTGTCCTGGTCGGCGTCGCGCCGGATGATGATCCGCTCCGGCTGGGTGAGCAACTGCGCGAGCGGGACGCCGAGCCCGTCGGCGATCCGGTCCAGCACCACGATGGTCGGTGCCTTCGCCCCGCGTTCCACCGAAGAAAGCATGCTGACGCTGACCGCCGAGCGGTCGGCCAGCGCCTGCAGGGTCAGGCCTCGCTCACCGCGCACCGCCTGAATTCTCTCGCCGAGCACCTTGAGGTCCATGTATTCTATAGTAGTGACTGATTCTCCTATAGTGAAACCGGGTCGCCGAGAGCACCTGGCCGCGATCGCGGAGATCTACGCCTACTACGTCGAAAACAGCCAGGTGACCTTCGAGCTGGAGTCGCCGGATGAGGCGGAATGGGCGCGCCGGTTCGCCGCCATCACCGACGCAGGTCTGCCGTTCCTCGTCGCCGAGTCCAGTGGCAAAGTCGCGGGCTACGCCTACTGCACGCCGTGGAAGGCCCGGCCGGCGTACCGGCAGACGGTGGAGAACTCGATCTACCTCGCTCCTGGCGCGACCGGTCAGGGCTTGGGCGGATTGCTACTCGACGCGTTGCTCGAGGCCTGCGCTGCGGCGGAAATCCGTGAAGTGATCGCGGTGATCGCCGATACCGGCACGAACGGCGCTTCTCCCGCGCTGCACCGCCGCCGCGGCTTCGTCGACGCGGGGCGGCTCGCGAGGGTCGGGTTCAAACACGGCCGCTGGCTCGACACCATGCTGTTGCAGCGCACCCTCTAGGGTGAGCGACCGTGACCGGTCGACCGCCGTGGAGATCCCCGCTGCTGGGCACGTTTGCGCTGTCGGTCGTCCTGCTGGTCGGCGTCAGCGGCTGGCTGCTCACTGATCCGGCCACCACTCGCGCGGACGCGCTGCGCACCGGCGGGCTGGCCGCGGGCGCGGTGGTCGCGTTGTATGCGTTGTGGCTCAACGACCGGCGACGCAAGGTCGAGGAAAACCGGCAACAGACCGAGCGGGAACGCTACGAGCTGGAGTTGCTGCGCGCCGACCGCGATCGCAGCCGGGTGACGGACGAGCGGTTCGCGAAGTCGATCGAACTCCTCGGCAGCGAGGCCGATCAGGTTCGCGTCGGCGCGATGCACGCACTCGCCGGTGTTGCCCGCGGCGAACCCGGCTACACCCAGACCGTGCTCGACGTGCTGTGTTCGTATCTGCGCCGGCCGTTCGAAAACCCCCACCTTGCCGAAGAATCCGATCCCGAGGCCGAACGCGAGTTGCAGGTGCGGCTGACCGCGCAACGGCTGATCGCGGAGCTACTGCCCACAGTGGACAGTCCAGAGCCGGGTTTCGATCTGGACCTGACCGGAGCATCGCTGGAGTACTTCGATCTTTCCGGCCACCGGGTCGGCACGCTCGTCCTGCGGTACGCAACTCTGTTGAGCAGCAACAACTTCAGCGACTGCCGGTTCGACGGGCCGGCCTGGTTCACCCGGTCGGCTATCGGGCGCGGCCGGTTGAGCGGGCGTTTTCGTTGCCGGGGAACGGTTTTCGAGGGACGCGCCTGGTTCAGCGGCACGGAGTTCGGTGCGCCGGCCGACTTCACCGGGACCATTTTCCGCGGGGAAGTCAACTTCCGGGACGCGGAGTTCACCGAGCCGCCGCGTGGGCTCCCAGCGGAATGGGAGCCCACGTCCTCGTCTACGGGTGATCCCTCCTAGCCGAACAGCTTCGGCAGCGTGCCTTCCCAGGTGGCGCGCAGTTCGTCGAGGCCGAACGTGGTCACGCCCTGGATCTCCAGCGCCCCGGACTCCGGGTCCACCACGCCGGCCCGGCGCCACGGCAGGCCGCGCGCGGTGCACATCTCGGTGAACCGCAGCTCCTCGCTGCGCGGCACGGCGACCAGCACCCGGCCCGAGGATTCGGAGAACAGCTGGACGAACGGGTCCACGTCCTCGTCGAGGATCGCCCGCGCGCCGCACTGGCCGACCAGCACCGTCTCCACCAGCGCCTGCGCCAGGCCACCGTCGGACAGGTCGTGCGCCGCGGAGATCATGCCGTCGCGCGAGCCCGCCACGAGGATCTCGGCCAGCAGGCGCTCGCGCTCCAGGTCCACCTTCGGCGGGCGGCCGCCGAGGTGGTTGTGGATGACCTGCGCCCACGCGGAACCGTCGAGCTCGTCATGGGTTTCACCGAGCAGCAGCAGGGTCTCCCCGGCCTCGGCGCCGATCCCGGTGGTGATGCGGCGGCGCACGTCGTCGATCACGCCGAGCACCCCGATCACCGGGGTCGGCAGGATCGCGGTTTCCCCGGTCTGGTTGAAGAAGCTCACGTTGCCGCCGGTGACCGGGATGCCGAGCTGTGCGCAGCCGTCGGCGAGCCCGTGCACGGCCTGCTCGAACTGCCACATCACGCCGGGGTCGGTCGGGGCGCCGAAGTTGAGGCAGTTGGTGACCGCCAGCGGCAGTGCGCCGCTGGTCGCGACGTTGCGGTAGGACTCGGCCAGCGCGAGCTGGGTGCCCTGGTACGGGTCGAGGTAGACGAACCGGCTGTTGCAGTCGGTCGACACGGCGACGCCGCGGCCGGTCCGCTCGTCGATCCGGATCAGCCCGGAGTCGGCGGGCTGGGCCAGCACGGTGTTGCCACGCACATACCGGTCGTACTGCTCGGTGACCCATTCCTTCGAGGCCTGGTTCGGCGAGGAGATCACCCGCAGCAGGGTTTCGCGCAGCTCGTCGTTCGTCTTCGGGCGGGCCAGGCCCGCGGTGCCCTCGGCCTGGATCGAATCCTGCGCCGCGGGGCGGACGACCGGGCGGTCGTAGACCGGGCCCTGGTGCGCCACGGTGCGCGGCGGCACGTCGACCACCGTCTCGCCGTGCCAGGTGATCACCAGGTGCTCGCCGTCGGTGACCTCGCCGATCTCGGTGGCGATCACGTCCCACTTGCGGCAGATCGCCATGAACTCGTCCACTTTGGATGGTTCGACGACCGCGCACATCCGCTCCTGCGATTCGCTGGAGAGGATCTCGGCCGGGGTCATTCCCTTGGCGCGCAAGGGAACTTGATCGAGCTCGATGTGCATCCCGCCGTCACCGGCCGCCGCCAGCTCCGACGTGGCGCAGGACAGCCCGGCGCCGCCGAGGTCCTGGATGCCGACGACCAGCTTCTTGGCGAACAGTTCGAGGCAGCACTCGATGAGCACCTTCTCGGTGAACGGGTCGCCGACCTGGACGCTGGGCAGCTTCTTGCGGCCCGCCGCGGACTCGTCACCGGAGAAGGTGTCGCTGGCCAGCACGGACACGCCGCCGATGCCGTCCAGCCCGGTGCGCGCGCCGAACAGGATGATCTTGTTGCCCGTGCCGGACGCGAACGCCAGGTGCAGGTCCTCGGTGCGCATCGCGCCGACGCACATGGCATTCACCAGCGGGTTGCCCGCGTAGCTGGGGTCGAACACGACCTCGCCGCCGATGTTGGGCAGGCCGAGGCAGTTGCCGTACCCGGCGACACCGGCGACCACGCCGGGCAGCACGCGGCGGGTGTCCGGGGCGTCGGCCGGGCCGAAACGCAGCGCGTCGGCCACCGCCAGCGGCCGCGCGCCCATCGCGAGGATGTCGCGGACGATGCCGCCGACCCCGGTCGCCGCACCCTGGTACGGCTCCACATAGGACGGATGGTTGTGGCTCTCGACCTTGAAGGTGACGGCCCAGCCGTCCCCGATGTCGACCACCCCGGCGTTCTCACCGATCCCGGCCAGCATCTTGGCCTGCATCTCGGGCGTGGTGGTCTCGCCGAAGTAGCGCAGGTGCTTCTTCGAGGACTTGTACGAGCAGTGCTCGCTCCACATCACCGAGTACATGGCCAGTTCGGCGTCGGTCGGGCGGCGGCCGAGGATCTCGCGGATGCGGGCGTACTCGTCCTCGGCCAGCCCCAGTTCGAGGTAGGGCTGGGCGGTGTCCGGGGTTTCGGCGGCGCGGGCGGTCGTGTCGATGACCAGGGTTTCCGTCACGGTTCCAGGGTAGGTGAGTGCCTCCCGGGCCGGAAAATCGGTCGACCAGGACAGATCGGCTCCATACCGTTGAAGGAATGCGCCTGCCGACCCGGCTGACTCCGTTGCGCTATCTCGGAGCCCTGCTCTGGGCACGACCTGTACTGGCCGTGTCCTCCTGTGTGCTGGGCGCGATCTGGTTGCTGCCCGGCGCGGTGTTGCCGGTGGTGATCGGAAACACGGTCGCCGCGGTCGGTGCGCACGAGAACATCGCCGCTCAGGTGCTGCTGATCGCCGTGCTCGGGGTGGCGCAGGCGGTGTTCGGCACCTTGCTTCTGTATGTGGCGCACGGAGCCTGGATCCACGGCGCGTCCGCCAGCCAGCGGATCGTCGCCGAGCACACCGCGCGGCTCGGCGCTTCGCTGCGCGCGCAGGCCGCGACCGGTGACGTGATGGCCATCTCCTCCAGCGACATCGCCCGGATCGGGACCGCGTTCGAGGTGTCCGGGCGGCTGTTCGGTTCGGTCGTGGCGTTCCTCACGGTGGGCATCGTGCTGGTGTTCTTCTCGCCGTTGCTCGGCGCGATCGCGCTGGCCGGGGTGCCGCTCGCGGTGCTGGGCATGGGGAAGCTGATCGCGCCGCTGCAACGCCGCAAGGGTGTGCAGCGCGAGCAGCTGTCCGAAGTGAACGCGATCGGCGCGGACATCGTGTCCGGCCTACGGATCCTGCGCGGGGTCGGTGGTGAGCGGCAGTTCCTCGGCCGGTTCGGCGGCGCGAGCCAGCGGGTGCGCCGGGCCGGTGTCGAGGTCGCGCGCAGTGAGTCCTGGCTGGTCGGGGCGGAGGTGCTGTTGCCGGGGCTGGTCACGGTGTTGATCACGTGGCTCGGCGCGCGGCTGGTGGTGGCGGGATCGATCGACGTCGGTGAGCTGGTCACCTTCTACGCGGCGGCCGCCTTCCTGGTGGTGCCGGTGAGCACCGCGACCGAGGCGACGGCAGCGTTCACTTCGGCGATCGTGTCGGCCCGCAAGATCTGCGGGGTGCTGAGCCTGCGGCCTTCGTTGGCCGAGCCGGCCGAACCGATCGGGTTGCCGGAGGGGCCGCTGGAACTCCACGACACGGAGACCGGGTTCACCGCGGTGGCGGGCAAGCTGACCGTGATCGACGCCGGTGCCGAAGCCGAGGCCCTGGCCGAACGGATGGCGAGATTCGCCGACGCGAAGCCTGGCCAGCGGGTGCTGGTGTCCGGAGTGCCGGCGGACCACGTCGCGTTGTCGGAGCTGCGTGCCCGCGTCGTGTATGCACACAACCAGGATCTGTGGTTCTCGGGTGCGTTGCGGGATCAGCTGGTTCCCCGGCAGCGAGCCGAGGAAGCGTTGTGGGCGGCCGACGCCGGGGACATCGTGGCGGGCTTCCCGGACGGCCTGGACGAACTGATCGGTGAGCGCGGCCGCGAGGTTTCCGGCGGACAGCGGCAGCGGTTGAGCCTGGCCCGCGCGCTGGCGCTGGATGCCGACACGTTGCTGCTCGACGAGCCGACTTCGGCGGTGGATACGCATACCGAGGCCCGGATCACCGAGCGCATCGCGGAAGCCCGGCGCGGCCGTACGACCGTGGTGTTCACCGAGAGTCCACTGTGGACGATCGTCGCGGACGAGGTGATCACATGCCGATGAGACTTCCGCTGGCCACCGGCAAGGCGGCGCGCGATTGGGCGCGCGCGACCTGGCGGACTCATCGGCGCGCGTGCGTCGTGGTGCTGGGCTTGTACGGGCTGGCCGCCATCGCCGGGCTCGCCGGGCCGCAGATTCTGGGCAGGCTGGTGGATGCGGTCGCCGAAGGGCACGCGAACATCGAGCTGCTGGCTGGGATGTTCGTGGTGCTGCTGGTCGTGCAGGCCTGGCTGAAGCGCACCGCGCGGGTGCGGTCCGGGATGCTCGGTGAGCAGGTGCTGGCCGAGACCAGGGAGGGGTTCGTCGGGCGGGCGCTACGGCTGCCGTTGGGCACGGTCGAGGCGGTCGGGACCGGCGATCTGCTCAGTCGCGCGACCACGGACGCGGACCGGATCGACCACGCGGTGCGCAACGCCGCACCGGAGGTACTGGTCGCGTCGGTCACGGTGACGCTGACCATGGCGGCCATGGTGGTGACGTCGCCGTTGCTGTCGCTGGGGTTGCTGGTCGGGCTGCCGATGGTGGTGCTGACATTCCGCTGGTACTGGCGGCGCGTTCCGTCCACAGTGGAACCGATGTTGGACGCGTGGGCGGACGTGCAGACCGGCGTGCACGAAACGGCCGACGGTGCGCGCACGGCGGAAGCGCTCGGCTTGACGGATAGCCGGATAGCGCTGGGGAACCGCGCCGTGGACAGGGCCGTGGGGTGGGAGTTCAAGCTGCGCTCGCTGTCGATGCGGTGGCTGCCATGGGTCCAGCTGGCGCAGGTGCTGCCGATCGCGGCGATCCTGCTGATCGGGGCCTGGGCGTACCCGCACGGTCTGGTGGGGCTCGGCACGTTGACCACGATGGTGGTCTACGTGCAGGCGCTCGGCGGGCCGATGGAGGAGGTGCTGTGGTGGATGGAGGACGTGCAGGTCTCCGGCACGGCGCTGCGCCGCGTGCTGGGCGTGCGCGGGGTTCCGCCGACGGTGTCCTCGAATCGGCCGCGTGGCAGGGAAATCGTGGTGCGCGCTGTGCGGTACGGCTACTCGGCCGGGCGTGAGGTGCTGCACGGCGTCGACCTTCGGGTGCCGCCGGGTGAGCGGCTGGCGATCGTCGGTCCTTCCGGTGCGGGCAAGTCGACGCTGGGCAGGCTGATCGCCGGGGTGGCCGCGCCCGGCGCGGGTTCGGTGACCATCGGCGGCGCGGAGGTGTCCGGGCTGGCCGAGGACGTGCTGCGCGGCGAGGTGCTGTTGCTGACGCAGGAGCACCACGTCTTCGCGGGCTCGCTGCGGGCGAACCTGACGTTGCCCGCCGGCGAGTGGAGCGACGCGGAATTGGTGGCAGCGCTGGAAACCGTGGGCCTGCGGGAGTGGTTCGCCGCGCTGCCGGAAGGGCTGGACACCCGGCTCGGCACGGCTGCGCGCGCGGTACCCGCAGCCACCGCGCAGCAGCTGGCGCTGGCCCGTGTCGTGCTCGCCGACCCGCATACGGTGGTGCTCGACGAGGCGACTTCGCTGCTCGACACGTCGTCGGCGCGGTCGCTGGAGCGGTCGTTGAACGGCGTCCTGGCCGGGCGGACGGTGATCGCCATCGCGCACCGGCTGCACACGGCGGCCGCCGCGGACAGGGTGGCGGTACTGGAGGACGGGCGGATCACCGAGCTCGGCGGGCACGCGGAACTGCTGGCGCGCGGCGGGTCTTATGCCGGGCTGGTGGCCGCGGGCGCAGCGGCCTGAGCCGTACCGTGGCCGCGCCTTTCCCGCAGGCTGCACGTTGATGGCCGGAAAGGCGTTCCCTTTGTTTCCGGGAATTGCCGGTCGTGCTCGGTAATTTTCGAGGGATGGTTTTTGGAATTACCTAAAACGAGGAAAACGGATGAAGTTTGCCAAATCGGTCACCACGCTCGCCGTCGCGCTCGGGGCGGCAGGCGCGTGCCTTGCCACCACGGGCACCGCGGCCGCCGCCAGCTGGGACCACGTCTGGACGAGTACCGACGCCAACCCGGGCGCGACCGTCTATATCCGGGAATACGGCGATGTGGTCAGGATCTGCGACACCGACGCGGATGGCTACTACGCGTATGTCGGCTACAACTACAAGGGTTCGGACGGGATTCCGGTCGGCAACGGGCTGTCCGCGAGCGGGAACGGAAACTGTAATCAGCAGGGGGCGAGCACGAGCGCAATTGACAACATTCCGGAGAACGAGAATGTGACGGTGACCGTGGGGCTGGGCAAGAGCGGCCAGGCCGGGCTGAAGTTCTCGGCCACGCACACGTTCCTGAACGACCACTGAGCCGCGCCGCCGGGCCCCGCCGCGGGGCCCGGCGAAACTTCCCTAGGCGACCTTCGCCAGCGCGTCGATCGCCGAGTAGAACATGCCGAGGCCGTCGTCCGAGGGGCCGGTGAGGGCGTCGATCGCGTGTTCGGGGTGCGGCATCAGGCCGACGACCCGGCCGTTGGCGCTGCACACGCCGGCGATGTCGTTGCGTGAGCCGTTGGGGTTTTCGCCGACGTAGCGGAACACCACGCGACCCTCGCCCTCCAGTTCGTCCAAAGTGGACTTGTCCGCCATGAAGCCGCCCTCGCCGGACTTCAGCGGGATGAGCACCTCGGCGTCCTTCTCGTACCGGGTGGTCCACGCGGTGCTGGTGTTCTCCACCCGCAGCCACTGATCGCGGCACACGAAGTGCAGCTTGTCGTTGCGCACCAGCGCACCGGGCAGCAGCCCGGCCTCGCACAGGATCTGGAAGCCGTTGCAGATGCCGAGCACCGGCATGCCCTTGCCCGCCGCCTCGATGACCGAGTTCATCACCGGCGCGAAGCGGGCGATCGCGCCGCAGCGCAGGTAATCCCCGTACGAGAAACCGCCGGGCACGATCACCGCGTCGACGCCGTGCAGGTCCTCGTCGCCGTGCCACAGGGACACGGCCTCGGCTTCGGCGTACTGGGCGGCGCGGGCGGCGTCGGTGTCGTCCAGCGTGCCGGGGAAGGTGATGACCCCGATCTTCACGAGACCCTCCGCACGGTCCACTCCTCGATCACCGGGTTCGCCAGGAAACCCTCGGCGATCTTGGCGAGGGTCTCGTCGTCGACCGAGTCGTCGACCTCCAGCTCGAAATGCTTGCCCTGCCGGACCTCGGCCACGCCGGTGAAGCCGAGGCGCGGCAGAGCGCCTGCCACGGCTTGGCCTTGCGGGTCCAGGATCTCGGGCTTGGGCATGACGTCGACCACGACTCGGGCCACGGTGGGCGCTCCCATGTCTTCGCAGGTAGGCGGTACCTCCGGAGTTTACCAACGCCTTCGCCGGATACCTTGACCGCCGCGGTGAGCCTCCTTACTCTCGTCTGAGATCACGAATATGGTCCGAAATATCGAACAAGGCGGTGTGCCGGTGCAACGGACCCGAAACTTCCTGCGCTCGCTCGGCCTGCCGGGTGGCGACCCGGCCGACCTGCCCAGCAGCACCAAACGCTTCCCCGACGGGGCGCAGTACCGGGTCGAGATCCCGAGCGTCGAAGGGCCGGAAGCGCTCGAAGCCGTGTACACCGAGGCCGACGCCCGTGGGGTCGTCATCCATCGCGTCTCGCAGGGCAGCGGCGGGATGTTGCTCACACGCCGCGAGCTGAGCTCGATCGGCCGCTACGCGCACGCGCGCTCGGTCGAGGTGAGCCTGTTCGCCCGGCCGGTAGCGGCCTGGGACACCGGCGCCGCGTCGGTCGCGACCGGTGGCGGGCCGTTCGCCGCGCAGGCGCGCGGAACCGAGCAGCTGGTACACGTCCTGGAGGACATCCGCCGCACGGCCGCCGCCGGGATCCGCAGCGTGCTGATCACGGATCTCGGCGTACTCACGGTCGCGGCGAAGATGCGCGCGGCCGGGGAGCTGCCGGCGGATCTGCAGTTCAAGATCAGCGTGCAGATGGGGCTGGCGAATCCGGCGTCCATCCGGCTCGCCGAGCAGGCCGGGGCCGACACCTACAACGTGCCGACGGACCTGAGCCTCGCCCAGCTGGCCGCCATTCGCGCCACCATCGACATCCCGCTCGACATCTACGTCGAGGCCCCGGACGACCTCGGCGGGTTCATCCGGCATTTCGAGATCGCCGAGCTGGTGCGCGTCGCCGCCCCGGTGTACCTCAAGTTCGGCCTGCGCAACGCGCCGAACATCTACCCGAGCGGCACGCACCTGACGCCGACCGCGGTCGCGTTGAGCCGGGAACGGGTGCGCCGCGCGGAAATCGGGCTGGAGCTGTTGCAGTGCTACGCGCCCGGCGCGATCGGATCCAAGTTGCCGGCCGCGGGCCTGGCGGTGCCCAAACCCGTCGAGGAGCTGGTGTGAGGATCAGCCGGGTCGAAACGTTCGTGCTCGGCACGCCTTGGCGTGATCTCACCTTCGTCCGCGTGCACACCGACGACGGGCTGACCGGCGTCGGCGAGACGAGGATGCTCGGGCACACCGAAGCGCTGCGCGGGTATCTTGCCGAAGCCGTGCCGAGGCACGTCGTCGGGAGCGACCCGTTCGACATCGAATCCTTGGTGCAGCGGATGAAACGCGGCGACTACGGGCGCGCGGGCGAGATCGTGATGTCGGGTATCGGCTGTGTCGAGATGGCCTGCTGGGACATCGTCGGCAAGGCGCTGGGCCAGCCGGTCTGGCGGCTGCTCGGCGGCAAGGTGCGCGAGCGGATCAAGGCCTACGCGAACGGCTGGTACACCGTCGAACGTGAGCCAGCGGAGTTCCAGGCCGCGGCCCGCCGGGTGGTCGAACGCGGGTACCGGGCGCTGAAGTTCGACCCGTTCGGGCCGGGGCAATGGGAACTGTCCGCGCCGGAGCGCCGGCGCTCGATCGATCTGGTCGCCGCCGTGCGGGACGCGGTGGGGCCGGACGTGGAGATCCTGGTGGAGATGCACGGCCGGTTCGCCCCCTCGGAGGCCGTGCGCATCGCCCGCTCCCTCGCGCAGTTCGACCCCGGTTGGCTGGAAGAACCCGTGCCGCCGGAAAACCTCAAGGCACTGGCCAAGGTCGCGGGGCAGGTGGATCTGCCGATCGCCACCGGCGAACGGATCCACGACCGCGCCGAGTTCCGCGAGCTGTTCGAACTGCAGGCGGCGGACGTGATCCAGCCGGACATCGGGCACCTCGGCGGGATCGCCGAGACCCGCAAACTCGCCGCCACCGCGGAAACACATTTCGTGCTCGTCGCCCCGCACAACGTCGGCGGCCCGGTGCTGACCGCCGCGAACCTGCACCTGGCGGCCACCACACCGAACTTCAAGATCCAGGAGCATTTCAACGATTTCGCCGACGAGCACGTGCGAGAGGCGGCGCCGGGCCTGCCCGCCGTGGTGGACGGCTACTTCCCGCTGCCGGAGGCGCCCGGGCTCGGCGTGGAGCTGAACACGGACTTCATCGCGGAGCACCCGTTCCGGGCCGCGCCGTTCGATCTCTACGCGGAGGACTGGCAGTTCAGGGGTACGAAGAACACCCGAAACCGTCGGGGGACGTAAGGCTGGGCGTGCCGGGTTCCTGCGGGAGCCGCAGCGCCCGGACGGTGAACGAAATCGCGTGGTACCAGCCGCAGATCAGGATCACCTCGAGCGTGGCGTCTTCCCCGACGGCGTCGACGAGCTGTGTCCAGGTCTCGTCGGAGAGGTCTGACGTGGCGTGGAGTTCGTCGACGGCGTCGAGCACCGCCCGGTCGTTCGCGTCCCAGCAAGCGTCCGCCGCGCTGCCGGTCGCCAGTGAGCGGATCTGCTCGGCGTCGAACCCCGCCTTTTCGGCGAAGGTCGCCACGTGCACGCCCCATTCGTAATCGGCGCCGCACCGCGAGGTCGTCCGGTCGATGACCAGTTCGCGCTGGCGGAGCGTCAGCGCGGAACGCCGGGAAAGGTAGTAGCGGCCCCAGCCCGCGATCCCCCGGGCGAGGTCGGGCCTGCGGGCCCACACGCGGAACAGCTGGATCGGCGGCCCGAGCAGGTCGAGTGCGACCTCGGTCTGCTCGTCGTACGGCGGTTCGAGCGGCGCTATCCGCGGCCGCTTCGATTTCAGAGGCATGTCGGTACGCTAACATCGACGCTTCGGAAAGGAAAGCAGATGACAAGCGAACCGACCCCGCTTCCCGGCCGGAAGGTGCGCGGCTCGGAGACCGGCCGCCCGATCATGGCGCTGCTCGATCTCCTCGGCAGGCGCTGGGCGCTGCGCGTTCTGTGGGAGCTGCGCGACGACGCGGCCCCGACCTTCCGCGAGCTTCAGCAACGCTGCGACCGGATCTCGTCCAGCGTGCTCGCGGATCGGCTTCGCGAACTCGGCGAAGCCGATCTCGTCGAACACGCCGGTGCGGGCTACAGCGTTACCGGACAGGGGAAATCGCTGTTGAAGACCCTTCTCCGGCTGGACGCCTGGGCTGCTGATTGGCGTCCGAAGGCCTAAACCCGGCCCCGAGCCTCGAAGACAACTCCGCCGCTCCGTCGCGGACCAGCTTTTCCCAGCGGCTCCAAGCCTCTTCGTTGTGCCGGGACGTCGGGATGGAGATGCTCATCGCGGCCACCCACCTGCCCTCGGCGTCCACCACCGGTGCGGCGACGCAACCGGCGTCCACATTGGACTCACTGCGTTCGTGGGCGATGCGCGTGGTGCGGACTTCGTCCAGCTGTGCGAGCAAATCCGTGCGCGAGGTGATGCTACGTCGGGTGAGCGCCGTGAGCTTGTGCCCCTTGAGTAGCCGGGCCAGCTCGCTGGCCGGCAGTCCGGCCAGCAGGGCCTTGCCCACCGCCGTGCAGTGCGCCGGCAGCCTGCTGCCCACCTCGGAGATCAGCCGCACCGAATGCGTCGAGTCTATTTTGGACACATAGACCACGTCGAGCCCGTCGAGCACGCCGACGTGCACGGTCTCCCCGCACTGCGCGGCGACGGACCTGGCGACGGCGTCCGCCTCGGCCGCGAACTCCAGCCGCTGCTGGTATCGCGAGCCCAGTTCGAGCAGCACCGGGCCGAGCCGGTACGTGGTTTCCTCGCCAGCCTGCCTGGCCAGATAGCGCCGTGCGACGAGCGTGGTCAGCAGTTCGTGCGCGGTGGACCGTGGCAGGTCGAGCCGGGTCGTGATCTGGGCGGCGGTCAAGGTCGCCTCGGGACCGAGGAACAGTTCGAGGATGTCGGCCGCCCGCAGCACGGCGGGTACGAGGCGGGGCATGTGGTCAACATACTGCGCCGGCCGGTGCCAAGCCGATCGTCAGCCACGGCCGCCCATCATCGGGGCGGCCTACTTCAGATCGGCTTGGCACCCAAGCCCCGTCCGGAATATCGGACGCTTCAGCGTTTCCCGCCGCGCCCGTGCAGCGCCGTGACCAGGCGCTGCACCAGCTTCTCAGTCTTCTCCGTGCGGGAGAAGGTGGTCAGGTTGATGGGCGCGCTGAACCGCTGCCGCGCGACCGCCTTCGGCCGGGAGAACTCGCGCAGCCCCTCGGGCCCGTGAATGCGCCCGAAGCCCGAGTCGCCGACGCCACCGAAGGGCAGCGACGCCATCCCGGCGAACGAGAACGGCGCGTTGATCGAGGTCATGCCCGAGCGCAGCCGCTCGGCGATCCGCGGTCCGTTGTGCTTGGAGAACACCGTCGAACCCAGGCCGTACGTGGTCGCGTTGGCCTTGTCCACGGCCTCGTCCATGTCCTTGACCTTGGCCACCGTCATGGTCGGGCCGAAGGTCTCCTCGCGCACCGCTTCGGAGTCCTCCGGGACGTCGACCAGCACGGTCGGCTCGACGAACCGGTCGCCGACCGCGTCCTTGCCGCCGGTCAGCGCGCGGCCGCCCTTGGCGAGCGCGTCGGCGATGTGCCGGCGCACCACGTCCAGCTGGGAGGGCATGGTCATCGGGCCGTACTGGGTGCCGGGCTTGACCTTCCCGGTCAGCGCCACCACCTTGTCGACGAACGAGTCGTACACACGCTCGTGCACGTACACCCGCTCGACGCCGATACAGGTCTGGCCGGAGTTCGAGAAGGCGCCCCACACCGCGGCGTCGGCCGCCGCGTCCACGTCGGCATCGTCGTCGACCAGCAGCGCGTCCTTGCCGCCGGCTTCGATCACGACCGGGGTCAGCGTCTCCGCCGCGGCGGCCATGATCTTCTTGCCGGTGGCCGTCGAACCGGTGAAGGCGATCTTGTTCACCCCGGCCCCGACGAGCGCGGCACCGGTGGCGCCGAAGCCGGTGATCAGCTGGAACACCGGCTGCTCCGGCACCACGTCGGCGAAGGTGTCGGCGAGCCATTTGCCCACGCCAGGGGTGTATTCGCTCGGCTTGAACACCACGGCGTTGCCCGCCGCGAGCGCGTACGTGATGGAGCCCAGCGGCGTGTACACCGGGTAGTTCCACGGCCCGATCACGCCGACGACACCGAGGGGCAGGTACTCGACCGTCGCGGTGTGGTTGCTCAGCAACAGCCCGGAGGAACGGCGTTTGCGGCCCAGGATCTTGCCGGCGTGCCTGCCTGCCCAGGCGATGTGCTCGATCGCCAGCACGATCTCCAGTTGCGCGTCGCCGTAGGGCTTCCCGGTCTCCTGGCAGACGACGTCGATCAGCTCGGACATCCGCCGCGTGATCGCCGCGTTCCACCTGCGCAACCGCTCCGCGCGCCCGTCGAACCCGAGCGACGCCCACCAGCTCGCGGCGGCTTTGGCCTGGTCGACGGCTTGCTGGACCTGCTCCGCGGAATGCACGGGGTAGGTACCGACGACCTCATCCGTCCCCGGGTTCAGCGAGTCGAAGGTGTCCTGCGTGACGGCCGGTTTCGGTTCCACCGCGGTCATCCTGAGCCTCCCTACTGGTCAGTACGGACAGCATGGCACAAGCCGTGGCCGAGCTCACTATCGCGAGCGAAGGTGCTGCCCACAACGGTAGTAGCCCGAGGCTGAGCGAGCCGAGCGCGAAGCCCGTGCCCTGCACCGCGAACGACAGCGAGAACCCCTCCGCGCGTCGGCCATCGGGCAGTAGTCGCTGCAGCTGGACGGAGGCCACCGTGACCAACGGCCCGGTGCACAGGCCGATGATCGCGGCGCCGCCGAGCAGTCCGGCCCAGCCGAGGTTCGCGGCCACCACGGACCCACCGAGGATGAAGCCGCACAACAGGATCTTGGCCTGGCGGGCGGGCGCGAAGCCCGGCGTCCGCCAGGCGCAGAGCGCGCTGCCGAGGATGCTCGCGCCGTTGAGCACGGCGATGACCAGCCCGGCCGTTCCTGGCCCGGCGCCCAGCCGTTGCACCAGCGGCAACGGCGCGACCTCCATCGTCGACAGCAGGTGCCCGATCGCGAACTGACACGCGAGCCATCGAGCCGCCGGACCGAGTGGCAACTTCGCGCCGGTGGCTCGCTCGGACCGGACTTCCTTGCGTGGCACCAAAATCGCCGAGGTCAGGTACGACCCCGCCATCACGCCCAGCGGCAGCAACGCGCTCGCGAGACCACACACCGACACCAGCAGCGGCCCGGCGATGAGCACCCCTTCCATGATCATCGCGTCCACGGACACCGCGCGGGCCAACGAGTTTCCGTTGCCAGGCAGCAAAGACCGGAAGCCGCCGGACAGCCCGCCGGTGATCGCGCCCGGCAACACGACGAGCGCCAAGAGCACGGGCCCGGGCAGCCCGGCCCACGCGGCGAAGGTGATGGCCCCGAGCGTGCCGCCCGCGCAGGTCAACAGCAGCACCAGGCCACGTGCGCGACCGAGCCTGTCGAGCAAACGGCCCGAGGGCACGGCGCCAAGCAGTTCGGCGGCCACGAACACGGCCATCATCACCCCGCCCAGCCGGTAGGAGCCGGTGATAGCGCTGGTCAGCAGCGTGAACGCGAGCGGGGCCATGCTCGCGGGCAGCCGCGCCAGCTGGATCCCGGCCGACCAGCGCCAGTACTCACGCGTCAGTGCCATGCCGGAAACGCTTCTCCGCACGCTGGCTCCGTCGTACTGTTTCGGGTATAGCCGAAAGTCGGGTTCGCATGATCGAGCTGGAACTGACCACCACGGGCGCGCACCGGATCAGGTTCGCCATCTCCCCGCTGGAGGAGGCGCTGGGAGCGGTGCAGGTGATCCTCGGTCTGCGCGGGCATCCCGCCTACCTGCCCTGGCTGGACGGCGCCCGGCGGACGGCGGCGGAACTACCGATCGACGGGCTGCGCCGGGTGTTGTCGGCGCGGCAGTACATCACCGATTTCCTCAGCCCACCGCCGGAAGGCCCGGAGACCACCGCCGGACTCCAGCTCACGGCCATCCGCCGGACCCCGCCCGCGCAGGTCGCTGCCGAACTCGCCATGGTCGACGCCGATCTGTCGGAGCTGCCTGCCGAACCGGCACAGGCGCGCGACCAGCTGGCCGACGAGATGGCGACCGTGTGGAGCGAACTCGTCGAACCGCATTGGCCGCGGATGCGCGCCGCGCTCACCGAGGACATCGCGTACCGGTCGAGGCGGCTGGCCGAAGGCGGCATCGGCCTGGCGTTGAACGAACTCAGCCCGCGCGTCCGGCTGTCCGGCGACTCGCTGCTGATCGAAAGCCTCGGCCGCGCCAAGGGACGGCTCGACGAACGCGGGCTGCTGCTGATCCCGTGCACCTTCGCCTGGCCGCGCGTCGGCGTGATGCTGCTCGAACCGTGGCAGCCCGCGCTGCTCTACCCCGCGCGCGGCGTGGCCCGGCTGTGGTCGCCGGAACCGAAACCGGACTCCCGCCTCGCCGCCGTCCTCGGCCGGAGCAAGGCGGCTTTACTACTGGCCCTCGACGAGCCGGCGAGCACCACGGCGTTGGCGGCGTGGCTCGGACTGGCGCCCGGCACGGTGTCCGAGCACCTGACCGCGCTGCGGGACGTGGGCATCCTCACCGCCGCCAGGACCGGACACCAGGTGCGATACCGACGTAGTGATCTTGGCGAGGCTCTGCTGGCGGGCATACGCTGAACCGGTCATCTGCCCAAGGAGCGAACCAAAATGCGCATTGTCCACTATGGACACGCCTGTGTGCTGCTGGAGACCGACGACGAGCGCATCCTGCTCGACCCTGGCGCGTTCTCCCAGGGTTTCGAGGCCGAACGCGAGCTGTCCGCGGTCTTCATCACCCACCAGCACTTCGACCACATCGACGCCGAGCGGCTGCCGGTGCTGCTCAAGGCCAACCCGGGCGCGAAGCTGATCGTCGACCCCGGCACCGAGGAGACCGTCGCCAAGCTGGGCCTGGAGTTCGAGGTCGCCCGCCCGGGTGACGCGTTCGAGATCGGCCGGACGGCGGTCAACGTCGTCGGCGGCCAGCACGCGGTGATCCACCAGGACATCCCGGTCATCCCGAACGTCGGTTACCTGTTCGGCCATGGCGCTTTCTACCACCCCGGCGACTCGTTCCACGTTCCCGAGCAGCAGGTGGACGTGCTCGGCCTGCCGACCGGCGCGCCCTGGCTCAAGGCCGGCGAAGCGGTCGACTTCCTGCGCGCGGTCTCCCCGCGGCTCGCGGTCCCGATCCACGAGGCGGTGCTCGCGAACCCGGGGCTGCACTACGGGTTGTTCACCAACCTGGCGCCGGAGGGCACCGAGGTCCGGGTCGCCGCCCGCGGCGAGTTCGAGAAGCTTTCGTAGGTCGCGCCGAAGGCCCGGTTCTCCAGCGAAACGTCCACGGCGTCGAGCAGCGCCTGGCGGAGACCGGGCCGGGCGAGATCGGCCGCGTGCACGCCGAGCCGTACGAGACCGCCGCGTTTGGCGGTCCGTGCGGCGGCGAGCACGAGCGCGAAACACCGCACGGTTTCGGCGCGCTGCTGGCTGGAGAACTCCTGCACGCGGGCGCGATGCAGGGCCCCGGTGCGCAGGTCGTGCACCGCGGTGAGGCTCGCGCAGTACCGGAAACCCTGACCGCGCAAGGCATCCAGTGTTCCGCGCGAAGCCAGCCAGCGCGGTGGCGCGAACCCGTCGGCGGCGAGCCCGGCCGATTCCAGCGCCGCCTGCGCGGCGATCAGCCGGAGCCGCGCCTCGTGCGCCGGCAGCGCGGCGAACTCGGCACGGCGGCCGAAATGCGCCCGGTGTGAAGGCGTGATCCGGTGGTCGGAACCGTGCAACAGCAGCCCGTCCCCGTTCTGCGTGCGGGTGCGGATCCACGTGTCGACGGCCGGAGTGCTCTCCGTGCGCGGGGCGAACAACAGGGACAACGGGACTTCGCGCCGGTCCAGCTCCGAGGCCAGGTCGGCGCAGCGATGCAGGGTCCGGGGACCGATGCCGGACAGTGAGACCAGCAGACGGGCAGCCATGACTCCATTGAGACAGGCACGGGTGACCTGACGCTGAACTCACAGCACCTGCGAGAGGAACTGCTGGAGGCGCGGGCTGGAAGGTTCGTCGAAGACGGCGTCCGGCTGCCCGGACTCCACGATCCGGCCCTGGTCCATGAACGCGACCCGGTCGGCGACTTGCCTGGCGAAGCCCATCTCGTGGGTGACCACGACGAGCGTGAGCCCGCGCTCGGCCAGCCCGGCCATCAGCTCCAGCACGCCCTTCACCAATTCCGGGTCCAGTGCGCTGGTCGCCTCGTCGAACAGCATCACCTCCGGTTCCATCGCCAGCGCACGCGCGATCGCGACCCGTTGCTGCTGCCCGCCGGACAGCGCGCTCGGCCGGTATGGCGCCTTGTCCGCCAGCCCGACCTCGGCCAGCCGGGCCCGCGCGATCTCCTCGGCGTCGGCCTTGTTCAACCGCCGCACACTGCGCAGCGCCATCATGATGTTGTCCAGGACGCTGCGGTGCCCGAACAGGTTGAAATGCTGGAACACCATCCCGACGCGCTGGCGCAGCCGGTCCGGGTCGGCGTGCGTGACGTTCTCGCCACCCAGCCACACCTCGCCGGAATCCGGCTCCTGCAAGCGGTTCACGCACCGCAGCAGGGTGGACTTGCCGGAGCCGGACGGCCCGATGACGCACACCGTCTCGCCCTGACCGACAGCCAGGTCCACCCCGCGTAGCACCTGCGTCGTGCCGAAGGACACGTGGATGTCCCGCAGCTGGACACTCGTCGAACGCATCAGGCGACCTTTCCGGCGGCGACCAGCTCGTCGGTGACCTTCCGACCCGTGCGCAGCCGCCGGTCGATGTAGTTGACCAGGTGGGTCAGCGGGACCGTGAGCACCAGGTAGCAGAACCCGGCCGCGACCAGTGGCGACAGATTTCCGGTGTTGGCCGCGAGATCCTGCCCGATGCGGAACAGTTCCCGTTGTGAGACAAGGAAACCGAGCACGTACAACAGGCTGGAGTCCTTGACCAGTGCGATGAACTGGTTCACCAGCGCGGGCAGCACCCGGCGCACGCCTTGTGGCACGACGACAAGCGCCATCGCCTTCGCGTAGCTCATGCCGAGCGCCCGCCCGGCCTCCAACTGTCCTTTGTCGACACTCTGGATGCCGGAGCGGAAGATCTCCCCGAGATAGGCCGCCGCGATCAGGCTGAGCGCCAGAATGCCGAGCGGGTAGGGATTCCGGCCGACGAGCCCGCGGGCGAGCACCGCCAGCCCCTGCCCGATCAGCAGGATGGTGACGATGGCGGGCAGGCCGCGGAACACGTCGGTGTACACCCGCGCTGGCCACCTCAGCCGTCGTTTCGTGGACAGGCCCAAGATCGCCAGACCCATGCCGAGCACGGTCCCGATCGCCGCGGAGCACACGGCGATCAGGAGCGTGTTCTCGATCCCCGTCCGCAGCAGGTCCGGGAAGACCTCCCGGATGTAGTCCCAGTTGAGGAAGGTGTTGAGGAAGAGGTCCATCAGGCCGTGGCTTTGAACCGGTCGGGCACCGGCTGGGTCGGCAGGAACTGCTGGTGCAGGCGCACCCAGGTGCCGTCCGCGATGACCTGGCGCAGCCCGTCGTCGAGCTTGTTCAGCAGGTCGCTGTTGCCCTTGCGCACCGCGAAGCCGTGCGGCACGTCGGTGGTGAACGACTTGACCACCTTGAGCGGGCTGTCCTTGGTCTGCTGCACGTTCTGCTCGGCGATCGACTCGTCCAGGATGTAGGCGTCGACGCTGCCGCTCTTGAGCGCGGTGAGCGCGGCGGCGTAGTCCGGGAAGCGCACGGCCTGCGCGCTCGGCACGGTCGAGGTCAGCCAGTTGTCGCCGACGGTGGCCTGGATGACGGCGACGCGCTTGCCCGCCAGTGCGGTCTCGTCCGTGATCGGCGAGTCGGCCTTGGTCTGGATGCTCATCACTTCGAAGTCGTAGGCGTCGGAGAAGTCCACGGTCTTCTTACGCGCCTCGGTCTGCGCGATGGCCGAGCTGCCGATGTCGAACTGGCCGTTGGCGACCTGCCCCAGCAGCGCGGAGAAGTCCGTCGACGCGAACTCCAGCCGCAGGCCCTCCTTGGTGGCGATCGCGCGCAGCAGTTCGTTGTCGAATCCGGTGTAGGTGCCGTTCTGGACGTAGATGTTGGGCGGCGCGTCGGGGAGGGTGCCGACGCGCAGGGTGCCGGAATCGTCGCCACCGCAGGCGGTCACGGTGGCCAGCAAAGCGACGGCGAGCACCGGGACGGCGAGCGCCTTGAGGGGGGATCTCATGAATTTTGTCCGTACTCGTGAGGTCAACGGGATAGTCCCGCCAACCTAACGAGTGAGTGTGGACTTGTGGGATTGTTCCACAATGTGGGCTAGAGGATCGGCTCCGGCACGTAGTTCGTCGCCTCGGGGAAGCGGGTCAGCACGTTCTCCACCTGCTTCGCCACCGCCGTGACCTGGGCCGGAGCCACCCCGGTGAACGACAGCCTGTCCGTCAGCAGGTTGTCCAGCTCGGCCCTGTCCAGCGGCAGCCGCTCGTCCGCGGCGAGCCGGTCGAGCAGGTCGTTCTCGGTGAGGCCCTGCTCCCGCAGCGCCAGTGCGGCGGCGACCGCGTTCTCCTTGATCGCCTCGTGTGCCGTCTCGCGGCCGACGCCCTTGCGTACCGCGGCCATCAGCACCTTCGTCGTCGCGAGGAACGGCAGGTACCGGTCCAGCTCGCGCGCTACCACGGCGGGGAACGCGCCGAACTCGGTCAGCACGGTGAGGAACGTTTCGAGCAGCCCGTCGAGTGCGAAGAAGGCGTCCGGCAGCGCGACCCGGCGGACCACCGAGTCCGACACGTCGCCCTCGTTCCACTGGTCGCCGGCCAGCTCACCGGTCATCGACAGGTAACCGCGCAGCACCACGGCCAGCCCGTTGACCCGCTCGCACGAGCGCGTGTTCATCTTGTGCGGCATCGCCGACGAGCCCACCTGCCCCGGCTTGAAGCCCTCGGTGACCAGCTCGTGCCCCGCCATCAGGCGGATCGTCTTGGCCAGGCTCGACGGCGCCGCCGCCAGCTGCACCAGCGAGGAGAGCACGTCGAAGTCCAGCGAGCGCGGGTACACCTGGCCGACGCTGGTGAACGTGCGGTGGAAACCCAGGTGCTGGGCGATCTTCCGCTCCAGAAGGTCCAAAGTGGACTGATCGCCGAGCAGATCGAGCATGTCCTGCGCGGTGCCCACCGGGCCTTTGATCCCGCGCAGCGGGTACCGGCTGATCAGGTCCTCCAGCCGCTCGAACGCGACCAGCAGCTCGTCGGTGGCGGTGGCGAACCGCTTGCCCAGCGTCGTCGCCTGCGCCGCCACGTTGTGTGAACGCCCGGCCATCACCAGGTCCGAATGCTCGACCGCGAGCGACGCCAGCCGCGCCAGTACCGCGGCGGCCCGCCCGCGCAGCAGCTCCAGTGAACGCCGGATCTGCAGCTGCTCAACGTTCTCGGTGAGGTCGCGCGAAGTCATGCCCTTGTGCACGTGCTCGTGCCCGGCGAGGGCGTTGAACTCCTCGATCCGCGCCTTCACATCGTGCCGGGTGACCCGCTCACGTTCGGCGATCGAGGCCAGATCGACCTGCTCCATGACCCGCTCATAGTCGGCGATGACCTCGTCGGCCACCTCGACGCCCAGCTCCTGTTGCGCCCGCAGCACCGCGATCCACAGCTCGCGTTCGAGGGTCACCTTGCGTTCCGGGGACCAGAGCGCGACCAGCTCCGGCGAGGCGTAACGGGTGGCGAGGACGTTCGGGATGCTGGGCTTCTGCGTCACGGCCCAAGCGTAGACGCCGGTCGGTCACTCCCGCCGAGGTCGGTCGGCCGCCAGTGCCTTGCGCAACATCGCGCGGGCGACGGCGCGCGGATCCGGGTCGACCTCGATCAGCGCGTTCACCACGGCGCCGTCGACCAGCGCGATCAGCTGCCTCAGCCGGTCGGAGTCGATCGGCATGTCCGAGCGGCGCAGGATCTCGGTGAGCAGCTCGTGGAACTCGCCCTGCATGGCGCGCATCAACGGCCGCAGGTACGGCCGCCTGCCGGTGGTGACCAGCCGCTCGTACCGCAGCAGCACGGCCTCGTACCTGGTGTCCACGCCCAGCAGCTGATCCAGCAGCAGCTCGACCACGGCGTCGAGGTCGCGGTGTTCGGTGCTCAGCTCGGCCAGCTGCGCCCAGCCCTCGCTCAGCTCCTCGCGGCCCTTGTGCCCGACCGCGGCCGTGATCAGGTCGTCGAGCGAGTCGAAGTAGTAGGTGGTCGACGCCAGCGGCAGCCCGGCGCGCTCGGCGACGGCGCGGTGGCGGATCGCGTCGAACCCGCCCTCGGCGAGCAGTTCGGCAGCGGCCTCGATCAACGCGGAACGCCTGCGCTCGCCCTTCGGCGTGCTGGCTGCGGTCATTCTTGGAATCTAGCTGCGGCGCGCAGCGGCTCCGTTGAGGGTGGTGGTGGGAGAGGGGCCGGCCTTAGAAACGGGCTGCCAGGCCCGTCGCGATGCGGGTCAGTTGCTCGGACAGCGGGGCCGTGCTCCCGGCGTCCGGCACACTCACCACGACGATCGTGCCGCTGCTGACCTGGGCCAGCTGGCTCGCCACGACCTGGCCGGGAACCTGATCGAGCCGGTACTCCACGCCGTGTGGAATCAGCGCCGCGGAGATCGAACCGCCGGGCACGTGGAACATCGCCGAGCGGGCGCCCGCCACACAGCCCCGACCGGGATAAGGGCCGGTCACCCCGGTCGCCGGAAGCTCGCCAGCGAGGGCAGTGGCGAGCTCCCGGTCGACCTTGTCGCACCCGGAGGTGCTTTCGGCCCGAGGGCCGTCCTCCCCGTTCCCGCCGGTTCCCTGCGAGGCCGACGGGGTGGTGAGGATGTCCGGAGGACGCGCCGGTGCCAGCGCGGGTTGCGCGGCGGACGTCCCGTTACTCCGAAAGTAGGTCAATCCGACGACTCCGGCAGTGCCGACCAGCACGACCAGGCAAGTCGCCACGAGCAGCACCAGCTGACGGCGCCGGGCGGCAGCGCGTGCGGAGGCACCTGTCACCTCGGCGAGGCCGAACCCTGGCGGCGGTGGTTCCCCCGGCGCCGCGCGGAACAGCTCTTCGAGCTCCTTTTCATCCATGTGTCTCCACCTCCTCGCCGAGTGCCGTGCGCAGATGCGCCAGCCCGCGGGCCGTCTGGCTCTTCACGTTTCCTTCGCTGCAGCCGAGCACCTTGGCCACCCCGGCCACGTCCAGGCCCTCGAAATATCGCAGGACCAGCACCGCCCGCTGCTTCGGCGGCACCTCGCGCAGCCCGGCCATCAGGTCGGCGCGGGTGGCCACCTGCTCGTCGAGCCGCACCCCGGCAGGCTCCGGTTCCGGCAGCCGGTCGGTGTACTGCTCCCTTCGCCACGGCCGGCGCGATTCGTCGATCGAGGCACGGATCAGCGTTTTCCGCAGGTAGGCGTCGATCGCGCCGCGGTCGCGGATCTTGTGCCACCGCCGGTGCAGCGCGACGAACGCCGTCTGCGCGAGATCGTCCGCGCGATGCCAGTCCCCGCAGAGCAGGTACGCGCTTCGGCGCACGGAGTCCCGCTTGGCAGCGAAATACTCCGCGAACTGACGTTCCTCTTGCGCGTCCACCGGCCTCCCGGGCGTCTCACAGGGATAGACGGAAGTTGTGCACTTTACGGTTGCATAGCGGGTTGTAGATCAACTATTTCGTGTGATGTGATCTCCCCGTGACCTTCACTGGCGACACTTCGCTCGATTTCCGCTCGGACACCGTCACCCAGCCGGATGAAGCGATGCGGAGAGCGATGGCGTCCGCGGAGGTCGGGGACAACGTCATCGACGTCGACCCGACGATGCGGGCGCTGGAAGAGCGCGCGGCGAGCGTACTGGGTATGCCGGCGGCGCTGTGGACCCCGAGCGGGACGATGGCCAACCTGATCGCGCTGAGCGTGCACCTGCAGCGCGGCGACAGGTTTCTCGCGCCGAAGGGCGCGCACGTGCTGACCAACGAACTTGGCTCGGCCGCCTGGCTCGCGGGCGGGATGCCCGAGCCGCTGGAGCACGACGCCGGCCCCGGCAGGCCCACCCCGGAAACCCTCACGGCCGCCATCGGCGCGCGCGGTGGCCCGTACTACACGCTGCGCACTACCTTGCTGTGCTTGGAAAACACGCACAATGCGGCCGGCGGTGCGGTGACTCCGCCGCACGAACACGCGCAACTCCTGTCTACCGCGCGGCAGGCCGGCCTGCGGGTACACCTCGACGGCGCCCGGCTCTGGCACGCCGCCACCGCGCTCGGGCTGCCGCCCGCGGCGCTGACAGTCGGCGTCGACACGGTTTCGGCCTGCTTCAGCAAGGGCCTCGGCGCGCCGGTCGGCTCGGTGGTGGCGGGGAGTGCGAATTTCGTCGAACGCGCGCGGCGGATGCGGCAGATGCTCGGCGGCGGGGTGCGCCAGGGCGGCGTGCTCGCCGCGGCCGGGCTCGTCGCCCTCGATCGGATCGCTGACCTGGAACAAGACCACGAGAAGGCGCGGCGGCTGGCGACCGGACTGGTCGAGCTGGGGTGGGAGGTCAACACCCCGGAGACCAACATCGTGCTGGCGCGCGTCGCGGACATTTCGGTCACTCTGGAATCCCTGCGGGCGCTCGGTGTGCTGGCCCTGCCGATGGCCGGAAAGGTACGGTTCATCACGCACCGGGACCTGTCCTTGGACGACATCGACGAGGCGTTGCGCCGGATCAAGGCTGGGGGTCATCCGTGACCGACTGGGTCGTTTTCGACTACGGCGAGGTGATCTGCGGCCGCACGGACGCATTGGGCGAACTGGCCGCCACGCTCGGAGTCGAACTCGCCCGGTTCGAGCCGGAGTACTGGGCCAGGCGGGACGCCTACGACCGCGGGTGCCCGGATCTGGCGTACTGGGGCGCTATCGGTGGCGCGCTCGGAGTCTCGGTTGATGAGTCCACTTCGGACAGACTGACGGAGATCGACATCGCCGGCTGGTCCCGCGTGCGGCCGGAGTCGCTGGAGCTGCTGGCGGCGCTGGACGAGGCCGGGTCGGCGTTGGCCTTGCTGTCGAACGCACCTTCGTCGTTCGCCAGGTACGCGGAGAAGCAGGAGTGGGCCCGGCATTTCCGGGTCCGGCTGTTCTCGGGCGATGTGGGTGTCGCCAAGCCGGATGCGGAGATCTTCGAGCTGCTGCTCGCCCGCCTGGAGGCCCAGGCGGGCGAGTGCCTCTTCTTCGACGACCGCCAGTCCAATGTGGACGGTGCGCGGGCTGTCGGCCTGCGTGCCCACCGCTGGCAGGGCGTCGGCTCCGCGTACGCGGTGCTTTAGCGCAGGCGCTTCGGTTCGTTGCGGCCCTTGATGGCGCCGTAGGCCGCGGTGCCGAGGAAGACGGCGCCGCCGATGATGGCGATCCAGATGACGGCCTTGAGCAGGAAGCCGATCACCGATCCGATCACCATGAACGCCAGCCAGGCGACGATGAGTGCCCCGACGATCTTCCAGAACATGGCATCCCTCCGGGTGTTGCCGCGCGAACCGTCCGGCCCGCTGGAGCCAAGGCTGCCAGTTCCTGGCGCGCGAAGCTCGTGTTCTGGCCAACGTTCAGGGGAAAGCCGGGGTTCCCCCTGACCGGAGCCAGTCCCCGAGCCGCCGCACGCCCTCGTCCACCTCGGCCGCGGCGCCGGCGAACGAGAACCGGACGAACTTCCCGCCGTCGACCGGGTCGAAGTCGATGCCGGGAGTGATGGCGAGGCCGGTGTCCGAGAGCAGCCGCTGACACCAGCTGAGGCTGTCGCGGGTGTGCTCGGAGACGTCGACGTAGGCGTAGAAGGCGCCGTCCACCGGGGCGACCCTGTCCAGGCCGATGCCCCGCAACCCCGCCAGCAGCAGATCCCGGTTCGAGCGATAGTGGGCGACGTGCCGATCCAGCTCCTTGTACGACTCCGGCTCGAAGGCGGCGACCGCGGCGTGCTGGGCGATCGCGGGGGCGCAGATGTTCAGGTTGCCGGTCAGCACGTCGACCGCGCGGTGCAGTCGTCGCGGCACCAGCATCCAGCCGAGGCGCCAGCCGGTCATCGCGAAGTACTTCGAGAAGGAGCCGAGCACGATCGCTTCCGGCGAGCTCTGCCAGGCGCAGCCGAGCTCGGTGTCGTAGGAAATGCCGTGGTAGATCTCGTCGCTGATCAGCTGCACGCCGTGGCTCGAACACCAGCCCGCGATCGCCGCCAGCTCGCCCGGCGGCAGCACGGTGCCCGCGGGATTCGTCGGGCTGGCCACGACCAGGCCGGACAGCGGGCCCAGTTCGTCGAGCAACTCGACCGTCGGCTGGAACCTGGTGCGCTCGTCGGTGGCGAACTCGACGACCTCACAACCCAGTGCGGTCAACAGATTGCGGTACGCGGGGTAGCCCGGCCGCGCCATCGCGACCCGGTCGCCGGCGTCGAACGCGCCGAGGAAGGACAACAGGAAACCGCCGGACGAACCCGTGGTCACGATGACGTCCTCCGGGCTCACGGCCAGCCCGTACCGATGCTCGTAGTGGCCCGCGATCGCTTCGCGCAGCTCCGGGATGCCGAGTTGCACGGTGTAGCCGAGGTTCTGTTCCCGCAACGCCCGTTCGGCCGCTGCCAGTACCGGTGCGGGCGCCCCCGCCGTCGGCTGCCCGGCAGCCAGGGAGATCACGTCCCCGTGCGTGCGCTGCCGCGCCTCCGCGGCTGACAGCACCTCCATCACATGGAACGGCGCGACCTCCGCGCGCCTTGCCGGACCCGGAAGTGCCGCGATATCGACCATGCTTTCCAGGTTAGGGGCTGCCGTCAGTCACACGGCCGACATTGTGAGTGCTGTGTCGTTCATTACCAGTCCGACGGCAGCCACGGCGGAAACGGGTGTCTCCGAGCAGATCGGCCCGAGACCGTATCCGCCTACTTTCAGTCGGATTGGTAATCAGTAGCCGACGTACCCGCCGCCGTGTGCCATCGCCGCGAGGCCGGGGGTGTTCGCGATGCTGCCGTAGCGGCCGATCGTGTACCGGACACCCGCGATGATGTTGTCCACCGGGTTGTAGATGTTGTCGTGGCCCGGCAGCTTGTTGGCGTTGAAGGTGGAGTCGATGCACTGCATCAGGCCCTTGGACGGGTGGCCGGCGGACGCGTTCGAATCCCACAGGTTGATGGCGTTCGGATTGCCGCCGGACTCGTGCTGGATGATCGACCAGATGTTCTTGATGTCGGCGTCGGTCACGTTCACGCCCGCCGCCTGCAGCTCCTTGATCGCTTCCTCGATCCACTGCTGAACGTTGCCGGGCGGCGGGCTCGACGGCGGGCCACCGCTGGAGCCGAGGCCACCGCCCCCGCCACCACCGGAACCGCCGCCGCCGGCATGGTGTGAACCACCGGAGGACAGGCCGCCGGTGCTCTTCGCCGCCGCGGGCGCGGTGCCCAGCGGCGGCACCGACGAATAACCGCCCTCGACGTCCTTCTGCACCAGGCCCATCACGCGCTGGATCTCCTGGTTCGCGGCGTCCAGCTTGCCGCCGATCTGGGACTGCGCGTCGTTCGCGATGCCGGTGGTGACCTGGAGGTTCGCCGCGATGATCGCGTCCGGCGTCTGGGCCGGCATGGTGGCGCCGTCCTGCTTGGCGTTGACCGCGTCGATCTGCGCCTGCGCCGCGTCGGCCTTGCCCTGCGCGTCCTTGTTCAGCCCGTCGATCTTGGTGTGCGCGTCGTCGCGGAGCTGCTGCACCTCTTTCTGGGTGCGGTCCAGGAACGACTGCAGGTTGCCCAGCTCGGTGGCCACCTCGTCGAGGTGGTCGTTCACCTTCTGCCCGGCGTCACCGATCTTCTTGACATAGTCGAAGAACGCGTCCGCGGACGGGCCGGTCCAGGTGCCGCCGCCGAGCACCGCGGTCGCGTTGCGCAGCGCCACCGTGTGGTCGGCGGAATCCTTCGAGGCCTGCTGGAACTGATCGGCCACACTCTGGATCTCCGCCGGGCGGACGTTCTCCACCTGCTGGGTCTTGGTTTCCACGTCCGGCCAGTTCGGCGGGAACTCAGCCTTCGCCGTCATAGCGCCTCATCGCTGACGCTCAGCGGCCGCATTCCTGGGCGCGCTGTGTTGAATGATTCACTCGCAAGCTCGCTCATGTGTCGAGGCTTCCGTCCTTGACCGTGATGCTGTCCTTCGCCGCGTCGTCGGCTTCACGCAGCGCCTTCGCTGCCTCGCGCAACGCGCCCCCACTGGACTTCATCAACTCTGCCGCCGCGTCGAACTGGCCGTGCATCCGGTCCTTGAACCCGCCGAGCGCGTTGACCGCGTGCTCCGACGGGTGCTCGCCGGGCCGGTTGTCCGGGTGCTTGATGTCGCCGAACGGGTTCTGCCCCGTCACCCCGGTCATCTTGGCCTTCGAGTCCTTGAAATGGTCGTGCAGCACCTCGACCTTGCCGGCCACGTGCTCCAATGAGTCCGGATCGCTCTGCGGCACGCCTGTCATCCCCCTTCGCGCGGCTGCTTCCGCCTGATCCGACGCCCGCACGCGGGCGCCGGTTCCCGGAGTCTTTTTTAGCAGGCAGGACCGGCGCTCACACCTCGTCCAGCAATTCCCATACCCGCGTCGCGAGCAGCTGGTTGTCCGCCGGCGCCACGGTGAGCCAATCCTGCCCGTCGCCCTTGTTGCTGAGCTGGACGAGGTACCGGCCGGCGTCGGTGTCGTGGAAGGCGATCACCCGCCCGGCCCGGCGCATCGCGCCGTCGCGGCCAAGCCGCTCCACCCCGAACTGGCCGCGCGCGACCCCGCCGACCATCATCCCGGCCAGCTCCTGGGCCTGCCACAGCTCGACGCCCTTGTCCTCCAGCGCTGTGACAAGCGCTTTCGGCTCGCCCTTCGCTTCGGCGTCGGCAGCACGCACCACCTGGTGCGGCAGGCTGACCGAACGGCCCACCCCGGCGCCCAGCTCCCCGGCGACCGAAACCGCCGACTCGGGCAGCGACGTGTCCCGTGCCGGGATCAGCCACACCTCGTCGCGGTCGACCACGCCGAGCAGCGCCTGGCTGCCGGTGCTCACGGCCAGCCCCTTGATCTCGCGGTCGCTCCACACCCATACGTCGATGCTCACCTTGGGATTGGCCAGCAGGTTGAGCTGATCGACGACCTCGCCGGACGCCCGTTGCCCGCGCGCGAGCCCGCGTGCGGCGAGTGACTCCCATGCCCTGCCGACCAGCTCGCGCCGCTCGGTGTGGGTGCGGCCGGGGCTGAGCACACGCAGCGCGGGATGCGGCGGTGGCAGGCGCGCGTCCTGCCACAGCATCTCGAATTCCAAAGTGGACAGAACAGCGCTCATGTGGGACACCCACACCCGATCGGTCCTCCACGCGATCGCTCCTGCGTCGCGCCCACTGCGTGCGGTGCCTCGGTGGTGGTCACGGGCTGTCTTCCGGGACCGAGCCCTCACCGATCAGGTCCGGCGAGACGTCGCGCTGGTCGGTGAACAGGTCCCGGTCGTCGACGCCGTAACGGCGGATGTGCTCGGCGTCCTCGTCGCCGTCCTGCGTTGCGGCCGGCTCGAGGATCGACCGCGTGCGCTCGCGGCTGGGCGGCTCCGGCGCGGCCTTCTTCGCCCGCTGCGCCTCCTCTTCCTCCGGCAGGTCACCCACCGGCAGCTGGCTCACGCGCTTCCCGGCGGTGTTCTTGCCGGCGCCGCGGCCCTGGCGTTCCCGCTCGCCGCTGGTGGCTCCGGCCGCGCCCGCGGCGCCGATCGCGGGGGCGCCTTCGGCGAGACCGCCCACGCCGCCTGCCGCGCGGACGTTCGCCAGGCCTGGCCCCACGTTCGTGGCCGACGAGCTGACCTGCGCCGAGCCGAACACCTTCCCCTTGCCCAGCGCGGCGGATTCGCCCGCGCCCGGTACCCGTGCCCCACCGCCGCTTTCGAGGGCGCCAGGATTCCCTTGCGCCGCACCGGGTTTGCCCCATGCCGAAGAAGAGCGCTCGCCACCGGGGAGCGCGCCGGCGACCGGGCCGCCCGTGGATGTGCCGCCCGGAACGCCCGCGCTCGGTCCGCCCTGGCGCGTGGCGTCTCCCGCGTTGCCCGGCCGGTTCGTCCCTCCAGCCACGCCGGTGATCGGAGTGGTCGCGGGCCCTTGCGACGGGGCCGACGAGCTCGGCGCGGTGACGTGCTGCGGCGTGGTCGCCGAGGCGGAACCCGTTTGCGGGGCAGGGATTCCGATCGGCGGCGTGGGCGCGCTCGCGGCGGCCGGTGCGGGTGCGGTGTGCACCACCGGCGCGGTGTGCACCACCGGAGCGTCCTTCGCGCCGGCCGCGACCGTCGGCGAAGTGTCCGGCACTGACGAAACCGGTGGCACCGGCTGGATCGACGGCGAGGCGACGCTCTGCGCGGCCGCACCCGGGGACGCGAACGTCTCGATCGACTGCGGCGCCTCCACCGGCTGCGACGAGGACAGGTAATCACCCGTGTCGTGCGCGTACGCGTTGAGCGCGTCCACTGCCTGCGCGTGCGCCTCGATGCTGCCGCGCACGTTCTTCGCGTGGTCGGTCTCGAAACCGAACAGGCTGAACAGCGAATCCGCGGCCGAATACGTGCCGTCGCTCTGCCGCAGCGCCTCCGGATCCGGCAGCTTGTTCTTGGTGCGGCTGAACGCCTCGCCCTGGTCGAAGATGAGCTGCGCCGCCTGCGCGACCTTCGTGTTGGCATCACTGGAAAAACCGGCCTGCTCGGCGAGCACCGCGCTGGCCTGCCCGCCCGCCTTGCTCTGCCAGGTGACACCGAGCGCCTTGAGCTGATCCCGCAACGTGGTGTCGGTGTGCGAGAGCGCGCCCGCGATCTGCTTCAGCGCGTCCACCGCGTCGCCCATGCTCGCCGTGCCGCCGCCGTCGCGGAACTTCTCCACCTCGCGGGCGAGACTTTCGTTGTCGTAGCCGTCGAACCGCTGGTCCCGCAGTTTGCCGATCAGCGTCGGGATGTCGTACTGGCTGCTGTCGAAGGTGGTCATCGCAACGTCTCCAAGGTCTCGACGGCCATTTTCGCCACGTTCGTGGCCATGTCGCAGAGCTGTTCCTGGCTGAACGAACTGTCGTCCGGGGCGGTTTCCGCGCGCAGTGTCTGCCCAGGCGCGACGCCGACGAGCGCTTCGCAGTCCTGGATTCCGTTGCTGGGCGCGAAGTTGACCAGCGCGGGGAACCCGGGCACGGACACCGGCTGCTGGGTCATGCTCGTCTTGTGCCGCGCGCCGGAGAGCCAGTCGACGACGTCGGCCGTCGTGATCGTCTCCAGGTAGTACGTGTACGAAGGCGCCGTCGCGTCCACGTCGAAGGCGCACGTCGGGCCGTCCCGCGGCGGGGCCTGCCGGGGCGCGCCGTTCTCCTTCAACTCCGTCAGCTGCGCGGCGGTGAGCAGCCGGCACGGGTCGATTCCTTGCAGCGAAAGGTCTTTCGAGCGCGCGACCAGCTCCGGCACGGCCGATGTGGACGACGGCGGCGCGGCCACGCCCGACACGCTCGACGTGCAGCCGCCGAGGGTGAGCATCGCGAGCAGGCCCGCCGCGGCGGCCTCAGCCTTGGTGGCCACCGCGGTCCCCGAACGCCGCGACCTTCTCGTCCTCGCCCGACTGGTAGTGCTGCGCCGCTTCGCGGAGCTGCCGGGACAGCTGCCGCAGCGCGTTGATGTAGTTCTGTACGCGATGCGCGTACGAACCGTCGCCACGCGCGACCAGCCTGTTCCACGCGTCCGCCGCCGTCGAGCTGACCACGTCGCCCGCCGGGGCGTCGATGTTCAGCTCCACGAGCAGCTGGCGGGTGCGGTCGTCCAGCGCGTCCGCCTGATCGTTCACGATCTTGGCGACCTGCAGCAGGTGCCCCGGCTCGACCTGGATGTCCAGCAGCCCGGGTACCGCGGGCACGGCCGTGCTCAACGCGCTGACGGTGTTCTCTGCCATTGCCGCACACACCTCACGTTCACGGACGGTAGCCAACCAGTTCCCGCAGGAAAGGCTACCAACGCGAGCATGAGCGGGGGCTGAGTTCTAGCGAGCCGGAATGGTGACGTCACCCTCGGCCGCGCGCAGCGCGATGTCGGTGCGGTGGTGCGAACCGGCCAGATGCACCTTCGCCACCCGCTCGTACGCCTGCTCGCGCGCCGCTGTCAGGTCCGGGCCCGTGCCGACGACCGACAGCACGCGGCCGCCGTGCGCCACCACCGCACCGTCGTCACGGCGGCGGGTGCCGGCGTGCAGCACACCCTCGGCTTCGGAACCGGTGATGACATCCCCGGCGCGGGGGACGCCCGGGTACCCGTCGGCGGCGATCACCACGGTGACCGCGGCGCCGTCGTGCCACTCCAGCGGCGGGTGTTCGGCCAGCGTGCCGGTGGCGGCGGCGTTGAGCAGCCCGGCCAGCGGGGTGGCCAGCAGGGCGAGCACGACCTGGGTCTCGGGGTCGCCGAAGCGGCAGTTGAACTCGATCACCTGCGGCCCGTCGGCGGTCAGCACCAGCCCGGCGTAGAGCAGGCCGGCGAACGGGGTGCCGCGCTCGGCCAGCTCGTCGACCACCGGCTGCACGATCTCGGCGACGATGCGGTCCACCAGCCCGGGCGGCGCCCACGGCAGCGGCGCATACGCGCCCATCCCGCCGGTGTTCGGGCCGGCGTCGCCGTCACCGACGCGCTTGAAGTCCTGCGCCGGCAGCAACGGCACCACGGTGCGGCCGTCCACCAGGCAGAACAGCGACACCTCCGGTCCGTCCAAAAAGGACTCCAGCAGTACCGGGTGGCCGCCGTCGAGCAGCGTCATCGCGTGCGCCCGCGCCTGGTCGTAGTCCGTGGTGACCACGACGCCCTTGCCCGCGGCGAGCCCGTCGTCCTTGACCACCCAGGTGGGGCCGAACCGGTTCAGCGCGGCGTCGAGGTGGGCGGGGTTGTCGACGATCTCGCTGTGCGCGGTGGCCACCTTCGCGGCGCCCATCACGTCCTTGGCGAAGGACTTCGAGCCCTCGATCCTGGCGGCCGCGGCGGAGGGGCCGAAGCAGGCGATGCCCGCCTTGCGCACCGCGTCCGCGGCACCGGCGACCAGCGGCACCTCGGGCCCGATCACGACGAGGTCGGCCTGCCAGCCGGTGGCCGCCTCGACGACGGTGGCCGGATCGGCCACGTCGACGCCGAGCTGTTCGGCCACGGCCGCGATGCCCGCGTTGCCGGGGGCGCACGCGAGCGCGGTCACCGCCGGGTCGTGAGCAGCGGCGAGGACAAGGGCATGTTCGCGGGCACCGGACCCGACAACGAGAACGCGCACGATGCCCAAGCCTAGATGGTCGCCCGGGGGCACGTGCCGTTCACCTGCCCGTTGTCCGCATTTCGTCCACTCGACTGGCAGCGGTAGTGCCGGCCGGTGAGAGTGGCCCGGACGTCCCGAAGGTCCCCTATGCGGAGGTCGGCAGAGCATGCGGAAACGATTGGTGGTGGCGGTGTTGTCCGGGCTGACACTGCTCGGGGTGGCGGGTTCCTCGACGGCTGCCGAGGACCGCGGGCACGGCGACACCGGGGCGGTGGTCGTCGGTCATCGCGGCGCGCCCGGCTACCGGCCCGAGCACACCCTCGCCTCCTACGAGCTCGCGTTCCGCCAGGGCGTCAACTGGGTGGACGTGGACCTCGTGCCGACCAAGGACGGGCAGCTCGTCGCCCGGCACGAGCCGGAGATCGGCGGCACCACCGACGTGGCGCAGCACCCCGAGTTCGCCTCCCGCAGGACCACCAAGGTCATCGACGGGGTGAGCACGACGGGCTGGTTCACCGAGGACTTCACGCTGGCCGAGCTGAAGACCCTGCGTGCGGCCGAGCGCATTCCGGATGTGCGCCCGCACAACACGATCTACAACGGCCGCTGGCAGATCCCCACCTATCAGGAGGTGCTGGACCTGACCAAGCGACTCGGCCGCGAACTGCACCGCACGCTGGGCACATACCCGGAGGTCAAGCACTCCACGTACTTCGCCTCGATCGGCAACCCGACCGAGCCCAAGCTGGTGGACCTGCTCGACCGCAACGGGCTCAACCGCCCCGGCGCGCCCGTGATCATTCAGTCGTTCGAGGTGGCGAACCTCAAGGCGCTGAGCAAGCAGGTGCGCGTTCCGCTGCTGCAGCTGACTTCGGCCACCGGCGCGCCCGCCGACTTCGTCGCCAGTGGCGACAAGCGCACCTATGCGGATCTGGTCACCCCGGCCGGGCTCAAGGAAATCTCCACCTACGCCAACTACATCGGCCCGGACAAGGCGCAGATCATCCCGCTGGACCCGGCCGGAAACCTGACCAAGCCGACCTCGCTGGTGCGCGACGCCCACGACGCCGGGCTCAAGGTGGCGCCGTACACCTTCCGCAACGAGAACAACTTCCTCCCGGCGAATCTGCGTTCCGCCGGTGACAAGACGGCCTGGGGCAACATTTTCGCGGAGGAATCGGCTTTCCTGGCAACCGGAATCGACGGTTTCTTCGCCGACCAGCCGGACACGGCGTTGCTCGCGGTAACCGGTTCGTAGCTCGTTTTACCGATAGCGAAATGTAGTAGCGCCGGGTTTTTCCGTTTCGCTAATCTCGGTGGCACGTCGAGGGGGATCTCGCGGGGCTGCGGTTCTTCTTCGGCTTCCCGCTGCCCTCCTGCCACCGAGAAACGGACCTCATGACTACAGCCGAACTAAGACCCGGGGACTCCGACAAGCTGGATTCCGCCGTGCTGAAGGTCGCGGGCGTGGTCGTCCTTGGCGCCGTCATGGCGATCCTGGACACCACGGTCGTCAACGTCGCGCTGCAGGCGCTCACGCTGCAGTTCCAGACCTCGCTCGACACGATCCAGTGGGTCGTGACGGGTTATCTGCTCGCGCTCGCCACGGTCATCCCGGTGACCGGCTGGGCCTGCGACCGCTTCGGCACCAAGCGGCCGTACCTGTTGTCCATCGGGCTTTTCCTGCTCGGGTCGGTGCTCGCCGGGATGGCGTGGAACATCGAGTCGCTGATCGCGTTCCGGGTGCTGCAGGGCCTCGGCGGCGGGATGCTGATGCCCGCCGGCATGACGATCATGACGAGGGCCGCGGGCCCGCACCGCGTCGGCCGCGTGATGGCCGTGCTGGGCGTGCCGATGCTGCTCGGCCCGATCGGTGGCCCGATCCTCGGCGGCTGGCTCGTCGACGCGGTCAGCTGGCGCTGGATCTTCTACATCAACGTGCCGATCGGTGCGGTCGCTTTCCTGCTGGCGTGGAGGATCCTGCCGAAGGACGCCCCGCGCGCGACGGAGAAGTTCGACTTCCCCGGCATGTTGATGCTTTCGCCTGGTCTCGCGCTGCTGATCTTCGGAGTGTCCAAGATCCCGGCGGAGGGCGGCATCGGGTCGCCGAGCGTGTGGCTGCCGGGCCTGGTGGGTCTGGCGCTGATCGTCGCCTTCGTGCTGCGCGCGACGCGAATCCCGAACCCGCTGGTGGACCTGAAACTGTTCAAGGACAGGACGTTCGCGGTCGCCATGATCACCATGACGTTCTTCATGGTGGCGTTCATGGGCGCGATGCTGGTGCTGCCGACGTACTTCCTGCTGGTGCGCGGTGAATCCGCCCTGCAGGCCGGCTTGCTGCTCGCACCACAGGGCATCGGCGCGATGATCACCATGCCGATCGGCGGCAGGCTCGCGGACAAGATCGGCCCCGGCAAGATCGTGCTGCCGGGGATCGTGGTGATCCTCGCCGGGCTCGCGGTGTTCACCCAGGTCGGCGCGGACACGTCGTATCCGCTGCTGCTGGCGGGGCTGTTCGTGATGGGGCTTGGCATGGGCATGACGATGATGCCGATCAGCGCCGCGGCGCTGCAGACGCTCACCCAGCGCTCGGTGGCGCGCGCGTCCACGTCGATGAACATCATCCAGCAGGCGGCGGGCGGGATCGGTGCCGCGGTGGTGTCGATCATCCTGGCCAGCCTGCTCGCGGGGAAGTTCGGTGTCCCCACCAGTCAGGGTCAGCTGGCGGCGACGGCGGCGTTGATGAGTCCGCAGACGCATCAGGTGGCGGCGTCGGCGTCGGCGGATGCGTTTTCGAGTACGTTCATGTGGGCGTTGGTGTTGATCGCGTTGTGTCTGATTCCGGCGTTGTTCTTGCCGCGTAGGCCGGCGGTGCCGGTGGTGGATTCTGAGGTGGTTGCCGAGACGGCTGCTTGACCTGCGTTCGTCCACCGGGCTAGGTTGCTGCGATTCCGCAATGGAACGTTCGTAGACCTTTGGGGTGAGCCCGGTGGACGACGACAGTGCGCGGCTTCATCAACTCGGATACGCCCAAGAACTCAAGCGGACGATGTCGGCGTTCTCCAACTTCGCCGTCTCGTTCACCATCATCTCGATCCTGTCGGGCTGCCTCACGCTCTACGGGTTCGGCCTCAAAACCGGCGGCCCGGTCGCGATGATCTGGGGCTGGCCGCTGGTCGGGGTGTTCGTCATCCTGGTCGGCCTCGGCATGGCCGAGGTTTGCTCCAGCTATCCCACGGCTGGCGGGCTCTACTACTGGGCCGCCAAGCTCGCCCCGTCCGGCGGCGCGGCCTGGTCCTGGTTCACCGGCTGGTTCAACCTGGTCGGCCAGGTCGCGGTCACCGCGGGTATCGACTTCGGTGCCGCGCTGTTCCTGAACGCCTTCCTCGACCTGCAATGGGGTTTCGCCGCCACGCCAGGGCACACGATCCTGCTGCTGGCGATCATCCTTGCGCTGCACGGGCTGCTGAACACCTTCGGCGTGCGCCTGGTCGCGGTGCTCAACGGGGTCAGCGTGTGGTGGCACCTGATCGGCGTGCTGGTGATCGTCGGGGTGCTGGTGTTCGTGCCCGCCAAGCATCAGTCGGCGTCGTTCGTGTTCGGCCATTTCGAGAACGCCACTGGCTGGGGTTACGCGCCGTACGTGTTCGCGCTCGGGCTGCTCGTCGCCCAGTACACGCTGACGGGGTACGACGCATCGGCGCATATGACTGAGGAAACGAAGAACGCCGACCGCGCCGGGCCGCGCGGGATCGTCAACTCGATCCTCGTCTCCCTCGTCGCGGGCTGGATCCTGTTGATCGGCCTGACCTTCGCGATCCAGGACTACGACGGCGCCGTAAACACCTCCACCGGAGTGCCGCCGGCGCAGATCTTCATCGACGCGGCGGGCGCCACCACCGGGAAGTTCCTGCTGCTGATCGCGATCGGCGCACAGCTGTTCTGCGGGATGGCCTCGGTGACGGCGAACTCGCGGATGATCTACGCCTTCGCCCGTGACGGCGCGATCCCGGGTTCGCGGCTGTGGCACCGCATCAACAAACGCACCCGGACGCCGACCAATTCGGTGTGGTTCGCCGCGGTCGGCGCGCTGATCCTCGCGCTGCCGTACCTGTGGAGCGCCACCGCGTACGCCGCTGTGACTTCCATCGCGACGGTCGGACTGTATGTGGCGTACGTGATCCCGGTGTTTCTGCGCGTGCGCAAGGGCGACGCGTTCGAGCCGGGGCCGTGGCACCTCGGCCGCTGGGGCAGGCCGGTCGGGATCATCGCGACGATCTGGGTGGTGCTGATCTTCGTGCTGTTCATGCTGCCGCAGGTCTCGCCGGTCACCGTGGACACCTTCAACTACACCCCGGTCGCGTTCCTCATCGTGCTGGGCGGAGCGACGATCTGGTGGTTCGTCTCGGCGCGGAAGTGGTTCACCGGGCCCAAGGTGCAGGGTTCGGCGGCGGAGCTGGAAGCCGTGGAGGAAGATCTTCGCGCGGTGTGAACCGCGCGGCTGAGCGAAGATTGCCGGCATGGAGTTGCTGGTTCTGATGGGCGTGCTGGCCGGCGCGCTCGGCCTGACAGCCCTCGCCCGCCGGTACAACCTGTCCGCGCCGCTGCTGATCGTGGTGGTGGCGCTGGCGGTTTCGTTCATCCCCGGCGTCCCGCGAGTCGAGCTCGACCCGGAACTGATCCTGACACTGGTACTGCCGCCGCTGCTCTACTCGACCGCGCTGGAGAGCTCGTTCGCACAGTTCAGGTCGGCGTCCCGGCCGATCATCGCGCTCGGTGTGGTGCTGGTCGTCGTGACGGCGCTCGGCGTCGGGTTCGTGGTGCACCTGCTGCTGCCCGAGTTGCCGGTGGCGTCCGCGCTCGTGCTGGGCGCGGTGGTGGCGCCGCCGGACGCGGTGACCGCGGTGGCCATCGGCCGACGGCTCGGGCTGCCAAGGCGGCTGATGACGGTGCTCACCGGGGAAAGCCTGGTGAACGACGCGGCGGCGCTGACGCTGTACAAGATCGCGCTCGCGGCCGTGCTCGGTTCGGCAGGCTCGATCGGGCACGGGTTCCTGATCTTCCTGGTGGCCGCCGTGCTCGGGATCGGGGTCGGGCTGCTCGCGGGCGTCATCGTCGGGTTCATCCGGCGGCGGCTGGACGATCCGCTGATGGAATCGGCGTTCGGGATCATCGTGCCGTTCGCGGTGTACGTGATCGCCGAGCATCTGCACCCGTTGTCCGAGGACTTCAGCGGCTCGGGCGTGCTCGCGGTCGTCGCCGCCGGGCTGTACCTGGGGAACCAGTCGCTGCACGCGGGCTCGGCCACCCGCGTGCAGGACTCGACGATCTGGGCCTCGTTCGACGTGCTGCTGGAAACACTGGTGTTCGCGCTGATGGGCCTGCAGCTGCCGTTCGTGCTGGAGGACACCGAGCAGGCCGCCGCCGACAACACCACGCTCGTGATCTGCGCGCTGGTCGTGCTCGCGGTGACGATCTTGATCCGGATCCCCTATGTGTTCCTCACGGGCGTGGTGCCGCGGGCGATGCGGCTGTTCGACAGGGACCGCATGAAGATCCCGTGGCGGTATTTCACGGTGCTGTCGTGGACCGGGATGCGGGGCGTCGTGACGCTGGCCGCGGCCACCGGTGTGCCGCTGCTGACCCGGGACGGAGCGCCGTTCCCCGGCCGGGAGGAGATCCAGCTGTTCGCCTTCACCGTGGCGATCGGCACGCTGCTCATCCAGGGGCTCACGTTGCCCGTGCTGATCCGCAAGCTGAAGGTGAACAGCGACGCGGAGGCGGAGCGGGACGAGGCCGAAGAGTTGCATGCCCGCGAAGCGGCGATGCAGGCGGCGCTGGACCGGCTGAACACCCTGATGCCCGAGCTGCTGTCCAAAGTGGACATCACACGAGAGCGGGCGGAACGGCTGACCGCCCGGTTGCGCGGGCTCGTCGAATCGCGCTACCGGGGCGCGCTGGCGGCGATCTCGTTGTCCGAGGAGGATCGCGAAGCCAGCCCCCACGCCGCTTTCGTGCAAGCCCGCCGGGAACTGCTGCTGGCACAACGGGAAGCGGTGCTGGCATGTCGCGACGCGGGGGAGCTCGACGACGACGTGCTCCGGAAAGTGTTGCGGGAACTGGATCTGGAGGAGCTGGCGCTGTCGGACACGCTCACCTCGCGGCTCACGTGAGCGGGACGAGCAGCTCCGCCGACGCGGTCACGCGGCGCGGGCCGTCCGCCGGCCCCACCGGGATTCCCCCCGGACGAGCTGCGCGCGGCCGTGCTCGCCGGGGTAACCGAGCTTTACCGATCAGAGTGAGCCGAGCAGCTCGAAGGTGCGCTGCTGGTCCTCGGGACCGTTGAGTTCGCTCATGGTGACCACAACCTCGGTGGCGCCCGCGTCGTAGTAGCTCTGCACGGCGGCGGCGACGGTTTTCTCGTCCCCGATGGCGGCGAGGTCGCCCGCGCGCGTCGCCCCCTCAGCGGCGATCACTCGCTGGTAGGAGGGCACCTGCTCGTAGAAAGCCATGTCCGCCAAGGCTTTCTCGCGCGCCTTGTCGACGTTCGCGGTCAGCACGCCGGGCAAGAACGCGACGATCCGCGGCGCCGGGCGGCCCGCCCTTTCGGCGGCTTCCGTGATGGCGGGGACGATCTGCTCGCCGAGCGTGCGGGGCCCGGCGAGGTACGGCAGCGTGCCGTCGGCGAGTTCCCCCGTGGCGCGCAACGCCTGCGGCCCCATCGCGGCGACGAGAATCGGCACGCGCGGTTCGGCGCCGGGCACCTTGGTAGGCAGATTCGGCGCGGCGGTGAGCAGCTCGCCGTGGAAGTCGGCCGTGCCCTTTTCGAGTAGCGGGCGCAACGCGGTCAGGAACTCGCGCAGCAGCTTGATCGGCCGCTCGTACGGCAGGCCGAAGGCGTTCTCCACGATGAACTTGGCGCCGAGCGCGAGCCCGAGGTGGTACCGGCCGTGCGTGGCGGCCTGGGTGGTCTGCGCCTGCGACGCGACGAGCAGCGGATGCCTGCCGAACACCGGGATCGCGGACGTGCCGACGTGCAGCCCCGGCACCTCCCGCCCGACGATCGCGGCCAGCCCGGCGGAGTCGTAGTCCAGCCGCTGCCCGAACCAGGCGGACCGCACGCCCGCGTCCGCCGCTTGCCGCGCCAGCTCCACCGTCGCGTCCACGTAGTTGGTGGTGTCCGAAGTCGCGAGTGCTACCCCAAGGGTCATGTCCTCGCCAACCCCGCCCGCCCCGAGCCCATTCCGGGTCCCACGGTTTGGGAGTCCTCGCATGCCGGGCCGGGAGCTGGCCACCCTGTACTCCCAGCCGCCGATCATGAGGGAGCCGACCGTGTCACTGAACGACGTCATCGAAGGAACTCGCGAGGCCGTGCAGAGCGACCCCGCCAACGCCGCGGTCTCCTTCAGCGTGGGGCACGCGCTGAAGGCCGGCACCGCGACCGTGGTCGAGGTGAACGTGCGTGATCACTCGTTCTCGGTCGACGAGCCCGCCGCGCTCGGTGGCACCGACACGGCCGCCAACCCGGTCGAATACGCGCTCGCCGCACTCGGCTCGTGCCAGGTGATCACGTACCAGTTCTGGGCCGCGAAGCTGGGCATCCCGCTCGAATCGGTGAAGGTGACCGTGGACGGGGACCTCGACCTGCACGGGTTCTTCGGCTTCGCGGACACGCGCCCGGGCTTCACCGACGTGCGCCTGAACGTCGAGCTGACCGGCCCGGCGGGCGCCGAACGCTACGAGGAACTCAAGCGCCAGGTCGACGAGCACTGCCCGGTACTCGACCTCTTCCGCAACCCGACGCCGACGAAAACCTCGCTGGGCTAAGCGAACTGGTGCCGGACGATGGTCTGGTCGCGGCCAGGGCCGACGCCGATCGCCGACATGCGGGCGCCGGAGAGTTCCTCCAGGCGCTCGACGTAGGCGCGGGCGTTGGCGGGCAGCTCCTCGTACGTCCGGCACTCCGAGAGGTCCTCCCACCAGCCGGGGAGCTCCTCGTAGACCGGCACGGCGTGGTGCACGTCGGTCTGCGTCATCGGCATGTCCTCGGTGCGGAACCCGTCCACCTCGTACCCGACGCAGATCGGTACGCGCTCCAGGCCCGAGAGCACGTCGAGCTTGGTCAGGAAGTAGTCCGTGATGCCGTTGACCCGCGTGGCGTACCGGGCGATCACCGCGTCGAACCAGCCGGTGCGCCGTGAGCGCCCGGTGGTGACGCCGAACTCGCCGCCGGCCTTGCGCAGGTGCTCGCCCATCTCGTCGTGCAGCTCGCTCGGGAACGGGCCCGAGCCCACGCGCGTGGTGTACGCCTTGAGGATGCCCAGCACGGTGGTGATCCGTCCCGGTCCGATGCCCGAGCCCGCGCTCGCCCCGCCGGAAGTCGGGTTGGACGAGGTGACGAACGGATACGTACCGTGGTCGACGTCGAGCAGCGTGCCCTGCGAACCCTCCAGCAGCACCGTCTCGCCGCGCTCCAGTGCCTTGTTCAGCTGCAGCCGCGTGTCCGCGATGCGGTGCGCGAACTTCTCACCCGCGGCCAGCACCTCGTCGGCCACCTGCTCGGCGTCGAGCGCCTTGCGGTTGTAGACCTTGACCAGCACCTGGTTCTTGAACTCCAGCGCGGCCTCGACCTTCTGCCGGAAGATCTTCTCGTCCAGCAGGTCCTGCACGCGCACGCCGACCCTGGCCACCTTGTCCTGGTAGCAGGGCCCGATACCGCGCCCGGTGGTGCCGATCTTGCGGCTGCCGAGGTAACGCTCGGTGACCTTATCGATCGCCACGTGATACGGCATGATCAAGTGCGCGTCGGCGGAGATGAGCAGCCGCCCGGTGTCCACCCCGCGGTTCTCCAGCCCGTCCAGCTCGTCGAGCAGGACGCCGGGGTCGACCACCACGCCGTTGCCGATCACGTTGGTCACCCCCGGCGTGAGGATGCCCGAAGGGATCAGGTGCAGGGCGAAGTTGTCCCCGTTGGGGAGCACGACAGTGTGCCCCGCGTTGTTGCCGCCTTGATAGCGGACAACCCACTGGACACGGTCGCCGAGCAAATCGGTGGCCTTGCCCTTGCCTTCGTCGCCCCATTGGGCGCCGATCAGCACGATGGCCGGCATGTGACACTCCAGATAATCGGCAAAGAATGGAAAGCCGATGTATGAGCGTAACGGAGGGCCGCGACGTGCGGGGACAGGTACTGGTTTGCGGGGCGTCGGCCCCGCCGCTGCCCGAGGTGGAGGGGCTGTCCGTGCACCGGGTCGCGGAGCGGCCGGGCAAGGCGGAGGTCGATCCGCTTACCGACGCCGGGCCGTTGATCGTCGCGGGCACCGACGCGGACCTCGCGGCGGTGGTGATCAGGTTGCTGCGCAAGGAAAAGCTCGGCTCGACCCCGGTCGGCTTCGTGCCGGCCGACCCGGCATCGGAGGTGGCCGCGCTGTGGGGTCTGCCGACCGACCCGGCGCGGGCGCTGGCGGTCGCGCTGAACGGTGAGGTGGACCCGGTGCCGTTGATCCGCGACGACAACGGCGGAGTGATAGTGGGGAGAGGCACATTCGGGGCTGTCCGCGGGGTCGCGTACTGCGATGACGACGTCGCGCTCCGTGGCGCCGCCCGTTCGATCGAGGTCTCCCCGGACGGGGAGGGCGGGCCCGGGCTCGTTGTCCGCGTGCTGAAGGGACTGCTGTTCAAGCGGCCGGTGACCCATGCCTGCCGTGCTTTTCAGATCGGCTGCATCCCGACCCGCCCGAGCCTGGACGGCGTGCCGTTCCCACGCGCGATCAACCGGTGGACCTGGTACCGCCACACCGAGGATCTGCGCCTGATCCGCGGTCTCGCGTGAATGACGATGATCACAGAACGTTAACCTACTGTCGTCGGTAAATCACCCACAGGTATTGCTATCGCCATCTTCGTGAGTCAGTGTCGGCAGGTCCCGCACAGCTCACCCGAAGGCGGCAAAATGCGTCGTTCGTTGACTGTCCTGGCCGTGTCAGTGCTCGCCGTCGGCGCCTTCGTCGGCACCGCGGCGGCCACTCCTCCCGGAATTCCGTCCGAAACCACCGCCCGTTCCGAACTCGCCACGCTGACGGTCGCCGCGGACGGCAGCCTCGACGGCTACTCCCGTGACAAGTTCCCGCACTGGATCGACCAGGGCAACAACTGCAACACCCGCGAAGTGGTGCTCAAGCGCGACGGCACCAACGTGGTCACCGGTTCGGACTGCGCGGCGACGTCCGGCAGCTGGTACAGCCCGTACGACGGGGCGACGTGGACCGCCGCCTCGGACGTGGACATCGATCACGTCGTGCCGCTCGCCGACGCGTGGCGCACCGGCGCCGCGTCGTGGACCACCGCGCAGCGGCAGGCCTACGCGAACGACCTGTCCGACCCGCAGCTGATCGCGGTGACCGACAACGTCAACCAGGCCAAGGGAGACGCATCGCCGGACACCTGGAAACCGCCGCTCACCATGTATTGGTGCACCTACGCGGAAATGTGGATCGCGGTGAAGCACAAGTTCGACCTCACGGTGAACTCCGCGGAGAAGTCCGCGCTGACCGACATGCTCGGCCACTGCTGACGTCCACAGACTGAGACACGGGTTCACGGGGCGGAATTCTGCTTACCGTGATCCCGTGTCTTCCCGTCGTAGCGCCAAAATCGTCCCCGCCACGGCCCTGGTTCTGCTCGTCGCAGGTTGTTCGTCCACAGCCGCGACCGGTGCCGACGCGGGCCCGCCGAAGCCCGGCGGCACGCTGACCATCGCCGTCGGCTCCAATCCGGACTGCCTCGATCCCCAGCAGGCGGGCACCAACGCCTCCCTCAACGTGGGCAGGCAGCTCGTCGATTCGCTCACCGACCAGGACCCGGCCACCGGCCAGATCAAGCCGTGGCTGGCCGAGAAATGGGAGAGCAACGCCACTTCCACGAGCTTCACCTTCCACCTGCGTTCCGGTGTCACGTTCTCCGACGGCACCCCGCTGGACGCGAACGCGGTGAAGACCAGCTTCGACGGCATCAAGGCGCTCGGCGCCAAGGCCCAGCTGGGTTCGGGATATCTGGCGTCCTACAGCGGTTCCACCGTGGTCGACCCGCAGACCGTGCGCATCGATTTTTCCGTGCCCAGCGCCCAGTTCCTGCAAGCCAGCTCCACGATGTCGCTCGGCATCCTGGCCCCGGCGGCGTACCAGAAAACGGCGGACCAACGGTGCCAGGGGGACGGGCTGATCGGCTCCGGGCCGTTCGTCTTCACCAGCTTCAAGCAGAATGCCGACATCGTGATCGCCAAGCGCAAGGGCTACGCGTGGGGCTCGTCGCTGTGGCAGCACCAGGGTGAGGCCTACCTCGACAAGGTGGACTACAAGATCGTGCCGGAGCCCGGCGTGCGTACCGGAAGTCTGCTGTCCGGCCAGCTCGACGCGACCACCGAAGTGCAGCCGGTGGACGAGGGACAGTTCCAGGGCAACGGGTTCAGCGAGAACACCCGGCCGAATCCCGGCATCGTGTTCAACCTGCAGGCCAACATCACCCGGGGCGTGCTGGCGGACGAGAAGGTGCGCCAGGCGGTGTCCAAGGGGATCAACCGCCAGGAGGTCACCGACACCGTGCTCAGCCCGAACTACAAACCCGCGACGAGCATCCTCGCCTCCACGACTCCGCTCTACACCGACCTGTCTACCGATCTCGCCTTCGACCCGGCCGGTGCGACGGCCCTGCTCGACGCGGACGGCTGGGTGCCGGGGCCGGACGGGATCCGGGTCAAGAACGGGCAGCGGCTGACCGCGAAGGTGTTGTTCGCCAGCGTGTTCAACCAGAGCCAGAGCGTGCTGGAACTCGTACAGCAGCAGCTCCGCAAGATCGGCTTCGACCTCCAGCTCGAACTGCACACGTCGGCGGAGACCCTGCAGATCCAGCAGCGGTTCGACTACGACTTCCTCTGGTACAACGTGACAAGGGCCGATCCTGACATCCTGCGCAACGGCTTCTCCACCAAGGCGAACAACCGCAGCAGGCTGGCCCCGGGCAACCCGCTGGACGCGCAGCTGGACACCGAAGCGTCCACTGTGGACCCGGCCACCAGGAAGCCTGCCGCCGAACAGGCCCAGCGGATCATCGTCGACCAGGCGTACTCCATCCCGGTCTTCGAACTGACCCAGGTGGTCGCGGTCGGGCAGAACGCGCACGCGGTGAACTTCGAGGCTTCGTCCCGGCTCCAGCTGTTCGACACCTGGGTCTCATGAAGTCCTATCTGCTCAGGCGAATCCTGCAGGCGGTACTGGTCCTGTGGGCGGCGTTCACGCTGTCCTTTGTGATCCTGTACCTCCTGCCGGGCGACGCCGTGCTGGCGAAGATCGCCGGTGGCGAGGGCTCGACCACGCTCACTCCTGCGCAGATCGCGCAGGAGCGGGCGGCGTACGGCCTCGACGAGCCGTGGCCGGTGCAGTACGGAAAGCGCTTGCTCGGCGCGCTGCACGGGGACTTCGGCCGCTCAATCGCCACCGGGGACCAGGCCACGCACCAGGTGCTGACCGCGCTGCCGCCCACGCTGGCGGCGGCCGGGCTCGGCCTGCTGCTGGCGGTGGTCTTCGGTGGCGGGGTGGCGTTGCTGGGCACGTTCACCAGGTTGCGCTGGCTTGGCACGTTCCTGCTTTCGCTGCCCTCGGTCGGCATTTCGCTGCCGGTGTTCTGGGTCGGGCTGGTGCTGGTGCAGATCTTTTCGTTCCAGCTCAGGCTGCTGCCCGCGCTGGGCAACAAGGGTTTCGAGTCGCTGATCCTGCCCGCGATCACGCTCGCCCTGCCGACCGGCGCGGTGATCGGGCAGGTGCTGGCGAAGAGTCTGCGCACCCAGCTCGCCGAGCCCTACGTGGAAATCGTGCAGGCGAAGGGCGCCGGCCGGTCTCGTGTCCACTTCGGACACGCGCTGCGCAACGCGATCATGCCGACGCTGACGCTGGTCGGGGTGATCGCCGGGCAGCTGCTCGCCGGTTCGGTGGTCACCGAGACGGTGTTCTCCCGCGACGGACTCGGCCGGGTGACCGCCACGGCGGTGAACCAGCAGGACATCCCGGTGGTGCAGGCGGTGATCGTGCTGGCCGCGCTGTTCTTCGTCGTGCTCAACCTGGTTGTCGACCTGGTGTATCCGCTGCTTGATCCACGGGTGAGGACCAATGGCTGACGTCTTGACGCTGAGCCGGACGCGTTTCGCCGTCCGGCGCCCGGCGCTGATCCTGAGTGTGCTGGTGCTCGTGCTGGTGGTGGCGTGGGCGATCGTGCCGGACTGGTTCACCGGTTACGACCCGATCGCCGGCATCCCGCGGCAGAAGCTGCAGGGCCCGTCCGCGGCGCACCTGTTCGGCACCGACGAGACAGGCCGCGACGTCTACGCCCGGGTGGTGCACGGCGCCGCGCTTTCGTTGTGGGCGGCCGTGCTCGCGGTGCTGATCGCGCTCGTGACCGGTTCCGTGCTCGGCCTGCTTGCCGGGATGCGGCCGGGCTGGCTGGACTCGGTGATCATGCGAGTGGTGGACGTGCTGCTCGCGGTCCCGTCGATCCTGCTGTCGCTGTCCCTGGTCACCGCTTTGGGGTTCGGCACGACGAAGGTCGCGATCGCCGTCGGTATCGCGAACGTCGCGCACTTCGCCAGGCTGATGCGCGCCGAGGTGCTCCGGGTGCGCACCGGGGTGTTCGTCGAGGCGGCGCGGGCGAGCGGCGTGCGCTGGTTCGGCGTGTTGTACCGGCACGTGCTGCCGAACTCCTCGGGGCCGGTCCTGGCCTTGGCGGTGCTCACCTTCGGCACGGCCGTGCTGGAGATTTCGTCGTTGAGCTTCCTCGGGTTCGGGGCGACGCCGCCGACGCCGGAATGGGGCTCGCTGGTGGCGGGCGGCCGTTCGTACCTGGCCACCGCCTGGTGGATGACGACCTTGCCCGGGTTGGTGATCGCCGCGGTGGTGCTCGCCACGAACCGGGTCTCGCGCGCATTGGACGGAGAGCGCCATGACTGACGAACTGTTGCGCATCAAGGATCTCGAGGTCTCCTACCGGGGTGTGCCCGCGGTGCGCGGTGCCGAGCTGACCGTCCATTCCGGACAGATCGTGGCGGTGGTCGGCGAGTCGGGCTCGGGCAAGACCACCACGGCGCATGCGGCGATCGGTCTGTTGCCACGCGGCGGGCAGGTCGATCAAGGCTCGATCACCTTTGCCGGCAAGGAGTTGACCAGCCTCTCCCCGCGGGCCTGGCGTTCGGTGCGCGGCTGGGAGATCGCGCTCATCCCGCAGGATCCGACGGTGTCCCTGGATCCGGTGCTGCGGATCGGGCCGCAGGTCGCCGAGGTGCTGCGCATCCACGGCCTCGCGGACAAGCGATCCGCGCCGGCACAGGCCGTGGAGTTGTTGCGGCGCGCGGGAATCGACGAGCCGGAGGAGCGTGCCCGGCAGTATCCGCACGAGCTGTCCGGTGGCCTGCGGCAACGAGTGCTGATCGCCGCAGCACTCGCCGGGCGGCCGAAGCTGATCATCGCGGACGAGCCGACGAGCGCGCTCGACGTCACGGTGCAGCGCCAGATCCTCGATCACCTGGAGCAGCTGGCAGCGGAGTCGAACACCGCGATCCTGTTGATCACGCACGATCTCGGGGTGGCGGCGGATCGCGCTTCGCGGATAGCGGTGATGTCCGAAGGGCGCGTGGTCGAGGAAGGCCCGAGCGGCCAGCTGCTCGCGGCGCCGGCGCACGAGTACACCCAGCGCCTGCTGGCTGCCGCGCCAAGCCTTTCCACCACACCGCTGCGCGCGCGGCGTGCCGAGAGCAGCCCGTTCATTTCCGTGCGTGGACTGACGAAGGACTTCGGCGGCCGGCGCGCGGTGGACGACGTGAGTTTCGAGATCGGTCGCGGCCAGACGCTCGCGCTCGTCGGCGAATCGGGTTCGGGCAAGACCACCACCGCCCGGATGCTGCTGCGCCTCACCGAACCCACCGAAGGCACGGTTTCCGTCGACGGGACGGAGCTGACCGGCGTGCGCGGCCGCGAACTGCGGCGGTGGCGCAGGCGGATGCAGCTGATCTACCAGAACCCGTACGCCTCGCTGAACCCGAAGCTCAGCGTCGAACGGATCGTCTCGGAACCTTTGCGCGCCTTCGGTTTGCCCAATCGGTCAGCCGAACTGCTCGACCAGGTCGCGCTACCGTCGGCGATGCTCAGGCGCAAACCGGCGGAGCTCTCCGGCGGGCAACGGCAGCGGGTGGCGATCGCGCGGGCACTGGCGCTGCGGCCGGAGTTCGTGGTATGCGACGAGCCGGTGTCGGCGCTGGACGTGTCGGTGCAGGCGCAGATCCTGGAACTGCTGGTGCGATTGCAGGACGAACTCGGCCTCACCTACCTGTTCATCTCGCACGACCTCGCCGTGGTGCGCCAGGTGGCCGACCGCGTCGGCGTGATGCGCGCCGGAAAGCTCGTCGAAATCGGCCCGGCCGAAGAGGTACTGCATGACCCACGGCACGCGTACACGCAGGAGCTGCTCGCGGCTATTCCGGGCAGGGAGACCGAAGAAGCGGCTTGATCGTCCGGAGGATTTCCCTGGCCACCGCGTCGTTCTGCCGGAATGACACGGAGTTCGTCCGTGGCCGGGTGAAGGCGCCGGCCGAGCGCGCGCTGGTGTGCGGGCCGAGGGAGAACCAGCGGTGCTGCGGCGTGCCGTCCGGCCGTACGACGCGGCCGTCGGCAACGCGGGTGTGGATGCGGCCCGACGGCAGCCCCTGCACGACCTCCTCGGCGAGCTGACCGGTTTCGCGCAGCTGCCGGAGCAGGCCGTCGGACGCGCGGGACAGGCTGGCCGCGGGCAGCCGGGCTTCGATGAGCGTGGACGCCTCGACCTCGCCGGGGAAACTCACGCTGCTGCCGACGTAGCGCCCGTCCTCCAGTGTCACCCGCATTTCCGCACCCAGGAACGAAACAACCCCGGCCTGTTCCAGGGCGAGGAGCTCCTCCAGCCGACGTGGCGGCGGGCCGCTGGCGTAGTAGCTGAAGAACCCGTGGAACCAACCGTCCAAATCGGACACTTGAGAACGCGGATCCAGCCTGCCGGTCGCCACCAGTCCCGGCAGTCTGCCGTACACCGAGAGCATCGCCATGAACGCGCCGAGATCCGCGCTGTACTCCCGGTTCGCGCGGCGCGCCAGGTCTGCCTCGATGTACTCGCGCAGGTGTTTACCGAACGCTTCCGCGGTGTCGAACCGCTTGCCCGTCAGCGGGCGGTCGAGCCTGTCCAGGTCGAGCCGGTCGTCCTCGCCGGGCACGGCGCGCTCGATCAGCGCCCGCATTTCCGCGCTGTCCCAGGCGAAGTCGGCGTACTGGGCGGCGAACTCCGCGAAGCTGAGCGACACGCGACCGGGGTGTCCGGTGAACAGCTCGCTGTAGTAACCCCAGGCGAGTTCCTTCGCGATCAGCGGCCACAGGTCGGCGCGGAAGTCCAGTTCACCGGGGATTTCCGCGATCGCTTCCGGGGTGAAGAACTTCGGCAGCTGCAACGGCTCGCCTTGCAGCCGGTAGCCGGGCTTCGCGTGGTACGGCACACCGCGCCGCGAGCCGACGTGCAGTACCGGCTCACGGCCGCTGGGCTCGTAGTGCAGCCCGCCACCGGGAAGCTCGGTGAAGCGGCCGCCGCGGCCTTCGGTCAGCAACAGCATCAGATCCACGAAGGCGAGCCCGAAACCGCGCACCAGAACGTGTTCGCCGGGCGGCACGGCCGCGTAGTCCACGTCCGCGGTGTAGCCGGCCGGGTAGTACGCCAGCCCGTGCCCGGCGGCTTCGTCGGCCAGGCCCTGTTCCGCCGGATCGGGCTCGGCGTCGAGGTGGCCGACGGTGAGCACGACGATGTCGGCCGCGATGCTGCCGCCGTCGGCCAGCCACACGACGTCGCCTTCGATGTGCGTGGCGCGCGTGTGGTGCTCGACCACCTCGATGCCACGCGGGAGGTCGGTCAGTACCTTGCGGTAAACCCAGCCGAGATAGGCACTCTGCAGCCGCCGGGTCGGAAAGTCCGTACTGGCCAAGGAGTTCAGCTCTTCGCGCAGATCCTCGGCGAGCACATGGTCCACTTCACCCGCCCGCAGCCGCTCCACCCACTCGAACAGCGACGGGCCCGGCCCGATCGGCCCGTCGATCTGCACTGTCTCGTCGGTGAACATCGTGACGTCCTCGGTCATCGAGTTCATCCGCAGCAACGGGGACTGCTCGTACCGCCAGATCCGGCCAGGCCCGGGCGGGAACGGGTCGACGAGGTGCACGACCAGCCGGGCGTCACCGAGCAGTTCCGGGGCGTTCGCGGAGAGCCGTTCCAGCACGCCGACCCCGCGCGGTCCCGCACCGATGATCGCGAGCTGGGCAGGCGGCATGCCTTCGACGCTACGACCGGATCGGCGCGGATGCCCCTGTGTCCGCAATGTGGACACCGTTCGGCTTTGTGACGAGTCACCGCATCCGCTCGATGACGTCCGGCGTCTGGCTGTAAAGCCGCAGCACGCCACCGATGGTGAACTCGGTGAGCAGGTCGATCAGGGCGTCGCGGTCCGGTGCGGAGTCCGGCCAGTTCAGGTTCACGAGGGCCTCGGTCATCGCGAAGTACATCGCGACGAGTGCGGTGTCCGCCCGGCCGGGTTCGATGCCGTACTCCGCCCAGCGCCGACCGCTGGCTTCGGTGTAGATCTCGGCGAGCCGGGACCGCAGCCTGGTCAGCGCCGGATCGCCGGCGCGCTCGGCCTCCTGCAGCACCGGCAGGGCGTCCGGATTCTCCGCGACGTAGGCGAACATGTTCGCGTAGTTGGTGCGCGCCCAGGATTTCAGGTCCAGATCGGCGTCGCCCGAACCGCGCTCGGCGATCGTGGCGTAGGCCTGTTCCTCGACGTCGGCGACCGTCTGCGCGAAGAGCGAATGCTTGTCGCCGAACAGTTCGTAAACGGTCTGCCTCGTCAGCCCGGCCTGCTTGGCGATCTCCTCGATGGTCGCGCCTTGCGGACCCTGTGCGGCGAAGACGTGCCTGGCCGCGGCCAGCGTCAGGGCGCGCTGGTCGTCGACCGGCAGCTTCCGCGGCCGCCCCGGACCACGCTTTCGGGGCATTGACACTGGGAACCCTCACCTCGATCCTTTTTCCGACAACCATGTCGGAAAATAGCTCATCGGGGAGCGAGAATGCGTCTGACACACAGTCGCCGGCTGGCGGCGACTATCACCACGCTGATAAGTCTCGTCTCGCTCGCCGTCGGAGCGGCACCGGCCGGTGCGGCCGACTTCTATGATCCGCCGGCTCCCTTACCGTCGGGCCACGCCGGCGACATCATCCGCCACCAGCCGACGACGTTCTTCCTCGACCCGGTCAAGCTCATCCCGGCCCCCGCGAGCGCGCAGCTGATCATGTACCGCAGCACCGACGCGCATGGCGACCCGGTCGCGGTCACCGGCACCGTGCTCACGCCGACCACACCGTGGACCGGGCCGGGGCAGCGCCCGATCGTCAGCTACGCCGTCGGCACACAGGGAATGGGCGACCAATGCGCGCCGTCCAAGGCGCTGGCCGGTGGTTACGAGTACGAGGGCGTTTTCATCGACGGCCTGCTCACCCGTGGCTACGGCGTCGTGCTCACCGACTACGAAGGTCTCGGCACGCCGGGCGTGCACACGTACGTCAACCGCAAGGCCGAGGGCTACGCGGTGCTCGACGCGGCCCGTGCCGCACAACGGCTTCCCGACGCGCACCTGCCTTCGAACGGCCCGATCGCGATCGCCGGATACTCACAGGGCGGCGGCGCTTCCGCCGCGGCAGCTGAACTTCAGCCGACCTACGCGCCGGAGCTGGATCTCAAGGGCGCGTACGCCGGTGCTCCGCCCGCGGACCTCGCCGCCGTCGCCAAGAGCCTCGACGGGCAGTACGCCGTTGGCTTCCTGATGTTCGCCGTGGCGAGCATGAACTACGCCTACCCCGAGCTGAACATCCCGGCACTGCTCAACGAGAAGGGTAAGGCGCTGGAATCCGCCGTCGAGACCGAATGCACGGTGGACGGGCTGGTCAAGAACGCCTTCACCAAGACCGCCGACCTGACCGCCGACGGGCGCCCGATCACCGACTACCTCGCCGACGAGCCGTTCGCCTCGGTGGTCGCCGAGCAGCTGATCGGCACCATCGCGCCGAAGGTCCCGGTGCTGGTCGAACACAGCTCGGCCGACGACATCGTGCCGTTCGAGCAGGGCCGCCAGATGGCGCGCTCGTGGTGCTCCGAAGGCGCGACCGTGCAGTTCGATGCCCTCGCCGTCCCCACGCATGTCGGAGGCTTCGTCGCCGCTTACCCGGCAGCGCTGAACTGGCTGGACGGACGACTCAAGGGCGCACCCGCCCCCGACAACTGCGGAGCGTTCTAGATGGTCCGGCTGACGGTCTACTTCAGCCCGGTCGCCTCGGCGGCGGCCGGGTCGGAGTCGGCGATGAACGTCCGGCAGCGGTCGTACTCGTCGGACTCCCCGATGCGTTCGGCCGCCTTGCCCAGCACCGCCAGTGCGCGCAGGAAACCCTGGTTGGGCCGGTGGCTCCACGGGATCGGGCCGAAGCCCTTCCAGCCGGCGCGGCGCAGCTGATCGAGGCCGCGGTGATACCCGGTGCGGGCGTACGCGTACGCGGCGACGATCTCGCCCGCCTCAAGTGACTTCTCGGCGAGCGCGGCCCAGGCTTCACTGAAATCCGGGTGCTCCGCGGCGACCTCGGCGGGATCGGTCCCGGCGTCGAGCGCGGCCTCCGGGCCGCTGCGTTCGGGCAGACGGGTCGGCTCGGGGCCCAGCAGGTTGTGCGTCATGCCGCCATCCTGCCTCTTCGGGAGATTGTTTCCGGAACCGGCTTGCATGGCGGTGCGAGTAGCGGCCCCTCCCGTCGCCCAGAACCCGCAGCAGTGCAGGCTGCCGGCCCACCGCAAGCGGCTCCGCGACGTTGAAATTCAAGCTAGAAGAACAGGCTCGCCAGGACCCCACTGCCGAGGAGCACAAGGCAGGCGACCAGAACCGCGGCGACCATTCGTTTCGGCATCACGGGCGGCCACCTTGCCGAACAAGCCGCGATCGGCGCAAATCCTTCACACCTCAGGGTGATCCCTGATTTTCGGACATAGCCGTCCTGCGGCACGTCGGGACCGTGTTTGATGAGCGCATGACGATGGCGGTGGCGGGCAATCCGGTCGCGAAGACGAAGCAGTTCTTCGCCGAGCACTGGGAGCGTGGCGCGCCCGGCCGACCGACTCCTCAGTGGGTGCTGCGCTTCGCCTACGGCATGTGGCTCGTGGCGTTCGCGTTCAAGCTGCTCGGCTCGTCCTGGGACGTGTCATGGCACTTCAAGTTCATCCGCGACGACCTGGCGCCCCCGCACCTGATCAACACCGTGGGCACCGGGATCGTGATCGTGCTGGTCGCCATCCACAGCTACACCGGGCTCGGCTGCGACCGCCGCTCGCTGCGGCTGATGCAGTCCGGGCTCGGGCTGTTCCTGCTCGCCGCGCCGCTGGACGTGATCAACCACCGGATCAACGGGCTCGACCTGACCGCGTGGAGCCCGACGCACCTGCTGCTCTACCTGGGCACGGGCGTGATGCTCGCCGGGGTGATCACGGGCTGGCTGAAGCTCGCGGAGCCGGGCCGGTTCCGCACCCTGGTGCTGACGGGGCTGTGGGTTTTCTTCCTGGAGAACACTTTCTTCCCCAACGGGCAGCAGGAGTACGGCATCATCGGCCTGCGCGCATGGGAGCGCGGCGCGCCCGAAGCGGAGCCCTCGCTGCTGAACTTCGCCGCCGCGCAGATCGGGCATCCGGTGGACCGTACGGCGGTGCTGCACTTCACGATGCCCATCGCGGACTGGGTCTATCCGTTGTGGGGCATCGGGGTTTCGGCGCTGGTGCTCACGCTGGCGCGGCACACGCTCAAGCACCGCTGGGCCGCGACGAGCGTGGCGGCCGCGTATGTCGCCTACCGGATGGTGATCTGGCCGCTGCTCGTCGCCGGCACTTTCCCGGCTTCGACGATCCCGTTCTACCTGGTGTTCGTCGGCCTCGCGGTGGATCTCGGCCACCGCCGCGGACTGCTCACCGGCGTGCTGGTCGCGGTGTTCGGCTATGGAGTGCTGTGGCTGCAGAGCCTGTCGGACATCGCGCCACCGTTCGCCTGGTGGACGGCGCCGATCGTGCTCGCCGCCGTCGCCCTGGTGTACCGGGCGACGACGGCGAGCCTGAACGCTAGAGCTTCTTCCCGGCCGACTTGAGGTTCTGCGCGGCTTCGACGACCCGCTCCGCCATGCCGGCTTCGGCCTTCTTCAGGTAGCTGCGCGGGTCGTAGGTCTTCTTGTTGCCGACTTCACCGTCGATCTTGAGCACCCCGTCGTAGTTCTTGAAGAAGTGGTCCGCGATCGGCCGCGAGAACGCGTACTGGGTGTCGGTGTCGACGTTCATCTTCACCACGCCGTACGACAGCGCCTCGTGGATCTCCTCCAGCAGCGAGCCGGACCCACCGTGGAAGACCAGCTCGAACGGCTTCGAACCGGCGGCCAGCCCCAGCTTCTCCGACGCGACCTCCTGGCCACGCTTGAGCACGTCCGGCTTGAGCTGGACCGCGCCCGGCTTGTACGCGCCGTGCACGTTGCCGAAGGTGGCGGCCAGCAGGTAGCGGCCCTTGTCACCGGAGCCGAGCGCGTCGATCGTCTTCACGAAGTCGCCCTCGGCGGTGTACAGCTTCTCGTTGATCTCGTTCGAGACGCCGTCCTCCTCACCGCCGACGACGCCGATCTCGACCTCGAGGATGATCTTCGCCGCGGCCGCCCGCTCCAGCAGGTCCGCCGCGATCTTGAGGTTCTCGTCGAGGTCGATCGCCGAGCCGTCCCACATGTGCGACTGGAACAGTGGGTTCTCCCCGCGGGCCACGCGCTCCCGCGAGATCGCGATCAGCGGGTTGGCGAACCCGTCCAGCTTGTCCTTCGGGCAGTGGTCGGTGTGCAGCGCGACGTTCACCGGGTACTTGTCCGCGACCACGTGGGCGAACTCGGCGAGCGCGGAGGCGCCGGTCACCATGTCCTTGACGTTGGTGCCGGACAGGAACTCCGCACCGCCCGTCGAGACCTGGACGATGCCGTCGCTCTCCGCGTCGGCGAAGCCCTTGAGCGCGGCGTGCAGGGTCTCCGACGAGGTCACGTTGATAGCCGGGTAAGCGAACTCGCCTCCCTTGGCCCTGTCCAGCATCTCGGCATAGACCTCGGGGGTGGCGATGGGCATCGTTGATCCTCCTAGCAGGTGGTACAGCTGGTGCCCGAATCGTACGAGGTCCGGCCCAAGACCACTATGAGAGCAGGAGCTGCGCCACAGCCCGGTAGCCCGGCAGCGGGTCCTCGTCGAGCACCTGGACGCACACCTGGTCCGCGCCGGCGTCGAGGTGCGCGGTGATCCCGGCGGCGATTTCCGCCGCGCTCCCGTGCAGGGCCAGCGCGTCGACCAGCCTGTCGCTGCCGGGGCTGGCGACATCGGCGTCGTCCCAGCCGAGCCGCTTGAGGTTGCTCACGTAGTTGCGCAGGTGCAGGTACGGGTTGTCCACCTTCGCCCGGCCGATCGCGCGGGCGGCCACCGGATCGGTTTCGAAGACCACCTTCTGCTCCGGTACGAGCAACGCGTCCGGGCCAAGGATCTCGCGGGCCTGGCGGGTGTGCTCCGGCGTCGTCAGGTACGGGTGCGCGCCCGCCGCGCGCTCGGCGGAGAGCTTGAGCACCTTGGGCCCGAGCGCCGCGAGTACACGCTCCTTGACCGGTACACCGGCCTCGTCGAGCTGGTCGAGGTATTCGACGATCTTGTCGTAGGGCTTCTGGTAGACCTGGGTCGCTTCGGGGTGGCCGATGCCGACACCGAGCAGGAACCGGCCGGGGTGCCGCGCCGCGATGCGGTGGTAGGAGGCGCCGACGGTGGCCGCGTCGTCGGACCACATGTTCACGATCCCGGTCGCGACGACGATGTGTTCGGTGGCGTCGAGCAGCTGGTCGACGAGCGCCAGCTCCCCGTTCGGCGAGCCGCCGATCCAGATCGCCCCGTAGCCGAGGTTCTCGACCTCCTGGGCGAGTTCCGGGCTCAGCTGAGTCGCGCCGCGCCAGATACCGATCTTCCCGAGTGCGTTCACCATGTCCGTCCCAACGGACGGCCGCCCGGGTTTCATTCCTCTATTTTGGGGGCATGGCGAAAATCGGTAACAGCGATCTCGACGTGTACGGGCTCAACCTCGGCGGCAACGTCTTCGGCTGGACAGCGGACAAGCAGCAGTCGTTCACCGTGCTGGACGCCTATGCCGCGGCCGGCGGGAACTTCGTCGACACGGCCGATTCGTACATGGCCCGCGTTCCCGGCAATTCCGGCGGCGAGTCCGAGACGATCATCGGCGAATGGCTGGCCGGGCGCGGCAACCGCGACGAGTTCGTCATCGCCACCAAGGTCGGCAGCTGGGCGAAACGCCCCGGCCTGTCCGCGCGCAACATCCGCGAGGCGGCCGAGGATTCGTTGCGGCGCCTGCAAACCGACCACATCGACCTGTATTACGCGCACAAGCCGGATCCGGACACCCCGCTGGAGGAGACCCTCGCGGCGTTCGACGAACTGGTGCGCGCGGGCAAGGTCCGCTACATCGCGGGCTCCAACTACACCGCCGAAGGGCTGGCCGAAGCACTGTCCATTTCGGACAAGAACGGCCTCGCCAGGTTCGTCGCGCTGCAGCCGCACTACAACCTCGTGGAGCGCGAGTTCGAGCAGGATCTCGCGCCGCTGCTGCAGCAGGAGGGCTTGTCCTGCCTGCCCTACTTCTCGTTGGCGAAGGGCTTTCTGACCGGGAAGTACCGCTCGCGCGAGGCGAACGCGGACAGCCCGCGTGCCGAGGGCGCGGTGTCCTACCTGGATCACCGGGGTGAGCGCGTGCTGGAGGCGCTCGACGAGATCGCGGCCGCGCACGGCAGTTCGCCCGCTGCTGTCTCGCTGGCGTGGCTGGCCGCGCAGCCGACGGTGGCGGCGCCGATCGCGAGCGCGCGCAACACGGAGCAGCTGGCCGACCTGGTGGCCTCCGTGGAGCTGCGGCTGACCAGCGACGAACTGGCCCGGCTGTCGGATGCTTCCTCCACGAACTGACCCTACTGGGGAGTAGCTTACTGACGGTAGGGTGCGGTACGGTGCGACCATGGCCAACGCACTGTGTCGTTCCTACCAATCCGGCGGCAGCTACGGCGGAAACGGGTTTCTATGAGCACGTCGGCTGCAGACCGTATCCGCCTACTTTCGGCCGGATCGGTAAAAGGCAAGGTCGTGCTCATCACCGGGGCTGCGCGCGGCATCGGCGCGGGGCTGGCCGAGCGGCTCGCCGCGCGTGGCGCCAAGGTGGCTCTGGTCGGGCTCGAAGCCGAGGAACAGCAGAAGGTCGCCGACCGGATCGGCGCCGCCGCGCACGCCTGGGAAGCCGACGTGACGGACTGGGACGCGCTGGAGCGGGCGACGGCCGGGGTCGTCGAGCACTTCGGCCGGATCGACATCGTGATCGCCAACGCCGGCATCGCCACCACCGGATTCGTCCGCTCGGTCGACCGGGCGGCCTTCGAGAAGGTCATCGAGGTGGACCTGCTCGGCGTGTGGCGCACTTTCCGGGTCACGCTGCCACACGTGATCGAGAGCAAGGGCTATTTGCTCGCGATCTCCTCGCTGGCCGCGATCACGCACGCGCCGGGGATGGCGAACTACGCCGCCGCCAAGGCCGGGGTCGAGGCGTTCTGCAACAGCCTGCGCGCCGAGGTGGCGCACCTTGGCGTGAAGGTCGGCGTCGCGCACCCCACCTGGATCCGCACCGACCTGGTGGAAAGCGCCGACGCGCACCCGGTGTTCGGCAAGGTGCGCGGCAGCATGCCCGGCCTGCTCGGCAAGACCTACCCGCTCGAAGTGGCGCTCGACGACCTCGAGGCCGGAGTGCTCAAGCGGGCCAGGACCATCCACGTGCCGCGCTGGGTCGGTGCGCTGAAACTGCTGCGTGCGTTCCTGCCGCCGATCATCGAGCTCGGTTCGCGCAGCCGGATCCCGGCCGCGGACAAGGCCGCGATCGAGGACATCAAGGCCCGCGGTTCGCGCGAAGCGGCCGTCACCGGCCACGGCGGACGAGCCGCTACGCGCTGATCGTCAGGGAACCCAGGAGCCGAGGACGGGCGAGAACTCGCGGAAGGTCCGTTCCGCGAGCGCGCCTTCGAGGTGGTACGGATCCGTGTCGAGGATCTTCACCAGTGCCGCCTCGTCCTCGGCCTGGAAGATCATCACGCCCCCGCTGCCGTCGCCGAACGGGCCGGCCACCGTGCAGACGCCCTCGTCCGACAGCTTGCGCAGGAACTCCCGGTGCCGCGGCCGCACCTCCCCGAACTTCTCCGGCACGTAACGGGTTTCCACCAGGAACCAGGCCATCGAACGCCTCCCGACCGACTTCGGCTGTCCGCCTGCACGCTACCTGTCGTGAGCTATGGCCGACCCGGTGCAACCCGATACTCTTGGCGCGCGTCGAAGATGTGACAACGGGCGAGGGACGGGCAGGATCTAGATGCCGGAAGGCAGTGCGGAGCGCAGTGTCGAGCGCACCCTGGGACATTTGCGGACGATCGACGGTTTCGAACAGGTTCCCAGCCAGCCCACCGCGCCGCTGACGCTGGAAGATCTCTACCGCACCCACCGGATGCGGTTGGTGCGCCTGGCGATCCTGCTCGTCGACGAGCCGGCCACCGCGGAGGACGTGGTGCAGGAGGCGTTCACCGGGCTGTACCGCAACTGGGGCAGGCTACGGGACGCGGCGGCGGCCGTCGGTTATCTGCGCACCGCCGTGGTCAACGGGTCACGGAGTGTGTTGCGCCGCCGCAAGACGGCGCGTGAATACGTCCCGCCGCACGCGGTGAACGCCCGCTCGGCGGAGAGTCTCGCGATGTTGTCGAGCGAGCACCAGGCCGTGGTCAGCGCGCTGGGCAAGCTGCCGCCGCGGCAACGCGAGGTGCTCGTGCTGCGCTACTACGGCGGCCTGAGCGAGGCGGAGATCTCGGAGGCCGCCGGGATTTCCAAGGGCACGGTCAAATCCACGGCGAGCCGGGCACTCGAATCGCTGCAGAAAGCCATGAGCGGCTGACGTCTTGTTGGTCCAGACCAATATATGCTGGGTTCCGTGACGGACCTCGTGCTCACCGGCGGCAAGCTGGCACTCCCCGAAGGCTTGGTCGATGACGGCTGGTTGTCGGTGTCCGGAGCGAGAATTTCCGGCGTCGGCACCGGTACCCCGCCGAGCGGCACCACGGTCGAACTACACGGCGCGCTCGTGGTGCCCGGCTTCATCGACAGTCACTGCCACGGCGGTGGAGGCGGTTCGTTCTCCAGCGGCGACCCGAAGGAGATCCTGCGCGCCATTCACGCGCACCGGCGGCACGGCACCACGACGATGCTGGCCAGCCTGGTCTCCGAGCCGATCCGCTCGCTGGTGAGCCAGCAGTCCGCGCTGCGTGAGCTGGTCGAGGAGGGGGAGCTGGCGGGGATCCACCTGGAGGGCCCGTTCATCGCCGCCGCCCGCTGCGGCGCGCACGATCCGGCCGTACTGCTCGAACCGGACACAGCCGCCGTCGACGCGCTGTTGCGCGCCGGCCGTGGCGCGGTCCGCATGGTCACGCTCGCCCCGGAGCTGGCAGGCGGTGTGCGCGCGGTCCGGCAGCTCACCGAGGCCGGGGTCATCGCCGCCATCGGGCACACCGACGGCACCGAGGAGCAGATCCGGCCTGCCATCGACGCGGGCGCGACCGTCGGCACGCACCTGTTCAACGGCATGCGCCCGCTGCACCACCGCGAACCGGGCCCGATCGGCGCGCTGCTCGACGACGAACGGGTCACCGTCGAACTGATCTGCGACCTGGTGCACGTCCACCCGACGGTGCTGCGGCTGGCCGCGACGTATGCCGGGCGGGGGCGGACCCTGCTCATCACGGACGCCATGTCGGCCACCGATGCCGCCGACGGCCGTTACCACCTTGGGCGGCTGGAGGTCGACGTGCGGGACGGCGTGGCCACCGTCGCCGAGACGGGTGCGCTGGCCGGCAGCACGCTGACCATGGACGTGGCGTTCCGCAACCTGGTCCACGGCGCCGGCATGACCGTGCCGGACGCCGTGCGCGCCACCTCGGGACGGCCGGCGGAGCTGCTAGGTCTGACCGAGCAGACCGGTTCGCTGGAGGCCGGACTTGCCGCCGACCTGGTCGTGCTCGACGACGATCTCCGCCCCTTGCGGGTGCTTCGCCGGGGCGAGTGGGTCCGCTGACCCGGCGCTATCGGCCGAGTGACTCACCCGACTAGGCTGAAGAGGGTGAGCGAGCTTCAGGATCCGGAGCGCCTCCTGGCCGAGGCGCTGAAAGCGCAGGCGCGCAGCGCCCCGCCACCGGACCATGCGGCGACGGCGGGCAATCAGGCGGCGGGCAGTCAGCTGCCGCCGCAGTACGGGCTGCTCTCCGGCGCCGACGGCAGCGCGCTGGCACGGGAACACGCCGCGCTCGAGCCGCCCACGGTGCGTCACCCCGTGCCGAAGGCCAAACCATCGCCCGCGGGTCTGCCGGTCTACTGGATCCTCGTGCTGGCAGTACTTCTCGGCTTGGCCACCGGCGCCGTGATCGGTCTGATCACGTTGTTGTGAGTGCGGGCTCAGCCACGACATAGGGTGACCCTGTACCGTTTTTGTCGTGATGCTCGCCGAAACGACGACCACGCTGGCCCTGATGCCCAAGTGGTTCAACCCGGAGTACCTGCTGACCCAGTTCGGCGCGTACGTGATCGTCGGGCTGTGCCTGGTCATCTTCATCGAAAGCAGCATCTTCCCGGTGCTGCCCGGCGATTCACTGCTGTTCACCGCGGGTCTGTTCGTCGCACAGGGCTCGATCCACACGCCGTTGTGGCTGGTGTGCCTGGTCGTCAGCGTCGCCGCGCTGCTGGGCAACGCGGTCGGGTACTTCCTCGGCTACAAGGTGGGCCCGGCGCTGTTCAAACGGCCGGATTCCAAGTTCTTCAAACAGGAGTACGTCGACAAGACGCACGCGTTCCTGGAGAAGCACGGCCCGAAGGCGGTCGTGCTCGCCCGGTTCGTGCCGTTCGTGCGGACGTTCATCACCTGGATCGCCGGTGTCGGCCGGATGGATCCGAAGAAGTACTTCACCTACACGATCATCGGTGGCATCGCCTGGGCAGGCGGCATCACCGCGCTCGGGCACGTGCTGGGCAACATCTCGTTCATCAAGAACAACATCGAGGCCATCTTCATCCTGATCGTGCTGGTCTCGGTGGTGCCGCTGGTGATCGAGTACGCCCGCAACCGTCGCCAGAAGAAGCTCGCCCCGGAGCAGGACGCCGAAGTCACGCAGCAGATCCCGGCCGCCGAGGTCACCCAGCAGATCCCGCGGACCGAGCGTTAGTCCAGCGAGAACATCGAGCCGGGGTTGAACAGGCGCCCCGGGTCGAGCGCCTGCTTGATCTGCCGATGCACCCGCATCGCCACCGGGCCGGCTTCGCGTTCGAGCCAGTCCCGTTTGATCTTGCCGACCCCGTGTTCGCCGGTCACTGTGCCGCCCAGGGCCAGCCCGACTTCGAGTATCGCGTCGAAAGCCTTGCGGGCCCTGGCGAACTCCTCCGGTGAGTCGGGGGCGTAGACGATGGTCGGATGCATGTTGCCGTCGCCGGCGTGCCCGACGACCGCGATCCGCAGCCCCACTTCTTCGCTGATGCGCTCGCAGCCGGCGATCAACTCGGCGATGCGAGTGCGCGGCACGCTCACGTCGTCGGTGAGCCACACGCCGTACTGCTCCAACGCCGTGAGCACCACCCGGCGCGCCTGCAGCAGCATCTTGCCTTCGGCCACATCGTCGGTGGCGTAAGCCATCGTGGCTCCGCAGTCCAGGCAGATCCGCTCCAGTGCGGACAGTTCATGCCGCGCCGCTTCGCCGCCCGCGTCGGACTGGCAGAGCAGCAACGCCTGGCAGTCCGAACCCGCACCGAGGTCGGTGTTCAGATACGACTCCGCGGCCTTGATGGAACTCGCGTCCATGATCTCCATCAGCGAGGGCACCAGCCCCTCGCGCACCACCCTGGCGACGGCCTCGCCCGCCTTCTCCGTCGAATCGAAACCGGCGACCAGCGTGCCGGGCGCCTGCGGCAACGGGCGCAGCGCGACGGTGGCTTCGGTGATGATGCCGAGCGTGCCCTCACTGCCGATGAACAGCTTCGTCAGGTCATAGCCCGCCACGCCCTTCACCGTGCGGCGCCCGGTGCGCAGCACCGACCCGTCGGCGAGCACGACTTCCAGCCCCAGCACGGAATCCGTGGTGACCCCGTACTTCACGCAGCACAGCCCGCCCGCGTTGGTGGAGAGGTTCCCGCCGATGGTGCACCAGTCGTAGCTCGACGGGTCGGGCGGATAGAACAGCCCGTGCTCCTCGACCGCGTTGCGGAAGTCCAGGTTGACCACGCCCGGCTGCACCACGGCCAGCCGGTTGCCCGCGTCGATCTCGACGATCCGGTCGAACTTGGTCATCACCAGCACGACGCAGCCGTCGATCGCGTTCGCGGCACCGGACAGGCCGCTGCCCGCACCGCGCGGCACGATCGGCACCTTCGCTTCAGCGCAGGCGCGGACCGTCGCCTGAACTCCGGCCACATCCGTCGGCAGCACGACTGCCAGCGGCTTTCCGTTGGGAGCCAACGGCATCATGTCGCGCGAGTAGCTCGCGACAACATCGGGATCGGTGAGTACGGCTTCTTTGCCCAGGGCGGCACGGAGTTCCGTCAGCAGCGCGTCCATCCCGTCATGGTAGGTGGATTATCCGCACTGCGGAAGATTATTTCCGTATCGCGTCAGCGGGCGAAGCCGATGATCCGCTCGACCGGAATCCGCAGCACCAGCCGCCCGTCGCTGACCATCGCCGCGCGGTACTCGTCCCAGTCCGGGTGCTCGCCGCCGATCTTGCGGTAGAGGTCGATCAGCTCCTCCACGGTCGCGTCGTGCGGGTCCTTGGCCACCGGCGTCAGCTCCGCTGTGCCCTCGACAGCGGCGTACGACCAGCCGTCGGCTGAGGTCACGTAGTAAGTGGCCCGGGGGTCGCGGCGCAGATTGCGCGTCTTCGCGCGGCTGTCGGTGACTGAGACCAGGATCTTGCGGGTACTGGAATCGTAGAAGTGGCTGACGTTCGAGAGCTGGGGTCGGCCATCGCGCCGGATCGTGGCAAGTACGCCGAATGGTCGGTCGGTGAGCAGCTTGTACAGAGCGTCGTCGGTCATGCCTTCGCAAACGGTGTGTGGCGCGGCCGGCATTCCCGGCGACCGAAACTGTCGTACCCCGGCGATACGGTCTGGTCATGCGATCGGGCTGACCGGTACGAACCGGACAGTTTACCCGCGGTTATTCAGTTGCTCTGGGCAACTAAAGTGTTTTGTGACACAGAGGTATATATTTGAGTGGCGCAACCAACCTGTTCGGGTGCATCCTTGCCTAAGGCAACTAGTTGCAGCAGCCAATCAAGATGACGAAGGTGATGATCACGATGCCGTCTGCAGCACCGGAAGAGGTGTTCTCCGCGGTCGAGCTGGACCTTGCGGACGCGCTCGGTGTCCAGCTGGTGCGCTTCATGCGCCTGATCACCAAGACCAAGTCGCAGGTTGCCGCGGCCGGACCGGACGGAATCGAGCGCGCGGCGTACGCGATCTTGTTCCACCTGATCCACGAGGGGCCACAACGCACCAGCAGGCTGGCCGACGCACTGCATGCCGAGATCTCCACCATCAGCAGGCAGAGCAGTTCGCTGGTGCAGCACGGTCTGGTCGAGCGCCAGGCCGACCCCGAGGACGGCAGGGCCTGCCTGCTGGCCCCCACCGCGGAGGGGTTGCGGGTCTTCGAGGAGAACCGCAAGCAACGCAACAAATGGCTGGCACGCATGCTGGCCGATTGGCCGGAGGAGGACCGGCAAGCCTTGAACGAACTGCTGGACCGGCTCAACACCGGCATCGAAACGAACATTCCGAAAGTCGCCGACCCGATGTCGGCTCAGGGCAAGGGGGCTGACGCATGACGAGTTCCATCCGACAACAACCGGCCGCGGCAGGGGGTGTGCCGGTCGAAGCGGAAGGGCCGCGGCTCACCCACAAGCAGATCCTGACGATCCTGTCCGGGCTGATCCTCGGCATGTTCCTCGCGGCGCTGGACCAGACGATCGTGAGCACCTCGATCGTCCGGATCGCCAACGACCTCAACGGTTACGACCTGCAGGCGTGGGCCACCACGGCGTACCTGATCACCGCCACCATCGCGACGCCGCTGTACGGGAAGCTGTCCGACATCTACGGCCGCAAGCCGTTCTTCCTGACCGCGATCTCGATCTTCGTGGTCGGTTCGGCCGCGTGTACGTTCGCCAACTCGATGTACATGCTGGCGGCGTTCCGTGCCTTCCAGGGTCTCGGCGCCGGTGGTCTCATGTCGCTCGCGCTGACCATCGTCGGCGACATCGTGCCGCCGCGTGAGCGCTCGCGCTACCAGGGCTACTTCATGGCCGTCTTCGGCACTTCGACGGTGCTGGGCCCGGTCCTCGGTGGCCTGCTGTCCGGCCAGGACACGATCGCCGGCATCGCCGGCTGGCGCTGGGTCTTCCTGATCAACGTGCCGATCGGCGTCATCGCGCTGTTCGTCGTCGCCAAGGTGCTCAACGTCCCGCACGTGCCGCGCAAGAGCAAGGTCGACTGGTTCGGTGGTATAGCCCTTGCGGTGGCCGTGGTGCCGCTGCTGATCGTGGCCGAACAGGGCCGCACCTGGGGGTGGGGCTCCACCGGGGCCGTCCTCTGTTACGCGGTCGCGGCCTTCGGCGTGGTGCTGTTCATCTTCACCGAGTACGTGATGAAGGACGCGGCGCTGATCCCGCTGCGGCTGTTCAAGAACGCCACGTTCAGCGTCGCGATCCTCGGCGGCATCATCGTCGGTGTCGCGATGTTCGGTGGCCTGTCGATGATCCCGCAGTACTACCAGGTCGTCGGTGGCTACACGCCCACCCAGTCCGGTCTGCTGATGCTGCCGCTGGTGCTGGGCATCATGTCCGGCTCGCTGATCTCCGGTCAGATCACCGCCCGCACCGGGCGGTACAAGTTCCTGCCGGTGGCCGGTACCGCGCTGATCACCGTCGGCATGGTGCTGTTCGCCACGCTGATCAAGTACGACAGCGCGCTGTGGCAGCCGATGGTGTTCTCCCTGATCATCGGTCTCGGCCTCGGTGGCTGTATGCAGACGCTGATCATCGCGGTGCAGAACGCCGGCCCGCGCCGGGACATGGGTGTGTCCACGGCGGCCGCCACGTTCTTCCGGCAGATCGGCGGCACGCTCGGTGTCGCGGTGTTCCTGACGATCCTGTTCAATGCGCTGCCGGGCAAGCTGGCCGACGCGTTCGGCGGCAAACTGCCCGCGGGCTTCTCCGGTAGCGGCGACCTCGCCAGCAACACCAGCGGGATCCAGAGCCTGCCGGACCAGCTCCGGATCCCGGTGCTGACCGGGTTCACCAACTCCATGGTGGTCGTGTTCTGGGTGGCGGCCGGTGTCGCGCTGCTGGCGTTCATCGTGCTGCTGTTCATGAAGGAGATCCCGCTCAAGGGCGGCGCGGCCACCCCGCCGCCGGTCGAGGGTGCGGAGGCGTTCGCCGACACCCCGCAGGACAACGCGGCGGCAGCGGCCGGTGCCACGCAGGAGGACTGGGCCGAGATCGACGCCCAGCTGGACGACCGCGAGCCCGAGCTCGTCGGGGCGGGCAAGCACTCCCGGCCGCTGGAGAACGGGCATGGCTCGTATGAGCCTGCCGCGCGGACCACGCCGTTCGCCACCGTCACGGCGGGGATGAGCAGCCCGGTCGACACCGACGGCCAGCCTGTGACCGGGCACATCCGGCGACAGGACGGCTCCTCGGTGCTGGGTGCGGCACTGACGCTGATCGACCAGCGTGGCCGTCAGGTCGCGCGGGGCACCGCGGGCAGCGACGGCGGCTACCGCATCGGCACTCCGGGGCCCGGCACGTACGTGCTGATCGTCTCAGCGGGCGGGCACCAGCCGCAGGCGTCCAGCGTGGTCGTCGGGCAGGCCCCGGCGCGCCTGGACGTGACGCTGATCGGTTCGGGCGAGCTGTCCGGGTTCGTCCGGCTGGCGGGCAGCGGCACCGCGCTCGCCGGCGCGACGGTCACCCTGACCGACTCGCGCGGTGAGGTCACCGGTGCGTCCATCACCACGGGCGAGGGTGCGTACACCTTCAACGGGGTCGGTGCCGGCACGTACACGCTGGTCGCCAGCGCCGAGCGGATGCGTCCGGTCGCGACACTGCTGACGGTGCCCGACAGCGGCGTGCTCCGGCACGACGTCGAGCTGACCTCCGCGGTCGTGCTGGCCGGTACGGCCCGCACGGACGGCGAGCGGATCGTGCCCGACGCGCGGATCACGGTGCTGGACGCGGAGGGCAACGTCGCCGCGGTCGCCAGGACCGACAGCGAGGGCCGGTACCTGGTCAGCGATCTGCCGGAGGGCGACTACACGGTCGTGGCCAGTGGGTACCCGCCGGCCACCAGCCAGGTCAACCTGCTCGGCGGCGGGGAGATCACCCACGACGTGAGCCTTGGCTACGAGCAGGTGATCGACCAGTTCTCCGGGCACAGCCAGAACGGGTCGGAGCAGTCATGACGGGCTTGCGCGCGCAGATCCGCACGGCCGAGGGCTGGGCCGTGGAGAACGCGGTGCTGACGGTCACCGACATGGGCGGCCAGCAGGTCGCCCGTGCGGTGGCCGACGCCACCGGCACGGTGGACACCACGCCGCTGGCCCCCGGCATCTACACCGCGGTGCTCACGGCGGCCGGGTACAGCCCGGTCGCCCGCACGGCGCAGATCGGTTCGGACGGCAGTGGCTCGCTCGGCGAGATCCCGCTGGCCCCGATGGCGGGAGCCGTCGAGCTCCCGCCGCCGGGGCCGTGGACGATCGACCCGGTGCACTCCACGGTCGTCGCCACCGCCCGGCATCTGGGCATCGCCAGCATCAAGGCGCGCTTCAGCGATGTCGGCGGCCGGATCACCGTCGGCAGGCCCGTCGAGCAGTCGTCGGTGCAGGCCGAGATCAAGGCGGCGAGTATCGACACCGGCATCACGATGCGGGACGACAACCTGCGTTCGCCGGAGTTCCTCGACGTCGACTCGTATCCGACGATCGGGTTCGCGAGCACCGGGCTGCGTCAGCGCGGCGTGGACAGCTGGACTCTGCTCGGGGAGCTGAGCCTGCACGGGGAGAAGCGCCCGGTGGAGCTGGACCTGACGTACGGCGGCTACGGGCCCGACCCGTGGGGCGGGGTCCGGGTGGCCTTCCACGCCGAGACTCAGTTGCACCGGAACGATTTCGCGATCAACTACAACGCGATGGTCCGCGCCGGGGTGGCCGCGATCGGCACCACGGTCAAGATCGAACTCGACATCGAAGCGGTTCAGGGCGAGTCTCTACCGCAGATGTAGCCCATCGGGCGCCCGGCCCGGCGCGGGCCCGAACCGGTTTTCCGGCGGGTTCCGCGCTGGTCCGGGCGTTCTTGATTGATAACGGATATCGCAAATCCACCCTTCGGATGGATACGGTTCGGCACGGGCACGTAGGCTTCGCCGGGTGAGTGTCGTCTACTCCGCGTCCGGATCACTCGGCGTGAGCTGGCTGGATACGGCTGGTCCACCGCTGGTCTGGGTCATCGTGCTCAGCTTCGTGTTCATGGAATGCGCGCTGATCATCGGCCTTTTCCTGCCGGGGGATTCGCTCCTGTTCGCCGCCGGGGTCGTGCTCGCCACGCACGGCGCGGACGCGAACGCCTGGCTCTTGTCGGTCGCCGCCCTGGTGGTGGCCGTCGTCGGCAACCAGGTCGGGTACTACATCGGCAGACACACCGGCACCCGGTTCATCGCCCGTCGTGGCGGTCGGGTGCTCAACCGCGGCAACCTCGACCGGGCCAGGGCCTTCCTGGACCGGAAGGGTTTCTTCGCCATCGTCGCCGCCAGGTGGATTCCGTGGGTGCGCACGCTGGCCCCGCTGATCGCCGGTGCCGCACGGATGGACCCACGGCGGTTCCTGGTGGCCACCACCCTCGGTGGCCTGCTCTGGGTGCCGACGCTGGTGCTGCTCGGCTACTACGGCGCCGGGCTGCTGGACGTGCTGCCGTGGCTCAAGACGGCGATGGTCTGGATCTCGGTCGCGTTCTTCGTCGGCGGGACCGGCTACGGCATCGTGCGCTACCGGCAGGAGATGCGCCGCCCGGTGGACGACGGCCGCGAAACCGACGACGACCCGGAACTCCGCCGCGCCGCGTAAGTTCCGACGGTCCCGCGTAGTTCCGAGGGCCCGCCCGCTTCCGGTGGCGGTCCGCGCAGGTGGCCCGGTCGGCCCGGGTTCCCCGCGCGGGATTTCAGGTGGCTTGGGGGTCGGCCCGGGTTCTCGCGCGCGGAGTCCAGATGGCTGGGGTCGGTCCGGGTTCCCTGCGCGTGGTCTTCTGGTGGCTGGGGTCGGCTCGGGTTCCCCGCGCGCGGAGTCCAGATGGCCGGGTCGGTCCGGGTTCCCGTGCCGGGAGTTGAGGTGGCCCGGTCGGCCCGGGTTCCCCGCGCGTGGAGTTCAGGCGGGCCTACCCGGGTTCCCGTGCGCGGGATCTCAGCTGGCTGGGTCGGCCCAGACCTCGAGCTGGATCCCGTCGGGATCGCGGAACACCACCACCGCCGAGCCGGGCAGGGTGCGTGAGGCCTTCGCCGGACTGTAGGTCACCCCGTAGTCGGCGAGCCGCTGTTCCCATTCCTTCAGCTCGAAGTACGTCTCCACCTTGAAGGCGACGTGATCGAGGCCGGTGCGCCGCTCGTCGAAGCCACCACGCTCGGTGTCGGGGTGCTGGACGAGGATCACCGAGAACGAATCGGCCTGTGCTCGCATGAACACCTTGCGGATACCGGACTCGGGGTCCTCGCGGCGGGCGACCTCCTTCAGTTCGAGCACCCGCTCGTACCAGGGCACGCTGCGATCCACGTCCGTCACCGTGAGTGCCAGGTGATGCACGCTGGTCAGCGTTGACATATCGGCAGGCCGTCCTTTCTCTACCCCAGCGTCAGGCTACCTACGTCCGCTCGGAGTAAGCGCTTTCTCAAGAATCTGTGGACAACTCCACGAATTACTCACATCTTGTGGATAACTCGGCGGCATCGCGCAGCGATCCAGACCGGTCCGCGGTGACCGGCCACCCTGCGGGTATCCATCGCGAGGCCGCCGCCGTTACGCTCGACCACCGCGAGGTGCTGCCATGACTTCGGTTCCAGCCGGTTACCATTCGGTCACGCCACGGATGGTCGTGCCCGATGTCCCTGCTGCGGTCGGGTTTCTGCGCGAAGTCTTCGGCGCAGCGGGCACTGCCCCGGCGGACCGCCCGGCCGAGATCCGGATCGGTGACTCGCTGATCCTGGTTTCCGGCTCCGGTGCCCGAGAACCGTTTCCCGCGTTCCTGTACGTGTACGTCGACAACGTCGACGAGACCTACCGCCGCGCGCTGGCCGCCGGCGCCGCGACCATCGAGGAACCCCGCGAAACCCCGTACGGCGATTACCGAGCGATGGTCAAAGACCCGTCCGGCAACCAGTTCCAGATCGCTACCGGCCCCCGCCGACGGTGAGCCCCGCTTCCGCGATTTCCGCCGGCAGTCCCACTCCGCCAAGGGAATCGGGGGAGCGATCCGGTCCGGCGCCCCGGCGGCTCCCGCCGATCACGATGAGCGTCACAGCGCGAAGTTCACCAGCGGCATGTTTTCCAGCACGAGGTCGGCCCGCGCGGCCGTGGCCTGGATCTGGTCGGCGTTGCGCTGATCGGTGCCCAGCGCCCGCTGCCGCGCCTCCACCAGCGAACGCCCGTAGCGCCGGTGCCGGGTGACCAGCCGCTCGATCCGGTCGTGCTCGTCGGGCGCGAGGAACCAGGCCTCGTCGAGCAGGCCGCGGATCTCGGTCCACGGTTCGCTGTCCAGCAACAGGTAATTGCCCTCGGTGATCACCAGCGGCACGTCCGGCGGCACCGGCACCGCGCCCGCGATCGGCTCCTCGATCTCGCGGCGGAACTCCGGCGCGTACACGGTTTCCGTTGCTTCCTTCAACCGCCGCACCAAATGCACGTACCCGTGCGCGTCGAACGTGTCCGGGGCGCCCTTGCGCTCGGCGCGCCCGAGCCGTCGCAGTTCGACCTGCGCGAGGTGGAAGCCGTCCATGCCCACCACGGTCGCCCGGGTGCCCAGCGCGTTCGCCAGCCCCCAGGCGAGCGTGGTCTTGCCCGACGCCGGCGCCCCCACGATGCCGAGCACCGTCCGGCCGCCCCGCGCCACCAGCTCCTCGGCCCTGCCCAGCAGGTCATCGAACGACGTCATCGCACTCCCATCTCCCGCACCCAAGACCTGGGCCCCGCCTGCCGCACCCTGCGTGCGGCCACGTCGTTGGCGAACCGGATCAGCTCCGGCAGCGCGAACCTTCCGACACCGTAAGCGAGCGCGCCGTGCCACACATCGCCCGCGCCGAGGGTGTCCCGCGCCCGCACCGGCGGCACCGGCACCGTTCCCGAGTCCTTGCTCGTCCACCAGCGCACCGGATCCGGCCCGGCGGTGACGATGACGGTGCCGACCCCGCGCTCCAGCAGACCGGGCCCCGGCGCCCGGAAATGCGCCGAGCAGGCCGCGATGTCCACCAGCGGCAACAGTTCGTCCAGCACCGGTTTCCAGCTGCCCGCGTCCAGCACCACCGGAACTTCGTGCGCGCGACCCCATCGCGCGGCGGCCAGCGCCAGCTCCGGATGGTGCCCGTCGACGAGCACGGCGGTGGCGTCCGGAGCGTCCAAACTGGACACTTCCACCTGCAGGTGCCCGGCGTTGCGGGACACCACGGTTCGTTCGCCGTCGCGATCCCGTACCGCGACCGCGCTCAGTGACGGCGGCTCGGGATGGTCCGGGGCGAGGTCGACGAGATCCACCCCGCAGGCGGCCAGGTCCGTGCGGGCCAGCGCCGCGAGCGGATGCGAGCCGAGGACGGTGAGCAGGGTGGCGGACTCCCCGAGCGCCGCCACTGTCACCGCCGCGTTGGTCGCCGGCCCACCCGCGGCCACGTCCACCGACAGCGACTGCACCTTCTCGCCGGGCGCGGGCAGCTCTTCGACCCGCTGCACCACGTCGATCGTGCACAATCCGGCGAGAAGGACGGTCACGCGCTCAGCCCCGTGTGAATGGCCGACTCCACTTCGCGCACCTCGCCATTGTCGTCGAGTTCCAGGGCGCCGGTGATCAGCCCGACGACCTGGTTCATCGACGTGCTCTTCGGCGACACCACCGCGACCCGTTTTCCCAGCCGGTGCACATGGATCCGGTCCGCGATCTCGTACACGTGCGGCATGTTGTGGCTGATCAGCACCACCGGCAGCCCACGCTCGCGGATCCGGTCGATCAGCGCCAGTACCTGCGCGGACTCGGCGACGCCGAGCGCCGCGGTGGGCTCGTCCATGATCACCGCCTTGGAGCCGAACGCCGCCGCCCGCGCGACCGCGACACCCTGGCGCTGCCCGCCGGACAGCGTTTCCACCGGCTGCGTGATCGACTTGATCTTGATGTCCAGCTCGGCGAGTACTCGCTGGGCCTCGTCGCGCATCTTCGCCGTGTCCAGCTTGCGGATCACCCCGAGCGGGCCGGTCCGCCGGATTTCCCGCCCCAGGAACATGTTCGACGCGATGTCCTGCGCCGGTGACAGCGCCAGATCCTGGTACACGGTCTCGATGCCGACCCGGCGCGCGTCCAGCGGAGTGCGGAAGTGCACGGGCTCGCCGTCCACCCTGATCTCGCCGGCATCGGGCACCAGCGCCCCGGACAACGCCTTGATCATGCTGGACTTCCCGGCACCGTTGTCGCCGACGACCGCGAGCACCTCGCCGGGGTACAGGTCGAAATCGGCGCCGTCGATCGCGGTCACGTGCCCGTAGCGCTTCACCAAGCCGCGGGCGGAAAGCGTTGGTGTGGTCGTCATCGTTGCCTCCTCGCGAGCCGGTCGACGGCCACCGCGGCGATCACCAGCGCACCCGTCGCCAGGTCCTGGTAGAGCGAATCGACGCCGAGCTGGGACAGCCCGGACTGCAGCACGGTCACGATCAGCGCACCCACCATCGTGCCCAGCACCGAACCACGCCCGCCGAACAGGCTGGTGCCACCAAGCACCACGGCGGTGATCGACTGCAGGTTGCCGAGCTGGAAGGCGTTCGGGTCGGCGTTGGGGATCCGGCCGAGCGCCTGCCAGGCCGCGATCCCGAAGATCACCCCGGCCACCACGTACACCGAGATCACCGTGCGGTTCACCTTGATCCCGGAAAGCCTTGCGGCTTCGGCGGAATCGCCGACGGCGTAGACGTGCTTGCCCCAGGCGGTGCGGGTCAGCGCATACCAGACGACGAGGTACATCACGAGCGCCACGGTCATCCCGTAGGTGACCGGGATGCCGCCGAACAGGTACCGCTGGGTGCCGAGCCAGGTGAGCACGCCGTGCTCGGACACCGGCACGGCCTGCCCGCTCGCGACGAGCTTGTCGGCCGCGGTGAGCATGGTGAAGAAGCCGAGCGTGACGATGAACGGCGGCAGTTTGATCTTCGTGACGAGCGAGCCGATCACCAGCCCGATGCCCACCGCGACCAGGATGCCGAGGATCAGCGCGAAAATCCCGGGCATCCCGCCCGCGAACAGTTTCGCCATGATCAGGGTGGCCAGCACCATGCTCGACGCGTTGGACAGGTCGATACCGGCGGTCAGGATGATCAGCGTCTGGCCCAGTGCCAGCGTGCCGACCACGAGCGCCTGGTTGACCATCAGCGACAGGTTGTCCAGTTCGAGGAACCTGCTGGTGGACAAGGAAAACACGATCATCGCGACGATGAGGGCGAGCGCGGGGCCCGCCGCCGGCGCGCGCAGGAAGAACTCGCCGACGCTTTCGCGCCGCCTGGCGGCGATTGCGGTCATTTCGTCCCCCAGCAGTTCTGCAGGCCCCAGTCGGTGTTCTGGCTGGGCACGCCCGGCATCGGTTTGTCGGTGACGATCACGGATCCGGTGTCGATGAACCCGCTGGGCTTCTGCCCCGTGCGCGCGTATTCGACGGCCGCGTCCACGCCCTCCTGCGCCATCTTGCGCGGGAACTGCATGACTGTCGCGGCGTACTGCCCGTCGCGCACGTTCTGCACGCCCTGGCAGCCGCCGTCGATCGAACCCATCACGACCTGCAGGTTCCGCGCCTGCAACGCGGCGAACGCGCCCCGCGCGGTCGGTTCGTTCATCGTGTACACCGCGTTGATGTCACTGCTGCGCTGTAACAGGTTCTCCATCTTCTGCTGCGCCGTGCTCTGGTCACCGTTGGCCGGTTCGCGGCCGACGATCGCGGAGTCGCCGTCCTTGAGCCCGATGCCTTCGAGGAAACCGTTGTGCCGGTAGGTGTCCACGGTGCTGCCCGCGGTGCCGTCGATCATGACCAGTTTCGGGGTCACACCGGCGAGCGCGGCCTTGACGTACTGGCCCTGCTCGCGGCCGGCGGCGACGTTGTCGGTGGCGAAGGTGGCGTCCACGGCGGTGGCCGGATCGGTCGCGGTGTCCAGCGCGATCACCATGATGCCGTTCTGCCGCGCCCGGCTGATCGCGTCGAGCACGCCGGTGGAGGAGTTCGGCGTGATCATGATCGTGGTCGCGCCCTGTTGCATCAGGTTCTCGATCGCGCGGACCTGGCCGTCGTTGTCGCCGTCGAACTGGCCGGCGAGCGCGACGAAATCGGCGCCCTGCGCCTTCGCCGCGGCGTCGGCCGCGTTGCGCAGCTCGACGAAATAGGGATTGGTGTTGGTCTTGGTGACCAGGCCGATCTTGGCCTTGCCACCACCGCCGGCACTGGTGCTGCCGCCCCAGTGCCGCTGGACCGTGCACCCGGTCAGCGCCACCGCGGCGACGACGGCCAGACACAGGAGACTTCGTCGTCCCACGTGCTTCCTCCTCGTCGAGGCTGGACCCTTGATGATTTCCGGACCGTAGAAGGACCTAACATGAAACGGCAAGCGTTTGCGCAAACGCTTGCCGTTGATTCCTCACGGGAGCAGCCGATGCCGCAGTCAAAATCGACCAGGCCGACTCAGCGAGACATCGCCGAGCTGGCCGGGGTCTCCATCACCACGGTCTCGCACGTCGTCAACGGGACGCGAGCCGTGGCGCCGGAGACGAAGGCCGCGGTGCTGGAGGCGATCGAGCAGACCGGCTACACCGGCGACGCCATCGCGCGTTCGCTGGTCACCGGTGGCACCCGGTCCATCGGGGTCGCGATCTCGCTGCTGGCCAACCCGTACTTCGCCGCGCTGATGCAGGCTATCGAGCGCGAAGCGGCGACGGCGGGGTACACGGTCTTGCTCGCCGACACGCACGACACCGTGCAGACCGAGCAGGACACGGTGCGCACGTTGCGTTCCCGTCGCGTCGACGGGCTGCTGCTGACGCCTTCGTCCGGCGACGGCGCGGTGATCAGCGAGCTGGTGTCGCTGGGCGCGCCGGTGGTGCTGCTGGACAGGCTGACCACCCGCACCGACGTCGATCAGGTCGGCTCGGAGAACATCCAGTCCACCTCCGCGCTGACCGAGCACCTCGCCTCGCTCGGGCATCGCCGGATCGGCCTGATCAGTGGGACAGCCGGCCTGAGCACCAGCGAGGAACGCACGCTCGGCTACCGGCTGGGCCTCGGCCGCGGCGGCCTGTCGTGGAACCCGGAACTGGTGGCCTGTGGGTATTCCTCGAAGGAGGGTGGCGCGCAGGCGCTGCGGAAACTGTTGGAGCTGCCCGAAAAGCCGACCGCGCTCGTGGTGGCGAACGACAGCATGATGGTCGGCGTCCTGCACGAAACGCGCCGCGCGGGCCTGCGCGTCGGCGAGGACCTGGCGATCGTCGGCTACGACGACGCGGAGTGGGCCGATCTGGTCGAACCGCCGCTGACCACGATGTCGCAGCCCATCGAGGAAATCGGCCGTCGCGCGGTGCGGTTACTGCTGGCCAGGATCGCCGACCCGAACCGCCCGCCGGAGACGCTTCGCCTTCCGCCGCGGCTCATGCACCGCCATTCGTGTGGTTGCTCGTGAGCGTGGCCGCGGCTTCGAGCAGCAGCCACGCGCCGACCTGAACGGACAGGTCGGTCGCCGGCGACCAGCGCGACCATTCCGCGCTGAAGAGCGGCCCGCCGGGTGCTTCGTGCGCGCCCTCCCAGCACGCCCTTGCCGACGAGAGCACCAGTTCCCGCGCCGTATCGGCTTCCGCGCCGGGCGGTAGCCGGTTCGCGGCCAAAGCCAGATATCGCGCCAGAATCCCGGCGAACAGCCCGCCGTCTCCGTCGCCCTGACCAACCAGCACTCCGTCGCGCGCGCAATGCACACCGACCGCGCGCACCGTGCGCGCGGCGGCGTCCACTTCGGACAGTTCAAGGGCGGCGCCGAGGAAAACCCCTTGGCAGTACGTGTAAATATGCTTCACGAGTTCGCCGGAATCGACCTGTAGCCCGTCCCAGACGAGTCCGGTCTCCGGGTCGACAAGTGTGGAATCCATCCACTCGAACAGTTCCCGCGCACGTTCGGTCTCTCCGGCGCGCGCGTGCAGGATCGCGGCAGGCCCGTTGGACGGGGTGTTCTTGAAGCGATCGTTGTGGCGCCACCAGATTCCGCCGCCACCTTCGGGCGTCCACGCCGAGCGCAGTTCCGCCAGCAGCGGCTCGATGTCGCGCCCGGCACGCTGCATCGCCAGCCCGAGCCAGGCCATGTCGTCGTAGTAGTCGTTGGTCCATCTGCCGAAATTGCGCAGCCGCACCGACGAAATGAACCTGTCGACAGTGGCGCCGCGGGCCGCCGACGGGGCGCGCAGCTGCGCGTCGATCAGGCAGTCCAGCAGATGCGCCTGCCACCAGTAGTTCCAATGCCAGTGCACGCGCTGATCCGGCGACGGCGGCCAGCCACTACGGCCGAGCACCGTGCCGGGCAGGCCCCACACGCGGCGCAGATGCCGGGTGGTGATCGCGCTTTCCGCCGCGGCGGCCCACTCGTGGTACATCGCTCACCAGCTTTGGGAAAGGTCGGCGTGCTCCCGGATCCACGCGTGCATGACGATCCCGGCGGCCACCCCGGCATTGATCGAGCGGGTGGTGCCGAACTGCGCTATCGACACCACGAGCGACGCGCTCGCCTGCGCCTCGGCCGAGAGCCCCGGACCCTCCTGGCCGAAGAGCAGTACGCAGTCCCGGGGCAGCGAAACCGTTTCCACCGGCCGCGCGCCCGGCGTGTTGTCCACGGCCACCACGGTCAGCCCGCGGGCCGCCGCGAACTCCGCGAGCGCCGTGGCGTCGGTGTGGTGTTCGAGGTGCTGGTACCGGTCGGTCACCATCGCGCCGCGGCGGTTCCAGCGGCGGCGTCCGACGATGTGCACGGCCGCCGCGGCGAACGCGTTCGCGGTGCGCACGACGGTGCCGATGTTGTGGTCGTGCTGGAAGTTCTCGATCGCGACGTGGAACGGATGCCGCCGCGCGTCCACGTCGGCGACGATCGCCTCACGCCGCCAGTAGCGGTAGGCGTCGACCACGTTGCGGCGGTCGCCCTCGGCGAGCAGTTCCGGGTCGTACTTCTCGTCCGCCGGCCAAGGTCCTTCCCACGGACCGACGCCGACTTCCTCGCGTGCGGTCCATTCGGTGGGTCCGGCCTCGTCCAAGCTCACCCGGTGATTTTCGCTCAGGCCTGCCGGGCCTGGTGCGTCGGTGCGCCGGAGTCGTGGTTGCGCCAGCGGCTGAACGCGCCGACGTAGGAGTACACGACTATCGCCAGCGCCGTCACCGCGACCACCGGCAGCAGTGAACGCGGGAAGATCGTGCCGTAGAGGTAGTACGAGTTGAACCCGCCGGGCAGCGGCCCGAGCCCCTGCAGACTGCGGAAGTAGTCCTCCAGCGCGGTCAGCGGGCACGGGATGGGGAAGACGTTGACCGCCACGCCCCAGATGGCGAAAAAGATGTGCACGAAGATGCTCTTGGGCCAGCGCCAGGCCAGGAAGCCGCCGAGACCGATGTAGAGCAACGCCAAAATGTGAATGGCGACGGTCGCGTCGGCAAGAAGTCTCGCGGTCGACACCCCTGACCGCCCCCTTTCACAGTCCCCTTACATTCCACGCTACTCCGAGTTTCTTGAGAAACGTCGACAAATAGCTGGTGGGGACGCACAAGGGGGTGGTTTTGATCACCCCGGCAGGTCAGCCGAGCCCGAGATCATCCAGATTGAGCAGATAGCGGTATTCGAGGCCTTCTTTTTCGATCGCCTCGCGCGCCCCGGTGTCCCTGTCGACGACCGTGGCGACGCCGGCGACAGTGCCCCCGGCCTCCTTGATCGCCTCCACGGCGGTGAGCACGCTGCCGCCGGTGGTGGACGTGTCCTCCACCGCGAGCACCCGCTGCCCGGCGACCTCGAGGCCCTCGATCCGGCGCTGCATCCCGTGCTGCTTGGTCTCCTTGCGGACCACGAACGCGTCGAGCACCATCCCGTCGGCCGCCGCGGAATGCAGCATCGCGGTGGCCACCGGGTCCGCGCCGAGAGTGAGCCCGCCGACGGCGACGTAGTTCCAGTCCGCGGTGAGCTGACGCAGCAGCCTGCCGATCAGCGGGGCGGCCGCATGGTGCAGCGTGGCCCGGCGCAGATCGATGTAGTAGTCGGCTTCCTTGCCGGAGGAGAGCGTCACCTTGCCGTGTACCACGGAAAGCTCGGTGACGAGCCTGGCCAGTTCGAGTTTCGCCGCTTGGTCAACCCCGGATGTCTGCACGGCTCGCAGTCTTACACACGGGTCCGACAGTCCCGCGAGGTCAGGGCCGGTCGTGCGAGCCGACGAGTTCGCTCAAGCGCCGGACGAGACTGTCGGGCACCAGGCTGCTCAGCGCGACCAGCGCCTTGTACTGCGGGCTGGGAATCGAGACCGTGCGGCCACGGCGCAGATCCGCGAGCCCTTCGGCGACCACCCGGTCGGCCTGCAGCCAGAACAGCTTCGGCCCCGGCTTGGTCAGGCCGGCCCGCTCGTGGAACTCCGTGTGCGTGAAACCGGGGCACAGCGCCATCATCCGGATCCCGCGCGGCAGCCCGGCGGCGATGTCCTGGCTGAACGAGGTGACCCATTTCTTGCTCGCCGTGTACGTGGAACCGCGGCCGGCGAAGTACCCGGCCACGCTCGACACGTTGATCACGTCCCCACTGCCGCGCGCGATCATGCCCGGCAGCGCGGCGCGCGTCAGCCTCAGCACGGCTGTCACGTTGACGTCGAGCTGGCGCTGCAGATCGTCGGCGGGCACCGTCCAGAACTCACCGGCCAGACCGAGGCCGGCGTTGTTCACCAGCAGGTCCACCGGGCTCTCTTCGAGCCGCTTTTCCACGGCGGCACGGCCTTCCGCGGTCGCGAGGTCGGCCGCGAGCACGGCGACGTGTACGCCGTGCCGCTCGGCGAGTTCGCTCGCGGCGGCGTCCAGGCGCTGCTTGTCCCTGGCGACGAGCACGAGGTCATAACCCTCGGTCGCGAGCCGGCGCGCGAAGGCGGCGCCGAGCCCAGCTGTCGCACCGGTGACCAAAGAGGTACTCACGCCTGGCCCTGCGGAGTGGTCGGCTGCTCGCCGCCCTGCCAGTGCCGGCCGGAGCCCTCGTCGTCAAAAGGGTCGACGATATCGGCGATTTCGCCGAGGTCCCGCAACAGCCGCTCCAGCCGGGAAGGCCCGGCCTGCGGGGCGGAGCTGGCGAGCACCCATTCGTTCTCCAGCCACGCCACCCCGACGTCACCGCCGAGCGCGTCGGCCGCGTCCACCAGCTCCTGCGTGATGACGCGACGAGCACCCTCGGGGTCGTCGGCGAAGGCGTAGCGCTGGCCGACGGGGCCGAGCAGTTCGGGCATGTCGGCGCGCTGGAACGGCACGCTCGCCAGCCACAGCTCGACCAGCACCGGATGCACCCGGTTACACCGCACCGCGACCACCACGGCCGGGATCTGCCCGTCGGCCTCGATGTCGAAGACGAACACCGGGCGCCGCCCGTCTGAGGTGAAGGTGGACCCGGCCACGACGTTCACCGCCGCGTCCGCGCCGAAGTAGCCGATCGCGCCGCCCGACCACTGCTTGGCGAGCCGCTCGTCCTCCTCGACGAACTGCCAGCCGCGCAGGTCGGCCCAGCGCATCCGCTCCCGGTTCCGGGAGCCTTCTCTGGTCCGGTCGGCCGCGAGCAGCACCAGCCCCGCGAGCAGGGCGACGGCGGCGATCACGAACCAGACCCACGCTGGAATACCCACGCGCTCAGGGTATCGCCACGGAGCGTGGAACCAAGATCAGTGGGCCGTGTCGGCGTGACTCGATTGGGTTCTTGGCGTGCGGAAAGGCCGCCGGGCACCCGGCGGCCTTTCGTTCGCGACTATTCCTTCGTCACGGTCAGCGCGTCGGCGGCTTCCAGGCTCGGCACGTCGACCTTCACGGTGTCGCCGTCCCGGACCTCGCCCGAGAGCAGCTTCTTCGCCAGCTGGTCACCGATCGCCGACTGCACCAGCCGCCGCAGCGGGCGCGCGCCGTAGATCGGGTCGAAACCGTTCAGCGCCAGCCATTCCTTCGCGCCTGGCGTGACGTCGAGCGTCAGCCGCCGCTGGGCCAGCCGCTGCGCCAGCTTGGCGACCTGGATGTCCACGATGGACGTCAGCTGCTCGGTGTCGAGCGAGTGGAAGACCACGATGTCGTCCAGCCGGTTCAGGAACTCCGGCTTGAAATGTCGCTGCACGGTCTCCAGCACCGCGTCGCGGCGCTGCCGTTCGTCGAGGTTCGGATCGGCGATGGCCTGCGAGCCCAGGTTCGACGTCAGCACCAGGATGGTGTTGCGGAAGTCGACCGTGCGGCCCTGGCCGTCGGTCAGCCTGCCGTCGTCGAACACCTGCAGCAGCACGTCGAACACGTCGGGGTGCGCCTTCTCCACCTCGTCGAGCAGTACCACCGAGTAAGGCCTGCGCCGCACCGATTCGGTCAACTGGCCGCCCTGGTCGTAGCCGACGTACCCGGGCGGGGCGCCGACCAGTCGGGCCACGCTGTGCTTTTCCGAGTACTCGCTCATGTCGATCCGGGTGATCGCCCGCTCGTCGTCGAACAGGAACTCCGCCAGCCCCTTCGCCAGCTCGGTCTTGCCGACACCGGTCGGGCCGAGGAACAGGAACGAACCCGTCGGCCGGTCGGGGTCGGCGACGCCGGCCCTGGCGCGGCGCACCGCGTCGGAAACCGCGGCGACGGCTTCCTGCTGCCCGACGACCCGCTTGCCGAGCTCCTCCTCCATCCGCAGGAGCTTGCCGGTCTCGCCCTCCAGCAGCCGCCCCGCCGGGATCCCGGTCCACGCGCTCACCACGTCGGCGACGTCGTCCGGGCCGACCTCTTCCTTGAGCATCACGTCGGCGCGCTGGGCGGTGGCGGCTTCGGCCGCCTCGAGTTCCTTCTCCAGCGCCGGAATCTTGCCGTACCGCAGCTCGGCGGCCAGGCCCAGATCCGCGTCGCGCTCGGCCCGGTCGGCCTCACCGCGCAGCTGCTCCAGCTGCTCCTTGAGGTCACGGGCCTTCTCGATCGAACCCTTCTCGTTCTGCCATCGGGCTGTCAGCGCCGACAGCGCCTCGCGCTTCTCGGCCAGTTCGGCGCGCAACGCGGCGAGCCGCTCCTGCGACGCGGGGTCCTCCTCCTTCTCCAGCGCCATTTCCTCGATCTCGAGCCGGCGCACGGCCCGCTCCACTTCGTCGATCTCGACGGGGCGGGAGTCGATCTCCATGCGCAGCCGGGAGGCGGCCTCGTCGACGAGGTCGATCGCCTTGTCCGGCAGGAACCGCGCGGTGATGTAGCGGTCGGACAGCGTCGCGGCCGACACCAGCGCGGCGTCGGTGATGCGGACGCCGTGGTGCACCTCGTAGCGCTCCTTGAGCCCGCGCAGGATGCCGATGGTGTCCTCGACCGACGGCTCGCCGACCAGCACCTGCTGGAAGCGGCGCTCCAGCGCGGCGTCCTTCTCGATGTGCTTGCGGTACTCGTCGAGCGTCGTCGCGCCGACCATGCGCAGCTCGCCGCGGGCGAGCATCGGCTTGATCATGTTGCCCGCGTCCAGAGAAGACTCGGCACCGCCTGCCGCTCCCGCGCCGACGATCGTGTGCAGCTCGTCGATGAAGGTGATGACCTGGCCCGCGGAGTCGGTGATCTCCTTCAGCACGGCCTTGAGTCGTTCCTCGAACTCACCGCGGTACTTCGCGCCGGCCACCATCGAACCGAGGTCCAGCGCGACGACCCGCTTGCCACGCAAGGATTCCGGCACGTCGCCGGCGACCACGCGCTGGGCGAGCCCCTCGACGATCGCCGTCTTGCCGACGCCCGGCTCACCGATCAGCACCGGGTTGTTCTTGGTACGGCGGGAAAGCACCTGCACCACGCGGCGGATCTCGGTGTCGCGGCCGATCACCGGGTCCAGCTCGCCGGATCGAGCTCGAGCAGTGAGATCCAAGCCGTACTTGTCCAGCGCCTTGAAGGTGCCCTCCGGGTCCGGGCTGGTGATGCGCGCGGAACCACGCACGTTGGTGAACGCTTCGCGCAGCGCTTCGGCGGTGGCGCCGTGGCGCTTGAGCAGATCGGCCACCGTGCCGCCCTCGGCGGCGAGGCCGACCATGAGGTGCTCGGTGGACACGAACTCGTCGCCCATCTCGGTCGCGAGCTTCTGCGCGTGCGTCAGCGACTTGAGCGCGTGGTTGTCGAACTGGGGGGTGGAAACGGTGGCGCCGGTGGCCGACGGCAGGCCGTTGATGATCGGCTCCAGCTCCTTGTGCACCTGCGCCGGATCGGCGCCGACCGCCGTCAGCAGCGGGCCCGCGACCCCGTCGCTCTGGGCCAGCAGCGCACCCAGCAAATGCGCCGGCGCGATCGCCGGGTTGCCCGCCACGGTCGCCGCCTGTGCCGCCGACGAGATCGCCTGCTGGGTCTTCGTCGTCGGGTTGAAAGCGTCCATCCCCACACTCCATGTCGAAACGTATGTCCTGGCGACAGCCTCCACCAAAGGCCGTCGCTATGCACAACGTCAGGAAAGTTGAGTGTGTTCCGCTCAAGTCTGAGTTTTTACTCTGGCCGGTCCTTGGGTTGCAGCGCGCTGCGGAGCGCGTCGTTCATCTGGCTCAACCTGCTGGTCAGCGCGGTGAGCTCGGCATTGGTCCAGTCACCGAGCGCGGACCGGAAGAACTTCAGGTACTTCCCGCGCCAGCGTTTGAGTTCGATCATGCCCTGTTCGGAGACGCTGACGAGCGCGGCGCGGCCGTCCTCGGGGGCGGGCCGGCGGTCGACGAGCCCGGCCGCCGACAGCTGCGCGATCTGCCGGCTCACCACGGACACGTCCACCATGCGACGACGGGCCAGTTCGGACGGGCGGACCTCGCCGTGCACCGCGAGCTCGGACAGCAGCATCGCGGCGGCGGGGTGCAGCCCGCCTTCCTCACCCTGCCAGGTCGCGGTCACCCACGAGTGCTGCAACTGGCCGGCGGTGCGCAGCTGGCGCATCAGCTCGATGCTGGCATCTTCGTCCAGATTCATCGCAGACACCGCCCCGCACGTCTAACTTGGTTGACACATACAACTATACGAAAAGTAGTTGCTCGCTGCACCCTTCTTGGGGGTGAGTCCGGACACGCGGCGAGCGATCGGGTAACCACCCGGACGGAGCAACTATCGGTGCAAACGGCCGTCCGGCAGTTACTCTGCGATCTAATGCTCTCCCGCTTTTCGGCTGACGCTTGACTGAATGGGGTGGAATATTCGTGATCATTTCACGCAGTGACGACCCCTCTGGCCTGCGACTGCGGTCCGGGCCCGTGCTATTGCGCGTTCGTGAATAATCGAGTCCGAGCATCAACGCGCACCCCGGAGCACTTCGGAACCCCATGACCGCCGAACCCGTCAGCCCCGTCCCCCGGTCCGCCCACCGGGAGGCACCGCCAGCCGTCACCGCCATGGTGCGGCTGATCCGGGATTCCTGGACCAAGGCGGAGCCGTACTTACCGGAAGTAACCCAGTTCTTCTACGGGATGCTTTTCACCCTCGCGCCCGCGACCCGGGATTTCTTCCCCATCAACATGGAGGTCCAGCGCAACCGGATGGTGCGCGCGCTCGTACACGTGGTGCAGATGGTCGACCAGCCCGACGACCTGGTGCCCTTCCTGCGCCAGCTCGGCCGGGACCACCGCAAGTTCGGCGTGATCCCCAAGCACTACGAGGCGATCGGCACGGCGCTGCTCGCCGCGATGCGCAGCCAGCTCGGCCCGGACTGGACCCCGGACGTGGAGCGCGCGTGGGCCGAGGCGTTCACGATCATCGCCAGGCAGATGCAGGAGGCGGCGTCCGCCGACACCAACCCGCCCAACTGGTCCGCGATAGTCGCCGAGCACCGGCGGCTGAGCTGGGACCTGGCGATGGTGCGGGTGGAGCCGGACGAGGTGATCCCGTTCCATCCCGGCCAGTACCTGAGCGTCGAGGTGCCGCAACGGCCGCGGCTGTGGCGGTACCTGTCCCCGGCCAACGCCCCGCGCCCGGACGGTTCGCTGGAGTTCCACGTGCGCGCCGTCGACGGCGGCTGGGTGTCGCGCGCGATCGTGAGCCACACGCAGAAGGGCGACATGTGGCGCTTCGGTCCGCCGCTGGGCAGGCTTTCGGTCGACCGCGAGTCGGACCGGGAGGTCTTGATGGTCGCCGGCGGCACCGGCGTCGCGCCGATGCAGTCGCTGCTCGACGAGCTGGCGCAGTGGGGCGAGAACCCGAAGGTGCGGCTGTTCTATGGCGGGCGCACCCGCGAGGACCTGTACGCGCTGGAGGGACTGCGGCTGATGGCCTCGTGCAACCCGTGGCTCACGGTCACCCCGGTGATCGAGTCCGGCCCCGGCGTGAGCGGCTGTGAGCAGGGCACACTGGCCGACGTCGTCACCAGGCACGGCGCCTGGCCAGGGCGCGACGTGCTGGTGTCGGGCTCCCCGGCGATGATCCGGGCGACGGTCTCGCGGATGCTCGTCGCCGGCACGGCGCTCGACCAGATCCGCTACGACCCGTTCACCATCGACTGACGCTCCGCCAATCGCCTAGGTTCGGTGCCATGGACATTCCAGTAGCGGACGGATCCATCGAGGGCTATCTGGCCGAACCGTCGCGGGCGGTTTCGGGGGAACCGCCGTGGCCCGGCGTGGTGATCGTGCACGACGCGATCGGCCTCACCGAGGACGCGCGCAACATCACGGAGCGCTTCGCGACGGGTGGCTACCTGGCGCTCAGCCCGAACCTGTACTCGCGCGGCGGTTTCTTCCGCTGCGTCAAGACGGTCTTCAAGGAACTGGCCGCGGCAAAGGGCCAGTCGTTCCAGGACATCGCCGCGGCGCGAGAGCTGCTCGCCGCGCGGCCGGACTGCACGGGCAAGGTCGGCGTGGTCGGCTTCTGCATGGGCGGCGGGTTCGCGATCGTCGCGGCGACGCAGGGCTTCGACGCGTCGGCGCCGTACTACGGGCAGCTGCCGAAGGATCTGTCCATTTTGGATGATGCCTGCCCGGTGGTCGCCAGCTTCGGGAAGAAGGACCCGTCGTTGAAGGGCACCGCGGCGAAGCTCGAAAAAGAACTCGAAGCGCGCGGAATTCCCCACGACGTCAAGGAATACCCGAACGTCGGGCACAGCTTCGCGAACCAGTTCAACCTCGGGCCCTTCACGCCGCTGGCCAGAATCACCGGGATGGGCTTCAACCGCGAGGCGAGCGAAGACGCCTGGCGCCGCGTGTTCGCCTTCTTCGGCGAGCACCTGCGCTAGTCAGGGCCTGCGGCCGTGGAAGGTACGGCGCAGGTCGCGCACCCAGGCCTCGGGGTTCTCCCAGGGGATGAAGTGGCCGCCGTGGTCATGGACGTTGACGTTGACGTGGTTGAACCAGCCGCCCTGCGGGCCGGTCTTGAACGCCAGGACGCGTTCGTCGGCGGTGTGGATGCCGGGCGGGTTCTCGTACGTGACCATGGTGAGGCCGACCGGGGCCTGCACGACCGGGGTGCGGTCGTGGGCGGGGGCCCAGGGGTAGCGGTTGGCGTTGGCGTAGTACCGCATCGATGTGGCGATGGAGTTGTTCACCCAGTAGATCGTGGCGTGGGTGAGCAGGTCGTCCTTGGTGAAGACGGACTCGACGTCCCCGCCGTTGTCGCTCCAGGCATTCCAGCGCTCCAGCAGCCAGGCGAGCAGCCCGGCCGGTGAGTCGCTCAGCCCGTGGGCGAGGGTGGCGCCGTCGAGCATGTGCACGTTGAGGTGGGCCGCCGAGCGGTGGTCCAGCTCGATGATGCGGGCGCGGACGTCGGCAGGCTGATCGTCGGTGAGCGGCCGGTTCCGGGCGAAGTCCCAGGCACGAGGGCCGGTGAAGAAGTCGAGCGGCAGCCCGGAACCGATGTGGATGCCGTACAACTCGTCGGCGTACTTGTGGCCGAGCTGGCTGGTGACGATCCCGCCGATGTCGCAGCCCCCGGCGGCGTACTTCTCGTACCCCAGCGTCTCGGTCATCAGGGTGTGCCAGAGATCGGCGACCTTCCAGAAGTTGACGTCCGGAAAGCCGGTGAGCGGGCCAGGGAAACCGAAGCCGGGCAGGGACGGCACGATGACGTCGAACGCGTCCGCCGGGTCACCGCCGAACGCGGCCGGGTCGGCGAGCGGGTCGATCACCTTCGACCAGTGCCAGAACGTCCACGGCCAGCCGTGGGTGAGGATCAGCGGGACCGGGCGCGGGCCGCGGCCGGGTTTGCGCATGAAGTGCACTTCGACGCCGGAGACGCTCACCTGGTAGTGCTCGTAGGCGTTGATGGCGGCCTCGGCCTTGCGCCAGTCGTAGCCATCCCCCCAGTACGCGACCAGCTCACGGAGATAGCTCTCCGGGACGCCGTAGGACCAGTCCTCGTTGCTCTCGTCCACTGGCGGACGGGTCAACGCGAGACGGGCGCGCAGGTCTTCGAGGACCTCGTCGGGCACCCGGAGAGTGGTCGGCTCCAAGGGAAAAGCACGCGGGGTGGGCATCCCGTGATTATTTGCCGCGCTTGGGTTTCCACACCACCAGCGCTGTCTCCTGCCGGATGGGCACGAGGTCCTTCCGGTAGGAGGCATGCACGGCGGCGGCCGCGTGTTCGGCCGCCGCGTAGGCCGCGGCGAGTTCTTCGGTCAGCTCGGACACCCTGGCCCGCAACGCATCGACCTGGTTCTCCAGCTCGATGATCCGCTTGATCCCGGCCAGGTTGACCCCGGCCTCCTGGGACAGTCGCTGCACTTCCCGGAGCAGCGCGATGTCCCGCATCGAGTAGCGGCGACCGCCACCCGACGTGCGGCCCGGCGACACCAGCCCCTGCCTGTCGTAGGCGCGCAAGGTCTGCGCGTGCAGGCCGGACAGCTGCGCCGCCACCGAGATGACGAAAACCGGAGTGTCCTCATCCGCCCCGTGGGGCAAGCTGCCGAAAGCCATCACCGCTCCTTGAGCATCTCAGTGATCTCAGGCCGTGGGTCGTGCTTCGCCGAGGCCTCCGCGAACGATTCAAGCGCCTGCTTCTCAGCGGCGTCCAGTCTGGACGGCACGGCCACCTGCAGGGTCACCAGCAGGTCGCCCTGTGTGCCGTCGCGCTTCTTGATTCCCTTGCCGCGCACGCGAAGCACCCGGCCGCTGTTGGTGCCGGCCGGCACCTTCAGCGAGACCTTCCCGTCCAGGGTCGGCACCGTGATCGTGCCGCCGAGCGTCACCTCGGGGAAGCTCACCGGCACCGTGATCGTCAGGTCGTTGCCCGACCGGCCGAACACCGGATGCGGGGCGACGTGCACGCGTACGTACAGGTCACCGGCCGTCGCGCCGCCGCGGCCCGGTTCGCCCTGGCCCGCCAGCCTGATCCGCTGGTTGTCGTCCACCCCGGCGGGGATCCGGACGGTGAGCGTCCTGGTGCGGTTGCTGATGCCCTCGCCGCCGCATTCCGGGCAGGGGTCGTCGATGATCTTGCCGCGGCCACGGCAGTCCCGGCACGGCTCGGAGAACGCGAACGCGCCCTGGCTCCGGTTGACCAGCCCGGCCCCGCCACAGGTCGGGCAGGTACGCGGGGTGGTGCCGGGCTTCGCGCCGTTACCGCCACAGGTGCCGCACGTGGCCGGGCTCGACAACCGCAGCGGCAGGGTCGCGCCCTTGACCGCCTCGGTGAAGTCGATCCGCACGTCCGTCTCGACGTCGGCGCCGCGCTGGGCCCTGGTACCGGTGGCGGCACCTGTCGCGCCGCCCCGGCGGCCGAAGAGGCCACCGAGAATGTCGCCGAGCCCACCGAAACCGGCCTGGCCCGCGCCGGTCGTCTGGCCGAACAGATCGCCCATGTCGAACGAACCACCGCCGCCACCCGCGCCGGGGAAGCCGAAACCGCCGGCGCCACCGGCGCCGAACAGCTGGCGGGCCTCGTCGTATTCCTTGCGCTTGGCCGGATCCGACAGCACGCCGTAGGCCTCCGACACGGCCTTGAACTTCTGCTCCGCGTCGGCGTTGCCCGGGTTGGCGTCGGGGTGGTTCTCCCGCGCCAGCTTGCGGTAGGCCTTCTTGATCTCGTCCTGGGAAGCGCCGGAGGAGACGCCCAATTCGCGGTAGAAGTCCTTACCTATCCACTCCCGTGCGCTCACGGACGTCTCCTCCCCTCACGCTCATTAACCGTTGTTCTCATCCGACAGTTGCTCCACCGGCAGTTCACCCTCGACCGGCGAGTCGACCGGCTGGGCAGCCGGCTCGTGATCGGTCACCCCGACCAGCGCCGCGCGCAACGTCCGCTCGCCGAAGCGGTAACCACGGCGCAGCACCGTTGTCACCGTCGGGCCGGCCACGTCCGGGGAGGTGCTGTGCTGCACCGCCTCGTGCACGCTCGGGTCGAAGGGCTCGCCCTCCGCGCCGAACGCCTCGAGCCCGGCCCGCTGCAGGCCCGCGACGAGCTTCTCGCCGACCGCCTTGAACGCACCGGTGAGGTCACCGTGCTGCTCGGCCCGCTCCAGGTCGTCCAGGAGCGGCAGCAGGTCGTTGACCACCGACGCCTTCGCGCCGTTGACCACTGCCTCGCGGTCGCGGTCGACCCGCTTGCGGTAGTTGGCGTACTCCGCCTGCAGCCGCTGCAGATCAGCGGTGCGCTCGGCGAGCTGCTTCTCCACATCGGACTGAACGCCGACCGAGTCGTCCACAATGGACTCGCCGAGGCTCGGCCCCGAGGGGGTCTCCTTGACCTCCTCGGGCGCCTGCTCCGGCGTGCGAACCTGGCCGGTCAGCGGGTCGATCTTGCGGCGGTCTCGCACCACCACAGGCTCGACTACCTCCCGTTCCTGTTCCTCGGTGTCACGCGAATGCTTGCCGGTCACTTCTTCTCGTCCTCGTCCACGATCTCGGCGTCCACCACGTCGTCGGCCTTGGCCGAGTCACCGGCCTGCTCGCCGGCACCCGCACCCGCGGCGCCATCGGCGCCACCAGCCTGCTGAGCGTTCGCGTACAGCGCCGTGCCCAGCTCCTGCGAAGCGGTGTTCAATTTCTCGATCGCCTCGGAGATCTTCGCGGTGTCGGTGCCCTTGAGCGCCTCGTTGGCCTCGTCGATCGCGGTCTTGACCTTGCCCTTGATGTCCTCGGGCAGCTTGTCGTCGTTGTCCTTGACGAACTTCTCGGTCTGGTAGACCAGCGTCTCCGCCTGGTTGCGGGTCTCCGCTTCCTCGCGGCGCTGCCTGTCCTCCTCCGCGTGCTCCTCGGCGTCCCTGACCATGCGCTCGATGTCGTCCTTCGGCAGCGCGGAGCCACCGGTGATCGTCATCGACTGTTCCTTGTTGGTGCCGAGGTCCTTCGCGGTCACGTGCACGATGCCGTTGGCGTCGATGTCGAAGGTGACCTCGATCTGCGGCACGCCACGCGGGGCCGGGGGCAGCCCGGTCAACTCGAACATGCCGAGCTTCTTGTTCTGCGCCGCGATCTCGCGCTCACCCTGGAAGACCTGGATCTGCACCGAGGGCTGGTTGTCGTCCGCGGTGGAGAAGATCTCGCTGCGCTTGGTCGGGATCGTGGTGTTGCGCTCGATGAGCTTGGTGAACACCCCGCCCTTGGTCTCGATGCCCAGCGACAGCGGGGTCACGTCGAGCAGCAGGACGTCCTTGACCTCACCCTTGAGCACACCGGCCTGCAGGGCGGCACCGACGGCGACGACCTCGTCCGGGTTCACGCCCTTGTTCGGCTCGCGGCCGCCGGTCAGCTCCTTGACCAGCTCGGCGACGGCCGGCATCCGGGTGGAACCACCGACGAGCACCACGTGGTCGATCTGGCCGACCGAGATGCCCGCGTCACGGATGACGTTGTTGAACGGCGCCTTGGTGCGGTCGAGCAGGTCGGAGGTGATCCGCTGGAACTCCGCGCGAGACAGCGTCTCGTCGAGGAAGAGCGGGTTCTTGTCCGCGTCGACCGTGATGTAGGGCAGGTTGATGCTGGCGCTGGACGAGCTGGACAGCTCGATCTTCGCCTTCTCGGCCGCCTCGCGGATGCGCTGCAGCGCCATCCGGTCCTTGGTCAGGTCGATACCGTTGGACGCCTTGAACTTGTCCACCAGCCAGTCGACGATGCGCTGGTCCCAGTCGTCACCACCGAGGTGGTTGTCACCACTGGTGGCGCGGACCTCGACGACACCCTCGCCGATCTCCAGCAGGGAGACGTCGAACGTACCGCCACCGAGGTCGAAGACCAGGATGGTCTGTTCCTTCTCGCCCTTGTCCAGGCCGTAGGCCAGCGCCGCGGCGGTGGGCTCGTTGACGATGCGGAGCACGTTCAGGCCCGCGATCTGGCCGGCCTCCTTGGTGGCCTGCCGCTGCGCGTCCTCGAAGTACGCCGGGACGGTGATGACCGCGTCGGTGATCTCCTCACCGAGGTAGGACTCCGCGTCGCGCTTGAGCTTCATCAGCACCCGGGCGCTGATCTCCTGCGCGGTGTAGGCCTTGCCGTCGATCTCGGTCTTCCAGTCGGTGCCGATGTGCCGCTTCACGGACCGGATGGTGCGGTCCACGTTCGTCACGGCCTGGTTCTTCGCCGGCTGGCCGGTCAGCACTTCGCCGTTCTTGGCGAAGGCGACGATCGACGGGGTGGTCCGGGATCCTTCGGAGTTGGCGATGACCGTCGGCTCGCCGCCCTCAAGGACAGCTACGACCGAGTTGGTCGTGCCGAGGTCGATGCCGACCGCTCGCGCCATGTTCTTTCCTCCTGTTGATACGCTGCTTGAGCTGCGGTGTTGCGCCCGTCCTGAGTGGGGCACACTCAAGTTCTATCTCGGACCCGCGCCTGGCGTCAAACCAGACTTGAGCCGGGGGCGCTCAACCTTTCTGCCAGTCTAACGACCGGGTTCGCGGGCTTGTTCCCGGCTACGCCGGAGTGACCGAAACATCCCCGCTGGTGGCCTGCAGATCCAGCAGATGGGTGCCCGCCGGATCGCTCGGGATGCCGATCCGCTGGTCGCCACTGGACGTGTCGATCCTTACCCGGTAGTGGTCGTTCGGCACGGTCACCTGCACGTCGCCGCTGGTGGTTTCCACGTGCACGTCCGATGCGACGCGAGCGACGACCGTGACGTCGCCGGAACTCGCCTGCGCCTGCACCGTCCCGGCGGCGTCCAGCAGGTGGATCTCGCCGGAGGTAGTGGTCACGTCCGTCGCGGCGAGGCCCTCCACGGTGACGTCACCGGAGGTGCTGTGCCCGCTCATCGTGGTGCCGCGGGGCACGACGATGTCGTACTCGACGCTGCAGTCGGAGCCACAGCCGGTCAGCACGAGCCGACCGCCCTCGACGTGGAAGGCGTCCGCGGGTTTGCCGCCGTGGTACCGGAATTCCTGGTGCACCGTCGTGGTGGCGACGTCCTCCGCGCGGACGTGCACGTCGTCGGAGCGGACATCGAGCTGCACGCTCGACACCTGCACCGTGACCTGCCGGTCCTCGCGTGCCGACGTGGGCCACCACCAGCCGACGGCGATGGCCACGCCGGCGCCGATCAGTGCGATCCCGCCGATCGCCAGCGCTGGCCTTCCCATTGCGTCCTCCCCAGGCAAATTTGCTGTGCGGAAGACGCTAAGGCGCACGCGTATCCGGGGACATCAGGGAACGCCCCCGGTTCGCCCCTGAGGTTCCCCCTACCTAGTCTTCGAGGCGTCCCTTTTCGCGCTCCGAGGAGGATTGATGGCCCAGCCGCCCAACCCCTACGACTTTCTGCCCGCAGTGCCCGGCTTCACGGTGCGAAGCAACGACGTCGCCGACGGCGAGACGTTGGCGGCCCCGCACCTGAGCGGGATCTTCGGCGTGCCCGGTGGCGAGGACCGCTCCCCGCACCTGGCGTGGGAGGGCTTCCCGGCCGAGACGAAGAGCTTCGCCGTCACCTGTTACGACCCGGATGCCCCCACCGCGAGCGGTTTCTGGCACTGGGCGGTGTTCAACATCCCCGCCTCGGTGACCGAACTGCCCACCGGCGCCGGTGACGCCAACGGCTCGGGGCTGCCTTCGGGTGCGGTGACCTTGACCAACGACGGCGGGGTCAAGCAGTTCCTCGGTGCCGCCCCGCCGCCGGGGCACGGCCCGCACCGCTACTACTTCGTGGTGCACGCCGTCGGCGTCGAGTCGCTCGACATTCCCGCCGAGGCCACGCCCGCGTTCCTCGGCTTCAACCTCTTCTCGCACACGCTCGCGCGCGCGACGATCACGACGATCTACGAGAACAAGGGCTGAGCAGGCGGGGCGCCTTCCCGCGCAGGGAAGGCGCCCCGGGGGTTCACCACTGGTACGGCAGGAACTTCCCGTCCAGTGTCACCACCACGCGGTCGCCTGCCGGGTCCGGCACCCGCTCGACGTTCATCCGGAAGTTGATGGCGCTCATGATCCCGTCGCCGAACTGTTCGTGGATGAGCTCCTTGATGGTCGGGCCGTAGACCTGGAGCACCTCGTAGAAGCGGTAGATCGTCGGATCCGTCGGCACCGCCGCGTCGAGCGCGCCCCGGGTGGGCTGCAGCTGCAACGCCGTCTCCACGTCCGCGGGCAGTTCGAGGATGTCGGCGGCCTTGCTCGCGCGCTCCTTGCTCATCGGGTGCTGGCCGAGCAGCGCCGCAGTGGTCCACGCCAGTGGGGCGCCGACGGCCTCGGCGAGGTCGGCCCAGCTCAGTCCGAGCCGCACCTTCGCGGCGAGCACGGCGTCGCTCGCTTCTTTCTTACTTGTCATGCCAGGGCATTGTGCCCGGCAAGTGTTACCGGCGGTTTGCGGAGATCTCAGCGCGGCCGGAGCAGGTACTCGACCACCGGCCTCAGTTCCTCGGCCGCCGGTGGCTCGTCGTCGATCAGCCCCTGGATCAGCAGGCCGTCGATACCGGCGAGAAAAGCCCGCAGCGCCACCAGGTCGTCCGGGCGGACCATCGACGTGAGCACGTCCAGCCAGCGCCGGGCGGCCGGGCGCAGCTCCGGGCGCCGCGCGGCCAGCAGGTACAGCTCGTACTCCGCCATGGTGCGGCCGCGCCGCGGGCCGAGCGCTTCGGCGAGCAGGCCGGCCACCTCGTCCGCGCCGAGGCTGCCCCGCGAGCGGGCGCGGTCGATCATCCAGTAGACCTCGGTGGCCATGTCCTTCGCGCACGAGATGAGCGTCGCGATCAGCAGGTCGTTGAGGCTTGCGAAGTGATACGTCGTGGACGTGGTGGGTACGCCGGCTTCGGCGGCGACGGTGCGGTGCGTGACGCCCGCGACGCCGTCCCGTTCGATCACGCGCAGGGTGGCGTCGATGATCTCCTGCCGCCGCCGGTCGCCGCGGGCCTTGCGTCCGTCGCGCTGCGCCTTCACTGCGCCGACCCCAGTTCGATCAGTACGACACCGCCGATCACCAGCGCGATCCCGCCGACCATGGTGAGATTGATTCGCTCGTGCAGGAAGACCACCCCGACGAGCGCGACCGCCGCCACCCCGGCGGCGGCCCAGATCGCGTAGGCCACGCCGATCGGCAGGCCCATCTTCAGTACGACGGACAACGCCACGAAGGCGACCCCGTATCCGAGGACCACGACGATCGACGGGCCGAGTTTCGAGAAACCCTCGGAGAGCTTCAGCGAGACGGTCCCGGTGACCTCGGCGGCGATCGCCAACGCGAGCAGCAGATAAGCGGACACAACCGCCAAAGTACCTGAACGATCGTCCCGGTAACCAGCGAGTTGTACGTCACGTCGATTGGTTACCCACCGGTAAGAGCCGTTACGCTCCGGTTCAACCACCACACATTGGACGAAAGGCCCCGATCATGGGTGCTCTGCAGATCACGCTCGGTGTGATCGGCGTCGCCATAAGCATTGTCGCTTGGATCATGTTCGTCGCCGGCGTCTGGCGGATGGTGCGCATCATTCGCCTTGGACAGCCCGACCCCACCCGCAACGGCCCGTTCGGCCCACGCATCACGACGTTGATCAAGGAGTTCGCCGCGCATACGCGGATGAACAAGTTCCGGCACGTCGGCCCGTGGCACTGGATGGTCATGTGGGGCTTCCTGATCGGGTCGCTGGCCTGGTTCGAGGCCTACGGCGAGACGTTCGACCCCGAGTTCCACTGGCCGATCATCGGCGCGTGGCAGCCCTGGCTGCTGCTCACCGAACTGCTCGGCCTCGGCACCGTGATCGGCGGGATCGCGCTGGCGATCATCCGGCAGCGCAACCACCCGCGCCGTGCCGACCGGCAGTCCCGGTTCCAGGGCTCGAACTTCGGGCAGGCCTACTTCGTCGAGGCCGTGGTCATCATCGAGGGGCTCGGCATCCTCGGGGTGAAGGCGTTCAAGATCTCCAGCGGCATCGAGGACCCGTCGTGGTGGAGCAGCTTCGCCACCAAGGGCATCGCCGAGCTGCTGCCGTCGAGCACCGCGGCGGTCACGATCACCGCGCTGATCAAGCTGCTGTCCGGGATGGTCTGGCTGATCGTGGTCGGCCGCAAGCTCACCATGGGCGTGGCGTGGCACCGGTTCAGCGCGTTCTTCAACATCTACTTCAAGCGTGAGAAGGACGGCGGCGTCGCGCTCGGCGCGCTCAAGCCGATGATGAGCGCAGGCAAGCCGTTGGACTTCGAAGAGGCCGACCCGGAGAAGGACGTCTTCGGCGCCGGCGCGGTGGAGGACTTCAGCTGGAAGGGCTGGCTGGACTTCACCACCTGCACCGAATGCGGTCGCTGCCAGTCCCAGTGCCCGGCCTGGAACACCGGGAAACCGTTGTCCCCCAAGCTGCTCATCACGCAGCTGCGGGACCACGCCTACGCCAAGGCGCCGTACCTGCTGGCCGGCGGCAGGCGCGACATGGCCGGTGACGAGATCGGCCTGACCGGCGACAACCCGCACGCCGGGATCGACGTGCTGGCGCTGGCCGAGTCCGAGCGCCCGCTGGTCGGCACCGCGGAAGACGGCGGCGTGATCGACCCCGACGTGCTGTGGTCGTGCACCTCCTGCGGTGCCTGCGTCGAGCAGTGCCCGGTGGACATCGAGCACGTCGACCACATCGTCGACATGCGCCGGTACCAGGTGATGATCGAGTCGAACTTCCCGACCGAGCTCAACGGGATGTTCAAGAACCTGGAGAACAAGGGCAATCCGTGGGGCCAGAACGCCAAGGACCGCCTCGCCTGGGCCGAGGACCTCGACTTCGAGGTGCCGGTGTTCGAGGGCGAACTGGGCGACGCCGAGTACCTGTTCTGGGTCGGTTGTGCGGGCGCCTTCGAGGACCGCGCGAAGAAGACCACCCGTGCGGTCGCGGAGCTGCTGCACCTGGCCGACGTCAAGTACACCGTGCTCGGCCCGGAGGAGTCCTGCACCGGTGACCCGGCCCGCCGCGCCGGCAACGAGTTCCTGTTCCAGATGCTGGCGCAGCAGAACGTCGAGGTGCTCAACTCGGTGTTCGAGGACCGGCCGCCGCTCGAGCGCAAGATCGTCGTCACCTGTGCGCACTGCTTCAACACGCTCGCCAACGAGTACCCGGAGCTGGGCGGCCAGTACGAGGTCGTGCACCACACGCAGCTGCTGAACCGGCTGGTGCGGGAGAAGCGGCTGGTGCCGGTCGCCCCGATCGCCGACGACGTCACCTACCACGACCCCTGCTACCTGGGTCGGCACAACAAGATCTACGAGGCGCCGCGTGAGCTGGTCGGTGCTTCGGGCGCGCAGTTCCGCGAAATGCCGCGGCACGGCGACAGGTCGATGTGCTGTGGCGCCGGTGGTGCCCGGATGTGGATGGAAGAGAAGATCGGCAAGCGGATCAACATCGACCGCGTCGACGAGGCACTGGGCACCGCGCCGTCGAAGATCGCCACCGGCTGCCCGTTCTGCCGGGTCATGCTGACCGACGGCGTGACCGCCCGCCAGAACGACGGGATCGCCAGCGAGAAGGTCGAAGTCGTGGACGTCTCGCAGCTGCTGCTGCAGTCGGTCAAACGGCGGCCACAGCCAGTGCCGGAAGCGGCGTCGACGGAGCTGCCCGAGTCCGGGTCCGACCCGCTGGAAGCGGACACGCCGACGGACAAGGTGTCCACCGGTACGCCGTTGCCGGAGGAAGACAAGTAGACGATTTCCTGCCGGAGTCCCGCTTTCGGGGCTCCGGTGGGACTCGACAAGCGGGTTATCCTGGTGACCTCGCGTGCCAAGGTCGTCGGCGAGAAACACCTGACCTGCGTGAACGGGGGCGAAGACATGGGCTTTCCCGCCGAAGGAAATTCGGCCGAGGAACCGGTCGTCGTCCGTGCCGGGGCTCGTTTCCCCTCTGCCAAGCAGCTCGAGAAGTACGCCGACGAACAGCTGGCCCCCGGGCCCGCGCTCGAAAAGCGGTATCCCGAGCGTCCGTCCGGGGCGCGGTTCCCTACAGAACGCCAGCTCGGACGCTATGCCGAGGACGAGCCGCCGGAGCCTGTGGCGCAGCCGGAGCCCCCGCCCCAGCCGGTACCCAGCCCGCGTCCACGGCCCCGCCCGCCCGAGCAGTTCGAGCAGGAGGACGACGGCCCGCGCGTGCGGCCGTACGTGCTCACCAAGGGGCGCACCCAGTCGGCCTACGAGCTGGCGCTGGAGACGATGGTCTCGCTGCGCGCGGACGCCCGCTGGAGCGGCCCGGCCCTGAACTCCGAATACCAGCCAGTGCGCGCGTTGTGCGCGGTACCGCAGTCGGTCGCCGAGGTCGCTGCGGGGCTGGCCATGCCGCTCGGCGTCGCCCGGGTTCTGTTGTCCGACATGGCAGAGCTGGGCCTGTTGCACATCCACGGCACCGCGCGCACCGCGGAGGGCAGGCCCCCGATGAACCTGATGCGGCGCGTTCTGGACGGTCTGCAACGCCTTTAGCCGCGCTCTAGGATCGCCGGGTGAACGACGAAGAGCCGAATGGTGAGAGCACTGTCACAGTAGTGCTGGCGGGGGCCGTCAATTTGGCGATCGCGGTGATGAAAGCGGTTGCCGGGGTCATCACCGGCTCCGGGGCGCTGCTTTCCGAAGCCGCGCATTCCGTCGCCGACACCATCACCGAAATCCTGCTGCTGACCGCGTTACGCCGCTCCGCGAGGCCCGCGGACCGGGTGCATCCCTTCGGCTACGGCAAGGAACGCTACTTCTGGTGCCTGCTCGCCGCGGTCTCCATCTTCGCCTCGGGCGCGATGTTCTCCTTCTACGAAGGCTTTTCCACGGTCTTCGGGGAGCCGCAGGAGCAGTCGAACCCGCTCGTCGGCTACATCGTGCTGATCCTGGCCTTCCTGATGGAGGGCGTTTCCTGGACGCAGGCGGTGCGGCAGGTGCGCGGCGAGGCCCGTGAGCAGAACCGGTCGATCCGCCAGTACCTGCGGCTGGTCGACGACCCCGCGCCGAAGTCGGTGTTCTTCGAGGATTCCGCGGCGCTTGTCGGGCTGGTGCTCGCGTTCGCCGGGCTGCTGCTGCACCAGCTCACGGGTTCGAGCCTGTGGGACGGGCTCGCGTCGATCACCATCGGTCTGCTGCTCGTGTTCGTCGCCTACAACCTCGGCCGGACCAACCTGGGGCTGCTGATCGGCAGGCAGGCGGATCCCGTTGTGGTGGGCGGGATTCGTGAGTTGCTGGCCGGTGCGCCGGAGATCGAGGTGGTGGTCGACCTGCAGACGATGCTGCTGGGCACCGACCAGATCCTCGTGTGCGCGCGGGTGGACTTCGACGATTCGCTCGGCGCGGCCGATGTGGAACGGGCGTGCGTGCGGCTGGCTTCGGAGCTGCACGAGACCTACAGCGACGTGGCGGAGGTGTTCATCGAGCCGGTGCCGCGCACCGATTCGGACCTGCGCGCGGCGGTGCTGGCCAGGTACGGAAAGGACGCCTCGAAGTTCGGCGATACGCCCTGAGCCGCGCTTGCGTGAAGCAGTGAACCAGTGGTTCACTGCTTGAGTGCCCTACCGACGGACCCCGCAGGTGCAGGCGCGCCTGGACGCCCAGCGCATGGCGATCCTCGACGCCGCCGCCGAGCTGCTCGCCGAGCGCGGCTACGCCGGCTGTTCCGTCGCGGCCGTCGCCGACAAGGCCGGAATAGCCACGGGCAGCGTGTACCGGCATTTCCCCGGCAAGGTCGAGCTGGTCGTGGAGCTGTTTCGCGGGGTGGTGAACCGCGAGGTCGAGGCTGTCACGAAGGCCGCCGAGCTGCCCGGTGATCCGGTCGAGCGGGTCACCGCGGTGTTCGAGACCTTCGCCAACCGTGCGCTGAAAGCGCCCCGCCGCGCGTACGCCCTGCTCGCGGAGCCGGTCGATGCGCCGGTGGAGGCCGAGCGCATCGTGTTCCGTCAGGTGTTCCGCGACCTCGTTGCCCGTCACATCGGCGAAGGCGTCCGCGCCGGGCTGCTGCCTTCGCAGGACGCCGCGCTTACCGCGGCCGCGCTCGTCGGCGCGGCGGCGGAAATCCTGATCGGTCCGTTGACCACGAACAACAGCGGCGCAGTCGCCGGATTGCGCACCTTCATCCTGCGCGCTTTGGGAGGTTCCGATGTCCGACACCCATGAGGTCACCAACCAGGCCCCGCCGCTCGTCGACTACGACGTCGCCGGCGACGCGGCCCTGCTCGACGGCCTGCACCGGGCCGGTGCGGGTTGGGCCGAGGACGAGGTGCACGAGCTGGGCAGGCTCGCCGGCAGCGCGCAGGGGCAGGAATGGGGCCGGGTGGTCAACGAGAACCCGCCGGTCCTGCACACCCACGACCGCTACGGGCACCGCATCGACGAGGTCGAGTTCCATCCGTACTGGCACGAGCTGATGACCGTCGCGGTGCGGCACGGTCTGCACGCGGCGCCGTGGCGCGACGAACGCCCGGGCGCGCACGCCGCGCGGGCCGCGAAGGTGCTGGTGTGGAACCAGGCGGAAGGCGGCCACGTCTGCCCGATTTCCATGACCTACGCGGCAATTCCGGCACTGCGCTTCAGCCCCGAACTGGCCGCGACGTACGAGCCGCTACTCGCGTCGCCCGAGTACGACTTCGGGCTGCGCGTGCCAACCACCAAACGCGGGCTCATCGCCGGCATGTCGATGACAGAGAAGCAGGGCGGTTCGGACGTCCGCGCGAACACCACCACGGCGAAGCCGGCCGGGGACGGCAGTTACATGCTCACCGGGCACAAGTGGTTCACGTCGGCGCCGATGTCGGACCTGTTCCTGACGCTGGCGCAGGCGCCCGGCGGGTTGTCCTGTTTCCTGCTGCCGCGCGTGCTGCCCGACGGTGCGCGCAACCGGATCTTCTTGCAGCGCTTGAAGGACAAGCTCGGCAACAAGTCCAACGCCTCGTCCGAAATCGAGTACGACGGCGCCGTCGGCTGGCTCGTCGGCGAGGAGGGGCGCGGGGTGCAGACCATCATCGAGATGGTCAACAACACCCGGCTCGACTGCGTGCTCGGCAGTACTTCCCTGATGCGCCAAGGGGTTGTGCTCGCGACGCACCACGCCGCGCACCGCCGCGCGTTCGGCGCGAACCTGATCGACCAGCCCGCGATGGCCAACGTGCTGGCCGATCTGGTGGTCGAATCCGAGGCCGCGACCACGGTCGCGATGCGGCTCGCCGCCGCGACGGGTGACCCCGACGAGCTCCCGTTCCGCCGGCTGGCGCTCGCGGTGACGAAGTACTGGGTGTGCAAACGCGGCGCCGCGCATACTGCGGAAGCGCTGGAATGCTTGGGCGGCAACGGTTACGTCGAGGAATCCGGGATGCCCCGGCTGTACCGTGAGGCGCCGTTGCTGTCGATCTGGGAGGGCTCGGGCAACGTCGCCGCGCTCGACGCACTGCGCGCGATGGGTAAGCAGCCCGAGTCCGTGGAGGCGTTCTTCGGCGAGGTCGACCTCGCCGCCGGGGCGGACTCCCGGCTGGACGACGCGATCGGCCGGGTCCGCAAGGAACTGGCCGATCTCGACGACATCCAGTACCGCGCCCGGCGGCTGGTCGAGTCGATGGCGTTGGTACTGCAGGGTTCGCTGCTCGTGCGCTACGCCCCGGCCGCCGTGGCGGACGCCTTCTGCGCGTCCCGCCTCGGCGGCGACTGGGGCATCGCCTTCGGCACCTTGCCGTCCACAGTGGACACGAAGGCGGTCGTCGAGCGGGCCCGCGTCAGCTGACGTCCTCGATCGCGGTGCCCTTGGTCTCGCGGACGAACTTCAGCGCGAACGGGATCGAGAGCACCGCGAAGGCGGCGTAGATCCAGTACGTCATCGAGAGGTTCCAGTCGGCCATGCTCGGGAAGCTGACCGTGACCACCCAGTTGGCGACCCAGTTCGCGGCGGTGCCGACGGCCAGCGCGGCGCTGCGGATGCGCAGCGGGAACATCTCGCCCAGCATCACCCACAGGATGACGCCCCAGGACAGCGCGAACGAGATCACGAAGAGGTTCGCGAACACCAGCGCGATCGGTCCCCACGCACCTGGCAGAGTCAGGTCTCCGTTCACCTGCCGCGCGTTGCCGAACGCGATCGCGGCGACCGCGAGCCCGATCGTCATGCCGACGGAACCGATGAGCAGCAACGGTTTCCGGCCGACCTTGTCGATGAAGGCGATGGCGATGAAGGTACCGATGATGTTGATCACCGGGCTGACCATCGAGATCAGCAGCGAGTCGGTGTTCTGGCCGACCGAGTGCCACAGCGTGTCCGAGTAGTAGAAGATCACGTTGATGCCGACGAACTGCTGGAACACCGCCAGCGCGATACCGACCCAGACGATCGGCAGCAGGCCCAGCTTCCCGCCGACGAGGTCACGCACCCGCGACTTCTTCTCGGTGCGCAGCCCGCGCTGGAGGTCCGCCAGCTTGGCGTCCACGTCACCGCCCTCGACTTCGGCCAGCACCTTGCGCGCGCGCTCGGTCTTGCCGATGGACAGCAGGTAGTGCGGCGACTCGGGAATGATCGAGGCGAGTACGAAGTAGACGATCGCCGGCACGGCGGCGGCGCCGAGCATCCACTGCCAGGCCTCAAGTCCGCCGAGTGAGCTGTTGAGGTCGTGCGAACCGTCGGCGCCGGTAGGCGCGAAGGCCTTGATGACCCAGTTGACCAGCGCCGAGACCCCGATGCCGAGCACGATGGCGAGTTGCTGCAGTGACGCCAGCCTGCCGCGATAGGCCGGCGGCGCGACCTCGGCGATGTAGGCCGGGCCGATCACCGAGGCGACCCCGATCGCGATGCCGCCGATCACCCGCCAGATCGCCAGGTCCCACACGCTGAACGGGAACATCGCGCCGACCGCGCTGACCAGGAACAGCACCGCGGCCAGCTGCATCGTGCGGATGCGCCCGATCCGGTCGGACAGCAGCCCGCCGAACCACGCGCCGACCGCGGACCCGATCAGCGCGCTGGACACGGTCAGCCCGGTCACCCCGTCGCCGACCTGGAAGTGGTGCTGGATACCGAGTACGGCGCCGTTGATGTTCGAACTGTCGTAGCCGAACAGGAAGCCTCCGACCGCGGCCGCCCCGGCGATGAACACCACGTGGGCCAGATGTTGTTGACCGGCACGATCCCCGGTCGTCGTTGAGCTCACGACCCTGCTCCCTTGCTCCGACTCTTACGTCCAATCGGAGTAAACCCGGGAATGGTCCAGTCCATGCCGGACCAACCGGGTGAGATGTTTCACCGGGTTGGTGCGGTTCAGCGCCAGGTGTCCACGCGGTGGAAGTTCTGGTAGGCGCGGCTCGGCGTCGGGCCACGCTGGCCCTGGTAGCGGGAGCCGACTTCGGCGGAGCCGTACGGGAATTCGGCCGAGCTGCTCAGCCGGAACAGGCAGAGCTGGCCGATCTTCATACCAGGCCACAGGGTGATCGGCAGGTTTGCCACGTTGGACAGCTCGAGGGTGATGTGGCCGGAGAAGCCGGGGTCGATGAAGCCGGCCGTGGAGTGCGTGAGCAGCCCGAGCCTGCCGAGTGAGGATTTGCCCTCGAGGCGTCCGGCCAGGTCGTCGGGCAGGCTGACCAGCTCGAAGGTGGAGGCGAGCACGAACTCGCCGGGGTGCAGGACGAACGGGTCGTCGCCCTCCTTTTCCACCAGCGAGGTCAGCTCGTCCTGCTGCAGCGACGGGTCGATGTGGGTGTACTTGCTGTTGTCGAACACCCGGAAGAAACGGTCGAGGCGGACGTCGATACTCGACGGTTGCACCATGCCGGAGTCGAACGGGTCGATCCCCAGCTTGCCGGCTTCGACTTCTTTGCGGAGGTCACGGTCACTGAGCAGCACCCGAACACCCTAGCCGTCAGGCCGCGCGCATGTGCCGGGCGTACGTCGGGTCGAGCTGGAACACCTTGCCGAGGCGGGTGACGTAGTGGCGGCGCTCGATGCCGCCGATGACCTCGCGCAGGCTGTTGATGCCCGGCACGTAGCGCAGCGCCGTCTCGGCGGCGAAGTTCACGGCCGCCGCGGTGACCACGGCGGTCTGGGCGATCGGGTCGTCGGGCAGCTCGAGGAAGTCGGCGTTGGTCTTGCCCAGCACGAGCCTGCTGATGGAGCTGTGCACGCGGACGGAGACGTGCGAGAGCACCTTGCCGAGCGTCCCGCGCCCGTAGCCGATTGCTTCGTGGGTGACGAGCAGGGCTTTGGCCAGGCGCTTCGAGTCCTCGTCGGGGATGAACTCGGTGGCGGCGAGCAGCCACAAGAGTCGCCACGCGTCTTGCTCGGTGGCCGGGAGCAGCTCGTCGTCGATGCCGAGCAGCCACCCGACGTAGCGCCAGAGATGCAGAATGTCGCCACGCTCGCGCTCGGTGTAGCGCACGCCGAGGAGCTGGGTGCCGAGTACGTAGACGAGGGAGAAGAGGAGAAGGGTGCCGGTGGTCTGGATCTGGTTGACCGGCTTGTCCCAGGTTTCGTAGTCCCAGTCCTGGCGCCGATTCATCGCCGCGCGGACGTGCGCGTGCACCAGCCGGACCCGCAGCGCCGACACGTAGCCGGATTGGCCGTGCCGCAGCCTGCCGGGCGTCGTCACGTCGATCCACCACGCGGCGGTTTCGACGAGGCGCCTGCTGGCCATGTGCTCGATTTCCCCGGTCCCGACAAGGGGTTTCGTCGCTCGCGAGGCGAGATAGCCACCCATCAACGACATGTCGCCGAGCGGGAAGAGGCCCAGTAGTCCCGTCCGCGTGATCGCCCGCGCCCCGCGCTCGATGCGCTCGTGATCGACCCAGTACGGCGTGGCCTCGACGCGCTCGAAGAAGCTCGCCAGTTCGGGCGGCGGGTTGTCCAGGTGCTCGATGCCGTGTTCAAGGGCTTCCCCGAAGAGGCGGTGTCCGTGCCCGGGCGGCATCCGGTTGATCATCGCGACGACCGCGTCCGCCGCCGGATCTTCGGCCTGCGCGAAGCGGCGGAACCTCTTGATCTGCTCGTCGGTGCCACGGATGTCCCCGACCCCGGCCAGCCTCGCCGCAAGCCGGAACCCACCCTGGCGAAACAACTCGGGGTCTTCCATGACAACAAGTGTTGTCAGTTGCCGCCGACGCGTCAAGCACCTGGCGTGAAGGGGGTGGGTGGCAGCGTGTATGCTTTGCGCTGCTGCGGATGTAGTTCAATGGTAGAACATCAGCTTCCCAAGCTGAATACGCGGGTTCGATTCCCGTCATCCGCTCTTCGCAGGTCAGAAGGGGTGCCACCCGATCTTGGGAGGCACCCCTCCTGCTATCTCCAGCAACATCCCAACAACATCAATCGGCGGGCTTCTGCCGGTGTTCTTCCACCAACTTCGACAGCCGATCCGCAATGAGCCGGTCCGCATCGCTGGTCGCCCGCTGGTAGATCAGCGCGGCCCGCATGTCGTCGTGCCCCATCCGCGCCATGAGGTCCCGCGTCGACATACCGGCCTTGGACGCCCACACGTTGCCCGCGTGCCGCAAGTCGTGGAAGTGCACGCCCTTGAGGCCGAGCTTGGTCACCGTCTCGGTCCACTTCGTGCGCTGCGCGAAGTTCGGCCGCCGCACCGGGTTGCCCGACTCCGCGAGCGTGAACAACAGGGCCTCCTTGTCCGGCTTCACGAAGGTCTTCAGGTGGGCCACGATCTCCCCGCGGATGGCTTCGGGAAGGATCACCGTCCGCACACCGGCCCGCGACTTCGGCGGCCCCGCAACGAAGCCCTTGCCCGGAACCTCGCCGAACGACCGGGACACCCGGACCCAGCTTCCGTCCGCGGCCACGTCGCACCGCCGCAGCGCGACCACTTCGCCGTACCGCAGCGACCCGAACGCCGCGAGCAACACCATCGCCGCGAACCGCTCCGGCATCTTCTCGGCGATCTGAAAGACCTGCGCCACCGTGACGAGCGGACGTTCCTCGGGGCTCTCCTTCTCGGCGCCCGCGATCTTGCACGGGTTCTTCGTGATGATCGCGTCCGGATCTACGGCCGTGTTGAGGATGCCGCGAAGCAGCCGGTAGCACTTGGCCAGCACCGACGCCGACACGCCGGCCTCCAGTCGATCGGCCCGCCACTGCCGAAAGGTTGCCGCCGACAGCTTGCGCAGCTCGACGCCACCGATGTACGGCATAACGTGCTTGCGCAGGAGCCAGCGGTACAGCTCGACCGTGCGCGGCCGAAGGCCCGGACGCTCCTTGATCCACCGCTCCGCGTACTCGCCCAACGTCACCTTGGCCCGCTCCGGGTCGGTCCAGTCCCCGGCGATGATCAGCGCCTCCACGCCGTTCAGCCAGCGGTCAGCATCGCGCTCCCGCTTGAACCGGTGTGGAGCGAAATGCCGCCTGCCATCCGGCCCGAGGTAGCTCGCTTGGAACTCGCCCAGCGAGGTTTTCCGGATGCTGCCGAAGCGTCGCTTCCGTCCCTTGCTGTTCGGCATCAGGCCGCCCTCCCCAGGTCCCGCCGCACGGACGCCCGAGTGATCGGCTCAACTCGCCCGGCCAGCACGAACGCTTCGAGATCCTCGACGGCCAGCCGGACATGCGCCCCGACCTTGTGGAAGGCAACCCGCCGTTCCGCGATCAGTCGCCGGACGAAGCGCACCGATGTGTTGAGGTACTCGGCCGCCTGCTCGACGTTCAGGTAGTGCGTCTCCAAGTTGCTCGTCCTCCTCAGTTCTTATGCCGCGTAAGGGATTGCCGAAGTTTCTGAGCCGTCGCCGGGTGGTCCTGCTGCCGCGAGTAGGGCCCGGTCGTACTCGGCCTTCCAGGTGATCCGCTCCGCGATCGCCCGCATCAGCAGATGAGCCCGCGGTGGCGCGTCCCGATCACCGGGTGCGACGTTCCGCCAGATCAGGCGCGAGGTGTCAACCTCTGGCTTCTCGATCCCGACGGCCGCGAGCATGTCCCGGACGAACGCCTTGCGGTCAGACTTGTGATCCGCCAAAGACTTCCCCGACCACTTGCGCGACACGAGCACCCGGCGACCAGGCAGCCCGAGGGTGGTTCGCCGATGTGCCCGGCCCTTGCCGTGCCCCGGAGTCGTCCTCGCCGTCGCCCCAAGCGGCTGCACGCCGTACAGCAGCCACACCGCACACCTGGGGCTGCATGGTGTGATCGACAGTTCCGCGTGGAGCCGGTCGTGGTGGTCCCGCTGCCGATTTGTCGACGCCTCGAGAACCTCACCGGTGGATTTGGTGAGGTACTTCGTCAGATACCCAATGTGCCGCCCAGCCTCCTCCGTCCCGCCGAGAATCCCCTTCGAGTGCGCCTGCCGCCCGAAGGTCACCACGTGCGCAGGTTCCTCCACGTCCTCTATCGCGTCCTCCCACTGCCGCAACGGTTCCCGCGTATCTGGGTCTACAAAGGACTTTGACCGCATGTCCCACACCGGCAGGTGCTCCCCGCTGTAGACCAGCTCGTCATGGTTGGGCCACCACACCTGGTGGTAGGTCGCCTCCGTCACCTGCCGGATGACCTCGTGCGGAATGGAACCGCGGAGCGCGGTGTGCAGGTGCGGTGCGGCCCGTTTCTGCGGCTCGACAGTCGCGAAGTACTGCACGTCCCACCCGACGACCCGGCGCAGGTTCTGCCACCACCGATCCACCAAGGAGGAGAAGTGCACCGCGTCTCGGGCGGCCCGCCGGTAGTCGTAGGTCGTCATGTCGACCGGGGTGCCGTCGTCTCGCACCCGTCCGTAGGTGTCGCAGGTGAGTGTGACGAACATGGACGGCCGAAACTTGCCCGCATACTCCCGCCCCACGGTGGTCTTCGTGACCTTCCGCCGAGGCAGGTTGGGTGCGTCCTGCCGCCGCTTGGTCGACCGCTTGGCAGGCTTCTTCCCCGGCAGATCCGGCGAGGGCAGGTGACCGCGCATGCCGAGTTGCCGAAGTTCGTCGTCGACGCCCCGGATCTGGTCGCGCAGATCGTCCGCCTGGCCCTCCTCCCCTGTGTCGACCGCGTTCCGGTACGCCGCGACCAGATCGGCGCGGAAGGTCATCAA
>NZ_DASZWC010000015.1:0-13559 GCF_035546795.1 Amycolatopsis sp.
CGCTGGAGTACCCGAACTCTAGCAAAGGGAGCCCGCCTTGCCCGACCGGTTGTTCCGCTTCGGTCTCGTGGCCACGTCCACGGGTTCGGCGCGGGAATGGACGAAACTCGCACAACAGGCCGAAAACCTCGGCTTTTCCACCTTGCTCATGCCCGACGGTGTCGGCATCCAGTCGGCCTTCCCCGCGCTGGCGGCTGCGGCGGCGACCACCGAACGGCTCCGCTTCGGCAACTTCGTACTCGCCGCGCCGCTGCGCCCGCCGGGCCTTGTCGCCTGGGAGACCGCGAGCCTCGACCAGCTCTCCGAAGGCCGGTTCGAGCTGGGCCTCGGCGCGGGCAGGCCCGACGGGGCGCACAACGCCGACGTGCTCGGCGTCCCCTACGGCACGGCCGGTTCGCGGGTGCGGCAGGTCGCCGAGATCATCGATACGGTCGATCGGCTTTTGGTGCAGGACAAGGCTTTCCAGGCGGTGCAGCGCCCACGCCCGCCGATCATGGTGGCCGGCGGCGGCGACAAGCTGCTCACCCTCGCCGCGCGGCGCGCCGACATCGTGGCGGTGCACGGGGACGGCACCGAGGAAGGCCTGGCCGGACGGCTCGGCCTGGTGCGCGAAGCGGCGGGCGACCGGTTCGGCGAACTCGAACTGAGCGTGAACGTGTTCGCCGTCGGCGACGAGGAGCTGCCGCCGTTCGTCCGGCAGTTCGGCGTGGATCCGGCCAGGGCCAAGGAAAACCAGCACGTCTCGGTGCTCACCGGCGACTCGCCGGCCGACGTGCTGCGGCGCAGGCGCGACGAGTTCGGCATCTCCTACGTCACGTTCAACATCCGCGCGCTGGAGCAGGCCGCCCCGATCGTCGAGGAACTGGCAGGCACCTGACGCAACCGCGGCCGCGTTTCCCTTGGCCTGGCACGGGAAACGCCGCCGAGCCGCGCCACTCCTTCGGTCACGTCCGCCAGGAACGGTGAGCGCAGCGCGCCCGAACCGTCCGGCGGCGTGGCTGAGGTAGGGGTGCCTTTGCGCGCGGGTGATCCCGGCGAACAACAGCCGGTGGTGTTCGACGTGATATTTCCCTTCCTCCGGAACGAATTCGAGGCTGCCCGCCGGCCCGGCACCGGTCTCCAGCGCGAAAACGTGGTCGGCCAGCTCGGCGTAGCGTCCGTACGGTGCCGTCCGTTACCAATCCGACCACAGCCACCGTTCAGGAAGCGCTTTCCTGCATGGCGATCAGCTCGTCCAGCCTGCCCAGCGCCTGCCCGTTGGCGAGCGGGCTCCAGTAGTCCCGAAAGGACAGGACGCCCAGCGCGCCCACCTCCACGATGCTCACGTACGGCAGCCGGTAGCGGCGGCCGGAGCGCATCCCGACCGCGTCCGCCTCCCACTCCACCACCAGCGTGTCGGGCCGCGCGGTCTCGTGCCGCGTCTCGCTCGCGATTCCGGTGACCCGCAGGGCCTCGAAGAACTCGCGCAGGTACCCGATGATCTCCTGACGGCCACGCAGCCGGGGGAAGCCGGGCGGGGCGAACGGGAACTCCAGCGTGCCGTGCGGCGCCCAGACGTTCGCGAGCCCGTACAGATCACGCACGATGAGCCGGTCGTGCACCTGGTCGACCGCACTGTGCGCGCGCTGGCGCCGGTCCTGGTCGGAGAGAGAGTCAACCATGCCGCTCAGGCTATTTCCGCAGGTCCCACCATGCGGCGGGTACTCTCGGCAAACCGCGGCCCAGTGCGGTACCCGGTGCGGGTATGCGGCCGCCACTCAGTCCAAACAGAACTCGTTGCCCTCGATGTCCTGCATCACGATGCACGACTCGTCGTAGCCATCGGACTGCAGCACTCGCACGCGAACCGCGCCGAGCGCGACCAGCCGTGCGCACTCCGCCTGCAGCGCGGCGAGGCGCTCTTCGCCCACGAGCCCGGTGCCGACCCGCACGTCGAGGTGCACCCGGTTCTTGACCACCTTGCCCTCGGGAACGCGCTGGAAGAACAGTCGCGGGCCCGCGCCCGAGGGGTCACCGCAGGCGAACGCCGCCCCCTGCCGCTCCGGCGGCAGCGAACGGTCGAACTCGTCCCAGGTGTCGAAGCCCGCGGGCGGCGGTGGTACGACGTACCCCAGCACCTCGCACCAGAACCGGGCGACACGTTCGGGGTTCGCGCAATCGAAGGTTATCTGGACCTGTCTGACCGACGCCATCGCTCAACCATAGTGGCGCGGGCTTAGCTACCCGAGGGGTTCACACCCGGCGCCGGCGCCTGCGCGTTGCCCGCGATCCCGTACCGGCCCACGGCGCCGTCGAGCTGCTCCCGCAGCGCCAGCACGGTGGCCACCCGCCCGGCCGCGGTGTTCACGTTGTCCACAGTGGACAGGATCGACGTCGCGGAGGTGTCGGCGCGCACCACGCCGATGGCGCCGGTCCCCTCGGCCGAAGCCGGGTCACCCGCCAGGACGGTGCCCGCGCCCGAACGGTCCAGCTGCGCGGAGAACCGCGCCAGCGTGGCGGCCTTGTCGCCCGCACCGTCCCCGGTGGCCTGCCCGGCGGTCATCACGACGGCGAGCTGCCCCGGCCCGATGTTCGGGCTGGCCTTGACGAACCCGCCGTCGGTGAGCCCGCCGATCGCGGCCGCCAGCTCGGCCGTGGTGGACTGCGGCTGCGCGGTGTCCTTGTTGAGCAGCAGCACCGAACCCACCAGCGCGCCGGCCAGCGTGCCCGGGTCACCGGCCGTCGGGAACGTGGCGCCCGCAGGCTGCAGCCGGGTCACCACCTGGCGCAGCTGATCCGCCTTCGCCGGGTCCATGAAGGACGACGTCAGCTGCAGTTCACCGGTGACCGTCGCGCCGGACTGCGTGATCAGCTGCTTGAGCGCGTCCCGGTCGGCGGGGCTGGTCTCCTCGGTCGTCACCATGACCACCGAGCGCTTGTCCAGCGCGCCCGCGACCACCTTCGGCCCCATCGCACCGGCGAAGGCGTCCGCGTCGGTCAGCCGCGCGTTGAGCTGGTTGCGTTGCGCCTGCAGGTCGGAGACCTGGCTGGCCAGCTCGCCCTTCTCGTTGGACAGTCCGGAAAGCAGCGAACCGCTCAGCGCCGTCGAGCCGAGCACCACCCCGACCGCCAGTGCGAGGAAGACCGCCGCGATCGAGATGACGTGGTACCGCAGAGAGATCACGCGAAAAGCCCCTTGACCCAGCTTGTGAAGGAATTCCAGGTGTCGCGCAGCCAGTCGAGGTAGACACTGCCCACATCGGACATCAGCAGCGCGACGGCGACGACGATCAGCGCGGCGAGCACCAGCAGCACGACCGCCCCGATCGAGACACGGCTGCGGTGCAGCGCGGCGACCGCCTTGCCGTCCACGATCTTGGTGCCCAGCTTGAGCCGGGTGAGGAACGTCGACGGGTTCGAGCCCGACCGGCCGTGGTCCAGGAACTCCCGCAGCGTCGCCTGGAACCCGACCGTCACGACCAGACTCGCCTCGTGCGTGTCGGCGATCAGCAGCGCCAGATCTTCCGGGTTGCCCGACGCCGGGAAGGTGACCGCCCCGATGCCCAGGTCCTGGATGCGGGCGATCCCTGGCGCGTGCCCGTCGGGCTGCGCCGGCACTACCACTTCGGCACCGCACTTGAGCGTTTCCGCGTCGATCCCGTGCGGGTCGCCGACGATGATGTCCGGCTCGTAGCGCAGCTCGCGCAGGGTGTCCGCGCCGCCGTCCACGCCCACCAGCACCGGCCGGTGCTCACCGATGTACTTCTTGAGCGCCTTGAGGTCCGCGGCATGCCCCTTGCCGGGGGCGACGATGAGCACGTGCCTGTCCCGCAACGCGACCCGCACGTCCGGCACCCCGACCCCGTCCAGGATCAGGGTGCGCTCGCGGCGCAGGAACTCGATGGTGTTGGCGGAGAAGGCTTCCAGCTGGGTGGACATCCCGGCCTTGGCCTCGATCATTTGATCGGCGACGGCTTCGACGGTCAGCTCGCTGCCGGAGGCGATCTCGCGCTCTCCGCTGTAGACGGTGCCCTCGTGCAGCCGGACCTTGCTGCCGTCCTTGAGTTTGTGGAACACCTCCCCGCCGACCCCGTCGATCAGCGGGATACCGGCGGCGACCACGATCTCCGGGCCGAGGTTGGGGAACCGTCCCGAGATCGAGGGCGAGGCGTTGACGACCGCGGCGACCTCGGCCTCCACCAGCGCGTCGGCGGTGGCCCGGTCGAGGTCGAGCTGGTCGAGGACTACGATGTCGCCCGGGCTGATCCGGCGCAGGAGTTCGCGCGTGCGCCGATCCACCCTGGCCACACCGACGAGTCCGGGCAGGTTCTCGGTGTTACGCGTGAGCAGGCCGGTCAGCTTCATACCACCGATAGTGACAAACAGACGCCGGATGGTGGGGCCAACACGCCGGGGACGTTGCTCTTCGTGAGAGTGATTCCTACGCCTGTTTGCGCCGCTTACGCGGGTTGTTCGAGCCCTTTTTCCCTTCCGGACCTGGGGAAGCTTTATCCGATTCGGCCACGGCGAGTAATTCCTCGGCGTGCGCGCGGCCGGTTTCGGTGCCGTCCATCCCGGCGAGCATCCGGGCCAGCTCTTCCACCCGTTCGGACGGTTCGAGCGTTTTCACGCCGCTGCGCGTGATGCCCTTCGCGGTTCCCTTGTCCACCACCAGATGCCGGTCCGCGAAGGCGGCCACCTGCGGCAGGTGCGTGACCACGAGGACCTGGTGACTGCGGGCGAGCCGGGCCAGCCGCCTGCCGACCTCCACCGCGGCCCGGCCGCCGACACCGGCGTCCACCTCGTCGAACACCAGGGTCTGCACCGTGTCCGCGTGCGCCAGCACCACCTCGATGGCCAGCATGACGCGCGAGAGCTCGCCGCCGGACGCCGCCTTGTGCACCGGCATCGGCGGCGCGGCCGAATGCGCCTTGAGCAACAGCTCCACGTCGTCGATCCCATCCGGGCCCGCGTGCACCAGCTCACCCTCGACGCGCAGCGCCTGCGCGTCGGAGCCCTCGGCCGCGTGCCGCTGGACCGTCACGTCGATCTCGGCCTGCCCCATCGCCAGCCCGGACAGCTCGGAGGTGATCGCCGCGGCCAGCTGTTCGGCCGCCAGCACCCTGGCCGCGGACAGTTTCGCCGCATGACCGGCCAGTTCTGTCGCGAGCGCGTCCCGCTTCGCCGCCAGCTCCGCCAGCGCCTCTTCCGAAGTGTCCATAGTGGACAAACGAGCCCTGGCGTCCTCCGCCCAGGCCAGCACCCCGTCCACGTCCGCCGCGTACTTGCGGGTCAGCTTCTTCAGGTCGGACTGCCGCGCGAGCACCTGCTCGAGCCGCTCCGGGTCGGCGTCCAGACCGTCGAGATAGCCTCCGAGCTCGGCACCGACATCCGAGAGCAGCACGGCCGCTTCCGCCAGCCGCGGCTCCAGCTCCCGCAACACCGGGTCTTCGACCGACGCCAGCCTGCGCCGCGCCTCGCCGACCAGGCCGAGGGCGCCGGGCTGATCCGGATCTCCGTCCGGAGCACCGGACACCGCGGCCTGCGCGGAACCCGCGGCGCTGCGCAGCTCGTCGGCCGCGGCGAGGCGTTTGACCTGCTCGGCCAGCTCGGTGTCCTCGCCCGCTTGCGGCTCCACCGCGGCGATCTCGTCCAGGCCGTGCCGGAGCAGATCCGCCTGCTGCGCCATCTCCCGCGAACGCGACTGCCGCTCGGTCAGCTCGGTGACCACGGACTGCCACTCGTTCCGGACCGAACGGTATTCGAGCAGCGGTTTCGCCACCGCGTCCCCCGCGAAGCGATCCAGCACGTCCCGCTGCTCGGACGGGCGCAGCAGCCGCAGCTGATCGTTCTGCCCGTGCACCGCCAGCAGCCGGTCGGCCAGGTCGGACAGCACGCTCACCGGCACGGACCGGCCGCCGAGGTGCGCGCGGGAACGCCCATCGGCGCCCACCGAGCGCAGCGCGATCAGGCTGCCGTCCTCGTCGGCCTCACCACCGGCGTCGGTCACGATCCGGGCGACGTGCTCGGCGAACACGCCCTCGAACCGGCCCTCCACCGTGGCCTTGCCGGTGCCGTTGCGGACCTTCGAAGCCTCGGCCCGCCCACCGGAGAGCAGGTGCAACCCGGTGACCACCATCGTCTTGCCCGCACCCGTTTCCCCGGTGACGACGGTGAATCCCGGGTGCAGTTCGAGCAGGGCTTCCTCGATCACTCCGAGGCCCTGGATGCGCATCTCGGCCAGCACGGGCACCACCGTAGCGGCACCCACTGACAATTGCGAACCTATGTTCGATCGACAGGGGCGTGTCGACCAAGACCTACGGCTCGAACGTGTCGCTCGATCAGCCGGAGTGACGCTCGCGCCAGCTCTTCACCGGCAGCGCGAACTTGTGCACGAGACGATCGGTGAACGGGCCGCGCCACAGCCGGGCCAGCCGCACCGGCACCCGGCCGGCGACCACCTTCACCCGCGCTCCCGGCGGCAACGCGACGTGCCGCAACCCGTCGCAGGTCAGCACGGCAGGTGAGCCATCGGGGTCGACGCCAACGGTGATCACCGAACTCCGCGAGACCACCAGCGGCCGCGAGAACATGGCGTGCGCGTTGCTGGGCACGACGAGCAACGCCTCCACGTCCGGCCAGATGATCGGCCCGCCGGCGGAAAACGCGTAAGCCGTCGAGCCGGTCGGCGTGGCGCAGAGCACACCGTCACAACCGAAAGCGGACACCGGGCGGCCGTCCACCTCGATCAGCGCGTCGAGCACCCGTTCCCGGGATGCCTTCTCCACGCTGGCTTCGTTCAGGGCCCACGTCTCGGCCACCCGCTCACCGTCGACAGTCACGGTGACATCGACGGTCATCCGTTTCTCGACGGTGTAGTCGCGCTCGACCACGCGATGCACGGTGTCCTCCAGCGCGTCCGAATCGGCCTCGGTGAGGAAGCCGACGCGGCCCAGGTTCACCCCCAGCACCGGAACGCTCGCCGGGCGCGCGATCTCGGCCGCCCGCAACAGAGTTCCGTCGCCGCCGAGCACCAGCACCAGTTCGGCGCCCTGCGCGGGCGCCTCCGGACCGACCAGCCGGCAGGTGCCGTCGTCGAGGAGATCCCGCACCTGCGGATCGGCGACACGCAGCCCCACGCCCGCCGCAGCGAACTTGCCCGCGACGTGCTGGGCCGCTTCTCTGCTGGTCTCGCGATCGGGGTGCATGACGAGCAGCACCTCGCGGTCTTCGCTCACTGTGGGCCCTCTCTGACCGCGGTGCGCACCAGCTCCACCACATCGTCCACAGTGGACGGTTCGCGGCGCAGCCAGGCGAAGAATTCGACGTTGCCGGACGGTCCCGGCAACGGGCTCGCGACCACCCCGTGCGCGTGCAGGCCCAGTTCCCCGGCTGTGGCGAGCACGTCCAGCACGGCCTGCGCGCGCAGTTCCGGATCGCGGACCACACCGCCGCTGCCGAGGCGTTCCTTGCCGACCTCGAACTGCGGTTTGACCATCGGCACCAGATCGGCGTCCGGTTCGGCACACGCGGCCAGCGCGGGGAGCACGAGTTTGAGCGAGATGAACGACAGATCGCCGACGACGACGTCCACCGGCCCGCCGGTCTGGTCCGGCGTCAGGTTCCGCACGTTCGTCTTGTCGAGCACGACGACGCGCTCGTCGGTCTGCAGCCGCCAGTCGAGAAGCCCCCGGCCGACATCGGCGGCGATGACGGTGCGCGCGCCACGCCGGAGCAGGACGTCGGTGAACCCGCCGGTGGAGGCACCAGCGTCGAGACAGCGTTTGCCCGCAACGGAAAGCCCGAGCGGTTCGAAGGCTTCCAGCGCGCCGAGGAGTTTGTGCGCGCCACGCGAGGCCCAGCCCGGGTCGTCGGCGTCGCGCACCACGATGGGCGCGTCGTTCTCCACGCCGGTGGCGGGTTTGCTCGCGACCATGCCGCGCACCGACACCTTGCCCTCGCCGATCAGCGTGCTCGCGTGCTCACGGGAGCGGGCGAGACCCCGGCGGACCAGTTCGGCGTCGAGGCGGGCCCTACGGGGCATCCGTCAAACCTTGTCGATACTGGACAGCGCGAAGGTGAGCTCGGTGTGGACGGCGTCGAACCGCTCGACGTGCTCGGCGAGCGGTACCTGGTCGAGGTTGTCGAGACCGTTCATGGCCTCTTCGATGCCCGCGCGCGGGTCCGCGGGCTGCGGCGGCGGACCCGGCACCGGGTTCGGCTGCGGATACGGTTGTTGCTGCACGCCCACCACGCTAACGGATCGGTCAGTCGGTGGATGTGAGCCCCAGCCCGGCGAGTGCTTCGCGGGCCCGGTCGTCGGCGGCACGGACCGCGGAGATGCCCGACTCCCAGGCCACATCGCAGAGGGCGCGAAGCAACGTGTACGCGTCCTCGGCTCCCTCGCTGGAGGCGACGAGAGCATCGCCCTCGGCGTGCACGCGCCAGCCGTCCTGCGGGCCGGCAAGCAGGTCCTTCGCCGAGCCGGTGAGCGCGCTCAACTCGGCCGCGACGTACGTCGGACGCTGCCCGGGCGGGGCCGCGAGCAGTTCGGCCGGCGTCGAGACCCCGGTCAGCACGAGCAGCGAATCGAACCCGGCGGCGGCTCCCCCGGCGATGTCGGTGTCCAGCCGGTCACCCACCACCAGCGGCTTGTCCGCGGCGGCCGACTCGGCTGCCGCGTGCAGAAGGGGCGCGGCGGGCTTGCCGGCCACGACCGGCTCGGCGCCGGTGGCTGTCCGGAGGGCGGCGACCATCGACCCGTTGCCGGGCAGCAGGCCACGCTCGGTGGGCAGGGTGGCGTCGACGTTGCAGGCGACCCACCGGGCCCCGTCGCGGATCGCCAGCGCTGCCTCGGCCAGGTGCTTCCAGCCTGTCTCCGGCCAGTGCCCCTGCACGACCGCAGCCACGCCCTCACGGTTCTCGCGGACAGCTCGCAGCCCCAGCGCTTCGACCTCCGCGACGAGCGCCGGAGCGCCGACGACGAGCACGATGCTGTTTTCGTCCAGCCCCTGACGAACCACTTTCGCGCCGGCCTGCGCGCTGGTGCTGACCTCGGCGACGTCCGCGTCGATCTCCATGGCGCGCAGCGTCTCGGCCACGTCACCCGGCGCCTTGGAGGCGTTGTTGGTGACGAACCGGACGGCCGCGCCCCGGCCCCGCACGTCCCGGATCGTCTCGGCGACGCCGGGGATCGGGCGGGGACCGTGGTAGACCGTGCCGTCCAGGTCGAGCAGGACGGCGTCGTAGAGCGAGAGCAGGGTGTCGCCGTCAGTCATCCGACGCCTTGCCCCGGGATTCGCCGGTCTCTGTTTCGGTTTCGGCCTCGGTCTCGGGTTCTGTCCCGGCCGCAGTCTCTGTCCCGGCCGCAGTCTCTGTCCCGACCGCAGTCTCTGTCCCGACCGCATCGGTCGCCGAATCGTCCGCGTCCGTCTCGTCGGAGTCGACGGATCCGGCCGCCTGCTCCCCGTCGAGGTCGTCGGCGTCGGCGAACTCGTCCGTGTCGGGCTCGTCGCCGTTGGTCAGCCGGGCCGCACGCTCGGCGGCGTCGGTCTCGTCTTCCTCGTCCGCTTCGGCTGACGTGAGGAACCAGCGAATCGCCTCTTCGGTGCGTCCGGCCGCCGCGAGGTTGTCGGCGTATGCGTAGAACAGCCGCGCACTCCACGGGTCGCGTTTCTTCGGGTCGAGGTCCGCACCCTGCAGCGAGACGACCGCCGCGTCGAGCTGCCCCATGTCGCGGCGCGCCCCGGCCGCGACGATCCGCAGCTCGATCTCGACCTCACGCGGAAGCTGATTGCCCGCCGTGGCCTCCTTGGCGAGGTCCAAGGCCCGCTCCGGCCGGCCCAGCGCACGCTCGGCGTCGGCGATGACCGCGATATGCGTGTCGGTCCGCGTCATCCGGCGCACCGCGCGCAGCTCGGACAGGGCCTCGGCCCAGTTCCCGGCGTGGTAGGACACCAGACCGAGCGCCTCCCGCACGATCGGCACACGGGAGGCTTTGGCCTTGGCGTACCGGGCGTGCTCGAGCGCGGCCTCGGGGTCGGTGTCGATCAGGCCGCCGGCCGCGACCAGGTGCTTGCCCACAGTCTCGGCGAGCTGCTTCGGCAACGTCCGCAGCTCGCGGCGAGCCTCTTCGTCGAGGTCGGAGAAATCGACGTCTTCCGGCAGCTCGGGTGCTTCGAGCAGCTCCCTCGCGAGGGTGGCATCGTCAAGCTGCTCGTTGGCTTTGCTCGCTGTGCGCGGGAACCCGCTGCGCGGCCCACCGCCCTGGTGCTCCCGACGCTCACGAGCACCGGTCGGCCGCCGGTCGTCCCGGGAGTTGCGGTCGCCACTGAACTTCCGGTCATCCCGGGGACCGCGATCGCTGCCGCTCTTCCAGCTATCCCGGGAGTTGCGGTCACCACTGAACTTCCGGTCATCCCGGGAGTTGCGGTCACCACTGAACTTCCGGTCATCCCGAGAGTTGCGGTCGTTCCCGAACTTCCGGTCGCCCCGGGGAGCGCGATCGTCCCGGAAGCTCTGGCCGCCACGAGCACCGCGGTCGTCCCGAGGGCCCCGGTCGCCGAACTTGCGGTCACCGCTCGCCCCGCGGTCGTTGCTGAACTTCCGGTCGCCACGAGGGCCACGGTCGCCGCGGGAGTCGTCAAAGCTCCGCCCACCGCGCGGCCCATCGCCCCGGTAACCGCCGGAACGCCGGTCATCCCCACGGAAACCACCGGAACCCCGGTCGTCACGGGAGCCACCGAAATTACGGCCGCGATCGTCGCCGCGCGAACCGCCGGCGCCACGATCGTTGCCCCGCGGGCCGCTGTATCCGCGTCCACGGTCGTCGCCACGGGAGCCACCGAAGTCACGACCACCGCCGGAACGCCGGTCATCGCGAGAACCGCTGGAACCGCGGCCGCGGTCGTCCCCTGAATTGGTGAAATTGCGGCCACGATCGTCGCGGGAGCCGTAGCTGCGGCCGCGGTCGCCGAAGTCACGACTGCCACCCCTGCCACGCTCATCGCGGGAGCCGCCATAGCCACGGTTGTCCCGGGAGCCACCCTGGCGGTCGTCACGAGAGCCACGGTTGTCCCTGGAACCACCGGAACCGCCACCGTAACCACGATTGTCCCGGGAACCACCGGTGTAGCCGCGGTTGTCCCGGGAACCACCGGTGTAGCCGCGGTTGTCCCGGGAACCGCTCTGGCGATTGTCGCCCGAACCGCGGTAGCCACGGCTATCGCGGGAGTCGCGGGAGTCACTGTCGCGCCTGTCGCCGCCACGGGAACCGCCGCCCTGGCGGTCATCACGTGAACCACGGTAGCCGCGGTCACCGTCGCGCCTGTCCTTGTTCCAGGACGGGCGGTCGCCACGGCCTTCGAATTTGCCTCCGGAAGACCGGCGGTCACCCTCGCGGGGCTTGCCGGCGTTACCGCGATCCCGGTCGTACTGCCCCGATTTGCCGCTGCCCGACCCGCGCTTGTCGTCTCGCGGAGAACCCGTGCGGCGTTTGTCGGGGGACGAGTCACGGTGTCGTGGGCGGCCGGACGCGGCGTCGTCCCCTGTGTCGCGCCGTCCGTACTCCGCCACGTCTTCCTCCTCGTTGAAGTTGAAAAAATCTTGCGAACATGCACAAAGGGCCCGCTAGGAGCAGCCAACCGGCTATCCTAGCGGGCCCTTCGGACGTTTAGTTCGGCGGTGTCCTACTCTCCCACAACCCTTCGGTTGCAGTACCATCGGCGCTGGCGGGCTTAGCTTCCGGGTTCGGAATGGGACCGGGCGTTTCCCCGCCGCCATGACCACCGAAACACTACGATCACACACGCAGCGAAACAGTCATGCGACTTGTCGCTGGTGTGGTGTTTCAGAGCTGTAGAGTGGATGCGTAGCATGTTTGTGGGCAAGTCCTCGGCCTATTAGTACCAGTCAACTCGAAAACACATTACTGTGCGTCCATTTCTGGCCTATCAACCCAGTAGTCTGCTGGGGGCCTTAACCCCTCACGGGGTGGGAGACCTCATCTTGGAACAGGCTTCCCGCTTAGATGCCTTCAGCGGTTATCCCTTCCGAACGTAGCTAACCAGCCATGCCACTGGCGTGACAACTGGCATACCAGAGGTTCGTCCGTCCCGGTCCTCTCGTACTAGGGACAGCCTTCCGCAAGTCTCCTACGCGCGCGGCGGATAGGGACCGAACTGTCTCACGACGTTCTAAACCCAGCTCGCGTGCCGCTTTAATGGGCGAACAGCCCAACCCTTGGGACCTACTCCGGCCCCAGGATGCGACGAGCCGACATCGAGGTGCCAAACCATGCCGTCGATATGGACTCTTGGGCAAGATCAGCCTGTTATCCCCGGGGTACCTTTTATCCGTTGAGCGACGGCGCTTCCACAAGCCACCGCCGGATCACTAGTTCCGACTTTCGTCCCTGCTCGACCTGTCGGTCTCACAGTCAAGCTCCCTTGTGCACTTGCACTCGCCACCTGATTGCCAACCAGGCTGAGGGAACCTTTGAGCGCCTCCGTTACATTTTAGGAGGCAACCGCCCCAGTTAAACTACCCACCAGGCACTGTCCCTGGCCCAGGTGATGGTCCGAGGTTAGACATCCGAGGCGGCCAGAGTGGTATTTCAACGTTGACTCCACCGACACTGGCGTGCCGGCTTCCCAGTCTCCCACCTATCCTACACAAGCCGCACCAAACACCAATACAAAGCTGTAGTAAAGGTCCCGGGGTCTTTCCGTCCTGCTGCGCGTAACGAGCATCTTTACTCGTAGTGCAATTTCGCCGAGTTCGCGGTTGAGACAGCGGAGAAGTCGTTACGCCATTCGTGCAGGTCGGAACTTACCCGACAAGGAATTTCGCTACCTTAGGATGGTTATAGTTACCACCGCCGTTTACTGGGGCTTAAATTCTGAGCTTCGCCTTGCGGCTGACCCGTCCTCTTAACCTTCCAGCACCGGGCAGGCGTCAGTCCGTATACATCGTATTGCTACTTCGCACGGACCTGTGTTTTTAGTAAACAGTCGCTTCTCGCTGGTCTCTGCGACCGGCCTCAGCTCGGGGAGTAAATCCCGTCACCACAACCGGCCCCCCTTCTCCCGAAGTTACGGGGGCATTTTGCCGAGTTCCTTAACCATAGTTTGCTCGATCGCCTTGGTATTCTCTACCTGACCACCTGTGTCGGTTTGGGGTACGGGCCGCGGAGAGCTCGCTAGAGGCTTTTCTCGGCAGCATAGGATCATCGAATTCGCCGCAATCGGCTATGCATCACGTCTCAGGCTATGTGTCGCGCGGATTTACCTACACGACGCCCTACACGCTTACCCCGGTATATCCACTGACCGGTACGACTACCTTCCTGCGTCACCCCATCGCTTATCTACTGCTGGCTCGGGTCGCGCGCTCCACCACGCTCCCCGAAGGGATTGCGGCTTCAGGCGCTCAGCATCACCAGGTTCGATATGGGCGCTCTTTTGCGGGTACGGGAATATCAACCCGTTGTCCATCGACTACGCCTGTCGGCCTCGCCTTAGGTCCCGACTTACCCTGGGCGGATTAGCCTGGCCCAGGAACCCTTGGTCATTCGGCGG
>NZ_DASZWC010000016.1:0-244321 GCF_035546795.1 Amycolatopsis sp.
GATCGGACTGTTCGGATTCGGCATGACGCAGCCGGCCCTCGAGTTCGGCCAGGGCCGTCAGATTCTGGTCGCGCGCGGTTTCGGCCTCGGCGCGCTGGGTCAGCAGCCGCTCGTATTCGGACTGGGCGCTGCGCGCCGTCGCGCCGAGGCGACCCAGCCGGTCGTAGATCGCGACCAACGCCTGATCGGATTCGTGCAAGGCCAGCAACGCCTGGTCGACGGCCTGTTTGCGATCGCTCTGCTCGGCCAGCGCACCCGACAGCGCGGCCTCGACCTCCTCGGCCTGCCGCTGCCACGACACCAGTTCGGCCGCGGCGGCGTCGATCTCGGCCTGCACCTCGATCTGGCTCGGCGCGCGGTCCGAGCCGCCGAGCACCCAGCCCGAACCGCTCAGATCCCCGTCGCGGGTCACCACCCGCAATTCCGGCCGGGCGGAGAGGACTTCGGCCGCCTGCGCCAGATCGTCGACGACCACGGTGCCGGCGGTGAGGGCCGCGACCGCACCCCGCAGCCGGTCGGGACAATCGACCACCTCGACGAGCGGGCGCACTCCCGCGGGTAGATCACCGATCTCGCCACCGGGTTGCGCCGCACCGCCGTAGACAACGGCCGCGCGGCCACCGTCGGCCTCCTTCAGCGCCCGCACCGCCGCCTGCGCGGTGGGGTGCGCGTCGGCGGCGATAGCGTCGGCCAGCGGCCCGAGCGCGGCGGCCACGGCGGCCTCGAATCCGCTGTGCACCCGCACCATCGCCGACAGCCGGCCCTGCAAACCGTCGGCGCGGTTGTCCAGCAGCCAGGCGCCGCCGTCCTTGCGGGCCAGGCCCATGGTCAGCGCCTCGATGCGGGCGGTCAGCGAGGCGACCTTCTTCCCGGCCTCGCGGTCGCGTTCGCGCAGTTCGGTAACCCGCGCATCGGCCAGTTCCAGCGCCTGGGCGGCGTGTTCGTAGGCGGCGTCGAGCCCTTCCTCACCGGCGTCGAGTTCGCTCAATTCGGTTTGCACGGCCTCGAATTCGGCCTCGGCGGCATCCCCGCGCTGCCGGGCGGCGGCCAGCGACTCCGACAGCCGGGCGATATCGCCGTCGGCCGATTGGGCGCGGTGGCGCAGCGTATCCACCTGACCGGCAAGACGAGCCAGGCCCTCACGCCGATCGGCGATGGCGCGCACCGCGGCCAGGTGGGCCTGTTCGGCGGCCTTGGCGGCCTGCTCACGATCGAGCAACTGATCGCGAGCGGCCTCCAGGGTCGCCGTGGCCACCTCGACCGCCTCGAGCAGTTCGGCCTCCTCGGCCTGCACCCGATCCGCCTCGGCCTCGAGCTGTTCCGGATCGCGGCCGGTCCCGGTGGGCTGTTCGATGGTGAGGTTGCGAGCCCGGTCCCGGGCGATCCGGATGGTCGCGTTGACCCGCTCCACCAGCGCCGAGAGCTGGAACCAGGTCTGCGCGGCCGCCTCGGCGCCGGGAGTGAGCCGCGAGAGCTGGAATTCCTGCTGCGCCAGCGCGGCATTGGCGGCATCCAGTTCCGCCTGCACGTTGATCTGCTGTTCGCGGGCGAAGGCTTCCTTGCTCTGCTGACTTTCCAGTTCACGCCGGCGCGCCACCAGATCGTCGGCGGCCAGTCGTAGCCGGGCATCGCGCAATTCGGCCTGGACGGTGGCCGCGCGCCGGGCCACCTCGGCCTGGCGGCCCAGCGGTTTGAGCTGACGGCGCAGTTCGGTGGTGAGGTCGGTCAGACGAGCCAGGTTGGCCTGCATCGCATCGAGTTTGCGCACCGCCTTCTCTTTGCGCTTGCGGTGCTTGAGCACGCCCGCGGCCTCTTCGATGAAGGCGCGGCGGTCCTCGGGGCGCGATTCCAGAATCGCCGACAGCTGGCCCTGGCCGACGATGACGTGCATTTCCCGGCCGATGCCGGAGTCCGAGAGCAGTTCCTGGACATCCATCAGCCGGCAGGAGTTGCCGTTGATCTCGTATTCACCGGCGCCGTCGCGGAACATCCGGCGGGTGATCGAGACCTCGGAGTAGTCGATGGGCAGTGCGCCGTCGGAATTGTCGATGGTCAGCGTGACTTCGGCGCGGCCCAGCGGCGCCCGTCCGGCGGTCCCGGCGAAGATGACGTCCTGCATCTTGCCGCCCCGCAGCGCCTTTGCGCCCTGCTCCCCCATCACCCAGGTCAGCGCGTCGACGACGTTCGATTTACCGGACCCGTTCGGCCCCACCACACAGGTGATGCCGGGCTCGAGCCGCAGCGTCGTCGCGGACGCGAAGGATTTGAATCCCTTCAGCGTCAGACTCTTCAGGTGCACAGTCGGTCAGGCTACCCGGTCGGGCCTCGTTGCCGGACGGATGCCGGGCGAACGTGTTCGCCCGGCATCCGTCGAATCGGGGCCGGAATCAGGCGGCGGTGACGGTCAGCGTGTAGTCGCTGGGCGAGCCGTCGGCGGAGGTGACGGTGATCTGGTAGTCGAGGCCGTCGGCGACGATCTCGGCGTGCGGAACCTCGGTGGCGGCCATCGGGCCGACCAGCGGGCCGACGGTCACCCGGGCGTTGCCGTTGTTCGAGGTGACGTCGAAGATCAGCTTCTGCCCCTGCGCGGACGCGATGGAGTAGTTGTCCAACTTGCCCTCGGCCACGGTGCCGCTGCCGCCGGTGCTGTTCTGGCCGGGGGCGATCACCAGTCGGGTGACGGCGCCGGGCAGCGCGGGCACGCCCGGCAGCGGCTGAGCGGAGGCGACGCCACCGGCGACCGCGAAGGTGGCCGCGGCGATCAGCGTGACGAGCACGGCCGGAACGGCGCGCACGAACAGACGAAGTACTCGAGATGCGTACATGGACCCACATCTTTCCTCACACCATGCGCAAGATCGCAAGTCCCGGCACGGGTTTCGCGTTCCGACACGCCGTCGCCCACCAGCCCGCCACCGCCCCGGCACACCGCCCGCAATCGCAATAAGTTAACGACCATTTGCGCTCGACCCGAAGTAAATGAGAAGGTAGAGGCCCGTTTATCGCACAAGGAGTTCTTCGTGAATCTGGACTGGTCGCCCACCGATCTGGCGTTTCGCGACGAGGTGCGGCGCTTCCTGGACGAGAATTTGACCCCGGAACTACGTCGCGCCGGTCAGCTCGCCACCAGCGTGTACCCGGATCACGAGGCCAGCATGCAGTGGCAGCACATCCTGCACGCCCGTGGCTGGGCCGCGCCGGCCTGGCCGGTCGCCCACGGCGGCTGTGACTGGAGCATGACGCAGCACTACATCTTCGATCGTGAATCCACCCTCGCGGGCGCGCCCGCACTCTCGCCCATGGGCATCCGGATGGTCGCGCACGCGATCATCGCCTTCGGCACCCCCGAACAGAAGGACTACTTCCTGCCGCGCATCCTCACCGGCGAAGTGTTCTTCTGCCAGGGCTATTCCGAGCCCGAGGCCGGTTCCGATCTGGCCTCGCTGACCATGGCCGCGGTGTCCGACGGTGACGATCTGGTGTGCACCGGTTCCAAGATCTGGACCACGCACGCCACCGAGGCGAACTGGATCTTCGCCCTGGTCCGCACCTCGAAACTGGAACGCAAACAGCAGGGCATCACCTTCGTGCTGATCCCGATGGACACCCCCGGCATCGAGATCCGGCCGCTGGTCATGACCTCGGGCGAACAGGTCCAGAACCAGGTGTTCTTCGATCAGGTGCGGGTGTCGAAGACCAACGTCATCGGCCGCATCGACGAGGGCTGGACGGTCGCCAAACACCTGCTGAACTTCGAGCGCGGCGGTTCGGCCTACGGTCCCGCGCTGCAGGTGCTGGCCGAATCGCTGGCCGAGCACGCCGCCGGACAGCTCGGCTTCGCCGGCGGCAGTCTGCTCGACGAACCGGCCTTCGCGGCGAAACTGGCCGACGCGCGCATCCGCGCCGACGTGCTGGAGATCCTGGAATACCGCACGATGTCGGCGATTTCGCGGGGTAAGGATCCGGGCCCGGCCGCCTCCACGATCAAGATCCTGGGCACCGAACTGAGCCAGCGGCTCACCGAATTGGCCCTCGAGGCCGCCGGTCCGCGCGGGCGTGCCTATCAGCCGCACGCTGCCATGCCGGGCGGTCCGGTCGCCGACTTCGTCGCTCCCGCCGACGGATATCTCAGCGGCGAACCGTGGCAGGCCGTCGCGCCGCTGCGGTACTTCAACGACCGCGCGGGCTCGATCTACGCGGGCAGCAACGAGATTCAGCGCAACATCATCGCCAAGGCAACCCTGGGACTGTGAGAGATGGACTTCGAATTCACTGCCGAACAGCAACTGCTCCGTGACACGGTCACCGAATTTCTCGCCGCCCGTTACGATCTGGAGAAAAGCCGGGCCGCGGCACGGGTCGGCGCCGGTCACCAGCCCGAGATCTGGCGCGGCTTCGCCGAGGAGGTCGGCATCCTGGGCGCCGCCCTGCCCGAGAGCGTGGGCGGATTCGACGGCGGCCCCATCGAGACCATGATCATCGCCGAGGCGCTCGGCGGCGCCCTGGTCGTCGAACCCTATGTCGACACCGCCGTCCTGGGCGGCGGACTGCTGCGCCGCGCGGGTGGCGCCCGGGCCGAGGAACTGTTGCGCGGCATCGTCGACGGTTCCGTGATCACGGCCTTCGCCGCCCTGGAAGCCGACTCCGGCTACGACCCCGCGCGCGTCGCCACGACCGCTCGCCGCGACGGCGACGACTGGGTCCTCGACGGCGCCAAGGCGGTGGTGACCACTGCGCCGCTGGCGACCCACCTGCTGGTGACGGCACGCACCTCCGACGCGGCGGGGCTGTCGCTGTTCCTGGTGCCGGCCGATGCGGCCGGTCTGACGCAGCATCCGTATCGCACGATCGACGAACGCCGCGCGGCCGATCTGGTTCTCGACGCCGTCCGGGTTCCCGCCGATGCGCTGCTGGGCGACGAGGGAACGGCCGACGCGTCGGTCGAGCGCTCGATCGACGAGGCGATCGCCGCCATCTGCGCAGAGGCCGTGGGCGGCATGCGGCGGGTACTCGCCGACACCGTCGAATACAGCAAGCAGCGCCGCCAGTTCGGCGTGCCGATCGCCAGTTTCCAGGTGCTGCAACACCGCATGGTCGATATGCATCTGGAGCTGGAACAGGCCGTGGCCGCCACCTATCTGGTGACGCTGAAACTCGACGCCGAACCGAAGGTCCGCGCCCGGGCCGCCGCCGCGGCCAAGGCCACCGTCGCCCGCGCCGCCGGCTTCATCGGCCAGCACGCGGTGCAACTGCACGGCGCGATGGGCATGACCGAGGAACTCGCGATCGGGCATTTCTTCAAGCGGCTCACCGCGATTCGCACCGAATGGGGTTCCGCGGACCAGCACATCGCCCGCTACGCCGCGCTGACGCGGGCCTGAGCGGCGCGCACGATCTTCGGGGCGCGGTCCCATACCGCCGCGCCCCGGACATGTTTTCGGCCGGAATCCGAATCGGATTCCGGCCGAAAACGCGCCGGGGATGCCGGGCTCGCCCCGCCACCGTCGGGAGCGAACCCGTGCCAATCATCGGTCCCGACGTGATCGGGTCACCCCCGCTCAGCGCACGGGGGTGAAATCGCGCGAGGCGATGTAGGTCGGCCGCGGATGCCCGGCCGAATACGGTTCTTCGAGGGTGTTCTCCACGCTGTTGAACACCAGGAAGACGTTCGACCGCGGGAACGGGGTGATGTTGTTCGAGGAGCCGTGCATGATGTTGGAATCGAACAGCAGCGCCGAACCTCGTGCGCCGGTGAACTGCGCGATGCCGTACTTGTCGGCCAGTTGGGCCAGATCCTCCTGCGCGGGCACCCCGATCTGCTGCTCGCGCAACGATTCCCGGTAGTGCTCGTCGGGAGTCTCACCCTGACACGGCATGAACTGCCGGTGCGAGCCCGGCAGCAGCATCAGGCTGCCGTTGAACGGGTAGTTGTCGGTCAGCGCGATCGACAGGCTCACCGCACGCGGTGAGGGCATCCCGTCCTCGGCGTGCCAGGTCTCGAAATCCGAATGCCAGTAGAAACCGGCACCCTCGAATCCGGGCATGTAGTTGACCCGGCTCTGATGGATGTAGACCTCGGAACCGAGAATCTGGCGAGCCATCCCGACGATCCGCTCGTCACGCACCAGCTCCGCTACCACGGCGCTGATCTTGTGCACCTCGAAGATCGAGCGGACGCTGTTCGACTTCTTCTCGATGATCACCCGCTCGTCGGCACGCAACACCGGATCGGCGGCCAGCCGATCGATGTCGGCGGCGATATCGGCCACCTCCATCGGGGTCAGCAATTCGTCGAGGATCGCGTACCCATCGGCATCGAAATTCTGCAGCTCCGGCGAGGTCACCGTGCCCCACACCGTGGGGTCGGTGCGCTCCACCGGCGGTACCGCTACGGCCGTTCTGGTCCGATAGCGGTCGATTCGACTCTCCGCCAACGTCATCGCGGCGTCGTCCTCCTCACTACATCACTACTCGCCTACGGCCACCAACGGGTAGACACCGTTCTCGTCGTGAACTTCCTTGCCCGTGACCGGCGGATTGAACACACACAGCATCCGCATCAGCGTGCGGGTCTCGACCCGATGCCGCTCGTGCCCGTTGAGCAGGTACATCGTTCCCGGCGCCAGGTCGTAGGTGACGTCGTTGGTCAGATCCGTGAGCGTGCCCTCGCCCTCCACCAGCCACACCGCTTCGACGTGGTTCTGGTAGTGGAACTCGTGCACGGTGTTCGGCTGAATCGTCGTCTCGTGGAAGGAGAAACCCACCCCGTCGCCGCCGAGGATGATCCGCTTGCTGCGCCAGTCCTCGGCCGCGACGTCGCGGTCGGTTCCGGTGATCTCGGCAGTGGTACGCACGATCATGGTCAGTTGCCTCCTCGGGCCATGTCGACCGCCCGGTCCAGGATGCCCAGGCCATGGTCGAGTTCGTCGTCGGTAATGGTCAGCGGCGGCAGCAGCTTGACCACCTGGTCTTCGGCGCCGGAGGTCTCCACCAGCAGGCCCTCCTCGAAGGCGATGCTGCTGACCTTGCCCGCCTCCGAGGCGTCGTCGAACACCAGTCCCTGCACCAGCCCGCGTCCGCGGGTCGAGACACCCTCGAAGTTCTCCGAGAGCGCCTCGAACGACTTTCGGATCTTCTCGCCCTTGGCGGCGGTGGAGGCCTCGAGACGGTCGTCGGTCCAGTAGTGCTCGAGCGCCACGCGGGCGGTCACGAACGCCGGGTTGTTGCCGCGGAAGGTGCCGTTGTGCTCACCGGGCGCCCACTGGTCCAGCTCGCGCTTCATCAGCACCAGCGCCAGCGGCAGGCCGTAGCCGCCGATCGACTTCGACAGCGTGACGATGTCCGGGGTGATGCCGGCGATCTCGAAGGAGAAGAACGGGCCGGTCCGGCCGCAGCCCATCTGCACGTCGTCGACGATGAGCAGAATTCCGCGCGCGGCGCACAGCTCCGACAGGTGCCGAAGCCACTGCGCCCGAGCGACGTTCACGCCGCCCTCACCCTGCACGGTTTCCACGATCACCGCCGCGGGCTTGTCCACACCGGAGGAATTGTCATCGAGGACCCGCTCCATCCATGCCAGATCGTCGGTGCCGTCCAGATACCCGTCGTAGGGCATCGGATTCACGTGATTCAACGGTACTCCGGCGCCCGCGCGCTTGGTCGCGTTACCGGTCACCGAGAGCGCACCGAGGGTCATGCCGTGGAATGCGTTGGTGAAATTCAGAATCGACGTGCGGCCGGTCACCTTGCGGGCCAGTTTCAGCGCCGATTCCACCGCGTTCGCACCGGTGGGGCCGGGGAACTGGACCTTGTAATCGAGGCCGCGCGGATCCAGCAGAACCTTGTTGATCGTCTCCAGCAATTCACGCTTCGCGACGGTCGACATATCGAGTCCGTGCGTAATTCCGTCACGGGCGATGTAATCGATCAATGCTTCTTTGAGAACGGGATTGTTGTGCCCGTAGTTGAGCGCTCCGGCGCCCGCGAAGAAATCGAGGTAATCACGTCCGCTACCGTCGCGCAGCCAAGCGCCGGAGGCGGTGTCGAACAGCGTGGGCCAGGAACGGCAATATCCACGGACATTCGATTCGAGCGATTCGAAAACGGTCATCTCAGCGGTGGTCATCGATGATCCTTCCTATCGTTTTGCGTCACTCTGCAGTGGCGCGATCCGGTACAGGTCCTCCGATTCGTGCCCGTCCGGAAAATCTTCTGGCTCGAACAACGTCTCCCGCGTCATTTCCGCGTCACGGCGCCGGGCCAGTGACGCGAACATTGCCAGCGAGGCTTCGTTGTCCGGCGAAACGGTTGTCTCCAACTTCGAAACACCTTGGTCGGCAACGTCTTCGACGAGCCGATCCAGCATTGCTACGCCCACTCCGCGGCCGCGGAAGGCGTGATCGACGGCTACCTGCCAGATGAACAGTGTGTCCGGCGATTCCGGGCGCAGATATCCGGTGACGAATCCTGCTATCTCCGAGTCGATTTCGGCCACGACGGTGGTCGAGGCGAAGTCACGACTCCAGAGCAGATACGCGTAACTCGAATTGGCGTCGAGCACTTGGGAATCCACTGCGATTCGCCACATCCGCGCTCCGTCGTCCACCCGCGGCCGACGAATCAGCGTCTGGGTCGAAACGTTCCGACGGCCGTTCCGCTCGTCGGTTGCCGGAGAACTGAATGACATACTCCGCGTTCGGGTCTGCATCACCTCTTCAGAATTGCCCGCGAACGTTGAGGTCTATCGTGCGACTACTTTACGGTTGTGTTACAGAAGTATGATCGGTGAATTTCGTCACGGTGGGCAACCACACCATGAATCGCGCCCCGCCGCCGGGACGGTCGTCACATTTCACGCGGCCGCCGTGGGCGGCCACCGTTTCGGCCACCAAAGCCAATCCGATGCCGGTGCCCGACCGTTTCCCGCGGCGGACGGTCACGAATCTTTCGAAGATGCGTTGCCGATCCTGCGGGGCGACTCCCGGACCGGCGTCGTCGACCGTGATCACCATTTCGTCGCCGGCGCGCGCGACGCCCACCGCGATCACTCCGCCACCGTGCCGCTGCGCATTCTCGAGCAAATTCACCAGGGCACGCTCGAGTTCGAGCTTTCGCCCGGTCACGATTCCGTCGTCGGCGACGGTCAGCAGTTCCGGTGAATAATGCATTTCCGCGAGGGTGTGGGTGAGCAGTTCGCGCACCGACAGCGGTTCGGCGTCGGCGCCGTGCATCCGCGCCTCGGCCCGGGCCAGCGCCAGCAGATCGTCGAGCAGTCTGCGCAGATGGTCGAGTTCGGCGCGGACCAGCTCCAGCGCCCGCCGCGACCGTTCCGGCAGTTGATCCTCGTAGCGCGACATCACTCCGACGCTGGTGGTGAGCGTGGTCAGCGGGGTGCGGAGCTCGTGGCTCACGTCACCGACCAGCCGGCGCTCGCGATCGATGCGGTTCTGCAGCGAGTCGACCATGGTGTTGAACGCGTCCACGGTCGGGGCGAGATCGGGATCGTCGGTATCGGGCAACCGGGTGCCGAGCTCACCGGAGGCGATCTTGGCCGCGGTGCCGGTGACCTGGCGTAACGGTTCCAGCAAACGGTGCGACAGCCAGATTCCGAAGATCGCGCCGATCACGGTGCCGCCGAGCGCGCAGGCCAGTGCGGTGCCCCATCCGCCGCCGTCGATCCTCGCGATCAACACCGCCAGCAAGGCCGAGACCAGGCCCGTGACGGTGAAAGCGACGATCACGCGACCGCGCAGAATCTGGCGGCGGGGCAGGCGCGGAAATCTAGCGCTGCACATCGAGGCGGTAGCCGAGCCCGCGCACGGTTACCACGATCGCCGGCTCCGACGGGTCGCGCTCGATCTTGGTCCGCAGCCGCCGGACGTGCACGTCCACGATCCGCTCGTCACCGAAGAACCCACGGTCCCAGACCCTTTCGAGCAGGACGCTGCGCGACAGCACCCGCCCGGGAGTCTCGGCCAGTTCGCACAGCAGCCGGAATTCGGTGAGGGTGAGGTGCAACTCCTCGTCGCCGCGGTGCACGGTGCCGCCGTCGGCCGAAAGCACCAGCGGCGCTTCGGGATAGGCGTCGAGCACGACCTCCTGCGGGGCCGGCGGCTCCACGGTTTGCTGGGCGCGGCGGCGCAGCGCCCGCATCCGCGCGGTGATCTCCTTGATCTCGAACGGCTTGGTGACGAAGTCGTCGGCGCCGGCCTCCAAGGCGGCCACCACGTCGTGAGTGTCGTCACGCGCGCTGACCACGATGATCGGCACGTCGTGATCGCGACGAATCTCACGAATACAGGTGAATCCGTCCATCTCCCCCAGCATCAGATCCACGATCATCACATCCGGTGCGCCGTTGTCACGCAGATGTTCGAGCGCATCCTCGGCCTCCTCGGCCTCGGCGACGTCGTAGCCCTCGTCCTCCATGGCCAGCCGCAGCGCACTGCGGACCCGGTCGTCGTCCTCTACGATCATCAAATTTGCACTCATCGTCACACCTCGTCCAGCTGCGCGTCATCGGAGCGTGGTTCCCCGACCCGTCCGTTCCTCAGCAGTGCGAGCGGCCGCGCAGCCTGTGGTCTCGCACCGTTCTCTCATAACCACACATCCCTAACAGACATCGGTGGCGGACCACACGACGCCGGGCACGCCGGTCGATCGGTCACTGAGCGCCCACTGGGCACACAACAGTAACTGGAGTACCCGGCGCGACGATGCGTAAACACGGGGCAACACCACCGAGGTGCAAGCACCTGAAAAAGCCCCGTAAACTACGTACCGAGACAGTAAGGCGATTGGTGCGCTGCGGGGGCTTGCCCAGGCGCACGGCTAACGCAGGAGACACCATGTCCACTCGCCGCTGCCGATTCAGTGTTGCGCTCGGGGTTATCGCCCTGGTGACAACGCTGATGGCCGCGTGCTCGTCATCCCCGGATCCCGCGTCGAATCCGACGCGGGGCACCCCGGGGCCCGCCGCGCCGGCCATTGCGATGGTCCCGGCCACGGGGAGTGCCGACGTCGATCCGCTCGGCACCATCGAGGTGAGCGCAACCGACGGCATCCTCACGGATGTGACGTTGACCAACGAAGAAGGCAAACAGGTCGACGGCACGCTCAATCCGGAGCGGACCGCGTGGAAACCGAAGGTTCCGCTCGGTTACGGGCACAACTACACCATGACCGCCAAGGGCATCACCGTCACCGGACCCAGCGGTCCGATGACGTCGTCGTTCACCACGCTCACTCCCAGCAACCAGGTCAAGGCGTATCTGACCACCACCGGCGGACAGCCGCTGGCCGAGGGCGGAACCTACGGTGTGGGCACGGTCATCGTCGCCCACTTCGACGAGGCGGTCGGTGACCGCGCGGCGGCCGAGAAGCGGCTCTCGGTCACGACCGAACCGCAGGTCCAGGGTTCGTGGTACTGGCTCGACGACAAGAACGCGCACTGGCGCCCGCAGCAGTACTGGCAGCCCGGCACCAAGGTCACCGTCGCGGCGAACATCTTCGGCGCGCAGCTGGGTCCCGGCCTGTTCGGCCAGGAGGACTCCAAGACCAGCTTCACCATCGGCGACTCGCACGTCTCCATCGCCGACGACAACACCCACGAAGTGCAGGTGTTCGAGAACGGCAAACTGATCCGCACCATGCCCACCTCGATGGGACGCGGCGGCAGCGAGCAGGTCGGCGGCAAGACGATCTACTTCAACACCCCCGCGGGCATCTACACCGTGATGGGCAAGGGCAATCCGGTGATCATGGATTCCTCCAGCTACGGCCTGCCGGTGAACTCGCGCCTGGGTTACAAGGAGGCGATCGGCTGGGCCACCCAGATCAGTGGCGACGGGATCTACCTGCACCAGCTCGACTCCACGGTCTGGGCGCAGGGCAATACCGACACCTCGCACGGATGTCTGAACCTGAACCTCGACAACGCTCGCTGGTTCTACAACTTCGCGGTTCCGGGTGATGTGGTCGAGGTTCGCAACACCAGCGGCCCGCCGCTGCCGTCGTGGAACAACGGCGACTGGATCGTGCCGTGGGATCAGTGGGTGGCCGGCAGCGCGCTGCACTCCTGATCGCCACCGGCACCGATCGCCACGGCACGTCGTGTTCGCGGGCGCCGAGCCTCAGCGCCGCACCGGGTAGCGCTGGTCCAGCTCGAGATTCAGGCCGAGGACGTCGACCCTGGGCTCTCCCAGGAAGCCCAGGTCCCGACCGTCGGTATGTGCCGCCACCACAGCGGCGACCTGTTCGGCCGTGACACCCCGGGCGGCCGCCACCCGCGCGCTCTGGATCTGCGCGTAGCGCGGTGAGATGTGCGGATCCAGTCCGGACCCCGACGCGGTGACCGCGTCGGAGGGCACCGGGGTATCGGCCGGCGCGTCACCGCGGACGGGGACGATCAGCCCGGCCGAATAGTCCGTTCCGGGCTGGGCACAGTCCACCCGGACCCCGCGGTAGGCGTCCTGGAACGGCGTCGCCGGGCACGCCTCGTTCACGCTGACGACCTTCGTGGGGGCGGTGACCTGCCCGTGGATGTCGCGGGGGCCGAAGACCGCCAGCACCGCACCGACCCCGCCGGGTGTGCAGAACGGTCGCGCCCCGGAGACGCCCTCGCGCTCGCCGACCTGTTTGCTGCGCGTGCAGACCGTGGTCAGCAAACCGGTCTTCGTCTGCGACGGGTCGGCGGCCAGAGTGTCGACGACGTCCTCGGGACCTTTGTTGCCGAAGCCGGTGTTGGTGGGGTCGTAGCCGTCGGGGCGGCTGCCGTCGGCCGGGGCGGAATTCGAGGGGCGGGTCTGGAAGTACTGCGGCAGCGCCGTGCCGTTGCCGTCGGTGAACGCCTGACCGATGAGGCTGCTGCCCACCAGCTTCCCGTCGCGGTGGACGAGCGAACCTTCGGCCCTGTTGTGCAGGCCCGGCAACTGCGCGACCGCGAATACGGCCAGCGGATAGGCGATTCCGGTGATCACCGTCAGCACGAGCAGTGCCCGCACGGCGGCCAGATGCTGACGGAACCAGGTGGTGTATCGCATCGAGAACGAAGGCATATCAGGACATCCCAGGCAGGAATCGGACGACAAGGTCGATGAGTTTGATGCCGATGAACGGGGCGACGATGCCGCCCGCCCCGTAGATGGCGAGATTGCGGCTGAGCAGTTTCGACGCACTCGAGGGGCGATAGTCGACGCCGCGCAGAGCCAGCGGGATCAGCGCCACGATGACGATCGCGTTGAAGATCACCGCGGACAGGATCGCCGACTGCGGACTGTGCAACCGCATCACGTTGAGCACGTCCAGACCGGGGAACAACGCCACGAACAGTGCGGGAATGATCGCGAAGTACTTCGCGATGTCGTTGGCGATGGAGAAGGTCGTCAGCGCGCCCCGGGTGATCAGCAACTGTTTGCCGATCTCGACGATCTCGATCAACTTGGTCGGATCCGAATCCAGATCGACCATGTTGCCGGCTTCCTTGGCCGCCGACGTTCCGGTGTTCATCGCGACGCCGACATCGGCCTGCGCCAGCGCCGGAGCGTCGTTGGTGCCGTCGCCGGTCATGGCGACCAGGCGCCCGCCGGCCTGTTCGTTCTTGATCAGCGCCAGCTTGTCCTCGGGAGTGGCCTCGGCCAGGAAGTCGTCGACTCCGGCCTCGTCCGCGATCGCCTTGGCGGTCAGCGGGTTGTCGCCGGTGATCATCACGGTGCGAATCCCCATGCGGCGCATCTCGTCGAAGCGCTCCCGCATGCCCTGTTTCACCACATCCTTCAGATGGACCACACCCAGCAGCCGGGCGTTCCCGTCGAGCAGTTCGCCGACCACCAGCGGAGTGCCGCCGGAGGCGGAGATGCCGTCCACGGTCCGCCCGACGTCCTCCGGCACCGAACCACCATGGACCCGAACCCATTCCGTGACCGCACTCGCGGCGCCCTTGCGCAACCGATGCCCGTCCCGCAGATCCACCCCCGACATCCGGGTCTGGGCGGTGAACTCCACCCAGTTCGCGCCCGCGAGCTCACCAGGGGTGCGTTCGCGTTTGCCGTATGCGGATTTCGCGAACACCACGATCGAGCGGCCCTCGGGTGTTTCGTCGGCAAGGCTGGAAAGCTGTGCGGCGTCGGCCATCTCGTCCTCGGTGACGCCCGGCATGGCGACGAAGCTCGACGCCTGCCGGTTGCCGAGGGTGATGGTGCCGGTCTTGTCGAGCAGCAGCGTGTTCACATCGCCGGCGGCCTCGACCGCGCGACCCGACATCGCCAGCACATTGCGCTGAACGAGGCGGTCCATGCCCGCGATGCCGATCGCCGACAGCAATGCGCCGATCGTGGTGGGAATCAGGCAGACCAGCAGCGACACCATGACGATGCCGGTGATGCCGTGCGCGTTCAGCGCCGCGCTGTCGCCGACCCCCGGATTGTTCACCTTGGAGAAGATCGCCGGCGGCTGCAACGTCACGACCGCAAACACGAAGATGATCGTCAGCGCGGCCAGCAGGATGTTCAGCGCGATCTCGTTGGGTGTCTTCTGCCGCCTGGCGCCCTCGACCAGCGCGATCATCTTGTCGATGAAACTGCCGCCCGGCTCCTGGGTGATCTCGACGACGATACGGTCCGAGAGCACGGTGGTGCCGCCGGTGACCGCGGACCGGTCGCCGCCGGATTCGCGGATCACCGGCGCGGATTCCCCGGTGATCGCCGATTCGTCGACCGAGGCGATGCCCTCGACGACGTCGCCGTCACCCGGCACCACCTGCCCGGCCTCGACCACGACACAGTCGCCGCGCCGCAGTTCGGGTGCGGGAACCCGCTCCTCGACCGGCGCCTCGGCGCCCGGATGCCAGTTCACCAGCCGCCGGGCGACGGTGTCGGTCTTGGCTTTTCGCAGCGTATCGGCCTGGGCCTTACCGCGGCCCTCGGCGACGGCCTCGGCCAGGTTGGCGAAGATCACCGTCAGCCACAGCCAGATCACGATCGCCCACGCGAAGACCGTGGGATGGGCGACGGCGAGGATCGTGGACCACAGGGCGCCGATCTCCACGATCAGCATCACCGGATTGCGCCACAGCGTGCGCGGATCCAGTTTGCGCAGGGCCTCGGGCAGCGACCGCGCCAGCAGCGCCGGATCGAACATGCCCCGGGACTTCCGGCGCGAGGAAGGCTCGGCACCGCGCGGGGTGGCCACGGAATCGGTTGTCGGAGCGGTCATGTCAGTGGATTCCTTCGGCGAGCGGCCCGAGCGCCAGCATGGGCAGGAAGGTCAGGGCGACCAGGATCAGCGTCACGCCGGCGACCATGCCGACGAACTGCGGCCGGTGCGTCGGCAACGTGCCGATCGATTCGGGCGTATGGCCCTGGGCGGCCAGCGATCCGGCCAGCGCGAGCACCAGGATGATGGGAACGAACCGGCCGAACACCATCGCCAGGCCGAGGGCGGTATTCCACCAGACGGTGTTGCCGCTGAGCCCGGCGAAGGCCGAGCCGTTGTTGTTGGCGGCCGAGGTGAAGGCGTAGAGCACCTCCGACAGGCCGTGTGGACCGGAGTTCGCCATGGCCGCGCGCTCGCCCGGCAACGCCATCGCGATCGCGGTACCCACCAGCGCGATCAGCGGAGTGATCAGGAAATACGATGCGGCGAACTTGATTTCGCGCGGGGTGATCTTCTTGCCGAGATATTCCGGTGTGCGCCCGACCATCAGCCCGGCGACGAATACGGTGATCACCGCCAGGATCAGCATCCCGTACAGACCCGATCCGACACCGCCGGGCGCGACCTCGCCCAGCTGCATGTTCACCATGGTCATCATGCCGCCGAGGCTGGTGTAGGAATCGTGGGCGGAGTCGACGGCACCGGTGGAGGTCAGCGTCGTGGACGCGGCGAAGGTCGCGGAATCGGCTACGCCGAACCGTGTTTCGACGCCCTCGAGCGCCGAGCCGACCGCCGTCGGCACGGTGCCGTGATGGCGCAACTGCAGGAAGTTGGTCAGCGTCACGCTGATCAGCGCGAGCACGCCCATCACCGACGCGATCGCAAAACCCTGCTTGGTGCTGCCCACCATGCGGCCGAAGGTCCGCGGCAGCGAGAAGGCGATCAGCAGGATCAGGAAGATCTCGACCCAGTTGGTCCAGGCCGTCGGGTTTTCGAACGGGTGCGCGGAGTTGACGTTGAAGAAGCCGCCACCGTTGGTGCCCAGCTCCTTGATGCTTTCCTGCGAGGCGACCGGCCCGCCCGGAATCGTCTGCGTCGCACCGGTGATCGTCTGCGCGACCTGATCGTGCAGGTGGAAGTTCTGGATCGCGCCACCGGCGACGAGCACGATCGCGAACACGAACGCGATGGGCAGCAGGATTCGGAGGGTGCCGCGCACGAGGTCGACCCAGAAGTTGCCGAGGTCGCCGGTGTGGCGGCGAGCGAACCCGCGCACCAGCGCGACCGCGACCGCCATCCCGACCGCGGCCGAGACGAAGTTCTGCACGGCCAGGCCCGCCATCTGGACCAGATGTCCCTGCGTCGACTCACCGGCGTAGTTCTGCCAGTTGGTGTTGGTGACGAAGCTGATCGCGGTATTCCACGCCAGCGCCGCGGTCATCTCGGTCCCGGGCTCGTGCAGATGCAACGGCAGGTGGCCCTGAATCAGCTGCAGGAAGAACAGCGCCAGAACGCTCACCGCGGAGAAGGCCAGCACGCTGCGGGCGTAGACGCCCCAGGTCTGCTCCACTCCGGGCTGGACCCCGATGGCGCGATAGAGGAGGCGTTCGGCACGCGACTGTTTCGTGCCCGAATACACCCGGTACATGTAGTCGCCGAGCGGGAGGTGGACCGCCGCGAGCGCGATGATCAGGGTCGCCACGAAGACGACCCCGGCAGTGGTTGTGCTCACCTAGAACCTTTCCGGGAACAGCAGCGCCGCGATCATGTAGACGGCGACGCCGAGCGCCAGGATCAGACCGACGATGTTCTCGATCACAGCCGTTCCACCCCCCGTTGGAGCAGGCCGAGCAGGGCGAAGATCGCCACGGTCACGACGGTGAACACCGCGACAGACATAAGTGCAAACCTCTCTGTTGACGGCATCCGGAGCGGATGCGCCGCCAGAGAGTCAAGCGTCTCGAACGGTCCGTTCTCGACGGCCTTGACGGCTTCTTAGCGGCGCGGACGACGGCTTTGACGAGGTGCTTACGTCCCTCCAGCGTCCGCGAACGCGCCGTCAAAGTCAGCACCGGCCTCGTCAAGAAAGCGTCAAGATCGGCGAACGATCGCCCGCGCAGGTGCACAGTGTGTTGTCCGGTTCGCCCAGTCGACCGGCACATCGGCAATCATCGGGGTCGTGAGGAGAAGACAGTGCCGGATTTCGCGGTCGCGGCGATGGTGATCATCGTCTTCGTCAGCTGCGCGCTGGGTCTGCGCGTTGCCGGCGGGCGAACCACCCGGGTCGTCCGGGTTTCGCGCCGTCCACGTCGTCCGAATCGCGCGATGATGGACCTGTGAAGCGCGGACAACTACGCATCTACCTCGGGGCCGCGCCCGGCGTGGGAAAGACCTACGCGATGCTCGGCGAGGCGCATCGGCGGATAAGCCGTGGCCGCGACGTGGTCGCCGCGGTGGTGGAGACCCACGGCCGCAGCAAGACCGCGGAACTGCTCGAGGGCATCGAACGGATACCGCCGGCGATGCGCACCTACCGCGGCACGACCCTGCCCGAGCTGGATCTCGACGCGGTGCTGCGGCGGGCGCCGGCCGTGGCCCTGGTGGACGAACTCGCGCATACGAACGTGCCGGGATCGAAGAACGAGAAGCGCTGGCAGGACGTCCACGAACTGCTCGACGCCGGTATCGATGTCATCTCCACGGTCAACGTCCAGCATCTGGACAGCCTCAACGACGTCGTCGAGCAGATCACCGGCGTGGTGCAACGCGAAACCGTCCCGGATTGGGTGGTACGCGGCGCCGACCAGGTCGAACTGGTCGACATCACCCCGGAGGCATTGCGGCGCAGGCTTTCCCACGGCAACGTCTATACCGCCGACAAGGTCGACGCGGCGCTGCGCAACTACTTCCGGCCCGGCAACCTCACCGCGCTGCGCGAACTGGCCCTGTTGTGGCTGGCCGATCAGGTCGACGCGGCGCTGGCCAAATACCGTGCCGACCACAAGATCACCGCGACCTGGGAGGCGCGCGAACGCGTGGTCGTCGCGGTGACCGGCGGGCCGGAATCGGAGACGATCGTGCGCCGCGCGAGCCGCATCGCCACCAAATCCAGTGCCGAGCTGATCGTCGTGCACGTCGTGCGCGGCGACGGGCTGGCCGGGGTGTCGGCGCAACGGCTGCACCGGTTGCGTGAGCTCGCCGCCGGGCTCGGTTCCAGCCTGCACACGGTGACCGGCGAGAACGTGCCGAACGCCCTGCTGGATTTCGCCCGGCAGGTCAACGCCACCCAGCTGGTGGTGGGCACCTCACGGCGCTCGCGGTGGGCGCGGATTCTCGACCAGGGCATCGGCGCGACCGTGGTGCAGCGCTCGGGAACCATCGACGTCCACATGGTCACCCACGAGGAAGCGCAACGAGGGCTGCGCTGGTCGGCCCTGCTGCGGCGGCAGCGACCGACCGTGTCGTGGCTGGCCGCGCTGGTCGTGCCCACCCTGATCACCCTGGTCTGCTATCTGTGGCTGGATTCGCGACTGGATCTGGCCGGTGAGAGCGCGATGTACTTCATCGGCGTGATCGCGGTCGCGTTGCTGGGCGGTGTCGCGCCGGCCGCGCTGTCGGCGGTGCTGGGCGGGTTGCTGCTGAATTGGTTCTTCACCACCCCACGCCACAGCCTCACCATCGCCGAACCCAACAATTTCCTCACCATCGTCGTGATGGCGGGGGTTGCCGTGGCGGTCGCGGCGCTGGTCGACATCTCGGCCAATCGCACCCGCGAGGCACGCACGGCCTCGCGCGAAGCCGAGTTGCTGACCCTGTTCGCCGGCGCGATCCTGCACGGCGCCGACCTGCCCGATCTGCTCGAGCGCGCCCGCGAGATCTACCGTCAGCGGGCGGTGAGTTTCGTCAGCGACGCCGAGGTGATCGCCTGCGTCGGTGACGATCCGGCGCGCACCCCCGGCGCCGCCGATACCGCGATCGGAGCCGGCGACGAGGAACACTGGCTGCTGCTCAGTGGGCGCGCGCTGACACCCGGGGACCGCCGGGTGCTCGCCGCGGTGGCCGGGCAGGCGGCCGGGCTCGTGCGCCAGCGTGAACTCGCCGACCAGGCCCAGGCGGCCGCCGGTGTGATGGCGGCCGCCCGGCTGCGCCGCGCACTGCTGTCGGCGGTCAGCCACGACCTGCGCACGCCGCTGGCCGCGGCCAAGGCGGCGGTATCGAGTCTGCGCAGCGAGGACGTGCAGTTCTCCCCCGCAGATACCGCCGAATTACTGGAAACCATCGAGGAATCCACCGATCAGCTCACCGCGCTCGTCGGCAATCTGCTCGACTCCTCGCGGCTCGCGGCCGGCGCCGTGGAACCCAACCTCAAACAGGTCTACCTGGAGGAGGTGGTCAACCGCGCGGTCGTCGGCGTCGGGATGGGGACCCGCGGTGTGCGGCAGGCGGCGATGGACCGGGTGAAGGTCGAAGTCGGCGAGGTGTCGGTCTATGCCGACAGCGGCCTGCTGGAACGGGTGCTGGCCAATTTGATCGACAACGCGCTGCGCTACTCGGCGCCGGCCGGAACGACGGTCCCCGACACACCGGTGCGGGTTGGCGCCGAACGCGACGGCGGCCGGGTATCCATCACAGTGGTCGACTACGGTCCGGGCGTTCCGACCGGACTCGAGGACCAGATGTTCGAGCCGTTCCAGCGATTGGGCGACCGCGACAATTCGACCGGTGTGGGCCTGGGCCTGTCGGTGGTCCGCGGATTCGTCGAGGCGATGGGCGGGACCGTACACGCCGAACCGACGCCGGGAGGTGGGCTGACCATGGTGATCGAGTTGCCGGCAGGAGAGACACAGGAGGCGTCGTGAGCGATACTGCGCAACCCGCTCGCGCCGCCGACCGGGTGCGGGTGTCCCGCAAGACACAGGAGGCGTCGTGAGCAACACTGCGCAGCCCGCTCGCGCCGCCGACCGGGTGCGGGTGTCCCGCAAGACACAGGAGGCGTCGTGACATCGGCCGAACGACCGCCGGCCGCGACCCGCGTGCTGGTCGTCGACGACGAACCGCAGATCCTGCGCGCGCTGCGGATCAATCTGTCGGTGCGTGGCTACGAGGTGATCACCGCCGCCACCGGCGCTGCGGCCCTGCGGGCGGCCGCGGAGAAACACCCCGACGTGGTTGTGCTGGATCTCGGCCTGCCCGATATCGACGGTGTCGAGGTACTGGCCGGAATTCGCGGCTGGAGTTCGATGCCGGTGATCGTGCTGTCCGCCCGCACCGATTCCTCGGACAAGGTGCAGGCCCTCGACACCGGCGCAGACGACTACGTCACCAAACCGTTCGGCATGGACGAACTGCTGGCCCGCCTGCGGGCGGCGGTGCGGCGTTCCGCCTCGACGGCCGAGGAGTCGGCGCCGATCGTGGAAACGTCCTCGTTCACCGTCGATCTCGCGGCGAAGAAGGTCATCCGCGGCGGCCGCGATGTCCACCTCACGCCCACCGAATGGGGTGTGCTGGAAATGCTGGTGCGCAATCAGGGCAAACTGGTGGGCCGCCGGGAACTGCTGCGCGAGGTGTGGGGCCCGACGTATGCGACCGAAACCCACTATCTCCGGGTGTATCTGGCGCAGCTGCGGCGCAAGCTCGAAGACGACCCTTCCCAGCCGAAACATCTGCTCACCGAGGCCGGTATGGGGTACCGATTCCAAGCCTGATCCGAGCCCGGCCACGCCCGGCAGAACCGGTGATATCGGACACAACGGCCTCCACACGCCGTGGTGAAAGCCGGTGTGCGGTGCGGATACGCCGGGCACGATGGCAGGATCGACGGTATGTCCGAACAGACCGCCAACTCCGCCGCACCCACCGCCGCCGCTGCGCAGCCCGCGACCGTCGCAGCCGCCCCGCAGGCCAAGGCGCCGAAGCCGGTGACCGAATTGTGGGTGGAGCGGACCGGCACCCGCCGCTACACCGGGCGCAGCTCGCGCGGAGCCGAGGTACTCATCGGCTCCGACGGCGTCGAGGGCGTCTTCACCCCGGGCGAGCTGCTGAAGATCGCGCTGGCCGCCTGCACCGGGATGAGTTCGGACTTCCCGCTGTCCAACCGGCTGGGCGAGACCTACGACACCACGATCCGCGTCTCCGGCGACGCCGACCGCGAGAACGAGGTGTATCCGGAACTGAACGAGATCGTCGAACTGGACCTGTCCGAACTCGACGAGGCCGGGCGCCAGCGCCTGCTGGTCACCGTGCAGCGCGCCATCGACAAGGTGTGCACGGTGGGACGGACGCTGAAGGCGGGCACCACGGTGAATCTGACGTTCCAGATCGACAAGATCGACTCGTGAGCCCCGACCCCGTCCGGCTCAGCGCCTGGGTGCACGGCCTGGTTCAGGGCGTCGGGTTCCGCTGGTGGACGCGAGCGCGGGCGCTGGAGCTCGGTTTGGTGGGCCACGCCCGCAACACCCGGGACGGGCGCGTGCACGTGGTGGCCGAGGGTCCGCGACCGGCGTGCGAGCGTTTGCTGGCATTGTTGCGGTCGGGTGACACGCCTGGTCGAGTCGACCTGGTTGTGGAAAACTGGGGCGCCGCCCTCGGCGGAATCACAGGCTTCGAGGAACGGTAGCGGCGGGGATACAGGAGTCGATCGTTGGCAACACATGAGCCGGGCGGCGGACCCGGGGATCGGGATTCGCACGACCCCCGCGACACCCCGTCCGCGGGAGAAGACAGCACCGGGGGCGGCACGGAATCCGGCGAGTCGAAGGGAATCGGCGCCTCGGATCCGACGGTGCGTTTCGGCGCGCGGCCCGAAGGCGAGCGCGAAACCGGCGCATCCGAGGCGGAACCGACGAGACGCCTGGGCGAACCGGACCCCACCCTCCCGAATCCGCGGACCGCGCCGACTCTCCCCGGCACGCCCATCCTGCCCGGCTTCCCCGACCCGGCCTCGACGATTCCCGGCCCGGCTACCCCCGGTGCGCCGAACCCGCTGTCGGACAACGCTTTCGGCGCCGATGCCGGTGGGCCGGCCGATCCCGAGGGTGAAAATTCCGGTGCCGCAGGCGAATCCGACAGACCCCGGCGCCTGCGCGGAAGTATGCAGCGGCAGGAGGCCGGCGTCACCCAGCCCCGTCCGCCGACGGTGGCCGAGGCGCGGGCGCGCGACAAGGCCCGCAAACGCGCCGAAGAGGCGGAACGGGCCGCGGCGGAGGCCGCGGAAACCAAGCGGCGCAAGCGCAAACGGCTGCTCATCGGCGGCGTGGCGGTGGCCGGCATCGCCGCGGTGGTGGGTACCGGATATCTCGCCTACCAGGCCGCACACCGGCCCGCGAACGTGACCGCCTACTGCATCACCGACGACAACGGGCAACAGCAGGTCGTACCCGACGACGACTGTGTGCGCGCCCAGTCCTACGCGAGTACCGGCGGCTATTACGGCGGTGGCGGCCTGGGACCGGGCATCTTCCTCTACAACGGCCACCAGTACCGCTACTACTACGGCGGCAACAACACCGTCGGGCGTGCGCCCGTCGGCGGCAGCACGGTCGCGCCGAAGAAGGCCACCGTGAGCACCAAGAGCGGGACCGTCGTACGAGGCGGTCTCGGCAGTAAATCCGGTTCCACCAGTGGAGGCTCCTAGATGCGTCGGATGCGCAACCGGCAACGTACCGGCTGGCAGAAGATCATCGCCGATCAAGGGCTGGTATTCGGCTCGCCCGGCCGCGACGCGAACGGACAGTCGCGCCCGTACTGGGACGAATCGGTGCACTACGAATTCGATCTCGACGAGATCCTCGCGCTCGAGGCCCAGGTCGAGGTGCTGCATTCGATGTGCCTGCACGCGGTCGAGCAGATCGTGCTCACCGAGCGCTTCGCCGATTTCGGCCTGCCCGAATGGAGTTGGGAGCCGATCAAGAAGTCGTGGCATCGCAGCGACCCGTACGTCTACGGGCGTTTCGATCTGCGCTACGACGGCCGCGGTCCGGCGAAACTGCTGGAGTACAACGCCGATACGCCGACCTCGCTGCTGGAAGCGGCCATCGTGCAGTGGCACTGGCTCACCGACGTCTACCCCGACGACGACCAGTGGAATTCGCTGCACGAGCGCCTGGTCGAGCGCTGGGGCGAGCTGCTCGACCAGCTGCCCACCAATCAGCTGCACTTCACCTGGTCCTCGGCCGACGCCTCCGGCGAGGACAACGTGACCACCGCGTATATGCAGGAGACCGCCGCCGAGGCCGGTTTCGACACCATCGCGCTGCCGATCGAGGAGATCGGATTCGATACCGAGCTGGAGCGTTTCGTCGATCTGGCCGAGGCGCCGATCGGTTCGATCTTCAAGCTGTATCCGTGGGAGTGGGCGCTCGACGACGATTTCGGCAAGCGCGTGGTGGACTCCATCCCCGAGACCGCCTGGGTCGAACCCCTCTGGAAGACGCTGCTGTCCAACAAGGCGCTGCTGGCGGTGCTGTGGGAGATGTATCCCGGGCATCCGAATCTGCTGCCGGCCTATCTCGACGACCCGCACGAGCTCACCGAGTACATCCGCAAACCGAAGCTGGGCCGCGAGGGCGCCAATATGACCATCGTCGGCGCCGGGATGGAGACCTCGACCGGCGGCGTGTACGGCGAGGAGGGGTTCGTCTACCAACTTCTCGATCCGCTACCGGATTTCGACGGCCTGCGGCCGGTCCTGGGCGCCTGGATCGTCGGCGACACCTCGGCCGGTCTCGGCATCCGCGAATCCCCCGGCCTGATCACCGACGACGGCTCCACCTTCGTTCCGCATCGCATTCCGACCAAGTAGCATTCAGCGACTCGATCAACATCACCGGAGGAATCTGTGTCGTCCACCCTCGCGCTCGAATCAGGGTATTGGAGCTCCGTCGGGCACGGCGTCGGCGCGATCGCGCTGTACGCGGTGCTGGGTCTGGCCCTGATGCTGATCGGATTCCAGGCCATCGACAGTTCCACGCCCGGACCGCTGCGCAAGATGGTCGCCGCCGGTAATCCGAACGCGGTCGTCATCGCCTCCGCGGGCATGGTGAGTATGGCGTTGATCGTGGTGCTGGCGATCTACTCCTCCGGCGGCCGGCTCGTCGAGGGCCTGATCGCCACCGGCATCTACGGGCTGGTGGGCATCATCGCGCAGGTGGTCTCCATCCGGCTGCTGGAATGGCTGGTCGGCCTGCACATCGGCGATCTGCTGAAATCGTCCAGCTACCAGATTCAGTCGCTGCTGGTGGCCGCCGCGCATCTGGCGATCGGCATGGTCGTCGCATTCGCGATCCTCTGAGCGGGCCCGGTTCGCCGCGAGGGGTCACCGCGCGGTGAACGCCAGGAGTTCATCCAACGGCAGGCTGTTGATGATGCGATCGGCCGGGACCTCGTTCGCCTCGGCGCGTTCACAGCCGTAGCCCTGCCAATCCAGCTGGCCGGGGGCGTGCGCATCGGTATCGATGCTGAAGTAGCAGCCCATCTCCACGGCCAGGCGCAGCAGCCGGCTCGGTGGATCGAGCCGTTCGGGACGGCTGTTGATTTCCACGGCCGTCCCGTAACGGCGGCAAGCCTCGAAGACGAGTTCGGCGTCGAACGACGATTCCGGCCGGATGCCGCGATTACCGGCGACCAAGCGCCCGGTGCAGTGGCCGAGGATGTCGACGTTCGGATTCGCCACCGCGTACACCATGCGTTTGGTCATGGTCGCCGAGTCGGCGCGCAGGTTCGAATGCACGCTGGCCACAACGACATCCAGGCGAGCGAGCAGCTCGGCCTCCTGGTCGAGGGTGCCGTCGTCGAGGATGTCGACTTCGATACCGGTGAGAATGCGAAACGGCGCGAGCCGCTCGTTGAGTTCGGCGACCACGTCCAGCTGGCGGCGCAACCGCTCCGCGGAGAGTCCGTTGGCGACTTTCAACCGCGGCGAATGATCGGTCAGCGCACAGTATTGGTGGCCCAGCGCCTGCGCGGTGCGCATCATCTCCTCGATCGGGCTGCCGCCGTCGGACCAGTCGGAGTGGGTGTGCAGATCGCCCCGCAGCAACGCGCGGACCTCGCCACCGGCGGGTGCGATCGGCTTTGCGGCGGAACGCAATTCGGTCAGTCGCTGCGGTACGGCGCCGGCGGACGCCTGTTCGATCACCGCCGCGGTCTTCGGGCCGATGCCCGAAAGTTCCTGCCAGGCACCGGATTCGCGGTAACGCTCGAAATCGGCGTCCGAGAGGTCGGCCACCACATCGGCCGCCCGCCGGTAGGCCTTGACGCGATGGGTCTGCGCGCGATCGCGTTCCATCCAGAACGCGATCTCGCGCAGCGCGGCCACCGGATCCGGAACCTGGCCGCCCACTAGGGCAACCGGCTGTATTTGATGAACGACACTCCGTCCTCGAACACCCGGCCGGTGAGCACCCGGAACAGCGCCGGCTCGGGCAGCCGCGGTCCCGCGCCGAACAGCGGCCGGCCGTGCCCCAGCACGATCGGATACAACTTGAGAAAGATCTGGTCGATCTCCGGCAGCAGCGCCTGTGCCAGTTCACCGCCGCCGCACAACCAGATACCCGAGCCCTTCTCCTGCTTGAGCCCGCGCACGCGCCCCAGCGGGTCGGAGGAGATCAGCTCGACGTCCGGATCCGGATCGCCGGGCAGGGTGGTCGACACGACGAACTGCCGCAGATGTGAATACGGGCTCGACGTGCCGGTCCGCACCCCGAAATCGTGGGTCTTGCGACCCATGATCACGGTGTCGAAACTTTCGCCCGGACTGTCGATCCCGAGCGATTCCCGGATCTTGGTCGGTAACGTCTCCGGATACTGCGCGGTGATGGCGGGGCCGTGGTCACCGCCGACCGGGAAGAAGTCGACCGATCCGTCCGAGGTGGCGATATACCCGTCGATGGTCGAGGCCACGAAGTAGGTGAGCTTGCGCATCCGCTCTCCCTTCGTACGAAGTGGCTTTATCGGACACACCGCAAATTTAGCGCGTGCTCGCCGCTATCGCCGGGGCTTCGGCTGGCAGCGCGGACAGGAGTAGGACGAGCGGTTCATGAACTTCTCGCGGCGGATCGGCGCGCCGCAGCGACGGCACGGTTCGTCCTCGCGGCCGTAGGCGGCCAGCGACCGCTCGAAGTATCCGGAATTGCCGTTGACGTTGACATACAGCGCGTCGAAGGAGGTGCCGCCGGCGTCGAGGGCCGCACCCATCACCGCCTGCACCTCGCTCAGCAGCCGCCGCAGCGCGGGCCGGGTGAGCGCCGCGGCGGGGCGTTCGCCGTGGATGCGGGCTCGCCACAACGCCTCGTCGGCGTAGATGTTGCCGATACCCGAGACCACCGTCTGATCCAGCAGCACCCGCTTGATCTCGGAGGATTTGGTCCGCATCCGCGCGACCACGGCCTCGGTGTCGAAACGGGGGTCGAGCGGATCGCGCGCGATGTGGGCGACCGATTCCGGCAGTTCCTCACCGTCGAGAGCGATGAGCCGGTTCAGCGCCCAGCCACCGAAGGTGCGCTGATCGATGAAGCGCAGCTGGGTGCCGTTGTCGAGTCCGGCGACGATATGCGCGTGCTTCTCCAGCGGCGCCTGCGCGGACTGTACGAGCATCTGCCCGCTCATCCCCAGGTGGACGACGAGTGCGGCATCGGGATCGTCGAAGGTCAGCCAGAGGAATTTGCCGCGGCGGCGGGCGGATTCGATCCGCAGGCCCGCCATCCGGCCGGCGAGATCGTCACCGCCGAGTTCGTGGCGGCGCACCGACCGCGGATGTTTGACCAGGACCGATTCCACGACGTGGCCGACGACGTGCTCCTCGAGTCCGCGCCGGACCACCTCGACCTCGGGCAGTTCGGGCATCAGTCACCGGCTTCGGCGGAACCGTCCGCGGTGAGCGCCTGCCACGCAGCGCCCGCGGCCTTCTGCTCGGCTTCCTTCTTCGACCGGCCGACGCCCTGCCCGTAGGCTTGGCCACCGATCACCGCGGTGGCGGTGAATTCCTTGTCGTGGTCGGGACCGGTCGAGGTGATCTCGTAGCTGGGCACGCCGATGCCGCGTTCCGCGGTGAGCTCCTGCAGACTGGTCTTCCAATCCAGGCCGGCGCCCATCCGGGGACCGCGTTCGAGCAGTTCGGCGAACAGCCGCAGCACGACTCCGCGCGCGACCTCGATGCCGTGTTGCAGATGGACCGCACCCAGCAGCGACTCCATCCCATCGGCGAGAATGCTCGCCTTGTCCCGGCCGCCGGTGAGTTCCTCGCCCTTACCGAGCAGCAGATGACGGCCGAGGCCGCCCTCACCCAGGCCGCGCGCGACCTCGGCCAGGGCATGCATGTTCACCACACTGGCGCGCAGTTTGGCGAGCTCGCCTTCGGATTTCTCCGGATGCTCGAGGTACAGGCGCTCGGTGATGCTCAGACCGAGAACCGAATCGCCCAGGAATTCCAGGCGTTCGTTGGTCGGCAGCCCACCGTTCTCGTAGGCGTAGGAACGGTGGGTGAGCGCCAGCCGGAGCAGGTCCGGACGCACCTCCACGCCGAGCGCTTCCAGAAGGCTGGCGTGGTCAGCGGCATCGCCCGCTGCGGGTGCGTCCGCTTCGTCCTTACCGGCGGTCACTTCGCGGCTACCCGATCGGCAGATCAGATGGCCGAGGTGACCTGGCGGCCCTTGTAGGTACCGCAGTTCGGGCACGCGATGTGCGGGAGGGTCTTCTGACCGCACGCCCGGTTCGGGCAGGTGATCAGGGTCGGCGCGGTGGCCTTCCACTGGCTGCGCCGCGAGTGGGTGTTGGCACGAGACATCCGGCGCTTCGGAACGGCCACGACTACTTCTCCTCTGTCGTCGAACTTGCCGAACCATGGCGGTCGGCAAGAGATCGGTCTACGTCTGATGGGGCGTCGGAGACGCCGGAGCTGGGGGTTTCGCTCGCGAATTTCGCAAGCCCCGCCCAGCGAGGGTCCAGTATCTCATGCGTGTGATCCGGACCCGCAATCGCCATCCGGACACCGCATTCCGGGCACAGCCCGGCGCAATCGGGTTCGCACAGCGGCTGCAGCGGCAATTCCAGACCGACGGCGTCGGTGACCACCGGCTCGATGTCGATCATGTCGTCGACGAGCCGGTAGATCTCGTCTTCCTCGGTGGTCTGCTCGGTCGCGCTGTCCGGATAGGCGAACAGTTCGGTGATCTCGAGTTCCAGATCGTCGGTGAACGACTCCAGGCAGCGCGAGCACTCCCCCTCGATGGGCGCCGACACCGAACCGGTGACCAGCACGCCCTCCGAGACCGCCTGCAGGGTCAGATCGAGGTCGATCTCGGCACCGGCCGGGATCGCGATCAGGTCCAAGCCGATCTTCTCGGGGGCGGTGACGACCCGATGCACCCGCCGGATCGAGCCCGGGGCGCGCCCCAGACTGCGGGTGTCCAGCACGAAATCCGCGTCGGTCTGACGACGACGCGAACCGGGACCGGACTGGGCGGACATCGGACACTCACTCACGTTTCGAGGGGGTTTGGGCAACCACTCCACAGTACGCGAACTGCGCCGATCCCCCCAAATCCCGGAACGAGCGCGGGCAGATCAGCGCCGGAAGTCGGCGGCGTAGTCCGGAATGCCGGTCCCCGAACGCAATTGCTGGCGACCACGGCCCACCGTCCGCAGCGTCGAGTGCAGCGTCTCCTCGAAATCGGCGAGCTGGGAATCGACATAGTGATCGCATTCCTCGCGCAGCCGGTCGGCCTCGGTCTGCGCGGCGTCGATCAGGCGCGCGGATTCGGCGTGCGCGGCCCGCACCACCTCGGTCTGCGAGACCAGGCGCTCCTGTTCGGCCTGCCCCTCGGCCACCGATCGGTCGTAGGAGGCCTGGCCCGCCGCGATCATCCGCTCCGATTCGGTGCGGGCGCGGCCGGTGAGCGCCTCGTACTCGGCCTTACCGTCGGTCACGATGCGATCGGCCTCGGCCTGTGCGGTCGCGACCAGGTGATCGGCATGCGCGCGGGCCTCGGCGACCATCCGGTCGGCGTGGGCCTTGGCGTCGGCCAGCAGCCGGTCGGCCTCCTCGCGGGCGCCGGCGACGGTCTGTTCGGCCTGGTCGTTCGCGCCGGTCACCGTGGCGTCGGCGGTATTGCGGGCATCGGAGACGATCTTGTCGCGGTGGTCGAGCACGTCCTGGGCGTCGTCGAGTTCGCCGGGCAGCGCCTCACGCACGTCGTCGAGCAGTTCCAGCACATCACCGCGAGGCACGATGCAATTGCGAGTCGGCGGGATACCCCGCGCCTCTTCGACGATCGCGACCAGTTCGTCGAGTGCCTCGAATACGCGATACATCCTGCTGACCCCACTCTCGTGCCGAACTACTGCTCTCGGCCCAGTGTGCCCGCATCCCGCGTGTCTGCCCAGATCACCTTCGGTGTGTCGGATGGTGTTTCCTATCCCACACAAATCAAGTGGAGGAAATCTCTCCGCTTGGTGCTATCTTTTTCTACTGAGCGGTAGACCAGCCGGAACCCGTCACCCTCGGCGTCCGGCACTGTGCGATCGGAACGACAATGGTTGTCCTTTATCCGGCACCTCCGGGTATGTGGGTGAACCCACAGCCCGATCCGGGCGTATCCATCGTTCGCAGCGAACTGCCGGCCGAGACGCCGGAGCCGCAGCAGTCCCCGCCCGTTGCCGGCCGCCTCGCCTCGCGCTTCGCCGACTATCTGCGCGGGGACCACTGGCTGTCGCAACTCGTCCGGTTCGCGCTGGTCGGCGGTTTCAGCAATATCGGCTACTTCCTGCTCTTCTTGGCCTGCTACAGCGGCGGGCCGCAGCTGGCCAACCTGACCGGATCCATCGTCAGCACGGCACTCGCCAACGAACTGCACCGCCGCCTCACCTTCCACGCCGCCGACCGGGTCGGCTGGCTCGCCGCCCAACTCGAGGGCGGTGGACTGGCGCTGGCCGGACTCGCCATCACCTCGGGGGCGCTGGCGGTGCTCGACATCGCGGCGCCCGGCCTCGACGACGTCGCCGAGGCGATCGCCGTCATCGGCATCACCGCCGGAGTCGGCACCCTGCGCTTCCTCACGCTGCGGCTCTGGGTGTTCTGACTGTTCTGATCGCGGTGTTCCGATCGCCGGGCCTTCCTGGACGGGGTGCGGCTGCAACCTGGTCATCTGTGCAAGGAACCGAGTCTCCTTACCCCACGTCCTAACTCAGCAAACGTCGTTGCGAGTTCTCATCGTGGGAGGTTCGGCAATGCACCACCGTTCGGAGAACCACTGTCCGGGAAGCCCCATCATCTGGCGGGCCGGTCTGCGCTCGGCCACCTCCCCGCGCCCGCGGGTACCGGTCCCCTGTCCTCTTCTCCCTCGCCCGCGCCGCACCCGGCCGTATCAGGACCCGCAATGACGCACCGCGACACGCGTGCCGAAACCTTGTGCCGCGCAAGCCGGTCAACGGTCCAGGGCGGGGTCGCCGGACTGCACCGGCGCCGAGACGCGGTCTCGGCGGGGGTCGGCGACGACGAGATCCGGCGGCGGTGCGCGATCGGGAGCTGGCGGCGGGTGCGGCGCGGGGCGTACGCCGAGGCCTCGCTACTCGCGGAATTGGACGGCGTGGCACGGCACCGGCTGGCGGTGGCCGCACTGCTGCCGGAGATGGCGGCCGATGCCGTGGTGAGCCACCAATCGGCGGCGGTCGTGCTGGGTGCGCCGATGTCGCCGGCACTGCTGGACCGCGTGCACGTGACACGCAATCGACGCCACGGCGGGCGCATCAAACCGAATCTGCAGGTGCATTGCGCGCCCGTCCCCGTAGTGGCCGAACGGCACGGGCTGCTGGTCACCAGTCCCGCCCGCACGGTCATCGATCTGGCTCGCACCCTTCCGTTCGAATCGGCGGTCGTCGTCGGCGATGCCCTCGCTCGCGAATTCGGCATCACCGCACCGGCATTGGCGCGCGAACTGGCCTGCGCCCGGGGCCGGCGCGGCGTCGACGGCGCCCGGCACGTGGTCGGTTTCCTCGATCCGCGCAGCGCCGGAGTCGACCACTCCCGGATCCGGGTGTTGCTGCGGCTGCTCGGCTTCCCGCCGGCGTCCGCGGGTGGGGTGATCCATGCCGAGGACGGGAGAGTGCTGGGGACGGCCGACCTGTATCTCGGCCGAACCGGGGTGGTGCTCGAGGTCGATGGGCACCGCCCGAGCAGAGCGGGGGCGCATGGCGGTCCGTCGCGCCGCCCGCCGGATGCGGTGTTGCGGCGCTACGGATTTCAGCCGGTCCGCACCACCTGGCGCGGTTTGAGTACGGGAGGCACCGCGGAACGCGTGCACGCTGCGCTGAGCCGGTCCCGCGAGCAGCGCCCCCGCGGTTACATCCGCCCCGCGCCCCTCCCGCCGCCGACGCCACTGCGGCTGCGTGCGCTGTGACGACCACGATCGGCTCGGCCCGCCCCGACCTGTTAGCGTCGCTGCATGGCTGGAGCACTGTGTCCCGGGTCCTTCGATCCGGTGACCAACGGGCATATCGACGTCATCTCGCGCGCGGCTGCGCAGTTCGACGAGGTCGTCGTGACCGTGATGATCAACAAGAGCAAGCAGGGCATGTTCAGCGTCGACGAGCGGATCGAGATGTTGCGCGAGGCGACCGCCGATCTGCCCAACGTACGGATCGAATCCTGGTACGGGCTGCTGGTCGATTTCGCTCGCGAACAGGGCATCACCGCCATGGTCAAGGGTCTGCGCGATGCCACCGATCTCGGATACGAGATGCAGATGGCCCAGATGAACAAGCACCTCTCGGGCGTCGACACCTACTTCCTGGCCACCAACCCGGCGCTGAGCTTCCTGTCCAGCTCCCTGGTCAAGGAGGTGGCGACCTTCGGCGGCGACGTCACCGGCATGTTGCCGCCGGCCGTGCACAAACGCCTGCTCGCCCGCATCGCCGAACGCCGCGGCTGAGTCGGTCGCCGTGGCGGCGGGAGCCACCGCGGCGGCAGGCCTTGCCGGCGGAACGACCGTCGACCGAGCCCGAGGCCGGGATTATCCGTGGTATTCCGCCAGATCGACGCGAGTTTCGCCGTATCGGCGCGACTTCAACGCCGAATAGCCTGCGGGCCATGCCGTTTCCGGTGATCGCGCCGACCGCTCGACGACGATCAGCGCGTCCCCGCACAACCAGCCGTTGGCCGACAACGCCCGCAGGTCGGCCTCGACAGCGGCGTCGGCGACCGCGTAGGGCGGGTCGGACAGCACCAGGTCGTACGGTTCGGCGGGTGCTGTCGCCAGCACGGAAGCGACTGTGCCCAGGCGCAATTCGGCGCCGGGCACATCCAGATCCGCGATATTGCCGCGAATCACCGCGGCCGCCTTGCGATCGGATTCGATCAGCAGCGCATGGGACGCACCGCGCGACAGCGCCTCCAGACCGAGGGCCCCCGACCCGGCATAGAGGTCGAGTACCCGGATGCCGTCGAAATCCATGCGCGCGGAAAGCGCGTTGAACAGCGCTTCCCGCACCCGGTCCGAGGTCGGCCTGGTTCCCGCGGGCGGAACCCGCAGCCGGCGACCACCGGCCGCGCCCGCGACGATCCGGGTCACCGCGATCCCTCCGCCACGGCAAGCCGAGGGCAAGCGCGAGCCGGTCCGTGACCGATCACGGCCGGCCCTCGCCTCGCGAGCGAATGTGGCTGACCGGCATCGTCATTCGGCCGATGTCTCGTTCATGCGCAGTTCCACCAGCAGGTCGCCGCCTTCCACCTGCTGCACCGTGCCGATCGCCACCCGGGCGACGACTCCGGCGCGGGGTGCGGTGATGGCGGCCTCCATCTTCATGGCCTCGATGGTGCCGACCGTGTCACCGGCGGCGACCGTGTCGCCCTCGCCGACGGTCAGGGTGACGACACCGGCGAAGGGTGCGGCGATGTGGCCGGCGTTGTTCTTGTCGGCCTTCTCCGCCACCGGAACCTCGCTGGCGATCGAGCGGTCGCGCACCTGCACCGGACGCAGCTGCCCGTTGAGAATGCACATCACCGTGCGCATGCCGCGCTCGTCCGGCTCCGAGATCGCCTCGAGGCCGATGAGCAGGGTGACGCCCTTCTCCAGTTCGACGCGGTGTTCCTCACCGTGGCGCAGACCGTAGAAGAACTGGTTCGCCGACAATCCGGTGGTGTCGCCGTACTTCTCCCGATGCGCCAGGAATTCCGCGGTCGGAGCGGGAAACAGCAATCGGTTCAACGTCTCTCGGCGCTGCTGTGACGAACCGTCCAGTGCCGCGGCGTCTTCCGCGGTCAGCGGCACTTCCGGCTTCGCCGGGCCGCGACCTTCGAGGGCGCGGCTGCGGAAGGGTTCGGGCCAGCCGCCCGCCGGGGTGCCGAGTTCGCCACGCAGGAAACCGATGACCGAGTCCGGGATGTCGTAGCGCGCGGGGTCGGTGGCGAAATCGTCCACGTCCACGCCCGATCCGACCAGCGACAGGGCCAGATCGCCGACCACTTTGGAGGACGGGGTGACCTTCACCAGCCGGCCCAGCAGCCGGTCGGCGGCCGCGTATTTGGCCTCGACCTCTTCGAACCGGTCGCCCAGCCCGAGCGCGATGGCCTGTTGCCGCAGATTCGACAGCTGCCCGCCGGGGATCTCGTGGTGGTACACCCGCCCGGTCGGCCCCGGCAACCCGGACTCGAAGGGCGCGTAGACCTTTCGCAGTGCCTCCCAGTACGGCTCGAGGTCGCAGACGGCATCGAGGTTCAGCCCGGTGTCGTAGGGCGAATGCGCGGCCGCGGCGACGATCGCCGAGAGCGCGGGCTGGCTCGTGGTGCCTGCCATCGGCGCGCTCGCCCCGTCCACGGCGTCGGCGCCGGCCTGCCAGGCGGCCAGGTAGGTGGCGAGTTGCCCGCCCGGAGTGTCGTGGGTGTGCACGTGCACCGGCAGATCGAAGTTGCTGCGCAGCGCGGTCACCAGCGTGTGCGCGGCCGGCGCCCGCAGCAGCCCGGCCATGTCCTTGATGCCGATCACGTGCGCGCCGGCCTCGACGATCTGCTCGGCGAGCTTCAGGTAGTAGTCGAGGGTGTAGAGGTTCTCGTCCGGATTCGACAGATCACCGGTGTAGGACATCGCGACCTCGGCCAGCGCGGTGCCGGTCTCGCGTACCGCGTCGATCGCCGGCCGCATCTGATCCACATTGTTCAGCGCGTCGAAGATCCGGAAGATATCAATACCGGTACCGGTCGCTTCTCGCACGAACGCCCGCGTCACCTGCTCCGGATACGGCGTGTACCCGACGGTGTTGCGCCCGCGCAGCAGCATCTGCAAGCAGATGTTCGGAATCGCCTCCCGCAGCGCGGCCAGCCGCTCCCACGGGTCCTCGTACAGGAAGCGCAGCGCCACATCGTAGGTCGCGCCACCCCAGCATTCGACCGAGAGCAGTTCCGGGGTCATCCGCGCCACGTGCCCGGCGACGGTCAGCAGTCCGCGCGTGCGCACCCGCGTCGCGAGCAGCGACTGATGGGCGTCGCGGAACGTGGTGTCGGTGACGCCGACCGCGTCGCGCTCCCGCAACCACCGCGCGAAACCCTCGGGTCCCAGTTCGAGCAGACGCTGGCGGGTGCCGTCCGGCGGCGGCGCACTCAGATCGATCGCCGGCAGCTTGTCGTGCGGGTAGACCGCCGTCGGCCGCTCACCGTGCGGCTTGTTCACGGTCACGTCGGCCAGATAGCGCAGGATGCGGGTGCCGCGGTCGGCCGAACCGCGCTGGGTCAGCAGTTCCGGGCGCTCGTCGATGAACGAGGTGGTGATGCGTCCGGCGCGGAAATCCGGATCGTCGAGCACGGCCTGCAGGAAGGGGATGTTGGTGGCCACGCCGCGGATGCGGAATTCCGCCACCGCGCGCCGGGCCCGCGCCACCGCCGCGCCGAAGTCGCGGCCGCGACAGGTCAGCTTGACCAGCATGGAGTCGAAGTGGGCGCCGACCTCGGCGCCGAGATTCGCACCGCCGTCGAGCCGGATGCCACCGCCGCCGGGCGATCGGTAGGCGGTGATGCGGCCGGTGTCGGGACGGAATCCGTTGGCCGGATCCTCGGTCGTGATCCGGCACTGCAGCGCGGCACCGTGAATCGACACGCTGTCCTGACTCAGCCCCAGATCCGCCAGCGACTCGCCGGCCGCGATGCGCAACTGCGACTGCACCAGATCCACATCGGTGATCTCCTCGGTCACCGTGTGCTCGACCTGGATCCGCGGGTTCATCTCGATGAAGTGATGCCTGCCCTGCTTGTCGAGCAGGAACTCCACGGTGCCGGCGTTGCGGTAACCGATCTTGCGGGCGAACGCGACCGCGTCGTTGCAGATCTTTTCCCGCAGTGCGGGATCGAGGTTCGGGGCCGGCGCGAGTTCGATGACCTTCTGGTGCCGCCGCTGCACCGAACAGTCGCGCTCGAAAAGGTGGATGACATTACCCTCGCCGTCGGCGAGGATCTGCACCTCGATGTGCCGCGGGTCCACCACGGCCTTCTCCAGGAACACGGTCGCGTCGCCGAACGCGGACTCCGCCTCGCGCGCGGCGGCCTCGATGGACTCGCGCAGGTTCGCCGGGTCGTCCACCCGTCGCATCCCGCGCCCGCCACCACCGGCGACCGCCTTGACGAACACCGGGAATCCGATTTCGTCGGCTGCCGCGATCAGCTCGTCCACATCGGTGGACGGGCGCGACGAGCCCAGCACCGGCACCCCGGCGTCCCGCGCGGCCGCGACGGCGCGGGCCTTGTTCCCGGTCAGCTCCAGGATTTCCGCGCTCGGACCGACGAACGTGATACCCGCTTCGGCGCAGGCGAGCGCGAGATCGGGGTTCTCGGAGAGGAAGCCGTAGCCCGGGTAGACCGCGTCGGCGCCGGCCTTGCGGGCCGCGCGCACGATCTCCTCGACGGACAGATAGGCGCGCACCGGGTGACCCTGCTCGCCGATCTCGTAAGCCTCGTCGGCCTTGAGCCGGTGCAGCGAGTTGCGGTCCTCGTACGGGAACACCGCTACCGTGCCGGCGCCGAGCTCGTAGCCGGCGCGGAACGCACGGATGGCGATCTCGCCGCGGTTGGCGACCAGTACCTTCCGGAACATGCCCGGTCCTTCCTGTTACGTGCGGATCGGTGGATGGATGACGTTACCTTGCCGATCCCGTACGGCGGGAGTTCCGTTCCGGGTGATGGACATCATCGCGGTACGCAGGTTTGGCTCGCCCGCGGGGACGGGCTCGGTCCGGATCAGTCGCCGGAGACGGTGCAGAGCAGGCGGTTCGCGGTGCCGTCGGGCAGGCCGGTGAGCACGTTCTGCGTCGCGTTCGTGACGATTCCCTGCGTGATCTCCGCCGGAGTGGCCGATGGGTGTTCGGAGCGATAGAGAGCTGCGGCGCCCCCGACGAAGGCGGCAGCCATGTTGGCGCCCGAAGCGGCACTGGGGCTGGTGTTGGTCGCCGAAACCACGTCCACACCGGGTGCGAACACATCGACCGCGGCGCCGAAATTGGACTTGGCGGCGATCTTGTTTTCGGCATCGACGGCGCCGACTGTCAGCGCTTCGGCCACGCGGCCGGGCGAGGAATTCGCGGCGTCGACGGCAGACCAGCCCGCGGGGACGGCGACCGGCATCACCGCGGTCAGCGCGCGCACGGCGGCGTCGAGCTGGTCGTTGGCGGGGCCACCGATACCGAGCACGGCCACCGCGGGCTGCTTCGCGTTCTTCGCCACCCAGTCCAGGCCGGAAACGATGTTGGTGAGGTCGCCGGACCCGTTGTCGTCCAGCACGCGCACCGGCACGATGTGCACACCCTTGGCCACGCCGTAGTCCTTGCCGCCGACGATGCTGGCCAGCCGGGTGCCGTCACCGTTGCCGTCGCTCGCGTCGTCGTTGCCCTCGACGAAGTTCTTGCCCGGTTCGACACGGCCTTCGAAATCGGGCTGCTTCGCGTCGACACCGGTGTCGATGACATACACCGTCACGTCGGCGGCGGTCGTGTCATAGCGATAAAGGTGATCAGTGGCGCCGTCACGCTGGTCTATCCGGTCCAGGCCCCAGTTCGGCGGGTTCTCCTGGCTCATCGGATCGGCGAGCGCCGGGGCCGCGAAGGAGCCGGCCACGACGGCGGTGAACAGGACGGTGAGGATTCGCGCGGGAAACTTGAGCACGATTCACGGTGACGCCGCGCCCACGGCGGGACAAACGCTGTCCCACTATCGAGCGAGCATCGACTCGCTCACCCTTGTCCAGCCGGCCACCGTCGAGTCCACAAAGGACAAAGCTTCCGATCGCCCAGACGGTGCGGACTCACGACTTCTCCAGGAATTCGGCGCGCTCGTCGTCGACTACGGACGCCACCATCTGCCGCAGGCCAGGGTGCTCGTCCAGCGACGGGTCGCCCTCGACGACCTCCTGCGCACGGGTACGGGCTTCGGCGATCATGTCCTCGTCACGCAACAGGGACAACAGCTTCAACCCGGACCGCTTGCCCGACTGCGCGGCGCCCAGGATGTCGCCCTCGCGGCGCAGCTCCAGATCCAGCCTCGACAGCTCGAAACCGTCCGTTGTGGACTCCACCGCGGCCAGCCGCTCACGGGTGGACGTGCCGTCGATGGTCTCGGTGACCAGCAGGCACAACCCCGGCACGGAACCCCGGCCGACCCGGCCGCGCAACTGGTGCAGCTGGCTCACGCCGAACCTGTCGGCGTCGAGGATCACCATCGCGGTCGCGTTCGGCACGTTCACGCCGACCTCGATCACCGTGGTGGCGACCAGCACGTCGACCTTCGCCGCCGCGAAGGCACGCATCACCGCGTCCTTGTCGTCCGCGGGCATCCGGCCGTGCAGTATCCCGAGCCGCAGCCCGGCCAGCGGCCCGCCGGACAGCTCTTCGGCGACCTCGAGCACCGCCAGCGGCGGGCGGCGGTCGCTGCCGTTCTTGTCCGAGGCGGGCTCATCACCGATCCGCGGGCACACGACGTACGCCTGGTGCCCCTTCTGGACCTCTTCGCGCACGCGCTGCCAGACGCGATCCAGCCACGCCGGCTTCTCCGCGACGGGCACCACCGTGGTCGCGATCGGGGACCGGCCGACCGGCATCTGGCGCAGCGCCGAGATTTCCAGGTCGCCGTAGACCGTCATCGCCACCGTGCGCGGGATCGGGGTGGCCGTCATGACCAGCACGTGCGGGCTGGTGTCGTTCGCCCCGCGAGACCGCAGCGCGTCCCGCTGCTCCACCCCGAACCGGTGCTGCTCGTCGACCACCACGAGACCCAGCTCGGCGAAGGACACCGAGTCCTGGATCAGCGCGTGCGTACCAACCACGATGCCCGCCGCGCCACTCGCCGCGTCCAGCAGCGCCTGCTTGCGTTCCTTGGCGGGCATGGACCCGGTGAGCAGCGTGATCTTCGTGGCTTCCTCGGCCGCGCCGAGCTCACCGGCCTGGCCGAGCTCACCGAGCATCTCGCGCAGGGAACGCGCGTGCTGCGCGGCCAGCACCTCGGTGGGGGCGAGCATCGCGGCCTGCCGCCCGGCATCGACCGCCTGCAGCATCGCGCGCAGGGCCACGATCGTCTTGCCACTGCCGACTTCACCCTGCAGCAGGCGGTTCATCGGATGCTCGGTGGAGAGGTCGGCGGCGATGTGTTCGCCGACCTCGCGCTGCCCATCCGTGAGGTCGAAAGGCAGTTGCTTGTCGAAGGCCGCGAGGATGCCGCTCTCCTTCGGCGGGCAGGCGGGCGCGGGCCGGGCGCCCGCGGAATGCCGACGCTGCGCGAAGATCAGCTGGATCGCCATCGCCTCGTCCCACTTCAACCGGGTGCGCGCGGCGTCCAGCGCACCCTGGTCCGGCGGGCGGTGGATGTGCCGCAGCGCGTCGAAGAGGCCGACGAACCCGTACGACGCCAGCAGTTCGGCGGGCATCGGGTCCGGCTCCGGCTCCAGGGTGTCCAGCACCTGCCGCACACAGCGCGCGATCGACCAGGAAGGCATCCCCGACGCGGCCGGGTAGACCGGGATGATGGCACCGAGGAAATCGTCCACAGTGGACTCGGAATCCTCGTCGAGCATCTGGTACTCGGGGTTGGACAGCTGCAGGGTGTTCCGGAAGGCGGTGACCTTGCCCGCGAACAGGCCGGTCTTGCCCAGTTTCAGCTCACGCTCGCGCTGGTGCGCATTGCCGAAGAAGGCGCACGACAGCCGGCGGTGGCCGTCGGTGATCGTCATTTCCAGGATCCAGCCGGGTTTGTTGCGCATCCGGCGTTTGTTGACCTTTTCGATCCGCGCCATCACGGTGGCGTGCTCGCCGATCTCCAGCCCCGCGATGTCGGTCAGCTCGCCGCGCTCGGCATACCGCCGGGGATAGTGCCGCAGCAGGTCGCCGACCGTGTGGATGTCCAGCGCCTCGGCCAGCGCGGTGGCCGTTTTCCCGCCCAGCAACGGGGTCAGCTTGTCACCAAGGACAGTCATTCGTTCACTCCACGCCGATCAGCAGCACGGCCTCGGTCTGGCCACCGGGATAGCTCACGAACTCGACCTCCGGCCGCTCCTCGCGCAGCCGGCCGGCCAGCTCGTGCTCCACCCCGGCGGGCGCGCCCACCCCGGTCAGCACCGTGACCAGTTCGCCGCCGACGGCCAGCATCCGCCGCAGCACCGTCAGCGCGGCGGCGACCAGGTTCTCCTCCGAAGCCGGCTCGACGAGGACGACTTCGCCGTCCACGAAACCGATCAGGTCACCGGCGTGCGCCCGCCCGACCCAGGTTATCGACTCCTCTTCGGCGACCACGAGCTCGCCACGCCGGGTGGCCGCGGCCGCCTCGGCCATCGCCACCACGTCGTCGTTCGCGCGGCGGGCGGCGTCGTGCACCGCCAGCGCGGCCAGCACCTGCACCGGCGACGCGCACGGGATGACCACCACGTCGCGGTCGCCGATCATCGCGTGCCCGGCCATGTCGTCCGCGGCCGCGGTGAGCCGCACGTCTCCGGGCAGCACCGTGACGTGCCCCACCGCGCGCTCGGTGATCAGGCCCAGCATCTCTTCCACGCTCGGCCGCGCACCGGACGGCACCGCGAGCACCGCGACGCCCTCGTCCCGCAGCAAGCCGGCCAGCTCCTCGCCGCGCACCACAGCGACCACCGCCCTGTCCGGCCCCGCCGGCGCCTCCAGCGGCGTCGGCGTGACCAGCGGCTCCACCCGGATCCGGCGCGGACGGCCGACGTCGAGCCCGGCCTCGATCGCCGCGCCGATGTCCGCGCAGTGCACGTGGACCGCGAACGCGCCCGAGCCGTCACCCGCGACCGTCACGCTGTCCCCGAGCCCGCTCAACGTGCGGCGCAACGGCGGGAGATCCGGCTCGGTGACGCCTTCCAGCAGGTACATGACCTCCCACGCGTACGGCGCCGGCTCCGTCGACGGGCTCTGTGTATGCGCTTCGCAGGAATGCACCGGCTCGGTGACGGCGCCGGTCACCACACCCGCCAGCGCGTCGAGGACCGCGACCAGCCCCCGCGCGCCCGCGTCGACCACTCCCGCCGACGCCAGCACCGGCAACTGCTGCGGCGTCTGTTCCAACGCCGCCGAAGCCGCCTTCGCCGCGCTTCGCACGACCTCGTCCAACGGCTGCTGCCCGCCGACCGCCTGCGCGACGGCCTGCAGCACGGTGAGCATGGTGCCCGCAACCGGCCGCGCGACCGCCTCCGTCGCCACCTTGTCCGCACGGACGAGCGCCTTCGCCAGCGCGGGCCCGTCCAGCTCCGGCGCCGAGCCTGCCGAATCGGCGAGCCCGCGCAACACCTGCGACAGGATGACGCCGGAATTGCCGCGCGCGTTGCGCACCGCGCCACGGGCCAGCAGCGCCAGCGCCTGCCCGGCACCGGAGATCTCACCCTCCGTCGCCAGTTCGTCACGGGCACCCGTCATCGTGTGCAGCAGGTTGGAGCCGGTATCGGCGTCCGCGACCGGGTAGACGTTGATGCCGTTGATGGCGGGCCGGAGCACGTCCAGACTGTGTACGCACGCCGAAGCCCAGGCCACCACCGCCGCCTCGTCCAACGCCCGCACTCGCCCGACCTCCTCGCGTTCGTCGCAGCGTATCGACCCGGCCGCGGGCGGCGCGCGGACAGTCGTTACTATGGTCGAGTTGCTCGGCTCCACGCTGAGCGTGTTTTGTCTTCCCTGATTGTCAAAGGAGTTCGACGTGGCTGCCGTGTGCGACGTCTGTGGCAAGGGACCGGGCTTCGGCAAGTCGGTCTCGCACTCCCACCGGCGTACCAACCGCCGCTGGAACCCGAACATTCAGACCGTGCACGCCAAGATCGGTCTGTCCCAGCGCAAGCGCCTGAATGTGTGCACCTCGTGCCTCAAGGCCGGCAAGGTCGTTCGCGGCTGAATCCCGAACTTCTCGGGCCCGGGCGGACTTCGTGTCGCCCGGGCCTCTTGTCGTGCGCGGGGTTCGTCCGCGGATGTACCGGTGTGCTGCCGACGGGTTCGTCTGTTTTCCATGCACCCATGCTGGCGCAGCTCACACCCGGAGCGCGACCCTCATCTGCCCTGCCTGTGGACAACCCACCCCATGTGGACAACTGCCGGGCTCAGGGCAGCTTCCAGTCGATGGGCGGGCAGCCCTGCGTGGCCAGCAGCTGGTTCGCCCTGGTGAACGGACGCGAGCCGAAGAAACCGTTGTGTGCGGACATCGGGCTCGGATGCACGGACTCGATCGACGGCAGCCCGCCGAGCAGCGGCTTCAGACTGCGCGCGTTGCTGCCCCACAGGATCGCCACCAGTGGCCCGCCGCGTGCGGCCAGCGCGCGGATCGCCTGCTCGGTGACCTCTTCCCAGCCCTTGCCCTTGTGCGAGTTCGGCGAGCCCGGCCGGACGGTGAGCGACCTGTTCAGCAACAGCACACCCTGCTCGGTCCACGGCGTGAGATCGCCGTTCGCCGGCATCGGATGGCCGAGGTCGTCGCAGTACTCGCGATAGATGTTCTGCAGGCTCTTCGGGATCGGACGCACCTCCGGCGCGACCGCGAAGCACAGGCCGATCGCGTGCCCGGGGGTCGGGTACGGGTCCTGCCCGACGATGAGCACCTTGACCTCGGAAAACGGCTGTTTGAATGCCCGCAGCACGTTCTCGCCCGCCGGCAGGTACCGGCGTCCCGCCGCGATTTCGGCGCGGAGGAACTGCCCCATCGCCGTGATCCGGTCGGCGACCGGCGCCAGTGCCTCGGCCCAGCCGGCTTCCACGACTTCCCGCAACGGTTTTCCGGTCACGGCCCGCGACTTTAGCGGTCCGCGCGGCCGCTGTATGCAGCGGCCGGGACTGGCACTCAGTCCAGGCGCCGCAGCTCGGCGCGGAAGTACCGGGCCCGCTCGACGTAGGAATCCACGACCCGCGCGATCTGGTCCGGGCCGAAGGAACTGTTCGGCCGCGTCTTCGCCGGTACGCCCAGCGCGATGTGCCCGCCCGGCACGTGCGAGTTGTACGACAGCACCGCACCGGCGCCGACCATCGCGCCGTCTTCGAGCACGCTTCCGTTCAGCACCACCGAACCCGAGGCGATCAGGCAGCCCGTGCCGATTTTCGCGCCCTCCACGTGTACCGCGTGCCCGATCGCCGAGGACGAGCCGAGGATCGTCGGATCCTCCTTGGTGCAGTGCACCACGCAGCCGTCCTGGATGTTGGCGCGCTCGCCGAGTTCGATGTAACCGTTGTCACCCCGCAGCACGGTCTGCGGCCACACCGAGGCGTGCGCGCCGATCCGGACGTCCCCGATCACCGTGGCATCCGGATGCACGTAGGCCTGCGGATGGATCCGCGGTTCGCGGTCGCCGAGCGCGTAAATCGGCACGAGTGCTCCAATCTGTGTCCGGTGCGGGCCCCTTCACAGCGACCCATCCCCGGCACTGATTGGATCACGGCCATGCTCGGCCGGATAGTCCTCGCCGCCGTGACGCTCGCGGCCGCGATGATCTGGCCCTCGGGACCGAGCGGCGAGTTGCGCAACGGCTTGGCCGCGACGCCGCCGATGGGCTGGAACAGCTGGAACCAGGTCGGCTGCGCCGGCCTGAACGAACAGGTGGTGCGCGACGCGGCGGATACGCTGGTACGCACCGGAATGCGCGACGCCGGCTATCGCTACGTCGTGGTCGACGACTGCTGGCAGGCACTGACCAGAGCCGCCGACGGCTCGCTGCGGCCGAACCCGGACAGATTCCCGCACGGCATGGCCGCGCTCGCGGACTACGTGCATTCGCGCGGGCTGCTGTTCGGGATCTACGCCACGCCCGGCAGCGGAACCTGCGCGATGTACAACTCCGGTTACCCCGCCACGGGAATCGGCTCGCTCGGGCACGAACGCCAGGACGCGGAAACGTTCGCGAGCTGGGGCGTGGACTACCTGAAGTACGACTGGTGCTACGCCGACACCCACGACGGCCTGGACGAACAGACGGCGTTCGCCAGGATGCGCGACGAGCTGCAGCGGTTGCCCCGGCCGATCCTGTACGCGATTTCCGAGTACGGCGCGCGGAAACCGTGGGAGTGGGCGCGGCCGGTGGCCAACATGTGGCGCACCACCAACGATCTCAGCGCGGACTGGGCCTCGGTGTCCTCGACGATCGAGCAGCAGGCGGCGGTCACCACCGGCAGCCCCGGCGGCTGGAACGACCCCGACATGCTGCAGATCGGCAACGGCACGCTCAGCGAAACCGAGGCGCGGGCGCATTTCAGCATATGGGCGATCCTCAACGCGCCGTTGTTCACCGGCACCTCGCCCACCGCCGCGGACCTGGGCACACTGCTCAACCGCGAGGTGATCGCCGTGGACCAGGATTTCGCCGGTACCCAAGGCAAACAGCTTGCCGTCGATGCCAGCACCGACGTGTGGGGAAAACCGTTGTCCGGCGGGGGTTACGCCGTCGTGCTGCTCAACCGCGGCGACTCGCCCGCGACCGTTTCCGCCGACGTGCCGGGACGCTGGACCGTGCGGGACCTTTGGCAGCACACGGAAACCGGGACCAGCGACGGCACGCTGCAAGCGGAGGTGCCCGCGCACGGGGCCGTGCTGCTGCGGCTCACTCCGCGCTGAGCTCCTTGGCCAGGCACACACTCAGCGCGTCGTCCTTGTACAGCCCGAACTTCGGGATGTCGGTGTAGCCAGAGGACCGGTACAGCGCTATCGCTTCGGGCTGCTTCAAGCCCGTCTCCAGCACCACCCGCCGATGCCCGGCGGCCCGCGCCGTCCGCTCCAGCTCCGCCAGGATCGCGCGTGCGAAACCCTTGCCCCGCATGGCATCCACGACGTACATCCGCTTCAGCTCCGCGTCACCGGCGCGCAGCCCTTCCGGCGGTTCCTCGTGCGTCCGCCAGCCGCCGCCGGCGACCGGCACATCCTCGGCATAGCCGATCAGGAACAGTCCTTGCGGCGGCGCGAACTGCGCGGGATCGACCTCGGTCGCGTCCGGTTCGCCGTACCGGACCACGTACTCCTGCTGGACGGCCTCGATCAACTTGCCCGAATCCGGGTGATCGAACGGCAGCACGCGCAACTCCACCCTCGCACGTTACCGATCCGACCGAAAGCAGGCGGACGCGGTCCGCAGCCGATCCGCTCGTAGAAATCCGTTTCCGCCGTGGCTGCCGTCGGCTCGGTAACCAATGACACAGTCGTCAGCGCCAATGCTCCCAACCGGGTTCCTCGTGATAGGTCTCACCGTCGAGGGTGACCCCGGAGTCCGGCATAGTCACCACCCCGATCTGGCGCCAGCCCTCGGGCAGATCGACAAACGACGGGAACGTCGCGGCCAGCGCGTGGTCCTCGCCGCCGGTGAGCACCCAGCGCCACGGGTCGACGCCCAGCGCGGTACCGACCTCGACGAGGCGCTTGGGCAACTCCAGGGATTCGCGGCGCACGTCGAGGCCGACACCGGAGGCTTCGGCGAGGTGACCGAGATCGGCAAGCAGCCCGTCCGAAACGTCGATCATCGCGGTGGCCCCAGCCTCGGCCGCGGCGGGACCGGCCGCGTACGCCGGCTCCGGGTAGCGCTGCGCGTTGACCACCGTGACCGGCGACCGGAAACCGCGGTGCAGCACGGCAAGCCCGGCCGCCGCCCAGCCGAGCCTGCCGCAGATCGCGAGCAGATCACCGGGCCGGGCACCGGCCCTGGTCACCGGTGCGCGTCCGCGTAGGTCACCCAGCGCGGTGATGCTCACCACGATCTGGTCCGCCTGCACCATGTCCCCGCCGACGAGCCCGGCACCGGCGGACTCCGCCTCGGCCCACATCCCGTCGGCCAGCTCGGTGATCACCTGCACCGGGGTGTCCGCCGGGCAGGCGAGCCCGACGAGGATCGACGTCGGCTCGGCGCCCATCGCGGCGATGTCGGCCAGGTTCACCGCGACCGCCTTGCGCCCGACCTGTTCCGGAGTGGACCAGTCCAGCCGGAAGTGCACGCCCTGCACCAGCACGTCGGTACTGGCCGCGACCCGGCCGTCGGGCATCGCGACCACCGCCGCGTCGTCGCCGGGACCGAGCAGGGTGGCCTCGGGTTGTCTTCGGTTCTCGGTGACCGCACGGATCAGTCCGAACTCACCCAGTTCGGCGACCGTGCCGATTTCCGGCACGTTCTGTGACGACACTCGCCACCTCCGTCCCTCGTACGTCGACTGTGCCATTCACTGCCGTTCCGACCACAGTCACGGCGGAAATGGGCTGCGCTCAGCTGTCGGCCGCGGACCGGCTCCGCCTGCTTTTTGGTCTGATCGGCAATGGTCGGATCACCTATCGTCCCCGGGTGGGGTAGGTTCTTCCCACGTTCCTACCTTGAGTTCTACGACGGAGACGAAGGGGCGCGCCGTGGTTCACGCATACATCCTCATCCAGACGGAGGTCGGCAAGGCCGCCGCGGTCGCCGGGGAGATCGCAGGCATTCCCGGGGTGACCAGCTCGGAGGATGTGACCGGTCCCTACGACGTCATCGTGCGCGCCGAGGCCGAAACCGTGGACCAGCTCGGACAGCTCGTCGTCGCCAAGGTACAGGGCGTGGAGGGGATCACGCGGACCCTGACCTGCCCGGTGGTACACCTTTAGAACGTGCCCGAAGCCGACCCGACCGGGGCCCCGTCCCGGCGTTTGATCCTCATCGCCGCCGTGCTCGCCGTCGCACTCGCCGCCGTCGTCGCGGTGCTCGGCATCCGCGCCGGGTCCAATGAGGACGACCAGCACAACGGACCGCTGGCCCTGGTTCCGGTGCCGGCGCCGCAGGCAGGCTCGGCGGACTGCACGAACCTGATCGCCGCGCTGCCGAACGAACTCGTATCGAACGGCGCGCAACTCACCCGCCGCGAGCTGGCACAACCGGCGCCGGCAGCCACCGTCGCCTGGGGCGAGCCCGACGCCATCGTGCTGCGTTGCGGGCTGGACAAGCCCCCGGAGCTGAACCCGACGGCGCAGCTGCGGGTGGTGTCCGGGGTGCAGTGGCTGCCGGTGGAGGGCGAAGGCGCGTCGACCTGGTACGTGGTCGATCGGAACGTCTACCTCGGCCTGACCGTGCCGGACACCGCGGGCACGGGACCGCTGCAGGAGATCTCGGACACTGTCGCGGCGAAGCTGCCCGCTGTGCCGCTTCGCTTCTAGCGCAGGCCGACACCGCGGGCGATCGCGGTGTCGACAAGGGTGGACAACAGCGTGCGGTAGTCGACGCCGGTGACGGCCCACATCTTCGGGTAGGCCGAGGTGGTGGTGAAGCCGGGCATCGTGTTGACCTCGTTGATGGTGAGCTCGCCGTCCTGGCCGACGAAGAAGTCCACCCGCGCCAGGCCCTGGCAGTCGAGCGCTTCGAAGGCACGCACCGCGGTGGCCCGTAGTTTCTCGGTGATCGCGTCGTCGAGCTTCGCCGGGATGTCCAGCTCCGCGTCCTCGCCGAGGTACTTGGCCTCGAAGTCGTACCAGGCGCCTTCGGCCTCGGAGACCACGCGGATCTCGGCCGGCAGCGAAGCCTCGACGCGGCCGTCCGGAAACTCCAGCACGCCACACTCGACCTCGCGGCCGACGACCGCGGCCTCGATGAGCACCTTCGGATCTGTCTCGCGGGCCAGCGCGATGGCGGCGTCCAGCTGGTCCCACGAGGTGACCTTGCTGATGCCGATGGACGAGCCGGCGCGGGCCGGTTTGACGAACACGGGCAGCCCCAGCCGCTCGCGGTCCGCGTCGTCCAAAGTGGACTGGTTACGGCGCAGCGACACGTAGGTGCCGACCGGAAGCCCTTCCGCGGCAAGGAGTTTCTTCGCGTACTCCTTGTCCATCGCGCCCGCGCTCGCGAGCACACCGGCGCCGACGTACGGGATTCCGGCCAGTTCGAGCAGGCCCTGAATGGTGCCGTCCTCGCCGAAGGCACCGTGCAGCAACGGGAAAACGACGTCCACGCCGCCGAGCGCGCCGGTGCCGGGGCCGATGCCGACCAGCTCGCGCCGCGTCGGGTCGCCCGCCAGCACGAGCGCCTTGTCGTTCTGCTCGACCACGGGCAGTTCACGGCCCTGGATGGCCAGCTGCGCCGGGTCCGACGGGCCCAGCACCCAGCCGCCTTCGCGGGTGATGCCGATCGGCACGATCTCGAACCGCTCCGGGTCGAGATTCGCCAGCACGCTGCCGGCCGAGACACAGGAGATGGTGTGTTCGGTGCTGCGGCCGCCGAACACCACGGCCACCCGCGTCTTGCGTGCGCTCATGGCCGGTCACCCTACCGGGCGCTTGTCCCCGGCCGCCCGCCGCAGTATTCACGCAGGAGCCCGACCAGCACGTCGAGTGATTCGCGGAGCGCTTCGCGGGAGCAGCCCGCGTAACCGATCGCCACGCCGAACGCAGTGGGCTCGTCCGCGAAATGCCGCGCGAGACCGTCCAAGCGGATCGAGCGGGCCTCCGCCCTGGCGAGGCATTCCTGTTCACCCGCCGCGGAAGCGAACGGGACGACGAGATGCGCGCCCGCCTCGTCGCCGACCACCGGCACATCGCCGGCGCGCAGCGCGTCGACGAGCAGGGCCCGGCGCTCGGACAGTTCGCGGCGGAGTTTCCGCAGATGGCGGCCGAGATCCCCGTGCCGGGCGAGTTCGATCAGCACCCGCTGGCCCGCGGGCGACGGCCTCGTCCCGGTTCGTTCGCGGTAGGCCAGCACGGCGGAGCTGACGGCGGGCGGGGCGACCATCCAGCCCGCGCCGAGCGTCGGGGTGAGGATCTTGCTCGTGGTCCCCAAGTGCACCACGACGTCGGACGCGAGCGCGGCCAGCAACGGCAGCGGCGCGACGTCGAACCGCAGCTCGCCGTCGTAGTCGTCCTCGATGATCAGCAGGTTTTCGCGGCGGGCCCGTTCGACCAGCTCGACCCGGCGGGCCGCGCTCATCCGGCTGCCCATCGGATATTGGTGCGCCGGGGAACAGTAGACCGCGCGCACTCCGGCCGGAATCGCATCCGGGCGCAGGCCCTCGTCGTCCACCGGGATCCCCGCCACCCGGACACCACTGGCCCGCAACGCCTGCACCGCGCGCTGATAGCCGGGCTCCTCGACTGCCACGAGGTCGCCCGCCGACAACACCGCGCCTGCCAGCTCGACGACCGCGCCCGTGGTGCCGCCGGTGGCGAGCACGAAGTCGGTGCCGACGGCCAGACCCCGGTGCCGCAACAGATGTTCGGCTATCGCGGCGCGGTAGTCGGGCAGCCCAGCGCGATGCGCGCGGGCCAGCGGGGCCGCGTCCGCCGCCGCGCGCCACGCCCTGCGCCATGCCGCCCTGTCCAGCCCCGCCGCCCACGGCGTTCCCGGGGTGAGGTCGAGAATGCTTTCGGGTTCGGTCTGTTCACCTGGGATAGTGCGATGGACCGGCCTTCCGGTGGGCGGCGACGTGGTGACATAGGTACCGGAGCCGTGCCGCCCGGCGATCCAGCCCTCGGCGTGCAACTGTTCGTACGCCGCGGAAGTGACCGTGCGGCTCACGCCGAGCCGTTCGGCCAGCGCGCGGGTGGACGGCAGGCGGTCGCCGCCACGCAAGTGCCCGGTGGAGGCGGACTGGCGCAACGCGTCCGCGAGCTGCACGGCAAGCGGCACCGGGGACTCCCGGTCGAGCGTCACGGGCAGGGCGGTGCCGGAGTGGGTCATCCGAAGTGGCCTTCTGAAACGTCTCAATAGTGGCTATTCAACAAGTCCACTATAGGCCCCATCCTGAGTACATGACGACCCTTTCACCCACCCCGCGCAGCACGCTGACCCGCAAGAAGGACCGGGCGGCAACGGATCGCACCAAGCTGTACGAAGTCCTCGACGCCGGGCTGATCTGCCACCTGGGGCTCGTGCTCAACGGTTCCCCGGTCGTGCTGCCCACCGGGTACGGACGCGACGGCGACACCCTGTACCTGCACGGTTCGACGGGCTCGGGCAACCTGCGCGCGGCGGCGACCGGCGCGGACATCTGCGTCACCGTGACGCTCGTCGACGGGATCGTCTACGCGCGCTCGGTGAACAACCACTCGATGAACTACCGCAGCGCCGTCGTGCACGGCCGCGCCCGGTTCGTCGACGACGCCGACGAAAAGATGCGCGGGCTCGAAGTGGTGACCGGACACCTGGCGCCCGGCTCATGGGAACACGCGCGTGGCGTCAATGCCAAGGAGTTCGCGTCGGTCGGCGTGCTCGCGCTCGACCTCGGCGAGGCCTCGGTGAAGGTGCGCGCCGGCGAGCCGGTCGAGGAGCCAGAAGACGTTGCCAGCAACCATGTCTGGGCGGGCGTGGTACCGGTCCAGACCACTTTCGGCACCCCGGTGCCGGCGGCCTACATGCCCGACGGCGCGCCGATCCCGGCGCACGTTGCCAATCCGACCGGAAGTCGGCGGACACCAACCGCGGCGGACTAGCTCGGAGAAACCCATTTCCGCCGTGGCTGTGGTCGGATTAGTAACGATCGGCAGAGTAATCGCGAACCGGCCCACTGATCGGGTCCAGGTGGTAGGCGCGCATCGCGCGGCCACCGGCACGGTAGACGTGGATGCTGACAGCCGGGTCCGGGCCCTCGTTGCGCACCTGGTGCACGTAGCCGGGGCCGAACACGCGGGACTGCCCGGCCGCGAGCGCATGCAGTTCGGTGACGGCGCGACCGCCGGGGGCGCGCCGCGCCACCGTTTCCGACAGCGAGCCGCTGACGACGGTGAACGCGCCCGTCGAAAGAGCGTGGTCGTGCAGATCGGTGTGCTGGCCCGGCAGCCAGCCCATCAGCCACACCTCTTCTTGGGCGTCGGCGGTGATGAGCGCGGAAAAGCGCTGGTCGAGGTCGTAGCGGAGCAGGTGCCGCCAGCGATCGCGGTCGACGGCGTACTGCAGCGCGACACGCACCGGGTGGCGCAGCAGGGGCTTTTCGGTCAGGGCGACGGTGTTGTCCGGAACGGCGAACATGGATACAGGTGTCCTTGGGAAAGAAAGGGAAAAGGTCGGCTGGGGCAGGTCACCGACAAGGACACAGCGCGCTGGCAACGCGACGGAGGCGAATCTCGCCCCGCCGTTCCGGCATGCCACGCGTGAACATGCCGCCAAGCGAACCAGCACGCACCGGCCGCGTCAACCCGATCCCACGAACTGGGCGCCACGTCACGACGAGCGGCGCGGACTCAGGACCATTCGTGTTTGCGTTCGCGGCCCAGTAGCGCGGCCCCGGCCTGGCGCGGGTCGACGCCCTCGTGACAGACGCGGTGCATGGCATCGGTCAGCGGCATGTCGACGCCCGCGGTCTGGGCGAGTTCGCGGATGGACGAGCACGACATCACGCCCTCCGCGACCTGTCCGCCCGCAGCCGCCTGCGCCTGCGCCAGCGTCTCCCCGCGGCCGAGCCGTTCGCCGAAAGCGCGGTTACGGGAGAGCGGCGAAGAGCACGTCGCGACCAGATCCCCCACTCCCGCGAGGCCGGCGAACGTGAGCGGGTCCGCGCCCAGTTTCGCGCCCAGCCGGGCGGTTTCCGCGAGCCCGCGGGTGATCAGCGTCGCCAGGGTGTTCGCGCCGTAGCCGAGCCCGGACGCCATCCCGCACGACAGCGCGATCACGTTCTTGCACGCGCCGCCGAGTTCCGCGCCCACCACGTCGGTGTTGGTGTACGGCCGGAAGTAGGACGTGGAGCAGGCACGCTGGATCGCCACCGCGCGCTCATGGTCCACGCACGCCAGCACCGCCGCCGCAGGCTGTTCCTGTGCGATTTCCCGCGCCAGGTTCGGACCGGTCACCACGACGATGCGGCCCGCGCCCGCACCGGAAATCTCCGCGATCACTTCACTCATCCGCTTCAGCGTGCCGAGCTCCACGCCCTTCGCGAGACTCACGAGCGTCGCGTCCGGCGGCAGCAGATCGCGCCAGCCGGTGAGATTCGCGCGCAGGCTCTGACTCGGCACGGCCAGCACCACGGCCTGCGCCCCATCGAGCGCCGCCGCGGCATCCGACGTCGCGGTCAGCCTGCCGGGCAGCACGATCCCGGGCAGGTAACCGGAATTGGTGTGCTCGCCGGAGATCTCCGCGGCGATCTCGGGCCGGCGGGCCCACATCGTCACGTCGCGGCCCGCGTCGGCGAGCACCTTGGCGAACGCGGTGCCCCACGACCCCGCGCCCAGCACCGTGATGCGCTGTGGCTCCATCACTCGCCGTCCGCCGGCTCCGGCTTCTTCGCGGGCGGGGCCTCCCCGCGGACTTCCGCCAGCAGGTCGGTGATCCGGCCCATCATCAGTTCGGTCACCTCGCGCAGCACCGGCGCGGTGGGCTCCTTGTCGCGGTACGCGGACAGATCGATGGGCTCGCCGACCGCGTGCGTGACCGTCTTGCGCGGCAGGAAGCGCAGCTTCTTGTGGTAGAAGTCGAGGATCTCGTTGGTGCCCCAGCGCGCGATCGGGATGACCGGCACGTCGTTGCCGATCGCGAGCCGGGCAGCACCGGTGAACGCGCGCTTCGGCCAGCCGTCTGGGTCCTTGGTGATGGTGCCCTCGGGATAGATCACGACGACCTTGCCCTCGGCGAGCGCCTGATGCGCCGCGCGCAGGCTGTCGCCCGCGCTGGCCGAACCCCGGTATACCGGAATACCGCCCGAGCCGAGGAAGATGCGCCCGAAGATGGGCGCCTTGGCCACACTGTCCTTCGCCAGGAACCTCGGCACCCGCTTGTTGCGGTGCACGAACACGGCGTCCACGGCAGGGTCCATGTGCGAGACGTGGTTCATCACCAGCAAGGCCCCGCCTTCGCGCGGGATCCGCTCCGCGCCGGTGTAGACGCGCCTGCCGATCAAGCTCACGGGGTAGAACAGGGCGGCGGCGGCTCCGACCCAGAATCCGCCCTTCTCACGACCGGCCAAGGCTCCTCCACTTGTGTTCTCCATTGCCTCCCGATGATCCTAGGGGGCGGGATCAGGGAAGATGGTGGCGTGCCCGTACCGGTAGTCCTGGTCGTCCCGCTGAAGCCTCCGCGCGCCGGCAAGTCCAGGCTGCGCGGGGCCGTCACCGAAGCCGCGCATCCCGAACTCGTGCTGGCGCTGGCCGAAGACACGCTGAGCGCCGCGGTGGAGGTGGTCGAGCGCGTGCTGGTGGTGGCGAGCGACGTGCCCGCGGTCGAGCGGCTGCGCCGCACGGGCGTCGAAATCGTCGCGGAGCAGGGTCCGCACGGTCTCAACGCCGCCTTGCGGCAGGGGGAAAAACGGCTGCGGGCGGACTATCCGAACGCGGTGATCGGTGCGTTGCAGGCGGATCTGCCCGCGCTGCGCGCCGGCGAACTGGCCGCCGCGATCGCCGAAGCCGACGGGCGGCGGGCGTTCACCGCGGACTGGGAAGGCACCGGAACCACACTGTTGTTATCCGCTCGGGGCGCGGCGCTGGACCCGAGGTTCGGCGTGGGTTCCGCGCCGGCGCACACGGAGTCGGGCGCGCACCCGCTCCGGCTGGCGGCGCCGGGTCTGCGCCGGGACGTGGACAGCCCAGCCGACCTGGCGCACGCCCGGCAGCTCGGGCTCGGCGCGCGCACCGCGGAACTGCTTCTCCAGGAGCGCGTCGCGTGAACATCGGGCGTCCGCTGGGTCAATTTCTCCGGATCCTCGGGCGCACCACCGGCGCCTTGATCACGGCGGCGATCGGAGTATCGGCAACCGCCCCCGAAGTGAGGAACAATGGCCGGGTGAGCAGCGACGAGACGAGCATCCCGGACCAGACCGCCCAGTCCGAGGGCACCGGCGGCGACGCCAAGCCCCCGCAGCAGTTCCGTGCCGTGCCGTCGGCGCCGCCCGCGGTGACCACCCCGGCGCCGGTGGCCTCCCCCGAGTCCCTGCCCGACGACCGCTACTTCAACCGCGAGCTGTCCTGGCAGGATTTCAACGCGCGCGTGCTCGCGCTGGCCGAGGACTCGTCACAGCCGTTGCTGGAGCGGGCCAAGTTCCTCGCCATCTTCGCGTCCAATTTGGACGAGTTCTACATGGTCCGGGTCGCGGGTCTCAAACGCCGCGACGAGACCGGACTGCCGGTGCGCAGCGCGGACGGGCTCACCCCGCGCGAGCAACTGGCCTACATCGCCAAGCGCAACCAGGATCTGGTGGAACGGCACACCCTGGCGTTCGAGGAAAACCTGCGGCCCGAGCTCACCGAGCACGACATCCACCTCGTCGGCTGGGCGGATCTGGACGCGGCCGATCAGTTGCGCCTGTCGAACTACTTCAGCGAGCAGATCTTCCCGGTGCTCACCCCGCTCGCCGTCGACCCCGCGCACCCGTTCCCCTACATCTCCGGGCTGTCGCTGAACCTCGCCGTCACGGTGCGGGATCCCGAGGGCGGCACGGAACGGTTCGCGCGCGTGAAGGTGCCGAACAACGTGCCGCGGCTGATTCGCGTGGAGCCCCAACGGGAAACCCGCACGGCCACCTTCCTTCCCTTGGAGGAACTGATCGCGGCGCACCTCGGCGAGCTGTTCACCGGGATGGAGGTGACCGAGCACCACGTCTTCCGGGTCACCCGCAACGCGGACTTCGAGGTGGAGGAGGACCGCGACGAGGATCTGCTGCAGGCGCTGGAACGCGAACTGGCGCAACGGCGGTTCGGCCCGCCGGTGCGCCTCGAGGTCGCGCAGGACATGAGCGAGCACATGCTCGATCTGTTGCTGCGCGAACTGGAAGTGGATCCGCACGACGTGGTCGAGGTGCCGGGGCTGCTCGATCTGACCTGCCTGTTCCAGCTTTCCGGGCTGGACCGCAAGGAGCTCAAGGACCGGCCGTTCGTGCCTGCCACGCATCCGGCCTTCGGCGAACGCGAGACGCCCAAGAGCGTTTTCGCCGCGCTGCGCGAGGCGGACGTCCTGGTGCACCATCCCTACGACTCGTTCTCCACGAGCGTGCAGCGCTTCATCGAGCAGGCCGCGCACGACGACAAGGTGCTGGCGATCAAGCAGACGCTGTACCGCACCTCCGGTGACTCCCCGATCGTGAACGCGCTCATCGACGCGGCCGAGGCGGGCAAACAGGTCGTGGCACTGGTGGAGATCAAGGCCCGCTTCGACGAGGAGGCCAACATCTCCTGGGCCCGCACGCTGGAACGCGCGGGCGTGCACGTGGTCTACGGCCTGGTGGGCCTGAAAACGCACTGCAAGATCATGATGGTGGTGCGGCAGGAAGGCGCCACCATCCGCCGCTACTGCCACATCGGCACCGGCAACTACAACCCGAAGACCGCGCGGCTGTACGAGGATCTCGGCCTGCTCACGGCCGACCCGGCGATCGGCGCGGACGTGACCGATCTGTTCAACGTGCTCACCGGGTACTCGCGGCAGGAGACCTACCGCAACATCCTCACCTCCCCCAACGGGATCCGGCGCGGCATCCTGCGGATGATCGGCGAGGAGATCGAGCACAGGCTCGCGGGCAAACCGGCCGCGATCCGGATCAAGTGCAACTCGCTGGTGGACGAACAGGTCATCGACGCGCTCTACCGCGCTTCACAGCAGGGCGTGCCGGTGGAGGTCGTCGTCCGGGGTATCTGCGCACTCAAGCCGGGGGTGCCTGGTTTGAGTGAGAACATCTCGGTCCGTTCCATTCTCGGACGGTTCCTGGAGCATTCCCGGATCTTCCATTTCCGGGCGGGCGGATCCCATTGGATCGGCAGTGCCGACATGATGCACCGGAATCTGGACCGGCGAATCGAGGCATTGGTCTGCGTCAAAGACCCGAAATTGACCGCGCAGCTCGATTCCATACTCGATTCGGCGCTCGATCCGGAGACCCGGTGCTGGGTGCTCACCGCCACCGGGGAATGGTCGCCGTCGCCCGCGGACGGCACCAAGGTCCGCGACCACCAGGTCGAACTGCTGAAACTGCACGGGACGAACGGGTGAGCCAGGATCCGATCCGCGCGGCCGGTGCGGTGCTCTGGCGGGAAAGCGGGCACGGACCGGAAGTCGCGGTCGCGCACCGGCCGCGCTACGACGACTGGTCGCTGCCCAAGGGAAAGCACGACGCCGGGGAGACGATCCCGGCCACGGCGGTGCGCGAGGTGCTGGAGGAGACGGGTTTCCACGCCGTGCTCGGCAGGCACCTGCGCACCGTGGAGTACCAGGTGCCGGACGGGCGGAAGGTGGTCGACTACTTCGCCGCGAAGGCCGGCCCCGGTGAGTTCCGGCCGAACGACGAGGTGGACCGGCTGCGCTGGCTGGCTCCCGGCGAGGCCGCGGAAGTTCTGAGCTACCCGACGGACGTCGACGTGCTGCGCGCGTTCACCGCCGTGGCTGTGCCGCTGAGCAAGCTCGTGCTGGTCCGCCATGCCAAGGCGGGCAAGCGCGAGGAATGGACCGGAGACGACGATCTGAGGCCGCTTTCCCCCGCCGGGCTGCGGCAGGCGAGCGCGGTGGCGGCACTGGCCCCGTTGTTCGGAGTGGACAGGGTGTTCTCCGCGCCGCGGCTGCGCTGCGTGCAGACGGTGCGCGAGCTCGCCGGGGTCCTCGGCGTCGAGATCACCCAGGAACCGTTGCTGTCCGAGGAGGGTTACTGGGCCGATCCCGCGCGCGGGCTGGCCCGGCTGCTCGGTTTCGTCGCCGGCGGCGGCACGCCGATCGTGTCCAGCCAGGGCGGCGTCATCCCCGATGTGGTGACGACACTGGCGGAACGGTCCGGCCTGACGTTGCCCGCGGGCAAGGGCGGGCTCGCGCCGAGCAAGAAGGGTTCGTTGTGGGTGCTGTCCTTCCGGGGCGGCGCGGGCAACGGTGGCCCCCGGCTGGCGGCCGCGGACTACTACCCGACAGCGCTTCCGCACCCGGCTCCTTCGGCCAGGTAAGCACTTTCGCGCCTGAGCCGCCGCACACCGCAAACGCGGCAGGGCCCCCGCGGTGTTCGCGGGGGCCCTGCCGAGAGCCGTTCGAGTGAACGGAGTTACTTCTTCTTCCGGGCGGCGGTGGTCTTCTTCGCCGCCGCCTTGGGGGCCGTGGCCTTCGCCGCGGTCTTCGGCGCGGCCTTGGTGGTGGCCTTCTTCGCCGTGGTGGCCTTGGCCGCGGTGGTCTTCGCCGCGGTCTTCGGCGCTGCCTTGGTGGCGGCCGCCGCACGCGTACGCGTGGTGGTGGCGCGGGCCGTGGTGCTGCGGGTGGCGGTCGGACGCGTGGTGGTCCGGGTGCCGGCGGCACGCGAGGCGGTGGCCCGCGTCGTGGTGGCACGCGTGGTGGTCGCGCGCGACGAGGACGTGGTCGCACGCTTCACCGCGGTGGCCTTCGGCAGCTTCTTGGCGCCACTGATGACGTCCTTGAACGTGGTGCCGGCGCGGAAGGCGGGCACGTTCGTCTTCTTCACGCGCACGGTCTCACCGGTGCGCGGGTTGCGCGCGGTGCGGGCGGCGCGAGCGCGCTTCTCGAACACACCGAAGCCGGTGATGTTCACCTTCTCGCCCTTGTTCACCGTGCGGATGATGATGTCGACGAGACCGTCGACGGCTTCCGACGCAACCTTCTTGTCGCCCAAACGCTCGGAGAGCGCCTCGATCAGCTGGGCCTTGTTGGCCATTCCAGTCCTCCATGAAGAACTACTTGTCACACGGCCACATCGGCCGACTTGCGCACACGGTATTACCAACTGCCCGGAAATTCCAAACGGCGCGCGGAATTTTTTACCGCCCGGGGCATGGTTTCCGCCCTCCGAGCGACCCTTTGCGGGTCTTCCGCGCGCCGTCCGGCGTGCTTGCGCTAGTCCGCTATTCCCTTGCTGAGCAGGGAATCTGTGCTTTTCAGGCGGCCGGGGAGGTGGTCACCGGCTTCCAGTTGGGACGGTTGGCCTCGAAGTTGTCGATCTCCTCGGCGTGTCGAAGGGTGAGAGCGATGTCATCGAGCCCCTCGAGCAGCCGCCAGCGGGTGTAGTCGTCGATCGTGAAGGGCGCGACGAAGTCCTTGGCCCGCACGGTCTTCTCCTCGAGGTCGACCGTGACCTCCGTGCCCGGCTCGTTTTCCAGGATCTTCCACAGCTGCTCGACGTCGGACTGCTCGCACTGGGCGGCCACGAGTCCCTGCTTGCCCGAGTTGCCACGGAAGATGTCCGCGAAGCGGGCGGAGATGACGACCCGGAAGCCGTAGTTCATCAATGCCCAGACAGCGTGTTCGCGCGAAGAGCCGGTGCCGAAGTCCGGTCCGGCGACGAGCACGGTGCCCGCGTTGAAGGGTTCCTGATTCAGGATGAAGGTCTCGTCGCCGCGCCAGGCCGCGAACAGCCCGTCCTCGAAACCGGTGCGGCTGACCCGCTTGAGGTAGACGGCGGGGATGATCTGGTCAGTGTCCACGTTGGACCGGCGCAGCGGGACGCCGATGCCGGTGTGTGTCTTGAACGGCTCCATGGTGGGTGAGCTCCTTGTCAGTTCAGAGGTCCTCGGGGCTGGACAGGGTGCCGCGCACTGCCGTGGCAGCGGCGACGAGCGGGGAGACCAGGTGCGTCCGGCCCCCCTTGCCCTGCCTGCCCTCGAAGTTCCGGTTCGAGGTGGAGGCGCTGCGCTCGCCCGGCTTCAGCTGATCCGGGTTCATGCCAAGGCACATCGAACAGCCAGCCTGGCGCCATTCCGCGCCGGCGTCGAGGAAGACCTTGTCCAGCCCCTCGGCTTCGGCGGCCTGGCGGACCCGCATCGAGCCCGGGACGACGAGCATCCGGACGCTGTCGGCCACCTTGCGGCCCTGCAGCACGTCCGCCGCGGCCCGCAGATCCTCGATCCGGCCGTTGGTGCAGGAACCGAGGAACACGGTGTCCACGGCGACCTCACGCAGCGGCGTGCCGGGCTTCAGGTCCATATAGGACAGGGCCTTCTCGGCGGCGAAGCGCTCGTTCTCGTCGGCGATCTGCTCCGGGTCCGGCACCGCGGCAGCGAGCGGCAGGCCCTGGCCGGGGTTGGTGCCCCAGGTGACGAACGGGGTCAGCTCGTCGGCGTCGATGCTCACTTCGGCGTCGAACTCCGCGCCCTCGTCGGTAGGGAGCGACTTCCAGTTCTCCACCGCGGCGTCCCAGTCGGCGCCCTTCGGCGCGTGCGGACGATCCTTGAGGTACGCGAAGGTCGTCTCGTCCGGAGCGATCATCCCGGCGCGGGCGCCCGCTTCGATGGACATGTTGGCCACGGTCATCCGCGCCTCCATCGACAGCGCGCGGATCGCGCTGCCGCGGTACTCCAGGACATACCCCTGGCCGCCGCCGGTGCCGATTTTCGCGATGACCGCGAGGATGATGTCCTTCGCCGTGACGCCGGGGCGCAGCGTGCCCTCGACGTTGATCGCCATCGTCTTGAAGGGCTTCAGCGGCAGCGTCTGGGTGGCCAGCACGTGCTCGACCTCGGAAGTGCCGATACCGAAGGCCATCGCGCCGAAGGCGCCGTGCGTGGAGGTGTGGCTGTCGCCGCACACCACGGTCATCCCCGGCTGGGTCAGCCCGAGCTGCGGGCCGATCACGTGCACGATGCCCTGTTCGGCGTCGCCCATCGGGTGCAGCCGAACGCCGAACTCCTTGCAGTTGCGGCGAAGGGTGTCGACCTGGGTGCGGGACACCGGGTCGGCGATCGGCAGCTCGATGTCGATCGTGGGGACGTTGTGGTCCTCGGTGGCGATGGTGAGATCCGGCCGCCGGACCGGGCGCCCCGCCAGCCGCAGCCCGTCGAACGCCTGCGGGCTGGTGACTTCGTGCACCAGGTGCAGGTCGATGTAGAGCAGGTCGGGCTCCGCGCCTTCGCCGCGGCGCACCGTGTGCGCCTCCCACACCTTCTCGGCCAGCGTGCGGGGCCGTGTCGCGGTCATCTGCGCTCCTCCCAAAGAGGTTGGTTGGGAGCAAAGGAACCCGATCACGGAGCCCGGCCGCGAGCGCGGTCGTCCGCAACTCGAGTTCGATATTTCCCAGATTGTGGACTTCCCATTCTTCGGGAAGCTAGTATCGCGTCGTGGGACAGCATAGCCCTTCCAACCAGCACAGCGGTATCGGCGTTCTCGACAAAGCCGTGGCCGTTCTCCAAGCCGTCGCCGAAGATCCTTGCGGGCTCGCGGAACTGTGCACCCGCACCGGACTGCCCCGGGCGACCGCGCACCGGCTCGCGGTGGGCCTCGAAGTGCACCGGTTGTTGCGCCGCGGCCCCGACGGCCGCTGGCGCCCCGGCACCGCGCTTTCCGAACTGGCGGGCGGCACCACGGATCCGCTGCTGGACGCCGCTGGGTCGATTTTGCCGAAGTTGCGCGACATCACCGGCGAAAGCGTGCAGCTGTACCGGCGGGACGGCGTGCAGCGGGTCTGTGTCTCGACTTCGGAGCCGACGAGCGGGCTGCGCGACACCGTGCCGATCGGTTCGAGGCTGCCGATGACGGCCGGTTCGGGAGCGAAGGTCCTTGCCGCGTGGGCCGATCCGCACACGCAACGGGCGATTCTGGCGGATGCCGTGTTCGGGGAGCGCACACTGCTGGAGGTCCGTCGTCGTGGCTGGGCGCAGAGTGTGGCCGAACGCGAGCCGGGCGTAGCCAGTGTTTCGGCTCCGGTGCGGGATTCCTCCGGCACGGTCATCGCGGCGGTGTCGGTTTCCGGCCCGGTGGAACGGATCGGCCGCAAGCCGGGCGCCCGCTGGGCCGCCGACCTGCTGGCCGCGGCGGAGGCGCTGCAGGAACGGCTCTAGGGGTTTTGAGGATGGGGCGTGGCCGGGGTGCCGCGCCCCATCACTGTTTCCGGGCTCGGTGGCCGCGCATCTTGCGCCGGGCACCAGTGGATAAAGCCGCGCCGCACCTCAACGCCGGGCACCAGCGGACACAGCCATCCCACACCTCAACGCCGCGCTCGATACGCGCGCATCTTGTGCCGGGCGCCACAGATCTCCATGGAGCACCACACGCTGTTCCCCGCCGGCGAGCGGTCGTAGAACACCCACCGGCATTCCGGCGCGCGGCAGACCTTCAGCCGTGCCGTCTCGTCGCGAAGCGCGGCCGTGCACAGCTCTGCCAGCAACTCCCCGAGCAGGCCGTCGACTCCCGTGCCCACCTTCGGTTCCAGCACCGCGCGCCCGTCCGGCGCCCACACGGGGCCGGTGAGAACCTCGGCGGTGTAACGATTCAAGGTCGCTCCGGTCTCGCCGCCGAGATGGTCGCGGATCGCCTCGCGCGCCTCGGTCAGCCGGGCCAGTCCGCACTCATCCAGCCCGCGCACCGGCATCTCGTGCGCGCGCAACCACTTGCCCGCGCCGGCCACGTCACCGAAGGCGTCCTCCCCGTACAGAAACCGCGCCGAGTTACAAAACGTCTCCAACCGCACAAGGGAATCGGGGGCGGCGACCCGGGCGAACGGCATACAACTACGTTACCATCTAAACCCTTAAGTCGGTAACGAGAGGAGTTCGCCGTGGTGGAGTGGACATTGCGCGAGGAGTTCGCGACCCCGGGCGGAACCGTGCGCTGGGACCGGATCGGCGCGGGGCCCCCGGTGGTCCTGTTGCACGGCACCCCGTTCTCGTCGGTGGTGTGGCGCGCCGTGGCCCGGTCGCTGGCCCGCCACCACGAGGTCTACGTCTGGGACATGCTCGGTTACGGGCTTTCCGACCACGCCGACGACGTTTCGCCGGCGACGCAAGGGCGGATCTTCGCCGACCTGCTACAGCATTGGGATCTGCCACGGCCGGCCGTCGTCGCACACGACTTCGGCGGTGCTGTTTCGCTGCGCGCCCATCTGCTGCACGGCGCCGCGTACTCCCGGCTGGCGCTCGTCGACCCGGTCGCACTGGCCCCGTGGGGCAGCCCGTTCTTCCGGCTCGTCCGTGACAACCCGGCGGTGTTCGAGCAGATTCCGCCCGCGCTGCACGCGGCTCTGTTGCGCGAGTACATCTCGTCAGCCAGCCACGGCGGCCTGCTGCCCGCGGTGTCCGACAGGTTGGTGCAACCGTGGCTCGGCGAGCAGGGGCAGGCTGGTTTCTACCGCCAGATCGCGCAGGCCGACCAGCGCTACACCGACGAGATCGAAGGCCGGTACGGCGAGATCGACCTGCCCGCACTGGTCTGCTGGGGCTTGGAAGACGAGTGGATCCCCGTCGAACGCGGCAAGGCGCTCGCCGATGCCATCCCCGGCGCGGAACTACAGCTGATCCCCGGCGCCGGTCATCTCGTGCAGGAGGACGCCCCGGCCGAGCTGACCACCGCGTTGCTGGGCTTCCTCGGAGCCGGAGACGGACACAAAGGACGTCAGTTGACGCAGTTCGTCCCGCCCGCGGTGATGGCCGGCGTGGCAGGGGCGGACGAGGTGACCGCCGCCGGCGTCACGGTGCCCGGCCCCGCGTAGTCGGTGCCGAGGTACACCCGGAAATGTCTGGAGCGCAGTGCGGAATCCAGGGCCGTGCCCACCGAGGAACCCAGTACCTGCGCGATGCTTTCCGCCTCCGCCCGCTCTCCTGGCGGGTAGTCCACCACGGTCGTCTTGCGGGACGAGACATTGCCCACATCGCCCGTGCGGTAGCCCTGGTCAGTCAGTTCCCTGGCCACTCGCGCGGCGAGCCCGGTGACGCCGCCGGCGTTCTCCACATCGACGAGCGCGTTCGAGTTCGCCGTCGGTGTGGTGGTCGGGGTGGCCACTGTGGACGGACCGGTGCCGCCGATCGCCTGCCGGATGAAGGACTGGACCTGTGTGGGGTCCACCTGCACCGCATCCCCGTCCGAGGTCTGCAGCGCGGGGTTGCCGACCGGGATGGTCTGGAACTGGATCCGGCCCGAGCCCAGGTTCTGCAACTCCTGCGCGAACGAGAAGACGTCCCAGGTCTGGTCGATCACCACGGTCTTCTTCACCGCGTCGATGAGACCGCTCAGCTTGCCGGGATCGGTGAGGGTGCCCGCCGACAGCACGGTGTGCGCCATGCTCGCCATGAACGCCTGCTGCCGCCGGATCCGGTCGAGGTCACCGCCCGGCAGCCCGTGCCGCTGCCGCACGAAGGCCAGTGCCTGCGCGCCCGAGAGCGTCTGCTCCCCCGCCGGGAAATCGGCTCCGGAGAACGAATCGTGCACCGCGGTGTTGAGGCAGACCGGCACCCCGCCGATCGCTTCGCTGATGTCGTAGAACCCGACTAGGTTCACCGAAGCGAAGTGGTTGATGGTGAGCCCGGTGAACTGCTGCACCGTCTGGATCGCGTTCTTCGCCCCGGCCTGTGCCGCCTGCACGTTCAGCTGCGCGCCGCTCACTCCCTGCGCGCGCAGCTTGTTCGCCGCCGCCACCTGTGCGTAGGTGTAGGCGGAGTTGATTTTGTGCTTGCCGTAGCCGCCGGCGAGCTGGACGTAGGAATCGCGCGGAATGGAAAACGCGGAGGCGTTCTTCCCGCCCGCCGGGATGTGGATCACGATCATCGTGTCCGTGTTGTCCCCGCCGTCACTGGCATCCCCGGCGTGCAACTGGTCCAGAATGCTCTGCGGCAGTTCGTTGCCCTGCGCGTCCGTGCGGGTGTCGAGGCCGACGAGGAGAATGTTCTGTGCCTCGGCGGGCCCGGCGGCCGCACCGGCGTCGATCACGTCCGCGGTGGACAGCCCGTTGAGCCTGCTGACCTGGGTCCAGGCCACCAGTGTGCCGCCGAACACCAGCAGGGACACCAGCGCGATCACGGTCCGGCCCGTGATTTTCGCCGATCGAGACGCGCTCACAAGATCGAAGCAAAGCACCGGCGGTATGCGGATACCGTGAAAGAATGAGTGACCGGTCGTTCTGGAACGCCGACGCGGGCGCGCACCGTGTCCGGTACGCGGAGATCTTCGAGGCCGAAACCCGGGCGATCGACGGACGGTTCCGGGCGCTGGCCGCCGTGCGCGAGGACGAGTCGGTACTCGACGTGGGCTGCGGCACCGGAGTCTCGACCCGCGATCTGGCCCCGTACGCGGGGAAAGTGGTCGGCATCGACGTGTCCGCCGTGATGCTCGAACACGCGCGGAAGCTCAGCAGCGAACTGCCCAACGTGCGCTACGAACAGGGCGACGCGCAGACGCATCCGTTCCCCGAAGCCGCGTTCGACCTGGTGGTCAGCCGGTTCGGGGTGATGTTCTTCGCGGATCCCGTTGCCGCGTTCACCAATCTCGCCCGCGCGCTCCGGCCCGGCGGGCGGCTCGCGATCCTGGTGTGGCAGGACCGCGACCACAACGAATGGTCCACGGCGCCACACGAAGCACTCGCGCCCGGCGAGGAACTCCCGCCGCCGCCTTCGGCGTTCTCGTTCGCCGACCCGGGCCCGGTGACGGAAATCCTCACCGGGGCAGGGTTCGGCGAACCGCGGTTCACCGAGGTGCGGGCACCGGTCTACTTCGGCCCGGACCCGGCCACCGCCGAGGGTTTCCTGCTGGGCCTGCAGGGCCCGAAGGAAGCGCTCGCGGCCAGCGAGGACCGGCGGGGTGCGCTCGCACGGTTACGCAGCACCCTCGCCGGTCACGCCACTGAGAACGGTGTGCTGTTCGACTCACGAACGTGGATCGTGAGAGCGATCAGGGCTTGATGTTCTGGTTGAGGTGGAACAGGTTGTCCGGGTCGTAGGCGCGTTTCACCTGCACCAGCCGGTCGTAGTTCCCGCGGTAGTTCTCGCGGATGCGGTCCTGGTCGTCACCCGCCATGAAGTTGACGTAGCCGCCGGACTCGGAATGCGGGGCGGTGGCGTCGTAGTACTCGCGCACCCAGGCCTTGCCGGCCTCGTTGTCCGCCGGATCGGGCCACATCCCGGCGATGTTGGTGGCGAAGTTCGCGTCCCGGTAGGCGAACGCGGTGTCCTGCGGGCCGACCCGGTGGCAGGCGCCGTTGATCGCATAGATGTGCATGGTCGAGTTCACCGCGGGCAGTTTCGGGCCGTGCTCGACGTGCGCGGCGATCGCGTCCTCGGTCAGTTCGGTGACGAAGTTCGCCTTCCAGTAGTGCTGCAGTCCCGGGGGGAGCAGCGCGTCGAAGGCGCTGTTCAGTGCGGGATAAGGCATCGGGCCGACGAGTTCGGCGACGGTGGGTGCCAGATCACGCAGTGGCTTGAGCGCCGCTTCGCCCTCTTCGATGGGCCCGGCCCAGCAGGGCACGTACAGCGCGAACGGTTCCCCGTGCCGTTCCTCGGGGATGAACGGCAGCGGCGGCGCGATCTGGAAGGCCGGGAAGCCGCCGAACTGCTCGGGAGCGTCCATCATGAACTCCTGGTGGAACCGCAGGAGGTCGGCCGCCTTGTCGAGTTCGAAGAACATCGGGCCGCCGTAGATCTCGGCCACCGGGTGCACCGCGAACTCGAACGAGACGACCACCCCGAAGTTCCCGCCGCCGCCGCGCAGCGCCCAGTAGAGATCGGGGTGCTCGCGCTCGCTCGCGGTGACGAGCCCGCCGTCGGCCGTGACCACCTGTGCGGAAAGGAGGTTGTCACAGGAAAGCCCGTAGGCGCGGTTGAGATAGCCGATGCCACCGCCGAGGGTGAGCCCGGCGACGCCGGTGGTGGAGATGATCCCGCCCGGTGTGGCGAGGCCGAATTCGTGGGTCGCGTCGTTGAAATCGCCCCAGGTGGCGCCACCCTGCGCGGTCGCCGTCCGCTGCTTCGGGTCCACCTCGACCGCTCGCATCCCCGACAGGTCGATGACCAGCCCGTCGTCGACGGTGCCGAACCCGGGCACGCTGTGTGCCCCGCCGCGCACCGCGAGGTCCAAGCCGTTGTCCCGGGCGAAGTTCACCGCCGCCCGCACGTCCTCGACGTCGGCGGGCCGGACCACGAAGAGCGGTCTGCGGTCGATCATTCCGTTGTACACCTTGCGGGCCTCGTCGTAGGCCGCGTCCTCGCGGGTGATGACCGTGCCGCGGATTCGCTCCCGCAGCACGCCGGTCGCCGGTGAAGTCATGGGTCCCTCCCTGAGTTCGTGTTCACGCGTCCCCGCAGGGAGCACACACCGGGCCGGCGCGCGTGAGACAGAGGCGAAGGTCCGCACCTGTTGCCACTTCAACCCGAAACTCGATCTCAGCGTCCTAACCGGACTGTCCTTTTCGGACACCGAATTAATCCGGTGGCGCCGCGTCCCGGCGGCGCGCGATGATCTGGACATGCACACCGAACTGCGGGGCGCACGCGTGCCGATCCGGATGTGGGCCGACCCGTCGTCGGTCGAGGAAGCGGCGATGCGGCAGCTGCGCAACGTCGCCAACCTGCCGTGGACGCACGGGCTGGCGGTCATGCCCGACGTGCACTACGGCAAGGGCGCCACAGTCGGCAGCGTGATCGCGATGCGTGACGCGGTGTCCCCCGCGGCCGTCGGGGTGGACATCGGGTGCGGGATGAGCGCGGTGCGCACTTCCCGGACCGCGAACGAACTGCCGGACGACCTCGGTTCGCTGCGCCGGCGGATCGAGTCGGCGGTACCGGTCGGCTTCTCGATGCACCAGAACCCGGTGCCGCCCGCGCGGGTGCCCGGCCTCGGCGGCTGGGACGCGTTCTGGTCGGCCTTCGGCGAACTTCACGACGGCGTCCAGAAAATGCGGGAGCGCGCGCGGGCGCAGCTGGGCAGTCTCGGCGGCGGCAACCATTTCATCGAGATCTGTCTCGAACAGGGTGGCCCGGACGCGGGGCGCGTGTGGCTGATGTTGCATTCGGGTTCGCGCGGGATCGGCAACGAGCTGGCGAAGCGGCATATCGACATCGCGCGGCGGCTGCCGCACAACGCCGATCTGCCCGACCGGGATCTCGCCGTGTTCGTCGCGGGCACCGCGGAGATGGCGGCCTACCGGCGGGACCTGTTCTGGGCACAGGACTACGCGGCCCGCAACCGGGCGACGATGGTCGCGCTCGTGCAGCGCGCGGTGGCCGAACAGCTGCCGGGCACCCGGTTCGACGAGCCGATCTCCTGCCACCACAACTACGTCGCCGAGGAAAGCTACGACGGCGTGGAAGTACTGGTGACCCGCAAGGGCGCGATCCGGGCCGGCGCGGGCGATCTCGGCATCATCCCGGGCAGCATGGGCACGGGTTCGTACATCGTGCGCGGACTCGGCGAGGCGTCTTCGTTCCACTCCGCGTCGCACGGCGCGGGGCGGCGGATGTCGCGGACCAAGGCCCGCAAGACGTTCACCGCGGCCGACCTCGCCGCGCAGACGGCCGGGGTGGAATGCCGCAAGGACGCCGGCGTGGTGGACGAGATCCCGGCCGCCTACAAGGACATCGACTCGGTCATCGCGGCGCAGACCGATCTGGTCGAGGTGGTCGCGCACCTGAAGCAGGTGGTCTGCGTGAAGGGCTGATAGCGAACATATGTTCGATCAGGGTGGTAAACTGGGGGCATGAGCGTAGAACTGCAGGGGTCGCTCTTCGGCCAGACCGAGGAGATCGCGCTCGCCCCGTTGACGGCGCTCCGGCGCACGCCGCTGAGCGACGGCGCCTGGATCGACGTGCTGCCGAACTGGCTCGCCGGTGCGGACAGGTTGTTCGAACGGCTCGCGCGGGACGTGCCGTGGCATGCCGAACGCCGCCGGATGTACGACCGGGTGGTCGACGTGCCACGGCTGCTCAGCTTCTACGGCGAGCACGACCGGCTCCCCGACCCCTCGCTGGACGCCGCACGCGCGGCGCTCAGCCGGCATTACGCCGACGAGCTTGGCGAGCCGTTCGTGACGGCGGGTCTGTGCTTCTACCGCGACGGGCGGGACAGTGTCGCGTGGCATGGCGACACGATCGGCCGTGGCTCCACCGAGGACACGATGGTCGCCATCCTCTCCGTCGGCGCGCAGCGCCCGCTGCTGCTGCGGCCCCGCGGCGGCGGGGCCACGGTGCGCCAGTCACTGGGCCCCGGCGACCTGATCGTCATGGGCGGTTCGTGCCAGCGCACCTGGGAACACGCCATCCCCAAGAGCGGCAAACCGCTGGGCCCGCGGATCAGCATCCAGTTCCGCCCCCAGGGCGTCCGCTGACCGGGCCCGCCGCGCTCGCCGTCCCCACGGCGCCGGGCGGCTCAGTTACGGCCGCGCGCCCAGCGATCCCCCACGTGCGCCCACTCGCGGTCCCAGCGCGTGGCACGCCGCCGGTCCAGTACGAAGCGGGCGATCCAGTACAGGCCGGCCAGCGCGAGCGCCACCACCAGCCAGGAGAACACCCCGGCGAGCACGCTCGTGGTCGCGGCGTCCGCCCCGGACAGCGGGGCGGGCACGGGGTCGCCGTTGGCGGACAGCCAGATCGGCACCTTCGTCCCGGCGGCCGTGCCCGGGTCGGCGGCGATCGTGCCGAAGCGTTCGACCCCGCCGGCGACGGTCCAGTGCGCGGCGGTGCCGGCGGAACCGGTGCCGCTGCCCAGATACGCGCTGTCGGACGCCGGCACGGGGGTCGGAGCGTCCTGGAGCAGGGTTGCGGTGGCGAGGTGGCGCGTCTGGTGCTGCTCGGCGGAAGCCGCGAGCTGCCCGGAATAGGTGTGGGCCCCCACGATCCCGGCGAGCGGGAGTGCGATCAGCAGACCCAGCACGACGACCAGGAGCATCGCCGCCTCGACCCGGTCCGAGCGTCTGGCCAGTGGGTTACGACCTAGGTGGATACGGCGCCAGAATCGGGCTGCGCGCCCGAATGGTCCGTTCACGGCCGGAGTCCCCCTTTCAGTTCACGTGACGATCACGAACGTTGCATACCCACTTTGCCCGTCGGCACCCGAATTGGCTCGTGAAGGAGACCAAGACCGCTGTGAGCCGCTGGTCACAACGTGGTTTTTGCCGCGCTCGCACGGAAACTCCATGCTGACACGAACGCGGCCGGTGACCACGACCGCGCCCCGGCTGGCACAAATGGCTCAACGAAGCCGAAAACCTGGCCCCTTCGGAGTGACGGACCGTGACCCGCGACGGGTTGCTCTACTCGCCGTGAAAGGGGGAATGCGAATGGTCGCCGGTTCAGTCGAAGGAGCCGCCGCGACCGGCGCCGTCGGCGAACCGCCGCGCCCCCGAAGCCGCATCGGCCGCGAGTGAAGCCATTCCGAATTTCCATTCCGCCGAAAACGCCTCTTCTTCGGAAAGGCCGGATTGGCCGAGCACGGAAAGCCGGTCATTGCGAAGACACGTTTGCGGAAATCGCGCTATTTCCGCGGCGAGATCTTCCGCCGCCGCGCGTTCCGTGCCCGCCGGGACCACCCGGTTCGCCAGCCCCATCCGGAGCGCCTCCGCGGAGCCGACCGGGCGGCCGGTGAGGATGAGGTCCATCGCCTGGCTCTCGCCGATCAGCCGGGGCAGCCGGACGGTCCCGCCGTCGATGAGCGGAACACCCCAGCGGCGGCAGAAAACGCCGAAGACCGCGTCCTCGGCCAGCACCCGGAGATCGCACCACAAAGCCAGTTCCAGCCCGCCCGCGACCGCATGACCTGCGACGGCGGCGATCACCGGCTTGGTGAGGCGCATCCTGGTCGGGCCCATCGGACCGCGGCCGTCCGGCGCCAGCCGGTTGGCGCGTTCGGTGCCGAACGCCTTGAGGTCGGCACCCGCGCAGAAGACGCCGCCCTCGCCCCAGAGCACGGCGACGGCGGCGTCCGGGTCCGCGTCGAATTCTTCGAACGCGCGGAACAGGGCCTCCCCCGTCGGGCCGTCCACCGCGTTGCGGACCGCAGGCCGGGAAATGATCACCGTGTACACCGGGCCTTGCCGTTCCACCCGCACCGTCTGCTCAGTCATTCCGCGACGTTAGCAGTCTGCCAATTTCTCACACACCAATTCACTGAGCCAGTATTCATTGTCCTTCAGGACAATCGTGGCTCCGGTTTCCCGGCCGCCCGCCGGGCCGAGATCGGCCCCTCACTCGAACGGGTGGATTTCCGCCGACCATCCCGCTCAGTGGTCTGAACCGGCCGGAGTTCGACACAGCATTCGCCTGCCTGCGGGCTCAGCACCGCCCGCATCCCGGTGCCTTCGACGCAACCGCTGAGGAACGCGTGGTTCAGCCGGCAGACCAGCTCCGGCGAACGCGTGGTGAGCGGGTGGAAGGGGCAGTTGCGCAACCGGATCCGGCCAGGTTCGCGCTCGGGCTCGTAGCCGTGCTCCTCGAGAAACCGCTCAGCCCGAGCCGGTGCGGTTTCGTCATCGGGCAAACACGCCCTTTCACCCAGTTCCCGCGCGACCCGGACCGCCGCATCGCGCGCCTGCTCGCCCTTCGCGCCGGTGAGCACGGTCTCCAGCAGGATCTCGGTCAGCACGTCGCGCGACCGCCGCGGGATCGCGACCCGGATCTCCAGTTCGGTCGGCCGGTAGACCTTCGGCGTGCGCCCGACGCGACGGGTACCCGGCAGTGGCTGGTAATCCGCGCGCAGCAGCCCGACATCGACCAGTTTGTCCAGATGGAAGGCGGCCAGCTTGCGGGAGATACCCACGCTGGCGGCCGCCTCGTCCCGGGTGATGGGACGGCGCGCCCGCCGGATGTAGAAATACATGGCGCCGCGCAGCTCGTCCTCCAGCGCGGCCACGGCGGTGATCGAGGTGCTCAGGCTCGCATCCACCTTCGCAAGAATAACGCCTATAGTTTTTGGTGAAATAGCGGTTGAAGAGCGAGGAGCCAGCGGTGTACTCCAACACGGCGCTGCACGTGGTGCACACCCCGGAAGACGTCGACCTCGACGCCGCGGAGCAGGCTGCCGGCCAGTTCTTGCACGCGCTGGGAGTGCAGACCGACGGCGAGAGCATGCGCGACACCCCGCGCCGGATGGCGAAGGCGTACGCGGACCTGTTCACCCCGCGGCCGTTCGACCTGACGACGTTCCCCAACGACGAGGGTTACGACGAGCTGGTGCTGGCCCGGTCCATCCCGCTCCGGTCGGTGTGCGAGCACCATCTGCTGCCCTTCACCGGCATCGCGCACGTCGGCTACCTGCCCGGCGAGCGGATCCTCGGGCTGTCGAAGCTGGCCAGGATCACCGAGCATTTCGCCCGGCGGCCGCAGGTGCAGGAGCGGCTGACCAAGCAGATCGCCGACTGGCTGGCCGAGCAGCTGCAGCCCAAGGGGGTCGGCGTGGTCATCGAGGCCGAGCACACCTGCATGACGCTGCGCGGGGTGCAGGCCGTCGGCTCCACAACGGTGACGTCCACGCTGCTCGGCACCCTGCGCGACGACGCCCGGTCTCGCCAGGAGTTCTTCGCGCTCACCGGCGTCAACCGCTGACCGGTCCGGCCGCGAAGATCGTGCTTCACTGAGTGCGATGGAGTTCGAGGCGGTGTCCGACGAGCTCTTCGGCGCCAAGCGCGAGGAGTTCACGGCACTTCGTGACGAGCGGGCCAAGCAGGCCCGGCCGGACCGCGCGCTGGCGGACCGGATCGCCGGGCTGCGCAAGCCCACCGTCGCGGCCTGGCTGGTGAACCAGGTCAGCCGCGTGTGCCCAGAGGAGATCGAACAGCTCGCCGAGCTGGGCGAAGCGCTACGCCGGGCGCATCAGAACCTGTCCGGGGCGGACCTGCGCTCGTTGTCCCGGCAGCGGCACGAAGTCATCGACCGGCTGGGGAAGCGGGCGCAATGGCTCGCGCGCAAAGCGGGGTACGCCTTCAGCGACGCGGCGGAACGGCAGATCGCCGACACCTTCGAAGCCGCGGTCTCGGATCCGCAGGCGCTGGAGGCGGTCCGCGCGGCCAGGTTGAGCGCGGCGCTGACGCCCGGGTCTCCGGAACAGTGGCTCACCGCGGCGGTCATGCCCGAGCGGAAAAGCGCCAAGCCGCGCCCGAAGCAAGCGCCGGAGAGTGCGAAGAAGCCGGCGCCGAGCAAGGCCGAACGCGAGCGGCAACGACGTGAAGAGGAGCGCCTTCGCGCCGAGCGGGAGAAAGCTCAGCGCGAAGCGGAAGAAGCCGACGAAGCCGAGGAGTCCGCCGAGCAAGCCTTGCGCGACGCCGAACGCGAAGCAGACGAAGCCGATGCCGCGGTCGCGGATCTCCGCGCCCGCCTCGACGAGGCCGTCGAGGCGAAGCGCGAGAAGCACACCGAAGTCACGAACGCGCGGAAAGAGCTGACCGCCGCCCAACGCGCCGCCGAGAGGGCCCGGCGGCGCGCCGCCGAGTTCGAATAAGTGTCAGCCGGCGGGGATGGTGGGGTGGCGTTCGAAGAGGACGGTGCTGCGGACGATGGTCTCCTTGTAGCGGGCGGCGGCGCGGCCGGTGAGGATGGCCTCGCGCGGGGTGTCGTCGCCGTGCACGAACTGGATCAGCCCATCCTTCCGGCCCAGGCTGATGCACTGGTTGAAATACTTGAACCGCAACGGTTTCGCCTCCTTGCCCGCCAGCCGCGCGGCCACGCCGCGGACCGCGCGCTGCATCGTCGGCAGGCCGGTGGCGCACGCCATCCGCAGCTCGCGGCCGTCCGGCGTACGCATCGCCGCAGCGTCTCCGACAGCCACGACGTCCGGATGCGACAACGACCTCAGCGTCTCGTCGACGACCATCCGCCCGTCCTTGTCCACCTCGAAGCCCGCTTCGCGCGCCAGCGGCGACACCGTGAATCCGGCCGTCCACACGACTGTGTCGGCAGCGATGTGCGCGCCGTCTTCCAACGCCAGGCCGTCCGCACGCACTTCGGCGACGCGCACGTTGTCGCGCACGTCGACGCCGAGCCGGTCGAACGTACGGCGCAGATAACGCTGCGCCTTCTCGGAAAGCGCGCCGCCCAACGCCCCGCTGGTCACCAGCCGCACCTTCAGCTCCGGGTACGCCTCCGCCAGTTCGGCCGCCGCCTCGATCCCGGTCAGCCCGCCACCGGTCACCGCGACGACCCTGCTGCCCGTGAGGTGTTCGCGCAGCCGGCGCGCTTCGTCCAGGCCCGCGACCGTGTGCGCGTACTCCGCGACGCCAGGCACGCGAGACGTGTCCGTCTGGCTGCCGAGCGCGTAGATCAGCTTGTCGTAGCGCACTTCCCGGCCACCCGCCGTGTGCACGGTCCGCGCGTCCGCGTCGATGCCCGTGATCCGGTCGACGACCAGGTCCACCCCGGTGCCCTCGAGCAGCCCGGCCAGCGGCAGGTCGCGCAGTGTCTGGCCGCTGGCCAGCTGGTGCAGGCGAACCCGCTCGACGAACCGGTCGTGTGCGTTGATCAGCGTCACGTGTGCATCGGTCCAGCGGGCGGCGAGTTTCGCCGCGCCGAGTCCGGTGTAGCCCGCGCCCGCGACCACGATCTGCGTCGTCATGTTCAGTCCCTTCGTCAGGATCTCGAACCCAGGACTACGGGGACAGCCTTTTCGTGACAGCGAGCTGGAGTGACGCCGGTCACCCCTCCAGATCGGCGACGAGCCCCAGCCCGCGCTCGGCCCATTCGATCTCGGTCCGCGCCCGCGCGGCCATGCCCTCGTACACGTGCACCTTGTAGGCCACGATCGCCTCGTGTCTGCTTTCCGGCGCGGACGCGAGCCTGCGCTGCAGCAACTCCGTCTCGTGCGCGCGCAGTTGCGCCACATGCCGTTCCCAGCGCTGCAGCTGTTCCTGATGGTGGGCCTTGTGCAGCTCGAACTGGCGGCGCACGGTTTCCGGCGCGATGTATTCGAAATACGTCGCCTTCAGGTACGCGACGTCGCGAACCCGTTGGGGCGTCTCGACTTCGGAGACCCAGCGCCGCAGCTCCGCGCCACCGGCCCCGGTGATCCGGTACGCGCGCTTGACCGCCTTGGTGCCGCGCGGCCGCTCGTCGGCGACGACGAACTCCTCGGCCTCCAGCCGCCGCAGCTCGGTGTAGATCTGCGGGTGCGGGGCGTGCCAGACGCGCTCGGCCGACTGGTCGAATTGCTTGGCCAGCTCGTAACCCGTCATCGGGCCCGCGTCGAGCAGGGCCAGCAACGCGTGCCGCAGGGACATCCGTTCTCCAATATGTAACTACATACGTAAACGTTGACATACTTTTCCGAACGCCGCTAGCGTACGTCCTCGCTCGGTCAGCGACGATCGGAGTCCCCCATGAACACCCCCGCCAACGGCCGCGCGGCCGTGATCGTGTTGACCTACCTGGGTTTCGCGCTGCAGATGGTGCAGGTCGGCCTGCTGCCGCTGTTGCCGGCGATCGGCCGCCAGCTGCACGCCACCGCGGCCGGCACGTCCTGGATCCTCACGTCCGGCCTGCTTTCCGGCGCGGTCTTCCTCGCCGTGCTCACCCGGCTGGCCGATCTGATCGGCAAGAAACCCGTGATCCTGCTGGCGATGGCGCTGGTACTGGCCGGCTGCGTGATCACCAGTTTCGCGAACACGCTCCCGCTCGTGCTCGTCGGCCGCGTGCTGATCGGCGCGCAGCTGCCGATGCTCGCGCTGCCGGAGGCGATCGCGAGCGACACACTGCCGCCCGCCCGCGCGCACACCGCGATCAGCGCGATCCACGTCGGCACCGGGCTCGGTATCGCCGGTGGTCTGCTGCTCGGCGCGGTCATCGGCATCCATCCCGCGAACTGGCATCTGTTCTTCGTGGCCTGCGCGATCGCCGCGCTGATCGGGCTCGTCGCGACGACCGTGTTCGTGCGCGACTCGCCCGCCCGCGCCGGCGGCGGCCTCGACGTGCCGGGCGCCGTGTTGTTGACGCTGTCCCTCGTAACGCTGCTGCTCGGCCTGAGCCAGGGACCTTCTTGGGGCTGGAGTTCGGCTCCTGTACTGGGATTGCTGATCGGCGGGCTCGCGCTCGGCGCCCTGTGGTGGTGGCGCGAACGCACCGCGGACACCCCGCTCATCGACGTGTCCTACCTGCTGCGGCCCGAAGTCGGGCTCCCGTATCTGATGACGTTCCTCATCGCGTTCGGGATCTACGGCTCGCTGTCGGCGGTCACGAGACTGGCGCAAACCCCGGTGGCGTCCGGATTCGGCTATGGCTGGTCGAGCCTGACGGCGGGCTGGTTCGCGCTGCCGCAGGCGGTCGGCAGCGTGCTCGGCATCGTCGTGCTGCGCACCGCGCGGCCACGCGGTCTGGTGCTGACTTCGGCGATCGGGTTCACGTCGATCACCCTCGGCTTCCTTGCTTTCGCGCTCGGGCACGCCATCCCGGTCGTCGAGCTGATCGCGCTCGGGTTCGACTCGATGGGACTCGCCGTCGCACTGGCCGCGACCCAGTTGCTGGTGCTGCGCGCCGTGCCCGCGGCCGAATCCGGGATCGCACTCGGGCTTTCGGTCGTGATGTACGCGGTCGGCAACTCGGTCGGCAGCGCCGTGGCCGGGGTGTTCTTCGCGAGCCTCACCACCCCGGCCGGCCAGCCCGCGCTCAGCTCGTACCTCGTCGGCTTCGCCGTCTGCGGGCTGTGTTCCCTCGCCGCGCTGGCCGCCTGCATCCCGCTCGCGCGCCGCCGTTCCGCTGTCACGCACCTGGAAGGAGCCACCGCGTGAACCGTCTCCAACTGTCCTTCGCCTGCTGGGATTACGACCGGACGCGAGCGTTGCAGGATGGGCGGGTCCGGCCGGAGGGCGCCGACCTGAACTTCCTTTCGCTGCCGGTCGAGGAGACGTTCTACCGGCAGCTGCGGCACCGCGAGTTCGACGTCAGCGAGATGAGCCTGTCGTCCTACCTGCTCACCCTGGACTCCGAAGAACCACCGTTCGTCGCGCTGCCGGTGTTCCCCTCACGGTTCTTCCGGCACCAGTCCATTTACGTCAACACCGAAAGCGGGATCAGGGAACCCGCCGATCTGGTCGGCAAACGCGTCGGCACGCCCGAGTACCAGATGACGGCCGGCGTGTGGCAGCGCGGGATCCTCGCCGACGAGCACGGGGTGCCGGTGGACTCGGTGCGCTATTTCACCGGCGGGATCGAGGAAAGCGGCCGGGCCGAGAAGATCGCGCTGAACCTCCCGGACTCGATCAGCGTCACCCCGATCGAGCCCGGCAAGACTCTGTCGGAGATGGTGGCCGCCGGTGAGCTGGACGCGATCTACAGCGCCTCCCAGCCGTCGTGTTTCGGGCGCTCGCCGCAGGTGCAGCACCTGTTCCAGGATTTCACCGCCGTGGAGAAGGACTACTACCGGCGGACGAGGATCTTCCCGATCATGCACACCGTCGTGCTCCGCCGCGAACTGCACGAACGCCACCCGTGGCTGGCCCGCTCGCTGACCAAGGCGTTCACCGGATCGCTGCGGCTGGCCTACGAGGATCTGACCCACCGCAACGCGTTGAAGGTGATGTTGCCGTGGTTGCAGCACCATCTCGCGGAGACGCTCGACGCCCTCGGTCCGGGCTATTGGGATTACGGCCTGGAGCGGAACAGGCACGTGCTGGAGACGTTCGCCCGCTATTCGCACGAGCAGGGTCTGGCCTCGCGAGTGCGCACGGCGGAGGAGATCGTGCTCGCGTCGGCGTCCGACGAATTCCGGTTGTGAGGTCCCGAATGGACAGTCTGCGACAGACGGTCTCCGACGCCTGCCGGGTGCTGGCCGCGCACGGCGTGGTCAGCGGGATCCTCGGCCACGTGAGTGCCCGCGTCGACGGTGGCCTGCTGGTGCGTACCCGAGGCCCGCGCGAGAAAGGCTTGCGGCACACCACGCCCGAGGACATCCGGTTGGTCGATCTCGACGGTCGCGGTGACCTCGGCGAATGGACCGTGCCGAACGAACTGCCGATCCACACCGAGGTACTGCGGGCCAGGCCGGAAGTCGGCGCGGTGGTGCACGCGCATCCGCCGGCGTTGCTGGTCTGCGGGCTGAAGGGGCTGCCGCTGCGGCCGGTCTACGGCGCGTTCGACATCCCGGGGATGCGGCTCGCGGCCGCCGGGATTCCGGTGTATCCGCGTTCGGTGCTGATCCGCCGGCGCGAACTCGCGCAGGAGATGCTCGAAGCGATGGCCGGGAAACCGGTGTGTCTGCTGCGCGGCCACGGCGTGACAGTGACCGGCGAAACCGTGGCCGAAGCGGTGGTGCGCACGCTCGCGCTGGAAACGCTCGCCCGCGTGACCTTGCAGGTGGGCACCGACGTGCCGGAAGTACCGGCAGCCGATCAGGTCGAACTTCCCGACCTCGGCGCGGGCTTCTTCAACGAAACCCAGTGGCGCGCGCTGGTTGCCGACCTCGGGGCGTAGCGGAACGCGCGGGTGACCGCTCTTCCCGTTACAGCGGGCGAGGTCTATCGTTCTTGCTCTGTCGCCCCAGACCCCGGTGGCTTGACCACGCACTGCTTCCGGGACTGATTGATGCACGAGAACGCACCACCGAACGAACTTCCCACCGCCGAGCGGTGGCTGAACGCCTGCCTGCGGGTCGCGCCGCGCGAGGATCCAAAGCAGACACTCATTGCTGCCGCGCGCGAAGTGCGCGCGCTCGTCGGCGCGGACGCGGTCGCGGTTCAGACGCCCGAAGGCACGCTCCTGTCACAAGGGAACACCGCGGGCCCGAGCTGGCGCACGGGCGAGGGAGCGGCGGCCACCGCGCGCCGCACGGCGCTGCCCGCGGTGGTCGCGGGCGGGGCCGCCCTGGTGGTGCCGGTCGGCCTGCTGCCGGGCCGGGTGCACGCGGTGATCTTGCTGGCACGCGGCGAAACCCGGCCGCCGTTCGACAGGATGAGCAGCGTGCTGGTGCACAGCTACGCGGCGCAGGTCGCGATGGTGCTGGACGAGTGGCCGGCGGTGAGCGAGTTCGCCGACAGCCTGCTGGAGCTGGTCACCACGGCCGGGGTGACGCTGGCCGGGGCGGCCGAACTCGCCGAAGACCCGAGGGTGGAGGGGCGGATCAGGGCCGCGCTCACGTCATTGGACCGGAGCGTGGCCCTGATCCGCGAGTTCACCGGGGATCACTGACCGGGCCGCCGGTACCTGGCCGCCACCGAATCGGCTTCGGGGCCGCCTTCCACCACCGTGGTCGCGACCTCGATGAGGCGGCGGTTGTTGCTGCGCGCGTAGGACCGCAGCACGGCGAACGCCTCCGTCATGTCGACACCGAGCCGTTCGGCCAGTACGCCCTTGGCCTGTTCGGTGATGATCCGGCTGTTCAACGCCGTCTGCAGTTGTCCGACGAGCACCTCGTGCCGCCGGAACGTGCGCTCGTGCAGGATGCCGATGGTGGCGATGTCGGCCAGCGCCTGGCCCACCCCGAGCCGTTCCCCGGTCAGCTCGATCGCGTTGGTGCCGAACAGGTTGACCGCGCCGATCACGTCGTCCCGCAGCCGCATCGGCACCGCCGCGACCGCGGTGAACCCGGCCGCTTCGGTCGCTTCGGCGAAACCGGGCCAGCGCCGGGCGAGTTCGGCGGGATCGTCGCAGAGCACCGCACTCCCGGTGCGGTAACAGTCGATCGCCGCGCCTTCCTGATCCTGCAACTGCTGCTGTTCGAGCGTCGCCTGGTCATCGGACGCGGCCACGACGCTGAGCAGGCCGTTGGTGTCGGCCAGCAGCAACCCGGCGGCGTCGACGCCGAGCAGCTCCACGAACCGGTGCGAGACCACGTGCAGGAAGTCGATCAGATCGAAGTCGGCGACCAGCGTGTCGGCCAGCTCCACGAACGTACGGACAACTCGCTCGTCGGGCACGCTCATGTCCTTTCCCCTTCCGCCCGGCCGTCCCCGCCGGCCTGCGAGCGCTCGAACCGGAGCCGGCGCGCCACCACGGCGTGCGCCACGTCCCGCAGGCGCTCACCGTGCCGGTACGCGTGCGCCCGCAGCCTGACCATCGCTTCCCCGACCGGAACCCCCAGCTGAACGGAAACCATGCCGGCGGCCTGATGCAGTTCCGCGCCGCGCGACAGGAAATCCGCCTCCGTGGCACGCTGCCCGTCGACGCTGCCCGCCCGCGTGTTCAGCACGATCGCCAGCGCGGCGTCCGCGTAGATCGTCGCGTCGGCCAGCTCCGCGGACGTGAGCGAACCCGGGCGCCTGCGGTAAAGCTCGAGCGCGCCGAGCCGGACTGCGCCGACCCGCAACGGGAACGAGAACTGCGCGGCGGCACCGGCACGTACGGCGTCGGGCCCGTAGGCCGGCCAGCGGCTGTTGCTCGCGGCCGAGCCCAGTTCCGGCACCAGCACCGGGTCGAACCCGGCCGCCGCGTCGAGCGCGGGCCCTTCGCCGTATGTGGTTTGCAGCTCCACCAGCTCCTCGCCGAGTGGGTTCATGGCATACGCCACTTCCCAGGTGTGCAGCGTACTGGCGAGCAAAAGCGCGGCGTCATCGGCCGACACCGCGTCCGCGCAGGCCAGGCACACGTGCCGGAGCGCGACCGGGGCGGCTTCGTCGCGGGCGGCCGCCGCGATGGCTGCCCAGACCCCGGCCGCCCTGTTCTCGTTCATGTCCTGGTACCGCCTTGGTGCTCGCTGCCAGGTGGTTGAACAATACCCAGAGTTTCCGGCGACTCGCGGCGCCGGTCGAGAGTCTTTGGACCCGTGTCGCCCCGGCCGCCCCGGCGAACGACGTAACGAAAACGGGCGAATGGAGTAATTGCCCGGCGCGGGGTTTTCGAACTCCGGAAAGAGGAATTCTCCGGCCATGACCAGAACACGAATCTACCGTGGCCATGCGACCGCCGCCAGGGTGATCACCGGCATCGGGGCGGTGTTCGCACTCGTCGAAGTCATCTACATTCTGATGATTCTGCTGGGCGCCAACGCGGGCAACGCCTTCGTCGGTTTCATCCGCTCCATCGCGGAGCCGCTGGCGCTGTTCTTCCCGGGTTTGTTCCCGATCGCCAACTTCCAGCTGTCCGTGCTGGTGAACTACGGACTGGCAGCCGTGTTCTGGCTGGTGGTCACCGGCCTGGTGGCGCGGCTGTTCTCCCGTTGATCACGTTACGCGGTAGTTGATTTCCGGACGGGACGGGCGACGGTCACCGGCGAGGTTGCACCGGGCACAAGTGGCCCGGAGCTTTCCGATTTCGAACGCTCGGGGGCGGAAGCATTCCTCGCTGTCGTCCGCGTCCCCTCCCTGTCCTGGTTCCGGCCGCCGATGTGGTCGCCGTGACGACGGTGCTCGCGTTGCGCGGCCCGCGCTACGCCGCCGTGGTGGCCGGGTTTGGTGGGAATGCTGTTGTTCCCCGGCGTATCCGCCCCCGCCGGCACGTGACGCTCGCCCCGAGTCGCACCCTCACATTCGACGGCTACGGACGGCACGCTTGTCGCGACGAGCCGGGCTCAGCCCTGCACCGCGAGTAGCCGGGAAATCGTTGCCGCGAGCCGTTTCCGGTCGCCGGCGGTGACGTCACCTGCCAGTTCTTCGAGCCGCGCCGTGATGAGGTCGTGGACCTTCACACCCAGGCTCGCGCCTTCACCGGTGAGCTGAATACGACAGGCACGCCGGTCGCCCGGGTCGTCGACGCGCTCGACGAGACCGCGCTTCTCCACCCGATCGACCAGCCCGGTGAGGCTGGACTTCTCCAGGTTCAGCCGATGCCCCAGGTCCTTCATGCCGACCGGGCCCGCGACGAGTTGACACAGCAGCTGCGCCTGCTGCGGGGTGAGTGCGTGCTCGCGGCTGACCTCGCCGAACACCCGCTGCACGAAGTGCGTCATGCGGACGAGCGCGGCGGCGAAGCCGAGGTCGGTGCCCGTGGTCATGGCCCGAGTGTACTTGACGACCCTTCGTACTACGAACTAGTTTGGTTCGCAGTACGAACAGTGCCCACTACGAACTAGGATGGTGTCATGGCCACGGTGACGGTCGTCGGCGGCGGTTACGGCGGGGTGGCGGCGGCAAAACAGCTCGACAAGGTGGCCGACGTGGTGCTCGTCGAGCCACGGGACACGTTCGTGCACACGGTCGCGGCGCTACGCGCATTGGTCGATCCACAGTGGACGGACCGGATCTTCCTCCCTTACGACGGCTTGCTGACTGCCGGCCGAGTGGTGCGCGACAGGGCCCTCGCGGCTGACGCCGATTCGGTGACCCTGGCCTCGGGCGAGGTGCTCGGCACGGATTACCTGGTGCTCGCGTCTGGTTCCAGCTACCCCTTTCCGGCGAAGATCGATGTGTTCGACAGCGCGGCCGCGAAGGCCAAGATCCGGGCCACGCACGACGCGTTGACGCGGGCCGAAAGCGTCCTGTTGCTCGGCGCCGGGCCGGCCGGGCTGGAGCTTGCCGGTGAGATCAAGGCAGCGTGGCCGGAGAAGGCGGTGACGGTTGTCGACCCGGCGGAGGACATCCTGGCCGGCGCTTACCCCGACGAGTTCCGTACGGAGTTGCGCGATCAGTTGGCCGCGCTAGGCGTGGAAGCGCTGACCGGCGCCGGGCTCGCCGAGCACCCGCCCTCGGAGCCAGGCGAGGCGAAGTCCTTCACAGTGCGAACCACACAGGGCCGTGAAGTGACCGCGGACATCTGGTTCCGCTGCTACGGCGTCTCCCCCGTCAGCGATTACCTTGCCGGCCCCTTGGCGTCCGCGCGCCGGCCGAACGGCCAGGTGGAGGTCACCGACGAGCTACGGCTGCCGGGCCAGGAACGCGTGTTCGCGCTCGGGGACCTGACCGCGATCGCCGAGCCGAAGATGGCGAAGGCCGCCGGCGAGCACGCCGTGGTGGTGGCGGACAACATCGCGACCCTCATCGCGGGCGGGACCGAGTTGCGCACCTACCGGCCGGGACCCCCGGGAATCTCACTGCCGCTGGGGCCCTCCGGTGGCGCGTCTTACAGCGCCGAGCACGGGATTTTCGGCCCGGAGCAGACGTCACAGTTGAAGGGCGCCGACCTGAGGATCGCCCTGTACCGGGAGCTTTTCGGGTTGCCGGCGTAGAGCTCCTGTGTGGACGGACACCTTGGCGGAGCGCGGGTGTGAGGCATGATGGCCCGGTGACGAGTTCTTTCAGCACAGCGGATCTGGTGGACGAGCACGGGGACAAGCTCCGGGTGTGCGACACCCAGTTCCGTCAGTTCGGCCTGCATCGTTCCTTCTCCGGTCCGGTTCGCACCGTGTCCTGTTATGAGGACAACGGTCTGGTTCGGGAGTTGCTCAATACCCCGGGCGAGGGGGCCGTGCTCGTTGTCGACGGCGGTGGGTCCCTGCACACCGCGCTGACCGGCGACCTGATCGCCGGCGCGGCGGTGGAGAACGGGTGGGCCGGCCTGGTGATCAACGGGGCGGTGCGGGACAGCGCGGTACTGGCGGGGCTTGCGATCGGGATCAAGGCGTTGGGCACGAACCCGCGCAAGAGCACCAAAAGCGGCGTCGGCACCGTGGACGCCGCCGTCGGTTTCGGCGGCGTCATGTTCCACCCCGGCGATTTCCTTTACGCCGACGACGACGGCGTAGTCCTCCTGCCGCCGCGGGCGTGAGTCCCCCACGCCCGCGGTGGGCGGTGTGGTTGCCTTGCGCCGCAGGGTGTTTAACGCCTTGGTCGGCCTGTTGACGCTTTGCGGTGGCGGGTTGGCGACCGAGGTGGCGCGCGGTCAGGCACCAGTGGAGTGGTGGCTGCTTGGTCGGCGGGCTTGCCTACCAGGGCGGCGGGGATTGCCCGACACAGCGGCGGGGTCCTATGTGGTTGTCAAGCCGCTGCGGGTGCTGTTGCGGGTTCGGGGTGCCGGTAGTGCGTCTGTTTGCGCAGCATCGCGAACAGGACGTCGCAGCGGCGACGGGCCAGGCAGATGCGGGCAGTGGCCCTGACTCCGATGCCGGGCATTGAGGTCAGGACCCCGGCAAGCGGGTGCGCATCGAGTATCTCCTCGACTCCGGCAGCGACCTGTTTGCGTTGCAGGGGAACGGTTTTCAGGCTGTCGGCCAGGCGGGGCAGCACGGTGTCCGCCGCCGTGGTGCCCGGAACGATGGTGGTGAGCTTGCGGCGTCCAGCTTTGCGGATGCCGGTGGGGCCGCCGCAGCGGGAGAGGATCTCCAGCACCGCCGGATGCGCGATGCGGGTCCGATGGCGCGTTCCAGGGCAGGGTGAACGCCAGCGACCAGCCCGCGGATCCGGTTGCCCAGCCGGGTGGCCTCACCGGCCAGATCGTCGTCGAATCCGACCGGTACGTCCAACTCGGCCGGCGTCTCGTCACCGACGTCGACCGGGCGCAGCGTGTGCGGCAACGAGGGGCCGCGTCAGCGATGATGAACGCGTCCCGGGCGTCGGTCTTGGCCTTGCCGGGGAGAGGTCGGCGATACGGCGCATTGCCAGGCCGGGCAGATAAGCCACCTGGTGACCGGCGGCGCGGGCGACGGCAGCGCGCCGATTGTGGCTGGTTGACCGACCATGACCAGCAGCGGTCCCTGCACCGCGAGCTTGTCGGACAATGCCCGCAACCTGGGTTCGCTGGTGGGCAGCGGACCGTCGTGCAACCGCTTTCCCGCAGGATCCAGGCCGACGGCGTGATGGGCATCCTTACCGATGTCGAGGCCGGGAGACAGCCCGTAAACGCCGGTCAGGTGCTATGCCATTCGTTTGTCGCGGGTGGTCGCCGGTCGAGCATCGAGCCGCCAGGCTCGGTGACACCACCCTCCCGGATCATGCCTTCCACTGGGGGCGTCAGTCATGCCGAACCTGGCGACCACAGCTCCTTGATCAGAAACTACGAAAGGTAACGCGGGACAAGAACTCCGCCATCACCGCGCCGAGTTCCGGGTTGGCCACCGCGCTCATGTGATCACCCGCCACGGTTACGGCTTCGCCGTGCGCGAATGACGCGGCGAGTGCCGGAGCCGAGGCGTGGTAAGCATCCTCGTCCCCCGTCACCACCAGGACCGGCGCTTCGATCCGCGCCAGGTCATCGGCCGCGGTGCCGACTCCGGTGTCCAAAATGCGCAGTAGTGCCACCGGATCCCCGCCGACGGAACGGAGAAACCGGTCGACCCGCCAGTCCGCCGAACCACGGCGGGAAATCCCGGGATTCGCCAGCACACGCCGGAACCGCTCGGCCGGATCGACCTCGGTGATCCCGCTCAGCCCCATGCCGGCGACGATCGCGCGGCCCGGGCGCGCGCCGCGGGCAAGCATGCGCACTACCGTGCGGCCACCGAGCGAATAGCCTGCCAGGTCGTAATCGGTGAGTTCGAGATGCTCGAGCAACGCGAACCCGTCATCCGCGAGGACATCGGGCGGATACGCGTCCGGGTCGTGCGGTTTCGCGCTGTCCCCGTGCCCACGCAGATCGGGCAGAATGACGCGAAAACCACCGGCGGCGAGTTTCGCCGCATGACCGGGCGTCAGCCAGTTCACTCGTGCGGTGGAAATGTAACCGTGCAGGAGGACAACCGGCCGACCCTCCCCGATCTCGCGAAAAGCCAGCTCAACACCATCGTGCGCACGGAAATACACGTCGGCGATGTTACTGCCCGGCACGACCCACAGCGGCCGTTGCCGAACTGAGGCACTGTCGCGTTTACGCGGTGGAGGGGGAGCATTACCCTGGGTCGGTCAGCCGCCCATCACGTTCTGCGAGGCCGCAAATGTCCGGTGCACCGCCCACCCATTCACCGAGCCAGGTTCCGGTCGGAGTGGACCCGACCAGACCGAGTATCGCGCGGATCTATGACGGGTTCCTCGGTGGCAAGGACCATTACGAGGTCGACCGCGTCGTGATGCGCAAGATCAACGAGGCGGTGCCCGAGGCGGTCGACATCGCCCGCGGCAACCGCGGCTTCCTCAACCGCGCCTGCCGGTTCCTGTCCGCCCAGACCAGGATCGAGCAGTATCTCGACTGCGGTTCCGGGCTGCCGACGGCGGAGAACACCCACCAGATCGTGCAGCGGACCAACCCGGACGCCCGCGTGGTCTATGTGGACAACGACCCGGTGGTGCTGGCGCACGGCCGCGCGCTGCTGGAGGAGAACGAGAACGTCCACATCACCGAGGCCGACATCTTCGACCCGGCCACGGTGCTGAAGAACCCGGTCGTCAGCGCGCACCTCGACCTGTCGGAGCCGGCGGTGCTGCTGCACGTCGGCACCCTGCACCACCTGGAGGGCGACGGCGGCCCGGCGGTGATGCAGCAGTACATCGACGCGCTCGCTTCGGGTTCGTACGTGGTGTTCTCGCATTTCCTCGACCCCGAAACCCCGGAACTGACCGAGATCGCGAAGAAGATCGAGGCCATTCTCGTGCAGGGTCCGATGGGCGCGGGCCGGTTCCGCACCCGTGACGAGATCGTGGCCATGCTGCCCGGCCTGGAAATCATCAAGCCGAACGCGACGACCGGGCCCGATCTGGTGCCGTGCGACGAGTGGTGGCCGGACGGCCCGCGGCTTTCGCCGCTGAGCGGCGCCGCCCACTGCATCGGCGGGATCGTCGCCCGCAAGCCGTGAAACGCGGAACGGCCCGCGGGAAAGCACCGTTTTCCCGCGGGCGGTTCCGCGTCAGTGCGCGGCTGCGAGCGGGGCCACGCGCTCGACCGGCGCGTCCCAGTCGATGGTGTAATCCACCTGCCAGGCCATTTTCTCCGGTTTCGCCAGCAGTTTCATCGCGACCGGCATCAGCAGGTCCCGCAGCACCCGCGCCACCGGGCCGGCGGCCTTGTCGCTGTTCGTCTTCTCTGCCGAGGCGATGACCCGTTCCACCCGCTCCCGGCGCAGCTGCTCGTAGGCCGCGAACGCTTCCGGCACCGGCAGATCACGCAGGCAGCGCGCGAGCTGGACAGCGCTTTCCATCGCCTGCGAAGCGCCCTGCCCGGAACTGGGCGAAGTCGCGTGCGCGGAATCGCCCACCAGCACCATCCGGCCCCGGCTCCACACCGGCACCTTCGGCAGATCCTCCAGCGCACCCACGTTCACCAGCTGCTCCGGGTCGACGTTCCGGAGGATTTCCAGCGCCGGAATCCGGTCCTTGGCGAACACGTCCGCCATGATCCGCAGCCACTCCGCGGCATCTGTCGCTCGTGCTTCGGCGCGGGTGAGCGGCTCGCGCCGGGGCAGGTTCGCGAACCAGCCGGTGCGGCCGTCTTCGTCCACTTGGTACGCGAAGAACGCGCGTTTGCCGAAGATCATGTGCATGGAATGGTTGGTGGAAGGCAGATTCGTCCGGGTGAGCCCGCCGAACCCGAGCAGCCCGCTGTAACGGGGCTCCGGCGCACTCGGGTCGATTATCTTCCTTACCGTGGAACGGATCCCGTCCGCGCCGATGAGCACGTCGGCGCTCGCGGTGGTGCCGTCGGTGAAGGTGGCGACGACTCCGTCGGCGGTTTCCCCGGCCTTCTGTAAGCGCTTTCCGTACACGGTCGGCAGGTCCCGCCGCGCGGCTTCCTCGTTGAGCGCACGGTAGAGATCGGCGCGCCACACGGCGTGGAACACCGGCGCCCCGCCCTGCCCGCCGAACTCGGCGAGCCGCTTACCGGTCCAGCTCCGCATGATCATGGACGTGACCGGGTCGCCCACTCCGCGCACCGCCTCGTCCGCGCCGAGGACGCTCAGCGCCCGCACCCCGTTGGGCGCCAGCCCGAGCATGCCGCCGACCCCATCGGCCGCCGAGTCGTACGCCTCGTAGACCGTGGCTTCGATCCCGGCCCTGTGCAACGCCATCGCCGTCACCGAGCCAGCTATACCGCCGCCGATGATCAGCGCGGTTCTGGTTTCCGTCATGGGTTTCTCCTCATCCGGTTTGACCCGAACCGGCCCGACGGACTGCTGCCCGGTTATCTTGGGAGTGCCACCTCGTGGCCGGGAGCCGTCTCGTGCGGGTTCGGTTTCGAGCGTGATCAGGGCCTCGGCGGCGGTGTTGCCGCACCTCCGCCGGGGCCCGCTTACCCGGGCGTGCTCCCCCTTTCGGCGATCTCCGTCATCTCCGGCGGGAGCCGCCCGGTGTCGTGGTAGGCCTGCCACTGGTCCAGGCCTGGGAAGGTGCCCTCGGTCAGTTCGCCGAGCAGGGCCTTGATCCAGTTCGCCTCGGCCTCGCGCATGGCCAGTTCGTATTCGTCCTCGACGAGGAACAGGCGCGGGATCTGGGCGCCGGCGTCGGCGAGGATTTTCCGCTGTGCCGCAAGCTGTTCGCCGATCGCGTCGAGGCGCTGCCGCAACAGGCCGATCACGTCCGGCGGGGCGAGGATGGCGACCACGGACAGACCCGCCTGGAACCGCGGCTGCTCCGGCTCGGGGGAGCCGACCAGCTCACGCGTCCAGTCGACCAGCTCCGCGCGGCCGGCGTCGGTGATCCGGTAGACCGTGCGCTCGGGGCGGCCACCCTCGCGGCGGCTCTCGGCGGCTTCGAGCATCCCGTGCTTTTCCAGGTTGCCGACGACCGTGTAGAGCGAGCCCCATTTGAACGGCATGTCTCGGTCCTTGCCGCGTTCGCGCAGGATGGACGCCATTTCGTAGGGATGCATCGGCCGCTGTACGACCGTGGACAGCACGGCGAGTGCCAGCAGGTTGCCCACCTTGCGCCGTTTCGCCATCGTCGCTCACCTCGCTCGCGAATACTCGTCTGCGAATATACGTGGGCGGGTGTAGGGGCGCAAGGGTGGGGCGGAAGGGGGCCGGGGGTGAGTCGGGAGGTGATCGGGGTGAGTGGGGAGGTGGCTGGGGTGAGTTGGGAGGGATGGCTGGGGTGAGTGGGGAGGCGGCGATTCGGGCAAGGAGGCAGGTGATTGGGGCAAGACGGCAGGCGGATTTGGCGAGGTGGGAGGCGGTTGCGGCCGGCCGGGAGGCGATTGGGGGATCCAGGAGGCGGCCGGGCCAAGACGGCAGGCGGCTGGGGCGAGCCGAGAGGTGATTCGGGGCGCGCAGGAAGACGGCGCGGGATCGAGGCCTGCTTGAGCCAGGCGGGCGTCCACGTGGGATCGGCCGAGTCCGAGAGGTCGGCGCGCTACGAAAGCCTGGCCCGCGCCAGGTCCGGAAACACCCGCATCACACCACTTCCCGCACCGGACGGAGCGTCACGACCGCCAGCGCGCCCGCCAGGGAGACCGCGGCGCCGAGGATCACCGACGCCGCCCAGCCTGAGTGTCCACTGTGTACACCGAGCACGAACACCACGGTCACTCCGACGGCGGCACCGAGGTACCGGCTGGTGTTGTTGATCCCGCTCCCCATCCCCGACCGCTCCGGCGGCACGCTCGTGACCGCCTCACCGCCGATCGTCGCGTTGACCAGCCCGGTGCCGACACCGGCCACGATCAGCCCGGTGCACAGCTCCCCGTCCGACAACCCGCCGGTGACCAGCAGCCCGGCCGCGATCAGCACCAGCCCCACCGCCATCCGCGCCCTCGGCGGGAAACCCGGGTTCAGGTACCGCGCCGCGAACGAGGTCAGCACGCTCGGCGCCGACCACGCGAGCAGGAGGCCCGCGGTGGCGAGTGTCGAATAGCCAAGACCACGTTGCAGCAGCGACGGCAGATACGACATGAGCGCGTTTATCCCCGCCCCGGACGCGAAACCGACCGCTGTCGCGGACAGTAACGCCGGGCGGCGGAACAGTGAGAGATCGACCATCGGCGCCTTCGAGCGCCGCTCCGCGACGAGGAATCCGCCGAGCGCCAGCACTCCCACCACCAGTAACCCCAGCACCTCCGGCGAAAGCCACCCGCCGCGCCCCTCGGTCAATCCGGCGAGCACGCACGTCAGGCCCGCCGCCAGCAGGACCACCCCGGGCACGTCGATCCGGCTGCGCCGTCCCGAGGTCGACTCCGACAGCAGCGCCCGGGCCAGCAACACCAGCACGACGCCGAGCGCCGCATATACCCAGTACACGATCCGCCAGTCCAGATACCGCGCGCACAGCGCGGCCAGCACCGGGCCGATCGCCAGGCCCACGCCCATACTCGCGCCCCACAACGCGCTCGCGCGGGCGCGACCGGGGCCCGGCGGGAGCGCGTGACCCAGCATCGACAGGCCGCACGCCATCATCGCGGCGGCGCCGGCCCCCACCAGCACCCGCGCCACGACGAACACCGCCACGGACGGCGCGAGCGCGGAAACCGCTGACGCCACAACGAAAACCCCGGTCCCGGCGACGAACACGCGACGACGGCCGTAGTCGTCGCCGAGTGTGCCGCAGGTGAGCATCGCGACGGTGAGGCCGAGGCTCATCGAGCTGAGCAGCCACGTCTGCCCGGACGCCCCGGCGCCGAAGTCGGCCGCGGTCCGCTGCGCCGTGACCAGTGGCGCGGTGAAGCTCATCATCGCCAGGAAAGTGCCGAACGCGGCGACCGACACCACTCGGTCTGGTGAATGAACCATGTGGCGACGGTAGCACGAGTTGGTTCGTTCATTGAACCGAAGGTTATCCTGGTCGCATGGCCCTCAAGTCCGACTACGCCACCCAGGAGTGCTCGATCGCCCGCACCCTGGAGGTCATCGGCGAGCGATGGACGTTGTTGCTGCTGCGCGACTGCTTCCTCGGGCTACGCCGGTTCAGCGACTTCCAGCGGCACCTCGGCATCCCGAAGGCGGTGCTCACCGCCCGCCTGGAGACCCTCGTCGAGGCAGGTGTGCTGGAACGGCACGAGTACCGCGCGGGGCGGCACGAGTACCTGGTCTCCGAGAAAGGTCTGGACCTCTGGCCCGCGCTGCACGCGCTGAACCGGTGGGGCAACGAGAACCTCTCCCCCGACGGCCCGCGCTCGTACTACCTGCACGCGGAATGCGGCAGCCTGCTGGAGGCCGGCGGCTTCTGCGCCAAGTGCCGCAGGCTCCCCGGACCCGCCGAGGTGGAATACCGTCCCGGCCCCGGCCGCGCACGGAAACCCGGGCCGCCGGAGCCGGTCGAACAGGCGCTGCGCAATGGCCATCGACTCCTGGAGCCGCTCGTCCTGGACTGAGGCCCGCTCAGCCTTCCGCGAGCCGCGCGCTGGAGCGGCGGCTCGCGTCCGACACGCGGCCCAGGAAATCCGCCAAGAGCCCGAGTTCGGCCTCGTCGTAACCGGCGCAGATGTCGTCCATTTCGCCGTTCATGCCCGCGTAGAGCCGAAACAGCTCACCGGCCCGATCGGGCAGCGCGCGCACGAGCACCGCGCGCCGGTCCTCCGGGTCGCGGTCCCTGGCCACCCAGCCGTCGCGCTCCAACCGGTCGAGGATGCCGGTGATCGTGGCCGGATGCAGCCCCGCCAGCCGGGCCAGCGCGCTGGGCCCGAGCGGCCCGTGCCGGGTAATCAGATCCAGGCAGTCGAGGTCGACGTCCTTGAGCCGGGCATGGCCGCCCACCTGGTGGTTCAGCAGCGACAGCTGGATGTTCAGCTCGCGCAGCGACTCCTTGATGCCGGCGGCCAGCCGCCGCTTCCGGCGGGTCTCCTCCGCGCTCACTTTGGTACTCATGAACTCGCGACCTCGTATTTTCAGGTTTACCGAAGAACGAAGATACTCCAAGAACCGCGATTGGATCGCCGTATCGGGGGTACTCCGTCCGGGCAATCGACGACGGGAAGCAAGGGGCAGGCGTGGACATACACGGATGGGACGCGGCGGAATCGGCTCTGCGGGCGTACCTCGCCGCCACGGCCGAAGCGCTCGGCGTACCTCCGGATTCCACCTGCTGCTCGATGGATCGCCCGGCAACCGGCTACCTCGCGCTCGAAGCGCGGCTGCCCGGTTTCCCCGACCGCGATCTCGCGCTGATCTGGGAGGACACCCGCGGCTGGGCCGCGGCGATCGAGACGCACTGCGGCGAGGACCTGATCGTGGTGGCCTATCTCGGCATCGATCCGGTGCCCGCGCCGCACCAGGTGGCGCAGTTCGTCGACGAGCTGCTGGCCGACAAGCAGCCCGGGATGATCACGCCACCGGAGTTCCCGGCCGGGCCCGAGCTGCTGCGCCGGCTTGCCGCTTTCGGTTACACCGGCACCCACCAGTGGATGACGACCCGCTCCTCTTCGTGACCGGCCTCGCTGCCGCCGGCATGCAACAGGGCCCGCTCCAGCAGTTCGGCGGCGATCTGCCGGTCCAGGCCGTTTCCGGTGGCCGGCGCGCTCACCCGTAGCCGGATCCGCGAGTCGTCCCTGGTCAGGCAGATCTCGATCGGCCCGGCCGAATCGGTGGGCATCACCGCGCGCAGCGCGTCGCCCAGCACCCCGGGCACCTCGGCGGCCACCCAGTCCGGCAGGTCGTGGTCGAGGTCGCCGGCCAGCAGCAGCTCGGGCACCACGCCGTGCCGGGCCTCCAGGTCGTCGACGAGGTTCTGCACCGCGACGCCGAGCGACTCGGCCTGCGGGATCCTGCCGTACAGCGCGGCGCGCAGCCGGTTGATGGCCTGGTCGAGGTCGTCGATGGTGCGGGTGAGCAACACCCGTGCGCTGGGATGCCGGGCCGCCCCGGACTGCAGGTTCAGCCCGATCGCGAACAGTCTTCAGCCCGATCGCGAACAGTCGTTTGATCACCGTGTCGCCCAGTTCACGGGCGAGCCGGTCGGCTTCCTCCAGCCGGACCAGCTGCTCGGTCTTCTCCGCGGTGAGGTCGATTTCGGCGCGGGTGCGCACCCGCATGGTCTCCACAGCGCGCCCCAGCTCGGCCAGTTCGGCAGGCCCGGTGGCGTCCACCGTCGTCTCCAGCTCCCCGTCGGCGACCCGGCGCACCTGTTCGACCAGCCGGGTGAGCGGGGCGGCGAACGAACGGCGCAGGATCAAGATCGTCGCCGCGCCGAGCAACAGCGCGAGTGCCGCGCACGAGATCGTGACCGTGCGGGCGGTGGCCTGTGCACTGGTCGAGGACTCCAGCCCGGCCGCGGTCAGATCGCCGATCCGGGACTGCAGCGCCGTCGTCCGCGCGCGCAGCACGTCGAAACGCTGTTTGCTGTCGGCCAGATCTGCCGAGAGGTCCACCGGATCGGCAGGGCCGGCGCGGGCTTCGGCGACCTCCGGTGCCGCGGAACCGTTCAGCCACTGGGCGAACGCCGCGTCGACTTCGTCCAGCAGGCCGAGCGAAACCGGCTCTCCGGCCAGCAGCGTGCGAAGTGTCTCTGTCTGCCGGGCGGCATCCGATTCGCCTTCGACGTACGGCTGGAGGAATTCTTCGTTCCGGGTGAGCAGAAAACCGCGTTCGCCCGATTCCATGTCCACGTAGCTTTTGCTCAGCGCGGCGACCGACTGCTGGGCAGGCCGGAACACCATCCGCACGTTCGCGCCGATGTCGCTGGCGTGCAGCCACGTCAGCGTCGCCGCCGTCGCTGTGACGAGCACCAGCACCAGCAGCGCACCGACAAGCAGATAGACCCGCCATCGCAAGGTGCGTGGCCGGAATTGGCTGAGCACGGCTCAGCGTAACCCGGCGAACGCCCCGCTTACCGCCAACCGGGGCGGGGAGCCACTTTTGGCGAAGCAGAGGCGAATTCCACCGATTGCCGGACAGTTTTTCACCGGGCCCGCACCCGGAACGGACTTGCCTTGCCGGCGAGTCTGCCCCTAGTTTCGAAGGCAGCATCGGGTAGAGGTCAGCCAGCGACCGAAAGAACTCAGGTGAACGCACCCCCGGTGGCAGGAACCCCGACGGGACGCCGCTTCCAGCTCGCGGCGCTCCTCAAGCATCTGCGCGAAAACCGGTCGATGACGCAGGAAGAGGTCGGCCGGCTGCTCTGGCCACGCACCCGTGCCGTGCAGAACAAGCTGACCAGGCTGGAAAACGGCAACAGTTCGCTCGACCAACGGGATCTGACCACACTGCTGGAGATCTACGAAGTGGTCGACCCGGCCACGGTGCGGCTCGCGTCGCAGCTGTGCGAAGGCACTTCCCAGCGCGGCCGCTGGCACGGGTATCGCGCGCACTACCCCAAGGAACTGTGGCCGTACATCGATCTGGAGGAGGACGCCGAACAGATCCGGATCGTGAGCAGCGAGCAGCTGCCCGGCCTCCTGCAGTGCGAATCCTATGTGCGCGCGGAGTTCGGCATGACGACCTCGCCCGCCATCGTGGACGCCGCCGTCCAAGCCGTGCGGGCCCGGCGGGAAAAGGTGTTCCGGCCCGGCCGACGGGCGGAGATCTACGTCGTACTCAGCGAATCCTGCGTGCGCCGCGTGCGGGGCAACGACGAGGTGATGCACGAGCAACTGAAGTACCTGATCGAGTTGTCCCGGCTGCCGAACCTCACGCTGCAGGTCGTGCCGTTCCGGATGCGGCCGGGTTCCTCGGCCGCCGGGCTGCTGGAGCGGTTCGTCCTACTGCGCCTCGGCGCGCCCATCCTGATCAGCGATTTCCAGCAGCACCTCGATTTCGTGTTCACCAGGGTCGGCGGACGACTCACCTCCAACGAGGACATCCATGCCTACGAAGACCTTTGGCGCAGCGCCAGCGGCGCCGGCCTCGACCCCGAACGCACGCGGCGGTTCCTGCGTGACGTGAACCGCGACTACGGCCGCACGAGCAGGGAGCGAAACCATGCCTACCGAGCCTGATTCGAGGCCGCACGGCCCGCACGCCTCCGACCCGACGGTGGCGACCGCCGCCCGCGTGTACGACTACATGCTTGGTGGAACGCACAACTACCCCGTCGACAGGGCGGCCGGGGCACAGACGTTGCGCTCGTTCCCGCTCGCCACGCTCGTCGCCCGCTACAACCGCGAGTTCCTGCAACGGGCCGTGCGTTTCCTGACCGGTGCCGGGGTCCGGCAGTTCCTCGATCTGGGCTCGGGAATCCCGACCGCGGGCAACGTGCACGAGATCGCGCAGGCCGACGCGCCCGGTTCGCGGGTGGTGTATGTCGACTACGAGGAGGATGCGGTCGCGTTCGGCAGGGAGATCCTGGCCGGTGACGCGGACACCCGGGTCCTGCACGCGGATCTGCGTGAACCCGATGCGGTGTTGGACAGCCCCGAGGTGAGCGGGCTGCTCGATTTCGGCAAGCCGGTGGCGGTGCTGATGGTGTCCGTGCTGCATTTCGTCACCGACGACGCCGAAGCGCTGGAAGTCGTGCGGCGCTACACTTCGCGGCTCGTGCCGGGCAGCTACTTCGCGTTGAGCCACCTGGCCCCGCCCGAAAACTCCGACCGGAGCCTGGCGCTGCAACGGGAAACGAACAAGGTCTACAACAGCTCGGTGGCCGAGAACCTCGCGATCCGCAGCCGGGCGCAGGTGCGTGAGTTCTTCGGTGACGCGGAACTGGTCCCGCCGGGGCTGGTGTTACTGCCCGACTGGCGCCCGGAGGACCCCAGCTACCTGCCCGACGACGAGGACGCGTCCCGGCAGATGGGTGTCGCCGGCGTCGGGCGGATCGTCTAGGCGTCGTAGTCGACCGTCAGTGCCGGGCTGCCCGGCAGGGTCTGGCAGGTGAGCACGAAGCCCGCCGCCACTTCGGCTTCTTCGAGTGCGAAGTTCCGCCGCATGTCCCCCTCGCCGCTGGTGATCTTCGCCCGGCAGGTGCCGCACACGCCGCCCTTGCAGGCGAACGGCAGGTCCGGCCTGGCCCGCTGGGCGCCGTCGAGGATCGGCAGGTCGCGCGGCTGGGCGGTGGTGGTGGACCGGCCGTCGAGCACGATCGTCACCTCGCTGGTGAGCCCCTCGGCCTTGGCCTCTTCGTGCCGCACCGGCGCGGGCGACACATCGTCCACATAGAACAGTTCCTTGTGGATCTTTTCCGCGCCGACCCCGTTGTCCCGCAACAGGTCCCGCGCTTCGGTGACCATCCCGAACGGACCGCACAGCCACCAGTGATCCACCGCCGCCACGTCCGGGAACAAGGCCATCAGCGCGCGCAGCTTCGCCGCGTCCAGCCGTCCGGTGAACAGCTCGGCCTCGCGCGGCTCGCGGGAAAGCACGTGCACGAGTTCCAGCCGGGCCGGGTAGCGGTCCTTCAGATCGGCCAGCTCGTCGGCGAACATCACGGTGTCCGTGCGGCGGTTGCCGTAGAGCAGGGTGACGGTGGTCTTTTCCTCGCGCAGCACGGTCGCCGCGATGGACAGCACCGGCGTGATCCCCGAACCGGCCGCGATCAGTACGTGGTGGCCCGGCGCCTTGTCCGGGGTGAAAGCGCCGGCCGGAGTGCCGACCTCGATCTCGTCGCCGGGCCGCACCTGCCGCACCAGCCAGCTGGAGAACAGTCCGTCCGGCACCTCGCGCACGCCGATGCGGGGCTTGGCGCCCTCCGGCGCGCAGATCGAGTACGACCGGCGTTCCTCGCGGCCATCGATGGTGCGCCGCAGCGTCAGGGACTGGCCGGCGCGGAAGTCGTAGCTGCCGGCGAGTTCGGGGGGCACGTCGAAGGTGACCGCGACCGCGTCGTCGCACAGCCGGTCGACCCCGGCGACGGCGAGCGAGTGGAAACTGCCCCGCACACGTGTGGTCAACTCAGATCTCCTTGACGTGCTCGAAGGTTTCGTGGCATTCGCGGCAGCGGCGCAGCGCCTTGCACGCGGTGGGCCCGAATTCCGACACCGCCACGGTGTCGGCCGAGCCGCACAACGGGCAGGCGATTCGGCGCACCGCGGGCCCGAGGCGGAGCGGAATGGGACCTCTCGGCGCTTTTCCTGGCGGGGCGATGCCCGCGTCGGCGAGCTTGCGGCGGCCGTCGTCGGTGATCCAGTCGCTGGACCACGCCGGGCGCAGCACGGTGCGCACCTCGACCTCGCCGAACCCGGCGTGCTCCAGGGCGTGCACCAGGTCGTCCCGCATCGTGTCCATCGCCGGGCAGCCGGTGTAGGTCGGGGTGATCGAAACGACCACTCGTCCGTCCTTTTCGGACACTTCGCGCAGCACGCCGAGGTCGGCCAGCGTCAGCATGGGCAGTTCCGGATCCGTCACCGTGCCGGCGACTTCGAGCGCGGTCACCATGTCGCGTCCGGATGTGCGCGGGCCACGCTCTGCAGTTCCGCCAGCAGGTAGCCCATGGCCTCGGTGTGCACACCGTCGCGGCCGGTGCGCCCGGAAACCCCGGCGCGCGCCGGGACTCCGGGCACCTGCAGCGTTGCCGCCGACAGCACCTGGGCGAGCACTTCGTCGAACTCCGCGCGCAGCGTGGACGGATCCACACCGACGCGCAGCTCGACCGGCCGCGGCGTGAACAGCTCGTCCACGTAGGGCCAGACATCCTCCAGGCCGACGCGCATCCGCTCATGCGAGTACTCGGTGCCGTCGCCGAGCCGGACCGCCCACTGCGCGGCGTAATCGCGGTGGTAGGCGACTTCCTTGATCCCCTTGTCCGCGATCGCGGCCAGCACCGGGTCGCGGGAGTCGCGCAGCCGCTGCAGCAACGCCAGCCGCCAGGTGGAGAACACCAGCAGCGCTGCGATCAGCCTGGCGAAGTCCCCGCGCGGCAGCTCGGCGAGCCGCACGTTGCGGAACTCGTTCTCCGCGCGGAAGAACGCGTAGGAATCCTCGGAGCGCTCACTGCCGTCGGCCTTCCCCGCCCTGGCCAGCAACAGCCTCGCCTGGCCGAGCAGGTCCAGTCCGATGTTGGCGATCGCGACCTCGTCCTCCAGCTCGGGCGCGTTGGTGCACCACTCCTGGAGCCGGTGGGAGAAGATCAGCGCGTCGTCACCGAGCATGAGGCAATATGTCGACAGGTCGGCACCGGCCATCCCCGGCGGCACCGAAGTGTCCACTCCGGACAGTGGGTCGGCGAAGCCGGTGCCGAACGCCCAGCGGGAGTCGTCCTGGGCGTCGGCGAGCGCCGCGTAAGGAGTCTCAGTGGCGTTGGCAGAAAGATCAGGACTGGACATCGTCAGCTCACATGTGGGGAACGTTGTCGGGAATTTCGTAGAACGTCGGGTGCCGGTACACCTTGTCCGCGCTGGGCGCGAAGAACGGGTCCTTCTCGTCCGGGCTGGACGCGGTGATGTCCGCGGACTTGACCACCCAGATGCTCACGCCCTCGTTGCGCCTGGTGTACAGGTCGCGGGCGTTGTGCACGGCCATCTGGTCGTCCGCCGCGCGCAGCGAACCCACGTGCACGTGGTTGAGGCCGCGCTTGCCCCGCACGAACACCTCGTACAACGGCCATTCGGTCATGCCGCCACCTTCACTTTCCGCGCGTGCGCTGCCGCGGCTTCGCGAACCCACGCCCCGTTCTCGTGTGCCTGACGGCGGTGCTCGACGCGCTGGGCGTTGCACGGCCCGTTGCCGGAGACCACCTGCTTGAACTCGCTCCAGTCGACCTCGCCGAAGTCGTAGTGACCGCGTTCGGCGTTCCACTTCAGGTCCGGGTCCGGGAACGTGACACCGAGGATCTCCGCCTGCGGTACCGACATGTCGACGAAACGCTGGCGCAGCTCGTCGTTGGTGTGCCGTTTGATCCGCCAGGCCATGGACTGCTCGGTGTTCGGCGAGTCGCCGTCGGGCGGGCCGAACATCATCAGCGACGGCCACCACCAGCGGTTCACCGCCTCCTGCACCATCTCCCGCTGCGCCGCGGTGCCCTGCATCATCGTCATCAGCAGCTCGAAACCCTGCCGCTGGTGGAAGGACTCCTCCTTGCAGATCCGGATCATCGCCCGCGCGTAAGGCCCGTAACTGCTGCGGCACAACGGAACCTGGTTGCAGATCGCCGCACCGTCGACCAGCCAGCCGATCACGCCGACGTCGGCGAAGGTCAGCGTCGGGTAGTTGAAGATCGAGGAGTACTTCTGCCGTCCGGTGACCAACCGTTCGGTCAGGTCACCGCGATCGGCGCCAAGGGTCTCGGTCGCCGAGTACAGGTACAGCCCGTGCCCGGCCTCGTCCTGCACCTTGGCCAGCAGGATCGCCTTGCGCCGCAAGGAAGGCGCGCGAGTGATCCAGTTGCCCTCCGGCTGCATGCCGATGATCTCCGAATGCGCGTGCTGGGCGATCATCCGGATCATGGTCCTGCGGTAGCCCTCGGGCACCCAGTCCCGCGGCTCGACGCGCTGGTCCTTTTCGATGGTGCGCTCGAAATGCGCTTGCAGGTCCTTTTCGGACAGTGCCGAGGTCACGAGTCCTCCTTGCTGACCAGGGTGAGCACGTCGTACTTGGCGACCGAGTCCCCGGTGGCATTGGTCACGTCGGCGTCCCAGCGGACCTCGCCGTAGTCGGCGTTCTCCCGCGGCGTGATCTGCTTGCACGTCAGCGTCACCGTCAGCTCGTCGCCCGGTTTGACCGGAGTGAGGAAGCGCAGGTTCTCCAGGCCGTAGTTGGCCAGCACCGGGCCGGGCTCGGGTGAGACGAACAGCCCGGCGGCGAAGGACACGACCAGGTAGCCGTGCGCGACGATGCCGCCGAAGAGCGGGTTCGCGGCCGCCGCCTCGGGATCGGTGTGCGCGTAGAAGGTGTCACCGGTGAACTCGGCGAAGTGGTCGACGTCGGCCTTGGTCACCTGCCGCGGCCCCGCGACCACCGAGTCGCCGATCTTCAGTTCTGCCAACGACTTCCGGAACGGGTGCACACCCTCCGCGCGCGGCGCGCCGACGACCCAGCGGCCGGTGACGGCCGAAAGCACGCGCGGGCTCGCCTGCACGGCGGTGCGCTGCATGTGGTGCAGCACGCCCCGGATGCCACCCATTTCCTCGCCGCCGCCGGCGCGGCCGGGACCGCCGTGGACCAGTTGCGGCATCGGCGAACCGTGCCCGGTGGATTCCTTGGCGTCGTCGGTGTCGAGTACCAGGAGCCGGCCGTGCCACGGCGCGACGCCGAGCACTATCTCGCGCGCGAACTCCGTGTCCCCAGTGACGATCGAACCGGCGAGGCTGCCCTCGCCGCGGGCCGCGTAGCCGATGACCTGCTCGACGGACGTGTATGGCAGCAGCGTGGAAACCGGGCCGAACGCTTCGACCTCATGCGGCTCGGCGCGCTCGGGATCGCCCTTGAGCAGGATCGGCGAGATGAACGCGCCGCGCTCGGCGTCGGCACCGGTGACCTCGACGCGCTCCGGGTCACCGAAGACGATGCTGCCCGCCGCCTGCAACGCCTTCAGCGAACGGCGCACTTCTTCGCGCTGTTCCAGGCTGGCCAGCGCGCCCATCCGCACGCCTTCGCTGGACGGGTTGCCGACCACGACCTTCGCCAGCCGCGCGCTGACCGCTTCGGCGACGTCGTCGAGCAGCTCGGCGGGTACGAACGCGCGGCGGATCGCGGTGCATTTCTGCCCGGCCTTCACCGTCATCTCGGTGACGAGCTGCTTGACGTAGAGATCGAACTCGGGCGTGCCGGGGTTGGCGTCCGGGCCGAGGATGGAGCAGTTGAGCGAATCGGCCTCGGCGTTGAACCGGACCGAGTTGCGCACGATCGCCGGGTGCGCGCGCAGCTTCTGCGCGGTGGAGGCGGAACCGGTGAAGGACACCAGATCCTGGCCCGTGACGTGGTCGAGCAGGTCGCCCGCGCTGCCGCAGACGAACTGCAGCGAACCGTCCGGGAGCAGCCCGGAATCGATGATCAGCTCGACGAGCTTCTCGGTGAGGTACGCGGTCTGGCTTGCGGGCTTCACGAGGCTCGGCACCCCGGCCAGGAACGCGGGGGCGAACTTCTCGAGCGGGCCCCAGACCGGGAAGTTGAACGCGTTGATCTGCACCGCGACGCCTCGCAGCGGGGTCGCGATGTGCTGGGCGAGGAACGTGCCGCCCTTGCCGAGGGGCTCCACGTCCCCCTCGACGTACACCGTGTCGTTCGGCAGTTCGCGCTTTCCCTTGCTGGAGTAGGCGAACAGCACGCCGATCCCGCCGTCGACGTCGAACTTCGAATCGCCGAGCGTGGCGCCTGTACGCGCCGAGAGCGCGTACAGCTCCTCGCGGTGCTCGCGCAGGTGCGACGCCAGCGCCTTGAGCAGCGCGGCGCGCTGGTGGAAGGTCAGCTCCCGCAGGGCGGGCCCGCCGACGCGGCGCCCGTAGTCCAGCGCGGCGGCCATGTCCACCCCGGTGGAGGAGATCCGGGCGACCTCCTCGCCGGTGACGGCATCGCGCAACGGGGTGCCTTCGTCACTGGCGGTATGCCAGCTGCCGCTGACATGGCTCCGCAGGAGCGTCATCGATCCTCCTCATAATTACCAACCGAACGTTCAGGAAGTCATGGTAGCGCGTCGGGGCGGATCACGGAAGTCGCCCGCCCTTGACAGCGCCCGCCGGAAGGGTCACTTTATTAACCGTCCATTCGGTCAGTCACAAGGTGGTGAACGAGTGTCCCGGTCCACGGCGGCGCAGGCGATGTTCGACGACGACGTCGCTTCCAAGGCGCTCGGTATCGAGCTGCTGGAGGCGTCCGGCGGACGCGCCGCGGCCCGGATGACGATCACCGACCAGATGGTCAACGGGCACGGCATCGCCCATGGCGGCTACCTGTTCCTGCTGGCCGACACCGCCTTCGCCTGTGCCTGCAACAGCCACGGACCGGTCACCGTCGCCTCCGGCGCGGAGGTCTCGTTCGTGGCCAGCGCCCGCCTTGGCGACGAGCTGATCGCCGAGGCGCAGGAGCGGACCCGGTACGGCCGCAACGGGATCTACGACGTGACCGTGCGCCGCGGCGAGGCAGTCATCGCCGAGTTCCGTGGCCGCAGCCGCACCATCGAACGCACGAAGAACTGAGGAGTCCCCCGATGACCACCACGCACAGCGAAGTGCCGCACGCCAAGCGACTGGGGACCGCACCGGCGTCCGACGACCTGTCGCCGGACGAACGGATCAGCGTCGACGAGCTCCGCGCCCGGCAGCTGGAACGTCTACAGTGGACACTCAAGCACGCGTACGAGAACGTGCCCTGCTACCGCAAGAAGTTCGACGAGGCCGGGGTGCGCCCGGAGGACTGCCGCGAGCTGGCCGACCTGGCGAAGTTCCCGTACACCACCAAACACGACCTCCGCGACTACTATCCGTTCGGCATGCTGGCCGTGCCGCAGGAGCAGCTGCGCCGCATCCACGCGTCCAGCGGCACCACCGGCAAGCCCACCGTCGTCGGGTACACCGAGCGGGACATCGACACCTGGGCCACGGTGATGGCGCGCTCGATCTTCGCGGCGGGCGGCCGCCCTGGGCACAAGGTGCACGTGGCCTACGGGTACGGCCTGTTCACCGGCGGGCTCGGCGCACACTACGGCGTGGAAAAGCTCGGCGCCACGGCGATTCCGGCCTCGGGCGGGATGACCGCGCGGCAGGTGCAGATCATCACCGACTTCCGGCCCGAGGTCATCATGGTGACCCCGTCGTACATGCTGACGCTGCTGGACGAGTTCGAGCGCCAGGGCGTCGACCCGCGCGCCAGTTCGCTGAAGGTCGGCATCTTCGGCGCCGAACCGTGGACCGAGCAGATGCGGCTGGAGATCGAGGAGCGGATGGACCTCGACGCGGTGGACATCTACGGGCTCTCGGAGGTGATGGGCCCCGGCGTGGCGCAGGAATGCGTGGAAACCAAGGACGGGCTGCACATCTGGGAGGACCACTTCTACCCCGAGGTGATCGACCCGGTCGACGAGAACGTGCTCCCCGAAGGCGAAACCGGCGAGCTGCTGTTCACGTCGCTGACCAAACAGGCGATGCCGGTCATCCGGTACCGCACCCGCGACCTGACCGCGCTGCGCCCCGGCACCGCGCGGCCGGCGTTCCGGCGGATGGACAAGGTGACCGGGCGCAGCGACGACATGATCATCCTGCGCGGGGTGAACGTGTTCCCCACCCAGATCGAGGAGATCGTGCTCGCCACCGGCGGGCTCGCCCCGCACTTCCAGCTCCGGCTGACCCGCGAGGACCGGATGGACCAGCTGACCGTGCTGGTCGAGGCGCGTTCGGACACCCCGGCGGAGCGCCGTGGCAGCGCCGCCGCGGAGATCGCCGTGCGGGTCAAGGACGGGGTCGGGGTGAACGTCGGGGTGGAGGTGCTCGACCCCGGCACGCTCGAACGTTCGGTCGGGAAGATGCGCCGCGTCATCGACCGGCGCCCGCCCGCCTGAGCGTGCTTGCGATACTCGGATCATGACGAGCGCACCTCCAGCCCGCCGGGGCAGGCCGGGCTACGACCTCGAGTCACTGCTGACGGTCGCCGTCAAGCTGTTCAACGAACGCGGGTACGACGGCACGAGCATGGAGGATCTCTCGCGCAAGCTGGGGATCACGAAATCCGCCATCTACCACCACGTGCCGAGCAAACAGGAGCTGCTGCGGCTGTCGGTGAACCGCGCGCTGGACGGGCTGTTCGGCGAGGTGGACAAGCTGGCCGCGATGGACGGCCGTGCCGTGGAGCGGCTGGAGCACCTCGTGCGCGGCAGTGTGGTGGTACTGGTGGAGCGGCTGCCGTTCGTCACGCTGCTGCTGCGGGTGCGCGGGAACACGAAGGTCGAGCGGGACGCGCTGGCGCGGCGGCGGCAGTTCGACCACTTCGTGACCGGTCTGGTCACCGACGCGGTGGCCGAGGGCGATCTCCGGCCGGACATCGAACCGGCCACCGCCGCGCGGCTGCTGTTCGGTCTGGTGAACTCGCTCATCGAGTGGTACCGCCCGCGCGGCGGCGCCTCCGCGGAGGAGCTGGCGGAGACGGTCGCCACGGTCGCTTTCCACGGGCTGCGCGTGCGTTCCGCCTGAGGCGATGACTTTGCCCTCGACGGGCGGTCTACTCCGGTGAGGTGATCGCGATGGCAACGGTTCGGGCACGCACGGGACGCGACTGGGACGACTGGTTCGCGGCGCTCGACGAGTGGGGCGCCGCGGAACGCTCGCACGGCGAGATCGTCGACTGGCTGGGCACGCAGGGCATCGGCAACTGGTGGGCGCAGCACGTGACCGTGGAATACGAGCGGGCGCGCGGGCTGCGCGCGCCGAACCAGGCGCGCGGCGGCGGTTTTTCCGCCACTGCGAGCAAAACCGTCGCCGTGTCGATCGAGCGGTTGTACGACGCGTTCACCGCCGACGCCGTGCATGCGGGCGCCACGGTCCGGACAGCGACACCGCCGAAGAGCTGGCGTGCGGACTGGCCGGACGGGACGCGGCTCGCCGTCGGCTTCGTGTCCAAAGGCGGTGGGAAGGCACAGGTCGCGCTGGCGCACGAAAAGCTCGCCGATACCGCCGCCGTGGCCCGGTCGAAGGCGTTGTGGCAGGAGCGGCTGGCGGCGCTGAAGGCGCTGCTGGAGACCTGACCGGTTCACTATGGTGAGCCGGTGGATGTGATCGAGGCGCTGAAACAGGTGGTGCCGGGGCTCGCGGCGACGTTCGGGCGCTCGTGCGAGGTCGTGCTGCACGACTACCGGCTGGGCGAGCGGTCCGTGGTCGCGGTGGGCGGCGACGTCACCGGGCGGCACCTCGGCGGGGCGATCAGCGAGATCGGGCTGGGCATGCTGGCGCGTGGCGAGGACGCGACGGCGGAGCTGAACTACGTGACGAGGACGCCTTCGGGCCGCACGGTCAAATCGTCCACGCTCCCCCTGCGCGACGACGACGGCGCCCTCGTGGGTGCGTTGTGCGTGAACCTCGACGTGACGGCGTTGCAGCAGGCCGGGGACATGCTGGCGGACCTGGCCGGGCTGGCGGGCCTGGCCGCGCCGCCGGTCCCGTCGACCACGTTCACCGACGACTTCGACGAAGTCGTGGAAGCCGTGGTGCGGGCCGAGGAACGCACCCTCGGCAAGCCGGTCGGCACCCTGAGCCGCCGCGAACGCCTGCCGCTGCTGAAGGCCCTCGACGAGCGCGGCGTCTTCGCGGTCCGTGGCGCGGCGCCGAAAATCGCGGCCCGGCTCGGTATCTCCCGCGCTTCGCTCTACACCGACCTTGCCGAATGCCGTAAGTCCTAAGTGGACACGGCGGCACGAAGGGCGGGCAGCGAAGCGGGGTCCGACAACGCGGAACCCACGGCCACACCGCGGCAGCCCGCGGCCAGGAACTCAGCGGCGTTGGCCGCGCCGATCCCGCCCGTCGCAACGAAACGCACCGTCGGGAAAGGCGCCAGCTGCGCGGTGATCCACTCCGAACCGAGCTGCGCGGCCGGGAATGCCTTGAGCCACGTGTAACCTCGCGCGAGCGCCGACGCGATCTCCGTCGACGTCGCGACTCCGGGCAGGTGCGGGAGCCCGATCCGCCGGGACTCCTCCGCCACCTCGGGGTGCAGCCCGGGCGCGACGGTGAACGCCGCACCCAGTTCGTGCACCTCGGCCAGCTGCGAAAGCATGGTCACCGTGCCCGCGCCGACGGCCTTCCCCCTCGCCCGCGCCACCTCCAAAGCCGCGCGCAGCGACGGCATCGCGTCCGGCGACTGCACCGGGATTTCGACCAGCTCCACGCCGAAATCCCAGGCCCGCTCGCAGGCCTCGACCGTCTCCGCCGGGCCCGAGCCCCGGAAGATCCCGAGCACCGGGCTGCCGGTGAGCCGCTGTTCGAAGAACTCAGCGCTGTCCATGTTCGTCTCCTCGCCACCCAAGGCTCTGCGATATTTCCTGTGCGGCAGCACGGAAATCCCCGATCTCCGCGCGTAGCCGCGACAACGGCGCGACGGCTTTCAGCGCGGTGACCGAAATCCCGTGCGTGACCTGCCCGCGCGCGTCGAAGATCGGCAGTGCGACGCAGTTGATGTAGTCCTCGTGCTCGCCGTCGTCCTCGGCCCAGCCGCGCTCGCGCGTCGCCACGAGTTCCCGTTCCAGCGCCGCGCGATCGACGATCGTCGCGGGCGTGAAGCGGGTGAACTCCGCGGCGTCGAGGATCCGCGCGCGGATGGCCTCGTCCTGGCACGCGGTGATCACCTTGGCCACCGCGGCGGTGTGCGTGCGCGCGGGCAGGCCGATCCGCGAGCCCATCGCGACGGTGCCGCGCCCGTCGATCTTGTCGACGTAGACGATCCTGTCGCCGGCCAGCTCACCCAGGTGCACAGTGTGCCCGTGCTCCTCGCGCAGCCGACGCAGCACCGGCTGCGCGAGCGAGCGCACCTCCACCTGCTCCAGCGCCAGCTGGCCGAGCGCGATGAGCTGGAAACCCATGCCGTACCCGCCTTCGGGTACCCGCCGCACGAACCCGTTCTCCTCCAACGTCTGCAACAGCCGCAGCGCCCTGGACTTGTGTACGCCGAGGTGGTCGGCGACCTCGCCCAGCGCACGGTGCTGCCGGGAGACGAACCCGATGATCTCGATCGCGCGGGCCACTGTCTGCGACACCTACGCACGCCTCCGTTGCATATATTGCAATGCCTCTACTTTATATGCACACGTTACAGGGTCAGTCTCTGGGACGTAGCCGAACGTTCGGCAGAGTGGGCGCGGGCAGCGGCTCGCCGTCGTAGCCGTCCACGCGGCCGAACCGCCCCGAGTGGGTGCCGCCGTGGATCACTTCGGCCTGCCACTGCTCGCGCAGCGCGGCGATCTCGTCGTGGTCGCGGCCGACGAAGTTCCACCACATCACGATCCGCTCGCCGAGCGGTTCGCCGCCGATCAGCAAGGCACGCAACGGTTCCGTGCCTGCCTCGATGTCCAGTTCGGACAGTCCGGTACCCACGACGCCGAGCCGCGCGGCCGGCACCGGCACGCCCTGCAACGTGGGTGCACCGGCGTCGACGACCAGCCCGTGCTCGAACTCACGCTCGATCGGCAGCCGGACACTCGCCCCGGCCGGCAGGTCGAGCTGGGCGCCGACCAGCCGCGTGAAACCGGTCACGGTGGCCTTCGAGCCGAGCAGTTCGCCGACGAACACCCGCAGCGTCGCGTCGCCGAACCGCACGGGCTCCGGCACGTAATGCTCGAAGAACGGGGCGACGTGCCGGTGCTCGTCCGGCAGCGCGACCCACAGCTGCACCCCGTGCAGCGGCCGGGCGTCCGCCGTGGACACCTCGGAATGCTGGATCCCGGCGCCCGCGGTCATCAGGTTCACCTGTCCGGGCGTGATGTGCGCGAGAGTGCCGACCGAATCGCGATGCTCGATCCGGCCCGCATAGAGCCAGCTCACCGTCTGCAATCCGGTGTGCGGATGCGGCGGGGTGTCCATCGTGCGCGGGGCGAGCGACGGCGTCGGACCGTAGGAGTCGACGAAACACCACGCGCCGACCAGGCTGCGTTTGCGTTGCGGCAGCGTGCGCCGCACCTTCAGCGCGCGCGGCCCGCCGAGCGGAACTTCGCGCGGCTCCAGTATTTCCACGGCGGCCGGGTTCTCCCCCGCGACGCAGACCACTTCCGCCGGATCACGCTCGACATTGCTCACCTTCGCATGCTAACCGCGTCCTGCAGGACACAGTCGCCGCAAACGGGGCCCGTTCCCCCAGGCGCGGCACGGTAGATGAGGCAGCAGCTGCGCCGCCGGAACCGCCCGCCGACGACCGTGCTCGTACCCCGCAACGGCGGCCGCGCCAGCAGCTCCGCCGCCAGTTCGCGGGCACGACCCGCCCAGTCGGGGGCCGCGGCGTCGATCATCGTGACGGCACCGTTGACGGCGGACGCGACGTTGCCCCACAACACTTGTGGCGAAACGGAAAACGGCCGGACCGCCGCCCCGAGCCCGTCGAGCAGCCTGACGGTCAGCTCCCCCGTCACCGGCCGTACCGACAGCGGCACTGCGCCGCCGACCACGTCCTGCCACCACACGTCCGCCGGCACCTGCCCGCACGACGCGTTCAGCGCCAGCGCGGGCGAGAGCAGCCGCGCGGCCAGACCGAGATGCGCGACCGAGGCGGCGACACGCAGCTCCACAGCCTCCTCGGGCCGGTCACGAGCCAGGTGCCGCCGCACCGCACGCACTCGCGCTGTCAGGTCCGGTTCGTGGAACTCCCGCCAGGGCGCCCCCGGTGCCGCGGTATGGGTTTCCACCGCGAAGAACGGGCCGAGCGATTCCAGCATCAGACGGCCGCCCCGGCCACCTTCCGGCTCGTGAGCAGCCGCTCGGCCAGCGGGCCGAAGACCAGCCCGAGCACGCCCCACAGCACGATCTGCGCGCCAACCGAGTACAGCCGGAACTGGAACAGCACGTCCGCCGGGTATCCCGGGAAGGCGATCGCGCCGGCCTCGTCCCGGAGCGGCTCCGGGGTTTCGGCGAACGACGGCAGCAGCGCCATCACGATGCCGATCGCGACGAGGAACGCCGCGCCCGCGACCAGCGTCGAGTTCCAGTTGCCCAGCTTCGGCTGCAGTCGCCTGCCGAGCCACAGGGCCAGGCCGAGGAACACGACAGACGCCAGCACCATGACCAGGTACGTGCTGCCGCGCTCGCCGATCGTGTCCGAGCCGCCGATGCCCGGCGGGTTCGCCGGGTACTTTACGAACGGCACCAGGTAGATGGCGGCGAACCCGGCGCCGGCCACGAGCAGCGCCAGCGGGCGCGGCCGCAACTTGCCTGTCCGGCCGAGGCAAACCGCGTACACGACCGAGAACAGCGCGCCCATCGCGACGCCGAACAGCACCATGCCGAGCCCGATGCCAAGGTTGCCCTGGACCGCGCGGCTGAACAGCTCCGCGTGCTCGTGTGCCGCCTCGTTCTCCAGCGCGTGCTCGGCGGCTTCCCGCCCGGATTCGTAGTCGATCCCGGCCTGGATCGGCGATTCGGCGAAAACGCGCGCGAAGACGAACGCGAGCAGCCCTGCCAGCGCGCCCGCGAGCACGCCGCGCAGGATCAGTTTCGTTTCCATGTTCGGTTTTCTCCCCGCGGATCAGTGGCAGGGGAAGCCGAGGAAGTGGCGCGCGTCGTGCACGAACTCGTGGATGTGCGTGTCACTGCCGAACACCGACACGGCACCCTGGTCGACGCCGATGAAGTAGTAGAGCGCCAGCGCCAGGAACACGGTTCCGGCGAGCCACAGCACCGCCTTCGTCACCGGCAGGACGACCGGGGTGGCGGTGGTGGAGTCAGCGGGGATGGCAGTCATGGCTGGAAAGCCTCCTTCAGGGATCACGCGTCCCGTTTCGAGTTGGGCATCGTGACGGCTCCTGGACCTGACTCGCCCGGCTACGCGGGCTCACAGTGGCGCGACCGTGCTGGATTCTCACCAGCTTCCCGGAACCGTCACGCGGAGCTGACAGTACGGGCGCCGCTGTCACTGCGTCAATCGAAGTGACCCGCCTTGCACGATTCATCACCCGGGTGCCCATGGCCGGCGGTGCCGACGCAGCGTGCTGGGAGAGCGCGGTCACCGGCTATAGAGTGCGGGGTCCGAGTGCCGAGGAGGTCACCGTGCCCGTACTGCCCGAACTCCTGACCGCGTTGCGCGACGAGCGGGTGGAGGTGGTGGACCTGACCGCGCCACTGTCGGAGTCCACCCCGATTCTGCAGCTGCCGCCGCCGTTCGCGAACACCAGGAACTTCCGGCTGGAAGAGATCAGCCGGTACGACGACCGCGGGCCGCGCTGGTACTGGAACGACATCCACACCGGCGAACACGTCGGCACGCACGTCGACGCGCCGAACCACTGGCTGTCCGGCAAGGACGGGGCCAGCGTCGACCAGATCCCGTTGCGCACACTGGTCGCGCCGGCCGCCGTACTCGACGCGTCCGGCGAGGTCGCCGGGAACCCGGACTTCCTGCTGGAGATCGAGCACGTGCAGGCGTGGGAGGCCGAGCACGGGCCGCTCCCGGAAGGCGGCTGGCTGCTCTACCGCACCGGCTGGGACACCCGCTCCGCGAGCCAGGACGAGTTCCTCAACGTGGCCGACGGCGCGTCGCACACGCCCGGTGTCTCGCCGGACTGTGCCCAGTGGCTGGCCGAGCAGGCCCCCATCGCCGGGTTCGGGGTCGAGACGGTGGGCACCGACGCCGGCCGTGCCGCCGAGCTGGACCCGATTTTCCCTTGCCACGACCGGATTCTCGGTGCCGGGAAATGTGGCCTGACGCAATTGCGGAACCTCGCGCTGGTGCCGCCGACGGGTGCGCTGCTCGTCGTGTCGCCGCTGCCGATCGTGGGCGGTTCGGGCAGTCCGGCGCGGGTTTACGCACTGGTGGAACGGGCGGTGTGAGCGTGCTGGTCGCGGAGCTGACCGGGACGGTGCTGGCGCGTTTGGGCGCCGGCCCGGTCTTCGGGGTCATCGGCAGCGGAAACTTCCACGTCACCAACGCTTTGCGGGCCGGCGGGGTGGAGTTCTACGCCACCCGGCACGAATGCGCGGCGGCGACCGCGGCCGACGCGTACGCGCGGATGAGCGGCCGGGTGACCATCGTGTCCACCCACCAGGGCTGCGGGCTGACCAACGCGATGACCGGGATCGGCGAGGCCGCCAAGAGCCGCACCCCGATGCTCGTGCTCACCGCGGACACGCCGGAATCCGATCCCCTGAACAACTTCCGCATCGACCAGGACGCGCTCGTGCGCTCGGTCGGCGCGCTCTCACACCGCGTCCGCTCCCCCGAGACAGCCGTGGCCGAGACGCTGCACGCCTACCGCACGGCGTTGCACGAGCGCCGGACGGTGGTGCTGAACCTGCCGCTCGACGTCCAGGCGATGCAGGCACCCGAGCCCGGCACGGTGTCGGTCCAGCCCGCTCCCGCCGTCGAACCGGACCAGGACGGCGTGGCCGCGCTGGCCGACCTGATCCGCGCCGCCGAACGCCCGGTGTTCATCGCCGGGCGTGGGGCGCGCGGCGCGGCCGCCGAAATCGGCGCGTTGGCCTACGCCTGTGGCGCGTTGCTGGCCACGTCGGCGGTCGCCAACGGACTGTTCCACGACAACCCGTGGTCGCTGGGGATTTCCGGTGGCTTCGCCTCGCCCCTGACCGCGGAACTGATCACCGGAGCCGACCTGATCGTCGGCTGGGGTTGCGCGCTGAACCGGTGGACCACCAAGCAGGGCAAGCTGATCGGCCCCGGCACACGCCTGGCCCAGGTTGACGTCGAGCAGCGCGCGCTCGGTGAACAGCGGCCGATCGACGTCGGCGTGCTCGGCGACAGCGGGCTCACCGCATCCGCCGTACTCGGCAGGCTCGGCCAACGCGCGGACGGCTACCGCTCCCCCGGGCTGCGCGACGAGATCGCGGCCAGGGCTCGCTGGTCACCGGCCGAGTACACCGACGAGTCCACCGAAACGCAGATCGACCCGCGGACGCTCAGCGCCGAACTGGACCGGATTCTCCCGGCGGAGCGCGTCGTCTCGGTCGATTCCGGGAACTTCATGGGCTACCCCAGCGCCTACCTGCGAGTGCCGGACGAGCGCGGTTTCTGTTTCACGCAAGCATTCCAGTCGATCGGGCTCGGCCTCGCCACGGCGCTCGGCGCCGCGCTGGCCCAGCCGGACCGGCTTCCCGTCGCCGCGCTCGGCGACGGCGGGTTCCACATGGCCGTCGCCGATCTGGAGACCGCCGTCCGGCTCCACCTCCCGCTCGTCGTGATCGTCTACAACGACGCCGCATACGGCGCCGAGGTGCACCATTTCCGCGGCAACCACGCCACAGTGCGGTTCCCGCCGACCGACATCGCCGCCATCGGACGCGGGTTCGGGTGCACCGGCGTCACCGTGCGCACGGTCGCGGATCTCGCCGCCGTCGGGGAATGGCTCGACGGGCCACGGGACGCCCCGCTGGTGATCGACGCGAAGATCACCGACGACGGCGGCTCGTGGTGGCTCGCCGAAGCCTTCCACGGGCACTGAAACGGGCGTATCAGCCTGGCAGCCAGGGCCGGAGCTTCTCCGGGTTGCGCACCGCCCAGATGCGGGTGATGCGATCGCCGACGAAGTCGAAAGCCAGCACGGTGATGTCGTCGTCCTGCCGCGACACCAGGCCCGGCCTGCCGTTGACCAGCCGTTCCTCGATGGTCGCATGGGTGGCCAGCCCGCTCAGCATCGCGAAGTAGTCCGCCACCTGGTCGCGGCCGGTCACCGGGCGCAGTGCGGCGTTGACGAGGCCGCCGCCATCGCCGACCGCTGTCACGTCCGGGTCGAGCAGGCCGATGAGCGCGTTGATGTCCTGACTTTCCCAGGCCCGCTTGAACTCCCGGACGAGGTCGGCGCGCGGCTCCGTCGGAGTCCGCCCTTCGCGGACGCGGCGCCGGGCCGACGAAGCCAGCTGGCGGCAGGCCGCCGGGGTGCGGCCGACGATGTCGGCGACTTCCTTGAAGGGATAGCGGAACACGTCATGCAGGATGAACGCGACCCGCTCGGCGGGGGTCATCGAATCGAGCATGACGAGGAAGGCCATGCTGATCGACTCGTCGAGGGTGACCCGGTCGGCCGGGTCGGCCACGCTGACGTCCGTGCGTTCGGGCAACGGCTCCGGCAGCCATTCGCCGACATAGCGCTCACGCCGGGCGCGTGCCGAGCCGAGCAGGTCGAGGCAGATCCGGCTGGCGACCTTCGTCAGCCAGGCGCCGGGCGTCTCGATGGCTTCCTGCTGTGCCCGGGTCATCGCGTACCAACGGGCGTAGGTCTCCTGCACCACGTCCTCGGCCTCGGCCAGTGAACCGAGCAGCCGGTACGCGAGATTGATGAGCTGACGCCGCTCGCTCATGATCACGTCCAGGCCTGGTTCCGGTTGACCGCTCATCCCGCAGACTCCCTTTTGCTCAGCACTGCCCAGCACCGGTCCGACGAAACACCGCACCGGTTTGTGAGGGCGGCACGGCGCCTCACATTACGGCGGGCCGCTTCGTCATATCGCCGAGAACGACACCCTCCAGCGAACGGGAAAACCATGAACATCACGCTGTGGATCATCGCCGGCCTGCTGGGCGCCGTGTTCCTCGCCAGCGGCGCCACGAAACTGGCGCAGCCCAAGGAAAAACTCGCCGCCTCCAGCAAGGATTTCGGCCCCGGCACCCTCCGGCTCATCGGCGCGCTCGAAGTGCTGGGCGCGATCGGGTTGATCCTGCCCGCCGCGCTCGGGATCGCCGAGGTGCTGGTGCCGCTCGCCGCCATCGGCGTGGCGCTGCTGATGGCGGGCGCGTGCTTCACCCACCTTCGGCGCCGCGAGACCCAGGGGATCGTCGTGACGCTGGTGCTGCTCGCGCTGGGCGCGGTCGTGGCGTGGGGCCGCTTCGGCCCGTATTCGATGTGACGAGGAGAAAACCGATGACCGACTTCCAGTCCATTGCGGACCGTTTCGAGATCGACGCGCTGCGTGGCGAGTTCACCGACGCGGCGACGATGCGCGACTTCGACCGCTTCACGGCGCTGTTCACCGAAGACGGCACGTGGCAGATCCCCGATGCCGGGCTCGAGTTCACCGGCCGGGCGGACATCCGCGCCGGAGTCGAGCGGGCGCAGGGGTTCTGGGAGGTTTTCATCCAGAACACGCACGCCGGCTCGATCCGGGTGGACGGCGACACCGCGTCCGGCCGCACCTACGTCTCGGAGCTCGGCCGCCTGCGCGACGGCAGTTCGCACCAGAACTACGCGCTGTACCACGACGAATACCGGCGCACACCCGAAGGCTGGAAGTTCACCAGCCGCATCTACCAGGTCAGGTACATCGACACCTCTCCCCTGCTGGGGACGGCGCCGCCAGCACGGTGACGGGGCGGGATCAACGCCTGGACCGCTGAGGGAGCGACGATCCGTCCACTGTAGACGGGCGCGGGTCTCCCTTGGCGGTGACGACCCCGTGGCGGATCAGGCTTTCCGCGGCGTCCACAATGGTCTCCCGGACCGGGCGCATCGTCCAGCCAAGCTCGTCCGCGGCCTTGGCGGCGCTCACAGTCTGGTTGTGGCCGTAGAACCCGAGCGCCAGCCGGACGGTCGAGTCGAAGCGGCCGAGGATCCACATCAGCCAGTAGGGCATCGACCGGGTCGCGATCGAGTAACCGCGCGGGGCGTACTCCCCGGCCAGAATCCTTGCCATGTCACGCATCCACAGGTGCGAGCCGGCGCAGATGTAACGGTTTCCCGCCGCCTCGGGCTGCTCCATCGCGAGGCGGTGGGCCGTGGCCAGATCCCGGACGTCGACCGGCGACCAGCCGATGCGCGGGAGTGCGGGCAGCTGGCCGCTCATGATCCGCCGGACCGCCTCCATCGAGGTGGGGCGCTGCGGGCGCAACAGCGGTCCGAAGATCGCCCCCGGGTTGATCGCCACCAACTCCAGCCCGGATTCCCCGGCGTACTCCCAGGCCGCTCGCTCGGCGAGGGTTTTGCTCTTCGGGTAGGCGTCGGCGGCGTCCAGGAGAGTCCAGTCGGCTTCGGTGAGCGTGCGTGAGTCGTCGTGCCCGTAACTGATCGCGGCGACCGACGAGGTCAGCACCACGCGGCGGACCCCGCCGGCGTTCGCGGCGCGCAGCACCCGCAGCGTGCCCTCGACGGCCGGCTTGATCAGCTCGTTCTCGTCCTTGGGGATGCGGTCGGGGAACGGGGAGGCGACGTGCAGCACGTAGGCGCACCCCGCGACGGCCTCCGCCCAGCCCGCGTCGGAGTCCAGCGTCACCTCGACGAACTCGAGCTCACCACCGGCGTGTTCGGCGATCTCGCGCAGGTGTGCGGTCTGCGCGGTCCGCAGATCCCGCACGCTGCCGCGGACCCGGTAGCCGTGGGTCAGCAGTTCCTCGATGCAGTGCGCGGCGAGGAACCCCGTCGCGCCGGTGACCAGCACCCGATCGACAGCCATGGAGTCACCCTCTCGATCTATGCGGTGATTAGATTCTAAACACTGTATAGATCGGTCGGTTCCAGCTGTCAACCCCGGCTACGCTCGGCACCATGTCGCCGAGCGAGACAAGATCCACGTACCACCACGGCGCCCTGCGCGAGGAACTGATCACCGCCTGCCTCACGCTGATCGAGTCGGAAGGCATCGGCGCCGTCAGCCTCCGCCGCGTCGCGCGCGAAGCCGGGGTGAGCCCCGGCGCGCCTTACCACCACTTCGCGGACCGGGCGGCCCTGCTCAACACCATCGCGGCACGCGGTTATGAACAACTCCTCGCGGACCTGCGTGCGGCGCACGGAGCTTCGCGATCTCCGGTCAGGGCACTGGGCGCGATGATCGAGACGTACGTACGGTTCGCCCGGTCGCATCCCGCGTACTCGCAGCTGATGTACCGGCCGGAGCTTTCCCACCCGCGCAAGGACCCGGCGACCGAGACCCTGGTGAACGCCGTGCTGCGACTGGTCACCGACACCGTGACCGACTGCCAGCGAACCGGGCACGCGCCGCCCGGTGACCCGGTGCCACTGGTGACGATGGTGTGGTCGATCGCCGCCGGGCTCGCGATGCTGTCCATCGACGGCCCACTCGACCACATGACCGCCGACCGCGGCTCCGACGTGCCCGAGCTGACCGCTCAGGTTTCGGCACTTCTCCAGGGCTTGCTTTCAGGGGCGACGGGCGTGGATCGCACCTAGAACCGTTACGGTGGAACAACCATCGACTCCCCGGCCACGACTTGTGTCCACAGTGGAGGGACCATGTCCGCAAGCAAAAACGCCCACTCGTCGAGTGGGCGCTGATTGCTGTCTGTACCCCCGATGGGATTCGAACCCACGCTACCGGCGTGAGAGGCCGGCGTCCTAGGCCGCTAGACGACGGGGGCTTAGGAACTTCAGGTGTTGCCGTGTTGCGAGGAGTAACCTACCAGAGCAGATTTTCCACTTCGTAGCTGGGGTACCAGGACTCGAACCTAGACTAACTGAACCAGAATCAGTCGTGCTGCCGATTACACCATACCCCAACGGTTTTGCCGTTCCGCTCGCGAACCGGACCAGCACCGCCGGAAAGAAATATTAGCCCACCGCCGGACGGAGCCGAAACCGGGGCCCGTTCTCACCGCTGCGCGGGCACGCCGATCCGGGCGAACTCACTGACCAGGAGCTGCGGAAGCTCGTCGAGACCGGCGATGACGTGCACCCCGTCCGGCAGATCCTCCCCCGCCACGTCGTGCCGGTCCAGCCAGACGCCCTCGAGCCCGGCGTCGCGTGCGCCGACGGCGTCGGTCTGCAGCTTGTCGCCCACGTGGGCAGCCTCGGACGGGTCACAGCCGAGTGTGGCACAGACTGAGTGGAACATCACTGGATCGGGTTTGGCGACACCGACCTCGCCGGCGATGGCCACGTGATCGAAGAACCGGGCGAGCCCGAGGTCGGCCAGCTTCGTGCGCTGATGGTTGCCCGAGGCGTTGGTCACGGCGGCCAGCAGCACGCCGGCCGCCCGCAGCCAGTCCAGGCAGGGCAGCACATCCTCGAAAAGCCGCCAGGACAACCGCAGTTGCTCCTTGCGCCGGCATTCGAACCCGGCGACGTACTCGGCGTCGGCCGCCACCCCGAGCTCACTGAGAAAACACTGCGTGCGTCTGAGATGCATCGACGCGTAGTCGAGCTCCCCGGCCACCACGAGCGCCACGTGCCGATCGGTCACGTGCTCCCACAGGGGCCACATGTCGGTCCGGCCGATGAGCGCGGCGAGTGCGCGCTGTCCCGCCGCGGAGAAGTCGATGAGCGTGTCGTCGATGTCCAGGCACACCAAGCGCAGGCTCGGTGGAGTCCAGGGATCGGCCGGGGCGCCCAGCGCGGTGTCGGGGGCAGTCGTGCACGTGCGCGCAAAATCCACCCAGCGAGGTTAGGGGACAGAGCGCGCCAGCGATTCGGCCGACAAGGTGATTAGCGTGGTCGATTCGGGATCGTGATCCTCTACCGTCAGTTGCCCGGCAAAGCTCGCTTCAGCCGACCGAGTGAAACGTCGCGGCCCAGGAGTTCCATGGACTCGTACAGCGGCGGCGAAACGGTGCGACCGGTGATCGCCACCCGGATCGGGGCGAAAGCCTTACGGGGCTTGAGACCCAGCCCCTCCACGAGCGCGTCCTTGAGGGCCTGCTCGATCAGCGGCGTCTCCCACTCCGGCAGCTTCTCCAGCGCCTCGACGGCCGACCGCAGCACCGGTTCCGAGTCCGGGCCGAGTGCCTTGGCCGCCGCATCCTCTTCCGGGGCAAAGGTTTGCTCGTCGACGAACAGGAACCGGACGAGCCCGGCGGCGTCGCCGAGCACCGTCACGCGCTCCTGCACCAGCGGAGCGATCGTGCTCAGCTTCGCGAGCTGCTCGTCATCCGGCCGTTCGGGAAGAACACCCGCCGCGGCGAGATAGGGAATCACCCGTCGCACGAAGTCCTCGACGGGCAGCGCACGCAGGTGCGTGCCGTTGATCGCCTCGGCCTTCTTCACGTCGAACCGCGCCGGGTTCGCGCTGACCTTGGTGATCTCGAAGGCATCCACCAGTTCCCGCACGCTGAACACGTCGCGGTCGTCGGCGATGGACCAGCCCAGCAGCGCCAGGTAGTTCAACAATCCTTCGGGGATGAACCCGCGGTCGCGGTAGTTGAACAGGTTCGACGACGGGTCCCGTTTGGACAGTTTCTTGTTGCCCTCCCCCATCACGTACGGCAGGTGGCCGAACTCGGGGGTGAAGTCGGTGACGCCGATCCGCCGCAGCGCCGCGTACAGCGCGAGCTGCCGCGGCGTGGAGGGCAGCAGGTCCTCGCCGCGCAGCACGTGCGTGATCCGCATCAGCGCGTCGTCGACCGGGTTGGTCAGGGTGTAGAGCGGATCTCCGTTGGCACGCACCAGAACCGGGTCCGGAATGGTGCCTGCCGGGAAGCTGATCGGGCCGCGCACGAGGTCGGTCCAGCCGAGGTCCTCGGCGGGCATCCGCAGCCGCAGCACCGGCTTGCGGCCCTCGGCGCGGAACGACTCGCGCTGCTCCTCGGTGAGGTCGCGGTCGAAGTTGTCGTAACCCAGCTTCGGGTCCTGGCCCGCGGCCTTGCGGCGGGCCTCGACCTCTTCGTTGGTGGAGAACGCTTCGTACAGCTCACCCGCTTCGAGCAGGCGCGCGGCGACATCGGCGTAGGTCTCGCGGCGCAGGCTCTGCCGGTACGGGCCGTAGTCGCCCCCGGCGTCCGGGCCCTCGTCCCAGTCGATGCCCAGCCAGCGCAGCGCGTCGAGCAGTTGCTCGTAGGACTCCTCGCTGTCGCGGGCCGCGTCGGTGTCCTCGATGCGGAACACCAGCTTCCCGCCGTGATGCCGGGCGAAGGCCCAGTTGAACAGCGCCGTGCGGATCAACCCGACGTGCGGGGTACCGGTCGGCGAAGGACAGAAGCGGGCGCGCACTGCGTTCTCAGTCATAGCTCGTTCAGCCTATCCCGCTTGACGAACCTGTCCGCGCACGCCATCCTGAGGTTATTCAACAAGCGATGAAAAGAGGTGCGGACGATGAGTGAGCGCACGACCTGCCTCGTGGCCGGGGGCGGTCCCGCCGGAATGGTCCTCGGGCTGCTGCTGGCCAGGGCCGGGGTCGACGTCACGGTGCTGGAGAAGCACGGCGACTTCCTGCGGGACTTCCGCGGCGACACCGTGCACCCTTCGACGATCACGCTGCTCGACGAACTGGGCCTTGGCAAGAAGTTCGCGGCGCTGCGGCAGAGCAGGCTGAGCCAGGTCTCGCTGCCCGTCGACGGGACCCACAACCTCACCATCGCCGACTTCACGCTGCTGAACATCCCGCATCCGTACGTGGCGATGGTGCCGCAGTGGGATCTGCTCGACCTGCTCGCCGACGCCGGCCGCGCCGAACCGAACTTCCACCTGAGGATGAACGCCGAGATCATCGGCCTGCGCCGCGACAAGCGCCGGGTCACCGGGGTCACCTACCAGGGCGCGGACGGCGAGATCGGGGAAATCGAGGCAGAGCTGACCGTCGGCTGCGACGGGCGCTGGTCGGCCGTGCGCACGCTCGCCGGCCTGATGCCGCGCGAGTTCCCGGTGCCGATGGACACCTGGTGGTTCCGCCTGCCCCGCGAGGGCGACGAGCGCGCCACGCTCGTGCCGGGGATGCGCCGGGGGCATTTCGCCATCGTCATCCCGCGCGAGGAGTACTTCCAGATCGCTTACCTGGCAAGGAAAGGCAGCGACCGGCAGCTGCGCGCCGAAGGGCTGGACGCGTTCCGCGCGCGGATCGCCGACGCACTGCCCGAGTTCGCCGGCCGGGTGGGCAAGATCGAGTCGCTCGACGACGTCAAGCACCTCGACGTGCGGCTGAACCTGTTGCGGCGCTGGCATGTCGACGGCGCGCTGTGCATCGGCGACGCCGCGCACGCGATGTCACCGATCGGCGGGGTGGGGATCAACCTCGCGGTGCAGGACGCGGTGGCGACGGCCCGGCTGCTCGCCGAGCCGCTGCGGCGCGGCCGCGTCACCAGCCGGGACCTGGCCCGGGTGCACCGGCGGCGGTGGCTGCCCACCATCCTGGTGCAGGCGATCCAGCGGGCCATGCACCGCGGCATCGTCCGCCCGGCGATCGAAGGCCGCCGCGGCGGGCCGCCCAAGGCGCTCGTCCGGCTGCTCAACCTGGTGCCGGCGTCGCGGCGGATCCCCGCCTACCTGGTCGGCGTCGGCTTCCTGCCCGAGCACGCGCCGGAGTTCGCTAGGCGTTCTGAGCGGGGTTAGTCAGCGTGCCGATGCCCTCGATGGTGACCGAGACCTGCTGGCCGTCGACGATCGGACCGACGCCGGCCGGGGTGCCGGTGAGGATCACGTCGCCGGGCAGCAGGGTCATCACCCCGGAGATGAACTCGACCAGCTCCGGGATCTTGTGGATCAGCAGCGAGGTGCGCGAGTCCTGCTTGACCTCGCCGTTGAGCTCGGTGCGCAGCGCCAGATCGGACGCGTCGATGGAGGTCTCGATCCACGGGCCGAGCGGGCAGAACGTGTCGAAGCCCTTCGCCCGGCCCCACTGGCCGTCGGCGCGCTGCAGGTCGCGCGCGCTGACGTCGTTGGCCACCGTGTAGCCGAGGATGACGCTCGCCGCCCGGGAGGCCGGCACGTTCCGGATCGGCTGGCCGATCACCACCGCCAGCTCGCCCTCGTAGTCCACCTGCTGGGACTCGGCGGGCAGCTTGATGGCCGCGTTCGGGCCGATCACGCTGGTGGAGGGCTTCAGGAAGATCATCGGCGAGGTGGGCACCTCGTTGCCGAACTCGGCCGCATGCGCGGCGTAGTTGCGGCCGACGGCGATCACCTTGCTCGGCAGGATCGGCGCCAGCAGCCGGACGTCGGCCAGCGGCCAGCGTTTACCGGTGAAATTGGGGTTGCCGAACGGATGTTCGGCGATCTCCAGCACTTGCGCCGAATCGCCCTCCCCCTCGATCGAAGCGAACGCGACCCCACCTGCATGAGCAATCCGAGCTAACCGCACGGTGCGTCAGTCTACGACCTCGCCGTGAACACAGGCCGGGCACGGGCAATGTGCGCAGCCGAGATCGTGCGGGCGCTGCGGGGCCACGGTTTTCCGGTCGCAGATCAGACAGTGCAGCTCGCCGTCGAGCGAGATGACCTCCTCATACGGCACCGGGGCCATCCGGTCCTCGGCGTCGACGGCCTGGTGCGGCGCGCCGACGGCCAGGATCACGTGGTCGGTGATCGCCCCGACGGCGTGCGCCACCGCACCCTCCACGAGGTACACCTGACCGGCGCGGGTCTCGTGGATCCGGCCGTCGTAGGTGATCGTGCCCACCCCGGCGACGACGAGGACGTGGTGGCCGGGATGGGTGTGCGGCACGAAACCCGAACCGGCGGGCACCCGCAGCAGGTCCGCGCCGACCAGCCCGTTGCTCACCAGCGCGCGCCCGCTCGCCTCCGGCGCACCGTGCACGGACGTCGGGCGGGCGCTGTGGTGCACGTTCAGTTCGGTGTGCCCGTCGGCCACCCTGCTTTCCGCCCAGGCGACGATGTCCAGCATCGGCGAAACCTCCGTCCCTACCGAGACTCACGATGCCGGGCCCGTCCTTGCCGCCGAACGGGGGCGAATCCACCCTCAGCCGCGAAGGTCCTTGTGCACCAGCGCATCGCACAGGGCCAGCCAGCTGGCCTCGACGATGTTCGGGTGCACGCCGACGGTGGTCCATTCGCGCTCGCCGTCACTGGAATCCAGCAGCACCCGGGTGGTCGCGTCCGTGCCGGGGTGCCCGGGCAGGATGCGCACCTTGTAGTCGGCGAGCTCCACACTGTCCAACCAGGACAGGAACGGCCGCAAAGCCTTGCGCAGCGCGGCATCCAGCGCGTGCACCGGGCCGTTGCCCTCCGCCGTCTCGATCACCCGCTCGCCCTTGACGTGCACCTTGACCGTGGCCTCGGAGATGGTCTCGCCGTCACCACGGTGATCGAGCACCACGCGGTAGGACTCCAGTGTGAACGGCGGCTCGCCCAGGTCCTCGCCGACTTCCTTGCGCAGCAACAACTCCAGCGAAGCGTCGGCGGCCTCGAAGGACCAGCCACCGGCCTCCAGCCGCTTCACTTTCTCCACCACCCTGGTGACGACTTCAGGCCGGCCGGCAAGGTCGACCCCGAGCTCACGTCCCTTGAGCTCCAGGCTGGCCCTGCCGGCCATCTCGGTGACCAGGACCCGCATGTCGTTGCCGACGGAAGAAGGATCGATGTGGTTGTACAACAACGGATCCACCTTGATCGCGCTCGCGTGCAACCCCGCCTTGTGAGCGAAGGCCGACGCCCCGACGTAAGCCTGGTGGGTGTCGGGGGCGATGTTCGCGATTTCGGCAAGAGCATGGGAGACGCGGGTCAGCTCGGCGGCCGCTCCGTTCGGGAGGACCTCCTTGCCGAGCTTGGCCACCAGGTTTCCCGTCACGGCGAACAGATCGGCGTTGCCGGCCCGTTCCCCGTAACCGTTCGCGGTGCACTGCACATGGCTGGCCCCGGCCTGCACGGCGGCGATGCTGTTCGCCACCGCGCAGGAGGTGTCGTCCTGGCAGTGGATGCCGAGCCGGTAACCGGTGCGCGCCTTGACCTCGCGCACGGTTTCGGCCAGGCCGAGCGGCAACTGGCCGCCGTTGGTGTCACACAGCACGATCACGTCCGCGCCCGCCTCGGCCGCGGCTTCCAGCACCCGCAGCGAAGTTTCGGGATCGTAGGCGTAACCGTCGAAGAAGTGTTCGGCGTCAAGGAAAACACGCCGCCCCTCGCGAACGAGGAACGAGACCGTGTCGGAAACCATCGCGCACGCCTCCGCCACGTCCACCCGCAGCGCGCGCTCGATGTGGCGGCGATCGGACTTCGCGACCAGCGTGACCACCGGGGCCTGCGCGTCGAGCAACGCACGAACCTGTGCGTCTTTTTCCGCTGTATTGCCCGCTTTCCGGGTGGAACCGAACGCGACCAGCGCCGCGTGCCGCAGCTGGAGCTCCCCCTTCGCGGCGCGGGCGAAGAACTCGGTGTCCTTCGGCAGCGCGCCCGGCCAGCCGCCTTCGATGAAGCCGACACCCAGCTCGTCGAGCAGCCTTGCCACCGCGAGCTTGTCGGCGACGGAGTACGAAATCCCCTCGCGCTGGGCTCCGTCGCGCAGCGTGGTGTCGTAGAGGTGGAACTCGTCACCGAGCGGTGTGCCGGCGGGCTCCGTGCGGGTCACGGTGTGCTCCTCGTGGTGAGAAAAAGGTGGTCAGGCAACAAAAAAACCTCCCGCATGGGTGCGAGAGGTCTGCGCGCCGGGTGTCCGATGAGGACGTTATCCGGCGCGCTTGCCGATAATGATGGCGCAGAAAGTCACATCGCCACTATGCCACAAACCCCGCCCGGCACCAAATGTGCTGGACGGGGTTCGCGGAAACCGGTCAGGAAACGGTGCGGGTGTTGGACGAGACCAGCGCCGCGAGCCGGTCGCCGATCGCGGTGGTGGAGCCCGGGTTCGCCTGGTCGCGGGTGGCCAGATCGAAGGCCACCGAGGCCTCGATACGGCGAGCCGCTTCGCGCTGGCCGAGGTGATCCAGCAGGAGCGAAACCGACAGCACGGCGGCGGTCGGGTCGGCCAGACCCTGCCCGGCGATGTCCGGGGCGCTGCCGTGCACCGGCTCGAACATGCTCGGGTTGCGGCGGGTGATGTCCAGGTTGCCGCTGGCCGCGAGGCCGATGCCACCGGTGACGGCCGCGGCGAGGTCGGTGAGGATGTCGCCGAACAGGTTGTCGGTGACGATCACGTCGAACCGGGCCGGATCGGTCACCATGTGGATCGTCGCGGAGTCCACGTGGGAGTAGTTGACCGTCACGTCGGGGTGCTCCAGCGAGACCTCCTCGACGATCCGCGACCACAGCGAACCGGCGTGCAGCAGCACGTTCGTCTTGTGCACCAGGGTGAGGTGTTTGCGGGGCCGGTCCTCCGCGCGGTTGAAGGCGTCCGACACGACGCGGCGGATGCCGAACGCGGTGTTGACGCTGACCTCGGTCGCGATCTCGTGCTCGGTGTCCTTGCGCAGGAGACCACCGTTGCCCGCGTACGGGCCTTCGGTGCCTTCGCGCACGACGACCATGTCGATCTCGGCGTTGGTGTCGGCCAGCGGACCGCGCACGCCCGGGTACAGCCGCGCGGGCCGCAGGTTCACGTGGTGGTCCAGCTCGAACCGCAGGCGCAGCAGCAGGCCGCGCTCCAGGATGCCGCTGGGCACACTCGGGTCGCCGACCGCGCCGAGCAGGATCGCGTCGTGCTGGCGCAGCTCACCCAGCACGGATTCCGGCAGCAGCTCACCGGTGGCGTGCCACCGGGACGCGCCCAGGTCGTAAGTGGTGCTCTCCACCGACGGGGCGACTTCGCCGAGAACCTTGAGCGCCTCGGTGATCACTTCAGGTCCAATCCCATCTCCTGGGATCACCGCGAGCCGCATCCAGACACCTCCGTCAACCAGTGCTCAAGGGCGCCCTCGGCCCCGTTCGCACGAAAACTCCAGCGACGGCAGGTTACCGGCCGTCGCCAATCCCCCAAACCGGCACCACCCTTATGACTGAATTTCCCACGCCCCGAGACACCCGTTCAGGCCAACCTCCCCTTCCCGGGGGAGCCCGATGGGTCGGCCGGACCAGCACCGTGCCCGCCGGCCGCGGGCACGGTGGCCGTGTCTCAGCTCGCGGGACGGCCCGCACCCCGCACTCCGATCACCTCCGCACGGGAACCCGAGCCGTTGTGGTGGAACAGCGCGAGCAAGCCCTGCACCGTGTCGGTGGCCGCCGTGTTCCTGGTGACCTGCAGGCGCGTGCCCGGTTCGGCGGTGTAGACCAGAGCCGGATCACCGCCGCCCGACACCGTGTACGCCGGGGCGAGCGGGTCGAACGACAGCGGGGTGCTGACGCTGTCGACCAGGCCGTCCGCACTGCTCGGCGCGACGTAGTAACCGGCCACCCCGACCGTGTAACTGATCCGGTGGCCGGCGGCGGCCGGATCGATGCCCAGCGCGGCGAGGCTCACCGGCAGCACGACCACGTTGGTGTCGAACACGTTCGTGTCCACGTCGCCGAGCTGCCCGTTCACCGCCTGCACGTCCACTGTCGGGAAGCCCGCGGCGTTCAGGTCCACCGTGTTCACCAGCAGCACGTCGGTCCCGGTCGCCTTGGTCACGTAGGACTCGAAGTCCGGGTGCCCGTCGCCGGTGGTGTCGATGTCCACGAACGGGATCGTGTTGCTGCCGAGGTTCGCCCAGTCGCCCCACGTCGACAGCCCGAAGGCGAGCAGCGCGCCGGACGGGTCGCCCGCCGCCTTCGCCTGCGGCGCGGTGGAAGCCGCGCCGACGAACTGCAGATCGCCGCCCTTCGCGGTGTCGTTGACCGTGCATCCGTCCGTCAGTCTGCCCCGGCAGTTCGGCAGCCGCGGCGACGAAGCCTGCAGTTCCAGCACGCTCAACAGCGACTCGTACCGCTGGCTCCCACTGCCCTGGTCCAGCCCGCGGCCGGTGAGGTTCAGCACCGCCTGGTCCCCGCGGAACGTCACCGAGTTCGGCGTGCTGATGGACGAAACCGGCTTCGGGGCCGAGTACACCGGCACCCGCAACGCAGTCCCGCCCGACGACGGCGTCAGCACCACGCGGCCGGACGCGTCGGCGACGAACTGCCTCGCCAGGCCCGCCTGCTCGGCCTCCACCGTCGGATCGGCGATCTTGCGCAGTGCCGCCGGGTCGGTGATCCGCAGCGTCACCCGGATCTGCGCGATCCCCCGCGGCGCGAGCCGGACGGAGTTCGTGGACAGCTGGTACTGCACGCCGGGGAGCTGCGTGCTGCTCTGATAACCGACCCGGTACGTGACCGGGCTGCTGCCCTTGTTGACCACCTTGATCGTCTTCGTGAGCGACATCGGGTGGCTCGCCTCGACGGTGCCGAAGCCGACGCTGACCACGCCGGGATCGTCCTGCACGTAGGCCAGCACCGAGGTGTCCACGGCGGCCTTCGCGTCGATCCGGCCGGCGCCGACCCGTTGCGGCGCATACGTTTTCCCGTCGCCGGTGAGGTCGTGGCCCGCGGTGGTGACGACGGCGGCCTTGACCTCCTCCACCGACCAGTCCGGATGCGCTTGCCGCACGAGCGCGCTGATGCCCGCCGTATGCGGCGCCGCCATCGACGTGCCCGAAAGCACCGTGCGGTCGTTGCCGCTGCCGCGGAACGCCGACAAGATCGTGTCACCGGGCGCCGACACGTCCGGCTTCACCGCTGGTCCCCGCACCCCACGCGAGGTGAACGTGCTCGGCGTGTCCACAATGGACTGGTCGTAGGTCTGCAGGCTGGTGCGCCCGGCGCCATAGAGCCGGACCGACAGGGTTCCCGCGTCCAGCGCCGGCCGCAGCCGCGCGGTCGCCGAGGCGGTGAACTGGAACATCGGCACCGCCGCGTTGCCCGCGATCCCCGCGCCGAAATGCTCGACGCCGGACGACAGCAGCACCCCGGTCGCGCCCGCTGCCTGCGCGTTGTTCGCCCGCACGGCCGAACCGCAGGCACGGGTGGCGTCGTTGTCGTCCCATTCGAGCCAGACGAACCTGCCCGCTATGGCCGCCTTGTCCGCCGCGCCGAACGCGGCACAGCCATCGGCGTCCGAAGGCTTCACGACACTGTTCGTCGCGTCGAGGCTGTCGTAGCCGACGTAGTTCTGGCTGTACTGCCCGCCCTTCGGGCCCGCGATGTCCGAGGGCGTCACGGCATCCGCCGCGTCCCGCAGCACCGACGCGTCCCGGCTGCTGGCGACTGTAAGCGCTTCCGGGGTGTTGCCCGGCGACCCCCCGACGTCGTACAGGTCGCCGCCGTTGCCCGCGGAGATCACCGACAGCACATCGTTCTGGGCGAGCTTGCGCACGAACAGCGAATCCGGGTCGTCCGGTGCGCCGAAGTCGCTGCCCAGCGAGAGGTTGACGATGTCGAGGTGGTCGGAGAAATCGCCGTCCCCGTTGGGATCCAGCGCCCAGTCCAGCGCCTGCGACGTGACGGTGGTGGACCCGGTGCAGCCGAACACCTTGATCGCGTACAGCAGGGATTTCGGCGCAGTGCCCGGGCCGATCTTCATCGCGTTGAGCGACTCCGCGGTCAGTTTCGAGTAATCGCCGGTGAAGGTGCTGCCGTCGGCGTTGACCCCGAAGCCGCCGACGGTGCCGGAGACATGCGTGCCGTGCTCACCGCAGGCGAGCGGGTTGGGGTCCGGCGCCGGATCGGGCGAGCCGGTGGTGCCCGCCGAGTCGTAATCGTCGCCCACCAGGTCCGTGCCGCCGACGACCTTCGCCGTGGGGAACGCCGGGGTGGCCTTCGAGCGGTCGATCACCTGGTACGCGTTTTTCGTGCCGGGGCCGCCGAAATCGGCGTGCGTGTAGTCGATGCCGTCGTCGATCACGCCGACCCGGACGCCGTCGCCGTAGTGGCCGGTCTGCTGCCAGGTCGCGAGCACGTTGGTCAGCTGTTCGGCGCTGTTGTTGCCACGCGTTTTCGGGACGACCGTGCGGATCGACACCACGTCGTCGCGCGCGGCCAGTTGGCGGATCTTCGCCGCGTCCGCGGTGACGACCACTCCGGACACCGCGTTTTCCGTCTGGAACAGCACCTTGGTCGCGGCGTCGGCCGAGCGGAGCTGGCCCAGCACGGCGTCGACGGCGCCGGTGACGCCAGCCTTGGCCGCGTTCGCCGCCTGTTTCGCCTGCTGGAGCCCGGTTCCCTTGGCCTGCTCGGCGTTGAACGCGTCGACGGCGGGCTGACGGGCGAGTTCGATGAACGCCGTGGCCTTCCCGCTCGCGGCGCCAAGCCGCGGGGAAAGCTTGCCCTGCAAGGCAGAAGCGTTGATCTTCGCGGCGGGTACCCCGGCGGCCGGCGCGTCTTCGGCGGCCGCGATCGCGGGAAAAGTCGTGGTCAGAACCAACGCGAAAACGGCCGCGGTCGAGCGCCGGGTCCAAGGTCTCATGAACCCCTCCTGATCGGGATGAGGTTCGAGAACTTAGCCGAGAACCCGGCGATCGACTAGGGCGTCGAGGCAGAAACCCGACTTTCGTCAGGAAAAGGTAACGGCGCGAATCGTGCGCGCGCCCACCGTCGCCCCGATCGGCTCCAGCAGGTGCGAGTCGACCTCGCGGTCCACGCGCAGCAGCATGACCGCGTCGGTGCCGTCGGTGGTCTGGCTGATCTGCGCGGCCTCGATGTTCACCGAGGCCTCGCCGAGCAGGGTGCCGACGCGGCCCATGATGCCCGGCCGGTCCGGGTACTCCAGCAGCAGCATGTTGCCCTCGGCGCGGATGTCGAAGTTGCGGCCGTTGACCGACACCAGCTTCTGCACCTCACCCTTGCCCGTGACCGAACCCGAGACCGTGATCGTGGAGCCGTCCTCGTGCACCGCGCGCACGGTGACCAGGCTGCGCCAGTTCGGGCTCTCCGACTCGGTGACCAGCTCGACGGCGACACCCAGGTCCTCGGCCAGCTGCGGCGCGTTGACGAACGTGACCTGGTCCTCGACCACGCCGGAGAAGACCCCGCGCAGGGCGGCCAGCTGCAGGACGCCGACCTCCTCGGTGGAGAGCTCACCGCTGACGGTGACAGTGACCGACGACGGCGCCTTCGCGCTCAGCGCGGACACCACGGTGCCGAGCTTCTGGGTCAGCGGCAGGTACGGGCGCAGCTCCTCGCCGACCCGGCCGCCGCCGGCGACGTTCACCGCGTCCGGCACGAAATCCCCGCGCAGCGCGGCCAGCGTCGAGTGCGCGACGTCGGTACCCGCCCTGTCCTGCGCCTCGGCGGTGGAAGCGCCCAGGTGCGGGGTGACGACGACGTTCGGCAGCTCGAACAGCGGGCTGGCGGTGGTGGGCTCACTGACGAACACGTCGATGCCCGCGCCGCCGACGTGGCCGCTGCGGATGGCGTCGGCGAGCGCTTCCTCGTCGATCAGGCCACCGCGGGCGGCGTTGACGATGATCACGCCCTGCTTGGTCTTCTTCAGCGCCTCGGCGTCGATCAGGCCGACCGTCTCCGGCGTCTTGGGCAGGTGGATCGAGATCGCGTCGGCGCGGGCGAGCAGCTCGTCCAGGCTGACCAGCTCGGCGCCCAGCTGCGCGGCGCGCGCGGCCGAAACGTACGGGTCGTACGCGATGATCGTGGTGTCGAAGGCGGCGAGCCGCTGGGCGAACAGCTGGCCGATCTTGCCGAAACCGACGACGCCGATGGTCTTGCCGTTCAGCTCGATGCCGGTGTACGCGCTGCGCTTCCACTCGCCCCCGCGCAGGCTCTCGTTCGCGGCCGGCACACGGCGGGCGACGGCGAGCAGCAGCGCGATGGCGTGCTCGCAGGCCGAAACGATGTTCGACGTCGGCGCGTTGACCACCAGCACGCCCTTGGCGGTGGCGGCCGGTACTTCGACATTGTCCAGCCCGACGCCGGCGCGGGCGACGACCTTCAGCCTGCTGGTGGCGGCGAAGACCTCCGCGTCGACCTTCGTGGCAGATCGGACCAGCAGCGCGTCAGCGCCCTTCACCGCTTCGAGGAGCGCGGGACGGTCAGTACCGTCCACATGCTGGACCTCAACCTCGTCACCGAAGACGCTCAGCACGGAGGGTGCGAGCTTTTCGGCGATGAGGACGACGGGCTTGCTGGGGCTGGTCACGATGGGACTCCCAAAGAAGGCGCGGCCGTGGATGCGTGCGAGTCTAGTCGCGCTGTTCAGGCGGGCTGTTAACGGGCGCGCAACCCGAGGAAAACAAGATCGACAACTCGCTCCAGCGAGGGCTCGCCACCAGGCGCGCGCTCGCTCGACCAGGCCGCGGCGTTGACCAGCAGCAGCACTTCCAGCACCGTCACGTCCTCGGGCAGCTCCCCCGCCCGGTGCGCGCGCTCGACCAGCCGGCCCGCGCTCTCCCGCATTCCGTGGCAGGACTGGTAGAGCTGCGAGCTCTCGTCCGCGAGCGCGTCGGCGAGCGCTTCCACGAGACCGCGGTAGACGGTGGACGCTTCGGCCATCCGCACGGCCCACGCCTTGAGCGCCTCGATCGGTGAGGCGTGTTCGAGCAGCCGCTCGGCCGCCCGCGCCTGCGCGTCGAAACGCTCACGGAGCAGGGCTTCGAGCAGGGCTTCGCGGGTGGGGAAATGCCGGTAGAGCGTGCCGATGCCGACCTCCGCGCGGCGCGCGATCTCCTCCAGCGAGGCGTCGATCCCGGACTGGCCGAAGGCGCGCCGGGCCTCCGCCAGCAGCCGCTCGTAGTTGCGGCGGGCGTCGGCTCGCATGGCTCTCGGGTTCGCGCTGGTCATCGCGTTCAACCATAGCTTCGACAAATCGGAGGCTACCTCCGCTACACTCAAGCGGAGGTAGCCTCACCTTAGGAGCGAGATCATGCGCGGTACGGTCGGAGTCTGGTTACAGGGCCCACATCTGGGCAGCGTCGAGACGCAACGGAAACACCTGCCGAGACTGGAACGGCTCGGCTACGGCTCGCTGTGGTTCGGCGAAACGGTCGGCGGCCACGACGTGTTCGCCCGCTCGGGCATCGCACTGGCCGCCACCGAACAGCTGGCGATCGGCACCGGGATCGCGAACGTCTGGTCGCGCCCGGCGCAGACCATGCAGGCGGGCGGACTCGCTTTGGCCGAGGCTTACCCGGACCGGTTCGTGCTCGGCATCGGGGCCGGGCACCCCTTCCAGGCGCAGAGCGTGGGCAGCGACTACCGGAAACCGTTGTCCCGCATGCGGGACTATCTGTCCCAAATGGACGAAGAAGCCGCCGTCAACCCGCCGCCGGTGCCGTTCCGGCGGGTACTCGCGGCGATCGGGCCGAAGATGCTGGAGCTGTCGCGCGAGGCCGCGGACGGCGCGCACCCGTTCTTCATGCCGTTGGCGCACACCGCTTTCGCGCGGGAAATCCTCGGCAAGGGCAAACTGCTCGTGCCGCAGCAGCCGGTGCTGCTGGAGCCCGATCCCGGCCGCGCGCGGGACATCGCCCGCGACATCGTGCGGCTGGTCCTCACCGAGGGCGCGAGCGCCTACCCGAAGGCATGGCGCGATTTCGGCTACGAACTCGACGGCACCCCGGACCGGCTGATCGACGCCGCCGTGGCCTGGGGCGACGAGGAGGCGATCGCGAAACGAGTGCGCGAACAGCTGGACGCGGGTGCCGACCACGTGCTGGTGACCCCGGTCAGCTTCAGCCTTCCCGAGGCCGTCGACCAGTTGGAACGGCTGGCTCCCGCGCTGCTCGGGTAGACAAACGGAGTCATCAGTCCGTATTTTGGCGGATATGAGCGACTCCCCCGCCGACGTCTTCCGCCGGCTCAGCACGGGTATCTCGGACGGGCGCTGGAGCGAACTGGGCGACCTCTACGCCGAGGATGTGGTGGTCGAACATCCCCAGCGCCCGCCGGCGGGCTCCCGCATGACGGGCCGCGCGACCGTGGCGCAGCGGTTCATCGCGATGGGCTCGTCGATCGAACTGCGGGCGCGCGACGTCGTGGTGCACGAAACCACCGACCCGGAGGTGATCGTCGCCGAGTACACCTACGACGGGAACGGCTTCTCCAGCGCCAACATCCAGCTGGTGCGGGTGCGGGACGGGCTGATCACACATTCGCGGGACTACCACGACTATTTCCGGATGGCCGCGGCCCGCGACGGGCTCGGCGAACTGGCGAAGCTCTACGAGAACATCCCGATGGCTGAGCTGGCCCCGAACTTCACACCGTCGGCGCGGGATGTGCGCGGCAAGGTGGTGGAGGAACTTCTGCTCGGCGTCACGCTGGGAAAGGGCGAAGCGACCGCGGAACTGTATGCGGAGAACGCCTACGTGACGCATCCGTTCGGGATCGACACACCGCCATTGAACGGCCGCGAGGATCTGCGACGGCATTTCGCGCCGGCTCGCGGAGCGGGGATGGGCGTGCGTGACCTGGTGTGCCACCTGGGGCAGGACCCGGAGATCGTGATCGCCGAATTCGCCTATGTCGGCCGCCGGGCGCGGCCGTTCGTGGCATCGAACATCTTCGTGCTGCGGACCAGGGACGGGCTCATTGCGGAATCACACGATTACGGAGACCATCTCGCCTTCTCCGCGGCGGGCGAGGGCATCGCGGCGCGCTAATTCGTCGCGGGCGGATCGAATTCGCCGTCGCGGACGCCGGCCACGAAGGCGTCCCATTCGGACGGAGTGAAGATCAGCACCGTGCCTTCGGGCTCGGAGGACTTCCGCAGCGCGGTGTAAGTCAGCCCGTCACTGTGCGGCACGAAGGCGAATTCGAGCGCGTCGGCAATGGCCTCGCCGTCCGGCTCGGCGCGTTGCCAGCGCGCGGATTCCAGATCGAGTATGTCGCGGACGCCGGATTTGTCGTCGACCGCACCCTGGGGTTCAGACATGGCGACAGACTAACCACTGTCCACAAGCCACCTCCGGTGCACCGGAGCAACACCGGAGGTGGCCAGGACAACCGTTACGCTCAGGCGGTTTCGGTGATGGGACGGTCCACCCAGGACATCAGGCCGCGAAGCTTGGCGCCGACCTCCTCGATCGGGTGCTCCTTGCCCTGCTGGCGCAGCTTGAGGAAGTTCGGACGGCCGTTGTCGTCCTCGGCGACCCATTCCTTCGCGAAGCTGCCGTCCTGGATCTCGCCCAGGATCTTCTTCATCTCCGCCTTGGTCTCGGCGTTGACCACGCGCGGGCCGCGGGTCAGGTCGCCGTACTCGGCGGTGTCACTGCAGGAGTAACGCTGGCGGGCGATGCCGCCTTCGTAGATCAGGTCCACGATCAGCTTCAGCTCGTGCAGCACCTCGAAGTAGGCGATCTCGGGCTGGTAGCCCGCCTCGACGAGGGTCTCGAACCCGGCCTGGATCAGGTGCGAGGTGCCACCGCACAGCACCGCCTGCTCGCCGAAGAGGTCGGTCTCGGTCTCCTCGGTGAAGGTGGTCTTGATGGTGCCGGCGCGGGTGCCGCCGATGCCCTTGGAGTAGGACAGGCCCAGCGCGAGCGCGTTGCCTGAAGCGTCCTTCTCGACCGCGACCAGGTTCGGCACGCCCTTGCCGTCCACGAACTGGCGGCGGACCAGGTGGCCAGGGCCCTTCGGGGCGACCAGCACCACGTCCACGCCCTCGGGCGGGGTGATGTAGCCGAAGCGCACGTTGAAGCCGTGGCTGAAGAACAGCGCGTCACCCGGCTTGAGGTTCGGCGCGATGTCGTTGGCGTAGACGGTGCGCTGCACGGTGTCGGGCGCCTGGATGGAGATCAGGTCGGCCTCCGCGGCCGCCTCGGCCGGGGTGAGCACCCGCAGGCCCTCCTCCTCGGCCTTGGGCCGGGACTTCGACCCCTCCGGCAGGCCGATGCGCACATCCACCCCGGAGTCACGCAGGCTCAGCGCGTGCGCGTGACCCTGGCTGCCGTAACCGATGACCGCGACCTTCCGGCCCTGGATCAGGGTGAGGTCGGCGTCGTCGTCGTAGAAGATTTCGGCTGGCATGAGGGGTAAAACTTCCTTTCGGGTTTTTTCTTCGGGCCTAGCGGGCTTAGCGGGGGGACGTGGCGGTGATCGAGCGCGCTCCGCGCCCGACCGCGACCATGCCGGACTGCACGATCTCACGGACACCGTACGGTTCCAGCATCCTGAGCAGCGCGGACAGTTTGTCATCGGTGCCGGTGGCCTCGATCGTCAGTGCCTCCGGCGAGACATCGACCACCTTGGCACGGAAGAGCTGCACGGTCTCGAGCACCTGGCTGCGCACGGTGGCGTCGGCCCGGACCTTGACCAGCAGTAGTTCGCGCTGCACGGACGTGGACTCTTCGAGTTCCACGATCTTGATGACGTTGACCAGCTTGTTGAGCTGTTTGGTCACCTGTTCGAGCGGTAGCTCCTCAACGGCGACCACGATCGTCATCCGGGACACCTCGGGATTTTCCGTGGGCCCGACGGCGAGGGACTCGATGTTGAATCCGCGGCGGGAGAACAACCCGGCGACCCTGGCGAGCACCCCGGGGACATTCTCCACCAACACGCTCAGCGTATGCCTGGTCACTCGGTCACCTCGTCGTCGTCGAACAGCGGGCGGATGCCGCGCGCGGCCATCACCTCGTCGTTGCCGGCACCCGGCCCGACCATCGGCCACACCTGGGCATCCTTGCCGACCACGAAGTCGATCACGACGGGGCGGTCGTTGATTTCCATCGCGCGCCGGATGACCTCGTCGACCTCTTCCTTGGTCTCGCAGCGCAGCCCGGCGCAGCCCAGCGCCTCGGCCAGCAGCGTGAAGTCGGGGATCCGGTGCTTGTGCGTGCCGAGATCGGTGTTGGAGTAACGCTCGGCGTAGAAGAGGTTCTGCCACTGGCGGACCATGCCGAGGTTGCCGTTGTTGATCACCGCGACCTTGATCGGCGCGCCCTCAATGGCGCAGGTGGCCAGCTCCTGGTTGGTCATCTGGAAACAGCCGTCCCCGTCGATAGCCCAGACCTGCTTGTCCGGCATACCGAACTTGGCGCCCATCGCGGCCGGCACGGCGTAGCCCATGGTGCCGAGCCCGCCGGAGTTGATCCAGGTGCGCGGGTTCTCGTACTTGACGAACTGCGCGGCCCACATCTGGTGCTGGCCGACGCCCGCGGCGTACACCGCGTCCGGCCCGACGAGCTGGCCGATCCGCTCGATCACGTACTGCGGGGACAGCGTGCCGTCGGACGGCCACTCGTAGCCGGCCGGGAACGTCTCGCGCCACGCGTCGATCTGCGTCCACCACGGGTCCAGATCGGGCTTGCCGAGCCGCTCGGTCTCGGCCTGCACGGCCTCGATCAGCTCGCCGATGATCTCCTTGCAGTCCCCGACGATCGGCACGTCCGCCTTGCGGTTCTTGGAGATCTCGGCCGGGTCGATGTCGGCGTGCACGATCGTGGCGTCCGGGGCGAACGAGTCGAGCCTGCCGGTGACCCTGTCGTCGAAGCGCGCGCCGAGCGCCACCAGCAGGTCGGCCCGCTGCATCGCCGCGACCGCCTGCACCGAACCGTGCATACCAGGCATGCCGAGGTGCTGCGGGTGCGAGTCGGGGAAGGCGCCGCGCGCCATCAGCGTGGTGGCCACCGGGATCCCGGTCAGCTCGGCCAGCCTTTTGAGCTGCTCCGAGGCCTCGGCCTTGATCACGCCACCACCGACGTAGAGCACCGGACGGCGGGCCTCGGCGATCAGCCGTGCCGCCTCCCGCACCTGCTTGCCGTGTGGGCGCAGGGTGGGCCGGTATCCGGGCAGCCGCATCTCCGGCGGCCACGAGAAGGAGGTCTGTTCCTGGAGCACGTCCTTCGGGATGTCGACCAGGACCGGCCCCGGCCGCCCGGTGGAGGCGAGGTGGAACGCCTCGGCGATCACCCTCGGGATGTCGATCGGGTCCTTGACGAGGAAGTTGTGCTTGGTGATCGGCATCGTGATGCCGCAGATGTCGGCTTCCTGGAAGGCGTCCGTGCCGATCAGCGGGCGGGTCTGCTGGCCGGTGATGGCGACGACCGGCACCGAGTCCATGTTCGCGTCGGCCAGCGGGGTGACCAGGTTCGTCGCGCCGGGACCGGAGGTGGCCATGCACACCCCGACCTTGCCGGTGGCCTGCGCGTACCCCGTCGCCGCGTGGCCCGCGCCCTGCTCGTGCCGGACCAGCACGTGCCGCACCTTCGTGGAGTCCAGGAGCGGGTCGTAGGCGGGCAGGATGGTGCCCCCGGGAATACCGAACACGACCTCCGCGCCGACCGCTTCGAGCGCGCGGACGAGCGACTGCGCACCCGTGACCCGTACCGGCGTGCCGGCGGGCGGGGTGGGCTTGGGCCGGGTTCCGAGCTGGGCCGGCGACGCGGTGGCCGGGTTCGGGCCTGCCTTAGGTTCCGAACGCGAGGTGGCGCTTGTCATCAGTTCTGCCTCGTGGGTCTCGTCTTCAGCTGTCACTCGTTCGTGGTTCTGTCAGTCAGGGCAACAAAAAACCCCCGCCGACCAAGAGGTCGCACGAGGGTCGCGCGTCGATGCAGGGGCTGGCTTCCCTACGCGTCGACGCGCGGGGAAAGTACAAGACCGATCTGCGGTATCACGGGCACGACGTTAACGAATGGTTGCGAACGGTGTCAACTCACTGGGATCGTGATCCCGGATACTGAGCAGCCCGACTGTCGGACGCCCCGCCTTTCCCCACCTCACGCGCGCGGTGCACCATCGTGGCATGGCCGAGACAGCCGAGACCCAACCGGTGAAGCGCAGGAAAGCGGTCTTCCGCATTCCCCTGATCGCCCTGATCGCGATCTTCGGGGCGATGGTCTGCATGGCCCCCGCCGCGTTCGCCGACGTGCCCGGCCTGTGGGCGATGTACGTGATCCCGCTGGGGCTGATCGTCTTCGTCATCCGCACCCGCACCGTCGCCACTCCGGAAGGGCTGGCGATCCGCACCATGTTCGGGCACCGGGAACTGCCGTGGGAGGCGCTCAAGGGGTTCTCGATCAGCAAGCGCGCCAAGGTGCAGGCGGTGCTCGCCGACGAAAGCCGCGTCCCGCTGCCCACCGTGCGCGCCCGGCACCTGCCAGTGCTGTCGCTGGTTTCCAACGGTCGCGTGCCGGACCCGACCGGACTGGTCGAAGATCTCAACGAGCAGCAGGCAAAGCCCGCCGCCGAGCCGGAGAACGCGGAACAGCAGTGAGGGCCGTCACCACAAGATGGTGACGGCCCCCGGTCGCTGCTCAGGCCCAGTCCTCGATCCTGGCCGCCGCGCGGAAGCGCAGCGCCGGGTCCACGTAACGGGCCGCGGGCACGTCGTACAACGCGTCGACCGCGGCACGCTGGGCTTCGTAGCCGGCGGCGAGCGCGGCCACCTCGGCTTCGGACGCGGGCAGTTTCGCCGCGGCCAGCAGGGTTTTCATCACTTCGATCAAGACAGTCCTCCTCAGACGGCGGCCGGGACGGCCGGTTCGGGCACCCGCAGGTGCCAGTCGGTGCTCTGCTGGAACGCGTCGCCGGCACGCAGGATCGCGGCCTCACCGAACGCGGGCCCGGCCAGCTGCAGGGACAACGGCATCCCGTCGCCGGTGAACCCCATCGGCACCACCAGCACCGGATTGCCGACGGAATCCCAGTACGGCGTGTGGATGTAGGAGAACAGCGTCGACACGTCGGTCTCGCCGTTCGGGCCGAGCAGCGTCTGGAACGCCGGCGCGCCGACCGACGCGGTGGGGCTCGCGATCACGTCCACGGTCTCGAACAGCCGCCCGATCGCGTCCTGTGCGACCCGCCGCATCCGTTGCGCCTGAACGTAATCCGCGCCGGAGACCATCGCGCCGGTGGCGATCATCGCGCGGGTGGCGACGAAGTAGTCGTCCCACCGGCGCGACAGGTCACCGCGGTGGTAGGCCAGCGCCTCGCAGCCCATCGTGATCATGTCCGCGGTGATCATCTCCTGCCAGTACGGCAGTTCCACCTCGATCACCGACGCCCCGCGCTCGGCGAGCACGGCCACCGCGGCGTCGAAAGTGCCCTCCACCGCCGGATCGCCGCCTTCGGGGAAGTGATGCTCGCGCACCACCCCGATCCGCAGTCCGGTCAGATCGCCGGTGAACTCCGGTGCCGTGAACGGCGCGTCCACGCAGTCCGGGTCACTGGCGTCCGGCCCGGCCAGCACTTCCAGCACCGACGCGCAGTCCCGCACACCGCGCGCCAGCGGGCCGACGTGGTCGAGGCTGTACCCGAGCGGCACGCAGCCGGACTTCGGCACCCGGCCGAACGTCGGCATCAGCCCGCTGACCCCGCAGAACGCCGCCGGGATCCGGATGCTGCCCGCGGTGTCGGTGCCCAGCCCGGCCAGGAACATACCGGCCGCGACGCCGCTGCCGGTGCCCGAACTCGAGCCACCGGGCCAGGTCTCCGGGTTCCACGGGTTGCGCGGGATCGGGAACGGCTTGGCCTCGTCGGGCATCCCGCAGGCGAACTCCATCGTCGTGGTCTTGCCGGTGATCACCGCGCCCGCCGCCTTCACCCTGGCGACTGTCGGCGCGTCCTTCCCCGCGCCCCACGAGCGGTCGAGGATCAGGCTCTGCGCGGTGGTCGGGCCCTCCGCCATCGCGAGAATGTCCTTGACACCGAAGGGAATTCCGTGCAACGGGCCGAGATCCTTACCGCTCGCCAGTTCGGCGTCGGCAAGGGCGGCGCGTTCGAGCGCGTACTCGTCGAAGCGGGCCAGGTAGGTGCCGATGGTCTCGTCGGAGGCGTCCGCGGCGGCGATCGCGGCCTCGGTCAGCGCGACGGAAGTGACAGTGCCTTCGCGCAGTGCTTTCGCCGCGTCGGTCAGGGTTTTGGGCAGTTCGGTCATCGGAGCTCCTTGAAAACACGGGAGACGAAACGGAAACGCTCGCCGCAGGTGTGGATGAAGGCCAGGTCGAACGGGCGCCCGGAGCGGTCGTAGATCAGCTGTTCCATGCTGATCAGCGGGGCGCCTTCGCGGATGCCGAGCGCGGCGGCCAGCGGGGCGTCGGCCAGTTCGCAGCCGAACACGAACTCGGTCTCGGACAGTTCCACCCCGGCCTCGGCCATGAGCGCGTACCAGTCGGAGACGAACGGGGCGTCGCGGATCTTCCCGGCCTCCGGGAAGAGCACGTAGTTCGTCGCCAGCGCCATCGGTTCCTCTTCGACCAGCGCCACGTACTCCAGCCGCAGGCACGGCGTGCCCGGCGACACCTGCAGCCTGCCGGCCACCGTCGCCGGCACGGTCACGATGGAGCGGTCGATCACCCGCGGCCGCATCCGGCGGTTGAACATGCTGTCCGGCGCCGGCTCGGCCGTGCCGTGCGCCTCGGTCCACGGGGTGCTGACGCTGTCCACGATCGCGTGCGTGCCGATGCCCTGGGTGCGTTCGATCAGGCCCTCGTTCCGCAGCAGCGCCAACGCTTCCCGCACCGTCGCCCGGGAAAGCCGGTGCGCGGACATCAGTTCCGCTTCGCTGGGCAGCACGCCGTCCTCGAACTGCCCGGCGTACACCGCGGCGCGCAGCATGTCGCGCAGGCGGCGCACCTCGTGAATACGCGGCTGCCGGGTAGCGGGGCTCACCCTCGGGGACGGTAGGTACCCGCCATTGCCCGGTGATCTCCGGTGGATGACCTCGGTGTTACGCGCCAACCCGATCATGCGGCGCTGTTGGACGCGGCCGGCCGCGGCGACGTTGTCGGCCAGCATGGTGTTCGATCGTTCGCTCGCACGCTCGCTCACGCCGCCACCGCGACCCCGGCGAACTCGGCAACGCTGACCACGGTGGCGAACCCGCAGTCCCGCATCACCTCGATCCCGATCTCGTGCAGCCGCGGGGTCTGCGCCGCGCAAGCGTCCTCGAGGAGGGTGACCTCGAAGTCCCGCATGATCGCCGACCGCACGGTGGTCTCGACGCAGAAGTTCGTCACCACCCCGCAGACCACGAGCTCGGTCGCGCCGAGCCCGCGCAGCAGCGGTTCGAGCGAGGTCCACTGGAACGCGTCGAGCCGGCACTTGTCGACCACGAGGTCGTCCTCGCGGCGGGCGAGCGCGTCCACGACATCGCCGTCCCAGCTGCCCGAGAGCAAACCGCCCACCGCCGAGAGCTCGGGACTGCGGCCGGTCAACCACGGGCCCTCGTCGTAGAAGCCGGGACGGTAGACGTGCCGCGTGAAAACCACCGGCATCCCCTGCGCACGCGCGCTCGCCACGGCGACGGCGGCGTTCGCCACCGCTTCGTCACCCCCGGCCAGCCCGGCGCCGAGCTTGGGCAGTGAGCCGTCGGCATGGCAGAAGCCGTTCTGCATGTCGATCACCAGCATGGCCTTCATCACGCGACCTCCAGTTCGGGAGCGGGCTTTTCCGCGGCCGGGGCGAACTTCGGCATGCCGAGCGGGGTGCCGCCCTTGGGCGGCCGCCAGGCGCTCGGTTTGCAGGCGTCCTTGCAGGCGCCTTCGGTGGAGCAGCACAGGGAACAGATCGTGCCGCCGTGGAACGGGCAGGTCGCCATGTCGGTGATGTCGTAGTCACCACCGCAGACCGAGCACGGCAGTTCACCGTCGTTCTCGGGCAGCTCGGACTCGCGGGCTATGTACCAGCGGCCCTTCGTGGCCAGCGCGACGATCGGCGGCAGCACCAGCGCGACGGCCAGCGCGATGAACGGGGACAGGGCCGCGGCCGTGGTCCCGAACGCGCCGTAGTAGGCGATCATCGAGATCACCCCGGCCACGACCATCGCGCCGAAGCCGACCGGGTTGACGTTGTACAGGTGCGCGCGGTGGAAGACCAGGTTCGGCGGGGCGAGCTTGAGCCAGCGCTTGTTGATCACCAGGTCCGAGACCATCGCGGCGATCCACGCGACACCGACGTTGGAGTACCACGCCAGCACCTCGACGATGTGGCTGAAGATGTTGATCTCCATCAGCACCAGGGAGAGCCCGACCTGGAGGAACACCCACGCGGCCCGGCCGGGGTGGCGGTGCAGCAGCCGGGAGAAGAAGTTCGACCAGGACAGCGAACCCGAGTAGGTGTTCATGATGTTGATCTTGATCTGGGACAGCAGCACCAGTACGCCGGCCAGGATCAGCGCCACCGTGTGGTTGCCGGTGAGCCGCTCGTAGACCGTGGTGAACAGGTCCACCGGCACCCCGACCTGCTCCGGCCCCACCTTCGTCGAGGCGTAGCCGACCAGCAGCGTGGAGGCGAAGAAGATGCCGACCGCGAACAACGCGAACCCGGGCCCGCCCATGATCACCGCGAGCCGCCAGCGGCCCCGGCTCTTCGTCGTGGGATCGGGCATCAGGCGCAGGTAGTCACCCTGCTCCCCCACCTGCGTCGCCAGTGAAAGCTGTGCGGCGGCGATGGTGAAGACGGCCAGCACGGTGAGCCCGGCCAGGCCCGCGGGCGAGACCGTGGCGGGGTGGGTCATGTTGTGCCCGGCGTCCGGCGCGGTCGCCGCGGTGCCCAGCGCCAGTCCGATCAGCGCGATCCAGATCGGCCACGTCCACGCCTGGAACTTGGCGCTGAACGACATCCCGTACAGGGTGAGCGGAATCATCACCGCGGACACCACGACGTAGGAAATGTGGATGTCCAATTTCGTCAGCGCGGTCACCGCCTGCGCCATGATCGCGCCCTCGTAGGCGAGGAAAATCAACGTGTAGGTCGCGTACACCAGCGAGGTCAGCGTGGAACCGAGATAACCGAATCCGGAACCACGGGTGAGCAGGTCGATGTCCACGTGCTTGCGGGCGATGGCGAACGCGATGACCAGGGTCAGTGGCAGCGTCACCGCGGCCGCGACCAGGAAACCGATCAGCGCGTTGTCAAACCCGAAGGCGTCCACGAAGGCGGCGTCCAGCGCGTATCCGGCCATCGCGGAAATACCGACGAGGCAGGACAGGAACACCATCCACGGGGACCACTTCCGAAACGCCGCGGGCGTGTACCGCAGCGAGTAATCTTCCATTTGCGGATTGTCAGCGAGGCCCATCACCGATCCCTTCGCTCAAGTTGTGCGAAAGCTAGAAACGGCATATTTCGAGTGCGTATCCGCTTTCGTTGCGCCCGGTTACGCCGATTCCGCCACCCTGATCCAGTGCACTGACCAGCGGTTTCCCACATTCCGGTCGCGGTTTCGCCGGGGTCACGCGGTAATGAGCCGGTACGTGATCAGCGCCCGGGCCGCGGGCGTAGCCTGATTCCATGCCTCAGCTGCGTTCCCGAACCACCACCCACGGCCGCAATGCCGCGGGCGCCCGCTCACTGTGGCGGGCCACCGGCATGACCGACAGCGACTTCGGCAAGCCGATCGTGGCGATCGCCAACTCCTACACCCAGTTCGTGCCGGGCCACGTACACCTCAAGGACCTCGGCGAGATCGTGGCCGGGGCGGTCAAGGAGGCCGGCGGCGTCGCCCGCGAGTTCCACACGATCGCGGTGGACGACGGGATCGCCATGGGGCACAGCGGGATGCTCTACTCGCTGCCCTCCCGCGAGATCATCGCCGACTCCGTCGAGTACATGGTCAACGCGCACCAGGCCGACGCGCTGGTGTGCATCTCCAACTGCGACAAGATCACCCCGGGCATGCTCAACGCCGCGATGCGGCTGAACATCCCGACCGTGTTCGTCTCCGGTGGCCCGATGGAGGCGGGCAAGGCCGTGGTGGTGGGCGGGGTCGCGCAGGCGCCGACCGACCTGATCACCGCGATCTCCGCCTCGGCCAGCACCGAGGTCGACGAGGACGGTCTGTCCATTGTGGAGCGTTCGGCCTGTCCGACCTGCGGCTCCTGCTCGGGCATGTTCACCGCGAACTCGATGAACTGCCTCACCGAAGCGCTCGGGCTTTCCCTGCCGGGCAACGGTTCCACCCTGGCCACGCACGCCGCGCGGCGCGCGCTGTTCGAGAACGCCGGCCGCACGGTGGTCGAGCTGTGCAAGCGCTGGTACGGCGAGGACGACGAGAGCGTGCTGCCGCGCAACATCGCCACGCGTGAGGCGTTCGAGAACGCGATGGCGCTGGACATGGCGATGGGCGGTTCGACGAACACCGTGCTGCACATCCTCGCCGCCGCGCAGGAGGGCGAGATCGACTTCACCCTCGCCGACATCGACGCCATCGGCCGCCGCGTGCCCTGCCTGTCGAAGGTGGCGCCGAACTCCGACTACCACATGGAGGACGTGCACCGCGCCGGCGGCATCCCCGCGATCCTCGGCGAGCTGTACCGGGGTGGGCTGCTCAACACCGGGGTGCACTCGGTGCACTCGCCGACGCTCGAGCAGTGGCTGTCCACTTGGGACATCCGCGCCGAGTCGCCCTCCGCCGAAGCCACCGAGCTGTTCCACGCCGCGCCGGGCGGGGTCCGCACCACCGAGGCGTTCTCCACCGAGAACCGTTGGTCCTCTTTGGATACGGATGCTGCAACTGGTTGTATTCGAGACCTCGCGCACGCGTACACCAAAGACGGCGGGCTGGCGATCCTGCGCGGCAACCTCGCCGAGAACGGCGCCGTGATCAAGGCCGCGGGCATCGACGAGTCACTGTGGAGGTTCCAGGGCCCGGCCCGCGTGCTGGAAAGCCAGGAAGAAGCGGTGTCGGCGATCCTCGGCAAGCAGGTGCAGCCCGGCGACGTGCTGGTGATCCGGTACGAAGGCCCCGCGGGCGGCCCCGGGATGCAGGAGATGCTGCACCCGACGGCGTTCCTCAAGGGCGCGGGGCTCGGCAAGAAGTGCGCGCTGGTCACCGACGGCCGGTTCTCCGGCGGCTCGTCCGGCATCTCGGTCGGGCACGTCTCGCCCGAGGCGGCGTCCGGCGGCGTGATCGGTCTCGTCCAGGACGGCGACCAGATCCTCATCGATGTGCACGAGCGCAGGCTGGAACTGCTGGTCGAGGACGAGGTGCTCGCCGAGCGCCGCGCGAAGATGGACGCCGGCGAGCGGCCGTGGCAGCCGACGGAGCGGCAGCGGCCGGTCACCGCGGCGCTCCGGGCGTACGCGCGGATGGCCACTTCGGCCGACACCGGCGCGGTCCGGGACGTCAACCTCAACCGCTGACGATGGATCAACGGCGAGAGCGGCTCGCGTCGGAACTGCGAGCCACTCTCGCCGCGTCCTGCCCGGCGCACGCGTGGGGCCGCGCGGTTCGCCGGCCACCGGCCGGGCTGACGAGTTCAGCGACATCGACCTCGCGTGGACGGTGCCGGACGCCGAGTTCGGCACCGCCGCACGCGGTGACGACCGGTCACCCGCGGCGAGCGCGGGTGCGCTCGGACGAACGGGCCGCCGGCGCCTGGGCGGACGACGTCGTGCGGCTGGCCGAGGCGGCCGCCAGGCCGGAACCCGGCACCCGCCCACTGGCTGACGAGGTCCGCGCGCCGGCGGCCGAGCACCTCGGCGCTACCGGAACAGGGTGACGACCAGCGCCATCGCCCCCGCGGCCAGCACGAACCCGACGATCCCGAACGGGACGGGGCGGCGGCGCCACGGGGTGTGCACGTCCACGGAGATGCGGCCGGGGCCGGTGAACAGCAGCGCCAGCGCGATCCCGCCGAGCACCACGTGGAACTCGTAGCCCGCGCCGTTCTCCAGGAAGAACCCGTGGTGGCCCAGGTACTGCAGGTACACCGCGTTCGCCGTCACCGCGAGCAGCGCGCCCGCCGCGGCCGGGGTGAACAGGCCCAGCACGAGCAGGCCGCCCGCGGCGATCTCGGTGATCCCGCCGACCCAGGCCAGCACCGTGGTCTGGCTGGTGTAGCCCTGCTCGCCGAGGATCCGGGCGAATTCCGCGATCCCCGGGCCGCCGAGCAGGCCGAACACCTTCTGCACGCCGTGTGCCCCGAGCACACCGCCGAGCACGACGCGCAGGATCAGCAGCCCGAAGTCGAGGCCGCCGTGCCAGGTGGTGGCGGGGCGGTCCTCGTCGTAGGCGAGCCGGTCCTCCGGCTCCGAGAGCGTGCTGTCGTAGTCGCCGCTGCCCACCGGTTCGTGAAAGCCGGTATCCGTGAACAGATTGTGCCGGCCGTACTCATCGCTTTCGGTTGTCACGCCGCGCAGAGTAGGCCATGTCACCCTTTCGGCGCATCCATTTCGGGCGTCAATATTCGCCGTGCACCAGATTGTGCGGAAGTTCCCCACCGGCGTACCGCGCGATTTCCGCCGCGGCCACAGCGTAGGAACGCCGTTGCAGTCCGCGCGCCGCGCCCGCGACATGGGGGGTGAGCACCAGGTTCGGGGCTGTCCACAATGGATGGCCGGACGGCAGCGGTTCCGGTTCGGTGACGTCGAGCGCGGCGCGTAACCGGCCCGAGTTCAGCTCCGCCAGCAGGGCGTCGTGCTGCACGATCTGGCCGCGCGAAACGTTGACCAGCAAGGAGTTGTCGGCCATCGCGGCGAGGAAACCGGCGTCCACCATGCCGCGGGTGCGCGAGGTCAGCGGCACCATCAGCACCACCACGTCGTGCTCGCCGAGCAGACCCGGCAGCTCCTCCACCGGGCGCACGCCCTCGCGGGCCGTCATCGCGACCATGGTGACCGCCGCGTCGAACGGCTCCAGCCTGCGGCGCAGGTGGTTTCCGAGATCACCGGCACCGACAATGAGGACTCGCTTGCCCTGCAAAGTGTCTGTCGTATGGCGGTTCCACCGTTGCTCCATTTGGTCGATCGCGAAATTCCCCAATTCTCGATATACCGACAGCAACACCGCCATCACCCATTCCGCGGTGCTCCCGCCATGCGCGCCACGACAGGTCGAGAGCAGCACGCCGACGGGCACCGCGCCGATCCAGTCCTCCGCGCCGGCGAGCAACAGCTGGACGAGTCTGAGCCTGGGCAGTCGCGCCAGCAGCCCGCCCCACTCGGCCGCCCGGTGCGTCCCGGGAATCAGCACCTCCGCCTCGATCGCTTCCGCGGGCAGCGACCGGCCCCATTCGTAACGGACCGGGCGCACCCCGGTGAGCCCCGCGAGCGCGCGCTCGCCGTCTTCGTCGGGAACCAGCACGGTCACAGGCATGAGCGCACCGTATCGCCGGGCACTTACCGGTGACTCACGCGCGCCCGCCTAGGCTGGAGACCTATGCGTGTTCGGTTGGGTGGGGCCCCGTGGCTGCTCGTGGCCTGCGGTGTCGTGCTGTCGGGCTGCGCCACTTTCGACGATCGTGCGGCGGGCCAGACGTTCGAGCCGGCGCCGGAGCTGTCCGCCCCGGCCGGTCCGCAGCCCGAGCTGCCCGAGATCGACGGCAGCTCCGGCGGCCCGTCCACCGCGCCCAGCGCACCGCAGACGTCCATCCCGCCGCCGCAGGGGTGCACGGACTACGACAAGGCGGTCATCGCCACCTGCCTGGACACGGTGTCCGCCGTCGCCGCACTGCCGAGCGGTGATTCGGCGCCCGGCGCGCTGGCCGGTGAGCGCAAGAGCGGCCAGGTGCTGCAGGTCACGAGCGGCGCGAAGTCGACGCAGCTGGCGAAGCTGGACGTGGTGGCCACCGGGGACGGCGGGCTGACCGGGCTCGCGCTCTCCCCCACGTACGGCGAGGACCAGCTGGTGTTCGCCTACATCACCACGGCCACCGACAACCGGGTGGTCCGCTTCACCAAGGGGCAGGCGCCGAAGCCGGTGCTGACCGGCATCCCGAAGGGCGCCACCGGCAACCGCGGCGCGCTGCTCACCGACGGGAAGGGCGCGCTGCTGGTGGCCACCGGTGACGCGGGCAACCCGTCCGCGACGGCGGACCCGAACTCGCTGGCGGGCAAACTGCTGCGCATCGACACCGGAGGCAACGCCGCACAGGGCAACCCGACGCCGGGTTCGCGGGTGTATGCGGCCGGTCTGCACTCTCCTGGCGGAATCTGCAAATCCTCCGACGCGTCGCGGCTGTGGGTCACCGACACGCAGGCGAGCACCGACGCGTTGTACAAGGTCACCGCCGGCGCCTCGTTCGCCGCGCCGGCCTGGACCTGGCCGGACAAGCCCGGCGTCACCGGCTGCGCGGACAGCGGGGATTCGGTGCTGGTGGCCACTTCGACGGGCAGCAGCATCCAGCAGGTGCCGATCACGGCGGACGGTTCGGTCGGCGGGCAGCCGAAGGCCGTGATGGACGGCAAGAACGGCACCGGTTACGGGCGCTACGGCGGCCTGGACCCCATCGACAACCAGTACGCCGTCGTCGGCACCACCAACAAGGACGGCGGCAAACCGGTCTCCAGCGACGACCGTGTGGTGATCATCCAGTTGCAGCCGAATCCCGGTGGCGGTACCGGGAAGGACTGACCAGGGCGGACGCGCGCGGAGCGCAAGCCACCCCCTGAGTTGGGTGTCATCCCGTCGCCTGCCTGAGCCCCTCATCACTTCAGCCCGGGCCCGCAACCCTCCCACCCGGCGCGCAGCCGAGTGCACAAAGCTTGCGGGTCCGGGCTGAAGTGATATCGCTTTCGCGGGCGACGGGATGGCACCCAACTCCCCCACCCAGCCACGTGCTTGCGTGAGCCGAGCTACGGGCCCCTGGTCATCCTGGAGCCAGCCCCTCCGGCGAGGAGTTCTCTTGATCTTTTTCCCTTGCTGGGCGCGCTGCGACAGCAACGGACGCGCGCAGAGCGCGCTGTGTGGCCCCACCCCCGCCCCGATCTGTAAGTGTTCGCGGTTTTGCCCTCGCGTCAAGGCGGGAAAGATGCCTTGACCCGAGCACACGACCGCAACAGCAGCTGGGGATCGGGGCGGGGGTGGGGCTGGGGATGGGGATGGGGATGGGGATGGGCAGCTTTCGCCGCCGGGCGGCGGTTTCTCAGCGCGAAGCGGGTTGCTTCCGGGCCGCGCGCACGTCGAGCACCGCCACGACGAGCGACACCACGGCGCACGCCAAGGCCAGATACCGTCCGAACCCGCCGTAAATGCCGACACCACCGGCATGCAGCAGGTCCCGCACATCCTGGTCGAACTGCCAGTCGATGGCGAGCCACCCGAGCAGCATCAGCACCAGCGAAACCCCCGAGGCGATCAGCCAGAGGTGCGGCAGCCCGCTGACCCGCGCCTTGCGGAACTGGCCGAAGGCGACCACGGCCAGCCCCGCCAGCACGAGCAGCACCGGCCCGATCCACGCCAGAAAGCCTGTGGTGAAAGCGTTCCGCGCCACCTCGCCGGCGGGGAGCGAGTCGAGTGCTTCCTCGACATCTTGCTGGGTGGCGGACAGGTTCGTCCACGGCAGGAACAGCGCCCCCACGGAGACCAGCCCCGCACCGAGCGCCGTCCACTCCCGCCACGACACGCGCCGGGGCGAGAACCCCGGCTTGACCGGCGCGCCCTTCAACTCAGGCGCCGACCCGCTCGATGATCAGCTCCCGCACGCGTTTCGCGTCCGCCTGGCCCTTGGTCGCCTTCATCACCGCACCGACGATCGCGCCCGCGGCCTGTACCTTCCCGCCACGGATCTTGTCGGCGATGTCGGGCTGTGCGGCCAGCGCCTCGTCCACCGCGGCCAGCAATGCCGAGTCGTCGGAAACGACCTTCAGGCCGCGCTTCTCCACGACCTCGCGCGGCGAACCCTCGCCGGCGAGCACGCCCTGGACGACCTCCTTGGCCAGCTTGTTCGTCAGCTCGCCCGACGACACCAGCCCGATGACCTCGGCGACCTGCGCCGGGGTGATCGGCAGCTCGGCCAGCTCGACGCCGCGGGTGTTGGCCTCCTGCGCGAGGGTGGCGACCCACCAGCCGCGGGCCTCCTTCGACGAAGCGCCCGCCTCGACGGTGGCCGCGACCAGCTCGACCGCGCCGACGTTGAACAGGTCACGCAGCTCGGCGTCGCTGAGGTCCCACTCGGTCTGGATCCGCTTGCGCCGCTCGGCCGGCTGCTCCGGCAGCGTCTTGCGCAGCTCCTCGACCCACTCGCGCGAGGGGGCGATCGGCACCAGGTCGGGCTCCGGGAAGTACCGGTAGTCCTCGGCGGTCTCCTTGGTGCGGCCCGCGGACGTGGTGCCGTCGGCCTCCTGGAAGTGCCGGGTCTCCTGGGTGACCTTGCCGCCCGCGGCGAGCAGCGCCCCCTGCCGCGTCATCTCGTACCGCACCGCGCGCTCCACGCTGCGCAGCGAGTTGACGTTCTTCGTCTCGGTGCGGGTGCCGAACTCCTTGGCATCCTTGGCCATCAGGGAAACGTTCGCGTCGCAGCGCAGCGAGCCCTGGTCCATCCGGACGTCGGAAACCCCCAGCGCCCGCAGCAACTCCCGCAGCGTGTTCACGTACGCGCGCGCCACTTCCGGCGCACGCTCGCCGGTGCCGGTGATCGGCTTGGTGACGATCTCGATCAACGGCACGCCCGCGCGGTTGTAGTCCAGCAGCGAGTGGTCCGCGCCGTGGATGCGACCGGTGGCGCCGCCGACGTGCAGCGACTTACCGGTGTCCTCCTCCATGTGCGCGCGCTCGATCTCCACCCGCACCACTTCGCCGTCGTCGAGGGTGACGTCGAGGTAGCCGTCGAAGGCGATCGGCTCGTCGTACTGCGAGGTCTGGAAGTTCTTCGGCATGTCCGGGTAGAAGTAGTTCTTCCTGGCGAACCGGCACCAGTCGGCGATCTGGCAGTTGAGCGCGAGGCCGATCCGGATAGCCGACTCGACGGCCTTGCCGTTGACCACCGGCAGCGCGCCTGGCAGACCGAGGCAGGTCGGGCAGACGTGCGTGTTGGGCTCGCCGCCGAAGACGTTCTCGCAGCCGCAGAACATCTTGGTGTTCGTGTTGAGCTCGGTGTGCACCTCGAGCCCGAGCACCGGGTCGAAGCGCTCGATGACCTCGGCGTAGTCCATCAGGTCGGCGACCGCGGTCATGCCGACACCCCCTTCAGCTCGGGCAGCTTGTCGAGGAAGTCCCCGCGCGCGACCTCGTAGGCCGCGCCGACCCGGTACAGCCGGTCGTCGGCGAGCGCGGGGGCCATGATCTGCAGGCCGACCGGCAGACCGTCCTCATCGGACAGTCCACTCGGGACACTCATGGCGGCGTTGCCCGCCAGGTTGGCCGGGATGGAGCAGATGTCGGACAGGTACATCGCCAGCGGGTCGTCCACCCGCTCCCCGATCTTGAACGCCGTGGTCGGCGTCGTCGGCGAGACGAGCACGTCCACCTGCTCGAAGGCGGCGTCGAAGTCCCGCGTGATGAGCGTGCGGACCTTCTGCGCCGAACCGTAGTAAGCGTCGTAGTAGCCCGAGGACAGCGCGTACGTACCGAGCATGACGCGCCGCTTGACCTCGGGGCCGAACCCGGCCTCACGGGTGAGCGACATGACCTCTTCGGCGCTGTGCTCGCCGTCGTCTGCGACCCGGAGCCCGTAACGCATCGCGTCGAAGCGGGCCAGGTTCGAGGAGCACTCGCTCGGCGCGATGAGGTAGTACGCCGGCAGCGCGTAGACGAAGTTCGGGCACGAGATCTCGACGACCTCGGCGCCGAGCCGGCGCAGCTTGTCCACCGCGTTCTCGAACGAGCGCAGCACGCCGGGCTGGTATCCCTCGCCGCGGAACTCGGTGACCACGCCGACCTTCACGCCCTTGAGGTCACCGCGGAGACCTTCACGCGCGGCGGCCACGACGGGCGGCACCGGCGCGTCGATCGAGGTGGAGTCCATCGGGTCGTGCCCGGCGATGACCTCGTGCAGCAGCGCGGCATCGAGCACCGTGCGCGCGCACGGGCCCGCCTGGTCCAGCGACGAGGAGAACGCCACCAGGCCATAACGGGAGACACCGCCGTAAGTCGGCTTCACGCCGACGGTTCCGGTCACCGCGCCCGGCTGGCGGATCGAGCCGCCGGTGTCGGTGCCGATGGCCAGCGGGGCCTCGAAAGCGGCGAGCGTCGCGGCCGAGCCCCCGCCGGAACCACCCGGGATCCGGGCGTGGTCCCAGGGGTTGTGCGTCGGGCCGTACGCGGAGTTCTCGGTGGAGGAACCCATCGCGAACTCGTCCATGTTCGTCTTGCCCAGGATCGGCAAGCCCGCGGCGCGCAGCCGCTTGGTGACCGTCGCGTCGTAGGGCGGGATCCAGCCTTCGAGGGTTTTCGAGCCAACGGTGGTCGGCATGTCCTGCGTGGTCAGCACGTCCTTGAGCGCCAGCGGCACACCGGCCAGCGCCGAAGCGGGCTCGGCCGCCTCGTCGGCCGCCTTGGCCGCGGCGAGCGCGCCTTCGGCGTCGACGTGCAGGAAGGCGTGCACGAAGTCGTCGACCTGGCCGATCCGGTCCAGGTGCGCCTGCGTGACCTCGACCGACGACACCTCGCGGGCCTGGATCTTTTCCGCCAGCTCGGCAGCGGTGAACCGTGTTAAGTCGGTCACTGTTCCTCCCCCAGGATCCGCGGCACGCGGAAACGTCCGTCTTCGGCGGCCGGTGCCCCCGACAGCGCCTGCTGCTGCGTCAGCCCCGGGCGGACCACGTCCTCGCGGAACACGTTGGTCAGCGGCACGGCGTGCGAGGTCGGCGGGATCTCGTCCGCGGCGACCTCGCCGACCTTGGCGACGGCGTCCAGGATCTGGTCGAGCTGACCTGCGAAAACGTCGAGCTCTTCGTCCGTGACCGCCAGCCTGGCGAGTTTGGCGAGGTGCGCGACCTCGTCGCGGGAAATGTTGGGCACGCGGGCTACTCCCGGGGTGTACTGAACAAAGGGGCTTGTAGTCGGCAAGTCTATGGCCGCCCCCTTGACGGGATCGACTGGGTTATGCACGGATTGGTCTCGGAACGCGGACAGTGACTCCCGGGCGCACGCTCCGTCTGTCACAATCAGCGGCCGGCAAGCGCTCCACGGCAAGGCTGGAGCGCCCGACCCGAGAGGGGTTCCGTTGTCCTTCCTGATCCGGGTGCAGCTCCCGGACTCGCCAGGCACCCTCGGCGCGGTCGCGACGGCGCTCGGCACCATCGGGGCGGACATCCTCAGCGTGGACGTGGTCGAGCGCACCGGCGGGGTCGCGATCGACGACCTGGTGTGCGAACTGCCTTCCGGGCGGCTGCCGGACGCCCTGATCACCGCGGCGGAGAGCATTCCCGGGGTCGAGGTGGACGCCGTCCGTCCGTACGCCGGCGTGCTGGACACCCATCGTGAGCTGGAACTCGTCGAGGAGATCGCGGCGCAGCCCGCGTCCGGGCTGGAAACGCTCGTCGAGGGTGTGCCGAGGATCATCCGGGCCGGCTGGTCGATCGTCGTCACCCACACCGAGGACGGCATCGTGCGGCTGGCTTCGTCCAGCGCCTCGCCCGAAGTGCCGATCACCGACCTGCCGTGGCTGCCGCTGGAGCGCGCCACGGTGCTCGACGGCGAGGACTCCTGGGTACCGGAGACTTGGCAGGAGCTGGGCACCGAACTGGCCGCCACGCCGCTGGGCAAACCGGGCCGGGCGCTGCTGGTGGGGCGGCCGGGCGGGCCGATGTTCCGCGCCGCCGAGGTGGCCCGGCTGGCGCATTTCGCCGGCATCGTGGCCGTCGTGCTGGACGGCTGAGTTCCGGCCGACACCAACCGAAAGCCACGATGACCGAGGGTTTTGGGCAAGTTCTCCGGCCAGAACCGCCGCCCGGCAACGCAACCGGCACCCGGCCACCGAACACTGCGCGGACTGGGGCGGGGGGCCACAGCGCGCTCTGCGCGCGTCCGTTGCCCGCAGCGTGCGGCCTGCAGGCTCCAGGATGACAGGGGTCCGTAGCACGGCCGCCGGTCCCAGTGTGGTTGGCAGAGAGTGGGGTGTCATCCCAACTCAGGGCGCGGTCAGCTGCCGCCGCCACGCTCTCGCACGTCGATCGTGAAGGCGCGCAACCAGAACCCGGGCACCGGCTGCCAATCCCGCTCCGGCAGGCGCACGAAGCCCAGGCGTCCGTACAGCCGGTGCGCGGACTTCATCGCGTCCAGGCTGCACAGCACCACGCGCTGAGCTCCCAGCTCCCGGGCGCGCGCGAGCACGGCGCGGGCGAGCGCCTCGCCGACGCCTCTCCCACGGGCGGCCGGCGAAGTGGACAGCATCCGGAACTCCAGCTCGCCCGCGCGCGAGATCTCCGCGAACACCGAGCCCGGCAGCGTGATCGTGACCGAGCCCAGTAGCTTCCCGGCCCCATCCACCGCGACCAGCAGCTCCCCCTGCTCCGCCCGGCGGGCGGCATCGGCGAGTTCGTCGACGTACTCCGGGTTCGCGGCCAGGAGGCCATCGCTGGAGTAGGCGTCCACCGTGATCGCGCCGACGGCGGCGTACTCCTCCGGCCGCGCCGCGCGGATCACGAGCTCACTCATCCGCGCCTTCCTCGTCTGTCGGCAGTGCGACCTCGGCCGCCGCCTCGGGGCCGCGCTCCAGCAGCACCTCGAAACCACTCTCGTCGAGCACCGGGACCTTCAGCTGCACGGCCTTGTCGTACTTCGAGCCCGGCGCGTCACCCACCACGACGAAGGCCGTCTTCTTCGAGACCGAGCCCGCCGCCTTGCCACCGCGGGACATGATCGCTTCCTTGGCCTCGTCCCGCGAGAACGTGTTCAGCGAGCCGGTGACCACAATGGACAGTCCCTCGAGGTTGCGCGGGATCGACTCGTCCCGTTCCTCGGCCATCCGCACCCCGGCGCGGCGCCATTTGTCGACGACCTCGCGGTGCCAGTCGACCTCGAACCATTCCTGCACGGCGTGCGCGATGGTGGGCCCGACGCCGTCCACATCCGCCAGCGCCTCCTCCTCGGCCGATTCGATCGCGTCGATCGAGCCGAACTCCCGCGCCAGCGCCTGCGCCGCCGTCGGCCCCACGTGCCGGATCGACAGCGCGACCAGGACCTTCCACAGTGGACGGTCCTTCGCCGTGTCCAGGTTCGACAACAGTTTCCGTGCGTTGGCCGAAAGCTCCCCGGCCTTGGTGCGGAACAACGGCACCATGGCCAGCTTCTCCTCGTCGAGGTCGAAGATGTCGCCCTCGTCAACGACGACCTTCGACTCCAGCAACGCGGTGGCCGCCTCGTAGCCGAGCACCTCGATGTCGAACGCGCCGCGGCCAGCCAGATGGAACAGCCGCTCCCGCAACTGCGCCGGGCAGGAGCGCGCGTTCGGGCAACGGATGTCGACGTCGCCCTCCTTCTGGTGGGCCAGCGTGGTGTGGCACTCCGGGCACCGGGTGGGCATGACGAACTCGCGCTCGTCCCCGGTGCGGGCGTCGGCGACCGGGCCGAGCACCTCCGGAATGACGTCCCCGGCCTTGCGGATCACCACCCTGTCCCCGATCAGCACACCCTTGCGCTTGACCTCTTCGGCGTTGTGCAGGGTGGCCATCGCGACCGTGGACCCGGCCACCTTCACCGGCTCCATCACCGCGAACGGCGTGACCCGGCCGGTGCGGCCGACGTTGACCTGGATGTCGAGCAGCTTGGTGATCGCCTCTTCGGGCGCGTACTTGTACGCGATCGCCCAGCGCGGGGCCCGCGACGTGGTGCCGAGCCGCCGCTGCAGCGACACCTGGTCCACCTTGATCACGACGCCGTCGATCTCGTGCTCGGCGTCGTGCCGGTGTTCGCCCCAGTACTCGATGTGGGCCAGCACGTCCTTCGGTTTGGTGAACACCTTCGTGTGAGTGGACACCGGCAGACCCCACGCGGACAACGCGTCGTACGCCTCGGACTGCCGCTGCGGCTCGAAGCCCTCGCGCTTGCCGAGCCCGTGGCAGATGAGCCGGAGCTTGCGGCTGCGGGTGACCCGGGGATCCTTCTGCCGCAAGGAACCCGCGGCCGTGTTGCGCGGATTGGCGAACGGCGGCTTGCCCGCCTCGACCAGCCCGGCGTTCAGCTCCGTGAAGTCCTCGACCCGGAAGAACACCTCGCCCCGCACCTCGACCAGCTCCGGCACCGGGAACTCGTCGGTGCCGGTGAGCCGCTCGGGCACCTGGTCCAGGGTGCGCACGTTCAGCGTGACGTCCTCACCGGTGCGGCCGTCGCCACGGGTGAGCGCGCGGGTGAGCTTCCCGCGCTCGTAGAGCAGGTTGATCGCCAGCCCGTCGATCTTGAGCTCGCACAAGTACTGCGTGGACCCGCCGACCTCGCGCTCCACCCTGTCCAGCCAGGCCAGCATCTCCTCGGTGTCGAAGACGTTGTCCAGGCTGAGCATCCGCTCCAGATGGTCGTACGCGGCGAACTCCGTGGAGAACGTGCCGCCCACGTTCTGCGTCGGCGAATCAGGCGTGGCCAGACCCGGGTACTCGCGCTCCAGGTCCTCGAGCCGGTGCAGCAGATCGTCGAACTGGCCGTCGGAGATCGTCGGCGAATCCAGCACGTAGTACCGGAACTGGTGGCCGCGGACCTCTTCGGCGAGGGCCTGGTGCCGCTCCCGCGCTTCGGCGGGCACTTCGGTCACGTCCTGGGCAGCTGGCTGGTCACTCACAGCCGGTAGCCTAGCCACTCCCCCCGACATTTCCGGAATCCAGCTTCCGGACCAGGTCACGAAGTTCCAGCAGGGACAGCGAACCGGCCGGTTCCCGCTCGGCGGTCTCCACTCTGCGTAGCCGTTGCCCGGCCAACCGCTCGCCGAGCGTGGCGTCCAGCGGCAGGAAGGTCAGCGCCGAGCGCGCGCCGGGGTCCAGCTCGGACAGCATCGGGTGATACACCGCCACGTCCACCACGTCCCCGTCGACCAGCGCGGCGACCCGGAACTCGGCGAGCGCGACCCGGTGCGCACCGAGGTTGACCGTGACCTCGCTGGGATCGGGCACCGGTGGCACCGAATCGTGGTACTCCCAGATCGAGTCCTCCTCCGGCGCGGCGGCGGCCCAGGCGTCGGTGAACGGCCGCAGCGCCGGGTCCTCCTGGCCGGTGACCACGAGCGCGTAGATCGCGCGATGCCCGCGCTCCAGGGAGAAGTGCAGATCCGGGTGCAGCCGCGCCACGGCGGACGAAAGCTCGTGCTCGACCCGTTGCGGCGCACCGTCCCCGAGCGCGGCATTGATCTCCGGCAGCAGTTCGAACCACCGGCGCCAGAACGTGACCGCCGCGGCTTCCGGGTCCTCGGGCACTTCGCGAGCAGGCCATGGAGTGCGCGGGTCGGGAACGTCGTCTTCCTTCGGGCGGCGCCGGAACCATCGCATCGCCCCTTACTACCAGCCTTCCGGCGGCTCCACGAACGCTTTGCCCAGATCCCTGGTGAGCGACAACGCGCGGCGCAGCCAGGTCACGGTCGCGCCGGCGAAGCCGCACGACGGCGTGGGTACCGCCCGTTCGGCGAGGATCGCACGGTTGAAGCCGAGGCGGTCCACCAGGCGCAGCGCGGGCGCGGCGACCTCACGCAGCTCCGGCGGCTTCGCCGGGGCGAGCGCAGGCACGAGTCCGAGGAACATCGTCACGTCGTCGTCCCAGGCTTCGCCGAGTTCGTCGAGCAGTTTCCCCGGCGCGCCGTCGAAGTTCGTGGCGTCGAAGGCCAGCGCGCCCGCACCGGCCGAATGCAACAGGGCGACCGGCGGTTTCGGGGCACAGCAATGGATCACGACCGGGTTGCCGGTGCTGGACTGCGCGCCTTCGATCACCCGCGCGAGCAGCTCCCGCGCCTCGGGCTCTTCGACGGCGTTGACCGTGCCGTAGCCCGATGGGGTGGACAATGAGCCGGCGAGCACGTCCGGCAGCGTGGGCTCGTCGAACTGGACCACCACTTCGGCGCCGGTGCGCGCCCTGAGCTCCGCGACGTGTTCGGCCAGTCCTTCGAGCATCGACTCGGTGAGATCCCGGACCGCGCCACGGTCAGTCAGCATCCGGTGCCCGCGCGGCAGCTCGATGCCCGCCGCCAGCGTCCACGGCCCGGCGAGCTGGGTCTTGAGCACCGCGGGCCCGTGCGCGGCCTCCTGCACCGCGTCGAGGTCCCAGCGCAACAGGTCGACCGCGCGCCGGTGGTCGTGCCCCGGCCGGGCGGCGACGCGATACCCGCTGGGCACCACCTCCACGGCCAGATCGACCAGCAACGCGGCCGTGCGGCCCAGCATGTCGGCGCCGACGCCACGCGCGGGCAGCTCCGGCAGGTGCGGGAATTCCGGCAGTTCACCGAACACGATGGCGGCCGCTTCGGCGGAGTCGGTACCGGGCATCGAACCGATGCCGGTGGCCGCCGCGGGGGCCCAGGGCTTGTCGCTCACAACAGCCATTGTGTCCGGTGTTGCGAGCCCGTAAACGATGGGTGCCGCCGTCTCGCGCGAAGCCGTCGATGTCCCGTACCTTTCGGGGAAATTCGCGCATCGGGACAAAGGAGGTGACGAGCATGAGGGTGGCACTGGCCCAGACGGACTGCCGGCTCGGCGATGTGACGGGAAATCTGGAGACCGCCGAACGGCTGATCAAGGAATCGGCCGCGGACGGGGCGGACCTGGTGGTGTTCCCGGAGCTGAGCCTGACCGGGTATGCACTGGGGCAACTGGCCGACGACATCTCACTCTGGCCGGACGACCCGCGTCTTGCCGAACTGTCCAGGCACGGACCGGACGTGGTGATCGGGCTGCTGGAGGACGGCCGCATCCGGCGGCACAATTCGGCGCTGTACCTCTCCGACGGGGAGGCGGTGCACAACCATCGCAAGCTCTACCTCCCGAACTACCTGATCTGGGAGGAGCGAAAGCACGCCAGCCCCGGCCAGCACATGCGCGCCTTCGACACCCGCTTCGCGCGGATGGCGACGCTGATCTGCAACGACGCCTGGCAGCCGATGCTGCCCTGGCTCGCGGCCCAGGACGGCGCGGAAATCCTTGTGGTGCCGACGAATTCGGCGGCCAAGCTGACCGGCGGCTCGTTCGACCCCGCGGAGTACTGGCACGATCTGCTGACCTTCACCGCGCGGATGCAGCAGTGCTGGGTGATCTTCGTGAACCGGGTCGGCGACGAGGCCGGGGTCCGGTTCTGGGGTGGCTCGCGGGTGGTCGACCCGTGGGGTTCGGTGGTGGCGACGGCGCCGACGTGGGAGGAGTCGCTGCTGGTGGTCGACATCGACCCGCAGGCCGTGCGCCGGCGTCGCCGCGAGATCCCGCTGCTGGCCGACGCCCGGCTCGGCCTGCTGCGCCGGGAACTGGAAAGGCTCATCAATGAAAGCGGCTCGGATTAACGAAAATCAGGACATTCCTCCGCAATTCACCACTGCGTCCCCGTCCCGTGAATATGCTCGCTACTCTTTGAGCGCATGACGAGTGATTCGCGGCGAGCCGGCGGGGGCACGCTGTTCACCGAGCCGGTCCTGGTGGTGAACCAGAAAGCGAAGCTGGTCGAGACGTCGAACGAATTCGGCGTCTTCGACCAGCATGGCAGCCCGCTCGGAGCGGTGGTCGAGGTCGGCCAGAGCATGGTGAAGAAAGCGCTGCGGCTGTTCACGAATTACGACCGGTTCCTGACCCACAGGTTCGAAGTCCGGGACATGGGCGGCAGCATTGTGCTGAAAGTGACGCGTCCGGCGAAAATGCTCAGGTCGCGGTTTGTGGTCACCAGAGCCGACGACACCCCGATCGGCGAGATCCAGCAGGAGAACGTGCTCGGCAAGATCCGGTTCGCCTTCACCGCGGGCGGGCGCACGATCGGGCACCTGCGGGCGGAGAACTGGCGGGCCTGGGACTTCTCCATCACCGACGCCGGGGACACCGAGATCGCCCGGGTCACCAAGACTTTCGCCGGGTACCTCAAGGAGGCGTTCACCACCGCGGACAACTACGTGGTCGAGATCCACCGCCAGCTGACCGACCCGCTCGCGAGCATGGTCGTGGCGAGCGCGCTGACCGTCGACACCGCACTCAAGCAGGACGAACACGATTAGTGACCGGTGTCTCAACCCGCGCCTGTGGACAATCCAACCCTGAGCGTTTCAAAGTAAATGTTCCGGGATGGAAGGGACGATGAGGTCGCGTGGAACCACTGGCCGATGACGGAGCACGTCCGTGGACCGAACCTGGGATCTACGACGTGGCTCCCGGCGTCTACCGCATCCCGCTGCCGCTGCCCAACGACGGGCTGCGCGCGGTCAACGTCTACGCGGTGACGGACGAAACCGGCCTGGTCATGATCGACTCCGGCTGGGCGCTGGACGAGGCGCGGGAGCAGTTGCGCGCGGCGCTCAAGGGAATCGGCGCCGATCTCGGTGACATCAGCCAGTTCCTGGTCACCCACGTGCACCGCGACCACTACACGCAGGCCGTGGCGCTGCGGCGCGAGTTCGGCACGAAGATCGCGCTCGGCGAGCACGAGGAGTACTCGCTGCAGGTCACCATGGATCCCAGCCGGGAGCCGATGAACACGCAGCTGCGGCTGATGCTGGCGTCCGGCGCGACCCCGGTGGTGCGGCTGCTGAAGGGGATCTCCAAGGACGGCAAGGCCGAGCGCAGTATCTGGGATCTGCCCGACGAATGGCTCACCCCCGGCCGCCGCACCGTGCTGTCGTCCCGTGAGCTCGACATCGTGCCCACCCCGGGGCATACGGCCGGGCACGTGATCTTCGACGACGGCGCGGCCGGGCTCATGTTCACCGGCGACCACGTGCTGCCGCACATCACCCCGTCGATCGGCTTCCAGCCCGGCGCGTCGGAGCTGCCGCTGCGCGACTTCCTGGACTCGCTGCACCTGGTGCGCGGGATGCCGGACCGGCGGATGCTGCCCGCGCACGGCCAGGTCTCGCCGAGCGTGCACGCACGGGTGGACGAACTGCTCGCGCACCACGACGACAGGCTCGCGAAGAGCGCGGAGACCATCGTCGCCGGCGCCACCACGGCCTACGAGGCCGCTCTCAGGCTGGGTTGGACCCGGCGGATGCGCAAGCTCGCCGAGCTCGACCCGTTCAACCAGATGCTGGCGGTGTCGGAGACCAAGGCGCACCTTGATCTCCTCACCTACCAGGGCAGGCTCAAGATGTCCGAAGTGGACGGAGTGCGGCACTACAGCCTGCCCTGAGCCGCTATTCGCTCAGCTTCGTGCGCAGTTCGCGTTTGAGGATCTTGCCGGAAGCATTGCGCGGGAGCTCGTCGACGAAGTGCACCGCCTTCGGCACCTTGAACGAGGACAGCCGCTCCTTGACGTGTGTCACCAGCACGTCCGCCGAAACGTCCTCTTTGGACACGACGACGGCGGTGATCGCCTCGATCCACTTCGCGTCCGGCACCCCGATCACGGCCACCTCGCCGACCGCGGGGTGGGTGTAGAGCGCGTCCTCGACCTCGCGCGAGGCCACCAGCACGCCACCGGTGTTGATCACGTCCTTGATCCGGTCCACCACGTAGAGGTAGCCCTCGTCGTCGATGCGCACGAGGTCGCCGGAGTGGAACCAGCCGCCACGGAAGGCTTCCTCGGTCTCGTCCGGCTTCTCCCAGTAGCCGAGGCACAGCTGCGGCGAGCGGTACACGACCTCGCCCAGCTCGCCCGGCGGCACGTCGTTCATCTCGTCGTCGACCACCCGCAGCTCCACGAACAGCGCCGCGCGCCCGGCCGAATCCGGCCGCTCGGCGTGGTCGGCCGGGCCGAGGATGGTGGCCAGCGGCGCGATCTCGGACTGGCCGAAGCAGTTGTAGAAACCCAGTTCCGGCATGGTTTCCCGGAGCCTGCCGAGAATCGGGCCGGGCATGATCGAGGCGCCGTAGTAGGCCTTGCGCAACGACGGCAGCGGCCGGAACTCCGGATGGTTCGCCAGCGCCACCCACAGCGTCGGCGCCGCGAAGAACGCACCGTGCCCGTCCTCGCCGAGCCGCCGCAGGATTTCGCCCGGCTCCGGCACCTCCAGCAGCGTGTTCTCCGCGCCGACGGACAACCACGGCAACAGGAAACAGTGCATCTGCGCGGAGTGGTACAGCGGCATGACGTGCAGCGGGGCGTCGTCCTGGGTCATCTCCAGGCCCACCACGCACGACAGGTACTCGTGCACCAGCGCGCGATGGGTCATCATCGCGCCTTTCGGCCGTGACGTCGTACCCGAGGTGTACAGCAGTTGCGCCAGGTCGGTGTCGGCCACGTCCACGTCGAGCTCCGGGACCGGCCCGCCGGCGGCGGCCGCCAGCAGCGAATCCTCGTTGTCCCGCAAGGGAATCACCCGCTCGACCCCACCGACCCGGCCCGCCAGCGCGGGATCGGCGAGCGCGATCCGGCTGCCCGACTGCTCCACCAGGTAGGCCAGCTCCTCGCCGACGAGGTTGTAGTTGACCGGCACGTGCACGAGCCCCGAACGGGCACACGCGAGGAAACCGATCAGATACGCATCGGAGTTCTTGCCGTACGCGGCGACCCGGTCTCCCTTGGCCAGCCCCAGTTCCAGCAGCCACGCGGCCGCCCGAGTTACTGCCGCGTCAAGTTCGGCGTAGGTCCACACCCGGTCCGCGAAGCGAAGCGCGACGCGGTTGGGCACGCGGGCGGCGCTGCGCCGGAGGATGTCCGCGACTGTGCTGGAGCGAAGCGTGGTCATAGGGACCTCCCGGCGCCGATGCCATACTGGGGTGCTGTGAACGAGATCCACATTAGACGAGCCAGGGCCGAAGATGTCGGGCAGATCGTGGCGATGCTGGCCGACGATCACCTCGGCCGCGGCCGCGAGAACACCGCCGACCTCCGGCCCTACCAGCAGGCGTTCGCGGCGATCGAAGCCGACGGGAACCAGTTCCTCGCGGTGGCCGAGGAGGACGGCGAGCTGATCGGCACGATGCAGCTGACGTTCATCCCCGGCCTCTCCCGCCAGGGCGGCACCCGCGCGCTGGTCGAAGCCGTACGGGTCCGCGCGGACAGGCGGAGCGGCGGGCGAGGCGCCCGGCTGATGAAGTGGGCGGTGGACGAGGCGCGCCGCCGGGGTTGCGCGATGATCCAGCTGACTTCCGACGCGTCGCGGTTCGACGCGCACCGTTTCTACGAGAAACTCGGTTTCGAGCAGAGCCACCTCGGCTTCAAACTTTTGCTCTAGGCAACCAAAGTGTTCTCGCCCATAATGATGTTGAAAAGAGCCGAATAGTTTTCCAACCCTGGGGTAGTACCCTTCTGACGGCGCGTACGCGTCGCCACCTGGACATCGCGGAGGTGGAACCGATGTCCCGCCGAACAAGGCCGCCACCTTGAGTGACACCGGGCAGATCGACTACCGCCACAGGACCGTCGCGGGCTGCTTCGTAGTGACCTTCAGCGGCCGGCTCGATTCGCGCACGTACCTGGAAGTGCGGGACAGCCTGGTCAAGCTGGCGCTGGAACAGCCGCGAGCACTGGTGGTCGAGATGCACGGCCTCGAGGTGGCCAATGACCTACAGCTGAGTGTGTTCTCCTCGGCGTGGATGCGCGTCAGCGAGTGGCCGGACGTACCGATCATGCTGGTCGCCACGGACGGCACGCTGCACGACCGGCTGAAGAGCAGCGCGCTGGCGCGATTCGTTCCTGTTTACGCGAACGTCGACGCCGCCGTCGCGTCCCTCAAGTCGCCCCGGCTCCAGCGCCGCAACGTGATGACATACCCGCCGCTGCCGGAAAGTTCCAGCGCGGCGCGGCAGTTCGTGCGGCAGACCTGCCACCAATGGGACATCACGCCCTGGACGCAGGACGCGTTGTGCGTCGCGTCCGAGTTGGTGGAAAACGCTTACCAGCACACGGGCACCGAACTGGAACTCCGCCTCGAACTGCGGCGCGGGCTGCTGACCGTGGCCGTGCGCGACGGCAGTCCGCGGCCCGCCGTGCTCCGCCAGCGCGCCGACGGCCAGCCCAACGGTTACGGCCTGCAGATCGTGGCCGATCTCGCGCGTTCCTGGGGCTGCGCGCCGGATCTGCGCGGCGGCAAGGTGGTGTGGGCGGTGCTGACCTGCGGCACCGACTGGTTCAGGAAATATCCTGCGTGGCCGGGGCCATGACCTCCATGACCATGATCGCCCCGGTCGACTCGCCCTGGCTGTTGCGCAGCGCGCCACAGGACACCCGCACCGTCACCGCCCGGCCGCGCCGGTTCACCGCTTCCAGCGTGATGTCCTTGATGTAACCGGGATCGGCCAGCGCCGGGCGTACGGCCGGGCGCAGTTCCGCCACCGGCAGGCCGATGTCGAGGTTGAGCAGGTGCTCGCCCATCGCCTCGTCCCGGCGCACGCCCCACAGCTCTTCCGCGCCGGCATTCCACGCGATGACCCGCATCTGCTGATCGATCACCACCACCCCGGTGCGCAACGAGGTCAGGATGGCTTCGAGGAAATCGTTGACGTCGTCCAGTTCTCCGGTCCGCTCGCGCAGCGCGTTGTTGATCGTCTGCAGCTCGTCGTTGGTGGACTGCAGCTCTTCGTTGGTGGTCTCCAGTTCTTCGTTGGTGGACTGGAGTTCCTCGTTCGTGGTCTCCAGTTCCTCCACCGTCGACTGCAGCTCCTCGTTCGTCGTCTCCAGTTCCTCGGTGGTGGACTGCAGCTCCTCGTACGCGTTCTCCCGCTGTGTGTTCGCACTCGACAGCTCCGAGAGCAGCCGGTGGCTGGCGGTGACGTCGTGGAACACGATCGAAATCCCGAGCGGTTCGTCGCCCGAGACGAGCGGGCTCACGTGCAGCTCCAGCGCGAGTGCTTCACCGGGGCCGCGCTGCCACTCGACGTCTTTCACCCGCACTGCACGGCGTTCGTGCCTTGCCTGGTCGATGAACCGGCGCAGTTCCACCGGACGGTAGGAGATCTCCAGGTCCCGCAGCGGCCTGCCGATGTCCCGCTCGGTGAGGCCGAAAACCTGCTGCGCCTGCTGGTTGGCGAGCGCGAGCAGGTCCTCGTTGTTGACCACGAGCTGGGCGACCGGCGTGGCACCGAAGGCCAGCGCCCGCAGCTCTTCGACTTCACCCACCGTCGTCGGCTGGCCGGGCCCCAGCGCGCGCCCGAACATCGACCCCGCGGGCCCCGTGGACACCTTGCGGAACACGCGGAACCGCAGATCCACCGGATCGAAGATCCGGCCGTGCGAGAGCAGCATTTCCGCCCGGCCCATGAACAGCACACCGCGCGGCGTCAGCGCGAAATGCAGCTTCCGCAGGATCGAGGCCTGGGTGTCGGCGTTGAAATACATCAGGGCGTTGCGGCACACGAGCAGGTCGATCCGGGAGATCGGCGCGTCCTGCACCAGATCGTTGCGGCCGAAGATCACCGAACGCCGCAGCTCCTTGTGGAAGACGTACCGGCCGCCGCCCTGGCGTTCGAAATACTTGTCGACGTATTCGCGGGGCAGCGCCTCGACATCCGGGGCGGGGTAGCTCGCGGCCCGTGCCTGCGCCAGCGCCTCCTCGTCCACGTCGGTGGCATAGATCTTGACCCGCTGCCGGAACTGCTCGATGCCCAGCGCTTCGGCGAGCACGATGGCGAGCGTGTAGGCCTCTTCGCCGGAAGCGCAGCCGGCGCTCCAGATCCGCACGCCGTCTTCGGGGCCGCGTTCGGCGAGGATCATCGGGACGATCTCGGACTGCAGGTAGTCCCAGGCGTCGGCGTCGCGGAAGAACGAGGTGACGTTGATCAGGATCGTGTTGAACAGCGCGACGAACTCATCCGCGGTGACCTGCAGGAAATCCAGATATTCGCCGTAGGAAGTGAATCCGACCTGCGCCATCCGCCGGTCGACGCGCCGCCCGAGGCTGCTGCGCTTGTAACCGGTGAAGTCGAATCCCCGGGCCTCCTTGAGATATTCGAGAATCGCCTCGAACGCCTCGTCCTGCTCCGGCACCGCTTGGTCGTTCACAGTGCTGGACACTACCGGTGGCCTCACTCGAACCGCCGCCCCGATTCATCCTGTGGCACGGCCCACCTCGTTCCCCGGCCAGGAAAGCCGTTCCAGCAGAAACCGGCGCAGCACCATCGCGGCGTGGGTCGCGTCGTCGTGGTGCTGCTCGTACCGTTCGGCCACCAGGCCGAAGCCGTGCTGCTGCGCTTCGGCCGTCATCCGTTGCGCGAGATCCCGCTTCTCCTCCAGCGCCCGCAACGCCGCCCACAACGCGTCCTCCACGTCCCTGGAACGCCGCTCGAGCAGGGTCTGCGCGGTCCAGACGTGGCCGTCGTCGCAGCGATAGTCGATCTCGTCGTCGCGCGGCGACAACGTGCCCGCGCAGGAAGGACAGGGCAGCTCGGGCAGTTCGTGGTGCTCGTCGACGGCCTCGCACACGTACTCGGCGAGCGCCTCACCCATCGCGGCGGCGGGCAGGACGTGGTCCACGGGCATCCGGGAGAGCACGTTCTCCGGCATCCCGCGGTAAAGCGCGTCCTCCGGGTCCTGCACGAACGCCACCCCGCCACGTGACTTGATGGCAGCGAGCCCGGCGACCCCGTCGTCGAGCAGACCCGAGAGCACGACCCCGATCACCCTCGGCCCACGTGTCCGCGCGGCCGACCGGAACAGTGCGTCAATCGCCGGCCGGTAACCATTCTCGGCCGGGCCGCTGCTCAGCTCCATGTGCTCGCCGCTGACCAGCAGATGCCGGTCCGGCGGCGCGACATGGACGAAACCATGCCGCAGCGGCTCCTGGTTGCGCGCGCTTTGCACCGGAAGCGAACCGCATCGGCGCAGAATGTGGGGCAGCGCGCTGGCCGCGCTGGCCGGCAGGTGCAGCACGACCAGCACCGACGCGGCGAAACCGGTGGGCAGCCCGCCCACGAAATCCCGCAGGGCTTCGACTCCACCTGCCGAGGCGCCGACCACGACAAGGTCCCGGTGGTGTGCGTCCACCGTCAGCCTCCACACCGTCGCTTTGCGACCTGTGCTGCCGAGGGTAGCCGTGTTCCCAGGACAAAGCACGAAATGGCGGATTCAGCCGGGGGGAAACCCTAGGGCGAGCTCGGCTTCGGCGAGCGATCCGTGCACCCGGACGTCCGCGCTCATGCCGGTGAGCTCCAGCAGGCGGCGCACCGACGCGCCGCACACCACGTGCAGCACCGTGCCCGCCCGCTGCGCCTTGGCGAGCGCCTCCAGCCCGGCGGCACCGAAGAAGTCGACCCCGGAAAGGTCCGCGATACAAGGGACACTGTGCCGGGAGAGCGCCTCGGCCAGCCGGGGCGCGGTGAGCAGGTCCACCTCGCCGAGCACCCGGACCACCACGAGACCGGATCCGGCACGGCGAACCTCGACCGAGAGCACGCTCTCGGCGCGTGAGCGTTCGTCGCGCACGGGTCGCCTCGCTTCGTCGCGGCGGTCAGTCGCGAATCAGCCTAGCCGTTGCCGAGCGCCGTGAAGATCCGGTTCGTTCTCACGCCGTGACGGCGATCTTGGCGCTGCCCAGCACCAGATCTCCGCTCTTGTCCGGCCCGTACAGCACGGCGACCTGCCCCGGCGCGACCCCGCGCAGCGGCTCGCGCAACTGGATGCGCACCCGGCCGTCGACGAGCTCGGCCACCGCGTCCGCCGTGCCGCCGTGCGCGCGCACCTGCAGCACGCATTCGGTGGGCCCGTCCAGCGGGCGCTCGGACGGCCAGACCGGCCTGTCCGCCTCGATCTCCCGCACCGCGAGCTGCTCGGCCGAGCCGACTTTCACCGTGCCGGACACGGGTTCCAGCGAAAGCACATATCGCGGTTTGCCGTCCGCCGCGGGCTGTTCCACGCCGAGGCCCTTGCGCTGGCCGATGGTGAACCCGTGCACCCCGGTGTGCCTGCCCAGCACCGCCCCGGTCTCGGCGTCCACGAGGTCGCCGGGGTGCTGGCCGAGCCTGCGCTCCAGGAACTTCTTCGTGTCGCCGTCCGGGATGAAGCAGATGTCGTGGCTGTCGGGCTTGTTCGCCACCGCGAGCCCACGGCGCCCGGCCTCGGCGCGCACGTCGGACTTGTGGGAATCACCGAGCGGGAACAGCGAATGCCGCAGCTGCTCGGGCGTCAGCGAGGCGAGCACGTAGGACTGGTCCTTGTCGAGGTCGGCGCTGCGCCGCAGCTCCGGCACACCGTCCACAAAGGACAGCCGCGCGTAGTGCCCGGTGGCGACGGCGTCGAACCCGAGGCCCATCGCCTTCTCCAGCAGGGCCTCGAACTTGATCTTCTCGTTGCAGGTGACGCACGGGTTCGGGGTGCGGCCCGCCGCGTACTCGCCGACGAAGCTCTCGATCACCTCTTCGGTGAACCGCTCGGCGAAATCCCAGACGTAGAAGGGAATCCCGAGAATGTCGGCGGCACGGCGGGCGTCGTGCGAATCCTCGATCGTGCAGCAGCCACGCGCGCCGGTGCGCAGCGTGCCCGGCTTCGCCGAGAGCGCCAGGTGCACGCCGACGACGTCATGCCCGGCCTCGACCGCGCGCGCCGCGGCCACCGCCGAATCCACTCCCCCGCTCATCGCGGCCAGTACCCGCATCACACCCCCTGCTGAGTCTTCTGCTTGCGCATGCCGGTGAGCCCGGCCTGCCGTGCCCTGGCGACCACGCCGCCGATCTCGCTCGCCAGCGCCTCGATGTCCGCCCGCGTCGTGGTGTGGCCGAGGGAGAACCGCAGCGAGCAGCGGGCCGAGGTCGGGTCCGCGCCCATCGCCAGCAGCACGTGGCTCGGCTGCGCGACCCCGGCCGTGCAGGCCGAGCCGGTGGAACACTCGATTCCCTTGGCGTCCAGCAACATCAGCAGGCTGTCGCCCGCACAGCCGGAGAACGTGAAGTGCGCGTTCGCGGGCAGCCTGTCCGGGCCCGGCGCCGGACCGTTGAGCACCGCGTCCGGCACCTCGCGCAGCACCGCCGCGACCAGCTCGTCCCGCAGCCCGCCGATCGTTTCCTCGTGCGAGGGCTGATCGGCCACCGCGGCACGCACCGCCGTGGCGAACGCGTGGATGGCCGGCACGTCGAGGGTGCCGGACCGCACGTCACGCTCCTGACCGCCGCCGTGCAGCAGCGGCACGCACGGAGTGTCCCGCGCCAGCAGCAGCGCGCCGACACCGTAGGGACCGCCGAGCTTGTGCCCGGTCAGGGTGAGCGCGGTGACACCGCTCTCGGTGAAATCGACCGGGACCGCGCCGACGGCCTGCACCGCGTCGGTGTGCAGCGGGATCTCGTACTCGGCGCAGATCGAGGCCAGCTCGGCCATCGGGTTGACGGTGCCGACCTCGTTGTTCGCCCACATGACCGTGACCAGCGCCACTTCGTCCGGGGCCTGCTCGACGGCCTTGCGCACCGTCTCCGGCAGCACCCGGCCTTCGGCGTCCACCTCCAGCCAGGTGACCTCGGCCTCGGCGTGCTCCTCCAGCCACTGCACGGCGTCCAGCACCGCATGGTGCTCGACCACGCTGGCGAGGATGCGGCGACGGGCCGGCTCGGCGGCCTTGCGGCCCCAGAAAATCCCCTTGACCGCGAGGTTGTCACTCTCGGTGCCGCCCGCGGTGAAGATGACCTCGGACGGACGGGCACCCAGCGCCTCGGCGATCACTTCGCGTGACTCTTCGACCATCCGCCTGGCGCGCCTGCCGGAGGAATGCAGCGAAGAGGCGTTGCCCACGGTGGACAGCGCCTCGCTCATCGCCGCAATGGCTTCCGGCAACATCGGAGTGGTCGCCGCGTGGTCGAGATAGGTCATCGCCCTACCAGGGTAGACCGTCCGGTTCACTCGCGTGTCGGCCACCGGCGCGTGATCCGTACCCCACCGAGGGTCAGGGCGGTCAGGCAGACCGCCAGCACGAGCACCGCCGCCGAGGGCCGTTGCGCGGACGCCAGCAGCCCCAGCAGCACCCCGCCGAAACCGACCGTCAGCGCCGAGGCGACCCAGTCCGCCACCTGCATCGCGGAGGTGTTGAACCCGCGCTCGGCCACCGGGGAGAACCGGAACAGCAGCAGGCTGATCGACGGGTACGCGGTGCCCATGCCCGCGCCACCGACCACGCAGCCGACGAAGGCCACCCAGCCCGGACACCACGGCTCGGCGACGAACGCGAAGATCACCAGCGACGACGCGACGAGACCGAAACCCAGGCGCAGCAACATTTCCCGGGACCGGTCGGGGTGGCGGCCCTGCACCCAGGACGCGGCCGACCAGCCGAGCGCGCTGACCGTGAGCGGCAGTCCAGCGGCCGCCGGGTGGTAGCCGTGCACGGTCGTCATGGTGAGCGGCAGGTACGCCTCCATCCCGGCATACGCGCCGCCGAGGAACGCACGGGACACCACCACCGTCGGCAGTCCCGGCCGCGCCGTGAGAGTGCCGGGCGGGAACAGCTTTCGCGCGGAAAACGCCAGCGCGACAAGGCCCGCCAGGCCGTAACCGAGCGCCGGCCCGGACGGATGCTGGGCCGCCCAGGTGAGAGCCGCCACACCGAGTGCCGCGGCCACCGCGGCGGCGACGCCCGCCCGCCGCTGCCGGTCCCCCGGCTCCGGCCGGCCGAGCCGCCGTGCGATCGGCACGAGCATCAGCAGGCCCAGCAGCGCCAGTGGGGTCAGGCCGAGGAACACCCAGCGCCAGCCGAGGCTTTCGGTGACCAGACCGGCCACCGACGGGCCGATGACGGCGGGCAGCACCCACGCGGCCGCGTTCGCGGCGTACATCGCCGGGCGCTCACGATCGGTGTAGACCAGTGCGATCAGCAGCGACACGGCGACGAGCACAACCCCGGAACCGAGGCCCTGCAGCGCCCGGCCGGCCAGCAGCATCGCCATGTTCTTCGCGCTGCCGCAAAGGAAAAGCCCGCCGAGGAAGACAGCGGGCCCGGCCACGAGCGCGAGCCCGGGACCGCGCCGGTCGCACACCCGCCCGGAAAGCACCGTCGCCACCACGCTCGCGACGAGGAACATGGTGAACGGCCAGGAATACAGCGCCTGCCCGCCGAGCGCGGCCACCATCGTCGGCATCGCGGTGGCCACGCCCATGTTCTCGAAGGCGATCAGCGTGACCACGAGCAGGCTCGCGACGGTGGTGGTCCGGTGGTCCGGAGACCACAACACGCCCTGGGGCCGTTCCCTGGTGATCACCCGTCCAGCCTGCAACCTCCAGTGCAGTGGAGGTCAACGGGTTTTACCACTCCGGCCAAAAGTAGGCGGACACGGTCCGCAGCCAACATGCTGGTAGAAACCCATTCCGTCGTGGCTGTGGTCGGCTTGGTAACAAACGGCACATTACTCCGGCACGGTCACCAGCGGCGGCAGCACCGGAGCGCGGCGCGGCGCCCGCACGGTGCCCAGCGCCGAGTGCACGGCGGTCTCCGCGAGCTCGGCCAGCTCACGCCGGTCCGCGGCGCGACCGGGTGCGATTTCCTCGCACACATGCATTTCCAGCACCAGCCCGCGCAGCCGCGCCACCCGGCGCAGCGAGTCGACGAGCGACTCCGGGCCGATGAACGCGGGCTGCGTGGTCTCCCTGCCGTCGGCGAGCCGGTAGCGCAGCGCGATCGGCCGCACCGGCACACCACCGTCGATCGCGGCCTGGAAGGTGGCGGGCCGGAAGCGACCCGAAGCGAGCCCGCACCAGGTCGTGCCCTCCGGCGTCACGTTCACCAGCGAGCCCGCGCGCAGCGCGTCCGCCAGCTCCGCCATCGTGCCCGGCAGGGTGGAAAGCCTTTCCCGGTCAAGGAAAACGCTGCCACCCCTGGCGACCAGGCCGCCCAGCACCGGCCAGCCCGCGATCTCCTTCTTCGCCAGCGCGCGCATCGGCCGCACCGCGTTCACCGCGACGATGTCCAACCAGGACACATGGTTGTTCACCACGAGCGCGCCACGGCCGGGCTCCGCCGTACGGAACTCTTCGCCACCGAAGACGGCCAGCCGCACCCCGAAAGCCCGCAGGATCGAGCGGAAGATGAAGCGCGCCAACGGATCCCGCGCGCCGCGGAACGCGAACAGCGGGCACGCCACGACCGCCAGCAGCACCACCGAGATCGCCCCGGCGACGCGAAAGACACGGCGTGGCAACGCGACGGGATCACCGGCAGGCGTCAGGCACCCGTCGCCGCACGGCGAGGCCGGCATCCAGGCGTGGCTCACGCCCCCGCTCCCAGGAAGAACTTCAGGTACCGCTCGTCCATCTGCTGCAGGTCCAGCAGGGTGAAGAAATCCGCCACGCCGAAGTCCGGGTCGTGCGCGGGCGGGCCGCACACCTTCGCGCCCAGCCGGGTGTAACCCTTGATCAACGGCGGCAGCACCGCGCGCGCCGGGCGGGCGATTTCGTGGCTCTGCCAAGGATTCAGCGGAGCGACCCGCAAGGCTTCGTCCGAGTAGTGCTTGGCCTTGATGAGATCCCACACGCCCGCGGCGTAGGAGCCGCCGTCGTCCAGCGGCACCGAGGCGCAACCCGCGAGGTACCGGTGTCCGGCCAGCAGCATGTACCGCCCGATCCCGGCCCACACCAGGCTCACCACGGCACCGGACCGGTGCTCGGGATGCACGCAGGAACGGCCGGTTTCCACGAGGGAGCCGCGCAGCCCGGTCAGCGCGGTCAGGTCGAATTCCGTGTCCGAGTACAGTTCGCCGGCTTCCGCGGCGCGCTCCGGCGGCAGCATCCGGTAGGTGCCGACGATCTCGCCGCTGTTGTCCTCGCGGACGACGAGGTGGTCGCAGAACTCGTCGAAGCGGTCGATGTCGAGCCCGGTCTGGCTGGTGTGCAGGTTCGCACCCATTTCCTCGGCGAAAACCTGGTGGCGAAGTCTTTGTGCCGCAACGACTTCGTCATTTCCGGCGACGAGCAGGGAGTAGTGGCGAGCGCCTTCGGCGGCTTCGGCACTGACGAGTAGCTGTGACCGCGTCATACCCCAAGGTGTACCCGGGGTGGGGAAACCACCAGGACCCCCAAAGCGTGTCGAGTTTGTGCACTTTACGTGAACCAAACACGAAGAAGGGCGCCCCCGTGTGCACGGGAGCGCCCTTCGGCTTCCGCGGACCTCAGCCCTTACGCTTGCTGACCTCGTCGGTGAGCTGCGGGGCGACGTTGAACAGGTCGCCGACGACACCGAAGTCGGCGATCTCGAAGATCGGCGCCTCGGCGTCCTTGTTCACCGCGACGATCGTCTTCGAGGTCTGCATGCCCGCGCGGTGCTGGATCGCACCGGAAATGCCCAGCGCGACGTACAGCTGCGGGGAGACCGTCTTACCGGTCTGGCCGACCTGGAACTGCGCCGGGTAGTAGCCGGAGTCCACCGCGGCACGCGAGGCACCCACGGCGGCGCCGAGCGAGTCGGCGAGCTTCTCCACGACCTCGAACTTCTCGGCCGAACCGACACCACGGCCACCGGAGACCACGATCGAGGCCTCGGTCAGCTCGGGGCGGTCGCCACCGACGACCGGCTCGACACCGGTGATCTTGGCGGACTTGGCCGCGTCGGTCGCGGGGACCTCGACGGTCTCCTCCGCGGCCGCGCCATCGGCCTCGCTCGCCTCGACCGCGCCGGGACGGACCGTGATGACCGGCAAACCGCTGGCAGCCTTGGACTTCACGGTGTACGCGCCACCGAAGATCGACTGCTCGACGGTGCCGTCGGAGTTGACCGCGACCACGTCGTAGAGCAGCGCGCCACCGAGCCGCACGGCGAGCCTGCCGGTGACCTCCTTGCCCTCACCGGTCGCGGCGGCCACCACGGCCGCCGGGGATACCCGCTCGGCCAGCGCGGCCAGCACGTCCACCTTCGGCGTCACCAGGTAACCCACGGCGTCGTCGGACTCGGCGACGTACACCTTCTGCGCGCCGTAGGCGCCCAGCTGCTCCTTGAACTTGCCGGCGGTGCCCGGAGCACCGACGACGACGGCGGACGGCTCACCGAGCTCGCGCGCGGCGGTCAGCAGTTCGAAAGTCAGCTTCTTCAGCTCGCCATTGATGTGGTCGACGAGGACCAGAACCTCAGCCATGTCTCGTTACTCCTCTCAGATGAGCTTCTGGCCGACCAGGTACTCGGCGATCTTCGCACCGCCGTCACCCTCGTCCTCGACACGCTGACCGGCGGTCCGCGGCGGCTTCGGGGCCGCTTCGGTGACCGCGGACTGCGCGTTGGCGAGGCCGACCGCACCCGCGTCGATGCCGAGGTCGGCGATCGTGAGGGTCTCGACCGGCTTCTTCTTGGCGGCCATGATGCCCTTGAAGGACGGGTATCGCGGCTCGTTGATCTTCTCGCTCACGCTCACCAGCGCGGGCAGGCTCGCCTCGAGGTGGGTCAGCCCGTCCTCGGTCTCGCGGTCGGCCTTGACGCTCGAGCCGTCGACGGTCAGCTCACGTACGAAGGTCAGCTGCGGCAGGCCCAGCAGCTCGGCCAGGATCGCGGGCACGGCACCGGCGCGGCCGTCGGAGGCCTCGTTGCCGGCGATGATCAGGTCGTAGCCCTCGACCTTGCCGATCGCCGCGGCCAGCACCTTCGCCGTGGCGATCACGTCGGAGCCGTGCAGCGCCTCGTCGGAGACGTGGATGGCCTTGTCCGCGCCCATCGACAGTGCCTTGCGGATGGCGTCGGTGGCGCGGTCCGGTCCGACCGAGATCACGGTGACCTCGCCGTCGGCGGCTTCCTTGATCTTGAGGGCCTCTTCGACGGCCTTCTCGTTGATCTCGTCGAGCACCGCATCGGCGGACTCGCGGTCCAGCGTGTGGTCAGCGTCGGAGAGTTTCCGCTCCGAATAGGTGTCTGGCACCTGCTTGACCAGGACGACAATGTTCGTCATGGGTCCCCTTCGACCTCCTCTAACCTGCGCTACTTGCCGGTAGCGTATGGAGGATTCGCCGTCCTGGCGCGCCGAGGTGACGGCATTCACCTGGATTCGCAATTTACCGGGACCATGGTCCCAATTTCTGAGCGATGCAGGAACGCTACTCCGGGTGGATTCCCTGGCGGACGGACTACACCTCGTAGACCTTTCGGGTTAACCTCACACACCGTGTCCACTCACGTAGCGGTAGTAACCGATTCGACCGCCTCGCTGCCCGACCAGTTGGTCAGACAGTGGGGCATCAAGGTCATCCAGCTCCAACTGCAGGTGGCGGACCGGATCGACGACGAATCCCGGTTCGACCGGGGCCAGCTCGTCGACTCGCTGGAGGCGGGTCTCCCGGTCGCCACCTCCCCACCCGATCCAGGCGCGTTCTTCTGGACGTACCAGGACGCGGCCAGCGCGGGCGCCAGCGCGGTGGTCAGCGTGCACATCTCCGGGCGCATGTCGGCCACCGTGCACGCCGCCCGTCAGGCCGCCGAACAGGTTCGCATCCCGGTGTACGTGCTCGACAGCGCGACGGTCGGGATGAGCCTCGGTTTCGCGGTGCTGTCCGCGGCCCGCGCGGCCGCCGCCGGCGCGCAGGTCAACCGGGTCGTCGAGGCAGCCGAACGCAGGTTCACGAGCAGCTCCGAGCTGCTCTTCGTGGACACACTCGAATACCTGCGCCGCGGCGGCCGGATCGGCGCCGCGTCCGCGTTGCTCGGCACCGCGTTGTCGATCAAGCCGTTGCTGACCGTGAAACGCGGCGAAGTCGCGCCACTGACCCGGATTCCGGGCGCCCGCCGTGCGATGAACAAGCTGCTCGACATCGCCGCGCAGCGTGCCGGCAACCATCCCACCGAGCTGGCGGTGTCGACGTTCCGTCGCTCGGACCGGGAAATGAACCTGGTCCACCAGCTGCGCGAGCGGATCCCGAACGTGCGGGACCTGACCGTCGTCGAGGCCAGCAGCGTCGTCGGCGCGCACGTCGGGCCGGGTTCCATGAGCATCACCGTTTCTCCCGTCTGACCGCAAGACCGCAACAGCCCCACGAGATCCGCAGTGATCCGGAGAATTTCGACCAGACCTGTAACGTTCCCTGATCTTCACCCGATAGGGTGGCCCCCCAGCCGCACTAGCCGAAGGAGCAGCTGAGTGCAAACGGGGACTACGACTCGTGACGCGACCAGCGATGAAGAGCGCCTGCTGGCCGAACTGAGAAGATTCTCGACCGCCCCCTTCGACGCCAGACCGGTGCAGACGGCCGACGGGAACGACCTGGACGTGCGGCTGTTCAGCACCACGTACCTGCCCTCGTTCGTCGCCGCCGAATCGCTGGAGGAGAACCAGCGCCCGGTCGAAGCCGATCTCGCGTGGCTGCGGCTCACCACGCCCGGCGGCACCCCGACCGCGCTCGGCCTGCTGTCGGTGGGCAAGGACCCCGCCGCGCACGTACCCGGCGCCTACCTGCAGTTCATCCGCTACCAGGGCCTCGACCTCGACGCGCCGGTGGTGGACCAGCACGAGCTGCGCGGCAACATCGTCGGCACGGCGGCCCGGCTGAGCGCGCTGCTGACCGGACATCTGCGCACCAGGCTGGCCGAGGGCGAAGGCCTGTTCCGCGAGGAGCAGCTGCCGGACTACCCGCTGGAGGCGCTGCGCGAGACTTGCATGAACGCGATCATGCACCGCGACTACGAGCGGTCCCACGCGCCGGTGCGCATCGCCTGGTTCGACGACCGGATCGAGGTGACCAACCCCGGCGGCCCGTTCGGGCAGGTCCGGCCGGACAACTTCGACCGGGTCAACGACTACCGCAATCCCGGGCTGGCCAGGGCGATGAAGGCGCTGGGATACGTGAACCGGTTCGGGCGCGGTATCTGGCGCATCCGCTCGGCGATGGCGCGGGCGGGCAGCCCGGTGCCGGAGTTCCGGATCGAGGAGCGTTCGTGGTCGGTCATCTTGCGCAAATGGCCGTGAGTACCGGCAAGTAGGGTCGGGGCCGTGAGCACCTCATCCGCGCGCGCCGAAGCGCTGCATCTCACCGGGGAACGAACCGTACCGGGCATCCCGGAGGAGACGTACTGGTTTCGGCGCCACGAGGCGGCCTATCTGGCGCTGCTCCCGCACGTTTCGGGTGGCACCGTGCTGGAGGCGGGCTGCGGTGAGGGCTACGGGGCCGCGCTGATCGCCGGGCACGCCGAGCGCGTACTGGCGCTGGACTACGACGAGCCGACGGTCGCGCACGTCGCGCGGCGCTATCCGGAACTGGCCGTGGCGCGGGCGAACCTGGCCTGGCTGCCGGTGCGTTCGTCCACTGTGGACGCCGTAGCGAACTTCCAGGTGATCGAACACCTGTGGGACCAGGGCGGGTTCCTCGCCGAATGCCATCGCATACTGCGGCCCGGAGGGCGGCTCGTGGTCACCACGCCGAACAGGCTCACGTTCACTCCGGACAGTGACACCCCACTGAATCCTTACCACACCAGGGAACTCGCACCGTCCGAATTGGACGAACTACTGCGCGGAGCCGGGTTCGAGGTGCAGTTGCTGCACGGGCTGCACCACGGGCCGGGCCTACGGGTGCTGGACGAGCGCTACGGCGGTTCGATCATCGAGGCGCAGCTGGACGTGGTCATGGGACAGCTGCCGGGCCAGGCCACCTGGCCGGAGCCGCTGCTCACCGACGTCGCCGCCGTCCGCGCCGGGGACTTCGAGATCCACGGTGAGCGGCTGGCCGAAAGCCTGGATCTCGTTGCCGTGGCGGTGCGCCCATGACCGAAGGCACGTTTTGCCTTGTACTGCACAGCCATCTGCCCTGGCTGCCGCACCACGGCTCGTGGCCGGTCGGCGAGGAATGGCTTTACCAGGCGTGGGCGCACTCGTATCTGCCGGTGGTCGACCTGCTGCGCCGGTTCGCCGACGAGGGCAGGCGGGATGTGCTGACCCTCGGCGTCACGCCGGTGCTGGCCGCGCAACTGGACGACCCGTACGCGCTGCGGACCTTCCACGAATGGCTCGGGCACTGGCAGCTGCGGGCGATGCAGGCGAGCACCCTGTCCGGTCTCGGCGACCTGGGCGCGCTCGAACACCGCACCGCGATGCGCGCCACCGAGGACTTCGAAACCCGCTGGCGCCACGGGTTCTCCCCCATTCTCCGGTCCCTTGTGGACAGTGGGACGATCGAGTTGCTCGGCGGCCCGCTGACGCACCCGTTCCAGCCGCTGCTGGATCCGAGAATCCGCGCGTTCGCGTTGCGCGGTGGCCTGGACGACACCGAACTGCGGATCGGCCGCCGCCCGGCGGGCATCTGGGCCCCGGAATGCGGCTACGAGCCGGGTATGGAGGACGGCTACGCGGCCGCCGGCGTGCAACGGTTCCTGGTGGACGGCCCGTCGCTGCGCGGGGACACCTCGGCGGCGCGCACCATCGGCAGCTCCGACGTGGTCTGTTTCGGCCGGGACCTCGAAGTGACGTACCGGGTCTGGTCACCGAAGGCTGGTTATCCGGGGCATGCGAACTACCGCGACTTCCACACCTGGGCGCACGAGGTGGGGCTGAAACCCTCGCGGGTGACCGGGAAAACGGTCGCGCCGCAGGACAAGGCGCCTTACGACCCGGCGCTGGCCGCGGACACACTTTCCTTGCACGTCAAGGATTTCGTGGAGACCGTGGTCTCCCGACTGCGCTCGCTGCGGGAGCGGAACGGGCGGGAAGGCCTCGTCGTCGCGGCCTACGACACCGAGCTGTTCGGGCACTGGTGGCACGAAGGGCCGGCGTGGCTGGAAGGCATCCTGCGCGCGCTGCCCGAGGCGGGTGTGCGCGTCACGACGCTGGAAGGCGCGCTGGCGGCTGGGCACCTGGGCTCGCCCGTCGACCTGCCGGCTTCGTCCTGGGGCTCGGGCAAGGACTGGCGGGTGTGGGACGGCGAGCAGGTCGCCGACATGGTCGCCGACAACGCTTCGCTGCAGCAACGCCTGCTCGCCCTGCCACGGTCGGAGCTGCGGGACCCCGTGCGCGACATGGCTGTCACCGAAGCGATGCTCGCGCTCTCCAGCGACTGGGCCTTCATGGTGACCAAGGATTCCGCCGCCGACTACGCCCGGCGCCGCGCGAGCGTGCACACCGAGCGGTTCGACGCCCTGGCCGCCGGGCGCGCGCGTTCCTTCGGCGGGGACCGGTTGTTCGGCCACCTGGACGCCCGGCTGCTGTAAGAACGGAAGCCCGGAACCCGTCCACGGTAGCGGCGACCACCGACAGAAACGGGTTCCGTGCGGCGTCACCCACGCAGGTGCCAGTACCTCTTCTATCGAGCGCATTCCGGCGCCGCCACGGCGCTGGGATGCTCCACTTCGTCCATGAACGGATCGAGCTTTCGCAGGTTGCTGGTGGCGCTGCTGGTCGGCTGCACGATGCTGGCCGCCGCACCCGCCGCCACCGCGACCCCGGCGGCGCCCAAGTCGAAAATCCACGTGCACGCCAAGGCCGACAAGGACCGGGTGCGCGTCGGCGAGAAGGTGAAGATCAGTGGTGGACTGGACGAGTCCGCCGCCTCCCGAATGGACGGCGGGGCCGAGCCGGTGATCGTGCAGAGCCTGCAGGCCGGGGTCTGGGTCGATCTGAGCACCGGCTCGTGCCGCCCCAACGGGCTGTTCAGTATCAATCTGAGCTTCAGCGTCTCGGCGCAGCTGACCTTGCGCGTGTACCACCCGGAAACCGCCGTGTACGCCTCCGCCTATTCGAGCGTGTTCGGGTTGCTCGTGCTGTAAGGGTGACCTGGGTCACGATCCCCGGATTCGTGTCCCTCGGCCATTGCCCGGCGAAGTTGACTAGTGAGTAACCTTCGCTCATGCGCGTGCTGATGGTCTCCTGGGAGTACCCACCGGTCGTGGTGGGCGGGCTCGCCCGCCACGTGCACGCCCTGGCCCGACACCTGGCGAAGGACGGGCACGAGGTCGTCGTGCTGTGCCGGCACGTCTCGGGCACGGACGCGCACACCCACCCCACCACCGACCGGATGGTCGACGGGGTGCGGGTCATCCGGGTCGCCGAGGACCCGATGCACGTGACGTTCGAGCAGGACCTGGTCGCCTGGACACTGGCGATGGGGCACGCGATGGTGCGCGCCGGGCTGAACCTGTTCCGCACCTGGCAGCCGGACGTGGTGCACGCGCACGACTGGCTGGTCGCCCACCCCGCGATCGCGCTCGCCGAGACCAGCGGGAAGCCACTGGTCGGCACCATCCACGCGACCGAGGCCGGCCGGCATTCGGGCTGGTTGTCGCATCCGCTCAACCAGCAGGTGCACTCCGCGGAATGGTGGCTGGCGAACCGCGCCGACGAGCTGATCACCTGTTCACAGGCGATGCGCACCGAGGTCGCCGGCCTGTTCGACCTGGAGCCCGAGGCGGTCACCGTCATCCACAACGGCATCGAGGAACGCGGCTGGCGGGTGCCACAGGCCGAGATCACCGCCGCCCGCGCCCGGTACAGCCCGAAGGGCGAGCCGTTGTTGTTGTATTTCGGCCGTCTGGAATGGGAAAAAGGGGTGCAGGACCTGCTGGCCGCCCTCCCCCAGATCCGCCGCGAACACCCGGGCGCCCGGGTCGTCGTCGCCGGGCGCGGACGGCATCTGGAGCCGCTCGTCGAGCAGGCGCGGAAACTCCGTATCCGCCGCGCCGTGCATTTCGCCGGGCACCTGCCGGACAGGGAACTCCGGGCCGCGCTCGCCGCCGCCGATGCCGTCGTACTGCCAAGCCGCTACGAACCCTTCGGCATCGTCGCATTGGAGGCGGCTGCCTCCGAGGCTCCGCTGATCGCCTCCACCGCGGGTGGGCTCGGCGAGGTGGTGATCGACGGGATCACCGGGCTGGCTTTCGCCCCCGGTGACGTCGCGGGACTGCAGACGGCGGTGGATTCCGTGCTACGGGACCGAAAATCCGCCCGCCGCCGCGCCCGCACCGCCCGCGCCCGCCTGTCGGTGGACTTCGACTGGGCCCGCATCGCCGAAGCCACCGCCGAGGTCTACCGCCGCGCCCGGGCCGCAGACCACGGCGAACTGGCCAGACCGAAGATCCCGACGGGGAACGCCTTCAAGCCCTAAGGCCCACGCGCACGCCGCCCGGCAACGCAACCCACACCGTCACCCCGCCACCGAACAGATCCTTAGCGCCCGCCGCGGTCGACGTGTCGTTGCTATCGCAGCGCAACCATTGCCACGCAAGGAAAAAACTGCTCGCCGGAGAGGGCAGGCTCCAGGATGACAAGGGCCCGTGGCTCAGCCGCCGGTCCCAGCATGACTGGGAAGGAGTGGGGTGTCATCCACTCCGGGGTCGGTGCGCGGTGCGCACCGACCCTCAAAACACCGGCAACACCGCACCCCGCTCCCCCTCCGGGCGAGGCCCGAAAATCCGCCGTTCGCCGGCCTCGATGCGGACGTCGTTGATGCTCGCCTCACGACGGCGCATCAACCCGTCCTCCGAGAACTCCCACAGCTCGTTCCCATAACTGCGGTACCACTGCCCGGACGCGTCATGACACTCGTACTGGAAGCGCACCGCGATGCGGTTCCGGCGAAAGCCCCAGAGTTCCTTGCGCAGCGCGTAATCCAGCTCTCGCTCCCACTTCGCCGTCAGAAACCGTACGATGGCCGCGCGACCGACGACGTGCTGGTCCCTGTTGCGCCACACGGAATCCTCCGTGTACGCGAGCGCGACCTTCTCCGGGTCGCGGGTGTTCCAGGCATCCTCCGCCGCCTGCACCTTCTGCGCGGCGGTCGTCTCGTCGAACGGCGGAAAAGGCGGGCGGCTCATCGCGGACCTCCAAGAGAACGTGGGTTCTCCGCCATCGTAGAGAACCAACGTTCTCCGCGCCAGCACGAAAACAGCCCGGTGGGAAGTTGGGGGTTCCCACCGGGCCTTCCGCGCGCTGTCCGGCCAGAGATCAGCGCGAGCCGTTTTCCCTGTCAGGAGGGAGGGAAAACGGGGTCAGTGCAAATCGGTCAGGTACCGCGCGTACGCACCCGTGGTGAGGAAGCCGGGCAGCTTCTCACCGAGCGCGGTCTCCACGAAGATCGCCCTGGCGTCGTCGAGCCGGTTGCCTTCTCCCAGGTCCGCCCGGACTTCGGCCAGCTCCTCGTCCAGCCACCCGTGCACGAGCTCCGCGGTGACAGCCGTACCGTCCTCGAGCTTCGTGCCGTTGCGGATCCACTGCCAGACCTGGCAACGGGCGATCTCGGCCGTCGCGGCGTCCTCCATGAGGTTGGCGATGGCCGCGGCACCGGTGCCCCGCAGCCACGAGTCGACGTAGCGCAGGCCGACGTTGATGTTGGCGCGCAAGCCCTTCTCCGTCACCTCACCACCGGCGCTCGCCACGTTCAGCAGGTCTTCGGCGGTCACCTCGACATCGTCGCGCAGCCGGCCGAGCTGGTTCGGCCAGCCGCCGAGGGTTTCGGTGAACACGCTCTCGCACACCGGGACCAGCCCGGGGTGCGCGACCCAGGAACCGTCGAACCCGTCGCCGGCCTCGCGTTCCTTGTCCTGACGCACCTTCTCCAGCGCGTTGGCGTTGACCTCCGGGTCCTTGCTCGGAATGAACGCCGCCATCCCGCCGATCGCGTGCGCCCCACGCTTGTGGCAGGTGCTCACGAGCAACTCGGTGTACGCGCGCATGAACGGCACCGTCATGGTCACCTGCGCGCGGTCCGGCAGCACGAAGTCCGCACCGTGGTCGGCGAAGTTCTTGATGATCGAGAAGATGTAGTCCCAGCGGCCCGCGTTCAGCCCGGCGGCGTGCTCGCGCAGCTCGTAGAGGATCTCGTCCATCTCGAACGCGGCGGTGATCGTCTCGATCAGCACGGTGGCCCGGACGGTGCCCTGCGGAATGCCCAGTTCCTGTTGCGCCAGCCGGAAAACGTCGTTCCACAGCCGGGCTTCGAGGTGGCTTTCCAACTTGGGCAGGTAGAAGTACGGTCCGCTGCCCCGCGCCAGCAGCTGGCGGGCGTTGTGGAAGAAGTACAGCCCGAAGTCGACCAGGCTCGCCGAAACCGGGCGGCCGTCGATGCGGATGTGCTTCTCCACCAGGTGCCAGCCGCGCGGGCGGGCGACGATGGTCGCCGGGGCGTCGCCGATGGCGTAACGCTTGCCGTTCGACTCGAAGTCGATGTTGCGGCGGATCGCGTCGAACAGGTTCAGCTGACCGCCGATGATGTTCTGCCACGTCGGTGAGGTCGCGTCCTCGAAGTCGGCCAGCCACACGCGGGCGCCCGAGTTCAGCGCGTTCACCGTCATCTTCCGGTCGGTGGGGCCGGTGATCTCCACCCGGCGGTCCTCCAGACCGGGCGCGGGCGGGGCGATCTGCCACGAGGGATCGTTGCGGATCCAGCGGGTCTCGGGCAGGAAGTCCAGCGGCCGCTCACCCGAGGCGAGCTCCTCCCGGCGACGGCGCCGCGCGTCCAGCAGTTCGCGGCGGCGGCCGGCGAAAGCGTTGTCCAGCTTGGCGATGAAGTCCACCGCGGCCGGGGTGAGAATTTCGTCGAACCGCTCCCCGCGGGGACCGGCGACGTCGATCCGGGACGTGAACATGACTACCTCTCTTCGGCTTGCGCGGCGGGCGGTGCGGCCGGCGCCTCCAACGTGGAGACGCCGGCCGTTCGCTACCTCAGAACTGGGCTTCCTCGGTGGAACCCTTGAGCGCGGTGGTCGAGCTCTCCGGGTTCAGCGCGGTGGAAACCAGGTCGAACCAGCCGGTGCCGACCTCGCGCTGGTGCTTCGTGGCGGTGTAGCCCCGCTCCTCCGAAGCGAACTCGCGCTCCTGCAGGTCGACGTAGGCGGTCATGCCCTCGCGGGCGTAGCCGTGCGCCAGGTCGAACATCGAGTAGTTCAGCGCGTGGAAACCGGCCAGCGTGATGAACTGGAACTTGTAGCCCATGTGCCCCAGCTCGCGCTGGAACTTGGCGATCGTCGCGTCGTCCAGGTGCTTCTTCCAGTTGAACGACGGCGAGCAGTTGTAGGCCAGCATCTGGTCCGGGTACTTCGCCTTGATCGCTTCGGCGTAGCGGCGGGCCACCTCGAGGTCGGGCTCGGAGGTCTCCATCCACAGCAGGTCGGCGTACTCGGCGTAGGCCAGCCCGCGGTCGATGCACGGCTCGATGCCGTTGGTGACCTCGTAGAAGCCCTCCGAGGTGCGGCCACCGGTCAGGAACTTGCGGTCCCGTTCGTCGACGTCGCTGGTCAGCAGCGTCGCGGCCTGCGCGTCGGTGCGGGCGACCACCAGGGTCGGCACGTTCAGCACGTCCGCGGCGAGGCGCGCGGCGTTGAGGGTGCGCTCGTGCTGCTTGGTCGGGATCAGCACCTTGCCACCGAGGTGACCGCACTTCTTCTCGGACGCGAGCTGGTCCTCCCAGTGCACACCCGCGGCGCCGGCGGCGATCATGCCCTTCATCAGCTCGAAAGCGTTGAGCGGGCCACCGAAACCGGCCTCGGCGTCGGCGACGATCGGGGCGTACCAGTCGATGTCGCTGTTGCCCTCGGCCCAGTTGATCTGGTCGGCGCGGCCGAGCGCGTTGTTGATGCGGCGGACCACGGCGGGCACCGAGTTGGCCGGGTAGAGGCTCTGGTCCGGGTAGGTCTGGCCGGAGAGGTTGGCGTCGGCCGCGACCTGCCAGCCGGACAGGTAGATCGCCTTGAGGCCGGCGCGGACCTGCTGCACCGCCTGGTTACCGGTGAGCGCACCCAGCGCGTGGACGTAGTCCTCACTGTGCAGCAGCTGCCACAGCCGCTCCGCGCCACGGCGCGCCAGCGTGTGCTCCTCGACCACACTGCCACGCAGCTTGATCACGTCGGCCGCGCTGTAGGTCCGGTTGACACCCTTCCACCGGGGGTCGGTCTCCCACTGCCTGGCCAGCTCTGCGGCTGCCTGCTCGAGGTTCTCTGCCATGAGATGTCTCCACCTTTGCGAACTTTGCGACGACTCGCTGTCTGCCAATGACCATGACATGGCCTGCGGAAACATCGCCACAGCTCCAATTTGCCAATTTCTGTAAAATTTCCCGTAGCATGTTGTGAAGGTTGCGAACACGGGGTTCGCAGCGCGACGAAATCTTGACGACTGAACCGGTTTCTTGATCGGTACGGGCTGAAAGATCTCCGACGGGAGGGCCGATGGCAGACAAGACTTTCGCCGGCGCGAAGCTGCGCCATCTCCGCGAGAGCCGCTCGATGAGCCAGGCGGACGCGGCACGTTTGCTGGAAATCAGCCCCAGCTACCTCAACCAGATCGAACACAACGCCCGGCCCTTGACCGTTCCAGTGCTACTTCGCATCACCGAAGCGTTCGGTGTGGACACCGAGTTCTTCGCCAACAACGACGCCGCGCGGCTGGTCGCCGACGTGAAGGAAGCGCTGCTGGACGAGACCGTCGGGGTGGAGGCCACCACCAGCGAGCTCAACGAGCTGGCGACGAACCTGCCGGGCATCGCGCAGGCGCTGGTGAAGCTGCATCGCAACTACCGCAACACCGTCGAGGCCACGGCCGCGCTGGTCACCGAGAACGGCATGGGCATGCATGGCAGCGCCGCCGCTCCGCTGCCGCACGAGGAGGTCCGGGACTTCTTCTACGAGCGCGAGAACTACGTGGCCGAGCTGGACGAGCGCGCCGAAAAGATGGCGGGTGACATCGATCTTCGCCGTGGCGGGGTGCACCGGACCCTGCAGGATCGCCTGACCGACCACTACGGCGTGCAGGTCACCAGCGAAGGCATCGACGAGGCGCGCGGCCAGCAGCACAAGTACGAACCCGGGTCGCGCATCCTGCGGATGGCGCCGAGCCTGCGCATCGGGCAGCGGGCGTTCCGGATGGCTTCGCAGATCGCGTTGCTGGAGTACGACGACCTGATCACCGAACTCGCCGACTCGTGGGCGTTCTCCGGACCGGCCGCGCGCTCACTGGCCAGGGTGGGGCTGGCGAACTACTTCGCGGGCGCGCTGATCCTCCCGTACGGCCCGTTCCTGTCCACGGCCGAGCAGTGCCGCTACGACATCGAGCGGCTCTGCGATCATTTCGGCGTCGGGTTCGAGACGGTCTGCCACCGGCTGTCCACCTTGCAGCGCCCCAAAATGCGCGGGGTGCCGTTCTCGTTCGTGCGGGTGGACCGGGCAGGCAACATGTCGAAACGGCAGTCCGCCGCCGGTTTCCACTTCTCGCGGGTCGGCGGTGCCTGCCCGCTGTGGAACATCTACGAGGCGTTCACCGCGCCGGGCAAGATCATCACGCAGATCGCGACGCTGCCGGACGGCAAGAGCTACTTCTGGGTCGCGCGCACGATCCAGCGCAACATCGGCGGCTACGGCAGCCCGGGCAAGATGTTCAGCGTCGGGCTCGGCTGCGAACTCCGGCACGCGCGGCGGCTGGTGTATTCGCAGGGCCTGGATCTCGACGACCGCGCCGCGGCCACGCCGATCGGCATGGGCTGCAAGGTGTGCGACCGGCCTGCCTGCCCGCAGCGCGCGTTCCCGACGATCGGCAAACAGCTGACGGTGGACGAGAACACGTCGACGTTCGTGCCCTACCCGGCCGTCCCCAAAGGCTAGGCAAGCGGCGCGAAGCGTCTCCGTTGAAGGTGGTGGTGGGCGACGGGTGGGTAGGGTTGGATTCGTGATCCTCAGTGTGTGCGGGAGTCTGCGGGACGGCTCGACCAACGCCGCGGTGTTGCGGACGGCGAAAGCGCTGGCACAGGAGGACATCGACGCCTACACGAAGCTTGGCGAACTCCCGCCTTTCAACCCCGACGACGACCACGAGCCGCTGCACCCCGCGGTGGCCGACTTGCGCGCCCGCCTCACCGCGGCGGATGCCGTGCTGATCTGCACGCCGGAGTATGCGGGCGCATTGCCGGGCTCGTTCAAGAACCTGCTCGACTGGTCGGTCGGCGCGGAAACAATGCAGGACAAGCCGGTCGGGTGGATCAACGCCTCGTGGGCGGCCACCGGCGCGGCCAACGCGCACGCGTCGTTGCGGATCGTCCTGGGCTACCTGAACGTGCGGATCGTCGAGGACGCCTGCGTGCACATCCCCGTCGGCCGCACGTCGCTCGGCGAAGACGGCCTCGTACAGGACCCGGCGGCGCGCGAGGCGATCGCCGCGGCGGTGGCCACGCTGGCTAAAGCCAGTTGATCCAGGTGCCGTGCGAATCCGTCCACCCCAGTGGGCGCCCGTCGCGGGCCAGCAGGAAATCGGCCGGATGGTCTTCGATCTCGACGCCGGGGATCACCGGGCTCGCCTCGTTGGCCAGCCACACCGCGCCCGCGGCACGCACGGATTCGGCGAAGGCCACTCGCTCCGCGGCCTCACGGACGTAGATGAGCACGGCGGTGTGGAACACCACGAGCGTGGCGTCGCGCGGCGCTTCCCTTGCCAGTGAAGCGAAATCCGCGCGCAGGTCGCCCCGGCGCACCGGCGGCGGATCCTGCTTGGCCAGCTCCAGCGCGGCCCGGAGCCTCGGCAGCCGTTCCTCCTCGCCAGGCCAGATCAGCGCCTCCAGCCAGGCGCAGTCGTCGGCGTTCGTCACGTCGACGGGGTTGAGGTCAAGACCCGCCCGCCAGACCACTTCGGGCGTGCGGGACGGCAGCGGCGTCGCGTCGTTGGCGTGGCAGCGCAGCGTGAGCGGGCCGGGAATGGTGACGCGGCCGTAGTCGTAGCCGTACCGGTCGGGCTGCAGACACAGCCCGGCCGAGGCGCCGACTTCCAGCAGCGCCAAGGGTTGCGGCAGCTGCGCGAGCGCGGGGAGCAGTGTCGCGCAACGGGCGGGCTCGTTCGTCTGCGTCCGGCGTGCGAGCATCACTTCGCGGATCTCGTCCGTACGCTCGGCGAACCGGGTGCGGAACCAGGGCCAGTCCGGAACCGGCCCGCACAAATACTGCACCGCACTGAAAAACAGGTTCGGCTGCCACTTCTGCGGCGGCAGCTCGGCGAGGAACCCGAGCATCCGTGGGTCGTCCGCGACGCGCGCCGCCACGTCGGCGTACACCCGGGACTTCGGCGGAGCCTCGACCTCGGCGAACCGGGTGTACACGCGAACGATCGGCTCGGTCACGGACCCGTCCTAGCCCTGCTCCAACGTCTTCTGCAACGCCTTGTTCGCCTTACGGGCCATGTCCTTGATCGCTTCACGGCGTTCGGCGTCGGCCTCGTAGTCGGCCTTGCGGTCGCGCACCACGCGCGCCGGCGAGCCGACCGCGATCGCGTAGTCCGGGATGTCGCCGCGCACCACGGCGTGCGCGCCCAGCACGCAGCCCCGGCCGACGCGGGTGCCCTTGAGCACCGAGACCTTCGTGCCGATCCACGTGTCCGGCCCGATCCGCACCGGCGACTTGACGATGCCCTGGTCCTTGATCGGCAGGTTGATGTCGCTGGTGACGTGGTCGAAGTCGCAGATGTAGACCCAGTCCGCGACGAGCGTGGCCGCGCCCAGCTCGATGTCCAGGTAGCCGTTGACCACGTTCTGCCTGCCGAACACCGCCTTGTCGCCGATGCGTAGCGAACCCTCGTGGCAGCGGATGGCGTTGCCGTCGCCGATGTGCACCCAGCGGCCGATCTCCAGCCGGCCGTAGCCGGGGCGGCAGTGGATCTCGACGTCCTTGCCCAGGAACACCATGCCCCGCAGGATGATGTGCGGGTTGGCGACCCGGAACTTCAGCAGCCGCCAGTACCGGACGAGATACCAGGGCGTGTACGCGCGGTTGCGCAGTACCCAGCGCAGCGAATCGGCGGTCAGGAAACGCGCCTGCCGAGGGTCCCGCCGCGCGCGCCGCCACGCTGCCGCCCGGGAAACCAGCGGCGCTCCCCACATCGATGTCATAGGTTGACGGTACCGAGCAACCGGCGAAGGAGAAGCATGGGGACGAAGCTGATCATCGACACCGATCCCGGCGTGGACGACGCCTTCGCGATCGCGCTGGCGGCCTTGAGCGAAGACGTCGAACTGCTCGGGGTCACGACGGTGTTCGGCAACGTCGGGCTCGATGCCACCACGCGCAACGCGCTTCGGGTGCTGGAGCTGTGCGGCCGCTCCGATGTGCCGGTGGCGGCAGGCGCGGCTCGGCCGCTGGTCCATCCGCAGCCGGCGCGCGCCGGGCACGTGCACGGGTCCGACGGGCTGTCCGGCCGGTCGGCGGCGCTGCCGGACCCCGAACGCGAGCTCGAACCGGGGGGCGCGGTGCGGTTGCTGGTTTCGCTGCTGGAAGCGGCCGACGAACCGGTCACCATCGCCCCGATCGGCCCGCTCACCAACATCGCGCTGCTGCTGGCCGCGTACCCGGACGTGCGGGAGAAGATCGGCCGGATCGTGCTGATGGGCGGCGGGGTCGACCGCGGCAACAGCACGTCGGCGGCGGAGTTCAACATCTGGAGCGACCCCGAGGCCGCGCGGCGCGTGCTCGTCGAGGAGAACGTGCCGTGCGTGATGGTGCCGCTCGACCTGACGTACAAATGCGCTGTGGACACCGCCTGGCTGGCCAAGCTCGCGGCCGCCTCCCCGATCGGCGCCGCGCTCGACGCGCTGACCCCGGACTATCTGGCTTCGTACCGCCGTTCGCTGGGCTGGGACGGGATCGTCCTGCATGACGCGGTGGCGGTCGCGGAGGCGATCAGTCCGGGCATCCTCGAGACCGAGGCTTATCCCGTCGAGGTCGAATGCTCGTTCGGCCCCGGCCGCGGGGCCACCCTCGTGGACCGGCGGCGGCCGGCGATGCGCGGCGAGGGCGAAGGCGGCGTCGCCCCCGGCACGGTCGAAGTGGCCGTGGACACCGATGTGGACGCGCTCGGTGAGTTCGTGCTCGGGCGGCTGGCCCGCTGAAAGTCGTGGGCCCGGATACCCCTGCGATCCGGGCCCACGACTGTGACTCAGGCGGACAGCGCGCCGCGGAGCACGCCGATCGCCTGGGTGATCGCCGCCTCGGCGGCGTGGGTCTCGCGCAGGGCGTTGAGCATCACGAAGTCGTGGATGATTCCCTGGTACCGCACCGCCGTGACCGCAACGCCCGCTTGACGCAGCTTCGCCGCGTACGCCTCACCTTCGTCGCGAAGGACGTCGGCCTCGCCGGTGATCACGAGCGCCGGCGGTAGCCCCGCCAGCTCCTCCAGCGAAGCGCGCAACGGGGAAGCCGTGATCTCCGCGCGCTGTTTCTCGTCGGTCGTGTACTGGTCCCAGAACCACTTCATGCCGGTGCGGCTGAGGAAGTAGCCGTCGGCGAACTCCTCGTACGAGCCGGTGTCGAAGTTCGCGTCGGTCACCGGGTAGAACAGCACCTGCTGGGCGAAGTGGACGTCGCCGCGCTGCTTGGCCAAGATCGTGGCCGCGGCGGTCATGTTGCCCCCAACGGAATCCCCGGCGATCGCGATGCGGCCGGTGTCGAGGTTCTTCTCCTCGCCGTGCTCGGCAACCCACTTCGCGATGGCGTAGTTCTGCTCGATCGCGACCGGGTATCGCGCCTCGGGTGAGAGGCTGTACTTCGGGAACACGACGGCGGCGCCGACGCCGACAGCCAGCTCGCGGACGAGCCGGTCGTGGGTGTGCTCGTTGCCGAACACCCAGCCGGCGCCGTGGATGTAGACGATCACGGGCAGCGCGCCGGTCGCACCCTTCGGGCGCAGGATCCGTACCGGCACGTCGGCGACCGTGGTGTCCTCGATGTCGACATCCGGCTTCTCGATCTCGCCCGACTGCACCTCGTCCACCGTCTTGCGGCCGTCGACCGGGCCGAGGTCGTAGAGATAGGGCGGGTTCGCCGTGGCCTCGGCGAAGGCCTGTGCGGCGGGTTCCAGTGCGAGGTTCCGCGGGTTGGCTGTCATGTCGATCTCCTCGGGGTATGCGGCGTCTAACCGGCTGACACTGAAGGTAGTACCCAATTAAGTTGTGCACAACTGAATTGGACTCAATGAGATTTGGGACACCTCGGAGGGCCCTCGTGGAGATCGAACGGCAGAATGAGGGGATGGCAACCGCACCGAAGCTCAACGATCAGGTGTGCTTTGCGCTGTATGCGGCTTCGCGCGCGGTCACCTCGCTGTACCGGCCGCTGCTCGATGAACTGGGCCTGACCTACCCGCAGTACCTGGTGATGCTGGTGCTTTGGGAACAGGGCAGCAGCCAGGTGAAGGACCTCGGTACGGCGTTGAGCCTCGACTCCGGCACGCTGTCGCCGTTGCTCAAGCGGCTGGAGAAGTCCGGCCTGATCCGCCGCGAACGCCGCAGCGAGGACGAACGCTCGGTGAGTATCACGCTCACCGAGGAAGGTTCGGCACTGAGCAGGAAGGCGATCCCGCTGCCGGTCGTGGTCGGCGACGCGATGGGCCTGGACCAGGCCGGGCTCGATGAGCTGCGGGAAACCCTGCGTCGGCTGACCGATTCGGTCAACGACTACCAGGTCAGGGCTGCGGAAGCCGAAGCGCGGCAAGCCGCCGGTTGAGCCGTTCGTCGCCTGCCCGGCAGACCGGGTAGGTCAGTTCGGGATCCGGGTCGGCGATCTTCTCGCAGGTGATCTTGTACTCGCCGGCCCGCACGGTTCGCACGGCCCGCACGTAGGTCAGCCCGTTGCCGGGCCGTGGGAACACCGTGGAAAGCCGGATCTCGTGCTCGTCGCCGCGGTCGACGAGTCCAGCGAACGGATCGGCGTAGGGCACTCCGTCCACATCGAACTCGTGCGGCTCGTCGTCACGGTGGCGGTCAGGGTCACGGTGGCCGTCAGCGTGTCCGAACAGGACACGCAGGATCTCGTGCAGCACGCCAAGTGTGACCCCGGCCGGCACAAGCACACGCCGCGGCTCGCCCACCGCCGGTGTGACCTTGAGCTGGTGCACGCGCACCCGGATGTCCGCCTTGAGCAGCTCCCGGTGTAGGTCGGCCGCGCCTGTGTGCTCACTCTCGGCGAGCAGCTCCAGGCCGCCGCTGTCGCGGACATAGTGGAAGGCAGCCTCGACACCACCCCGCGCCCGCGCGGACAGCGCATATTCCGCGACGAGCCAACGCCAATGCGGCCCGTCCACGCCTCGTCCCTCACCCCAATCAGCCAACGCGGCCATCGCATGCGCCCGCAAATTCTTATATCGCAACGAATTCCGCCAAGCGGTCAACACCTCGTCACCAAAGCCCGCGACCACCTCGACTGCGGCGACCCGCTCGACCGGCGTCGCGAACTCCGCGGCGTACAACAGTTGCGCGGCACCGAAAACCGGACGACGGTCACCGAACCAGCGCAACGCCTGCCGCCACGCCTCGTCCTCCGGGAGCGAGGCGAGCCTGGCGAGTAGATCGGCCGCTGGCAGGTCCGGCGTGACCGCCTCGGGCGCCCGCTGCTCGAACCGCCGGTACGCCCACTCCCCCAGCGGCGTCAGCCGGGAGTCCTTGTCCAACGCCCGAAAACTCCGCAACAGCGCCACGGCGTCCGCCACCGGAAGGTCCTCGTTCTGCCGGAACGAACTCGCAACCGCCTCGGCGTCCTCATAGTCCGCCAGGATCGCCCGCACCTTCGGGATCAGGCCTTCGGCCTGATCGGGACGGCCGTTCCGCTCAGAGGGACCGCTTTGTTCGGAGGGACCGCCCCGCTCGGGGTGACCGCTTCGCTTGGAGTGCAGGCTCCGTTCGGAGCGACCGCCCCGCTCGGAAAGGCCGTTCCGCTCGGAAGCACCGCTCCGCTCGGAAAGCGCTCTCAGCACGGCGCGGCACAGTGTGACCGCACCTCGCCGGTGCCGGTCGTGCGACTCGGTGCGCAGCACCGCGTCCAGCCCTTTCAGCCACAGCTCCGCAGGATCGTCGTCGACCCTGCGTGCGACCGCCTTGGCGGCACCGACCTCGATCAGCCCGGCACCCGCGGCTGCCACCCACGGCCAGTGGATCGGCGTGACGTCAGCGGCGGTCCGCACCTTCGCCGGCACCTGCACGCCGAGTGCGGCAGCGGCCGCAGGCAATTCGGACGGACGTAGAACCCCTTTGGCCGTAACGGGTTTACCCTCCCCGACCCAGCGAGTCAGCTTCACCGCGTGCGACAACCCCCGGCCGGCCAAGGCGGAGATCTGGGAGGTCACCCCCAGAACCCTAGCGCGGCGCCGAAATCAGTTCACCGTCGGCACGATCGGCTGCGCACCATCCGGCGTGGACAACCAGCACACACACTATGCCGCGGTCAGCCCAGGCCGGCGATTCGCCAGTTGTGGCCGTGATGTGGTGTACGTGCGGCGAACACCAGGTAGCACACGAGACTCGCCGAACGGTCGCAGCCGCCGCACCCGGCCACTGCCACTGCTAGTCCGCTCCAATCACAGTCAGCGCGCGTCGCTCCTTTCCTTCCATCCCACAGGAATCATCCTCACACCCCCAGACAACTCATCAACAAGTACGGCACGGCAAATGGCCGCGACCGGCTACCGAGTTCGTTACAACACAACAGAAACCCCTTGTCGTTCCCCTCAGACAGTCCGCAAAGGAACCGGCTCCCGGGACCAGGCCATCCCGCGAACCACGGTCCGAACCGGACAAGCACTCCTACAACCATCGCTCGCGCACCCGACGCCGCGTGTCATCTCGTCGGCTTATGATCCGATCGTGCGCCTCATAGACAAGATCGCCTGGATCCACCTCGAACAAGGCACCATCCTGAGCACCCGTTCGCACGGCAAGGACGTCTTCTACCTGCCCGGCGGGAAACGCGAACCCGGCGAATCCGACGTCGAGACACTGATCCGGGAAATCGACGAAGAGCTGAGCGTCACGGTCGCCCCAAGCAGCGCCCGGCATTTCGGCACGTTCGAAGCCCAGGCACATGGACACCAGGATGGCGTCCTGGTGCGAATGGCCTGTTACACCGCCGATTACGCGGGGATCATCAGCGCCCGGAGCGAGATTGCCGAAGTGCAATGGCTGACCCACGCCGATCGTGATCGTGTCTCCCCAGTGGATCAGATCATCTTCGACCACTTACTGGATCTGAAACTCCTCCTTCCTCATCTTTGATAAGCAATCTCTGCCAAGCAGACTCATCTCAAGCGTCCGCCGAAACCGGCCGCGGGAAGCACCTCGAGAAACGCCGAGCCGACTCCCGGTCTCCGTGAATGCGCAAGTCTGAGAACGGGCGCCCGCCGAAGACGACCCCACGCAAAGTCACCACATCCGCTTCCAGCACAGCATCGGGAGTGTCCGCGGTTCCCCGCCGTGCGTGAAAGTATCCTTCCTCGATCTCAATCTCGAACGCATCGTTGTTGAACTGCAGGTCGAAGCGACCGGCCAATCCCGCCGCCCTGTCAGGGTCGAACGTCGTCTTCAAAGCCAGAATCAGTGCATCCACACTCATTTCAGACGCAGACCCGAGAACCTCACGGCTTCCCCATCGCCCGAGTTCGATGAGCACCGGTTCCAGGTCGGCGCCACGTTGCGTCAGCTCATAAACCTTCACACTCGCGGGCGGGCCAAGCCGGCGAACACGGACGATTCCGGACTGCTCCAGCTCACGTAACCGTTGCGACAGAACATTCTGACTGATCCCCGTCAGCCCACGCGCCAGGTCGCTGAACCGCTTGGCGCCGAACAGCAGTTCGCGGACCACCAGGAGCGCCCACCGCTCCCCGATCACATCCAGGGCCCGAGCCACCCCACACGGATCGTCGTAACTTCGCATGTCCCGAAGTTTAGCTTGCTTTTCAGGACCTGTCACTACTAAATTAGGAGCATGACCACAGTCACCATACCCCAGGGCGATACCCGCCTCCTCGAGGCCGAAGTCGCCCAGCGCCTGCTCAACTCAACCGAACTGGCACGCCTGGCCTACGTCGCGACGGACGGCACGCCACGGGTGTTTCCCATGTTATTCCACTGGAACGGTGAGGAAATCGTCTTCGCCACGTTCGCCGGGAGTCGCAAGATCTCGGCGCTGCGAGCGAGACCCGAGGTGGCGATCACGATCGATCACGGAGGCCCGCCACCGGAGGTACTTCTTGCGCGTGGGCCGGCGGAAGTCACCGATGTGAACGGCGTCGTGCCGGAATACGCGCTGGCTCAGCGCCGCTACGCCGGCCCGGAGCACGGCGCGGCCGCTGTCGCGGAGATCGATCGTCCAGGGTTGCGGATGGCTCGCATCGCGGTACGCCCGACCTGGGTCGGAGTCCTGGACTTCGTCAACCGTTTCCCGGGTGGCAGCACCGCAGAGCAGTTTGCGGCGCGAGGGAGCGACGCGTGACGACCTTCGCACTGATACCCGGCGCAGGCGGCCAGGCCTGGTACTGGCACCGGCTGGTGCCGGAACTAACCGAGCGCGGACACGAAGCACTCGCCATCGAGCTCCCGGCGGCCGACGATTCCGCTGGCCTCGCCGAATACGCGGATACAGTGGTCGATGCCATCGGCGATCGATCCGGAGTGGTGCTGGTCGCGCAGTCGATGGGCGGGTTCACCGCACCTCTGGTCTGCGAACGTATCCCGGTCGATTTGCTGGTCATGCTCAACGCGATGGTGCCGGCCCCGGCGGAGTCTCCCGGAGACTGGTGGCGCAACACCCATCATTCCCGGCCATACCAGGACTTCGACGTGATTCGCGACTTCTTCCATGACGTGCCACCGGACATCATCGCGCAAGCGATGGCCGAAGGTGAGACGCCGCAGTCGGATACGCCGTTCTCCGAGCCATGGCCATTGTCGAAATGGCCCGATGTGCCGACAAGATTTCTGCAAGGCGTGGACGATCGATTCTTCCCGCTTGGTTTTCAACACCGCGTCGTCCGCGACCGGCTCGGGATCGAGATCGACCAGATGCCCGGAGGCCATCTGGTCGCCCTGAGTCAGCCTGAAGAGCTGGCAGAACGTCTCATCGACTATCTCGAGGAAGTGAAACCAGCAGGCTGAGGAAGACTGGAAAGATCGCCGGGCCAGACATTCACCCGCCGCGCCATACCAAGACCGATGGCATGGCCCCGAAACTCGCCCGAGCCCACCTCGGATGCGAGTCAACCCAGGATCACCGACTCTCCGCACCGGAGTCAGACGCGCAATTATCAGCACGGACAAAGGGGGTACTGACAATAGAGCACGGTCGCCGACAATTACCGAGACCAAAGGTTTCGACAACGGGTACGCAACCGGCATGACTACTATCCGACGACCGCGCACGGGGCGCCGCCGGAATGAGGCCGCGAGCGAGACCATCCGTGCTGCGGCGGCAGGACTGCTCGCAGAAGGCGCGACCTCGGTCAGTGTCGACACCATTGCCGCGGCCACAGGTGTCGGCAAGCAGACGATCTCTGCTGGTGGCCATCGAAAGGTGCGGTTCTGCGGGAAGCGGCGGTGGCGCAAGCCGAGATCAGTGTGCCGGTCCCGGACGCCGGCTCACTCGAGCAGGATCTCAGGTTGTTCCTCACCGCGACCTTTCGTGCTGCCGCCGCGACCGAATAGTTGCTGCGCAATGCGATGGCAGAGGCAATTCGCGCTGAGGGTGCGGCGAAAGTGCTGCAGGAGTTCACGGTGAGCCGTCGCTCCGCAATGGCGGAGATTCTCTTTCGGGCACGCGAACGCGGCGCACAAACGAAAGACGATGACCTCGCACTGGATCAGGCATTCGGCGTGTTGTGGTGCCGGATCCTGTTCGAACACGCCAAGTCTGGCGCGGACGGCAACTCGGGTGCTTCGACAAGCCCGGCTGCTGCAGCGGTTCCGGGATGCTTCGACAACCCCGGCGCTCCGGCGGGTCCGACTACTTCGCGGACGTGGGGTTCCGCCGCGACCCGGCCTCCTGGGAAGAGCTTCGCTGACATGGATTCGCTATACGTCGACTCCTCAGCCGCGCCACCGCTGAATCGGCGGTAGCATTGAACCCGTTAGACGGCAACAGTTCCTCCGCCGTCTACGCCTGGCGAATGGTGCCGTGCAGCTTGGCCTGACGGGTTTGACCTACGCTGACCGAGGCCGCCTCGCCGGGTGGAGCCGACGCGAGCTGCAGCAAGCGGAGACGAAGGTCGCCAGCCTGGACCAGGCCACCGGCAGCGGGAAGTCCGCCCACAGGCCCCGCTCCGGGGTAGGCCCACCGGCCTGAGTCGGACGCCTGCCCGGCCAGGCAGCCCTGCCGGGCCGAAGGTCGCCCGACCAGCAGCGACCACGCCCGCCTACCTCAAACCGGACAGCCGCCCAGGACCGAACGGACACCCGTCGGCCGAACGGACACTCCGAACGGGGCGGCCACCCACGAACCGAACAGTCATCCGGGCACCGAACAGTCGCCTCCGGCCAAATAGTCGCCCCGGAGCAACGCCGCCCGCGAGCCGAGCGCCGGCCTGGACCGAGTCGGCCTGGACCGAGCAGGCAAACGCGAGCAGGGCAGCCGCATCGGATCGGTCCGCCGGTTGTCTGAGCTGGACAGGCGCCGGAGCCGAACGGTTGCCCCGCCAACGGCCCGGCTCACCTGCTTCGCCCTACAACGCCTCCCACAGCGCCACGTTCACCGCTACCCGATGCCGTCACCCAGCAACGCCGCCCGCGACGCCGACCCCGCCGCCAACCCGAGTCGACCCCGCGCCGACCCGGCGCCACCTCCGCTCCAGCAACACCCCACTCCAGCGCCACCCCCGCTCCAGCGCCACGCCCACTCGAGAGCCGCCCCACCCCCAACTCCAGCAACACCCCCGCTCCAGCGCCGCCCCACCTCTGAGCCACCCCCACCCATGCGCCACCCCACTCCAGCGCCACCCCCCGCGCCGACCCGGCGCCACCCCGACTCCAGCGCCACACCCCCCTCCGACGCCGACCCCCTCCGACCCGGCTCCGACCCCGACGCCCTGGCAGTCGAAAACTAAGCCTTGCTAATAGCTCTCAATAGGAGCTATCTTGGCTGCGTGCCCCAGAATCGAACTGCTCTCGCCGAGAGTCTGATGAGGACCGTCGCCGGGTTGCGGCGGCTCGTTCGCCGTCAGGTTCGCGCCGAGCTGCCCGGACGCAGTGAGCTGACCGGCGCCCAGCTTGAGTTGCTGCGCGAGGTGAAACGCAACCCGGGAATCGGCGTGGCCGCGGCCGCGCGCGCGCTGCATCTGGCCGGCAACTCCGTCAGCACACTGGTCAACCAGCTCGTGTCGGCGGGAATGCTCGAACGCAAAGTAGACCCGGCCGACCGCCGCGCGGTCCGGCTGGAGGTCACGGCCGCCACGCGGGAGCGACTGGATACGTGGCAGCGCATCAGAACCGACTACGTGGCACGAAAACTCCACGAACTGTCCGAAGAGGACACTGAGAAGATCGCCGAAGCGCTTCCCGCGCTGGGCAAACTGCTGGCCATCATCCAGGAGGACGCATGACCTCTCCCCCCGCGGTGCGCTGCACCGGCCTGCGACAGATGTTCGGCGAGACCGTCGCCGTCGACGGGCTCGATCTCGAAATCACGGCGGGCCGGATATTCGGGTTACTCGGCCCGAACGGCGCCGGAAAAACCACCGCGATCCGGATGATCACCACCCTGTTACCCGTGAAGTCCGGCTCGGTGGAAGTCTTCGGGCTGGACGTGACCCGGCGGCGAATGTCCGTCCGGCGGTCGATCGGCTATGTGCCGCAACAGCTTTCAGCCGACGGCACACTCAGCGGACGGGAGAACGTGGCCTTGTTCGCCCGCCTGTTCGACGTGCCGCGCCGCACCCGGGCACAACAGGTCGACTCCGCACTGGAAGCCGTCGGGCTGCTCGACGAGGCCGAGCGCCAGGCTTCGGGCTACTCGGGCGGCATGATCCGCCGGCTGGAACTCGCGCAGGCGTTGGTCAGCTCGCCACGCCTGCTGATACTCGACGAACCGACAATCGGACTCGACCCGATCGCACGCGCCAGCGTGTGGGAACGCATCGAGCAGATCCGGCTGGAAACCGGCATGACCGTGCTGGTCACCACACACTACATGGACGAAGCCGAACAGTACTGCGAACGAATCGCGCTGATGCACCGCGGCCGGATCCGGGCCGAGGGCAGCCCCGCAGAACTCGAGGCGGACCTCGGCGCCGGGTCCACTTTGGACGATGTGTTCCGCGCCGTGACCGGTGATCAGCTCGAAGGAGGAGGTATCCGCGATGTCCGTGCCGCTCGTCGCACCGCCCGTCGCCTGGGCTGAACCCGGCCCGCTGGGCCGGTTCCGCCAACTGCTTTCCCGGGTCGGCACAATGTGCTTGGTAGAGCTGCAAAAGCTCCGCCGCGACCGATCCGAACTCATCACCAGGGGCATCCAGCCCGCGCTCTGGCTGCTGATCTTCGGCGAGACGTTCACCAGGCTGCATGCGATCCCCACCGGGAACACGCCATATCTCGACTACCTGGCGCCGGGCATTCTCGCCCAGTCCGCCCTGTTCATCGCAATCTTCTACGGCATCCAGATCATCTGGGAACGCGACGCCGGGGTTCTGGCCAAACTCCTCGTCACGCCGACGCCGCGAGCGGCGCTGGTGGCGGGAAAGGCTTTCGCAGCCGGGATCCGTGCGCTCGTGCAAGGGCTGATCGTGGTGGTGCTCGCCGCGATCCTCGGGGTGTCGATGACACTCAACCCGTTCAAACTGCTCGGCACGGCGCTCGCGCTCGTGCTCGGATCGGCGTTCTTCTGCTGTCTCTCCATCGTGATCGCCGGACTGGTGTTGTCCCGCGAACGGCTGATGGGCATCGGACAGGCCATCACCATGCCGCTCTTCTTCGCCTCCAACGCGCTCTACCCGGTGGACCTGATGCCGGGCTGGCTGCTGGTGCTCAACCACATCAACCCGCTCAGCTACGAGGTCGACGCGTTGCGCGGGCTGCTCATCGGCACCCCGGCGCACCTGTGGCTGGACTTCGGCGTGCTGATCGGCGCAGCCGCGGCAGCCATCGCCGTCGCGTCGGCCCTTCTCGGGAGACTGGCCCGGTAAGTTTGTCGTTTTCCGGACGCGGGTATCCCCTTGCGCACAGTGCTACAGCACACGGCACACACTGATAAAAGGGGACGAGATCATGGCTCGTTCGGAAGACGCACACATCCGGGTCAGCGGGATTCAGCCGGTGCAGGTGCTGGTCGGCCTGATCGGCCTGGTGTACCTGGTGTTCGGCATCGTGGGGTTCGCCCGCACGGGATTCGGCAACTTCGCCGGGAACCAGCAGGTGATGTTGCTCGGATTCATGATCAACCCGTTGCTCAACCTGGTGCACGTGGTGGTCGGGGTGCTCGGCATCGTGCTCGCGAGTTCGTCGGCGACGGCCCGGATCTTCGGCTGGCTGCTGTTCCTCGGTTTCGGGGTGGTCTCGATCTGGGGTCTGATGATCACCGGCGTGATCTCGCGGAATCCCGTGTCCAGCCTCGGTAACCCGCTCAACCTCAACGCCGCGGACAACTGGCTGCACATAGCCACCGCGGTCGTCGGGCTGCTGCTCGCGGTCATGCCGGCGCGCAAGGTCGTGCACGTGAGTTCCCCCGCGAGCGCGACGGCCGATACGAACACTGCGGCGGCGACGCAGACGATGCCACCGGTCGACTCGACCCGTAAGCCCGTCGATGGTGCCGACGCGACCCCGACCGAGCCGGTCGAGACGCCGAAGCAGCACCGGTTGCCACGGCTGGGTCGCCGGACCACGGCACACTGAACCGGCTGAGACGCCCCGGGGCGCCCGGCGACAACGCAGCGAAATCGGCCCGGCGGGGCACACGACCCGCCGGGCACGCTGCTGTCCGCACAACGAATCCGCGGCCCCTGCGTGGCGAAACCGAGCCTGACGGGCTCCGAGCCAAGGCGAACCGAGCCGGTCGGGCACACTGCTGGCCGTGAGCGGAACGATTCTGGTGCTCGGCGGCCGCAGCGAGATCGGCCTGGCCGTGGCCCGGCGGCTGGCCGGACGCGACAACCCAACCGGGCACGACAAGCCCGGCGGCAAAGTCATCCTGGCCGCAAGGCGAAGCAAGGATCTGGACGCGCAGGAAGCCATCCTGCGCGAGGCGGGCGCCGAGGTCGCGCGCGTCGAGTTCGACGCCGACGACCTGGCCAGGCACCGGCCCGTGCTGGACAAGATCGTCGCCGAGCACGGGCCACTCGACATCGTGGTAGTCGCGTTCGGGCTGCTCGGCGATCAAGACCGCGCCGAACGCGAAGCGGCACACGCGGTTTCCATCGTGCACACCGACTACGTGGCGCACGTCCACATTCTGACCGAGCTGACCAACCTGTTGCGGCAACAGGAAAAAGGCACCCTGGTCGTCTTCTCGTCCGTAGCCGGCGTCCGGGTGCGGCGGGCGAACTACGTGTACGGCTCGGCGAAGGCCGGGCTCGACGGGTTCGCCAGCGGGCTGGCCGACGCGCTCCACGAGAGCAAGGTGCGTTTACTACTGGTCCGGCCCGGGTTCGTGGTCGGGCGGATGACCGAAGGGATGTCCCCGGCCCCGTTCTCCAGCACCCCGGATCAGGTCGCGGACGCAACGGTGGCGGCGCTGCGGCGCGGGCGCGGCGAGGTGTGGGTGCCCGCCGTGCTCCGCCCCGTCTTCTTCCTCATGCGGCTGTTGCCGCGGTTCGTGTGGCGCCGCCTGCCGCGCTGAGGCTCAGTGGCCGAGGATGCCGCCCAGCAACCCGCCGAGGGTGCCGCCGACCGCGCCGAGCAGCCCACCGCTCTGCGGCTGCTGCGAGGTGGTCGGCGCGGGCTTCGCCGCCGAAGACGAGTCTTCACGCGTCGTCGTGGTGGTGGTCGTGGGCGCCGGGGCCTGGGTCGCCTGGTTGGACACCGGGCTGTCGCTGCTGGACTGTTGCTCGGTGGTCGGCGCCGCGGCGTCGGTCTGCGCGCGCTGAGTGGTGCCGCTACTGGAATGCGAACCGTTGCTCTGGCTCGACGTCGAACCCTGCTGCACGGGCGCGCTGCCGGGCTTGGAGACGGTACCCGACGGCGTCGAGCTCTCCGTGGACACCAGCTGCGGCGGGACCTGCGCCTCGCTCGTCGTCGGCCCGATGGACGGGCCGCCGGCGCCACCGGCCGCGGCGGTGTCGTGCAACTGGCCGGCGCTCAGCGCTGTGGCCGCTATCCCGGCCAGCGCGACCACACCCGCGGCCAGCGCACCGACCTTGCTCGCCTTGCGGCGATCCCATTTGCCCTCGCGGCGCAACAGCTCGACCACCGGGATGCGATCGGTCGGGGTGTCGTCCAAGGGCTCCTGCACGACAGGGAACTCGTGCGTCATTCCTTCGCGGGCAAGGAGTTCGGCAACGGTCAACCGTCTACCCTCCGCACCCGGCCGGGAATTCACCTCGTCACTCGGCACGCTCACAGCCCTTCCGTTCGTCACCGTCCGCGACATACTTAACCGCCGTTACCAGTTCGTTGCCATGATAGTGCCAGGGCTCACAGCCGAATGAGCCAACTTTCGACCCTGCGTAATGGCCAGGTAGCGGACACGGACACCGAAGACGGCCGTAATGTGACATCCGGAGGTGCAAGCCATGCCGGATCGACACCCGTTCCGCCGGATACTCGGCTGGGCCGACTGGTTCGAACAGCGGGGCGTCTACGTGCCCGGCGAGGAGAACCACACGATCGACCCGTGGCGGGACTTCGGCTGGCTCATCGTGGTGTGGGTGATCGGCGTCGGCGGGTTCATCCTGCTGTTCGCGATGGCCACGTGAGCGCGTGACGGCTGTCACCGCCGGTACCCTTCCGATCACGGATCGGCCACAGCCTCACACCAGGTCCGCGTCAACCCCCTGCCGCGCCTCGCACCCGCGCGCGTCAACGGCCACAGTGGAGCAGTCCCCGGCAGAAGTGCCTACCCCGAACGGCCCAGCCGGGGACCGTCGAACCGAGTAAAGGAAGTAGCCGCTGTGCGCACCCCGGCCCGTGTCGCGCTGGTGGCCGCCCTGCTGAGCCTGACCGCGTGTGGTGGCCAGGCCCAGGTGAACAGCGGTGCTCCTGCCGTAGGCGGCAGTCCCGCGGTGCAGGCGGCGTCGCCGGTGCAGCAGACAGTGGACTTCGGCGCGCAGTACCACTTCGCCGATGGGGTCACGGTGCTCGTGTCGGCCCCGAAATCGTTCCGCCCCAGCACCAGCGCCTACCCCCGCAGCGCTCGCGCGGTCGCGTTCGAGATCGCCATCCACAACGACGGTGACCAGCCGTACCGGCTGTCCGCGCTGTCGGTTTCGGCCACCGCCGCCGGGACGGCCGCCAAGCAGGTAGTCGACTCGACGCAGGGCTACAGCGGGATCGTCGACGCGGGCAAGGACGTGCCCCCGGGGCGCGACGTGCAGGTGACGCTCGCGTTCGCGGTGCCGGAGCCGCCGTCTGCGATGCGCCTTTCGCTGCGCCCCAACGCGACCAGCTCGGTCGTCGCGGTGTACTGCGGTTCCGCGTAATACCCTGGGCGGCATGAGCGAGCTTGCGAGTGAATCATCCGGCACCATGCCGGCCGACGTAGTGGTACTGCCGCGGCGCGCCGCGTCCGCCGAGGAGGCCGCATGAGCGAGCGACTTTCCCCTGGCGATACGGCCCCCGAGTTCACCCTGTCCGACAGCGAGGGGAACAAGGTCTCCCTCTCGGACTTCCGTGGCCGGCACGTGGTCGTGTACTTCTACCCCGCCGCGGGCACCCCCGGCTGCACCAAGCAGGCCTGCGACTTCCGCGACAACCTCGCCCAGCTCAACGACGCCGGGTACCAGGTGCTCGGCGTTTCGCCGGGCAAGCCCGAGAAGCTGGCCAAGTTCGCCGCCGCGGAGGAGCTGACCTTCCCGCTGCTGTCCGACCCGGACAAGACCGTGCTCGCCGAATGGGGCGCGTTCGGGGAGAAGAAGAACTACGGCCGGATCGTGCAGGGCGTGATCCGCTCGACGTTCGTCATCGACCCGGAGGGCAAGATCGAGAAGGCGCTGTACAACGTGCGCGCCACCGGGCACGTCGCGAAGCTGCTCAAGGACCTGTCGCTGAGCGCGTAGCCGCGCGGTGGGGCTGGGCCCACCCCGCACGGGGCGCAGCGGGATACCAGGCACGGCCCGTCGGCCATAGCTTTTCCGATGTCGGACGGAAAACGCCTGGGATCGGAGCAGAGATGACGAAGCCGGCTCGCTGGCCCGCCGAGATCGCGCGAGGGCTGTACCGGTCCGCGATGCTCGCCTTGCTGACCTGCCCGCTGCCGGCGGTCGGCGTGGCTGTCGGGTGGGGCGGCGCCAGGTTCGCCTACTCCTGGTCCGGCAGACTGGTCGCGCCCACGATCGTCCGGTTGCTCGCGACGGTCGGCGAGACGTTGCTGGTGGCGGTGTGGGTCGCGGCGGCGCTCTGGATCGTCCACCCATTCACCAGCCGCGCGCTCAGCCGGGCCGCGCGCCGGCTCGCGCAGCGCTGGTTCGGGTTGCGGATCGAGGTGACCTACCGTGCCGTTCCGGCGGTCACCCGGATGGCCACGGGCTACTGGTGGGACGGCGCGGAGTACCACAAGTCCGAGCGGGAAGCCCGCCGTCGTGCGAAGGTGCACGCCCGGTTCCATGACCCGCAACTGCACTGGGACGGCCTGTGGGCGCTGGTCGCGGGGGTGACCGTGCTGCCGGTTTCACTTCTCCCGTTACTCGCGCTCGCCGGCGGGATTTACCTGACGCCGCAACAGGGTCTGCTCGGGATCGGGATCGCGTTGATCGTCGCAGGGCTCGCCGCCGCACCCTTCGCGTGGCGCGTTTTCCGGCCGGTGGCAGCCCCGTTCCTCGCGCCCGCTCCGCGCTCGCGGGTGGCGGAGCTGGAAGAGATCCGCGCGGACCTGACGCAGGCCCAGTCGGCCGAACTGGAGCGGATCGAGCGGGGCCTGCACGACGGGGCGCAGGCTCGCCTGGTCGCGATGGGGATGTCCATGGGCGCCGCCGAGCAACTCGTCGACGCCGACCCCGAAGCCGCTAAAGCATTGCTCGCCGAGGCCCGCGCCTCGTCGGCCGCCGCGCTGGCCGAGTTGCGTTCGCTGGTGCGCGGCATCAACCCGCCCGTGCTCACCGAACGCGGACTGGTGGACGCCGTCCGGGCGCTGGCGCTCGACGCCGCGGTCGAGACCACCGTCCGCAGTACGGTGCCTTCGCGGCCCGAACATCCGGTGGAGGCGGCGGTCTACTTCGCCGTCGCGGAACTGCTGACGAACGTGGCCAAGCATGCGCACGCCACCGGCGTGATGATCGAACTCGGTTACACAGCGGGGATCCTGACCGCTGTCGTGTCCGACGACGGGATCGGCGGCGCGACCGCGTCGGCGGGCTCGGGGCTCCACGGGGTCGAACGCCGGATGGCGGCGTTCGGCGGAAAACTGGAAATCGACAGTCCGGCCGGCGGCCCGACTCGAGTCACTGTGGCGGTGCCATGCGCGTTGTCGTAGCCGAGGATCTCTTCCTGCTCCGCGAGGGGCTGGTCCGCCTCATCGAGGCGCACGGGCATTCGGTGGTCGCGGCCGTCGACAATGGACCGGGCGCGCTCGAAGCGTTGCTGGGCAACAAACTTGATGTCGCCGTGGTCGACGTGCGGCTGCCGCCGACGTTCTCGGACGAAGGGTTGCAGGCCGCGCTCGCCGCCCGCCGGGAAGTGCCCGGGCTGCCCGTGCTCATCCTCTCGCAGCACGTGGAACAGCTTTACGCGCGCGAACTTCTCGCCGACGGGCACGGCGGGGTCGGTTACCAGCTCAAGGATCGCGTGCTGGACGCCGCTCAGTTCATGGGCGCCGTCGAGCGGGTGGCCGGCGGCGGCACGGCGCTCGATCCGACGGTGGTGGCGAAACTCCTCGGCAGGCCAAGGCATACCGACCCGCTCGGCACGCTGACCGAGCGGGAACTTTCCGTGCTCGCGCTGATGGCCGAAGGCTTTTCCAACGCCGCCATCGCCGCCCGGCTCTTCCTCAGCGAGGGCGCCATCAGCAAGTACACCACCACGATCTTCGCCAAGCTGGGCCTCGCCGCCGACGACGACACCAACCGCCGGGTCCGGGCCGTGCTCACCTATCTCGGCGCCGCCCGTTAGCGCGATTTCCCTTACCGGGCACGCGCTTTGTAGGCCGCGGTGAGCTGCCGCTCCGCATCGTCCAAATAGGACTCGAGCAGGAGCTCCGCGCCGCGGCCGTCACCATTGCGCAACGCGGCCAGGATCTCCTTGTTACGGGTCAGGTACGGCTCGTGGAACGGCTCCGGTTCGACCATCACGTAGAAGACCAGCCGCAGCTCCGCCAGCAGCCCGCGCATCACCTCGTCGGTCCGCGGACTGCCGGCGAGCGTGACGAGCGCCTGGTGGAAGCGGATGTCCGCGGTGCCCAGCTCACGCCAGGACCGGCGCAGGGCCGCGTCCTCCCCCGCTTCGACCGCCGCCACTAGCGGGGCTAGGCGCTCCCCCGGCGGCTCGGTCACCGCGCGGACCGTGGCGCATTCGATCAGCTTCCGCACCCGGTACAGGTCCTCGACGTCCTGCACGCTCAACATGCGCACGAAGACCCCGCGGTTGAGCTCGTGCACGATCAGCCGCTCGTGCGTGAGCAGCCGGAAGGCCTCCCGGAGGGTGTTCCGCGAGACGCCCAGCGCGCCGCCGATCGCCTCCTCCGACAGCCGGGTGCCGGGCTCGAAATAGCCCTCGGTGATGCGGCTGCGCAGCACGTCGGCCAGCCGCTCGGCCGTGCTGGTCCGGCCGAGCAGGAGGCGGTCCGACTCCAATCCAGCGATGGCATCGATGGACATGGCGTCCGTGCTCAACGCGCCCTCCCCAGGGTTGACAGCTGGTGCTTGTAACACCCAGTTAACCAGCCTATCCGGCGCAGGTTCAACGTGTCGCATGACGATTTGAAGTCTCGTCACGCAAAAGTATTGACCTATCGTTCAACAATCCTTATCTTCGAGACTCACATCACAAGCCCCTGAAAGATCGGATCCCCCCGATGACCGAAACCACCACGGCTCAGGCGCCGGACAAGAAGTCGCTGGCACGCGCCTTCGCGGCCAGCCTGTCCGGCACGACGCTCGAGTACTACGACTTCGCCGTCTACTCGGTGGCCTCGGCGACCATCCTCGGGAAGCTGTTCTTCCCGTCCTCGGATGAGCTCGCGAGCACGATGCTGGCGTTCTCCACCTACGCGGTCGGTTACGCCGCGCGCCCGCTGGGCGGGTTCATCTTCGGCCGCCTCGGCGACATCATCGGCCGCAAGCAGGTCCTGGTGGCCACCCTGCTGCTGACCGGTATCTCCACCTTCCTGATCGGCGTGCTGCCCACGCACGCGGCGATGGGCGGAATGGCCGCGGTGCTGCTGGTGATCCTGCGATTCGCCCAGGGTGTCGGTGTCGGTGGCGAATGGGGCGGCGCGGTACTGCTGTCCAGCGAGTTCGGCGATCCGAAGAAACGAGGGTTCTGGGCCTCGGCGGCACAGATCGGCCCGCCCGCCGGCACCCTGCTCGCCAACGGCGTGCTGACCCTGCTGGCCGCCATCCTCACCACCGCGCAGTTCGAGTCCTGGGGCTGGCGCATCGCGTTCCTGCTCTCCGCCGTGATGGTGCTGTTCGGTCTGTGGCTGCGGATGAAGCTCGAAGAGACCCCGGTCTTCAAGGAGCTGCAGGCGAAGGGCGAGAAGCCGAAGGCCCCGCTCAAGGAGGTTTTCACCAAGGAGCCGCGCGCGCTGATCACCGGCATCCTGATCCGCATCGCCCCGGACGTGCTCTACTCGCTGTTCACCGTGTTCGTGCTGACCTACATGACCACCAAGCTGCACATGCCCAAGAGCCAGGGCACCATCGCGGTGATGATCGGCTCGGGCTTCCAGCTGTTCCTGATGCCGGCCTTCGGCGCGCTGTCCGACCGGTTCAACCGCCGCACGATGTACCTGGCCGGCGCCATCCTCGCCGCCGTCTGGCCGTTCCTGTTCTTCCCGCTGGCCTCGACGAAGTCGTTCTTCGCGATCATCGTCGGCGTGGTCGTCGCGCTGGCCATCCACGCACTGCTCTACGGCCCGCAGGCCGCGATGATCACCGAGCAGTTCTCGCCGCGGCTGCGCTTCACCGGTAGCTCGCTGGCCTACACCATGGCCGGGATCTTCGGTGGCGCCGTGGCGCCGCTGATCTTCACCGCGCTGCTGTCCGGCTTCAACAGCTGGGTCGTCGTCGCACTGTACGTGACCTTCACCGCGGTGCTGACCCTCGTCGGTGTGCTCCTCGCCCGCAAGACCCCGCACCCCGAGGAAGAGCAGATCGAGACCCTCGCGGTCGCCACGGCGGAAGTGTAGCCATGACGACGATGGGCATGGTCACGACGATCGACCTCAACTGCGATGTCGGCGAGGGCTTCGGCGCCTGGCGGATCGCGGACGACGAGGCGCTGCTCGGCGTCGTGACCGCCGCCAACGTGGCCTGCGGGTTCCATGCCGGGGACCCGCGGACCATGCGGGAGGTCTGCGAATCGGCGGTCAAGCACGAAGTCACCATCGGGGCCCACGTCGGGTACCGGGACCTGGCCGGGTTCGGCCGCCGGTTCCTCGACGTGGCCCCGGGCGAGCTGGTGGACGATCTGCTCTACCAGCTCGGCGCACTCGACGCGATCGCCGGTTCCGCGGGTGGCGAGGTCCGTTACGTCAAACCCCACGGCGCGCTCTACAACGCGATCGCCACCCACGACGGCCATGCCGGCGCGGTGGTGGAAGCAGTGTGGCAGTACGACCCGCAGCTGCCCATCCTCGGGCAGCCGGGGTCGCGGCTGTTCGCACACGCCAGGGAGGCCGGGCTGACCACGGTGGCGGAGGCGTTCGCCGACCGCGGCTACAGCCCGGACGGGCGGCTGCTGCCCCGGAACATGCCGGGCGCGGTACTGACCGATCCCGAGGAGGTCGCGAAGCGGTGCGTGCGGCTGGTGACAGAAGGAGAAGTGGTGGCCGTCGACGGCAGTGTCGTCGAGTTGCGGGCGGGTTCGCTGTGCGTGCACAGCGACACCCCCGGCGCGGTCGCACTGGCCGGTGCGGCCCGCACCGCGTTGCGGGAGGCCGGCGTGGAGTTGCGGAGTTTCGCATGAGGGTAAGGCCCTTCGGGGACCAGGCGCTGCTGGCCGAGGTCGACGGGATCGACGCCGTCCTCGGTCTGTACGCCGCGCTGGCGGAGTCCCTGCCGGCGGGCATCACGGAGATGGTGCCCGCCGCGACGACCCTGCTGGTCCGGTTCGACCCCCGGGTGACCGACCCGGAAACCCTCGCGGCGCGGCTGGCGGGCATCGAACCGGTGCCCGCGCAGTCGCTTCGCGGCGGCGAGGTGGTGGTGCCGGTGATCTACGACGGCCCCGACCTCGGTGAGGTGGGCGATTCCACCGGGCTCGGGGTGGCCGGGGTGATCGCGGCGCACACCGCGACCCAGTACATCGTGGCCTTCGGCGGTTTCGCCCCGGGGTTCGGTTACCTGACCGGGCTTGATCCCCGGTTGCACCTGCCGCGGCGTTCGGTGCCGCGCACCAAGGTGCCGGTGGGCTCGGTGGCGATCGCCGGCGAGTACACCGGGGTCTACCCGCGCTCGTCCCCCGGCGGCTGGCAGTTGCTCGGCCGCACGGAAATTCCGTTGTGGGACACGGAAAGACGACCCCCGGCACTGCTCGCGCCGGGGACCAAGGTGCGCTTCGAGGCGGTGGCGGCGTGAACGAGATCGAGGTGTTGCGGCCGGGACCGCTGACCACCGTGCAGGACATGGGCAGACCGGGGCTGGCCGCGCTGGGCGTCGGCGCTTCGGGCGCGGCGGACCGCCGCTCGGCCTCGCTGGCCAACCGGCTCGTCGGCAACCCCGACGGCGCGGCCTGTCTGGAGTCGACCTTCGGCGGGCTGGCACTGAGGTTCCGGCATCGCACGCACGTGGCGATCACCGGGGCACCCTGCCCGATCACGCGCAACGGCCGGGGCGAGGCGATGAACGCGCCGTTCACCGTCGGGCCCGGCGAGGACGTGGTGCTCGGCCCGCCGTCTTCCGGCCTGCGCACGTACGTCGCGGTGCGCGGCGGGATCGGCGTGGAGCCGACACTGGAATCACGGGCCACCGACCTGCTTTCCGGGCTGGGCCCGCCCGCCCTGTCCGCGGGCGACGTGCTGCCCGTCGGCGGCGCGATCACCGGCCCGCTGCCCGCCGTTTCGGTGGCGCCCGTCGCCGACCCGCCCCGTACCGGACTATCGGTACGCGTACTGCCCGGACCGCGCGACGACTGGTTCACTCCAGGCGCGCTGCAGGTCCTGGGGAATTCGCGGTACACCGTGACGTCGGAGAGCAATCGGGTGGGCGTGCGGCTGGACGGGCCGAAGTTGACTTGGGACCGGCAGGAGGAACTGCCGAGCGAAGGCATGGTGATCGGCGCGATCCAGGTCCCACCGTCCGGGTTGCCGGTGCTGTTCCTGGCCGACCACCCCGTCACCGGTGGCTACCCGGTGATAGCCGTGGTGGTGAGCGAAGACCTTCCGGTTGTCGCACAGGCGTGTCCGGGCCAGGCGATGACGTTCCGGGTGGTGCAGCGGACGGTGCCGGCTACCTGACCGCGACGAAACCGGTCAGGCGAGCGCACGCAAGTACGGCAGCAGCGCGCGCAGGGCGCGGCCCCGGTGCGAGGCCGCGTCCTTCTCCGCCGGGGAAAGCTCCGCGGAGGACCGCTGCTCACCCTCCGGCCGGAAGATCGGGTCGTAGCCGAAACCGTTGGTACCACGCGATTCCCGCAGCAGGGTGCCCCGCCACTCCCCGCGCACCACGTGCTCCTGGCCGCCGGGGACGACGAGCGCCGCCGCGCAGACGAACGCCGCGCCGCGCCGCTCGTCGGGAACGTCGCCGGTCTGGGCCAGCACCAGTTCCAGGTTGGCCTGGTCGTCCCCGTGCCCGCCGGCCCAGCGCGCCGAGAGCACCCCCGGCATACCGTTGAGCGCGTCCACCGCGATGCCGGAATCGTCGGCCACCGAAGGGAGTCCGGTGGCCGCCGCCGCGTCGCGCGCCTTGGCGAGCGCGTTCTCCTCGAAGGTGGCACCGGTCTCCGGCGCCTCCTCGAACTCGTCGACGTCGGCGAGCCCGAGCACCTCGATGCCGGAGACGTTCTCGGCCGCCAGGATCCGGCGCAGCTCGCCGAGCTTCTTCGCGTTGCGGGTGGCCAGCAGAACCTTGGTCACTTCGAGCCTTTCGACTTCTTGCCCGGCTGCGGCTCCGGCAGCTCACCCGGGTACGGCTCGGCCAGCGCGGCCGTCTGCTTGCGGGTCAGCTCCTCGCAACCCGCGGCCGCCATGTCCAGCATCTGGTCCAAAGTGGACCGGGTGAAGGTGGCGCCTTCACCGGTGCCCTGCACCTCGATGAGGGCGCCGGCGTCGGTGGCGACCACGTTCAGGTCCACCTCCGCGCGCGAGTCCTCCTCGTACGGCAGGTCCAGCCGGACCCGGCCGTCGACCACGCCGACGCTGATCGCGGACACCATCGCCGACAACGGTTTCGGGTCGGCGAGCCGGTTCGCTGCCGCGAGCCAGGTGACCGCGTCGGCCAGTGCCACGTAACCGCCGGTGATCGCCGCGGTGCGGGTGCCGCCGTCGGCCTGGATCACGTCGCAGTCGAGGTGAATGGTGTTCTCCCCCAGCGCGGACAGGTCGATGCACGCGCGCAGGGAGCGGCCGATGAGCCTGCTGATCTCGTGCGTGCGCCCGCCGATGCGGCCCTTGACGGACTCGCGGTCACTACGGTCGTGGGTGGCCGAGGGAAGCATCGCGTACTCGGCTGTCACCCAGCCCAGCCCGGAGCCGGTCCGCCAGCGCGGCACTCCTTCGGTGACGCTCGCGGCGCAGAGCACCCGGGTCCGGCCGAACTCGATCAGCACCGAGCCCGCCGGCCAGTCCTGGAACCCACGAGTGATCTTCACTTCGCGGAGCTGGTCGTCGTTCCTGCCATCTTTACGTGCCACGCGTGCAGCGTAGAACGCCGCTAGTGTGCCCTCTCATGCGCGCCGCCTTCGTCACCTTTCTGACCGCCCTGCTCTGCGCCACGCTCGCCTCCTCGGCCCAGGCCGGCATCGCCACCTGCGCGGACACGCTGAACTGCACGGCGGAGGACATCAACACGATGTCGATGCCCGGCCGGCTGAACTTCGTCCGCGAGCTTTCCGCCGGGGCGGCGGCGGAAGTCATCCCCGGCTACGCGCCGCGCTGGGGCAACATCGAGGGGATCATCGAGTTCTTCACCGACCGCGACATGGGCGCGCCCAGCAGCTGGGTGTCCTACGTGGACGCCGGGATTCTGGAAGGCATCGAGCGCGGGATCGCGATCGCCTCCGGGCGCGGCAGCGAGACGTTCGGCAACCCCGGCGCCGAGCTGTGGGCGAGCTATCTGACGCGGCTGGCGGCGGGGCGGCTGTCCGGACGTTCCGCGCACGACCTCGCGTGGAGCCAGGCCGAGCAGGCGTCGACGGAGCACGGAGTGGTGCTCGCCGAACAGGTCCACGGGCTGCGGCCGAGCGCGGCGGAGGAGCGTTTCTACCAGTTCTCCGACTTCTACCGGTGGGTGCTGCGCAGCCGTCCCGCGGTGCTGGACTTCCTTTCCCCGCCGGTGCGCGGTGGCAAGCAGCTGACCTTCCTCGACTGGTTCACCGACGTCACCAACGACGTACCCACGCGCAAGGGCGGCGCGCTCGCGTACGACGCCGGCCTGTTCGACGCCCCGGCCGGTGCGGTGGATCTGATCGCGGTGGCCGCCGCTTACGGCGACTACCTGAGGGCGGACTACCTGGCGGCCCTGTAATTCAACGCACGTTGACATCGCGCCGCCCCGGCGGATAATTCATCGTAGGGTGAAAAAGGGGGTGCGCGATGAAGCGTCTCGCACGAATCCTGGGGACAGCCGCCGTCTTGGCGGTCGTGGTGTTCACACTGCGCGACCGCCTGCCGCAGCCGGGCGACATGCTCACCGCGCTCCGCGACGCGGAACCGCGCTGGCTGATCGTCGCTGCCGTCGCCGAGTTCATCTCGATGGCGATGTTCGGCCGCCAGCAACGACGGCTGCTGATCGCGTTCGGCGTGACGATGCCCCGCCGCCGCGCGCTCGCCCTTTCCTACAGTCGATCCGCGATCTCGATCAGCCTGCCCGCCGGCTCCGCGGTGTCCGCCGGTTACGCCTTCCGGCAGTTCCGCGCGGGCGGCGCCAGCCGGGTCGCGGCGACGACGGTGATGGTGCTCTCGGGCCTGCTTTCCATGCTGGGCCTGGTTTTGCTGTACACCACGGGTGCGCTCGCCGCGGTCTGGCACACGCATCCGGTGCTCATCACGCTGGGCGCGGCCGCCGTGTTGCTGGGCGGGATCGTCTGGCTGCTTCGCGGCCGGCACTCACCGCGCACCCACGCCATGCCGCGCTCGCGGTTGCTGCGTCCGCTCGCCGAAGCCGTCCAAGCCGCCCATTCGGTGGCGCCCCGGCACTGGACCCTCGCGCTCGGCGCGGCCGTGCTCAACTGGCTCACCGACCTGGTCTGCCTGATCGCCGCCGCACGCGGGTTCGGCATCGAGGTGGGTTTGCTCCAGCTCGCGACGATCTACCTCGCGGTGCAGATCGTGCGGCAGGTGCCGCTCACCCCGGGCGGGATCGGCGTGATCGAGGTGAGCCTGCTGACCGGGCTGGTGTCCGCGGGCGCGGCCGACACCGCGGGCGCGGCGGCCGTGCTGGTCTACCGGATGCTGTCGTGCTGGCTGATCATCCCGGTCGGCCTGGTGTGCTGGCTGCTGCTGCGCGCCGGCTCAAAGGTCGTATCCGGTGCCCTGCTCGACGAGCACGGCACCGGGGAACTCGGCACGGGCCTCGGCGAGGATGGCGCCGCGGTCACTCCACGGGGCGATGTGCGTGAGCAGGAGCCGCCCCACGCCCGCACGCCGCGCGAGTTCGCCGGCCTGCCTGCCGGAGAGGTGCACGCCATCGGGTCGTTCCGGGGCATCGGTCCAGCTGGCCTCGCACAACAGGACGTCGGCGCCGCGGGCCAGCTCGTCCAAAGCCGCGCACGGCCCGGTGTCCCCGGTATAAGCGAGCGTCCGGTCACCGTGGCGCACCCGTAGCCCGAAGGCTTCCGTGGGATGGTCCACCGGCACGGCGCTCAGCTCGAACGGGCCGATCTTCGCGGACCGGCCGATCGGGTGGAACTCGTACACGTCGGACAGATCGGTCTCGGCCAGCTCGGTGTCGTTCGGCGCGTACGCCTTGGCCAGCCGCTGCGGCGCGTTTTCCGGCCCGTACACCGGCAGCCGCTTTTCGTGCACGTCGTAGGGCGGGGCCGGGTGGTAGCGACGCAGCACGGTCAATGCGGTGAAGTCGGCGCAGTGATCGGGATGCAGGTGGGTGAAGGCGAGTGCGTCCAGGTCGAACGGGTCGTGCCGCGCCTGCAGTTGCGCGAACGTGCCGTTGCCCAGTTCCACGGCGAGCAGGAAGCCGTCGGCTTCGAGCAGGTAGCCCGAGGCGGCGGTGCCCGGGCCCGGAATGCTGCCGGAACAGCCGAGGATCGTCAGTCGCACGTGCGCCACCCTGCCACGTCAGCGGGTCACGGGCGAAAGGACTCCGGGGGCGAAACCCATGAACCGCTGCGCGAGCCGGGCGAACGGCTCGGGTGATCCGGTGGCGATGAACTCGTGTGCCGGCTCGTCCTCCCGCTCGGCGAGCAGGTCGCCTTCGGTGAGGACGCGGAACAGATCCTTCGCCGTTTCCTCCGCGCTGGACACCAGTGTCACATCCGGACCCATCACGATCTGCAGGACGCCGGTGAGCAGCGGATAGTGCGTGCAGCCGAGGACGAGCGTGTCGACCTCCGCGCGCAGCAACGGTTCCAGGTAGCCCTGCGCCAGCCCGAGCACCTGGCGGCCGGAGGTGATGCCGCGCTCGACGAAGTCCACGAAGCGTGGGCAGGCGATGCTGGTGACCCGCACGTCGCGGGCCGCGTTGAACGCGTCGTCGTAGGCGCGGGAACGCACCGTGCCTTCGGTGCCGATCACGCCGATGCGTCCGGTGTGGGTTGCCGCGACGGCGCGGCGTACGGCGGGGAGCACGACCTCGATCACCGGCACGTCGTAGCGCTCACGCGCGTCGCGCAGGCATGCGGCCGAGGCGGTGTTGCACGCGATGACCAACGCCTTCACTCCGCCCTCGACGAGCTCGTCGAGGGCGGCGAGCGCGAGTTCTCGCGCTCGCGCGATGGGCAACGGGCCGTACGGATTGTGCGCGGTGTCGCCGACGTAGCGGAGCTGTTCACGGGGAAGCTGATCGAGAATGGCGCGCGCGACGGTCAAACCCCCGACGCCGGAATCGAAAACACCGATCGGGGACTCTCGCGTGATCACACCGCGAGATTACCTGGCGTCTTTTTCAGCTTGGACCCCTCCGCCCGCGAGGCCAGCCATGCGGCGACGATGCCGCCGATGGCGCCGAAAAGGTGTGCCTGCCAGGAAATTCCGGACTGGCCGGGCAGCAGCCCCCACAGCGTGCCACCCCAGATCACGAGCAGTACCGCGGCCACCGTCAACTGGCCCAGGGAGCGGTTGAACAGGCCGCGCACCAGCAGGTACGCGAGCCAGCCGAAGGCCAGCCCGGAGGCGCCGATCGTGACGGTGTTCGTGTCGCCGGTCAGCCACACGCCCAAGCCGCTGACGGCCCAGATCAGCACGGTCACCGCGACCCAGCGGACGATTCCGCCCGCCATCGCGAGAAACCCGAACACCAGCACCGGGATCGTGTTCGCGAACAGGTGCGCCCAGCTGCCGTGCAGCAGCGGCGCCCACACGACGCCGTCCAGCCCGCCGAGCGTGCGCGGCACGATGCCTTCTCTGTCGAGCGTGCCGTGCAGCAGCACGTCCACCAGCTCGACGAGGTAGAGCAGCACGGTGAAGCCGACCATGACGAGACCGGCCGATTTCGGTGCGGCGGGCAGGATCCGCTTCGACCGGTCCACCGGCGCGGGTGGCGTTGGCAACGTGCTCATACCTCGACGGTACGGCGCCGGTGGAGCGCCGGCCTCGGGAAAAAACCCTGATTTCGCCTTGCGCGGCCTCGGTAGTCTCGGCGGGTGGAAATGATCGACGTGGACGGCTACCTGCGCCAGCTGGGCATTCCAGAGCGGGAGCCGCCGAGCGCGGAGGCCTTGTGGCGCCTGCACACCGCGCATATCGCCCGGGTCCCGTACGACTCGCTGGACATCCAGCTCGGCAAACCGGCGTCGCTCGATCCGGCCGGCTCGGCTCGGCGCGTGGTGCGGGATTCGCGCGCGGGCTACTGCTACCACCTCAACGGCGCGTTCTCCGCCCTGCTCACCGCGCTCGGCTACCGGGTCACCCGGCACAAGGGCGGCGCGAGCATGAGCGACGACGAGCCGCCGAACGTGCGCGGGGGCCACCTGGCACTCACCGTCAGCGGTCTCGGCGACGACGGCTGGATGGTGGACGCCGGGCTCGGCGACGGACTGTTCGCCCCGATCCCGCTCGCCGAAGGCGCGTACCAGCAGGGGCCGTTCCATTTCACGCTGCGGCGTTCCGTCGTGGCGCCCGGCGGCTGGCAGTTCGGACACGACCGGCAGGGCAGCTTCAACACCCTGGATTTCGGGCCCGAGGAGGTGGAGATGGACGTCTTCGCCGAACAGCACCAGCACCTGTCCCACTCCCCCGATTCCGGCTTCGTGCGAGTGTGCACCGTGCAGCGTCGTGACGCCGACGCGATCGACATCCTGCGCGCGCTCACGCTGACCAGGCGGGACGCCGCGGGAGTGTCGAAGACCTTGCTGGAGAACGAAAAGGACTGGCGCGCCGCCGTCGCCGACGTATTCGGCATCGAACCGAGGGTCTACGCGGAACCGGAGTGGGCGAAGCTGTGGGACGCGGCCCGCACCCAACACGAGCAACACCTCGCCCGGCAAGCCAAATAGCTCCCGGTGAGCTCCCGATTGCCTGGCGTTGATCCCGGTCTAACGCGGCGGAAACACCGCGGCGGTTGGCTGGTGTGGAACCCACCACACGCCGGAGGACAACCGTGACCAGCATCTACGAGCAGATCGGCGGCCAGGAAGCGCTGATCGCCGTCGTCGACGACTTCTACGTCCGGGTGCTCGCCGACCCCGGACTGGCCGGGTTCTTCGAGGGCACCAACCTGCCCCGGCTCAAGGGCATGCAGGTCGAATTCTTCGCCGCCGCGCTGGGCGGGCCGCCGGAGTACAGCGGGCGTTCGATGAAGGAGGTGCATCGCGGCCGCGGCATCGGGCAGCACGAGTTCGACCTGGTCGCCAAGCATCTCACCGAATCGCTGCAGGCCGCCGGGGTGCCGCAGGACATCGTCGACGCGATCATCAGCGCCGTCGCCCCGCTGTCGAAGGAGATCGTTTCCACCGGCGTCTGAGCACGAGAAAGCCCCTCGCTCCGCGGAGCGAGGGGCTTCGTCGTCTCAAGCCCAGAGCTGCCCGTCGAGGGCCGCGGCCGCTTCGTCGAGCGTGCCGCTGTACGCGCCGGTGGACAGGTACTTCCAGCCGGCGTCGGCCACCACGAACGCGACATCCGCCGGCTCGCCGCGAGCGGCGGCCTTTTCCGCGACAGCCAGCGCCGCGTGCAGCACGGCCCCGGTGGAAATCCCGGCGAAGATGCCTTCGTGCTCCAGCAGCTCCCGGGTGCGGCGCAACGCGTCGTACGCGCCCACCGAGTAGCGGCCGTTGAGGACCTCCGCGTCGTACAACTCCGGCACGAAGCCCTCGTCGAGGTTGCGCAACCCATACACCAGCTCGCCATACCGCGGCTCGGCGGCGATGATCTGCACGTCCGGCTTCTGCTCGTGGAGATACCGGCCGACGCCGACGAGCGTGCCGGTGGTGCCCAGCCCGCCGACGAAATGCGTGATCGTCGGCAGATCCTTGAGCAGCTCCGGGCCGGTGCCGCGGTAGTGCGACTCCGGGTTCGCCGGGTTGCCGTACTGGTAGAGCATCACCCAGTCCGGGTTCTTCTCGGCCAGTTCCTTGGCCCGTCGCACCGCCTCGTTGGATCCGCCCGCCGCGGGCGAGAACACGATGCGCGCGCCGTAGGCCTGCAGCAGCTGCTTGCGCTCGGCGGAGGTGTTCTCCGGCATCACGCAGACCAGGCCGTAGCCCTTGAGCTTCGCGGCCATCGCCAGCGAGATCCCGGTGTTGCCGGAGGTGGGCTCGAGGATCGTCGAGCCCCGGCGCAGCCTGCCTTCACGCTCCGCGGCCTCGATCATCGCCAGCGCTGGCCGGTCCTTGATCGAACCGGTCGGGTTGCGATCCTCGAGCTTGGCCCACAACCGCACGTTGTCGGTCGGGGACAGGCGGGGCAGACCCACCAGCGGGGTGCCGCCGAGCGCGTCGAGCAGGGATTCGTAGCGCGCCATCAGCTCAGCGCGCGCCGCCGGCGACCGCGGGCAGGATCGTCACCGTGTCGCCGTCCTTGACCTCGGCGTCCAGCCCACCGGCGAAACGGACGTCCTCGTCGTTGACGTAGACGTTCACGAACCGGTGCAGCTTCTCCTCCTTGACCAGGCGGGCCTTGAGGCCGCCGTGGCGGGATTCGATGTCGTCGATGACCTCCAGCACGGTCTTGCCGGACGCCTCGACGGACTTCTCGCCGCCGGTGTGCGTACGCAGGATGGTCGGGATGGACACGGTCACGGCCATGCTTGTTTACCTCCGCTTGCTCTCTTCAGTGACAGACGTTCGGGACGGCCGGGTTTATTCCGTGCCGCCGACGACCTCGACGGGCTCCTCGGTGACCACACCGTCCACGATGCGGTAGGAGCGGAACTCGTGCTCTTCGGGGTCGCGGGTGGAGACCAGCACGTAGTGCGCGTCCGGCTCGGAGGCGTAGGACACATCCGTGCGCGACGGGTACGCCTCGGTGGCCGTGTGCGAGTGGTAGATCACGACGGGGACCTCGTCGTTGGCAGCCATCTCGCGGTAGAGCTTGAGCAGGTCGCCGGAGTCGAACTCGTAGAACGTCGGCGACCGGGCCGCGTTGAGCATGGGAATGTACCGCTCGGGCGAGTCAGAGCCCTCGGGTCCCGCGATCACCCCGCACGCCTCGTCCGGGTGGTCCCGGCGAGCGTGCGCGACGATCTCGTCCACGAGTTCACGGCGGATCCGAAGCACGCCCGACATCTTACGTTGCGGACACCCGGGGTTCACAGAGTGAGACTCAGCACGCGAGGGTGGCGGTGGCGAGCGCCCGCTCGATCGTCTCGGCCAGCGGGCCGCGTCAGGCACCGCGGGTGTGCACCTCCATCGCCAGCTCCGTAGATCACGTTCGCGAAGGTGCTGCTGTCGTCGACACGAATGCCTCCGCCCAGTGGCCGCTGAACGGCGGCCGCCGCACGCCGAGCGCGGCGGCCGCGACGCGGTCGTGCGCGGCGCGCAGCCACAGCACGTCCGCGTACTCCGCGCCAGTGCCCAGCCGACGACGCTTGTGCCGGCGCCGGCCGAGGTACTTCGTCTGCGCGTGGCTCAGCACGATCAGCCAGTCCCGCACCAGCTCCGGCGGCAGCGTCACGTCGGGTGCGTCCGGCCACGCCGCGAGCACCCGCCGCGCCGCGCCTGCCAGCTCCTCCCGCATACCCGCACCGTGCGCGGCCCGGAAGCCACTGCTGTTTCCCTTGTCCGCGAAGGCATCCGGGAACAGCCGCCGGTCCTTGACCGAGTCGAGCGAGGCCAGGAAACCCATGATCAGCACCCGGAACCGCCGCGCCGCCGGCTCGGACATGACCAGCCGCACCGAGTCGCCGGCCGGGCCTGCCTGCACCGAGTCATACATCGGCGGCCTGCCGCAGGGTGGCCCGCAGCCCGAAGATCTGCAACCGCCGCACCACTTCCTCGGCGTGGCGCCGGTCCGGGATCGTGGTCAGCTCGGCCGTCCTCGACTCGCCGAGTTCCCGCGCCAAATCGAGACAGCGCTCAGCCGGGAGGGCACAGACCTCTCGGACGGCATACGCCACAGCCGTGTCGGTGTGCACGTCGTCGGCGTGCAGCAGCACGGCCCACGACCCCTTGCTTCGCATGCCTCTTGATCTACGACTTCGCCCGAAGTGTTACGCCGGAAAGGCTTCCGGCCACACATCGCGATATGCCGGCACTCCGGCAACGGTCTCCGCGGTCAGCACTCCGTGCACGACCGACCGCGCGAACACCCGCGCCGCGGCCGAGCACAGCGAATCCAGCACCGCCACGCGCTGCGGTTCGTCCGCGGGCAGCTCGCGTTCTCCCGTCGCCAGGCCGAAAACCGTGTCCCCGTCGAACATCGTGTGCGCCGGCCGGACCGCCCGCGCCAGCCCGTCCTGCGCGGCGACCGTCAGCCTGCGGCATTCCGCCTTGGACAGATCCGCGTCCACGGCGATCACGCCGATCGTCGTGTTCAGCTTCTTCGGCGCGACGGACAGCTCCCCGGGACGATCGGGCCAGCGCACCCCGAACTCCCCCGCCACCTCGTGATCCGCCGCGAACGGCAGCCCGGTCTCCACGTTGACCGCCTCACCGGAGGCGTTCACCACCGCGAGCCCGCCGACGGTGTAGCCGCCGACCACCTCGCTGGCGCTGCCGACGCCACCCTTCAGCGAGCCCACGGTGGCGCCGGCCCCGGCACCGACGCAGCCCTGGGCCACCGGGCCATCGTTCGCTGCTTCGCAAGCGGCATAACCGAAAGACGCGTCCGGACGGTTGCCCCACTCGCTGTGCGGCAGATCGAAGATCACCGCCGACGGCACGATCGGCACGACCTCGTGCGGCTGCGCGCCCACGCGGAACCCGTGTCCCCGCTCGCCGAGCCAGCGCATCACCCCGTCGGCCGCCGCCAGCCCGTAAGCGCTTCCACCGGACAGGCAGATCCCGTTCACCCGCCGCACCAGGTTCTCCGGCTCCAGCAGGTTCGTCTCCCGCGTGCCCGGTGCGCCACCGCGCTGGTCGACCGCTCCCGTGGCACCCGCCGGCGTCAGCACCACCGTCGTCCCGCTCGCCCAGCCGGAGCCGATCCGCTCGAACCGGCCGACGAGCACGCCCGGCACGTCGGTGATCATGCGGTCATGGCTTCGACCAGGGTTTCCTGCACCCAGGTCAGCCAGTGGTACACGCCGAGATGCGGGGACCGCGGGTCGTCCTCGGGCAGTTCGTCGGGCATGTCCTCGGTGACGTCCAAGGCCGTGCCCAGCGCCAGCCGGACGTCGTTGAGCGCCGCGAGCCAGGCGTCGGCCTGCTCGAGGGTGAGCCGCACGTTCCCGCCATCGCGCGGCAGCGTCTCCATCACCACCGTGGCCACTCCGACCTTCGCGTCGAGCAGCTCCGGCTCGTGCAGCGAACGCAGCGCCGCCGCGGAGTCGAGAGCCTCGCGGGTCGGGTTGTCCGGGTCGAGCCGGTGGTAGTCCGGCAGCAGCCGCGAGAGCACCGGGTCGTTCGGCGATTCCGAAGGGCCGGTCCGGATGCCGGTCAGCTCCGACAACTCGTCCTGCGGGGTTTCCTCGCCGCGCGCGCGAAGCATGTCTTCGAGCTGGCTGACCAGACCGCGCAGCACCGCGGCCTCCTGCTGCTCGAACCCGGCGAGCACCCGCTCGCCCTTGCGCGTCCAGTTCTTCACGACTGCTCCATCGTCGCCCACAGCCCGGCCGCGTGCAGTTTCGTCACGTCCGCCTCGACCTTCTCCTTCGAACCGGAAGTCACGATCGCCCGCCCCTTGTGGTGCACGTCGAGCATCAGCTTCGTGGCGTGGTCCCGGCTGTAACCGAACAGCTTCTGGAACACATACGTCACGTAGGACATCAGGTTGACCGGGTCATTCCAGACGATGGTCTGCCACGGTTTGTCCCCAGTGCCCTGCTCGGCCCCGGCGGCCTCGGCCTGCGTCTGCGCGGATTCGACAGGCGTGGTCATAGACACCATGTTGTCACGGAACCGGTACCGGGTGAGCCGGTGGTCACCGCCGTTCGGGTGACGCCGGTCCGGGAAGAACCACCTGATCGCCCTATCGACCGCCCGTGACCACCCGCAACGGTGACGCCGGGCGCGGCGGTTAGATTTCCCGCATGGGTTTCCCCGAGACACAGGGCAGCACGGCCCTGCTGACCGACCACTACGAGCTGACGATGCTCGCCAGCGCGCTGGCCGACGGCACCGGTGACCGGCCGTGCGTGTTCGAGGTCTTCGCGCGCCGGCTGCCGGACGGGCGGCGCTATGGCGTCGTCGCGGGCACCGCGCGCGTGCTCGACGCGATCGCCGACTTCCGGTTCACCGACGCCGAGCTCACGCAGCTGTCCTCGACCGCGGTGGTGGACGACGCCACCCTGGCGTGGCTGGCCGACTACGAGTTCTCCGGGGACATCGAGGGTTACCCCGAGGGCGAGCTGTACTTCCCCGGCTCCCCGGTGCTGACGGTGCGCGCGAGCTTCTCCGAAGCCGTCGTGCTGGAGACGCTGCTGCTGTCGGTCCTCAACCACGACAGCGCGATCGCGTCGGCGGCGGCGCGGATGGCGGGCGCCGCGCACGGCAGGCCGATAATCGAGATGGGCGGCCGCCGCACGCACGAGTGGGCCGCCGTGGCCGCCGCCCGCGCGAGCTACCTCGCCGGGTTCGCGACCACCTCGAACCTGGAGGCCGGGCGCCGCTACGGCATCCCGACCCGCGGCACGGTCGCGCACGCGTTCATGCTGCTGCACGACAGCGAGGCAGCAGCTTTCGCCGCGCAGGTGGAGAAGATGGGCACGGACACCACGTTGCTCGTGGACACCTACGACATCACCGCCGGGATCGAGACCGCGGTGCGCGTCGCGGGCCCCGAGCTCGGTGCCATCCGGATCGACTCCGGCGATGTCGGCGTGCTCGCCCGCAAGGCCCGCGAGCAGCTGGACTCCTTGGGCGCCAAGGACACCCGGATCGTCGTCTCCGGCGATCTCGACGAGCACGCGATCGCCGCGCTGCGCGCCGAACCGGTGGACGCCTACGGCGTGGGCACCTCGGTGGTCACCGGTTCCGGCGCACCCACCGCGGGCATGGTCTACAAGCTCGTCGAGGTGGACGGCCGCCCGGTCGCGAAACGCAGTGAGAACAAGGCTTCCCGCGGCGGGCGCAAGGGTGCGCTGCGCCGCCACAAACCGACGGGCACCGCGATCGAGGAAGTCGTGTACCCGTACGGCGAAGCGCCCGAGCCGGGTGAGCACGACCGCCGGCTGCAGATCCCGCTGATGACGGGTGGACAACCGGTGCCGGACCTGCCCACCCTGGACGACGGACGCCAGCGGCTGCGTCAGGGCCTGGTGAGCCTGCCGTGGGAGGGGCTGAAGCTGTCCCACGGCGAACCCGCGATCCCCACCGTCTTCATCGAGGAGCGGAAATGACCAACGCACTGATCGTCGTCGACGTGCAGAACGACTTCTGCGAGGGCGGTTCCCTCGCGGTTACCGGCGGCGCGCAGGTGGCCGCCGACATCACCGGGCTGCTCGCGCGCGGCGGGTACGAGCACGTGCTGGCCACCCGCGACTACCACATCGATCCGGGCGCGCATTTCAGCGACAACCCGGACTACGTGCGCTCATGGCCCAGGCATTGCGAAGCGGGCAAGCCGGGCGCGTCCTTCCACCCCGCGCTGGACGTCGGGCCGATCTCGACGGTGTTCTCGAAAGGCCAGTACAGCGACGGCTATTCCGGCTTCGAGGGGCATACGGAGTCGGGCGCGGAGCTCGCACGGTGGCTGCGCGAGCACGACGTGCGAACGATCGACGTCGTCGGCATCGCCACCGACCACTGCGTCCGCGCCACCGCGCTGGACGCGGTCAAGGCCGGCTTCACCGTGCGGGTGTTGCTGGACCTGACGGCGGGCGTCGCGCGGGAGACCGTGGACAAGGCGCTCGGCGACTTGCGCGAGGCGGGCGTGGAGCTCACCGGAAACCCGCGGGTCGGCTGATGCGGCCGGCGTTGAAGAAGCAGAACATCCGCTTCCGCGAGCGGCTGGCCGCCGGCCGGGTGATCGTGCTGGTGCGCGGCGAGGACACCGAGTTCCTGCCCGACGTGGCGCACGTGCTCCACGACTGCGGGCTGCGGATGATCGAGGTCTCGCTGGCCACCCCGGGCGCGCTGGACGCGATCGGGTTGCTGCAGGTCGAGCTCGGGGCGGACACGATGATCGGCGCGGGCGCCGTCCGGACAGTGTCCGATGTGGACAATTGCGCCGCGGCCGGGGTGGACTTCGTTGCCACGCCGACGTTTTCGGCCGACGTGCTGGACCGGGCACAGCTCTACGGGCTGCCCGTCGCCTGCGGGGCGATGACGCCGACGGAGGTGGACTCGGCCTGGCGCCACGGCGCCGCCGTGGTGAAGGTGCTGCCGGTCGGCGCGATCGGCGGGGTGGGGTACCTGCGCGCGGTGCACGGGCTGCTGCCCGAGATCCCGCTGGTGCCCGCGTGCGGGATCGAACTGGACGAGGTGGACGCCTACCTTGGCGCCGGCGCCTTCGCCGTCGGCGCGGGCTGCTCACTGGTCGGGGATTCCCTCAGCGGCGGCAGGCTGGACAAGCTGGACCACCGCGCCTCGCAACTGGCCGCGCTCGCCGCGAAGTTCGCCTGACCAGTGCGGGGCCCGAGGGCCCCGCACTGGTGGGTCAGCCGCCGTAGGGCGCGCAGGCCGCGGTGCCGACGAGGATGTCGCCGGAGGCCGGGCCACCCTGCGGGAACAGCTTGATGTGCATCGCGTGCGTGACGAGACTGCCGTCGGCCGGGCTCGGCACGACCAGCTCGTTGAGCACGATGTCGGCCAGCGGGGGCGCACCGTTCGCGCCCGGGATGGTCACCGTGTAGTTCGGCGGGATGCTGGACGGCACCGTGAACCCGGTGACGGCGCCGAGTTCCATCGAGCCGTTGCTGCCGTTCGCGGTGCTGTTGCAGCCCGACTTGAACGTACGCGCGGTGATCGCCGGACCGCCGAACTGCTTCAGGATCGTGGTCTCGAACCGGTTCCCGGACACCTGCACGCTCACCGTGCCGTCGTCGTTGCGTTTGCAGCTGGTGGTGCCCAGCCCGAACTTCGTGGTGGTGCCGACCGTGACCGGGTCGTTGCGGTTGTCGGCCGTCGAGCCCACCGCGCACGGCGCGATCGGGTCCTGGTGTGCCGTCTGCTGCCCGACGGCGATGTCCACCGCACCGATCGATCCCGCACCGCTGCCCGAGATCTGGTCCGCGCTCGCCGTGGCGGGCACGGCCGCCAGGCACAGTGCGATCGCCGCTATCCGCGTCGACCTGCCCATCTGCGTTCTCCCTTCGACGCGAACAGAATTCCGCCCTCGACATCGGCCGGGTGATCGCCGAGCTGGAGCCACCCGGGCGGATACCACCCTTACGAGTGGATCTCGGAGACATGGCACGCCGAGGAGGGCGCGGAGGTTGTCGGTGCCGCCCGGTACCGTTGGTCTCCGTGCCGTCCTCCCGTGACCTCCCCGGTGTCAACGAACTCCTCACGCACGCGGTGGAGGCGCTCGGCGGTGCCGAGCGGCCGGGTCAGGTGCGGATGGCCGAGGCCGTCGGGCGGGCGCTGCGCACCGGCGAGCACCTGGCCGTGCAGGCCGGCACCGGCACCGGGAAATCGCTGGCGTACCTGGTGCCCGCGATCCGGCACGCCGTCGCCAAGGACAAGACGGTCGTCGTCTCCACGGCCACCATCGCGCTGCAGCGGCAGCTGGTCGACCGGGACCTGCCGCGGCTGACCAAGGCGCTGAAGAAGCCGCTCGGCCGCACGCCGACGTTCGCCATCCTCAAGGGCCGCCGCAACTACCTGTGCCTGCACCGGCTCGACAGCGGCGCCCCCGAGGAGCCGGAGGATCCGGGCCTGTTCGACCCGTTCGCGGTGTCGCGGCTCGGCAAGGAGGTCGGCAGGCTGCGGGAGTGGGCGTCGGACACCGAGACCGGGGATCGCGACGAGCTGGTGCCAGGGGTCACCGAGCAGGCGTGGCGCCAGGTTTCGGTCACCGCCAAGGAATGTCTCGGCGCTGCCCGCTGCCCCGTCGGCACGGACTGCTTCGCCGAGCGCGCCCGCGCCGAGGCCGGGCGGGCCGACGTGGTGGTCACCAACCACGCCCTGCTGGCCATCGACGCGTTGCAGGGCTACCAGGTGCTCCCGGAGCACGACCTGGTGATCGTCGACGAGGCGCACGAACTGGTGGACAGGGTCACCTCGGTGGCCACCGGGGAGCTCACCGCGCCGATGGTCGCGATCGCGGTCCGCCGCTGCGGGAAGCTGATCGACGCCGACATCGCCGACCGGCTGCAGGAGTCGAGCGAAGGCCTCGCGATGATCCTCGAGGACCTGCCGCCCGGCCGGATGGACACCCTGCCGAAAGCGCTTGCGGGGGCGGTGACCTCGATCCGCGACGCGGCCCACGCCTGCGTCAGCGCGCTGGGGTCGGACCGCAAGGAGGACGTCGACGAGGCGACGGCACGCAAGCTCGCGCGCTCCCAGCTGGAAGAAGTGCACGACACCGCCACGCGCCTGTTGGAAGCGTTCGACGAGGATGCGGCGCACCAGCGCGACGTGGTGTGGCTGTCATCGGACCGCTACGGCATGAGCAACCGCCCGCCGTCGCTGCACGTGGCCCCGTTGTCGGTGGCCGGGCTGCTGCGCGAGCGGGTCTTCGGCACCACGACGACGGTGCTCACCTCGGCCACGCTCACCCTCGGCGGCGCGTTCGACACCCTGGCGCGGCAATGGGGTCTGCCACCGGAGCAGGCGAAGGTGGAGAAGGCCGAGGGCATGGCGACGGACAAGGCGCCACCCGCGGACAAGGAAGAGCTGAAGTGGACCGGCCTGGATGTCGGCTCCCCGTTCGACCACCGGCGCAACGGCATCCTGTACGTGGCCAAACACCTCCCGGCACCGGGCCGCGACGGGCTTCAACCGTCCACATTGGACGAGATCGCGGAGCTGATCGAGGCAGCGGGCGGCCGCACGCTCGGCCTGTTCTCCTCGATGCGCGCCGCCAAGCAGGCCACCGAGGAACTGCGCGACAGGGTCGAGTACCCGATCCTGTGCCAGGGCGAGGACGCGACGTCGTTGCTGGTGAGCAAGTTCGCCGACGATCCGCGCACCTGCCTGTTCGGCACGCTCTCGCTGTGGCAGGGCGTGGACGTGCCGGGTCCGTCGCTGCAGCTGGTGCTGGTGGACCGCATCCCGTTCCCCCGCCCGGACGATCCGGTGTCCTCCGCCCGGCAGCGAGCGGTGGAAGCACGCGGTGGCAACGGTTTCCTCACCGTCGCCGCCACGCACGCCGCACTGCTGCTCGCGCAGGGCACCGGCAGGCTGCACCGGTCGGTCGGTGACCGCGGGGTGGTGGCGGTGCTGGATTCCCGGCTGGCCAACGCGCGCTACGCCGGTTTCCTCAAGGCTTCGCTGCCGCCGTTCTGGCCGACGACGGACCCGGAGACGGCGCGCGCGGCGCTGCGCCGGCTGGACGCGGCCGCCCCCAACTGACGGCTCGCCCGGCGCGGCAGTACCGTAAACGGAACGTAAGACCAAAGGAGCACCGTGTCTCAGGACCCGCCTCACGCGAAATCGCGTTCGGTCAGTGTCGACGACATCGGGGTGCGCCGTCAGCTCGCCGACGGGAGCGAGGAGTCGGTCACCTGGGCGGAGTTGTCCGCCGTGGTGATCAGAGTGATTCCCGAGGGCCCGTGGAAAGAGGACGTGTTCCTCATGCTCGCCGGCGCGAACGGCAACGGCACCGCCGTCCCGAGCGGTGACCCGGCCGCCGACGCGCTGATCGAACGGCTGCAGAGCCTCCCCGGGTTCGACAACGACAAGTTCGTCGAAGCCATGACCACCGACGCCGACGAGGCGTACGTGGTCTGGAAGGCCGAAAGCCCCTCCGCGAACTGAGAACAAAAGCTGGACAGTGACTCCCGCGCTCGCGACCCTGGTCGAAAGACGTCTGGGGGCAGGCCGTGCGCATCATCGTCGTCGGTGCCGGGATCGGTGGGTTGACCACAGCGCTCGCGCTGCTGCGCGCGGGGCACGAAGTCGAGGTGGTCGAGCGGGCCGCCGGGTTCGGTGAGGTCGGCGCCGGGCTGCAGGCCGGGCCGAACGCGACCAGGGTCCTGCACAGTCTCGGTCTCGCGGCGGCGCTGGAGCCGGTGGCGGTTTCGCCGGTGGCCACGCGTTTCCTGCGCTGGGACAACGACACCGTGCTGACCGAGTGGCCGCTCGCCGGACAGATCGACGTGAAGTACGGCGCGCCCTATCACACGCTGTACCGCCCGGATCTGATCGACGTCCTCGCCGCCGCGCTACCGCCGGACGTGGTGCGCTTTCAGCGGACGGTGACGGCCGTCGACTACTGGGACACCCGGCCGGTGCTGCGATTTGCCGACGGCACAGCCGAAATCGCGGACATCGTGGTGGGCGCCGACGGCATCCGTTCCGCCGTCCGCGGGAGCACCGTCGAAGAAACCACCGCTCCGTTCTCCGGCATGTGCGCCTACCGCGCCATGGTCCGCGCCGACGAGTCTCCCGAGCCGTCCGTCCGGATCTGGCTCGGGTTGCACCGGCATCTGGTGGCCTATCCCGCCGGCCGCTACCTCAACCTGGTCTGCGTGGTCCCGGCGACGGACTGGCCCGCGGAGTCATGGACCGTGCCGGGCAGCCTCGCCGAGCTGCGCGCGAATTTCCGCGGCTGGTCGCCTCAGCTGAACGAACTGCTCGACCACGTCCGCGAACGTGTCTACCGCTGGGGCCGCTACGATCGGGAACCGTTGTCACACTGGTCCACGGCGACTACGACGCTCATCGGCGACGCATGCCCTCCCATGCTGCCGTTCCTCGCGCAGGCGATCGAGGACGGGGCGGCGACCGCACACGGCACGCATCCAGCTCCGGTCCTGGGCGAACAACGTGCATTTCCATCTGCCCGACGGACCCGGACAAGCACAGCGCGACAAAGCACTCGCCAGCGGCGAGGCGATGAGCGTTGACTCGCTGGGCCGGGTCTACGGCAACGACGTGCTCGCGCCTTAGTGCGGGAACTCCTCCAGCACCGGGATGCCCTTCTTGAGCGTGCGGCTCACCGTGCAGAGCCGTTCGATCGCGCGGTCCACGGCCGTGGCCAGAGCCTCGCGGTCGTCGGTGTTCAGGTCGCCGAGGTCCACGTCGAACTTGACGTACACCGCGTCCAGCTCCGACGCGCCCTCGCGCCGGTCCGCGGAAACGTCCACCCGGAACCGGGAATCCTCGCCGACCCGGCGCGTGATCAAGTGCTCGGCCGTGACCGCGGAGCAGCCGGCCGCGGCGATCTGCAGCAACTCGGCCGGGGAGAAGGAGCCCTCGGCATCCTTGCGGCCGATGCGCACCTCGGCGCCCCGCTCGTTGCGCCCGACGAACTCGTGCTCGCCCTCGCGCCGCACATCCAGACCCATTTTGCCGCTCCCTCCACGGTTTCTACCGGGAAAAACCGCGCGGAGCCGGATCTTGTTCCGTCATCGCGAATACTGAGCGAGCACCGTCACGGTGCCAGGCTCGACCTCGGTGAAACCGGCATCCCGCACGGCGACCACCCGCCGCTCACGCCAGGCACCGGCCGGATCGTCGCCGGGATGCAGCGCCTTCCACTGCGCCACGGTGGGGGTGCGCACCGAGCAGGCATACCCGCGCTCGCCCCATCCGGCCAGTTCCGCTTCGCCCAGCAGTGAAGCCAAAATCATCGTGCCGTGGCCGACCTGCGCCGCGGCCTTGCCCACGGTCATCGAGACCTCGGGGTTCAGCCACAACGCGGGCAGATCCGGCGCCGGGGCGGGCGGCTCGTCCGGCGGGAGGTCGCTGCCCGAGATCTGCAGCCGCGCGATCTCCTTCGGCACGTCGACCACGCGACCCGGCACCAGCGCTCGCGCCTGCGCCCCGTCGACGGTCACGGTGATGCCCGGGAACTCCTGCGCCACCTGCCAATGCAGCCCACGCGCGCGGCGCGAAACCTTGCGGATGTGCCCGCAAACCCATTCCCGCACCGGTACGTGCCACTCCCCGCCGGGCAGCGCACGCTCGTCGAGACACACCGCGAGCGCTGCCGTGGCCGCGGCTTCCAGCAGCGCGGTGCGACCCGGCGGAGTGGCCCTCTCCATCCGCAGGATCACCGGCATGGCCCGGACTTCCTCGGGCGACGCCTCGGACAGCGCGGTTTCCTTCGCGGGTAAGCCGAGCCAGTACGCGTACCTGGCCGCCAGCGGTTCGAGCACACTCATGCGGCCTCCTTGGCGGACGCGGCAAACCGCGACAGTGCTTTCGCGCCGGCCGGCACGGTGCCTGATGATTCAGACCTGCAAGCAGTCCTCATGCGGCCCCCTCCCCAGACGCGACAAGCCCCGGCTGCCTCCGCACGTCGGCCGGCATGGTGCTGAATGATTCGCTCGCAAGCTCGCTCATGGCCGCAGCAGTTCCAGCCCGTCGGCCGCGTCGGCGGCTTCGACCTCCGCGCGCGTCACGCCGAGGACGAACAGCACAGCGTCCAGGTACGGGAAGGACAACGCGGTGTCCGCCACCTCGCGCAACGCGGGCTTGGCGTTGAAGGCCACACCCATGCCCGCCGCGTGCAGCATGTCGATGTCGTTGGCGCCGTCGCCGACCGCCACGCACTGGGCCAGCGGGATGCCGTACTGCCCGGCGAACCGGCGCAGCGCCACGGCCTTGCCCTCGCGGTCGATGATCTCGCCGAGCACTCGCCCGGTGAGCTTGCCGTCGACGATCTCCAACTCGTTGGCGGCGGCGAAATCCAGCCCGAGATCGTCGACGATGCGGTCGATGATCCGGCGGAACCCGCCCGAAACCACGCCACAGCGATACCCCAGCCGCTTCAGCGTGCGCACGGTGGTGCGCGCGCCCGGGGTCAGCAGGATCGACTCGGCCACCTCGTCGAGCACCGACTCCGGCAGGCCGGCCAGCAGCCCGACGCGCCGCTCCAGCGACTCGGTGAAGTTCAGCTCGCCGCGCATCGCGGCGTCGGTGATCTCGCGGACCATCGGCTCGACCCCGGCGTGCGCGGCAAGCATCTCGATGACCTCGCCCTGGATGAGCGTGGAGTCCACGTCGAACACGATGAGCCGCTTCGCGCGCCGGGCCAGCCCGGCCCGCTCGATCGCGATGTCCAGCCCGCCGCTGGAAGCCACGTCGGCCAGTACCGAACGCAGCTCGGCGTCGGCGTGCTCGGTGTCGTCGGGCACCGAGATGTGGACCTCGAGCCCGGTGACCGGATAGTCCGCGATGCGGCGGATGGCGTCGATGTTGGCGTCCAGCGCGGCCAGCCGCCGCGCCACGTCGGTGAAGGCACGCGCGGTCAGTGGGCGGCCCAGGATGACGGCGACGTGCGAGGAACCCTGGCGGGCCGGCGCGAACGGGTCCTCCCCGATCTCCTCACCGATGCGGACGTCGACACGCATGTCCACGGTCGCCATCGCCTGCTCGACGGCCTCCTGCACGCCTTCCGGGTCTTCGCCGACGCCGACCAGCACCCCGAGGGTCAGCTGCCCGCGGATGACGACCTGCTCGACGTCGAGCATCTCCACCCCGTGCCGGGTCAGCGCGGCGAACAGCACCGAGGTGACCCCGGGTTTGTCCGGTCCCGTCGTCGTGATCAGTACCGGCGTCAGTTCGCTCAAGACTGCCTTCCTCTACCGCGCAAAAAACGTGGAGCCGGGCGTTTTGCCCGGCTCCACGTTCTCATGTCCTTCGGTCCAGGTGGGCGCGGTTTTCGTCACGTCCGCCGTGGGCCCGTGGGCTCACTGCTCGCCCGCGTTGTCCCTGTCGTGGTCACCCGGGATGACCGCCTCGGTGAGCCCCTGCGAGCCCGCCTTCGGTTGCGCCGCATGCACCCTCGGCTTGCCGGTGAACCCGATCTCGCCCTCGGCGTGCAGCCGCTCGACCATATGCGGGTAGTGCAGCTCGAACGCCGGGCGCTCGGACCGGATCCGGGGCAGTTCGGTGAAGTTGTGCCGCGGCGGCGGGCACGAGGTGGCCCACTCCAGCGAGTTGCCGTAACCCCACGGGTCGTCCACCGTGACGAGTTCGCCGTAGCGGTAGCTCTTGAACACGTTGTAGATGAACGGCAGCGTGGAGGCGCCCAGGATGTACGCCCCGATGGTGGAGATCGTGTTCAGCGTGGTGAAGCCGTCCGTGGCCAGGTAGTCGGCGTAACGGCGGGGCATGCCCTCCGCGCCGAGCCAGTGCTGCACCAGGAACGTGGTGTGGAAGCCGATGAACGTGGTCCAGAAGTGGAGCTTGCCCAGCTTCTCGTCCATCATCCGGCCGGTGATCTTCGGGAACCAGAAGTAGATCCCGGCGAAGGTCGCGAACACGATCGTTCCGTAGAGCACGTAGTGGAAGTGCGCCACCACGAAGTAGCTGTCCGACACGTGGAAGTCGATCGCCGGCGCCGCCAGCAGGATGCCGGTCAGGCCACCGAAGAGGAAGGTGACCAGGAAGCCGATCGAGAAGATCATCGGCGTCTCGAAGGTCAGGTGCCCCTTCCACATGGTGCCGATCCAGTTGAAGAACTTGACGCCGGTGGGCACCGCGATCAGGAAGGTCATGAACGAGAAGAACGGCAGCAGCACGGCACCGGTGGCGTACATGTGGTGCGCCCACACCGCGACCGACAGCGCCGCGATCGACAGCGTCGCCCAGACCAGGCCCTTGTAGCCGAACACCGGTTTCCGGGAGAACACCGGGAAGATCTCCGACACGATGCCGAAGAACGGTAGCGCGACGATGTAGACCTCTGGATGGCCGAAGAACCAGAACAGGTGCTGCCAGAGGATCACCCCGCCGTTGGCAGGGTCGAACACGTGCGCCCCGATGTGCCGGTCGGCCAGCAGGCCCAGCAGCGCGGCGGTCAGGATCGGGAACGCGAGCAGCACCAGGATCGAGGTGATCAGGATGTTCCAGGTGAAGATCGGCATCCGGTACATGGTCATACCGGGCGCGCGCAGGCAGACGATCGTGGTGACCATGTTGACGCCACCGAGGATCGTGCCGAGACCGGAGACGACCAGGCCGGCGATCCACATGTCCGCGCCGATGCCCGGCGAGTGGATCGCGTCCGAGAGCGGGGTGTAGGCGAACCAGCCGAAGTCGGCCGCGCCACCCGGCGTGAGGAAGCCGGAGACGACGATGATGCCGCCGAACAGGTACAGCCAGTAGGAGAACGCGTTCAGCCGCGGGAACGCCACGTCCGGCGAGCCGATCTGCAGCGGCATGACGAAGTTCGCGAACCCGAACAGGATCGGGGTCGCGTACAGCAGCAGCATGATCGTGCCGTGCATGGTGAACAGCTGGTTGTACTGCTCCTGCGACAGGAACTGCTGTCCCGGTCGTGCCAGCTCCGTGCGGATCAGCATCGCCATCGCGCCGCCGACCATGAAGAAGGCGAACGACGTGACCAGGTACATGATGCCGATCTGCTTGTGGTCCGTCGTGCGGAACAACCGCAGCAGGAACGAACCCTTGGCCGCGTCTGGCGCCGGATACGGCCGCGTGACGATCGGCTGCGGGGCTACGGCTGTCACTCCTGCCTCCAAGACTTCAAACCTCAATGTTGGTCAACGGCCACCTCGGCGGCCGATCGGATCGTATCCCCCGCCTCCGGAGGTGGTGCGCACCGGCTGGGAAGATCACGCGATGGTTGACGGCTACGTCACTGCCGCACTCGCCGCCGCGACCGACGTCGCACGCCGGTTGGGACTGCCCGCCGATGATCCGGAACTGCTCGCGACCCGGTCGAACGTGCTGGTGAAACTGGGTCCGGCGGTGGCGAGGGTGCCGGCGACAACCCTGTTGTTACGGCCTGACGCGGCCGCCTCGCTGGCCCGTGACGTGGCGCGCTCGGCGTTCCTCGCGGAGCGGGACGCACCGGTCATACCGCCGCTGGAAAACCCGGGACCGCATGTCGCGCAGGGACTTCCGGTGACACTGTGGCGTTTCACACGTCACGACCCCGGATACCGTGCCGACCCCGTCGAGGCGGGCGCGTTGCTGAGCGATTTGCACCAGGCGTTGCGCGAGTTTCCGGGCGAAGCGGGTGGTGACGGTCCCGCTGTGGAGCTTCGCCGGATGGCGGCGTTCACCGGGGACCCGCGGGTGGCCGACGAGGTCGAGCGCGTCCTCGCGACGTTGCCGCCCGCGCCGGCGCAGCCGCTGCACGGCGACGCGCACGTGGGCAACCTGATGTTGACGCCGGCCGGGCCGCGCTGGCTCGACTTCGAGGACACCTGGCACGGACCGGTCGCCTGGGACGTCGCCTGCCTGATCATGCGTTCCCCCGGCGCGCTCGCCGGGTATCCCGAACCGCCGGGCGAGGACGTGCTGGCGCCGTATCTGCGGCTGCGCAGGTTGTTCGGCGTGTGCTGGCAGTTCCTGATCGCACGGCGGTTCCCGGAGCGGCTTGCCGGGGCGCGCGAAGCGCTGGCCGAATACTTCGGCTAGGCGAAGCGGCGCAGGATCGCGTCGGTGACCCCCGCCGGGTCCTCCAGCGGCGTCAGGTGGCCGACGCCGGGCAGCACTGTCAGCTCGCCGTCGGGCAGCGCGCCGACCATCGCCTCGGCCGCGTCCGGCGGGGTCAGTGTGTCCTTCTCGCCCACGATCACGAGCGCCGGAACATCGGCTTTTGCCAGCACGTCAAGGGAATCCGGGCGGACGGCCATCGCACGAGCGGCCCAGGCGACACCCGCGGGCGGCTGCGAGTCGATGAGATCGCGCACTGTCGCGGCCACATCCGGAGCGGCGTTTTCGGCGAGCAGGTTCGGCAGCATCGACTCGGCGAGCCAGCCGGACACGCCTTCGGACTCGGCCCGGTCGGCGACGTTGCGGCGGTTCCCGGCGGCCTCGGCGGTGTCCGCGCTCGCCTTGGTGTCGATCAGCACCAGCCCGCCGACCCGCTCCGGCGCCTCGCGCAGGACGGCCATCGTCAGGTAGCCGCCCATCGAGCAACCGCCGAGCACCACCTGGTCGAGCTCCAGCTTGTCCAGCAGGGCGACCACGTCGCGGGCCGCGTCGGCGAGGTCGGGCTCGCGATCGGTCTCCGGCAGTGGCGAACGGCCCAGGCCGCGCTGGTCCGGGGTGATCAGCCGGAGCCGGGCCGAGAGTGGCTCGCGCACCCGCTGCCACATCCGGGCGTCGACGGGGAAGGCGTGCAGCAAGAGCAGAGGAAGAGCGGCCATGCGCCCCATTCTGTCGGACCGGCGCGCTACCGTCTTGTCCCGTGGACACCGGATTCACGCCACTGGAGACGGAGAGACTGCTGCTGCGCCGGCTGGTGCCGGCCGACAGGGAGCAGGCCGTGGCGATCCAGTCCGACCCGCGCACGTACGACTTCAACCGTGGCGCGCCGGACGAGGCCGAGAGCGTGGCGAAGTTCGAGTCGTGGCTGAAGGACTGGGAAGAGCTCGGCATCTGCTATGTCGCGGTGATCGAGCGGGAGCCCGAGTCGTTCGTCGGGCTCGGCGGGCTGCAGCTGCGCGAGTTCGGCGGCGAGAAGATCCTGAATCTGTACTACCGGTTCCTGCCCGAGGTCTGGGGCCGGGGGTATGCCACGGAGACTTCCCGGGCGGTGATCGCGTGGGCCGACGAGCACCTGCCGCAGTACCCGGTGCAGATCAGCGTGTTCATCCGCAATGAGCCGTCGCTACGGGTCGCGCAGCGGCTCGGTTTCTCGACGTACTCGGAGTCGTTCTACGCGGGCAGCCTGACGAGGCACTTCCGGCGAGACTAGAACCGCCGCCGGGTGGGGCCGCGGCGTGCGCGCGCCTCCCAGCACGGGCGGTGCCAGTGCCTGCGGTCGGCCACCGAGCCGGTCTCGTCGGCGGGCCAGGCCACCACGTGCGCGATACCGGTCCCGATTTCGTGGTCACAGCCCGGACAGCGGTACACCTTCGTCGCCTGCGAGCCGGGGACACTGCGCACGAGCCAGTCCCCGTCCGCGCCCGATTCCGCGCGCGCCCAGCCGGTGGCCGCCCCGACGTCGGCGGGACGGCCACGGTCTGGTCGGTTACGACGCGGCATGTCCGGGAGCGTACTTCGCCGGGCGCCCCCCTACCGCGCCCGGCGTAGCCACCCCGCTACGGCCGGCGGCGGAAGGTCAGCGCCACCAGGAACGCGACACCGGCGATGATCGCCGCCGCGAAGAACGCGTGCGTCATCCCGGTGACCAGCACCTCGTGCGGGGAACCGGTCGCGCCGCGGGAAGCGGAGCCGAACACGGTGACGAGGATCGCCAGCCCGAGGGTGGCCCCGGTCTGCTGCATCGTCTGCAGCACACCGCCCGCCGCGCCCGCGTCCTCCGGCGCCACGCTGCCCATGATGATCACGTTGAGCGGCGCGAACGCGAGCCCCATGCCGATGCCCATCAGCACCATCGGCAGGAACACCAGCGGGAAGTAGCCGGAATCGGCGGACAGCCGAGTCAGGACCAGCATCCCGGCGATCATCGACAGGGTGCCTGCCAGTGCGGTCGGCTTCGGCCCGAAGCGCGGCAGCAGGCGTGGGATGAGCCTGCTCAGCCCGAACACCAGCACCGCCATCGGCAGGAACGCGAACCCGGTCTGCAGCGCCGTCATCCCGCGCACGTCCTGCAGGTACTGCGTGAGGAAGAAGAACATCGACATACCGGCCATCGGCCCGAGGAAGAAGTTCGTGTAGGCGGTGGCCCGGTTGCGGTCGCGGAACAGCCGCAGTGGCATGAGCGGGTGCTCGGCCCGGATCTCGATGAACAGGAACGCGCCGAGCAGCACCACGCCGACCGCGAGCGAAAGCAGCGTCGTCGTCCGGCCCCAGCCGTCGGACGCGGCACTGATGAACCCGTAGACGATCGCCGCCACCCCGCCGGTCGCGGTGATGGCGCCGGGCAGGTCGAGCTGCGACCGGCGCCGCGGCGGGTCGATCAGGTACCGGGCACCCAGCACGACGGCGAACAGGCCGAACGGCAGGTTGATGAACAGCACCGAGCGCCAGGAAAGCCACTCCGTCAGCAGACCGCCGAGAATGAGCCCGACGGCCAGTCCGGCGCTGGACATGGCGGAGAACAGGGCGAGCGCGCGCATACGTTCGCGCGCTCCGGTGAAGGTGGTGGTGATCAGGGCCAGCGTGCTCGGACCGGCAGCCGCGGCGCCGAGGCCCTGCAGGATCCGCGCGACGAGCAGCCAGGTGGCGGAATCGGCGAGCCCGCCGGCCAGCGACGCGAGGGTGAACAGGCTGATCCCGGCGAGGAAGACCTGCCGCCTGCCGAAGAAGTCCCCGGCACGGCCGCCGAGCAGCAGCAGGCCGCCGAACACCAGCGTGTAGGCGTTGAGCACCCACGACAGGCCGGTCTGGCTGAAGTGCAGGTCCGACTGGATGCGCGGCAGCGCCACGTTCATCACGGTGGCGTCGAGGATGATCATGAGCTGGCATGTCAGCAGGGTGGCCAGGATGATTCCCGGTCGATGTGGCCGCAGCTCCCGGCCACGCACCGGGGTGTGTGCGGACAGCGTTCTTTCGGACAAGAAGGCTCCATTGGGGTGCGAAAAATAAGCGGACAGACTCTCCGCTTCCACTGTGGCTATCATATGGAGAAAGTCTCCGCTTGCGCAAGGCTATCCGGAGAATGTGTCCGCTTCTATCCGGGAGGGCCCGTGGGAACACCGTCGGCATCGAAGCCGATGCGCGCCGACGCGCGCCGGAACTACGAGCGAATCCTCGCCGTGGCGAGAGAGGTCTTCGCCGAGCAAGGACCGGATGCGCCGATGGACGACATCGCGCGGCGCGCGGGCGTGGGCGCGGGCACGCTGTACCGGCATTTCCCCTGCCGCGAGACGCTGATCGAAGCGGTCTACCGCGAAGACATCGAGAGGCTGTGCAGCCTCGCTCGCGAGCTGCGCGAAACACACGAGCCCTTCGAGGCGCTGTCGCAATGGATGCGCGCACAGGTCGAGTTCGCGCTCATGAAGCGGGGCCTGGCCAGCACCCTCAAGGCGGCCATGGACAAGGATTCCGAGACTTTCGCCCTCTGCCGGAACATCCTCAACGAGGCGGCTGCTTCGGTGGTCAAACCCGCGCAGGAGGCCGGGCTCATACGGGCCGACGTCGAGGCGCGGGACGTGCTGCGGATGGGGCACGGGCTCGCCGTCGCGTCGGACGGGGTGCCCGAAGCGACCGACCGGATGCTCAGCGTCCTGCTGGACGGCCTTCGGGTGACTGCCTGAAGTACGCCCCCGCAAGCAGTCAGCGGGTGGCCACGGCCAGCGGGACGAGCTGTTCGGCCGTGGTCAGCGAACCGTGCTGGCCGATCAGCGACGACTCGATCGGCTCGGCCGCGCGCCGCACCATCCCGAAGTTGCCACGCGCCGCCGCGACCACGTCACCGATCCGGGGCCGGACCCGGTCGCTCACCCGGGGGCCGAACCAGCCGGCCGCGATGGCTTCGTCCCGCTCGGCCACCCAGGCGTTAGCGCCGAGCTTTTCCTTCCACACAGCCGAAACTCCAGCCGCCGCGCCAGGTTCGGTGTAGACGTGCCGCGCCCGCGCCTCCCCCGCGAGCGCCCGCACCCCGCCGGACAGCTCCGGGGCCGCGTCCAGATCCAGCGCCTCGTCGATCGCCACCATCCCGTGGTCGGCCACCACCGCGAGCATCCCGCCGGCGGGCAGAGCCTCCACAATGGACTCCACGAGCCGGTCGACCTGGCGCAGCTGCAGGCACCACGCCGGGGAACCGGGCCCGTACAGATGGCCCATCGTGTCCAGCTGGCTGTGGTAGGCGTAGCAGAATCCGGGACCCCTGCGCAGTTCCGCGATCGCCGCCGCGGCCAGGTCACCGAGCGCGTGCACCCCGACGTACCGGCAACCGCGCTGCACCGCCTTGGTCAGCGCCGACTTCGCGAACTGCGCGTCGGAGATCACACAGGCGTCGATGCCGGACTCGACCGCGCGGCTGAAGGTGGTGTCCAGCGGCTGCACTTCTTCCGGCGGCAGCCGCTCCGCCAGGTCCGGTCCGTTCGGATGACCACACCAGCGCAGCGCGTTGAGCACGCCGACCCCCGGCACGTCGAAGGTGTAGCCCGCCATCCCGTGCTCGCCGGACGCGAGCCCGGTGCCGATCGCGGCCAGCCCGGCCGCCGTCGTCGCCGGATACCCGACCTGCAAAGAACTCGCGGCCAGCGAGCTGAGCACCGGTGCGTGCGCGGCGTGCTCGTGCAGCAGCTCCCAGCCCAGCCCGTCCACGAGCAGGACGCAGGCGCTGGAAGCGGGCGCGAGGCCGAGCGTGTCGGCGAATCCACTCGCGCCGAGGGCGGCGAGCACGGACGGCACCACCTCGGCCAGATGCGGCCGGCCTTGCAGCTTGGGCAGATCCACGTCACCAGCTTGGCAGGCAGGGTCCCCCCTCCGCATTTCGTGGGCAATAATGGAACCATGCCGACTTACGCCTACCGTTGCCGCGAGTGCACCGGCACCTTCGAGCTGAACCGGCCGATGAGCGAGTCCGGCGCGCCCGCGACCTGCCCGGACGGCCACGACGACACGGTCAAGCTGCTCACCACGGTGCCGCTCACCGGCTCCGCGTCGGCCCCGATGCCGGCCGGTGGCGGTTGCTGCGGCGGGGCCTGCGGCTGCGGCTAGCTCGTGTAGTCCTTGAAGCCCTTGCCCGTCTTGCGGCCGAGCCGTCCCGCCGTGACGAGATGCTCCAACAACGGCGCGGGCGCGAAGCCCTCTTCGCGGAACTCGTTGAACAGGGTCCGCTCGATCGCCAACGAGACGTCGAGGCCGACCACGTCCAGCAGTTCGAACGGGCCCATCGGCAGACCGCAGCCCACCTTCATCGCGGTGTCGATGTCGGCGGCGTCGGCGTAGTGCGCTTCGAGCATCTTCACCGCGTCGTTGAGGTACGGGAACAGCAGCGCGTTCACGATGAACCCGGCCCGGTCCCCGCAGTGCACCGGGTGTTTCCCGAGCACAGAACACAGCTGGTGCGCCGTCGCCACCACGTCCGGCGCGGTGGCGATCGTCCGCACCACCTCGACGAGTTTCATCACCGGCGCCGGGTTGAAGAAGTGCAGACCGACCACTTCGGACGGACGGCTCGTCGCGGCCGCGCATTCGATCACCGGCAGCGAGGACGTGGTCGTCGCCAGGATCGCGCCGGGCCGCACCACCGCGTCCAGCCCCGCGAACACCTCCTGTTTCACGGCCAGCTCCTCGGCCACGGCTTCGACCACCAAGTCCACTTCGGACAGTTCGGCGAACTCGGTGACCGGGGTGATCCTGGCGAGCACGGCCGCCGCGTCGGATTCCGACAGCCTGCCCTTGCTCACCGCGCGGCCGAGCGACTTGCCCACCTTCGCCACCGCCGCCTCGGCCTTTTCCGCCTTCCGCGCCCGCACGATCACGTCGTAGCCACGTTTCGCGAACACCTCCGCGATGCCGGTCGCCATCGTGCCGGTGCCCACCACGCCGACCTTGCGGATCTCTCGCACCTCGGTGTCCACAGTGGACAATGAGGCGGCGGCATCGGTCACAACCGGCGAATCCGGTGCGTCGTAGGCGTAGAACCCGCGGCCGGTCTTCCGGCCCAGCAACCCGGCGGTGATCATCTGCTTGAGCAGCGGCGCCGGGGCGTGCAGCCGGTTGCGCGACTGGTGGTACATCGAATCGAGGATCTCGTACGCGGTGTCCAGCCCGATCAGGTCCAGCAACGCCAGCGGCCCCATCGGATACCCGCAGCCGTACCGCATCGCCGCGTCCAGGTCCTCGCGGGTGGCGTAGCGCTGCTCGAACATGCGCACGGCGTGGTTGAGATAGCCGAACAGCAGCGCGTTCGCGATGAACCCCGCCCGGTCGCCGATCACCACCGGCGTCTTGCCCAGCCGCTCCGCGAACGCGACCACGTCGGCCACCACGTCCGGCTCGGTGACCACTGTGCGCACGATCTCGACGAGCTTGAGCACCGGGGCCGGGTTGAAGAAGTGCATCCCGACGACCTTGCCCGGCCGCGCCGTGTGCACCCCGATCTCGGTGACCGACAACGAGGAGGTGTTGGACGCGAACACCGCCTCCGGCCGGACGATCTTGTCCAGCTGCCCGAACACCTCGGCCTTGAGCTCCAGGCTTTCGGGCACCGCCTCGATCACCAGATCCACCTCGGCCAGGTCGGTCAGCGCCGTGGTGTAGGCGATCCGGCCGAGCAGCCCGGCCCGGCCTGCCTCGTCGAGTTTCCCACCGGAAAGCGCCCGTTCGGTGGAATGCTCGACGTGCCCGCGCCCGCGCGCGATGCCCGCCGCGTCGAGCTCCACCCCGATGACGTCGAGGCCGCTACGGGCGAGCACCTCGGCGATTCCCGAGCCCATCGTGCCGAGCCCGACCACTCCCACCTTGGTGATTTCGTGCGCCATGCCCCGGCCCTCCGGTGGTTACTCGGCGGTAATGTCCACCGATGGTGCCACGGCGGCGGGCAGAAGGCACGACGGAATCGAGTCAGCTCGCCGGCAGCTTGGGAAACGCCACGTTCGCCACAGCCCGGACCGGGACGCACGGATCCGCCACCCCATTGCGGGCGTAGAGGTAGACCTCCGCCAGCTCGTACTCCCCGTTCTTGGCCTGCGGGTACGGCCGGATCGCCGTCGTGGCCAGGCAGCTGGAGCCCGCCGCGTTGATCACCGCCGGATGGTTGCCGAGCTGCTCGATGGGGCCCGTCGGCGGTTTGCCGATGTCCAGCAGCACCGAAAGCGCGTTGTTGTGCACCGGTTCCTGCCAGCGGCAGCGGTGTTTCGTCGGAATCTTGGGCTTCTTCTCCACCGGCACCGGCCCCATCTGCGCCTGGACATCGGCGTCGGAGGCGAGTTGGCAGGCGTCCACGGCGCCCACCGAGTTCCCGCCGAACGTCAGGTGGGTGACCTTCTTGGCCTTGATCGAGTCGACCACGCCGTCGAGGACGGCGTCGTCGGTTTCGCACATCGCGTCGGCGACCGACGACGTCGGCGCGTCGGCGAGGTTGTCGACGTAGACCTGCATGCTCACCTTGTCAGTGAACGCAAGGTAGTAGAGGCAGCTGTACTCGTCGTTGTACGAAGCCTTCGACAGGGTCAGCCCGCGGTCGAGCTTCTTCTTCGTGTCCGGGATCCGGTTGCTGTCGACGACCCCGCTGTCCAGGAAACCCACTCCCACGGCCATTTTCTGACCGGACAGCTGCCCTTCCACCTCGCACGAGCTCAGCGAAGGGGAGGTGCCGGAGACATCGGTGAGGCCGGCCTTCTTGATCCCGTCCAGGTCGAGCAGGCTGCAGTAGTCGACGGAGTTGACGTCCCCGAACGCCAGCTGCGAGGTCAACGGCGCGTGTTCTTCCTGGTATCGCTGGACATCCGCGGTGTCGACCGACGCCGCGCCGGTCACCACGCTTGTGCAGCCGGTCAGCAGCAGCGCCACCGCGGCCACCCAGTATCGAGCCATTTTCCCCTTACCAATCCGATCGAAAAGCAGGCCGACCCGCTCGACCGGCAGGCGACTACGTTTCATGATCGCCGTGACTGTCGATCGGGTTGGTAACGATCGGCACAGTTCCTTCGCGATCCGGTTGCGCTTCAGACGTCTCGGGGTGCCGCGCCGTTCCCTCAGCTCGCCGGCAGGCGCGGCCACGCCAGGCCCGCGAGCGCCCGCGTGACACCGCACGAGTCCTTGGCCGCGTCGGCGACGGTCACGTAGATCATCGCCTGCTGGAACTGGTCGGCGCCGTCGTCCGGATACGGTGCCACCACACCGGTGGCCATGCACTCGCGGCCGGCCTCGTCGATCGGCGAGACGTCGGTGGCATGCCCGCCGATCTGCTCGGCGGTGGAACCCGTCCCGTCACCTACGTCGAGCACCACGTCCAACTGGTTGCCCGCGGTGTCCTTCCAGCGGCAGCGGTGTTTCGACGGCATCGACGGAGTCCGGCTCAGCGCACCCAGCTGGCCATTCACGTCGTCCTCGGTGAGCAGGGAGCACGCGTCGACCGTGCCGAGCGAGCCCGGCGCGAACTTGAAGTGGCCCACCGCGTTCGCGGAAACCTTCGCGACCACCCCGTCCAGCACCGCGCCGCTGATCGCGCACAGGCTCTGTCCGGCGCTCGTCGACGGGTACGAGGACACGTTGTCGACGTAGATCGTCAGGCTGACGCTGTCCGCGAAGTTGAGGTAGTAGGTACAGCCCTTGTTGTCGTTGCTGGTGGCGCGTTGCGCGACGAGCCCGCGCGGGAGCTTCTTCTCCGGGTCGGTGGCTCGGTCCGGCCCGGAGACCTGCCCGCTCAGATAGCCGACGGTGACCGTGATGTCCTGGCCGTAGACCTTGCCCGTCACCTGGCAGTTGTTGAACCCCTGGTGCTGGTCGCCCAGCCCGACGCCACCGGCTGTCTCGACCCTGTCCAGGTCGAGCAGGCTGCAGTAGTCGATCGTGGTCACGTCGCCGAACGCGTGCTGTGAGGTCAGCGGCTGCTGGTTCTGCTGGTACTGCTGGAGGTCCTGCGAACTCACCGAAGCCGTGCCGGACACGGTGCCGGCACAGCCGGTCAGCAGCAGGGCCGCCGCGGCCACCCACAATCGACGCATGACGATCTAGACGTCGCCGGGCTCGTCGAAGTTCCGTGCCACGAGATCCCGCACCGTCGCCAGCGCCTGCCCGGCCTGTGCCCCGCGCGCCCTGATCTCGATGCGATCGCCCTTGCGCGCACCGAGCGACATGAGGGCGAGCACGCTGTGCGCGTCGGCCTCCTGCTCGCCGAGCACCACGCTCACGTCCGCCTGTATCCCGGCGAGGCTGCGCGCGAGCAGCGCCGCCGGCCGCGCGTGCAGGCCGACTTCGTTGTGCAGCACCAGTTCGATGCTGTCCACGTCGGCGCCGCCCGTCGCGGCGGGCGCCGCCAGATGCGGCGCTCCGGCGGCAGCCGCGGCGGCGAGCACCGCCGCCCTGTCGGCCCCGCCCTGAGCAGCGACTGCCGCGGCGACCGTGCCCTCGACGAACGGAGCGTCGGCCACCACCACCGCTTCGGGGTCGGCGAGCGATTCCACGGCCAGTTCCGCCGTCATCTGCGCGCTGCCGAGGTCGTAGAGCAGCACCACCCCGGCGCCGGAGTCGGCACGCTGCACAGCAGCGACCACCTGGTCGAAATCGGTGCCGATGCCGCCGTCCTCGATGCCGCCGGCCGGAACGATCCGGACGTCGGGCGCCATCTGCCCGGCCACTTCGGCGAGCCCTTCGGCCAGTTTGGCGCTGTGCGACACCAGCACGAGACCGACACTCATCGGGCCGCCTTCGCCAGCGCGGCCAGCAGCAGACTTGTCGACTTCGCGCCCGGATCGAGGTGCCCCTTGCTCCGCTCGCCGAGGTACGAGGCCCTCCCCTTGCGCGCCACCAGGTCCACAGTGGACTCCGCGCCGGCCGCCGCCGCATCCGACGCCGCAGCCAGCACACCCGCGAGATCCACGCCTTCGGCGCCGGCCGCCTGCTCCGCGGCCGCCGCGGCGGGCAGCATCGCGTCCACCATCGTCTTGTCGCCCGCGACGGCCTTGCCGCGCGCCTGCACACCCTCGACCGCCGCGCGCAACGCCGCGACGGCCGCCGGAACGTCCACTTCGGACTTGTCTCCGAGTGAGGTGGCGGCACGCAGGAAAGCCGTGCCGTACAACGGACCTGCGGCCCCGCCGACCTTCGAGATCAGCGTGGTGGCCGCCAGTTTCAGCACCGCGCCCGGCGTCTCCGGCACCCCGGCATCCAGCGCGGTCACGACCTGGGTGAAGCCACGGTTGAGGTTCTCGCCGTGATCACCGTCGCCGATGGCGCGGTCCAGTTCGATCAGCTCGGCCCGGTGCTCGGCGACCACGCCCGCCACGGCCCGCAGCGCATCCGCGACCCCGCTCGCGGTGCATCCCATCTCAAATCCTCCAGCGCAGTGCGGCGGTGTTGACCGGAGCGTCCCACAGTTCGGTCAGCTCGTCGTCCACTTTGAGCAGGGTAATACTGATCCCCTGCATTTCCAGGCTCGTGATGTACGGGCCGACCAGCCGGCGCGCCACCGTGATCCCGCGGTCCGCCAGCAGGTTCTCCGCGATCCCGTGTGCCAGGTACAGCTCGACCAGCGGGGTGCCGCCCATCGAGTTGGTGAACAGCAGCACCCGGTCCCCGGTGGTGAACGGGAGATCCTCGACCACCGCGTTGATCATCCGCTCGACCAGCGCGTCGGCGGGTTCGAGCGGAATGCGCTCGCGGCCGGGCTCGCCGTGGATCCCGATACCGAACTCGATCTCGTCCTCACCGAGGGTGAAACTCGGCTCGCCCACATGCGGCACCGTCGGCGCGGTGAGCGCGACACCGATCGAGCGCACCTGCCCGATCACCTTGCGCGCCAAGGCTTCCACCGCGTCCAGCGAGTCACCGCGCTCGGCGGCCGCGCCGGTGATCTTCTCCAGCAGCACGGTGCCGCCGACGCCCCGGCGGCCCGCGGTGAACGTCGAGTCCGCGACCGCCACGTCGTCGTCGATCACGACACTGCGCACGTCCAGCCCCTCGGCGGCGGCCAGTTCGCCGGCCGTTTCGAAGTTGAGCACGTCGCCGGTGTAGTTCTTCACGATCAGCAGCGCGCCGGCCTCGCCCGTGGTGGCTGTGACCGCGGCCTGCACCGCATCCGGCGTCGGAGAGGTGAACACGGCGCCGGGGACGGCGGCGTGCAGCATGCCCGGGCCGACGAACCCGCCGTGCAGCGGCTCGTGCCCGGACCCACCGCCGGAGACCACCGCGACCTTGCCCGCCACCGGCGCGTCGGCACGGACCACCACGTCCGGTTCGTACTGGACCCGCAGCAGGTCCGGATGTGCCGCGGCCAGTCCTCGCAGCGATTCGGTGACCACGTCCGCCGGATCGTTGATGATCTTCTTCATGCCGCGCCTCCGCCTTCGTTGGCTGGTCCTGCCTGACCTTCCTACCTTCGATCAAGGCGGAACACCAGCTAGGGCGACGGCAGCTTCGGCAGTGCGGCCTTGACCGCGGTCAGCGCTTTCCCGCACGCGTCATCCGCGCCGGCGTCGTCGTGGTAGTTCTCGTACTGGTAGGAAACGACCTCGCCCTGGTCGTCCTTGGTCGGCCGGTGCAACCATTTGATCGTGCACCGTTTGCCGGCGTTGGTCTCCAGCTGCTGATAGCCCGTGATGCCGTTGCCGAGGTCCACCTGCCGGCCGTCCTCCTCAGCGGTGGGCGCGTAGGTCTCGCGGTAGTCGAAGTACGCGCTCGCGTTGCCGCCGTCCCAGCTGCAACCGTGCAGCCCGTAGGCGGCGCCCTTCGAACCCTTGCCCAGCGTGCTGGTGATGGTGCCGTCGTCGATGAGGGTGCAGAAGTCGAGCGGCAGCAGCGTGCCCTTGGACTGTTCCAGCCGGGTCGGATTGTTGTGCATACGCTGCAACACTTTCTGCAACGCCGTCTGCCCCGCGCCACAGGAGTCGCCGCCCTCGTAGCCGACCTGGACGCTGATGCCCAGCCCGGGATTCCGGTCGGTGAACGCCGACGCGATGCACGAGGTGTCGTCCACCTTGTCCACCTGCAACGGCAGGCCCTCGATGGTGCCCTCGGGATCACTGGAGCTGATCAGCAGATCGCCGAGCGTCAGCGCGAGCGTGAGCTGCTTGCCGCCGGCGTCGGTCAGCTGGTCGTGGCACTCACCGAGGTCGTCGGAGTAGCGGGCGCCCTCGTCGGGGGTGCCGAGCGTGGCCAGGCTTGCCGGGTCCATCAGCGCGCACGGGTCGACCACTCGCTGCACGTCCAGCGTGACGGCCGGGTCGTCGATCGGACCGTCGACCGGGGCGGCCGAGGCGGTGACGGTGGTGCGCGGGAAGTTCTGCTTGCCGAGGTCCGGTCCGCAAGCGGTGGTCAGCGCGACAGCCAGCAGCACTACGGCGAAACCGAAACGGCGAGGCCGGGCGGGACGGGCAGGCGAAAGCACGCCTGCACCGTATCCGCACCGACCTCGCCGGGTACGCCGAACCTGGTTATTCGGGGGCGGGTGGTTCCTCGGCCGGGGTCACCGGCACGCGGATCGGCCGCCACAGGGCCCATGCCACGAACAGCGCCGTGAAGATGAGCAGGCCGATCCCGGCCCACAGGTTGATGTTCACGCCCGCGGCCTTGTCGATCTCGGGGCCGTCGGTCGTGGTGGCGCCCATGATGGTCAGGACGATGCCGTACACACCGGTGAGCAGCGCGATGATCAGCCGGATGTCGAACGCGCCCGCCTTGCGGACACGCGGAGTGGATTCGGTTGCCATGGTCGTCGTCCTCCTAGAACGCGATGTTCAGCGCGATGGTGATGACCAGTGCGATGCCGGCCAGCAGCACCGGCTTGCGGAACCAGCCCGCGTCGTCACCGGTGGCCTCGTGCTTGAGGTCGGACTTCGGGGTCAGCGAGTACACCAGGCCGACGAGCTCGGCTTCCGGCTTCGGCTTGGTGGCGTAGGTGACCGCCACGCTGACGACGATGTCCACGACGAACGCGGCGATCGCCGCGACGAAGCTGGTGCCCTGGCCCGGGAGGTCGAGTGTGCCGTTCTTGCTCAGGATGAAGATCACGACCGCCGACACGGTGCCGAACACCAGACCGGACCAGCCCGCCGCCTTCGTCATCCGCTTCCAGAACATCCCGAGGATGAACGTGGCGAACAGCGGCGCGTTGAAGAAGGAGAACAGGGTCTGCAGGTAGTCCATCAGGTTCGAGTAGGTCGACGCGATGAACGCGGTGCCGATCGCGAGGACGGTCGCGACCGCCGTGACCACCCGGCCCGTAGTGAGGTAGTACCGGTCCGGCCGGTTCTTCTTGATGTAGGTCTGGAAGATGTCGTAGGTGAACACGGTGTTGAACGAGCTCAGGTTCGCGGCCATGCCCGCCATGAACGATGCGAGCAGACCGGCGATGGCGACACCGAGGATGCCGTTCGGCAGCAGGTCCCGCATCAGCAGCAGCAACGCGTTGTTGAAGGTGGCACCGCTGGGCGCGCTCTTGCCCGCCATCAGCGCCGTCTTGTTGTCGCCCATCAGCTCGGTGACCGTGACCGCGGCGATCATGCCGGGGATGATCACGATGAACGGGATGAACATCTTCGGGAACGAACCGATGATCGGCGTCCGGCGGGCGGCGGACATGCTCTTCGACGCCATCGCACGCTGCACCTCGACGAAGTTCGTCGTCCAGTAACCGAACGACAGCACGAACCCGAGGCCGAACACCAGACCGAGGACGGACAGGAAGTTGCTGCTGAACCCGGTCAGCTGGTTACCCGGCCAGGAGTGCACCTGCTCGCTGCCCGCGCTCGCGGTGACCTTGTCGATCAGCCCGTTCCAGCCGCCGACCTTGTACAGGCCGACGATCGTCAGCGGGATCAGCGCGGCGAGGATGACGAAGAACTGCAGCACCTCGTTGTAGATGGCGGCCGAGAGGCCACCCAGCGCGGTGTAGGTGAGCACGATGACGGCCGCGATGATGATCGAGACCCAGATCGGCCAGCCGAGCAGCAGGTTCACCACGCTCGCCAGCAGGTACAGGTTCGCGCCCGCGATGAGGATCTGCGCGAGGGCGAAGCTGGCGCCGTTGACCCAGTGGGCCGCGGGCCCGAAGCGGCGCAGCATGAATTCCGGCACGCTGCGGACCTTCGAGCCGTAGTAGAACGGCATCATCACGACGCCGAGGAACAGCATCGCCGGGATCGCGCCGATCCAGAAGTAATGCGCCGTCGGCAGGCCGTATTCGGCACCGTTGGCGGACATGCCCATGACCTCGATCGCGCCGAGGTTCGCGGAGATGAACGCCAGGCCGGTCACCCAGGCCGGCAGCGAGCGGCCGGACAGGAAGAAGTCGAGACTGGACGAAACCTGCCTCCGGGCCAGGTAGCCGATGCCAAGCACCAGCACGAAATAGAACGCGAGCAACACGTAGTCGATCGCGCTCGCATCAAGTCGCAGGTTCGCTGCGGCTAGGACATGCACCGGTGCACCTCCACGAGTCAACACCATTCAACAAGAAACACCAGGATCAGTGACGAGCGCACATTACTACCTGGTATCCCCTCTGTGAATCTCAGCCGGGGCGGCTTGTCCATGTTGAGATGAACTTGGTGAAGAGCCAACCGCGCCATGACGCGATCGGCAACTCGGGCAGCGCCGGGTCACGGCGGACCGGTTGCCGGAGTGGTTCGGTTGGTGCGGTCTTTCGCC
>NZ_DASZWC010000017.1:0-5064 GCF_035546795.1 Amycolatopsis sp.
GCCAGCGGCACCTTGTGCACGACGAGGTCGGCCTCCTCGTCGTCCTCGTCTAGGTGTGCCCGCTCCACTTCGGACACCCCGCGCGCCAGGAACACGCGCACGACCTCGTCGGTGAACCCCGGCGACGCCGCGACGTCGACGAGCGTCTCCCACCGCTGCGCACTGAGCCCCGCTTCCTCGACCAGCTCGCGCCGGGCCGCGTCCACGGGCGATTCGCCGTCCTCGTCGAGCAGGCCGGCGGGCAGCTCCCAGATGCGGCGGCGCAGCGGATGCCGGTACTGGTGGATCAGCGTGATCCGCTCGTCGTCGTCCACCGCGGCGATGACCACGGCGCCCATGTGCTCGACGACCTCACGCCGGGCGACGGCGCCACCCGGCATCCGCACGTCGTCGACCCGAAGCGCCACAACGCGTCCGATGTGGACGTCCTCAGTGGACACCACCGCGAAGTCATGGGTGCCGGGGGCGCTCACCGGACGCTCGCCGTCGGCTCCGGCAGTTCGACGGGCAGCCGATCCGCGGTGCGGTAGGCCACCGCGGCGGCGATGAACGCGTCGAACAACGGGTGCGGCCGGGTGGGCCGGCTCTTGAGCTCCGGATGCGCCTGGGTGCCGACGAAGAACGGGTGCACGTCGGCGGGCAACTCCACGAACTCCACCAGGCGCTCGTCCGGCGACGTGCCGGAGAACACCAGGCCTGCGTCGGCAAGCTGCTTCCGGTAGAAGTTGTTGACCTCGTAGCGGTGCCGGTGCCGCTCGGACACCTCGACGCTGCCGTAGGCCTGCGCCACCTGCGAGCCGGGCTTGAGCTTCGCCGGGTACGCGCCGAGGCGCATCGTGCCGCCCATGTCGCGCTCGCCCGCGATGACGTCCTTCTGGTCGGACATCGTGGAGATCACCGCGTCCTTGGTGGCCTCGTCGAACTCCGCGGAGTTCGCGTCGGCGATGCCTGCGAGGTTGCGCGCCGCCTCGATCACCATGCACTGCAGGCCGAGACACAGCCCCAGCACCGGGATCCCGCGCGTGCGGGCGTAGCTGATCGCGCCGATCTTGCCCTCGATCCCGCGCACGCCGAACCCGCCCGGCACCAGCACACCGTCCACATCGGACAGTGCCTGCGCCGCGCCGGCCGGCGTGGTGGCGCGGTCCGAGGCGACCCACACGATCTCCACCTTGGCGCGGTGCGCGAACCCGCCCGCGCGCAACGCCTCGGTCACCGACAGGTACGCGTCGGGAAGGTCGATGTACTTGCCCACCAACGCGATCCGCACCGTCTCCGACGGGTTGTGCACGCGGTCGAGCAGATCGCCCCACACCGTCCAGTCCACGTCGCGGAACGGCAGCCCGAGCCGCCGCACCACGTAGGCGTCGAGCGCTTCGCGGTGCAGCACCTTGGGGATGTCGTAGATCGAGGGCGCGTCCGGGCAGGCGATGACCGCCTCGGTGTCCACGTCGCACATCAGGCCGATCTTGCGCTTGAGGTCCTCGGGCAGATCCCGGTCCGCACGGCACACCAGTGCGTCGGGCTGGATGCCGATGTTGCGCAGCGCGGCCACGGAGTGCTGGGTGGGCTTGGTCTTCAACTCGCCGGACGGCGCAAGGTAGGGCACCAGCGACACGTGCAGGAAGAAGCAGTTGTCCCGGCCGACCTCGTGCCGCAGCTGGCGGCAGGCCTCGAGGAACGGCAGCGATTCGATGTCGCCGACCGTGCCGCCGACCTCGGTGATCACGACGTCGGGCTGGTGCCCGGTGCCGCCGGACTCGGTCACCGCCATGATCCGCCGCTTGATCTCGTCGGTGATGTGCGGGATGACCTGCACCGTGTCGCCGAGGTACTCGCCGCGCCGTTCCTTGGCGATCACCTCGGAGTACACCTGGCCGGTGGTCACGTTGGCCGAGCCGGTGAGGTCACGGTCGAGGAAGCGTTCGTAGTGCCCGATGTCGAGGTCCGTCTCGGCCCCGTCCTCGGTCACGAACACCTCGCCGTGCTGGAAGGGGTTCATGGTTCCGGGATCCACGTTGAGATACGGATCCAGTTTCTGCATCGTGACCCGGAGGCCACGAGAGGTAAGGAGTTGACCCAGGCTCGAGGCTGTGAGTCCCTTACCCAGGGAGGAGGCAACGCCCCCGGTGACAAAGACGTACTTGGCTGTCCGCGGCTGAAGTCCCACGGGCTTCCACCTTATCGCACACCCACCCCGGCGCTTGCCGTGCCTCGCCGGCACGCTTCGATGTCGATGACCGGATTCTCGCAAAAGGAGGCACCGTCCGTGGCCGGAAACACAGCGAGCACGTGGGCCGCACCCGTCGCGCCGGGCGCGCTGGACGCCACTGTCGGCGTGCCGGGCTCGAAGTCGATCACGAACCGAGCCTACGTGCTGGCCGCGTTGTCGGCGGGGCCGACGCTCGTGCGCAAACCGCTGGACTCCCGGGACGCGCGCTTGATGCTGGGCGCGATCACCGCGCTCGGCGGCGCGTACGAGCCTGCCGGGGAGAACGTGCTCGTGCAGCCACTGCTGCCGGAAGGCGACGAGCCCGGGATGGTCGTGCTGGGCAATGCCGGGACGGTCGCGCGGTTCACCCCGGCGCTGGCCGGGCTGGGCCGGCGGCCCGTGCTGTTCGACGGGGACGAAGCCATCCGCCGCCGTCCGATCGCCCCGCTGCTGCGCGCGCTGAGCGAACTCGGCGTGGACATCGAAGACGAGGGCCGCGGTGCGCCGCCCTTCACGGTGCGTGGCCACGGCGGTATCAGTGGAGGGAAAGTCGAACTGGACTCGAGCGCGTCGAGTCAGTTCCTTTCGGCGCTGTTGCTGGCCGGCCCGTCGTTCGAGTCGGGCGTGACGGTGCGCCTCGTCGGCGACGCGCCGCCGAGCGAGCCGCACATCGCGATGACGCTGGATCTGTTGCGCCGCTTCGGCGCCAGCCCGGAACGGCACGGCCAGGAGTTCCACGTGCCGGGCACCCGGCTCGCCTGCCCGGACTACACGGTGGAGCCGGACCTGTCCACGGCCGCCCCGTTCGTCGCCGCGGCGGCCGTCGCGGGCGGCACGGTGCGTATCGAAGGCTGGCCGCAGCGGACCACACAACCGGGTGACTGGCTGCGCAGCCTGATGACCGAACTGGGCCAGCACGCGGAGTTGACCGAGAACGGCCTGACCGCGACCGGCACCGGCGAAATCCGCGGCGCGAAACTGGATCTGCACGAGGTCGGCGAGCTGACCCCGGTCGTGGCCGCCATGCTCTGTTTCGCCGACGGCCCCTCGGTGATTTCCGGCGTAGCGCATCTGCGCGGGCACGAGACGGACAGGCTGGCCGCGCTCGCGACGGAGCTGTCCGCGCTGGGCGCCCGCGTCACCGACACCGAGGACGGCCTGACGATCACCCCGGCTCCCTTGCACGGCGGCGTTTTCCACACCTACGACGACCACCGCCTCGTGATGGCCGCGTCCGTGCTGGGGCTGCGCGTGCCGGGCGTGGAAGTGGAAAACCCGGAGACCGTGGGCAAGACGTTCCCCGGTTTCACCGAGACGTGGGAATCGATGCTCGGCTGAGTTTTTCCGCGACGGCGCGGGGCGCGAGTTCACTCCCGGCGAACAGGCCCTGGGCTGCCGTCTCTTCTGATACATTTGCTCGCAAAGCAAATTATCTCATCGAGGCGGTACACCGTGGATTTCAACCGTCAGGTCATCGAGGAGTTCCGCGCCAACCACGGGCGGGTCGGGGGCATGTTCGAGGGCGTTCCCCTCATCCTGCTGACGACGCAGGGCGCCCGCAGCGACGCTCCGCGCACCAATCCGGTCGTGTATTTCCGGGACGGTGCGCGGATCCTGGTCTTCGCCAGCAACGCGGGCGCGCCGGACCATCCCGCCTGGTACCACAACCTGCGGGCGTACCCGCAGGTCACGGTCGAGATCGGCGAAGGAGACGGGATCCGCACCTACGCGACCCGCGCCGAGCCACTCGAAGGCGCCGAACGCGACCGGTGCTATCGCGAGCAGGCCGAGCGCGACCCCGCGTTTGCCGAATACGCAAGGAAAACCACGCGCGTGATCCCGGTGATCGCGCTGCATCCGCTTTCACTCGGCGACGGTGGCGCCCGCGTCGAGGCCGTCGGCGCACAACTGCGGCGGCACCACGAGGAACTGCGCGCCGAGTTCGCGCGGCTCCGCGAAACACTGGCCGCCGGCGAAATCCCGGGCACCCCGGCGCGCACGCTCACCGAGCACTGCCTGACGTTCTGCGATCACCTGGATCTGCACCACATCCGGGAAAACGGCGCGTTCACCGCGTTCGAAGACAGTTTCCCCGAACTGCGCCCCGCGCTGGCCCGGCTACGCGCGGAACACCACGTGGTGGCCCAGGGGCTCGCCGAAATACGGGCGGTGCTGGCGGGCGGCGCCGATCCGGACAAGATCGGCGCCGCCCTGGCCCGTGTCACCGAGGGCCTCGAAGAACATTTCGCCTACGAAGAGGCGAGCCTTTTCCCCGCCGCCTGAACGAGTTCCGCGAGACGGTCGAGCTGGTGCACGTCCGGCGACCAGCAGTACAACATCACCTCGTCCGCGCCGAGATCGCCGTAGCCCCGGATCGCCGCGGTGATCTCGGCCGGGCTCGTGAGCATCCCGTCGGCCGTCCGGACCGCATGGTCACCACTGAAACCGTAGTAGGCCAGAATCGCCGCGCGTGCTTCATCCACAGTGGACTGCGGCCCGAGCGCGACGTTCACCTGCGCGACCATCCGGGGCTGCCCGGCGCGCCCCGCGGCGGACCATTTCTCCCGCACCGAGCCGAACAGGCTGCCCGCGAAGCTCAACGGCGCCGCGCACAGGAACCCGTCACCCCAGCGCGCGACCCGTTCCAGCGCCGGGGCGGCGAAGGCGCCGAACAGCACCTCGGGACCGCCCTTCACCGGAGCCGGGCCGATCGGGCCGATCTCGTCCGAATACGGTTCCCCGGCCCAGATCCGGCGCAACAGCGCCATTTGCCCGTCGAGCCGGCGGCCGCGCCGGCGCATGTCACCGCCGACGACGGTGAACTCGTCCTCGCGGCCGCCGACGCCGAGACC
>NZ_DASZWC010000018.1:0-22429 GCF_035546795.1 Amycolatopsis sp.
GCCTCAGCGGTGCGCGTGCGTCGGCGGCGAGTCCACCGCGCAGTGCAGGCACTCCGCGAGGTCCGGCCCCTCGGCCGCCGCGGGCTCATCCTGCAGCACCGAGTTCCGCACCCCGATCGCCAGCAGCCCGCCGACGACGGCAAGCCCCGCGCACACCAGCAAAGCCATCCGCCAGCCGGCGGTCAGCGCCGCCGGATCCGAGTATGACTCCCCGGTCAGCCCGGCAACCGCCGGCAGCACGGCGATCGCCAGCAGGCCCCCGGCGCGCGCGATCGCGTTGTTCACGCCAGAGGCGACCCCGGCGTGTTCGTCCGGCGCCGCTGCCAGGACCGTCGCCGTCACCGGCGCGACGACCGTCGCCAGTCCAAGGCCGAACACCAGCACCGCGGGCAGCACGGCGCCGAGGTACGACGCTCCGGGCCCGATCCGCATCATCAGCAGCATCCCGGCCGCGATCAGCAACGGCCCGACGATCAGCTGTACGCGCGGCCCGATCTTCTGCGCCAGCGCGCCCGACCGCCCGGACAGCACCAACATCACGAGTGTGAGCGGCAACCCGGCGACCCCGGCCGCGGTCGGCGAGTAGCCGAGCGAGACCTGCAGTTGCAGCACCAGCAACATCATCACGCCGCCCAGCGCCGCGTACACGACGAAGGTCAGCCCATTCGCCAAACTGAACGTTCGGTCGGTGAACAACGCCGGGGGCACGAGCGGGTCGCCCGCCCGCAGCTGCAGCCGGACGAACGCGGCCAGGCCCGCCACCCCGAGCAGCGCGGTGATCCACACCAGCGGGCTGCCCACTCCGCGCGAAGGCGCTTCGACCAGCGCGGCGGTGATCCCGGCCAGCCCCAGCGCGCCCAGCACCGAGGAAAGCACGTCGGGCCGTCCGCTCATCGTCTCGTCACGGGACTCCGGCACGTACTTCCGCGCCAGCCACAGGCAGACCACCGCCAGCGGCGGGTTGATCAGGAACCCCAGCCGCCACGACCAGGCCTGCACGAGCAGCCCGCCCAGCAACGGCCCGACCGCGGCGGCGACCCCGCCGAGCCCGGACCACGCGCCGATCGCCCGCGCCCGGTCGTCGTGCGCGAAGGTGGACTGCAGGATCGCGAGCGATCCCGGGGTGAGCAGCGCCCCGCCGACCCCCTGCAGGATCCGCGTCACCACGAGCATTTCCGTGGACATCGCCAGCCCGCACAGCGCCGACGCGACGCCGAACCACACCACGCCGATCAGGAACACGCGCCGCCTGCCGTACCGGTCGCCGAGCGAACCGGCGACCAGGATCAGCGAAGCGAGCGCGAGCAGGTACCCGTCGAGGATCCACTGCAGCCCCGAAACCGACGCCTGGAACTCCTCGCCGATCCGGGGCAGCGCGACGTTGACGATCGAACCGTCGAGCATCGCCATCCCGGAACCGAGGATGGTGGTGGCAAGGACACCTCGCGCCGTCGCGGTGCCCCAGCGGACGGTCACGGGCGCGTGAGCGTCGTTATGAACTTGTAGCGATCACCGCGGTAGATCGAGCGGACCCATTCCACCGGTTTCCCGTCCGCGCCGAAGGAATGCCGCGACAGCAGCAACACCGGCATCCCGACGTCGGCGCCGAGCAGCTCGGCCTCCTGCGGTCCGGCGAGCGAGGTTTCGATCGTCTCCTCGGCCCGCTCCATCTGCACCCCGAACTGCTCCCGCAGCACGGTGTACAGCGACCCGCCCGCCGAGACGTGCTTGCGCAGCCCGCGGAACCGGCTCAACGGCAGATGCGTGGTCTCCAGCGCCATCGGCTCGCCGTCGGCCAGCCGCAACCGCCGCATCCGCAGCACCTTGGCGCCGTTGCGGGTGCCGAGTAGTTTGGCCAGCTCGGACTCGGCCGCCAGCTCCTCGATCTCCAGCAGCTTCGACGAAGGCTCGCGCCCCTGCGCGCGCATGTCCTCGGTGTAGGAAGACAGCTGCAGGCGTTGCGCGACCTTCGGCTCCGCGGCGAACGTGCCCTTGCCCTGCACGCGGTGCAGGCGACCTTCGGCGGTCAGATCCGCCAGCGCCTGCCGCACCGTCGTGCGGGAAACCTCGAACTCCATCGCTAACGCGCGTTCGGTCGGGATGGGCGAGCCGGGTGGCAACGTGTCGAGGAGGTCGAGCAGATGCTGCTTCAACGCCCAGTACTTCGGCTCGCGCTGACCGCGCGTGGGTGACTCCAACATGACCGACTCCTCTTCGAACCGCGCATCCGGCGCAGGAAGAAACTACCCTTTCCCGATATCGACGCGCCCGGGCTAGCATTGGTCTAGACCTTCAGCCCTAGGAGACGTGATGACCAGCCCCGGACAGCACATGGCAGCCGAGATCGCGGAGCAACCAGCCGTGCTGGCCGGCCAGGTGGCCCGCCGTGCGGAATTCGCCGAGGTGGCGAGGGTGATCGCACAACGGCCGCCGCGCTTCGCGTTGCTGGCCGCGCGCGGATCGAGCGATCACGCGGCCTTGTACGCGAAATACCTGATCGAAGTACTGCTTGGCTTGCCTGCGGGCCTGGTGTCCCCGTCGACCGTGACACTCTACGGTGCCCGCCCCGATCTGCGCGACGTCCTGCTGATCTCGGTCAGCCAGAGCGGCGGCTCGCCCGACCTGCTGGAATTCACCGAGACCGCCCGCGAGCGCGGCGCGCTGACCGTCGCGGTCACCAACACCCCGGCCTCGCCGCTGAACAAGGCGGCCGAACTGGCCGTCGACATCGGTGCCGGCGCAGAGCTCGCGGTGGCCGCGACGAAGACGTACTCCGCCACGCTCCTGGCGCTGTACCTGCTGATCGACGCGGCGCGCGGCGGCGACGGCTCAGCTGCGGCGAACCTCGGTGAGCTGGCCGAACGGACGCTGGAAGCCCCGGTGCAGCGCGCGATCGACCGCTACCGGTTCGTCGACCGGATCATCACCACCGGCCGCGGCTACTCGTACGCCACGGCGCTGGAGTCCGCGCTGAAGCTCGCCGAGACCAGCTATCTCGCCGCTCGCGCGTACAGCGGGGCGGACCTCCTGCACGGTCCGGTCGCGGCGATCGACGAGGACACGGCTGTGCTCGCCGTGACTGGAGCGGGACGCGGCGGCGCGGCCATGCACGACGTGCTCAGCGCGGTCGCCCAGCGCGGCGCCGATGTGCTGGCACTCGGTTCGTCCGCGGAGACCGTCCCGGCGGCAGTGCGCATCCCGATCCCGGAGGTGGCCGAGGAACTGGCGCCGGTGCTGGAAGTCCTGCCGGTGCAGCGGCTCGCGCTCGGGCTCGCGCTGGCCCGCGGCGGCGACCCGGACAATCCGCGCGGCCTGCTGAAGGTGACGAAGACGCGATGAACTTCGTCGTCGGGGTGGACGCGGGCGGCACGTCCACGCGTGCTCTCGCGGTCGCGGCCGACGGGACGGTGCTCGGCAGCGGCCGGTCCGGCGGGGCGAACCCGAACTCGCATCCGCCGGCCGAGGCGGTCGCGCATCTGGCCGAGGCGATCACCGCCGCACTGACCGGGCTGGATCCCGCGGCGGCAAACGCTTGCGTGGTCGGCATGGCAGGCACCGCCAAGCTGACCGACCGTTCGGTTGCCGCCCTGTTCGAGGCAGGATGGCGGCGGCTCGGCCTGCCCGAAGTCGTGGTGCTGACCGACGCCGAGGTCGCGTTCGCGTCGGCCACCACGGAGCCCGACGGGACGGTGCTCGTAGCGGGCACCGGTTCGATCGCGGGCAGGATTCGCCGCCGGCGCATGGTGTCCACCGCCGGCGGCTACGGCTGGCTGCTCGGCGACGAGGGCTCGGCCTACTGGCTCGGCCGGGAAGCGGTCCGCGCGACGCTTCGAGCGTTGGAAGGCGAAGTCGAACTCGACGAACTCCCCGCCGCGGTGCTGCGTGAGACCGGCATCGATCCGGCCGACCGGCGTCAGGCGTGGCGGCGGCTGATCACCGTGGCCAACGCCGAAGCGCCCATCCGGCTCGCGCGCTTCGCCCCGCTCGTCGGGCCGGGGCCGATCGCCGAACGCGCCGCGGACCATCTCGCGGAGATCGCGCTGGCCGCCCGCGAACCGGGCGAGACCACGCCGATCGTGCTTGTCGGCAGCGTCCTGCGCGGCCCGGTCGGCGAGGGGGTGCGTGACCGGTTGACCGGACTCGACATTCTGGTCAGCAATGACGGCGTACTCGGCGCGGCATGGCTCGCGGCCGTCGAGGCGTATGGCGAGAAAGCTACTGCTCCGGCGTACTTTCCTCCCGTACCTTGACCGGTTCCGCAGGTCGTTCCCGCAGCCGCAGCCCGGGATGATCCGCGGGCAGCGACCGGTAAAGCACCCAACCTGCGACGGCGACGGTAAGCGCTTGCAGCGGCCAGGTCAGTACTGTCCGTGCCACTCCGAGCGCGACGAGTTGCCCCGTCCACCACAACGGCAGGTACACCGCCACCCGCAACAGGTACTGGCACGACCACAGCAGGCTCGCCCGCGAATACGCGCGTAGCAACGCCGGATCCTTGCGCCAGCGGGTTTTCTGCCCCAGTACCAGCCCGACCACCACGCCCAGCAGCGGCCAGCGCACCACCACACTGGCCGCCCACAGCAGCGCACTGGCCACATTGGACAGAAGCTGGATCAGGAAGAAGTCCTGCGCGCGCCCGGTGTGCAGCGCGATCAGCGCGGCCACGATCACCGCGGCGAGGCTCACCACCACCGCGCGCGCCTTGTCACCGCGCGCGAGCCGGAACACCCCCACGACAACGGCCACGACGATCGCCGCGATCGACCCCCACGCGATCGAGTTCCCGGCCGCCAGCCACCCGATGACGAACGCGACGGGCGGCAGGCTCGCGTCCACGGCACCTGTCCGGCCACCGAGCACGCTCGCCAGCGATTCCCGCTCCGCGGTTGGTGAGGTCACCCTTACACCCTGCCCGATTTCCGCCTTTTACGGCAGAGGCCGCGGAGACGTTCGCCACACAATGGGGTCCACCTGCGGTAATAAGGAGGTGCTTGACGCCGACAAAACATGAGACTGTGACTTCCGGCTGAACCGACGGTGGCGTAGGTCGGGATTACGGGTGCATTGTCGCGATGTTGTTCAAGGGGCGAACTACATTTGTGTGCCGGCGAAAGGGGACCCCGTGTACGGCTACGAAAGCTACGTCGCTGTAGGTGACAGCTTCACCGAAGGCCTCAACGACAGGCTCCCCGACGGCACTTTCCGCGGCTGGGCCGACCGTCTGGCGGAGATCCTGGCCGGTGGGCAGTCCTCCTTCCGCTACGCCAATCTCGCCCTGCGCGGGAAGATGCTCGCCGAGATCGTCGACGAACAGGTCCCGGTGGCACTCGACCTCAAGCCCGACCTGGTCACGTTCTGCGGCGGCGGCAACGACGTGATCGTGCCCGGCACCGACGTGGACGAGATCTCTTCGCAGATCGACTCCGTGGTCGGGGCACTGCGCTCGGCCGGCATCGACGTGCTGCTGTTCAACGGGCCCGACACGAAATCGTTGTCCGTGATGAGCGTGCTGCGCGGCAAGATCGGCATCTACAACACCAACCTCTGGGCCATCGCCGCCCGGCACGGCGCCAAGGTGGTCGACCTGTGGGCGATGCACGTGCTCAGCGACCTCCGCGCGTGGAGCGACGACAGGCTGCACTTCACCTCCGAAGGCCACCGGCGGATAGCGCTGCGCGCGGCCGAACTGCTGGGCGTGCCGGTGGCCGACGACTGGCGTGAGCCGTGGCCCGCACTGGAGCAGCCGAGCGACTGGCTGACCAACCGCCGCTCGGACATCTTGTGGACGAAGACGCACCTGCTGCCGTGGATCCGCCGCCAGTTGCGGGGCGAGTCGATGGGCGACGGTCTTTCGCCGAAACGTCCGCAGCTGGCGCCGTTCGTGCCGATCCAGCCTCTCCAGCCCGTCCAGCCGATCCAGTCACCGCCGACGGACGACCACGCCCCGGCCACCTGACCGGCGGTACCCGTCCGGAAGCGGCAGGTACTCACGTTGGTAGGTTTTCCGGTATGCCGCTCCCGCACTGGACCTCGGAGGGGGCGCTCCCGCCTGGACGGCTTCCCGCCGACGTCGCCGACATCTACGAGCGGCTCGTGTTCGATGCGCCGCACCAGAACGAGCGCGAGATCCTCTTCAGCGCGTTGAACAGCTACCTCGGCGCCGTCGCCCGGATCATCCCGACCGGCAGGGCGTGGATCGGCGGCGCCTTCATCACCCGCACCGAGGGCATCCCGGCCGGGCTCGACGTCGTGCTGATCCCCGACGACTGGGGCAGTCTCAAGCGGATGACCGGACCGGCGCGTGACGCACTGTACGGTCTGCTCACATTGCGGGGAGTGATCGTCGGGCAGCCCGCGATGTACCTGGACAAGGTGCAGCCGGTCGGCGGCATGCTCGACGGTTTCCTCAGTTTCCCCGGCGACGAGGACACCTGGGAGTACACGTGGTCCGCGCACGGCACCCGCGGTTTTCCCGAGGTGGTGTGGTGAGTACGGAGTTCCGGCGGATCGCCGACGACATTCCCGGCGGCACCTGGCTCGCCGACCTCGCGCGCGCGTCCGCGATGGCCGCGCACGCGAAGTTCGAGCGCACCGCACGTTCGCCGTTGCTGCGGGTTTCGATGCTGGGCTCGACGAACCTGGACGCGTACACGTTCTCCGACATCAGCCGCTCCTTGCAGGACGCGACGGCGAAGGTCGGGCACATCATCCGCAACCCGCAGGCCGAGGTCACCTACGTCCAGCCGACCGACCGGGACAAGGCCCCGCTGATCCAGCGCGGCCAGGCCGGGAACGCGATCTTCTTCGGCTTCCCCGAGCCGGCGCTGGACGACGCGCTGATCCACGACGGGATCGAGACGCTGTCCGAACGCGCGGTGAAGGAGTTGTGCGACTTCCTGCCGGCGAACGGTTCGGACGACGGGGCGCTGGACGCGGTGCTGCTGCAGCGGGACACCGTGCGCAACGCGGTCAGCGACATCGTCAACGCGGTCGTCAAGAACACCGGGATCGGCCTGCAGCTCACCCCGACCTCGGGCGAGGACGTCGCCCGCTCGATGACCATGGACCAGGCGAAGGTGCTGCAGAGCAGCCTGCGCGAATCCCGTGAGGCTGTCGGGTACGAGACCGTCACCGGACGGCTGGACGGGGTGCGCACGCGGCGGCGGATCTTCTACCTGGAGCGCGAATCCGGCGGCACCATCCAGGGCGCGGTGGCGCCGGACCTGCTGGACCAGATCAAGGAGAACCTGGACCGTCCGGTGACCGCGCGGCTGCGCGTCGTCCGGACCACCACGATCGACGGCCGCCGCGGCCGCCCGGTGCACGAACTTCTGGAGATCACTCCGGAAGTGCATCTCTTCGACCAGTAACCCCGCTCAACGGCTTCGGTCGGCACACCGGAGGAAGCTGAGCGGCCGTCTGACGCTCCCCCATTGCGTCAGACGGCCTACGGGCGACCTTACGCCAGTCAAGCTGCCTGACGCTAAGAATTCGCTAACTGTGTTCAAGGGCCGAGAGCTGCGAGTTCTTCGGCGACCGCGGCCGTCAGCCGGGGGCTTACGCGTTTGCGCAGCTCAAGCGACAAGCCCAACTGAAGGCGCGCTCCCACGACGTCGTCGTGCCGCCGCAGAATCCGGCTCAACGTGGTGCGGGACACTGCTTCCTGCAGCAGAAAACCCCGGTTCTCCGCCACCCCGATCGCTGTTCGCGAGTACCGCTCGGCGGCGTCGAGGTCCTCTAGCCGCAGATGCAGCTCCGCGAGATTGTTCAGCGACACCACCGCATAGCTGTCGTCTCCGAGCCGCTGGTCGATGGCCAGCGACGCCAGCTGGTGCTCGACCGCCTCGACGTACTTGCCCGCCCGCTTCTCCGCTTCCGCGCAGTTGTTCAGGGCCTGGCCGAGCAGCTCCTCCTCGCCGGTCCGCTCGGTCTCCGTGATCACCGCGCGCAGGCATTCGATCGCCTCATCGAGCCTGCCGCACATCGTCAGCGCACATCCCCGGTGGATCTCCGCCGAGATCATCTGCCGGGATTCGCCGAGCCGGCGAGCGATTTCCAGCGCCCCTTCCGCGTCCGCCAGGCCACCGTCGCCGACCTCGAACGTCAACGCGAACGCGCACCGCGAGATCAACATCCAGTACCGCGCCTGCTCGTCCTCGCAGGCCTGCGCCGACGCCATCCCGATCCGGATCAGCCGCGCCCACTCGTTCCACAGCGGACGCACCACGCGGTAGGTGTGCGCGACCCGGGCGAGCCGCCATACGTCTTCGTGGTGCCCGGCCGCCTGCGCGGCCTCGCAGATCGCCAGCAGGTTCGGCCATTCCGCGGCGAACCAGGCGAGCGCATCGTCGTAACCGTCCAGCTCGGGCCCTTCGACGGGCGCGTCATGGAACTGCACCGGGTCGACGATCCGCAGCAGCCGTCGCCGGGCCCGGTCCCCGACCGCCTGATAGTACCGCAGCGATCGCGCCAGCACCTGCTCGCGCGCGTCCGCGATCTCCCGCTGGTACAACCGGACCAGATCGTGCTGGGTGAACACGTCCGGCCCCTGCTCGATCAGCAGGTGGTGTGCGGCCAGCACGCGCAGCCGTCGCCGGGCTTCGGCCAACCCGATGTCCTCCAGCGCCGCGACCAGATGCGGCCCGGACGTCTCCGGCGACAGCGCGCCCAGCGCCCGGAACGTGCGAGCGACCTCCGCCGGCAGCCCCCGGTACGAGACGTCCAGCGCGGCGCGGACACCGGCGTCGTCCACGTCGAGCGCCGCCAGCCTGGTGCGTTCGCTCTCCAGCCGCGTCACGAATTCCTCCACCGTCCACTGTGGACCCGCAGCGAGCCGGGCCCCGACGATCCGCAACGCCAGCGGCAGGTCACCGCACAATCCCGCCAGCCGCTCGTGGTACTCGGCCGCCTCGGCCCCGGCGAGTTCGCCGATCAGCCGCACGGAGTCCGCGCGCGCCAACGGGTCCAACCGCCGCACCCGCGCGGCGTTGGACACCACCAGCCCGTCCAGCCGCGACCGGCTGGTGACCAGCGCCAACGACCCGTTGCCGGGCGGCAGCAACTGCCGGACCTGTTCGGCGGAGGCGGCGTCGTCGAGCAGCACCAGCATCCGCCGCCCGGCGATCAGCGACCGGTACAACGCGACGCGCTCGGACACCTGCTCCGGCAGGTCCGCGGCAGGCACTCCCAAGCCGAGCAGGAACTGGGTGAGCACGTCGGCGGGGCCGCTCAGCGGCGCGAACAACACCCCGTCCGGGAACCGCGGCGCGACCCGATGCGCCCACCACACCGTCAACGACGTCTTGCCGACGCCCGCCGCGCCGGTCACCACGCCGACCGCACCGTCCGGCAGCCCGTTCAGCCAGGCCAGCTCCGCGTCACGGCCGGCGAGCAGCCCGGCGGCGGGCGGCAGCTGCTGCGGCACGACGCGGGTGACATCGACGGTTTTGACCGGTTCGGCACCGGACATCGGCGGCAGATCGTCGTTGAGGATGCGTTCCTGCAGCTCACGAAGGTCCGGTCCCAGGTCGATCCCCAAGGTGTCGGACACGTGCCTGGCCACCCGGCGGTACGCTTCGAGCGCTTCCGCGCGGCGGCCGGAGTAGTACAGCGCTCGCATCAGCTGACCGACGGCCCGCTCCGAACGCGGGTTCTCTCTGACCATTGTGGACAGTTCGACGATCAGCTCCGCGTGCCGCCCGAGCGCGAGATCGGCGTCCACCCTCGCCGAATGCACGGCGGTGCGCAGCTCGGCGAGATCGGGCGCACGAATAGATGCCGGCACATCGGACAATTCGTGCCCCTGCCACAACCGGTACGCCTGCCGCAGCAGGTCCGCCCGCTCGGGCAACGGCGCGGCGTCCGCCTGCGCGAACAGCCTGCGCGCGAGGTACAGGTCGATCCGGTCCGGGTCGATGATCAGCCGGTAGCCGGGCGCCACGGTTTCGATCAGTGCCTGGTTCGACGGTTTGAACGAGCGCATCACCCGCCGCAGCAGGGAAACGTTGCCGTGCACGATGGTGCGTGCGGTGGCGGGCGGGTCGTGCCCCCACAGCGCGTCGATGAGGTCGTCGAGGCCGACGATGCGGTCGGCGTCGAGTGCGAGAAGTGCGAGCAACCCGCGCACGGCGGGGCCACCGATCGGCACCGGGTCGTCCCCGGCGAGCAGCCGGACCGGCCCGAGCAACTGAATCCGCAACGCCTCCCGCACGCTGTTCTCCCCAGAGGCCTACTGGAAGCCGGTGAACGAGTGCGGCCCCGCACCATCAGTCCCGATCTGATGGTGCGGGGCCGCACTCGGTGAAACGCGCGGCGGGGTCGGGTGTTACCCCGCCGGACCAGCTGTCAACAGTCACACGGGACTCACCCCGAGCAAGGAGGAACCCACGCCACCGACGACAACCTCGGCCGCTCCGACGGTCGCCGATGCGGTTGCGACACCGTAACAGGGCGCGATGGGTTGGCTACACCCGACCCACGAAATTCGCACTGTGATCTGCGCCGTACCGCGAACGACGGCAAAGCCGCCTGCCACTGGCAAGCGGCCCGCCGCCGCTCCACGCCACGCTTTTCAGCGCACGACCGGCGTGAAGTCCCGGCTGCCGATGAAGGTCGGCCGGGGCTTGCTCGCCGCGAACGGTTCCACGAGCGCGTTCTCCACGCTGTTGAACACCAGGAAGATGTTCGAGCGCGGGTACGGCGTGATGTTGTTGCCGGAGCCGTGCATGATGTTCGAGTCGAACCACAGCGCCGAACCCGCGGGCCCGGTGAACTGGTCGATCCCGTACTCCGCCGCGAGCTTGGTGATGTCGTGCTCGCTGGGCACGCCGATCTCCTGCTCCTTCAGCGAGTTCTTGTAGTTGTCTTCCGGGGTCGCCCCGCTGCACGGCACGAACGTGCGCTGCGATCCCGGCATGATCATCAACCCGCCGTTGAACGGATAGTTGTCGGTCAGCGCGATCGAGCAGCTCACCGCCCGCGGCCTCGGCATGCCGTCCTCGGCGTGCCAGGTCTCGAAGTCGGAGTGCCAGTAGAACCCGCTGCCACGGAAGCCGGGCATGTAGTTCACCCGGCTCTGGTGGACGTAGACCTCCGAGCCGAGGAGCTGACGGGCGCGATCGAGGATGCGCGGATCACGGACGAGCTCGTTGATCAGGGCGCTGATCCGGTGCACCTCGAAGATCGAGCGGACCTCGCCGCTCTTCTTCTCGGTGATCACCCGCTCGTCGGCCTTGAGCTCCTCGTCGCCGGAGAGCCGGACCAACTCCTGCCAGTAGGCCTGCACCTCGGCCGGGGACAGCAGCCCCTCGACGATGTGGTAGCCCTTGGCCTCGTGCGCGGCGAGCGTCGCCGCGTCCTCCGGACCGTCGCTTTCCGCGCCCCAGACGGTCGGATCGAGCCGGTCGAACGGCTCCGCGGTACCGGTGACCCGGGTCGGGTAAACGTCCTCGACGCCGGTGTCCATGATCGTCAAATCGGTTCGCCTCCTCTTTGGCTGCCCCTCTGTTTTGATGTGGTGGGAGTTCTCGGACGTCAGCCCGGAGTCATTCCTCGGTGACGAGCGGGTAGACCCCGTGCTCGTCGTGCACCTCGCGGCCGGTGACCGGCGGGTTGAAGACACACACCGTGCGCATGTCGGTCTTCGGCCGGACCTGGTGCTTGTCGTGGTCGTTGAGCAGGTAGAGCGAGCCCGGCCGGAGCTGATGCACCTCGCCGGTGGCCTTGTCCTCGACCTCGCCCTCACCCTCGAAAACGAAGACGGCCTCGATGTGGTTCGCGTACCAGAAATCGTTCACGGTCCCCGCGTAAAGCGTGGTCTCGTGCACGGAGAAACCGACCTTCTCCTTCGCCAGGACGATCCGCTTGCTGCGCCAGTTCGGCGTCTTGACATCAGCGTCGGTGTCGGTGATCTCGTCGAGGGTACGGACGATCAAAACTCTCTCCCTTTACTTGCTCAGTACGGATTTCACGGCGGCATCGATGATCTCGAGGCCTTCGCCCACTTCGGCGTCGGTCAGCGTCAACGGCGGCAGCAGCTTGGCCACCTCGCTGTCCGGGCCGGAGGTCTCCATCAGCAGCCCGCGCTCGAACGCGGCGGCGCACACCTTGCCCGCGACCTCGCCGCTTTCGAACTCCAGCCCGCGGGCGAAACCGCGGCCCTTCGCGGTGAGCCCGGCCTCGGGGTAGGACTCGGCGATGCCCTGCAGCGCCGCGCCGATCCGCTCGCCCTTGGCGCGCGTGGACTTCTCCAGTTCGTCGTCGCTCCAGTAGGCGCGCAGCGCCTCGCTGGCGGTGACGAACGCCGGGTTGATCCCGCGGAACGTGCCGTTGTGCTCGCCCGGCTCCCAGACGTCCAGCTCCGGCTTGATCAGGGTCAGCGCGAGCGGCAGGCCGTAGCCGCCGATCGACTTCGACAGGCAGACCATGTCCGGGTAGATCCCGGCGTCCTCGAAGCTGAAGAACGGGCCGGTCCGGCCGCAGCCCATCTGCACGTCGTCGACGATCAGCAGGATGTTGTGCCTGCGGCACAGGTCCGACAGCCCGCGCAGCCATTCCATCCCGGCCGCGTTGATGCCGCCCTCGCCCTGCACGGTTTCCACGATCACGGCGGCGGGCGCGTTCAGCCCACTACCCGAGTCGTCGAGCAGCCGCTCGAAGTACAGGAAGTCCGGGTACGCGCCGTCGAAGTACTGGTCGTAGGGCATCGGCGTGGCGTGCACGAGCGGGATACCCGCGCCGCTGCGCTTCATCGAGTTACCCGTCACCGAAAGCGCGCCCAGCGTCATGCCGTGGAACGCGTTGGTGAAGTTGATGACCGATTCCTTGCCGGTCACCTTGCGCGCCAGCTTCAGCGCGGCCTCGACGGCGTTGGCGCCGCCGGGACCGGGGAAGACGACCTTGTACTCCAGCTCGCGTGGCTTGAGGATCTTGTCCTCGAGCGTCTCCAGCAGGTCCCGCTTCGCCACCGTGAACATGTCCAGCGCGTGCGTGACGCCGTCGCGAGAGATGTAGTCGAGGAGAGCCTGCTTGAGGATCGGGTTGTTGTGCCCGTAGTTGAGCGCACCTGCGCCGGCGAAGAAGTCAAGGTAGGGGGTGCCGTCCTCGGCGTACAGGTGACTGCCCACGGCGCGGTCGAACACGACCGGCCAGCCACGGCTGTAGCTGCGAACTTCGGATTCCAGCTTTTCGAAGATGCTCACTGGTTTTTTTCAACTCCCGAATTTCCTTATCGGCCGCGCTATTCCGTTTTATCGGAGAGTAAGCGGACCGATACGGTAGAGGTCCTCTTGCTCGTGTCGTTCGCCGGTGTCCGGAAAATCGGCGGCGGCGAACAGCGGCGTCTGTTCGACGCGCGCGCCCCAACGCTCGCCGAACGACGCGAACAATCTGATCGAGGCTTTGTTGTCCGGTGTGATCGTGCTCTCCAGGTAGCGGACACCCTGGCGCACCAGACGAGTGAACAACTCGTCCAGCAGTGCCCCGGCCAGGCCTTGTCCACGCTGCGATGCGTCTACGGCCACCTGCCACACCAGCGCCGTGTCGGGCGCCTGCGGTCTACGGTACGCCATCACAAAACCGACCGCTGCACCGTCCACTTTGGCCACAACGGAGGTTTCGGCGAAATCGCGGCACCACAACAAATACGCATATGGCGTGTTGAGATCCAGCTTCTGTGAATCCCGTGCTATTCGCCACAGCGCCTTGCCGTCGGCCTTGGTCGGAGATTCGATCAAGTGCTTTCCGGACATGTCAAAACAAGCTAACAGAGTTAGTTAGCCCGTTCAGCGCAAGACGCGACGCGCAGGCTAACTACCTGCAACGACGAGGAAACACGTGTGACAATAGCAACAAAAATGTACCATTTATAGCGGAGATGTGCTATAGGCCCAGCACTTGCCGCCCGCGGCGGTCACGCACGCTGTCACGTCAACCGTCGAAGTCTCCGATTTCGTTACACGCTAGTGGCAGGGCTCACTCGGCGCGACTCCGCCGGGCGGGATCACAGGCCGACCAGAACCGCGCACCGAAGCGGGACAAGCGCACAGTGTGACGAAGCAGCCTGGTCCGCTTCGCGCTCGCCATCGTCGCGCGGACCAGCTCGTCGGTCGCCAGGATCTCGTGCTGCGCGGCCAGCGCCGGATCGTCGTCGGTGATGTCCACCAGGCCGAGCCGGGCGAGCCTGGTCAGATAGCTCGGCACTTCGTCGAGCAGCGTCACGCCGGCCGCATTTCCCACGGTCGAGGCGTTGCGCAACAGAATTCGATTTCCCCGCGTCACGACATCCGCCGCCGGAAAAGGGTCACCGTGGGCCAGCACCGCGATGATTCGCGCCTCATCCGGAGTAAGCCGGCGCAGCACGGTGGCGTACAGGTATTCGCGCGCGCGTTCCTGGTCGAAACCGATCGACCGGTCCAGCAGCTCCCGCATGGCGGTGCGCAACGGCTCCTCGGCGAGCACGAGCTGGGCCGGGGAGCCGTTGTTGTTGCCGTTGTGCTCATGGCCGGCCGAGGCGGCGCTGAGCGCGACCACATACGGGTCATCCACCTCGTCCAGGCGTTTCCGCAGGCCGGCGAACACCTGCCGCTCGACGTGGCGCAACCCCTCGCCGGCGAAGTCGACTCCGGGCAGCCGTCTGGTCAGGCCGACGCCGGTGCGCGCCGCCCAGCCGGCGAACCGCCCCGCCCGGCGGAGCAGGTTCTCGTCTTCGGCTTGTGGGATCGCGGGAAGGTCTTCGCTGGTCACGCCCAGATGCTACTGTGCCGGTCGTTACCGATCCGACTACAGCCACGGCGGAAACAGCTCTTTACAAACAGATCGGCGGATGAGTGTCCGCCTACTTCCGGTCGGATCAGTAACCGAGCTCCTCGCCGATCCAGTCGGCGACGACGTCCACCCGGCCGACGGTCTCCGAGGTGGTGTGCGGGCAGTCGGGGCCGTCGCTTTCCACTCCGGCGATCGTCGCGTTTCCGCTGTCGTCCAGCGAGAAGTACGGCGCGCCGGAGTCGTAGGTGCAGGCACTGGTGTCGGCCGCCGGCCAGACTCCCTGCACGCCCGCGGTGGTGTCGGCGACGCTGCTCACCGCGACCTTGCCGTAGTACAGGTGCGTGGACGGCGTCACGTCGGTGGAGTTCCGCGCACCCCAGCCTGCCAGCACGAGCTGCTCACCGGCAGTCGGCGCGCCATCGGGAATCCGCAGCGTTTCCAGGCCTTCGACCGGCTTGGCGAGCTTCGCCGGCGCGATGTCGTCGGTGCCGGCCTGGCGGACCTCGACCACGTCGACTTCCTCGCCCGAGGTGTCGGCGACGTCGGCCTTGCCGAGCGTGGCGACGGTCTTGTACGGAACCGGTCCGCTGACCGGATTCCTTGCCGTGTCATGGAAACAGTGCCCGGCCGTGATAATCCACTGTGGACTGATCAGCCCTGCCGAGCAGGCGCTGTCGTAGGTGGTGCCGTCCGCGTTCGGGATGTCGGTCATGGTCAGTTTCACCGAGTACGGGAACTGGCCGGTGGCGGCGGCTTCGCCCTTCGCGACGGCTTGCGCGGGCGAGGCCGCCGGCAGTGTCGCGCCCACCACCGCGGCGACGGCCAGGACGGTAGTCATGATCTTCCGCAACGCTCGGACCCCTTCGAGTGGGCAGGTATCGACCGAGCGGAAAACCGGACCAGGTTAATTCACTCACTGGGGTGATCGTCGGGCACGCTTTGTCGCCTTCCGTAGCTGCATGATCCGGGCCGCGCCGACCAGCGCGACGAGCGCCGCCCCGCCGATGGCGGAGAACAACATGGCCAGCGCGAGCGGCATGCTGCCGCTGCCCCAGAGGAAGGTGATCGTGGTGTCTTCCAGGTTCTGCAGGATGAAGATGAGCAGAAAAACCAGCAGGACCAAAGCGACGATCACGGCAACCCAGGTGCCGCTGACCCTGGTTCGCTTGATGTGGGCGGGCCGCGCGGCCGCCGGTGCCGGGCGCGGGGCCTCGTGCGGTTCGCTTTCCTGCGCGTGCGTCATTGCGCCATTCTCGTCCGCGAACCGCGTTTCCGCTTGTCAGCGCGTCCGTTCGGGTGACCAGACGAGTGTCGTCATGTGCCGGATACCGGGAGTCGTGCCACGCAGCGCCCCGGCGACTTCGGCGCTCCGGTCCGCGCCAAGGCATAGCCGTTTGCGCGTTGTCTCGACCAGTTCCGGGAACGGCGTGGGCACGGCTTTCTTCTGCCAGCGCACGATTTCGGGCTGGACACCGAGTTCGCGCAGCGCGGCGACGGCGTCGTCCGCGGTCGGCCCATCGGGGCGGCGGAGGTCGTGAAAGCGCTGCCAGAGCGGGTTCATCCCGGTCATCGGATGTGCAGCGTTGATCTCCACGACGATTCGGCGCCGGGTGCGCTCGTGCAGCGCCCGCACGAACGGCGCCAGGTCGGCGACGTTGTAAAGCACATTGGCGCAGACCGCGACGTCCACGGATCCGACCTGTTCCGCGGCTTGCGGCCAGTGCCCGTCCACCGTGCGGTGTGGCAGGCCGAGCGACTCGGCGCGGTCCGCGAACTCGGGGAGCAGATTCGTGTCGACCGACGTGACGTGGGTGATCGCCTCGGCGCACGGGAGGCTCGCCGCCCCGGCACCGGCGCCGATGTCGAGCAGGGTGCCGCCGCCGTCCAGCCCGGCGAGCACCGCGTGATGCGTCGGCGTGCGCGGCCCGCCGAGCTGGCGATCGGCGCGGCGCACGAACACGTTGCGCGGCAAGGCGAACGGCGACTCCGGTGCGGCCTCGAGGATGTGCTCGGGAATGGCCCAGCCCGCGAGTTGCTCCGCCCACCGGTCCAGCGCGCTCATGCGGTCAATTGTCGCCCGCCGACGAAGACCCGGCGAATGTCGGCCGGTCGCGCGGCGGTGACGAGGAACTCGGCCACGTCGCCCGGCCAGTCCCCCGGGTGGATCACGATGAGATCGGCGAGCTGGTGCGGCACGGACTTGGCGTGGCGCTGATGCCGCGTTCGCTCGCCGGGGATGCCGTGTGCTCGCTGAACCCGCCCTTGCGCCGCGAGGTATGGCTGATCCGGCGGAAGGGCCGCTCTTCACAGGCCGCCCGCGCCTGCCGGGAGAAACTGACCGAATGGTCGGCCAGGGCCCCGGCGCCGGAGTGACCCGGTGGTTTCCGGCTGGTCGCGGACGTCGTTCCATGACGCACCACGGCCGAACCGGCCGGCGGCGACTGCAGGCCCGGTCCGCTCAGACCAGTTCCGGATTGTTCTCGCTGGGCAGGTTCAGCTTCGGCAGGGTGCGCTCGATCTGCTCGCGGTCGGGCTCCAGCCACGGCGGGAGCTTCAGCGCGCGGCCGAGTTCGAGCAGCGGTTCGTCGATCGCGAAGCCCGGCTGGTCGGTCGCCACCTCCAGCAAGGTGCCGCCCGGTTCGCGGAAGTAGATCGACCGGAAGTACTGACGGTCCAAAATGGACGTCACCTTGACCCCGGCGTCCACCAGCTCCGCGCGCCAGTTCGCCTGGGTCTCCTCGTCCGGCGCCCGCCACGCGACATGGTGCACGGTGCCCGTCGAGACCAGCCCGCGTGCCACGCCGGGGGTGACCAGCACGTCCACGATCGCGCCGGGACCACCTGCACCGGCACTGAACCGGAGCCGGTTGGAATCCTGGCCGACGAACGTGAGGCCGAGGTCGCCGAACATCTCGGCGGTCGGCTCTTCCTCGGCGACGGACAGCGTCACCGAGTGCAGCCCGCGGATGGCGTGCTCGGCCGGAACGTGCCCGTTGTCCCACGGGTCACGCGGATCGCCTTGCGGATGCGCGACGAGCGCGAGCTGCAGGCCGTCGGGATCGTCGAAGGTGAGCACGTCCTCGCTGTCCCGGTTCGCGATCCGGCCGGTGGTCACGCCGGTTTCGGCGAGATGGTCCCGCCACCAGCCGATCGAGTTCGCCGGCACCGAGAACGACGTGGTGGTGGCCTGCCCGGTGCCGCGTCTGCCCGCCGGGGCGTCGGGCCGTGGGAAGAAGGTCATCAGGGTGCCCGGCTTGCCGGACTCGTCGCCGTAGTAGAGGTGATAGCTGCCAGGGTCGTCGAAGTTGACCGTCCTCTTCACCAGCCGGAGGCCGAGCGTGCGCACGTAGAACTCGGCGTTGCGCTGCGGTTCGCCACCGACGGCCGTGACGTGGTGCAGGCCAGTCGTGTTGATGGACATCGAAGTCCTCCTCTGGGTTCGAGCTGACCGGTAAACCTCTCGCTGGCAAGATATATTCCGGCAAGAGAACAGTGCTTATACTGGTGGCGTGGCGGATGACGACGAGATCGTGACGTGGTGGGGCCTGGTGATCGAGGGGTACCTGGCCACCCAGGACAAGCTGATGGGCGAGATCGCCGAGCGGTTCGGCCTGGCCCCGGCGTCGTTCGACATCCTGCTCCGGCTCGTGCGCACCCCCGGCCACCAGATGCCGATGACCCGCCTCGCGGGTGAAGCCGCTCTCTCCAGCGGTGGGTTCACCAAGGTCGCCGACCGGATGGTCGCCGCCGACCTGATCTGCCGGCTGCCCAATCCGAACGACCGCCGGGTGACGTACGCCTGCCTCACCGAACACGGCCGGGAGGTCGCGGAGAAGGCCCGTCAAGCGGGTGCTGAAATCCTGCGCCGCCGCGTGCTCGAACCGCTTGGGCCCGAGGCCTCCGAAGCACTCGCTGCAGCCATGCGCACACTGCGGGAAGTGAACGGCCGGTAATGATTGCCTCCGGGCGGGAACCGGGCGCACGATGGGCAGGTCGCGTCGCGACGGGTCGCGGCGCCTGGCCCGCGAGGAGGCCGACATGCTCACCAAGTCCACTGTGGTCACCATGCTTCCGGTGCAGGACGGCAGCCGCGCCCAGCGCTTCTACACCGAAGCACTGGGGCTGCACGAAGTCGCCAGCAGCCCGGACGGCACGCACTACTTCGAGGTCGGCGGCGGTGGTGCCATCGGGCTGCGGGTGCTGCCGAACACCACACCCAGCGAGAACACCGCGCTGAGCTTCGAGGTCGCCGACATCGCCGCGGAGATCGGTGAGCTGGAGGGGCGCGGAGTCCGGTTCCAGGACTTCGACTCCGACGAACTGCGCACCGTCGGCCACATCGCCACGATGGAAGGCGAAAAGGCCGCGTGGTTCACCGACAGCGAGGGAAACACCCTCTGCCTGCACCAGCCGGCGAAGTGAACACAGATCGCTAAACGTCCAGTCCTGGAAAGAGTTTCCCGGCGTTGCCGGACAGCACATCGGTCAGCACGTCGTCCGGCAGGCCGAGTTCGGTCAGCGCGCGCACATTCCGGCTCGCGCCGGGAACTCCTGGCCAGTCGGTGCCGAAGATGAGCTTCCCCGCCAACCGCCTCAGGTCGAAACGCGCGTAGTAGTCCGGAAGCTTCTTCGGCGGCAGGCCCGCCAGGTCCAGCCAGACATTTTCCTTTGCCAGTGCCAAAAATGCGGCCACGTCGTACCACCAGCCGCGGCCGCCGTGTGCGAAGACGAAGTTCACGCCCGGGAAGTCCTCGACCACATCGGACAGCAGCTCCGGGTTTCCCATACTGGCCCGCGCGCCGGGAAAACTGCTCGTGCCCGAGTGCAGGATCACCGGCACACCCCGATCGGCGCACACTTGGTACGCGGCGTACAACTCCTTGTCGGCGGGCGAAAAGGCGCCGTGCACCGGATGGATCTTGAGCGCCACCGCGCCGAGATCAAGCTGCCGCTCCACTTCGGCCGCGACCGGATGATGCAGGTACGGATTGACGTTGGCCACCAGCCGGAAGCGCTCCGGGTTGTGCCGCACCAACGGCAGGTTGTCCTCGATCGGCTGGATGCCGGTGGCACGCGGGCTGTACTCACAGAACAGCAGCGCCCGGTCGACGCCTTCCGACTCCAGTAGACTGTCCAAACGGGACGGTACCGGGTCGCCGTTTTCGTCATAGGCCGAACGCCAGTCGTGCGGGCCGGAGAACTGCTCGGCCCACTCGAGCCAGGCAGGCTTCAACGTGCTCAGCCGCGGGACGTGGACATGCGCGTCCACCACCGTCCTGCCATCGATCACGCGAGCGCCCCCGGGCGCAACGCGTCGCGAACCTGTTCCCGGATCACGTTGCGGCGGATCTTGCCGGTGGCCGTCTTCGGCAGCTCCGACACCCCGACCACGGCGCGCGGGCGTTTGAACGCGGCCAGGCCCTCGCGGCAGAACTCGATGAGCGCCGCCGAATCCAGCTCCCGGCCCGCGGCAGGCACCACGCAGGCGACCGGCTTGTCGATCCCGTCCTCGTCCGGGGCCGCGACCACGGCCACCTCCGCCACATCCGGATGCTGCAACAGTCTCTGCTCCACTTCGGACGGTGACACCCAAATGCCGCCGGCCTTCAGCATGTCGTTGAACCTGCCGAGACAAGTATAGGTGCCATCGGCGTTACGCACGTAGCTGTCGCCCGTGCGCAGCCAGTCTCCCTGGAACACGCGCTTCGAGGTTTCGTACCGGCTCCAGTAGCCGAACGCGGTGGACGGCCCGCGCACGAACAACTCGCCCGGCTCGCCAGTGCCCTCGATGGGCACCCCGGTCGTGTCCCGGATTTCGACGTCGTACCCGGGCACCGCTGTCCCGGTGGTACCCGGCACCACCGCGCCGGGCCGGTTCGACAGGAAGATGTGCAGTGCCTCCGTCGAGCCGATGCCGTCGAGGATCTCCACCCCGAACCTCGCGCGGAACCGTTCGAACAGCACTCCCGGCAACGGCTCTCCGGCCGAAACCGCCTGGCGCACGGACAAAAACGTGTCGTCCGGAATGTCGCTCGCGAGCAGTGCCGAGTAGAACGTGGGCACCGCGAAGAACAACGAAGGCCGCTCGGTGCGCACCCGGTCCGAGATCAGCCGCGGGCTGGGCTTGGCGGGCTCGAGCACCGTCGTCGCGCCGACCGAGAACGGAAAGAACAGCGAATTCCCTATGCCGTAGGCGAAAAACAGCTTCGCCACGGAGAAACAGCTGTCCTCGCCGCGAATCCCCAGTACCTGGCTGCCGTAGGTCTCACACACCGCGCGGATGCTCGCGTGCCGGTGCATCGCACCCTTGGGCTCGCCGGTTGTGCCCGAGGTGTACAACCACAGCGCGGGCGAGTCCTCCCAGGTCGCATACGACGGGATCGGGTCCGAAATGGACAGTTCCGGCCAGCCATGCGTTGCCACGGCGGGAAAGTCACCGGGATCGGCGCGGTCGAGCACCACGTCGGTCACCTCGGGCGCCAGCGCGATCGCCTCCTGCGCCGCCGCCGAGAACTCGGCCGAGACGCAGAGCACGCGGGCGCGCGAATCCGCCAGCACCTTGCCCAGCTCCGGCCCCGTCACCATCGTGGAAACGGGCACCGGCACCGCGCCGGCGGCCATCGCGCCGAGGACGGCGGTGAGCATCTCCACGCCGTCCACCATGCACAGCATCACCCGTTCCTCCGGGCGCACCCCGATCCGGCGGAACCCGCCGGCGACCCGGTGCACCTCGTCCGCCAGCTCGGCGTAGGTCAGCGTGCGGCCGGGCGCGCGCACCGCGACCCGGGCCCCGTTGCCGTCCCTGACATGCCGGTCGAGCAGGTAATCCACCGCATTGAACCCGACCATCGCACGCTCCTAAAGACTCACTTGTCGGCGGCTTGCGAGCCGGTGCGGGTAGCAGAACCTCAGACGCCTTCTCACTCCGGGATCGCCTCCTCATGAATGCCAATTCACCACGTCAGCGCTGTCCTCGCGAGAAGCCGCCTGAGACCTGCGGCGGTGCAAACTGCCAGCCCCACCGCAAGCGGCTCCGCCGCTTACACAAAGCTCCTATAGGTATACGTATTCGTAGTCGAACGGCTTGCCGTTGATCCCCTGCCGCGGCGGGGCCACCCAGCTCGCGATCTTGCCCCGCTCGTACACCGGGCGCATCAGCGAACGGACGAACGCGAGATCCTCCGCCGTCGGCAGCCAGTTGGCCTGCCCGCGCTGCCAGGTCTGCTCGTCCACGATGGTCCCGTCCGGCGTGATGTGGTGGCCGGAGTTTATGCCGACGTGCCGGTTGAATCCAGGGTGCGGCAGGGCGAAGGTGAACGAGATGTCGTTGTCCGCGAGGATGCGGTTCCACCTCTTCACACCCGACTGACAGTCCGCGATGTATTCACCGCGCAGATCGAGGTTGAGCAGCAGGATCTTCTGCATCTCCTCGCTGTCCCAGGTGCCGTCCTCGCGCGGGCGCGGCAGCTCGGCGGCGTCATCGGTCAGCTGGTGGTCGTCCTTGCGGCGCGGCTCCATCCAGCGCCCCTTGAGCCCGGCGGTGTAGTAGTTCGCGGCGTTGGTGGAGGTCTCGCTGCCGAACAGGTCGAGCGAGACGCTGTAGTGGAAGTTGATGTAGCGCTGGATGATCTCCAGCGGGATCCCGCCGTGCGAGGCGATGTCCATC